>NZ_JBIAEA010000006.1:77546-457421 GCF_042868165.1 Streptomyces sp. NPDC007872
GCGGGGGCGGGCCGCGCGGGGGGCCGCCCGCGGCGGGGGTGGGTCTGACCCCCGTCCGCGCGGGGCCGGCCCCGTCGGGGCCGGCGGGGGCCCCCGGGGCGGGGTCCGCCGGGGGCCCCACGGCCGTCGTGCGTGCTTCGTGCGTGCGGAGGGGCTAGCTCCAACTGGCGTGCAGCGGCTTGCCCTCGGCGTAGCCGGCGGCGGACTGGATGCCGACCACGGCCTTCTCCTCGAACTCGGCGAGCGAGCCGGCACCGGCGTAGGTGCAGGAGGAGCGGACGCCCGCGATGATCGAGTCGATCAGGTCCTCGACGCCCGGACGCTGCGGGTCGAGGAACATGCGGGAGGTGGAGATGCCCTCCTCGAACAGCGCCTTGCGGGCGCGGTCGTAGGAGGACTCGTCGGAGGTGCGGTTCTTGACGGCGCGGGCCGAGGCCATGCCGAAGGACTCCTTGTAGAAGCGCCCCTTGGCGTCCTGGTGGAGGTCGCCCGGCGACTCGTACGTGCCGGCGAACCAGGAGCCGATCATCACGTTGGAGGCGCCGGCGGCGAGCGCCATGGCGACGTCGCGCGGGTGCCGGACGCCACCGTCGGCCCAGACGTGCTTGCCGTACTTCTTCGCCTCGGCGGCGCACTCCAGGACGGCCGAGAACTGCGGGCGGCCGACGCCGGTCATCATGCGGGTGGTGCACATGGCGCCGGGGCCGACGCCGACCTTGATGATGTCCGCGCCCGCCTCGATGAGGTCCTTGACGCCCTCGGCGGCGACGATGTTGCCCGCGACGATCGGGACCTGCGGGTCGAGCGCCCGGACGGTCCGGATGGCGGAGATCATCGACTCCTGGTGGCCGTGCGCGGTGTCGATGACGAGCGTGTCGACGCCCGCGTCGAGGAGCAGCTTGGCCTTGCCCGCCACGTCGCCGTTGATGCCGACGGCGGCGGCGATGCGCAGCCGGCCGTTCGCGTCGACGGCCGGGCTGTAGAGGGTCGCGCGCAGGGCGCCCTTGCGGGTCAGGATGCCGGCCAGCCTGCCCTCCGCGTCGACGGCGGGGGCGTAGCGGCGGTTGGCGGCGTCGAGGGTGTGGAAGGCCTCGCGCGGGTCGATGTCCGCGTCCAGGAGGAGCAGGTCCTTGGACATGACCTCGGAGAGCTGGGTGAAGCGGTCCACGCCGGAGAGGTCGGCGTCGGTGACGACGCCCACCGGGCGCCGGTCCTCGTCGACGACGACGCCGGCGTCGTGGGCGCGCTTGGGCAGCAGCGCGAGGGCGTCGGCGACGGTCTGGTGCGGCTCCAGGACGATCGGGGTGTCGAGGACGTGGTGACGGCTCTTCACCCACGAGATCACGTCGGTGACGACCTCGATCGGGATGTCCTGCGGGATGACGACCAGTCCGCCGCGGCGGGCGACGGTCTCGGCCATCCGGCGGCCGGCGATGGCGGTCATGTTGGCCACGACGAGCGGGATCGTCGTCCCGGTGCCGTCGGGCGAGGAGAGGTCCACGGCCTGGCGGGAGCCGACGGCCGAGCGGCTCGGCACCATGAACACATCGTCGTACGTCAGGTCGTAGGGCGGCTTGACGTCATTGAGGAAACGCACGTGCTGACATCCCAGTCGTTCGGATCGGCCCCTAGGCATTTCAGCCAGGGGAAAAAGCACGTAGTTCATTGTCCCACGGGTGTACGCATACCAGTCCCGGGCCGATCCTCCGAGGCTTGCGGCAGGAGGTTAGGAGGATCCTCCGAAGTCCCCGCCCAGGGAGAGGAGGACGGAGAGGCGGGCGGGACTCTCGTCGGCCGCCGCGGCGAAGACCTCCCGGGCGGTCCGCCACTCGCGCGGCCGGGCCTCGGCGTACCCCTGCCAGTGGGTGACGACGAGGACGACCGGCCGGGGCAGGTCGGTGAGGCAGTCGGCGAGGGCGTCCCAGTTGCGGCCGAACCAGTCGGGCAGCGCGAGCGCGTCGGCGCACCGGTCCATGAGGGCGGCCTTGTCCTCGACGCCGGTCAGGTCGAGGACGACGGGGTCGTCAAGGCCCATCCGTGGCCACCTCCCGGAAGGTCTCGTAGTAGTCGTCGGTGTAGTACGTCTCGCCGCCGCGGCCGGTGACGAGGCGGCGCGCCCCCCCGGTCGCGTTCGCCGGGGGTCCTCACGGTGTACTCGTGGTAGTAGCCGCGCTCCCGGCGGGGCAGGGCCTTCTCGAAGTTGGAGAAGACGGTGCCGTCCTTGGCGTACGGGTAGGGCCCGCCGCGCGCGATCAGGTCGAGCGTCCGGCGCGCCTCGGGCGGCAGGTCGGCGGCCCGCACGGTGGGCAGTCCCGAAGTGCCGGTGGGCGCGACGGCCGCGGTCGTACGGGTCGGGGCGGCGGTTCCCGTGCCTCCGTCGCCCGGGGAGCACCCGGCCAGGAAGCCGCCCAGGAGGACGGCGAGGACGAGCGCGAGGAGTACGCGCGGGGGCCGGAGCAGCATGTCCCGAACATACCGGTGCGGGACGGCTCCGACCCCGGGGGGCGCGCCTGGTTCAGCCGCTGTCGGGGTCCGTGCGGTCGAGCGCCGGGTGGGTGCCCGGCCTCGACTCGGTGAGCAGGTAGTCCGCCGCGGCGCGGTCGGTCACCAGGCTGGTGACGAGCCCGGAGCGGAGCACCGCGCCGATCGCCGCCGCCTTGCGCTGGCCGCCGGCGATGGCCACGACCTCGGGGATCCGGCGCAGCCGGTCCGCCTCGACGGTGATGCAGCGCTCGCCCAGGTCGCGGCCGACCCGCCGCCCCTCGGCGTCGAAGAGGTGCGCGGACATCTCGGCGGCGACGCCGAGGGAGGCGTAGTGGGCGCGCTCCTCGTCGGAGAGCATGTCGTGGACGGTGGAGATGCCCGGCTCCCAGGAGCCGATGGACACGCAGGCGACGGTCACCTTGTCGAAGTACTCGAAGGCCCGCGCGATGCCGGTCTGGCTGCGCAGCGCGGCGGCCGTCGCCGGGTCGGGCAGCAGCATGGGGGCGTAGATCGGGTGGGCCTCGCCGCCGGAGACCTGGGCGGCCCGGCGCACGGCCTCGACGGAGCCGCGCTCGGCGGTCCCGGCGTCGTACACGCCGGTGAGCTGGACGACCGTGCAGGGCGGCAGCCGGTCGAGCGCGGCCGCCATGTGGATGGTGGAGCGGCCCCAGGCCAGGCCGAGGACGTCGCCCTCGGTGACCAGCTCGCCGAGCAGGTCGGCGGCGACCTCGCCGAGGTTCTCCGGGTCGGGCGACTCGTCCTCGCCCTCCGCCGGGGACTCGACGACGACGGCGTGGCGGAGCCCGTAGCGGGCGCGGAGCGCGTCGGAGCGCTCGGCGTCCAGCTCGGCCGGTACGCGGATCTCGATCCGTACGAGGTCGCGCTCCAGGGCGGTCTCCAGGACCCTGGCCACCTTGAAGCGGCTCACGCCGAACTCCTCGGCGATCTGGATCTTGGACTTGCCCTCCAGGTAGAAGCGGCGGGCCATGGCCGCCGCCTGCACCAGCTCCGCGGGGCCCATCCGCAGGGCTGAGCGTCCCGCCGACATACCCGCCACCGCGCTCTCCTCACTGCCGTTCACGTACCGCTTGCTCACGTCACGCCGTTCACGTGCCGAGGTCGTTCACACTCCTGCTCGTCGTTCATCCTGTCAGAAACGACGGGCCTTGATCAGTCCTGTCGGCGGCCCGACGGACCGCGTTCATCCGCCGGAGGCTCAGTGGCCACACGCCCACGCGGCGGAGGCCGTCGCGGTCTCGGCGCGGGCCCGCAGCGAGGCGACGGCGGCGGCCGGATCGGCCGCCCCGTACACCGCCGAGCCCGCGACGAAGACGTCGGCACCGGCCTCGGCGCACCGCTCGATCGTGGACTCCGCGACCCCGCCGTCGACCTGGAGCCACAGTTCGAGACCGTGCTTGGAGATCAGCTCACGGGTGCGGCGGATCTTGGGCAGCATGATGTCGAGGAAGGCCTGGCCGCCGAAGCCGGGCTCGACGGTCATGATCAGCAGCATGTCGAGCTCGGGGAGCAGGTCCTCGTACGGCTCGATGGGCGTGGCCGGCTTGAGCGCCATCGAGGCGCGGGCGCCCTTGGCCCGGATCTCCCGCGCGAGCCGCACGGGGGCGGCGGCCGCCTCGGCGTGGAAGGTCACCGAACCGGCGCCGGCCTCCACGTACTGCGGGGCCCAGCGGTCCGGGTCCTCGATCATCAGGTGGCAGTCGAGCGGCGTGTCCGTCGCCCGTGCGAGGGACTCCACGATCGGCACGCCCAGCGTCAGGTTGGGGACGAAGTGGTTGTCCATCACGTCGACGTGCAGCCAGTCGGCTCCCTCGACCGCCTTCGCCTCCTCGGCGAGCCGGGCGAAGTCCGCGGACAGGATGCTGGGGTTGATCTGCGCCATGCGCCAAGCCTCCCACGTTCTTGGGCACTTCTTTGCCGCTGGGCGGTTTCGATTCAGGTCCGGACCAGGTTCGGTACGAAACGACGAGCCCGGGACCAGGACGGACCGGGATATTGCGGTCAGGTGATCGAAGGGTAGGGCGGTCCGGGGGTCAGGCGGTCCGGCGCAGCAGCGCCAGGTACATGGCGTCCGTACCGTGCAGATGCGGCCAGAGCTGGACGTCGGGGCCGTCGCCGAGCGCGGGGACGCCGGGCAGTAGCGGACGGGCGTCGATCAGCTCGGCGCCGCCGGTCTTCTTGAGGACGTCGTCGACGACGACCCGGGTCTCGGCCAGGTGCGGCGAGCAGGTCGCGTACCCGACGACGCCGCCGACGCGGACCGCGCGCAGCGCCTCGGTGAGCAGCGCGCGCTGGAGCGGGGCGAAGCCGTCCAGGTCGTCGGGGCGGCGGCGCCAGCGGGCCTCGGGGCGGCGGCGCAGGGCGCCGAGGCCCGAGCAGGGCACGTCCATCAGGACCCGGTCGAAGGAGCCGGGGGCCCACGGCGGGCGGGTGCCGTCGGCGGCGATCACCTGGTACGGGCCGGGGTTGCCGGCGAGGGCGCGCTCGACCAGGCGGGCGCGGTGCGGCTGCTTCTCGGAGGCGAGGAGCGCGGCGCCCCGTCCGGAGGCGAGGGCGGCGAGGAGCGCGGCCTTGCCGCCGGGGCCCGCGCAGCCGTCGAGCCAGCGGGCGTCGGGTCCTTCGAGGGGGGCGTTCGCGAGGGCGAGGGCGACGAGCTGGCTGCCCTCGTCCTGGACGCCGGCCCGGCCCTCCTTCACCGCCTCGATGGCGCCGGGCTCGCCGCCCTCCGCCATCCGCACGGCGTACGGCGACCAGCGGCCCGGCAGGGTCTCGGTGGCCGCGGCGAGCTCCTCGGTGGTGGAGCGGCCGGGGCGGGCGACGAGGGTGACCTCGGGGCGCTCGTTGTCCGCCTCCAGGAGGTCCTCGATCCCGGCGCGGCCGCCGCCGAGCGAGTCCCACAGGGCCGAGACGACCCAGCGGGGGTGGGAGTGGACGACGGCGAGGTGGTCCTCGGGGTCCTCGTCGTACGGCGGGGCGACCTGCGCCACCCAGGCGTCCAGGTCCTGCCGCGCGATCTTCCGCAGCACGGCGTTCACGAACTTGGCCCGCCCGTCGCCGAGCACCACCCGCGCCAGCTCGACGCTGGCGGAGACGGCGGCGTGGGTGGGGATCCGGGTCCCGAGCAGTTGGTGCGCGCCGAGCGCCAGCACGTCGAGCACGGGCGGGTCGACCTCGCGCAGCGGGCGGTCGATGCAGGCGGCGATGATCGCGTCGTACGTGCCCTGGCGGCGCAGCGTCCCGTACACCAGCTCGGTCGCGAGGGCCGCGTCCCGCCCGTCGAAGTCCCCGCCCTCGCGGGCCTTCTTCAGCAGCGGGGGCAGCACCAGGTTCGCGTAGGCGTCCCGCTCGTCGACCGCCCGCAGCGCCTCGAAGGCGAGCATCCGGACGGGGTCCTTCCTGGGCTTCCGGTAGGGCTTGGGGGGACGGCGACGTGCCTGCTCGCTCAAAGGTGCTCCGCGTGACGAAATGACGAGGTCGAACGCTCCCAGCGTAGTCCCTCCGCGGGGGCGGGCCCGGCCGTCCGCCCGGTCCGGACGACGGCTACGGCGCCGCCCGGTCGCCGCCGCGCCCGACCGGGACCGCCCCGGGCCCGGTGCCACCGGTGACCCGCCCCGGTCCCTGCGCCGACGACCGGCGGGGAGACGCCTCCCCGGCCCCGGCCGGGGTCACGCGCCCAGGTGCTCCCCCGGGGCGATCCGCACCCCGCGGGCCCAGTCGGCGGCCTTCATCGGCTTCTTGCCCTGGGGCTGGACCCAGAGGAGTTCGACGGCGTACGAGCCGGTGCCCGCGTACACGTTGTTCTTGCCGACCACGAGCTCGCCGGGGGCCAGGTCGGTGCGGTCCGGGAGGGGCGTGACCTGGATCAGCTTGAGGCGCTCGCCGCGGAAGACGGTCCAGGCGCCGGGGGCCGGGGTGCAGCCGCGCACCACCCGGTCCACCCGGAGCGCGGGGGCCGCGAAGTCCACGTGGGCGTCCTCGACCCGGATCTTCGGGGCGAGGGTGACGCCCTCGACGGGCTGCGGGACGGCCTGGAGCGTGCCGTCCTCGATGCCGTCCATGGTCGCGGCGAGCAGCCCGGCACCCGCGAAGGCGAGCCGGGTCAGCAGGTCGCCGCTGGTGTCGGTCGGGCGGACGTCCTCGGTGACGACGCCGTAGACCGGCCCCGAGTCGAGGCCCTCCTCGATCAGGAAGGTGGAGGCACCGGTCACCTGGTCGCCCGCCATCAGCGCGTGCTGCACGGGCGCCGCGCCGCGCCACGCGGGCAGCAGCGAGAAGTGCAGGTTGACCCAGCCGCGGGCCGGGACGTCGAGGGCGGCCTTGGGCAGCAGGGCGCCGTACGCGACGACCGGGCAGCAGTCCGGCGCGATCTCCCGCAGCCGGGCGAGGAAGTCCTCGTCCCGGGGCCTGGCCGGCTTGAGGACCTCGATCCCCGCCTCCTCCGCCCGCTGGGCCACCGGGCTCGCGACGAGCCGCCGGCCGCGTCCCGCCGGGGCGTCGGGCCGGGTGACCACGGCGGCCACCTCGTGCCGCCCGGAAGCGATCAGGGCGTCCAGGGCGGGAACGGCGACCTCGGGGGTGCCTGCGAAGACGAGCTTCATGGGTGGCGACTGCCTGTCTCTCCGGGTGCGTTGGGGCAGCGCACCAGTCTAGGCGGTGCCCGGCGGGTCCCGCCCGGCGCGCGGCGCCCGGGGCGGAAGGGGGCGTACGCGGGGACGGGCGCTCCGCGCATATGCGTGTACGCCCCCGCAGCGTGACCCAACTCCCGGTGGCGCGTTGGTCAAGAGAGATTGACCCAACCGGGTCGCGCCGCTCCCTCGCGACCCGCCCCCTTACACGCCGGTTCGAGAGGCTTTCACATGGCCGACCACGCAACCCACGACGCCCAAGCCCGGGCGAGTCTGCACCTGCTCGTGCGGGACATCGAGCGGGTCCGGCGGCAGGTGGACGCACTGCGCACGCTCACGGCCCAACTGGGCAACGTCTACCGCCCTCGCCGCTCCGGCCCGTCGACGGGCTTCGTCGTGTACGGGCGCGCGCCCGCCCCGACCGTACGGCTGGCCCAGGAGCTGCGGGACAGCATCGAGACCCTGGTGACCGCGGCGGTCGACTTCGACCGCTCGCTCGGTTTCTCGTGGGACGCGGTGGGTTCCGCGCTCGGGGTCACCAAGCAGGCCGTCCACCGCCGCTACGGCGCCCGCCGGGCGTCCCAGCAGAGCGCCGCCGCGGAGCAGGAGCACGGGGTGGAGCCGGGCGGGATCCGCCCCGTCCCGTCGGTCCCCGCCGCCCGTTCGATGCCGCCGCAGCCCTCGGCGGGCGGCGCCGCCCTCCGCGAGGACCCCCGCCCGCCTGCCTTCCCCGCACCCCGCAACGTCTGACCCACGAGACGCCACGGCCGCCCGCCCCTCGTGGGACGGGCGGCCGTCTCGCGTCCGCACGGGGCCGGGCGGGCGCTCCGCGGCCGTCTCCCGTCCGGGGGACGAGCCCGAGCGGGCGTCCCGCGGCCGCACGGAGCCCGAGCAGGCGTTCCACGGCCGCCTCCCGTCCGTACGGAGAGGCCCGGGCGGCCGCCTCGTGTCCTCGGCCGCCCATCCGTCCGTACGGGAGCGTCCCCCGTGTCAGCCGATGTCCGGCGGGTCGACGCGGACCCGCACCGGGTCCCCGCCGCCGCGGGCGAGGCGGGACGCCCGAGTCTGTTTGAGGGCCGCCGCCAGGGCCGCACCGCTGCCCGGCGGGACCCGGACCAGGGCCCGCTCCCACTGCTCGCCCGGCGGCGGGTCGCCGGGCCTGCGGGCGCCGCCGGGGCGCACCACGGGCAGCGGCACGGGGCCGAGGACCTCGGCGTCGGGGGGCAGCACGGCCGCCGCCAGGAAGCCCTCGACGGCCTCCGGCGGACCGGTCACCGCGGCCATCCGGGAGACCGGCGGGAAGCCCAGCTCGGCACGCTCGGCCAGCTCGCGCCGGGCGTGCCCGACCGGGTCCCAGCGGACGAGCGCCTGCACCGGCCGCAGCGTCGGCTCGGCCACCACGACGACCGTGCCGCCCTCGGCCTGCCCCCGCACGAGGGAGGCCGCGTCGATCCAGCGGCGCAGCGCCTCCTCGCCCGCGCGCAGGTCGGGCCGGCCGAGCATGGCCCAGCCGTCGAGGAGCAGGGCGGCCGCGTAGCCGCCCTCGGCGACGGGCTCGGCGCCGGGGGTGGAGACGACGAGTGCCGGGCGCCCGGGCACGCTGTCCAGGACGTGGTCACGGCCCGAGGTGCGGACCGGCACGGCCGGGAAGGCCCGGCCGAGTTCCTCGGCGGTCCGCCGCGCGCCGACCACCTGGGCGCGCAGTCGGGTCGAGCCGCACTCCACGCAGTGCCAGTCGGGGGCGCCGCGCCCGCACCAGCCGCAGCACAGCTCCCGCTGCTCGGGGGCCTCCAGAGGCCCGGCGCAGTGCCGGCAGCGGGCGGGCGTCCGGCAGCGCTCGCAGGCCAGCCTCGGCACGTACCCCCGGCGGGGCACCTGCACGAGCACCGGGCCGGTCTTGAGGCCCTCCCGCACGGTCTGCCAGGCGAGCGAGGGGAGCCGGGCGGCGCGCGCGGCCTCGTCCCGGGCGAGTTCGCCGTCGCCGACGGTACGGATCAGGGGGGCGGCCGCGCGGACCCGCTCGCGTCCGGCGGTCAGCGCCCGGGCCCAGCCGGTCTCGACGAGCTGGGCGGCCTCGACGGTGCAGCTCGTGCTGCCCAGGAGGAAGGCGCACCGGTCGTGGGCGGCGCGCAGCAGGAGCACCTCGCGCGCGTGGGGCTGCGGGGCGTGCGGCTCGCTGTGGCTGCCGTCGCCGTCGTCCCAGACGACGACGAGCCCGAGGTCCCGTACGGGGGCGAACATCGCGGCCCGGGTGCCGACGACGGCCCGTACGGCCCCGCGCCGCACGGCGAGCCAGCGCGCGTACCGCTTCTCGGGGCCCGCCTCGGCGGTGAGCAGCGCGTGCCGCCCCTCCCCCAGGACGCCGGTCAGGGCCGCGTCGACCCGGTCGGCGGCCCGTCCGTCGGGGACGACGACGAGGGCGCCGCGCCCGGAGGCGAGGGTCGCGGCGACGGCCCGGGCGATCTCCTCGGCCCAGTACGGACCCGGCAGCGCGTTCCACACGGCGCGGGGCGCCCCGCCGTGCGCGAGGGAGTCCAGGAACGCGGGCCCCTGCTCGTACCGCGTCCAGCTTCCCGGCTCCGGGGCGCTCGGCGGCGGCAGCGGCTCCGGGGAGGGGCGGCGCTCGGCGGCGGCGCTGCGCGGCGGCACGGCGAGCTGGAGGACGTCGGCGAGGCTGCCGGCGTACCGGTCGGCGACGGCGCGGGCGAGGCCGAGCAGCTCGGGTCCGAGGACCGGTTCCGGGGAGACGACGTCGGCGAGGGCGGCCAGCGGCCCGGAGTAGTCGGATGCGGCCCGGCGCTCGACGAGGAAGCCGTCGATGAGCCGGCCGCCCTCCCGGCGCCCGTTCTTGACCTGGTGCGCCCCGGCCCCGAACCGCACGCGGACGCGCACTCCGGGCCGGGCGGCCTCGTCCAGCTCCTCGGGGACCGCGTAGTCGAAGAACTGGTCGAGGTGGAGCACTCCCTTGTTCACCACGACCCGGGCCACGGGCAGCTCCTTGGCGAGGGCGGCCCCCCGCCAGGTCCGCGGCTTGGCCTTCGGCACCTTCGCCTTCCGCACGGTCTCCCGAATGAGCGCGAGCTGCTCGGGTTCCTCGGAGGGCTTCTCGTTCTCGCTGCTCACGGCCCCATACCTACCAGACGCCACCGACAGCCCGGACGGACCGGAGCCCGGCGCCCCCACGGGGTGCCGGGCTCCGGTCGTGCGCTTGCGGGGCCTACAGCCCGGCGGCCTTCTTGAGGGCGTCGACGCGGTCGGTGCGCTCCCAGGTGAAGTCGGGCAGCTCGCGGCCGAAGTGGCCGTAGGCGGCGGTCTGGGAGTAGATCGGGCGCAGCAGGTCGAGGTCGCGGATGATCGCGGCCGGTCGCAGGTCGAAGACCTCCGCGATGGCGTTCTCGATCTTCTCGGTCTCGACCGCGTTGGTCCCGAAGGTCTCCACGAACAGACCCACCGGCTCGGCCTTGCCGATCGCGTAGGCGACC
Source organism: Streptomyces sp. NPDC007872 (assembly GCF_042868165.1). NCBI lineage: Bacteria > Bacillati > Actinomycetota > Actinomycetes > Kitasatosporales > Streptomycetaceae > Streptomyces > Streptomyces sp. NPDC007872. The sequence continues at coordinate 88,156 of NZ_JBIAEA010000006.1, forward strand.
TGGACCTCGCAGCGCGCGGCCAGACCGGCGGCCACGACGTTCTTGGCGACCCAGCGCATGGCGTAGGCGGCCGAGCGGTCGACCTTCGACGGGTCCTTGCCGGAGAAGGCGCCGCCGCCGTGGCGGGCCATGCCGCCGTACGTGTCGATGATGATCTTGCGGCCGGTCAGGCCGGCGTCACCCATCGGGCCGCCGATCTCGAAGCGGCCGGTCGGGTTCACCAGGAGGCGGTAGCCGTCGGTGTCGAGCTTGATGCCGTCCTCGACGAGCTGCTTGAGCACGTGCTCGACGACGAACTCGCGGATGTCGGGCGCGAGCAGCGACTCCAGGTCGATGTCGCTCGCGTGCTGCGAGGAGACGACGACGGTGTCGAGACGGACGGCCTTGTCGCCGTCGTACTCGATGGTGACCTGGGTCTTGCCGTCGGGACGCAGGTACGGGATGGTGCCGTTCTTGCGGACCTCGGTCAGGCGGCGCGAGAGCCGGTGCGCCAGGTGGATCGGCAGCGGCATCAGCTCGGGGGTCTCGTCCGACGCGTAGCCGAACATCAGGCCCTGGTCGCCGGCGCCCTGCTTGTCCAGCTCGTCGCCCCCGTCCCCCTGGGAGGCACCCTCGACGCGCTTCTCGTACGCCGTGTCGACACCCTGGGCGATGTCCGGGGACTGCGATCCGATGGACACCGACACGCCGCAGGAGGCGCCGTCGAAGCCCTTCTTCGAGGAGTCGTAACCGATCTCCAGGATCTTGCTCCGGACGAGGGTGGGGATGTCCGCCCACGCCTTGGTGGTCACCTCACCGGCGACGTGCACCAGGCCGGTGGTGATCAGCGTCTCGACGGCGACGCGCGAGGTGGGGTCCTCGCGCAGCAGTGCGTCGAGGATGGTGTCGCTGATCTGGTCAGCGATCTTGTCGGGGTGCCCCTCGGTGACGGACTCCGAGGTGAACAGACGACGGGACACAACGCTCCCTGGGGTTGCAGCGGCTGCTGGCTACTCGTGGCGCGGACCGGCAGGGGGCTGCGCCCCGCGACGTTCCACGAACAGTCTATCGGTCGTGGTCGGACAATGGACCAGGTGTCTCGCCTGGCGAATGCCCCGCGGCGGCCGGAACCGGCCGCCCGCAAGGGCGGGGCGGCCGCTCCGGTGGGACGCGAATCACTCGCGGGGCGGGTGTTTCGCTCCTCCGCCCGGGTGACGGCGCCCGAACGGCGGCGCACCGGGACTGACCGGACCCGGACATCCCGGCCGTCTCAGCCGGTGGGACGCAACCGGGGCAGGACCAGGTCCCAGACCGTCTCGGCGAGCGCTTCCTTCGGTCCGTACGGCACGGGGGTCTCGGTGCCGTCCGCGGCGAGCACCACGGCCTCGTTCTCCTCGGAGCCGAAGGTCTTGCGCTCCCCCACCTCGTTGACGACGAGGAGGTCGCAGCCCTTGCGGGCGAGCTTCTCGCGTCCGTTGGCGAGGACGTCGTCGGTCTCGGCGGCGAAGCCGACGACCACCTGACCGGGCAGGGCCCGGTCGGCGGAGAGCTCGGCGAGAACGTCGGGGTTGCGGACGAGTTCGACGACGGGGGCGCCGTCGTCGCCCTTCTTCTTGATCTTGCCGGGGGCGTAGACGGCGGGGCGGAAGTCGGCGACGGCGGCCGCCATGACCACCGCGTCGGCGTCGGCGGCGGCCTTGAGGACGGCCTCGCGGAGCTGGACGGCGGTGCCGACGCGGACGACGTCGACGCCGGCCGGGTCGGGCAGGCCGGTGTTGGCCTCGACGAGGGTGACCCGGGCCCCCCGGGCGGCGGCGGCCCGGGCGAGGGCGTAGCCCTGCTTGCCGGAGGAGCGGTTGCCCAGGTAGCGGACGGGGTCGAGGGGCTCGCGGGTGCCGCCCGCGCTGACGACGACGTGACGGCCGGCGAGGTCGGGGACGGTGGCGCCCCGGGCGAGGACACGGCGGCAGACCTCGAAGATCTCGCCCGGGTCGGGCAGCCGCCCCTTGCCGGTGTCGGCACCGGTGAGGCGGCCGACGGCGGGCTCGACGACGACGGCGCCGCGGCGGCGCAGGGTCGCCACGTTCTCCTGGGTCGCCGGGTGCTCCCACATCTCGGTGTGCATGGCGGGGGCGAAGACGACGGGACAGCGCGCGGTGAGCAGCGTGTTGGTGAGGAGGTCGTCGGCGAGGCCGTGGGCGGCCTTGGCGAGCATGTCGGCGGTGGCGGGGGCGACCACGACGAGGTCGGCGCCCTGGCCGATCCGTACGTGCGGCACCTCGTGGACGGACTCCCAGACCTCGGTCGAGACGGGGTTCCCGGAGAGCGCGGACCAGGTGGCCGCGCCGACGAAGTGCAGCGCGGAGTCGGTGGGCACGACCCGGACGTCGTGGCCCGACTCGGTGAGCCGGCGGAGCAGCTCGCACGCCTTGTAGGCGGCGATGCCGCCGGTGACGCCCAGAACGACCTTCGGCTTTGCCACGACTTCCACGACTCCCCGCACTCGGACGCGCACTCGGATGCGTACGACTCCATGAGACACCACAGGCCCGGCGGATGGTCCGCCGGGCCTGTGGTGACAAGCGTTACAAGCGCTGCGCGCTTACTGCGCCGGGCCCTCGATGGCCTCGGACGTCAGCAGACCCGCGTTGATCTCGCGCAGGGCGATCGAGAGCGGCTTCTCGTGGACGTGGGTGTCGACGAGCGGACCCACGTACTCCAGCAGGCCCTCGCCGAGCTGGGAGTAGTACGCGTTGATCTGACGCGCGCGCTTGGCCGCGTAGATCACGAGGCTGTACTTCGAGTCGGTGGCCTCGAGCAGCTCGTCGATCGGCGGGTTGATGATGCCCTCGGGCGCGGTGATGGAAGAGGACACGCTCTACCTTCCGAAGATGGAGAAAAGATCAGACAACGTTCATCAACGTTAGCAGCTCGCGCGCCACGTCCTCGACGGAGGTGTTGACGAGGGTGGTGTCGAACTCGGCCTCGGCGGCCAGCTCGACCTTCGCGGCGTCCAGGCGGCGCTGGATGACCTCGGGGGACTCGGTGCCGCGGCCGGTGAGGCGGCGGACCAGTTCGTCCCAGCTCGGCGGGGCCAGGAAGACGAGCTGGGACTCCGGCATGGAGTCCTTCACCTGGCGGGCGCCCTGGAGGTCGATCTCCAGGAGGACGGGCTCGCCGGAGTCGAGGCGGTCGAGGACCGCGCCGCGCGGGGTGCCGTAGCGGTTGCCCGCGAACTCGGCCCATTCGAGGAGCTCACCGTTGGCGATCAGCTTGTCGAACTCGTCGTCCGTCACGAAGAAGTAGTGGACGCCGTGCTTCTCGCCGGGGCGGGGCTTCCGTGTCGTCGCCGACACCGAGAGCCAGACCTCGGGGTGGACCTTGCGCATATGCGCGACGACCGTGCTCTTGCCGACCCCGGAGGGGCCGGAGAGCACGGTCAGCCGCGGACGTACCTCTGCTGCCATGCAGCGATTATTCCAGTGGTTCACCCCTGCTTGCGCAGGGAGGACGCCTCATGCCGGGAATGTCCCGAAAGGTCAGGCGCCGGTGGAGCCGAACTCCCGCTCCAGGGAGGCGATCTGGTTGGAGCCGAGACCGCGCACCCGGCGGCTCTCGGAGATGCCGAGCCGCTCCATGATCTGCTTGGCGCGGACCTTGCCCACGCCCGGCAGGGACTCCAGGAGCGCGGAGACCTTCATCTTGCCGATGACGTCGTTCTCCTGGCCCGTCTTGATGACGTCGTGGAGGGATGCACCGGAGTGCTTGAGTCGATTCTTGACCTCGGCCCGCTCCCGGCGAGCCGCGGCGGCCTTCTCGAGCGCGGCTGCGCGCTGTTCAGGGGTAAGGGGCGGAAGAGCCACGCCTACGTCACCTCGGATGTCGATCTGTCGGATACGGACCGGTGAGGAACCTAGTCGCCCCGCACCAGTGGAGCAACGGTCAGCGCAGTGGCCGCTGAACGCCTGCTCTGCCCCGGAGACTAGCGGCCGAGGCCGCTCCAGTCAGCGAGAACAGCGGAAAAGTCCTGGTCAGCATCGACCGACCAGGACTTTCCCGGCATAACGACCGGGTTTTGGGCCAAGATTTCGTCAAGTGGCGGGACGACCGGCCGGAGCGGGCCCGGGAACCGGCCCGATCCGCTCCGACCTGCGGATTGGTCCCGCCGGGGATCAGGCGCCGACGGCCGCGCGGATCTCGTCCGCGTACCGGAGCGCCGAGTCCCGCAGGGCGGTGGCGTCCGGACCGTGCCGCAGGACCCCGCGGCTGACGTTCGGGACGACGTTGCGGACCGCCGCGCCGAAGACGGCGGGGAGGTCGGCGGGGGTCGCGCCCTGGGCGCCGATGCCGGGGGCCAGGAGGGGGCCGTTGATGTCCAGGTCGAAGGAGGACAGGTCGCCGAGGGTGGCGCCGACGACCGCGCCGAAGGAGCCCATGGGGGTCTCCCCCGCGTTCTCCTCGGCCAGGTGGGCGAGCATCGTCGCGCCGATCGTCCGCCCGTCCTCGCGGACGGCCCGCTGGACCTCGCTCCCCTCCGGGTTGGAGGTCAGCGCGAGGACGAAGAGGCCGGCGCCGGACTCGCGGGCCAGGTCGACGGCCGGCCGCAGGGAGCCGTAGCCGAGGTACGGGGAGACCGTGAGCGCGTCGGAGAAGAGCGGGGACTCCTTGCGCAGGAAGGCCTCGGCGTAGGCGGCCATGGTGGAGCCGATGTCCCCGCGCTTGGCGTCCATGACGACCAGGCCGCCCGCCGCGCGCAGGTCGGAGACGGCGCGCTCCAGGACGGCGACGCCGCGCGAGCCGAAGCGCTCGAAGAAGGCGGCCTGGGGCTTGAAGACGGCCACGGTGCCGGCGAGGGCCTCGACGACGGTGAAGGTGAAGCGCTCCAGACCGGCGATGTCGTCGGTGAGGCCCCAGGAGTCGAGCAGGGCGGCGTGCGGGTCGATGCCGACGCAGAGCGGACCGCGCTCGTCCATGGCGGAGCGCAGGCGGGATCCGAAGGAGAGCGTCACTGGGCGGCCTTTCGGTTGTCGGCGCCGACGGCCTCGGCGAGGGTGGCGTACGGGGAGGCCGCGAGGCGCGCGGCGAGGCCCTTGTGGATCGCGCGGGCGTAGAACGGGCCCTCGTAGACGAAGGCGCTGTAGCCCTGGACGAGGGTGGCGCCGGCGAGGATGCGCTGCCAGGCGTCCTCGGCGTTCTCGATGCCGCCGACGCCGACGAGGACCAGGCGGTCGCCCACGCGCGCGTGGAGGCGGCGCAGGACCTCCAGGGAGCGCTGCTTGACCGGGCGGCCGGACAGCCCGCCGGTCTCCTCGATCAGCTCGGGCGCGGACGTCAGGCCGAGGCCCTCGCGGGCGATGGTGGTGTTGGTGGCGATGATGCCGTCGAGGCCCAGCTCCAGGGCGAGGTCGGCGACCGCGTCCACGTCCTCGTCGGCCAGGTCGGGGGCGATCTTGACCAGGAGCGGGACCCGGCGGTCGGTGACCGTGCGGTCGGCCGCCTCGCGCACGGCCGTCAGGAGGGGGCGCAGGGACTCGGTGGCCTGGAGGTTGCGCAGACCGGGGGTGTTCGGGGAGGAGACGTTGACGACGAGGTAGTCGGCGTGCGCGGCGAGGCGCTCGGTGGACTTCACGTAGTCGGCGGCGGCCTCGGCCTCGGGGACGACCTTGGTCTTGCCGATGTTGACGCCCACGACCGTCCTGAAGACCGGTACGCGCGCGCGGAGGCGGGCGGCGACGGCGGCGGAGCCCTCGTTGTTGAAGCCCATGCGGTTGATCAGGGCGCGGTCCGGGACGAGCCGGAAGAGGCGCTTCTTGGGGTTGCCCGGCTGGGCCTCGCCGGTGACGGTGCCGATCTCGACGTGGTCGAAGCCGAGCATGGCCATGCCGTCGATGGCGACGGCGTTCTTGTCGAAGCCTGCGGCGAGGCCGAAGGGGCCGTGCATGCGCAGGCCGAGGGCCTCGGTGCGCAGCTCCTCGTACCGGGGGGCGAGGGCGGCGGCGGCGAAGGTGCGGAGCACCGGGACGCGGGCGGCCAGGCGGATCCAGCGGAAGGCCAGGTAGTGGGCCTGCTCGGGGTCCATCCGCTTGAAGACCAGGTGGAAGAACAGCTTGTACATCGTCCGAAATATCCCTTGTTCGGTCATGAAGAGGGGGACACCGCGCTGTGGCCGGTGTCCCCCTTCTCCGTACGGGCTGCTAGTCGCGGGCCGCGACGAGGTGCTCGGCGTGCTCCTGGAGGGAGCGGACGCCGACGCCGCCGTGGTTGAGCGCGTCGATGCCCTGGACGGCTGCGGCGAGGGCCTGGACGGTGGTCAGGCACGGGACGCCGCGGGAGACGGCGGCGGTGCGGATCTCGTAGCCGTCGAGGCGGCCGCCGGTGCCGTAGGGGGTGTTGACGATGAGGTCGACCTCCCCGTCGTGGATGAGCTGCACGATCGTCTTCTCCCCGTGCGCGCCCTCGCCCTCGCTGAGCTTGCGCACCACGGTGGCGTTGATGCCGTTGCGCTTGAGGACCTCGGCCGTGCCCGAGGTGGCCAGGAGCTCGAAGCCGTGGGCGACCAGCTCACGCGCCGGGAAGATCATCGAGCGCTTGTCGCGGTTGGCCACCGAGATGAACGCCCGGCCCTTGGTGGGCAGGGGCCCGTAGGCGCCGGCCTGGGACTTGGCGTAGGCGGTGCCGAAGACCGAGTCGATGCCCATCACCTCACCCGTGGAACGCATCTCCGGCCCCAGCACGGTGTCGACGCCGCGGCCGTGGATGTCACGGAACCGCGACCAGGGCATGACGGCCTCCTTGACGGAGATCGGCGCGTCGAACGGCAGCGTCCCGCCGTCACCGTTCCTCGGCAGCAGGCCCTCGGCGCGCAGCTCGGCGATGGTGGTGCCCAGCGAGATCCGGGCCGCGGCCTTCGCCAGCGGCACGGCGGTGGCCTTGGAGGTGAAGGGCACCGTGCGCGAGGCGCGCGGGTTGGCCTCCAGGACGTAGAGGATGTCCCCGGCCATCGCGAACTGAATGTTGATCAGCCCGCGCACGCCGACGCCCCTGGCGATGGCCTCCGTGGAGGTCCGCAGCCGCTTGATGTCGTGCCCGCCAAGCGTGATCGGCGGCAGCGCACAGGCCGAGTCGCCGGAGTGGATACCGGCCTCCTCGATGTGCTCCATCACACCACCGAGGTAGAGCTCCTCACCGTCGTAGAGCGCGTCCACGTCGATCTCGATCGCGTCGTCCAGGAACCGGTCGACCAGGACCGGCCGGGTGGGGCTGATCTCGGTGGACTCGGCGATGTACGACTCCAGGCGGGACTCGTCGTACACGATCTCCATGCCGCGCCCGCCCAGCACGTACGACGGGCGGACCAGGACGGGGTAGCCGATCTCGTCCGCGATGGCCTTGGCGCCGGCGAAGGTGGTCGCGGTGCCGTGCTTGGGGGCCGGGAGCCCGGCCTCGGCCAGGACCTGGCCGAAGGCGCCGCGGTCCTCGGCGGCGTGGATCGCCTCCGGGGAGGTGCCGACGACCGGCACGCCGTTGTCCTTCAGCGCCTGGGACAGACCCAGCGGGGTCTGGCCGCCGAGCTGGACCACGACGCCGGCGACCGGGCCGGCGAGGGTCTCGGCGTGGACGATCTCCAGGACGTCTTCGAGGGTGAGCGGCTCGAAGTACAGGCGGTCGGAGGTGTCGTAGTCGGTGGAGACGGTCTCGGGGTTGCAGTTGACCATCACCGTCTCGTAACCCGCCTCGCTCAGCGCGAAGGAGGCGTGGACACAGGAGTAGTCGAACTCGATGCCCTGCCCGATCCGGTTCGGACCGGAGCCGAGGATGATGACGGCCGGCTTCTCGCGCGGCGCGACCTCGGACTCCTCGTCGTAGGAGGAGTAGAAGTACGGCGTCTTCGCCGCGAACTCCGCCGCGCAGGTGTCGACCGTCTTGTAGACCGGGCGGACGCCGAGCGCGTGGCGGACCTCGCGGACGACGTCCTCGCGCAGGCCGCGGATCTCGGCGATCTGGGCGTCGGAGAAGCCGTGGCGCTTGGCCTCGGCCAGGATCTCCGGGTCGAGCTTCTCGGCGGCGGCCAGCTCGTCGGCGATCTCCTTGATCAGGAAGAGCTGGTCGACGAACCACGGGTCGATCTTCGTCGCGTCGAAGACCTCCTCCGGGGTGGCACCGGCACGGATCGCCTGCATGACCGTGTTGATCCGGCCGTCGGTGGGACGGACGGACTCGCGCAGCAGCTCGTCCTTGTCACCCGGCTCGCCGGTGAAGGTGAACTGCGAACCCTTCTTCTCCAGCGACCGCAGCGCCTTCTGGAGCGCCTCGGTGAAGTTGCGGCCGATCGCCATCGCCTCACCCACCGACTTCATCGTCGTGGTCAGCGTGGAGTCGGCGGCCGGGAACTTCTCGAACGCGAAGCGGGGGGCCTTGACGACGACGTAGTCGAGGGTGGGCTCGAAGGAGGCCGGAGTCTTCTCCGTGATGTCGTTCGGGATCTCGTCCAGCGTGTAACCCACCGCCAGACGCGCCGCGATCTTGGCGATCGGGAAACCCGTCGCCTTCGACGCCAGCGCACTCGACCGGGAGACACGCGGATTCATCTCGATCACGATGATCCGGCCGTCGTCCGGATTGACCGCGAACTGGATGTTGCAGCCGCCGGTGTCCACCCCGACCTCGCGGATGATCGCGATGCCGATGTCGCGCAGCCGCTGGTACTCGCGGTCGGTCAGCGTCATCGACGGCGCCACCGTGATCGAGTCGCCGGTGTGCACGCCCATCGGGTCGAAGTTCTCGATGGAGCAGACGACCACGACGTTGTCGTTCTTGTCGCGCATCAGCTCCAGCTCGTACTCCTTCCACCCGAGGATGGACTCCTCCAGGAGCACCTCGGTGGTCGGCGAGAGCGTCAGGCCCTGCCCGGCGATCCGGCGCAGCTCCTCCTCGTCGTGCGCGAAGCCCGAGCCGGCGCCGCCCATCGTGAAGGAGGGGCGGACCACGACCGGGTAGCCGCCGAGGGTGTCGACGCCCCTGATCACGTCGTCCATCGAGTGGCAGATCACCGAACGGGCCGACTCGCCGTGCCCGATCTTGGCCTTGACGGCCTCGACGACGCCCTTGAACAGGTCGCGGTCCTCACCCTTGTGGATCGCCTCGACGTTCGCGCCGATCAGCTCCACGCCGTACTTCTCCAGCACACCCTGCTCGTGCATGGAGATCGCGGTGTTCAGCGCGGTCTGGCCGCCGAGGGTGGGCAGGAGGGCGTCGGGGCGCTCCTTGGCGATGATCTTCTCGACGAACTCCGGAGTGATCGGCTCGACGTACGTGGCGTCGGCGATCTCCGGGTCGGTCATGATCGTGGCCGGGTTGGAGTTGACCAGGATCACCCGCAGGCCCTCGGCCTTGAGGATGCGGCACGCCTGGGTGCCGGAGTAGTCGAACTCCGCGGCCTGCCCGATCACGATCGGGCCGGAGCCGATGACCAGGACGGACTGGATATCGGTGCGCTTAGGCACGCTCGGCCTCCATCAGGGATACGAAGCGGTCGAAGAGGTACGCGGCGTCGTGCGGGCCCGCTGCCGCCTCGGGGTGGTACTGCACCGAGAAGGCCGGCCGGTCGAGCAACTGGAGACCCTCCACGACGTTGTCGTTGAGACAGACGTGGGAGACCTCGGCGCGCCCGAAGGGGGTGTCGGAGACCTTGTCGAGGGGCGCGTCCACGGCGAAGCCGTGGTTGTGCGCGGTGACCTCGACCTTGCCGGTGGTGCGGTCCTGGACCGGCTGGTTGATGCCCCGGTGGCCGTACTTCAGCTTGTACGTGCCGAAGCCGAGGGCGCGGCCCAGGATCTGGTTGCCGAAGCAGATGCCGAAGAGCGGCGTCTTGCGCTCCAGGACGGACTGCATGAGGGCGACGGGACCGTCGGCGGTGGCCGGGTCGCCGGGGCCGTTGGAGAAGAACACCCCGTCGGGCCGGACCGCGTAGACGTCCTCGGCGGTGGCGGTGGCGGGCAGGACGTGGACCTCGATGCCGCGCTCGGCCATCCGGTGCGGGGTCATGCCCTTGATGCCGAGGTCGACGGCGGCGACCGTGAACTTCTTCTCGCCGACCGCGGGGACGACGTACGTCTCCTTGGTGGCGACCTCGGCGGAGAGGTTCGCGCCCTTCATCTCGGGCTGCGTCCTGACCTTGGCGAGCAGGGCCTCGTCGCGGACGCCCGTCCAGGCGTCGCCGGAGAAGATGCCGACGCGCATGGCGCCGCGCTCGCGCAGGTGGCGGGTGAGGGCGCGGGTGTCGACGCCGGAGATCCCGACGACGCCCTGGCGCGCCAGCTCCTCGTCGAGCGAGCGGCGCGCGCGCCAGTTGGAGGAGACGCGGGCGGGGTCGCGGACGACGTAGCCGGAGACCCAGATGCGACCGGACTCGGGGTCCTCGTCGTTGACGCCGGTGTTGCCGACGTGCGGGGCCGTCATGACCACGACCTGGCGGTGGTACGACGGGTCGGTCAGGGTCTCCTGGTAGCCGGTCATGCCGGTGGAGAACACGGCCTCGCCGAAGGTCTCCCCCACGGCCCCGTAGGCGCGGCCGCGGAAGATGCGGCCGTCCTCCAGGACGAGTACGGCGGGGGCCGCCTTCTGCCTCTGCGAGGCGCCTCCCTGGGTGGAGGTCGTCATCGTGCGATGCCTTCCGTTGCGCTGATCATGGAGTTGACGGTCTCGACCCAGGCGGTGTGTTCCGCCGCCCGGTCGGACCTGAAGCCGGAGTCGAGGAGGGTGCCGCCGTGCTCCCAGGTGACGATCAGGAGCCCGCCCTCGGCGAGGACCTTGCCGGCGATGCCCTTGTCGAGGCGTGCCTCGCGCAGGGCGTCGGCCGGGACGAAGAAGTCGTTCGCCCCGGGGCGCACGACCGCGATCCCGGCGTCGGTGAGCGTGAGCTCGACGCGGCTGCGGGTGCCGAGGCCGTGGGCGACGATCCGGTCGAGCCACTGCCCGGCGGTCGTGGACCCGTGGTAACGCCCGCTGAGGGTCAGTTTCGCCGCACCGGCCGTCTCCGGCGCGGTGGGCAGTGCGGGGAGGCCGGACTGGAGGCTGCCGCGCCACTTCCATCCCTGGCGCATGAGCCAGTACACGAAGGCGACGAAGAGCAGCAGTCCGGCGACCCAGCCGATCCTTCCGGCCCAGTCGGTCACCTCCGCCGACTTCTGTTCGGCTGCCTCTGCGGCGATTGCGATGAGTGGTGTCACGCCAGCTTCCCGTCCACGACCGTTGCCCGGCCCCGCAGGAAGGTGTGGGTGACGCGTCCCGGCAGCTCGCGGCCCTCGTACGGGGTGTTGCGGCTGCGGGAGGCGAAGTCCGCGGGGTCCACGACTCCACGGTAAGCCGGATCGACCAGGGTCAGGTTCGCGGGCTCACCAGCCGAGACGGGGCGTCCGTGGCCCTTGGCCCGGCCGATGCGGGCGGGGGCGAAGGACATGCGGTCGGCGACGCCGGCCCAGTCGAGCAGTCCGGTCTCGACCATCGTCTGCTGGACGACGGAGAGGGCGGTCTCCAGGCCGACCATGCCCATGGCGGCCGCGGCCCACTCGCAGTCCTTGTCCTCGTGCGGGTGCGGGGCGTGGTCGGTGGCGACGATGTCGATCGTGCCGTCGGCCAGCGCCTCGCGGAGCGCGAGGACGTCCTTCTCGGTGCGCAGCGGCGGGTTGACCTTGTAGACCGGGTTGTACGAGCGGACCAGCTCGTCCGTGAGGAGGAGGTGGTGCGGGGTGACCTCGGCGGTGACGTCGATGCCGCGGGACTTGGCCCAGCGGACGATCTCGACGGAGCCGGCGGTGGAGAGGTGGCAGATGTGGACGCGGGAGCCGACGTGCTCGGCGAGGAGGACGTCGCGGGCGATGATCGACTCCTCGGCGACGGCGGGCCAGCCGCCGAGGCCGAGCTCGGCGGAGACGACGCCCTCGTTCATCTGGGCGCCCTCGGTGAGGCGGGGCTCCTGGGCGTGCTGGGCGACGACGCCGCCGAAGGCCTTCACGTACTCCAGGGCGCGGCGCATGATCACGGCGTCGTCGACGCACTTGCCGTCGTCGGAGAAGACGGTGACGCCGGCGGCGGAGTCGTGCATGGCGCCGAGCTCGGCGAGCTTCTTGCCCTCCAGGCCGACGGTGACGGCGCCGATGGGCTGCACGTCGCAGTAGCCGTGCTCCTGGCCGAGCCGGTAGACCTGCTCGACGACGCCGGCGGTGTCGGCGACCGGGTGGGTGTTGGCCATGGCGAAGACGGAGGTGTAGCCGCCGACGGCGGCGGCGCGGGTGCCGGTGAGGACGGTCTCGGAGTCCTCGCGGCCGGGCTCGCGCAGGTGGGTGTGGAGGTCGACCAGACCCGGCAGGAGGACCTGCCCGCCGGCCTCGATCACGGTCGCGCCCTCGGCGGAGAGGCCGGTGCCGACCTCCGCGACGGTCTCGCCGTCGATCAGGACGTCCTGCGGCTCGCCGCCCAGTACCTTCGCCCCGCGGATCAGGATCTTGCTCATGGTTACTTGGTCTCCTCGGTGCGCGCGGCGGGGGTGGTGGTGACGGCGGGCTCGGAGCCGCCCAGGAGCAGGTAGAGCACGGCCATGCGGACGGAGACGCCGTTGGCGACCTGCTCGACGACCGTGCAGCGGTCGGAGTCGGCGACCTCGGCGGTGATCTCCATGCCGCGGACCATGGGACCGGGGTGCATCACGATGGCGTGCTCGGGCATCCTCGCCATCCGCTCGCCGTCGAGGCCGTAGCGGCGCGAGTACTCGCGCTCGGTGGGGAAGAAGGCGGCGTTCATCCGCTCGCGCTGCACGCGCAGCATCATCACCGCGTCGGACTTCGGCAGCACGGCGTCGAGGTCGTAGGAGACCTCGCAGGGCCAGGTCTCGACGCCGACGGGGACCAGGGTGGGCGGGGCCACCAGGGTGACCTCGGCGCCGAGGGTGTGCAGCAGGTCGACGTTGGAGCGGGCGACCCGGCTGTGCAGGACGTCGCCGACGAGGGTGATCCGCTTGCCGGCGAGGTCCTGGCCGAGTCCGGTGTCGCGGCCGACGAGGCGGCGGCGCATGGTGAAGGCGTCCAGGAGGGCCTGGGTGGGGTGCTGGTGTGTGCCGTCGCCGGCGTTGACGACGGGGGCGTCGATCCAGCCGGAGGTGGCGAGGCGGTACGGGGCGCCGGAGGCGCCGTGCCGGATGACGACCGCGTCGACGCCCATGGCCTCCAGGGTCTGGGCGGTGTCCTTGAGGGACTCGCCCTTGGAGACGCTGGAGCCCTTGGCCGCGAAGTTGATGACGTCGGCGGAGAGGCGCTTCTCGGCGGCCTCGAAGGAGATCCGGGTCCGGGTGGAGTCCTCGAAGAAGAGGTTGCAGATGGTGCGGCCGCGCAGGGTCGGCAGCTTCTTGATGGGCCGGTCGGCCACCCGGGCCATCTCCTCGGCGGTGTCGAGGATCAGTACGGCGTCGTCGCGGGTGAGGTCGGCGGCCGAGATGAGGTGACGCATCATCGGGGTTTCTCTCCGTGGTGGGGAGGCGTGCGGGCGTGCGGGGGCAGGGGGGTGCCCCGGCCCCGGCGGGAAGCCGGTCCGGCTAGGAGGCGGGCTTGGAGCCGAGCAGGACGGTGTCGCGACCGTCTTCCTCGGCGAGCAGGACCTTGACCGTCTCCCGCAGCGACGTGGGGAGGTTCTTGCCGACGTAGTCGGCGCGGATGGGCAGCTCGCGGTGGCCGCGGTCGACGAGGACGGCGAGCTGGACGGCGCGGGGGCGGCCGATGTCGCCGAGGGCGTCGAGGGCGGCGCGGATGGTGCGGCCGGAGAAGAGGACGTCGTCGACGAGGACGACGAGGCGCCCGTCGATGCCGTCGGCGGGGATCTCGGTGCGGCCGATGGCGCGGGCCGGCTTCATCCGCAGGTCGTCCCGGTACATGGTGATGTCGAGGGAACCGACCGGGACCTTGGTGCCGGTGATGGAGGCGAGCTTCTCGGCGAGCCGGCGGGCGAGGAAGACGCCGCGGGTGGGAATGCCGAGGAGGACCACGTCGTCCGCGCCCTTGGCGCGCTCGACGATCTCGTGGGCGATGCGGGTGAGGACCCGCGCGATGTCGGGGCCTTCGAGAACGGGCCGCGCGTCGTCGCCGTACTGCTGCTGGGTGTCCAGCCGGGTGTCCATGGAAAACGGACCTCCTTCTCCGCCTCACGGGACGGCTCTTAAAGGACGTCGTACTTGCGCCCCCACCCTACCAGGGGTGGCGCGGCGCCCTCCGCACACCCCCGGCGCCCCTCCGGGCGCCGTCCCCCGGAGGGGGGCGGTACGGACCTTTCGGCTTGACGGGTAGGTGTAACGCTGCGTAACCTCACAGTGAGTTACCAGCCGCGCGGCGCAGCCGCATGTCGTCACAGCGTCCGGGAGCGTTATGTCCAGCGAATACGCAAAGCAGCTCGGGGCCAAACTCCGCGCCATCCGTACCCAGCAGGGTCTCTCGCTCCACGGGGTGGAGGAGAAGTCCCAGGGCCGCTGGAAGGCCGTGGTGGTCGGCTCGTACGAGCGGGGCGACCGCGCCGTGACCGTGCAGCGGCTTGCCGAGCTGGCGGACTTCTACGGCGTGCCGGTGCAGGAGCTCCTGCCGGGCACGACGCCGGGCGGGGCCGCCGAGCCGCCGCCGAAGCTGGTCCTGGACCTGGAGCGCCTGGCCCACGTCCCCCAGGAGAAGGCCGGCCCGCTCCAGCGCTACGCCGCGACGATCCAGTCGCAGCGCGGCGACTACAACGGCAAGGTGCTGTCGATCCGCCAGGACGACCTGCGCACCCTCGCCGTCATCTACGACCAGTCCCCCTCGGTCCTCACCGAGCAGCTCATCAGTTGGGGCGTGCTGGACGCGGACGCGCGCCGCGCGGTCGCCCACGAGGAGGGCTGACCCCTTCGGAGGGTTGAGCAGAAACGTACCGCCGGATCCGTGGACGTCGCCGACGTCCACGGATCTCGTGCTTTCCGGGCCCGTACGGGACGCTCCCGGGCCCGCGGAGGCTTCCGGGTCCTCGAATAGCCCCGGAGAGCCCGGGACCGACCGAAGGGGCCCGCGGCACCGAACGGTGCCGCGGGCCCCTTCGACCACCGGGTACGGGTGGGACTCAGACGTCCGCGTCCCTGCGCAGGCGCGGCTTCAGGTCCTTGAAGCGCGCCAGGAGGCCGTTGACGAAGGCCGGCGACTCGTCGGTGGAGAACTCCTTGGCGAGCTGCACCGCCTCGTCGATGACGACCGCGTCCGGCGTGCCGTCCTCCCAGATCAGCTCGTACGCGCCGAGGCGCACGATGTTCCGGTCGGCGACGGGCATCCGGTCGAGGTCCCAGTCCACCGCGTAGGTCGCGATGAGCTCGTCGATCCGCGCCACGTGGGACGCGTACCCCTCCACCAGTTGCATGGTGAACTCGTTGACCGGCGGCTGCCGGTCGTCCGAGCGCGCGTACCGGACCTGGTCCGCGAGGACCTCCTGCACGGAGGCGTCGCGCTGGTCGGCCTCGAAGAGGATCTGGAAGGCGCGCTTGCGGGCCTTGCTCCGAGCGGCCACGGTTAGTCGTTCACCCGGCCGAGGTAGTCGCTGGTGCGCGTGTCGACCTTGACCTTCTCACCGGTGGTGACGAAGAGCGGGACCTGGATCTCGTGGCCGGTCTCCAGCGTGGCGGGCTTGGTGCCGCCGGTGGAGCGGTCGCCCTGGACGCCCGGGTCGGTGTGCTGGATCGACAGGACGACGGCGGCGGGGAGCTCGACGTAGAGCACCGAGCCCTCGTGCTGGGCGACGGAGGCGGTGAAGCCCTCGACCAGGAAGTTCGCGGCGTCGCCGACGGCCTTGCGCTCGACCATCAACTGGTCGTACGTCTCCATGTCCATGAAGACGAAGTAGTCGCCGTCCATGTAGGAGAACTGCATGTCACGACGGTCGATGGTGGCCGTCTCGACCTTGACGCCCGCGTTGAAGGTCTTGTCGACGACCTTGCCGGACAGCACGTTCTTGAGCTTGGTGCGCACGAAGGCCGGGCCCTTGCCGGGCTTGACGTGCTGGAACTCGACGACGGACCAGAGCTGGCCGCCTTCGAGCTTGAGCACCATGCCGTTCTTGAGGTCGTTCGTGGAAGCCACGGTTGCGGAATCTCCTGGACTCTGGACTGACGTGGGACCGGGGAGGCGTGCGCGCCCTACAGCGCGAGCAGCTCCTTGGTCGTGATGGTGAGTAGCTCGGGTCCGCCGTCCGCCTCCTGGCGCACGACGAGCGTGTCATCGATCCGGACCCCGCCCCGGCCCGGGAGGTGGACCCCCGGTTCGACGGTGACCGGCACACAAGCGTCCAGTTTACCCATGGCCGAGGGTGACAACTGCGGGTCCTCGTCGATTTCGAGCCCCACGCCGTGCCCGGTGAGGGGGACGGCGGCCTCCGCGTGCCCCGCCGCCTTCAGGATCCGGCGGGCCGCCCGGTCCACGTCCCGGTACTCGGCGCCGGGCACGAGGGACTCCCGTCCGGCCCGCTGAGCGGCGAAGACGAGCTCGTACAGCTCGATCTGCCACGCGGCGGGGGTGGTGCCGATGACGAACGTGCGGCCGATCTCGCAGCGGTAGCCGCGGTAGTCGGCGCCGAGGCAGACGGAGAGGAAATCGCCCTCCTCGACCCGGCGGTCGGTGGGCCGGTGGCCCCGGCGGCCGGAGTGCGGCCCGGTCGCCACCGAGGTGGGGAAGGCGGCCCCGTCGGCGCCGTGGTCGACGAGCCGGCGCTCCAGCTCCAGGGCGAGGTGGCGTTCGGTCCGCCCCACCAGGATGGATTCGAGGAGCTCGCCGAGGGCCTGGTCGGCGATCTCGGCGGCGATCCGGAGGCAGGCGATCTCGTCCTCGTCCTTGACGATCCTGAGCTGCTCCACGGCGCAGTCGAGGTCGGTGAGGCGGGGTCCGGAGGCGACGGCCCCCATGGCCCGGTGCCGGGCCACCGTCAGGTGGTGCTCCTCGACGGCGAGCGCGTCGGCGCCCGTGCGGCGGGCGAGGCCGACGGCGGCGACGGCCGGATCCCCTCCCCCGGTGGGCAGGACCTGCTGCCGGAGCAGTTCGTCGAGCCGCCCGTCGGCCGGTTCGTCCCCGGGCGCGACGGGGCGGAGCAGGACGTCCGCCTCCGGTTCGGGACCGACGAGCAGGACGGCGCCCGGCGGGGAGCCGCCCGCGAGATAGCGGACGTTGGCGGGGCGGGAGACCAGGGCCGCCGGGCTGCCCGCGGCCGCGCACCGGTCGCGCAGCCGTACACGGCGGTCCGCATACACCTCTGACATGCTCCGAGCCTACGAGGAGCGGACCGCGACGGCCTGTTCGGAACGGCCGACCGGGCGCCCCGGAGCCCGCGACGGGCGCGGGCTCACCAACTGGGCGGGCTCGCGATCGCGCGGGCGAGGACGTCGTCCAGGACGCGGGCGGTGGTCTCGACGTCGTACGTGGAGTTGTCGATGATCGGCAGGCCCGAGCCGTACCAGCCGGCCATCCGGCCGTGGATGGCGGCGACCTCCTCGTCCGAGAGGCGCCGGTTGCCGCTGCGCTGGGCGTTGCGCTCCAGGACGACCTCCAGGCCGGGCAGGAGGACGACGGGCAGCAGACCGGGGCCGACGTGGCGCTTCCAGCCGCCGAGGCCGACGACGGGCCGGTCCGGGAAGACGGCGTCGTCGACGACGCAGGAGATGCCGTTGGCGAGGAAGTTGCGCGCGGCGAAGCCGCAGGTGCGGCGGGCGAGCCGGTACTGCGCCTCGGAGTGCTCGTTCCATCCGGACTGCGGGTCGGCGAAGCCGGAGCAGACCCATTCGCGGACGTCGTCGAGGCTGATGTGCGCGGTGGGCACGCGGCGGCGCTGCGCCCAGTGCCGGGCGACGGTCGTCTTGCCGGCCCCGGCGGGGCCGATGAGCAGCACGGCCAGGGTCGCGCCGCCGGTCCCGGCCCCGTGCTCCACGGGCGGCGCGAGGGGCGCGCCCACGGGCGGCAGCGGGACGTGCCCGGTGGGCTCGGCGCGGTGGGGCGGCGGGGCGACGGGGTACTGGGGGGCCGCGAGGGGCTGGGGCGCCGGGGCGTGCCCCGAGCCCTGGTGGCCGGGTGGGCCGCCGGGGGCGCTCACACCCCAGCCCTGTGCTCCCTGCCCCGCGGAAGACGACGGGGCCTGCGGGTGCGGAGGGGGCGGTGGCGGGCCCGGGTGCCGGGGCGCGGCCGTCCCGTGCGGGACGGCCGGATGGACGCCGAGGCGGGCACCGGCGCCCGGTCCCGCCCCCGGTGCCGGGTAGGAGGTGTCCGCCGGTCCGGGCGGCCGGCCGCCGTCTCCCGCCCCGGGAACGGGGCCGGGCGTCCCGCCCGGCCGCTCGTGCGGTGGCAGCGGACCCCCCACTGCGTGCTGCATCCGGTGCCACTCCGTCTCGTACGCCTGTTGTCGTCCGGGACCGGTCGTGTACCCGGACGGCGGAACGTTACCGCCCCCGGCCCCCACAGGGGGAACGGCCGGGGACGCTTCCCGGTGCCCCGTCAGTCGGACAGTTCCTCGGCGAGCGCCCGCAGCGCCAGCCGGTAGGAGCCGATGCCGAACCCGGCGACCGTTCCGGTGGCCACGGCCGCGATCACCGAGGTGTGCCGGAACTCCTCGCGGGCGTACGGGTTCGAGATGTGCACCTCGACGAGCGGCGCGGTCCGCTGGGCGGCGGCGTCCCTCATCCCGTACGAGTAGTGCGTGAACGCCCCGGGGTTGATGACCACCGGGACCGAGCCGTCGGCCGCCTCGTGGAGCCAGCGGATCATCTCGCCCTCGTCGTTGGTCTCCCGCACCTCGACGTCGAAGCCGAGCTCCGCGCCCAGGGCGCGGCAGGACTCGACGAGCCCCTTGTAGGAGGTGGCGCCGTAGATGTCGGGCTCGCGGGAGCCGAGGCGGCCCAGGTTGGGGCCGTTGAGCACCAGTACCGGACGCGGCCCGCTCACGCCGACACCTCGCCGTACGCCGCGATCAGGACGGCCGGGTCGGGGCCCTCCAGGACGGTGGGCTTGGCGAGTCCGTCGAGCACGATGAACCGCAGCAGGTCGCCGCGGGACTTCTTGTCGACCTTCATGGTCTCCAGGAGCTTGGGCCACTGGTCTCCGCGGTAGCTGAGCGGCAGGCCGACGGACTCCAGGATCGCGCGGTGCCGGTCGGCGGTGGCGTCGTCGAGGCGCCCGGCGAGGCGGCCGAGTTCGGCGGCGAAGACCATGCCGACGGAGACGGCGGCGCCGTGGCGCCACTTGTAGCGCTCGTTCTTCTCGATGGCGTGGGCGAGGGTGTGGCCGTAGTTGAGGATCTCGCGGCGGCCGGACTCCTTGAGGTCGCCGGAGACGACCTCGGCCTTGACCCTGATCGAGCGGACGAGCAGCTCGGCGGTGTGCGGTCCGGCCGGGGTGCGGGCGGCCTGCGGGTCCTCCTCGATGAGGTCGAGGATCACCGGGTCGACGATGAAGCCGGCCTTGATGATCTCCGCGAGGCCGCTGACGTAGTCGTGGACCGGGAGCGAGTCGAGGGCCGCGAGGTCGCAGAGGACCCCGGCGGGCGGGTGGAAGGCGCCGACGAGGTTCTTGCCCTCGGCGGTGTTGATGCCCGTCTTGCCGCCGACGGCCGCGTCGACCATCGCGAGGACGGTGGTCGGCACGGCGATCCAGCGCACGCCCCGCAGCCAGGTCGCGGCGACGAAGCCGGCCAGGTCGGTGGTGGCGCCGCCGCCGACGCCGACGACGACGTCGGTGCGGGTGAAGCCGGTCTGCCCCAGGGCCTTCCAGCAGTAGGCGGCGACCTCGGCGGTCTTGGCCTCCTCGGCGTTCGGCACCTGGATGGCGACCGCCTCGTAGCCCTGGTCCGCGAGGTCGGCGCGCAGCGCCTCGCCGGTGTCGGCGAGCGCCTCGGGGTGGATCACGGCCACCCGCTTGGCCCGGTCGCCGATCAGGGCGGGGAGCTCGCCGAGGAGCTGCCGGCCGACGAGCACCTCGTACGGATCCGTGCCCGCGCTGCCGGCCACGTGGATGCGGGTCACGTCCTGGTCCGTCGTCATGCGTCCTTCTCGATTTCCAGTGCCGAGAGGACCGCGTCCGCGACCTCTTCGGGGGTGCGGTCGTCGGTGGCGACGACGGCCCGGGCGACTTCGTTGTAGAGGTGGCGGCGCGCCTCCATCAGCTCGCGCCACTGGCGGCGCGGGTTGACGGCGAGCAGCGGTCGCGCGGTGTTGAGGCCGACGCGGCGGACCGCCTCCTCGACGTCCATGGAGAGGTACGCGACGGGCAGTCCGGCGAGCAGTCCGCGGGTGCCGACGTCGAGGACCGCGCCGCCGCCGAGGGCGAGGACGCCCTCGTGCTCGGCGACGGCCCGGGCGACGGCGGCCCGCTCCAGGGCGCGGAAGTGCTCCTCGCCGTCCTCGACGAAGATGTCGGAGATCTCGCGTCCCTCGGCGGCGACGATGTCGGCGTCGGTGTCCCGGTAGGGCGCGCCGAGGCGTTCGGCCAGGAGCGCGCCCACCGTGGACTTGCCGGAGCCCATCGGTCCGACGAGGACGACCAGGGGTCCGGCGGTCACCGGATGTGCAGGTTGTCGAGGTACGAGCGCACGTTGCGCCGGGTCTCGGGGACGCTGTCGCCGCCGAACTTCTCCAGGACGGCGTCCGCGAGGACGAGCGCGACCATGGCCTCGGCGACGATGCCGGCGGCGGGGACGGCGCAGACGTCGGAGCGCTGGTGGTGGGCGGCGGCCACCTCGCCGGTGGCGACGTCGACGGTGGCGAGGGCGCGCGGGACGGTCGCGATCGGCTTCATCGCGGCGCGGACGCGCAGCAGCTCGCCGGTGGTGAGGCCGCCCTCGGTGCCGCCGGAGCGGCCGGAGGAGCGCCTGATGCCCTCGTCGGTCCTGACGATCTCGTCGTGGGCCTTGGAGCCGGGCACGCGGGCGAGCTCGAAGCCGTCGCCGACCTCGACGCCCTTGATGGCCTGGATGCCCATGAGGGCGGCGGCGAGCCGGGCGTCGAGGCGCCGGTCCCAGTGGACGTGCGAGCCGAGGCCGACGGGCACGCCGTGGGCGAGGACCTCGACGACGCCGCCGAGGGTGTCGCCGTCCTTGTGGGCCTGGTCGATCTCGGCGACCATCGCCTTCGACGCGTCGGCGTCGAGGCAGCGGACCGGGTCGGCGTCGAGCTTCTCGACGTCGGCGGGGGTCGGGTAGACGCCGTACGGGGCCTTGGCGGCGGCGAGTTCGACCACGTGGGAGACGATCTCGATGCCGGCGGCCTCCTTGAGGAAGGAGCGGGCGACGGCGCCGAGGGCGACGCGGGCGGCGGTCTCGCGGGCGCTGGCGCGCTCCAGGATCGGCCGGGCCTCGTCGAAGCCGTACTTCTGCATGCCGGCGAGGTCGGCGTGGCCGGGGCGGGGCCGGGTCAGGGGCGCGTTGCGGCCCGTCTCCTTGAGCTCCGAGGGGTCGACCGGGTCGGCCGACATGACCTTCTCCCACTTGGGCCACTCGGTGTTGCCGACCATGACGGCGATCGGGGAGCCGAGGGAGAGTCCGTGCCGGACGCCGCCGAGGAAGGTGATCTCGTCCTGCTCGAACTTCATGCGGGCGCCGCGTCCGTAGCCGAGGCGCCGCCGCGCGAGGTGGTCCGCCACCAGCTCCGTGGTGACCGGGACACCGGCGGGCAGACCCTCAAGGGTCGCGACCAGCGCGGGTCCGTGGGATTCGCCGGCCGTCAGCCAACGCAACCTGCTCAACGATGCTCCTCATGCTCGCGCCTGGCACTGCGACGGCGCGCCCGGGTGCGCGGCCCTGGCCCGCCACCCCCGATCCTCCCACGTCCGGAGCGCCCCCTCGGACCCCCGTCCAGCTATCGGACGGGAGTCTCGGACTCCGGGACGGTTTCTCCGGCGTCCGGACCCGCGGACCGGTTCCGCAGCCAGGAGAGGAGGCCGTACACGGTCGCCGAGCCGCCGAGCCCGAGGACGGCGTACCGCGCCCACGCGGGCAGGTCGCTGAAGAACCCCACGTACAGAAAGCGTGCCAGGTCGAAGGCCGCGTCCCACTTGGACGCCAGCAGCGTGTCCCCGTTCATGTCCCCCCGTGTCCCCCTGGGGCGCCGGTCGGTCTCCGGCGCCGACGGGAGCCTACCGGGCGGCCAGCGCCCGCTCCCCCGCCGCCCTCATGGCCGCGAGCGGGGCGGGCGTGCGGCCCGTCATCAGCTCGACCTGGAGGACGGCCTGGTGGACGAGGAGGTCGAGGCCGCCGACGACCTTGCCGCCGCGGTCGGACCAGGCGGCGGCCAGCGGGGTCGGCCAGGGGTCGTAGAGGACGTCGAAGAGGGTGCCGACGGCGTCCGGGACGGCGGTGGCCAGCGCGTTCGTCGTGCCTGCGGGGGTGGTCGCGATCACCAGGGGGGTCTCGAAGGCCTCCGCCGCGCGCTCCCAGTCGGCGGTGCGCACGTCCACGCCGAGCCGCTCGCCCCAGCCGCGCATCTCCCCGGCCCGCGCCTCGCTCCGTACGTACGCGGTGACGGGACCGGCGCAGATGCGGGCGAGGGCGGCGAGGGCGGAGGAGGCGGTGGCGCCGGCGCCGAGGACGGCGGCGGCCTCCACCTTCTCGACGCCCCGCTCGCGCAGGGCGGCGATCATGCCGGGGACGTCGGTGTTGTCGCCGACCCGCCGCCCGTCCTCGTGGAGGACGACGGTGTTGACGGCCTCCACGGACGCGGCCGTGTCGCCGACCTCGTCGAGCAGCGGGATGACCACCCGTTTGAGCGGCATGGTCAGCGAGAGCCCGGCCCAACTGCCGTCCAGCCCGTCCACGAACCCCGGAAGGGCCGCCTCGTCGACCTCGAAGCGCTCGTACGACCAGTCGTGGAGGCCGAGTTCGGCGTACGCGGCGCGGTGCAGGACCGGGGAGAGGGAGTGGGCGACGGGCGATCCCAGGACCGCCGCGCGGCGCTGCTTGCTCACTGTCCCTGCTTCCGTTGCTTCTCGTACTCCGCGACGTTCCGGTTGTGCTCCTCGTTCGTCACGGAGAAGACGGTCTTGTCCTCGTTGATCGAGACGAAGTAGTACCACGGGCCGGCCGCGGGGCTGATCGCGGACTGGAGCGCCTCCATGCCGGGGTTGCTGATGGGCCCGGGGACGAGTCCGGTCACCTTGTACGTGTTGTACGGGTCGTCGATCTTGCGCATGTCCTCGACCGTGCCGACGTCGAGGGTGCTCTGTCCCTTGAGGTAGTTCACCGTCGAGTCGAACTCCAGGCGGCCCACGGTCTCCATGTTGCCGGGCTTGAGCCGGTTGTAGACCACCCGCGCGACCTTGTCGAAGTCGTGCTTGTACTTGCCCTCGACCTGCACGAGGCTCGCCACCGTCAGCAGTTCCCAGGGCCCCTTCAGGCCGACCGCCTTCGCCTTCCCGTCCAGGCCCAGCTTCCCGTACTCCTGGTTCGCGCGGGCCACCATCTTGCGCAGGGCGTCCTCGGGCTTGCTGCCCTTCGCGACCGGATAGCTCGCCGGGAAGAGGAATCCTTCCAGCGGGTCCTTGATGTCGGGGTGCTGCTTGGCCCAGTCGGGCAGGCCCAGGGAGTCCGCCTTCGCGAGCGCGACCTCCTTGGTGGTGCCGGGCTTGAGGTCCAGGCGCTGGTCGAGCGTCTCGTACACCCAGACGTTCCGCTTGCCCTCGGGGATGACGAGGTTGGCCTGGCTCGCCGGGTCGAGCATCAGGGTGACGGCGCTCTCCGCCGACATCTCCTTCTTCAGCGTGTAGACGCCGGCCTGGATCGAATTGCCCTTGGGGTTCTTGAGCTGCGCCGAGGTGAAGGCGTCGACGCTCTTGACGACGCCGGCCTTCTTGAGGATGTTGCCGATGTCGGAGCCGTACGACCCCTTCGGGATCTCGACCTGGACCTCGCCGCTGCCGCTTCCCGCGTAGTCCGGCACCTCGGCGAAGCGGCCCTGCCAGAACTGGTAGCCGAAGTAGCCGACGCCGCCGACGCCGCCGATCAGGACGACGGCGACGACCAGGCAGGCCACGCCGTTCTTGCCCTTGCGCTTCTTGTCCTTGCCGCGGCGGTCGCGGTCGTCGCCGCGGGAGCCCCGGCCGCGCGCCGGCTCCTCGCCGTACTCGTTGTCATAGTCGTCGTCACGGCCGTCGTCGCGGCCGTCTCTTCGGCCGCGCCCGGCGCCGCGGTCGTCCCCGCCGGTGAAGAAGGGGTGGTTCTCCTCCTCCGGTCCCGGACCGGGCTCCGGCTCGGGCCCCCGGCGCGGTTCCTCCTCCGGCGCCCAGTCGGTCACCGGCTCCGGCGGGTCCTGCCGGTGGCCGGGGGGCCGGGGCGGCGGGTAGGCCTCGGGCGTGCCGTACAGATCCGGGTTCTGGCCGCCGTACGGGTCGGCCGGGGGCGTGTTGTACGCCATCGCCGCCTGGCCGGACTCCCAGCTTCCGTCGTACTGCTGTCCGAGGTGCCCGGGCGTGTCGTAACCGCCCTGCTGCTCCGTCCCGTACTGCTGCCGGTACTGCTGGTGCTGGTCGTACGGCTGTTGCTGCTGGTACTGCGGCTGGTAGTGCTGCTGCTGGTACTGCGGATCGGCGTAGGCCTGCGGCTGGTGCTGCTGGTACGGGTCGCCCCCGTATCCCTGGCCGCCCTGCCCGTACGGGGCCTGGTGGCCGCCCTGCTCGTACTGGCTCGCCTGCTGCGGATGCGGATACTGCTGCCGGCCCTCCCACCCCTGGTCCCCGTAGAGCGGGTCCTCGGGGTGCCACGGTTCGGAGCCAGGGCCCCGGCCATACTCAGTCATCGATCCCCAAACAGCCGCGAGGCTTCCGGACGATCCGCCTCTACGTAGTGCGGCGGCTGTTCGAACACCGCCGCATCGCGCGGAACGTTACCGTATCGCGATCAGATGACCACTTCGACGCCCTCACCGGGAGGATTGCCCGATACCCGTTCGGACTCAAGGGCGTTCTGGAGGATGATCACGGCGGCGGCCTGGTCGATGACCGACCGGCCCTTCTTCGACTTCACCCCGGAGGCCCGCAGGCCCTGGGTGGCGGTGACCGTCGTCATCCGCTCGTCGACCAGCCGGACCGGCACGGGGGCGATGCCCTTGGCCATCTCCCGGGCGAAGGCGCGGACCTTGGTCGCGGCCGGGCCCTCCCGCCCGCTGAGCGAGCGGGGCAGGCCCACGACGACCTCGATCGGCTCGTACTCCTCGACGATCTGGCGGAGGCGCCGGTGGGCGGCCGGGACGTCGCGTCCCGGCACGGTCTCCACCGGCGTGGCGAGGACCCCGTCGGGGTCGCACGAGGCGACCCCGATCCGGGCGTCCCCGACGTCCACCGCGACGCGGCGGCCGCGGCGCATCGTCACGCCGTCTCCACCACGAGGCGCTCGACGGCGGCGATGGCCTCGCCTACGGCCTCCGGGTTCTGGCCGCCGCCCTGGGCGACGTCCGGCTTGCCGCCGCCACCGCCGCCGAGGGTCTTGGCGGCGGTGCGGACCAGCTCGCCGGCCTTGAGGCCGCGCTCGCGGGCGGCCTCGTTGGTGGCGATGACCGTCAGCGGCTTGCCGTTGACCGTGGTGAACAGGGCGACGACGGCCGGGCGGCCGCCGGAGATGCGGCCGCGCACGTCGAGGACCAGCTTGCGCAGGTCGTCGGCGGTGGTGCCGTCCGGGACCTGGCCGGTGACCAGGGCGACGCCGCGGACGTCGCGGGCGGAGTCGACGAGGCCGGCGGCGGCCTGGAGGACCTTCTCCGCGCGGAACTTCTCGATCTCCTTCTCGGCGTCCTTCAGCTTGCCGAGCATGGCGGAGATCTTCTCCGGCAGCTCCTCGGGGCGGCCCTTGACCAGCTCCTGGAGCTGGGCGACGACCGTGTGCTCCTTGGCGAGGAAGTTGTACGCGTCGACGCCGACGAGGGCCTCGATGCGGCGCACGCCGGAGCCGATGGAGGACTCGCCGAGCAGCTTCACCAGGCCGAGCTGGGCGGTGTTGTGGACGTGGGTGCCGCCGCACAGCTCCTTGGAGAAGTCGCCGATGGTGACGACGCGGACCTGCTCGCCGTACTTCTCGCCGAACTCGGCGATGGCGCCCTGGCGCTTGGCCTCGTCGATCGGCATGACCTCGGCGTGCACCTCCAGCTCGCGCGAGAGGACCTCGTTGATCTTCTGCTCGACGTCGGTGAGGACGGCGCCGGGAACGGCGTTCGGCGAGCCGAAGTCGAAGCGGAAGCGGCCGGGCTGGTTCTCGGAACCGGCCTGGGCGGCCGTCGGGCCGAGGGCGTCGCGCAGGGCCTGGTGGGTGAGGTGGGTGGCCGAGTGGGCGCGGGCGATGGCCCGGCGGCGGCGCACGTCGATGGCGGCGTAGGCGGTGGCGCCCACGGTCACCTCGCCGACCTGCACGGAGCCCTTGTGCACCGAGACGCCGGGCACCGGCTGCTGCACGTCGCGGATGTCGATGACGGCGCCGCTGTGCAGCTTGATGCGGCCCTGGTCGGCGATCTGGCCGCCGCCCTCGGCGTAGAACGGGGTGCGGTCGAGGACGACCTCGACCTCGTCGCCCTCGGTGGCGGCCGGCGAGGGGACGCCGTTGACGAGGAGGCCGACGACCGTGGTCTCGCCCTCGGTGTTGGTGTACCCGGTGAACCGGGTGGCGCCGCTGGTGTCGGCGATCTCCCGGTACGCGGTCATGTCGGCGTGGCCGGTCTTCTTGGCCTTGGCGTCGGCCTTGGCCCGGTCCCGCTGTTCCTTCATCAGGCGGCGGAAGCCGTTCTCGTCCACGGAGAGGCCCTGCTCGGCGGCCATCTCCAGGGTGAGGTCGATCGGGAAGCCCCAGGTGTCGTGGAGCAGGAACGCCTTGTCGCCGGAGAGGACCGTGCCGCCGGAGGCCTTGGTCTCGGTGACGGCGGTGTCGAGGATGTTGGTGCCGCCCTTGAGGGCCTTCAGGAAGGCGGCCTCTTCGGCGAGGGCGACGGTCTCGATGCGCTTGCGGTCGGTGACCAGCTCGGGGTACTGCTCGCCCATCGTCTCGATCACGGTGTCGACGAGGTCCTGGACGACCGGGCCGGTGGCGCCGAGCAGGCGCATGTTGCGGACGGCGCGGCGCATGATGCGGCGCAGCACGTAGCCGCGGCCCTCGTTGCCGGGGGTGACGCCGTCGCCGATGAGCATGACGGAGGTGCGCATGTGGTCGGCGACCACGCGGAGCGAGACGTCGCTCTCGTGGCTGCTGCCGTACTGGACGCCGGTCAGCTCGGTGGCCTTGTCGATGACGACCTTGAGGGTGTCCGTCTCGTACATGTTCTGGACGCCCTGGAGGATCATCGCCAGGCGCTCCAGGCCGAGGCCCGTGTCGATGTTCTTGGCGGGCAGGTCGCCGAGGATCGGGAAGTCGTCCTTGCCGGAGCCCTCGCCGCGCTCGTACTGCATGAAGACGAGGTTCCAGATCTCCACGTACCGCTCGTCGTTGACGGCCGGGCCGCCCTCGACGCCGAACTCGGGGCCGCGGTCGTAGTTGATCTCGGAACAGGGGCCGCAGGGGCCGGGCACGCCCATGGACCAGAAGTTGGGGCCCATGCCGAGGCGCTGGATGCGCTCGGCGGGGACGCCGACGACGTCGCGCCAGATGCGCTCGGCCTCGTCGTCCTGCTCGTAGACGGTGATCCAGAGCTTCTCCGGCTCAAGCCCGTAGCCGCCGTGCTCCACCGGGGTGGTCAGCAGCTCCCAGGCGAGCTTGATGGCGCCTTCCTTGAAGTAGTCGCCGAAGGAGAAGTTGCCGCACATCTGGAAGAACGTGCCGTGGCGGGTGGTCTTGCCGACCTCTTCGATGTCGGGGGTGCGCACGCACTTCTGCACGCTGGAGGCGCGCGAGAAGGGCGGCTTGACCTCGCCCAGGAAGTAGGGCTTGAAGGGCACCATGCCGGCGGGGACGAGGAGCAGAGTCGGGTCGTCCGCGATGAGCGACGCCGAAGGGACGACGGTGTGCCCGCGCTCCTCGAAGAAGCTCAGCCAGCGGCGGCGGATTTCAGCCGACTCCATCAGTGGTCCTCATTCCGGTTGTACGAACGCGTAGGCGGGGTGACGTAGGAAGGTGTGGCGGGACCGAGCTCGGTCCTGCGGCGGGGCTCCGGAAGCTCCCGGCCCTGTGCGGCGGCCGGGTCGGCGGGGGCGTCGAGTCCGAGCGCCTCCCCCAGTTCGGCCTCCCGCTGGACCATGCCCGCCCTCACGTCGAGGGCGAAGTCCTTGAGCCGGTGGCCGGCTTCGACGGCCTTGTTCGCGGCCTGGGCCGCGAGGCTCTCGGGGGTCAACTGCTTCAGCTTCCGGTTGACCTTGCTGGTGGCCCACACGCCGGCGGCTGCGCCGGCCGTGAACCAGAACGTGCGGCGGAACATCGCGGCTCAGCCCTTCTGCTTCCGCCGTCGCGCGGACGGCACGGTACGGCCGACGATCACAGTGCGGCGCCCGGAGGCGCGCGGCGCCTCCTCCCCGTCCCGGCTCCGGCCGAGCGCCCGGCGCACGCCGTAGCCGAAGGCGGCCACCTTGACGAGCGGGCCGCCGAAGGTGGAGGCGACGGTGGTGGAGAGCGCGGAGGCGTTGGAGGTGACCTCCTGGACGTCCGAGGCGATGGCGTCGACCCGGTCGAGCTGGGTCTGCGCCGAGCGCACGGTCGCGGAGGCCTCGGCGAGCAGGGGAACGGCCTGCTCCGTCACGTCCGCCACGAGCTTGGTGGTCGCCCTGAGCGTCTGCGCCAGTCTCGCCAGCGCCACGGCGAGGAAGGAGACGAGGATCGCCCAGAAGACGGCCACCAGGATCCCGGCAACCTCTCCACCGGTCACGCTGCACCGCTCTCTGCTGTCGTTGGGCCTTGTGAAAAGTCGTCCCCCGACCCTATCGCGCCCGGGCCGTCGCGCCGTACCGCATTACCGTGCGCGAGGCCCCTGTCACAAGATCCGGTTGTACGCGGTGCGCGCGGGTGAGTACGCTCCGTGTCCCATGCGACGGAGCAATCTCCCGGCGGAGCTGAACCGGTTCGTCGGACGGGCCGCCGAGCAGGCCGCACTGGCGGCGCTCCTCGGGACGTCCCGCCTGGTCACGGTCGTGGGTGTGGGCGGGGTCGGCAAGACGCGGCTCGCGCTGCGAACGGCCGCGGGGGCGCAGAAACGCTACGGCGACGGGGTGCGGCTGGCCGATCTGGCGCCGCTGCGCGATCCGGACCTGGTGGCGCACGCCCTGGCCGAGGCGCTCGGCCTCACGGACCACACGCCGAGGCCGCCGCGCGAGGCCCTGGTGGAGCACCTCGCGGAGCGGCACGTCCTGCTGGTGCTCGACGGCTTCGAGCACCTGGTGGAGAGCTGTGCCCCGCTGGTGCGGGAGCTGCTCGCGCACGCGCCCGGGCTCACCGTCCTCGCGGCCGGGCGCAGGCCCCTGCGGGTGGCGGGCGAGACGGTGTTCCCGCTGGCGCCGATGGGCGAGGCGGACGCGGTGGCGCTCCTCGCGGAACGGGCGGCGGAGGCGGGCGCGGCACTCCCGGAGGGCGCGCCGACGTACGCGGGCGGCGCGGGCGCGGTCACGGGCTCCGGCCCCGCGCTCCCCGAAGCACCCGCGGCTCCCGGAGCACCCGCGGTCGCCGAGGCACTCGCGGTCCCTGAAGCGCCCGCGGCACCCCCGGCGACCGAGGCAACCAAGGCGACCGAAGTGCCCGAAGTCGTACGGGAGTTGTGCCGGCGGCTCGACGGGATTCCGCTCGCCCTCGAACTGGCCGCCGGGCGGCTGCCCCTGCTCTCCCCCGAGCAGATGCTGCACCGGCTCGACGACCGCTTCCGGCTGCTCGCGGACGGCGAGCGCGGGGCGCTCCCCCGCCACCGGGCGCTGCGGACGGCGATCGGCTGGAGCCACGAGCTGTGCACGCCGAGGGAGCGGCTGCTGTGGGCGCGGCTCTCGGTGTTCGCCGGGCCCTTCGACCTGGAGGCGGTGGAGTACGTGTGCGGGGGCCGCGAGCTGCCGTCGGAGCGGATCCTGGACCTGCTGGGCGGACTGCTCGCGCAGTCGCTCGTCTCGCGGGAGGACACGCCGGCGGGCCCCGCCTACCGGATGCTGGGCACGGTCGCCGCGTACGGGGCGGAGTGGCTGGCGGCGCTCGGCGACACGGAGCGGATGCGGCGCCGGCACCGCGACTGGTACATGGGCCTGGCCACCTGGTGCGAGCTGGAGTGGTTCAGTCCGCGCCAGGCGGAGGTGGCGGCGCGCACGGACGGGGCGCTGCCCAATCTGCGGGCCGCCCTGGAGCTGTGCCTGGAGCTGCCGGAGGACGCGCACCTCGCCCAGCACCTGGCGGGCACGCTCTGGTTCGCCTGGGCGGGCTGCGGGCGCCTCTCGGAGGGCCGGTACTGGCTGGACCGGGCGCTCGCGCTCGCATCCGGACACCAGGAGGCGCGGTTGAAGGCGCTGTGGGTGCTCGGGTACGTGGCGGTCCTCCAGGGGGACGGCACGGCGGCGGTGGCGGCGCTCCACGAGTGCGGGGAGCGGGCCAGGTCCTCGGGGAACGCGCTGGCGGAGGCGTACGCGACGCACCGGATGGGCTGTCTGGCGCTGCTCACGGACGACACGGCGCGGGCGGAGGAGCTGATCGGGCGGGCGCTCGACTCCTACCGGGAGCTGGGCGAGCTGAACAGCAACGTGCTGATGGGCCAGGTCGAGGTGGCGATGGCGCGGGCCTTCCGGGGCGATCTGGAGGGGGCGGTCGCCCTCTGCCGGGAGGTCCGGGAGGTCTGCGAGGAGCGCGGGGAGCTGTGGACGCGGGCGTACGCGCTCTACGTCCTGGCGTACGCGGCGTGGACCCGGGGCGCGTACGGGGAGGCGCGGGAGCTGCTGACCTCGTGCGTCTCGATCAACCACGCCTTCCACGACCTGGTGGGGCTGGTCCTGGCGGTCGAGCTGCTCGCGCTCGTGACGGCGAGCGAGGGGGATCCGGTGGAGGCGGCGGTGCTCCAGGGGGCGGCGGTGCCGATGTGGGACACGGTGGGCGTCCGGCTCTTCGGCTCGGAGTCGTTCGGCGGCCCGAGGGAGCTGTGCGAGGGGCGGGCGCGCGAGGCACTGGGCGCGCGGGCGTACGAGGAGGCGTTCCGGGAGGGCCGGGGGCTCTCGCCGGACGCGGTGGTGGAGCGTGCGCTCGCCGGGCGCCGGGATCCGGCCGCGGGCGGTCCCGCGGCGCCGCGCCCGTTCCGTACGGACCGGTCGGCGGAGGTCCCGGGAACGCGGAAGCCCGCCGGCTCCCCCACCGGAAAGGGCGGGGAGGCGGCGGGCTGAACACCGCGCGGGTGGTACTGCGCCTGCGTCAGCGGGCGTAGTACTCGACGACGAGCTGCTCGTCGCAGATGACCGGGATCTCCTTGCGGTTCGGGTCGCGGTCGAGGCGGAACGCCAGCGCCTTCAGGTTGACCTGGAGGTAGCGGGGGGTCTCGCCGTCGGCGGCGAAGCCACCCTCACGGGCGACCTCGAACAGCGGCTTGGTGCGGCTGCGCTCGCGGACCATGACGACGTCGTCCGGACGGACGCGGAAGGACGGCTTGTCGACCTTCTGGCCGTTGACCTGGATGTGGCCGTGGACGACCATCTGGCGGGCCTGGTAGATGGTGCGGGCGATGCCCGAACGCAGGACCAGGGCGTCGAGGCGACGCTCGAGCTCGACGACCAGCGCCTCGCCCGTCTTGCCCTCGGCCTTCTTGGCGCGGTCGTAGGCGCGGGCCATCTGGCGCTCGCTGATGTCGTACTGCGCGCGCAGACGCTGCTTCTCGAGCAGACGGACCTTGTAGTCCGAGTTCTGCTTGCGACCACGGCCGTGCTCGCCCGGCGGGTACGGGCGGGCCTCGAAGTACTTGACGGCCTTCGGCGTCAGCGCGATACCGAGCGCACGGGACTTCTTGACCTTGGGACGCGACTGGTTAGGCACGTTCTCCAGACCTCCGTTGTAGGTTAGGTTAGGCTCACCTTACTCAAGGAGATCGCATGTCTCGCCCGGGGAACACCACACGCATCACGGACGGCAACACAAAGAACGATGCCCCATCCATGAATGAAGCCCTGGATGGCATCGATACGACGGAGGTCCGATCAGCTCATGGTCAGCCGCGTCCCAGCGGACTTGAAATCGCACGGATGCCGTCAGCAGCCGAGCGCACACGAACTCTCGTACAGAGTACATGCTCCGGCGTCCTGCTGATTCCGGGGGCCGAGGGGCACCGGCCCGAGCAGCTCGCGCCCGAGGCGCGGGCCGTGGGGCCCGACGGTGAGATCTTCCTGCTCTACGCCGCCGACGCCCCGCCCGTACGGGCCGCCACGCACGCCCAGGACGACGAGCTGCCGGTCGTCCTGGAGCTCACGGACGTGGCCCCCGTCTCCGTCCCCCACCGCATCCGGGGCCGCGCCTGGGTCTCCGGCTGGCTCACCTGCCTGCCCGGCGTCGCCGAGAAGGGCCTCATGATGCTGCGCCTGGAGGTCGGGGAGGCGCGCGTGGACGACCTGTGGGGCACCGCCGGGATCGACGCGGAGGAGTTCGCCGCCGCCGCGCCCGACCCGCTGCACGCCCACGAGACGGAGCTGCTCCAGCACCTGGCGGCGGCCCACGGCGACCGGCTGCGGGAGCTGACCTCGCTGCTCGGCGAGCGCTCGGCCGCCCTCGTCCCCACCCGGGACGTGGCCCCGCTCGCCCTCGACCGCTTCGGCCTGCGGGTCCGCTTCAGCGCGGGCCCCGGGGACTGCTTCGACGCCCGCTTCGACTTCCCCGAGCCGGTGCGGGAGGTCTCGGAGCTGCGCCGCGAGATGCACCGGCTCTTCGAGGCCGCCCGCGCCTGAGCGCGCCTACTGCCGCTCGTCGCCCTTCAGGCGCCCCCGCGCCCACTCGACCACGTCCGCGTACCTCGCCTCCCCGCCGTGGCGGGTGGGCTCGTAGTACCGGCGGCCGTGGATCGTGTCCGGGGCGTACTGCTGGGCCGCGATGCCGCCCGGCACGTCGTGCGGGTAGACGTAGCCCTGCGCGTGGCCGAGCTTGGCCGCGCCCTTGTAGTGGCCGTCGCGCAGGTGCGCCGGGACCGGGCCCGCGAGGCCGCCCCGCACGTCCGCGAGGGCGGCGCCGATCGCGGTCGTCGCCGCGTTCGACTTCGGGGCCAGGGCGAGGGCGATGGTGGCGTGGCTCAGGGTCAGCGCCGCCTCGGGGAAGCCGATCATGGCGACGGCCTGGGCGGCGGCCACGGCGATCGGCAGGGCGTTCGGGTCGGCGAGGCCGATGTCCTCGCTCGCGGAGATCATCAGGCGCCGCGCGATGAAGCGCGGGTCCTCCCCCGCCTCGATCATCCGCGCCAGGTAGTGCAGGGCCGCGTCCACGTCCGAGCCGCGGATCGCCTTGATGAGGGCACTGGCCACGTCGTAGTGCTGGTCGCCGTCCCGGTCGTACTTCACGGCGGCCCGGTCGACGGTCTCCTCGACCGTCTGGAGGGTGATCTCCGCCTCCCCCTTGGCGATCGCCGCGCCGGCGGCGGCCTCCAGGGCGGTCAGGGCGCGGCGGGCGTCGCCGCCCGCGACCCGCAGGAGGTGGGCCTCGGCGTCCTCCGGCAGGGTCACGGCCCCGCCGAGCCCCCGCTCGTCCGTGAGCGCCCGGGCGAGCAGGCCCTTGAGGTCCTCGTCGGTCAGGAGCTCCAGGGTGAGGAGCAGCGAGCGGGAGAGGAGCGGGGAGATCACCGAGAAGTACGGGTTCTCGGTGGTGGCGGCGATCAGCGTCACCCAGCGGTTCTCGACGGCCGGCAGGAGGGAGTCCTGCTGGGCCTTGGAGAAGCGGTGGATCTCGTCGAGGAAGAGGACGGTCTCCTTGCCGTAGCCGCCGACCGCGCGCCGGGCCCCGTCGATGACGGCCCGGACCTCCTTGACGCCCGCGGTGATCGCGGACAGCTCCACGAACCGCTTGTTCGTGGCCTTCGAGACGACGTACGCCAGGGTGGTCTTCCCGATGCCCGGCGGGCCCCAGAGGATCACGGAGGAGGCACCGGCGGGCCCGCCGTCGCCGTCCCCCACGAGCCGGCGCAGCGGCGACCCGGGCTTGAGCAGGTGCTGCTGCCCCACCACCTCGTCGAGGATGCGGGGGCGCATCCGGACGGCCAGCGGGCTGCTGGACGGGTCCTTCTCCTGGCGGTCTTCGGCGGCTGCGGTAAAGAGGTCGGGCTCCACGTTCATGAAGCCTAGGTCACGCCGCCGACAACGCCGGCCGGGGCCGGCCCGTCCGGCGCCGCCGGGGTCAGCTCGTCCAGAAGTCCCACCAGCGGGTCAGGATCAGCATCCCGATGATCCCGATGTGCAGGGCGGGCAGGACCCAGGTGAACTCGCCGAAGAAGGTCCTCAGCCACGCGGGGGCGGGGAGCACGCCGTGGCGCACGTTGTGCGAGGTCACGTACCAGAACATGACGATGGTCCCGACCCAGGCCAGGCAGCACCACAGGCAGAGGGCGTTGATCTCGTACAGCGACTGGTAGGTGAGCCAGGCGCAGAAGCCGACGCCGAAGAGGGTGCCGGCGTTGAGTCCGAGCCAGTACCAGCGGCGGTAGCGGGCCCCGGCGAGCAGTCCGATGCCGATCGCGATCACCATGCCGTACGCGACGAGGCCGAGCATCGGGTTGGGGAAGCCGAAGACCGAGGCCTGCTCGCTCTTCATGATGTTGCCGCAGGAGACGACCGGGTTGAGGCTGCACCCGGGGGTGAAGCCGGGGTCCTCCAGGAGCTTGAACTTGTCGATCGTGATGACCCAGGCGGCGAGCAGTCCGGCCGCGCCGGTGATCACCAGGAGCCAGGAGAAGGCGCGGCTCGCTCCGATCGTGCCGGGTGCCGGGTCGTCCACCGCTGCTCTCGTCATGTTTCCGATCCATCGCTCGCGGGCTGCCGGTCACGGACATTCTGCCGTACGGAGGCCCGTGCCCACCGTTCGCCGGAGATAAGGAGGGGGCCCGGCGCGCGGGCGCCGGGCCCCCTCCTTCCGTACGACCGGGCGTCAGGCCAGCTCGGCCCGTACCGCGTCCAGGAGGCCGTCCAGGGCGACCGCCCGCTGCTCACCGGTCTCCATGTCCTTGAGCTGGACGACGCCTTCGGCGAGGTCGCGCTCGCCGGCGACGACGGCGAGGCGGGCGCCCGAGCGGTTGGCGTCCTTCATGGAGCCCTTGAGGCCCTTGCCGCCGAAGGAGAAGTCCGCGGCGACGCCGGCCCTGCGCAGCTCGGTGACCTTGCCGAAGAGGATCCGGCGGGCCTCCTCGCCGAGGGCGACGGCGAAGACGCTGGTGGCGGAGGGCAGGTCGAGCGCGACGCCCTCGGCCTCCAGGGCCAGGACCGTGCGGTCCACGCCGAGCGCCCAGCCGACGGACGGCAGCGCGGGGCCGCCGATCATCTCGGAGAGGCCGTCGTAGCGGCCGCCGCCGCCGACCGCCGACTGCGAGCCGAGGCCGTCGTGGACGAACTCGAAGGTGGTGCGGGTGTAGTAGTCGAGGCCGCGCACCAGCTTGGGGTCGTCCTCGAAGACCACGCCCGCCGCGGTGATCAGGGCGCGCACCTCCTCGTGGTACGCCTTGCACGCGTCGCACAGGTGGTCGCGCAGGAGCGGGGCGCCGACGAGCTGCTTCTGCACGGCCTCGCGCTTGTCGTCGAGGACGCGCAGCGGGTTGATCTCGGCGCGGCGCAGGGTGTCCTCGTCGAGGTCGAGCCCGCGCAGGAAGTCCTGGAGGGCCTCCCGGTAGACGGGGCGGCACTCCTTGTCGCCGAGCGAGTTCAGCAGGATGCGGAAGTTCCGCAGGCCGAGGGAGCGGTAGGCCTCGTCGGCCAGGATGATCAGCTCGGCGTCGAGCGCCGGGTCCTCGGAGCCGATGGCCTCGGCGCCGACCTGCGAGAAGTGGCGGTAGCGGCCCTTCTGCGGGCGCTCGTAGCGGTAGTACGAGCCGGAGTACCAGAGCTTGACCGGCAGGTTGCCCTGCTTGTGGAGGTTGGCCTCCAGGGCGGCGCGGAGCACGGAGGCGGTGCCCTCGGGACGCAGGGCGAGGCGGTCGCCGCCCTTGGTCTCGAAGGCGTACATCTCCTTGGTCACGATGTCGGTGGACTCGCCGACGCCGCGGGCGAAGAGGTTCACGTCCTCGAAGCCGGGGGTCTCGACGTAGCCGTAGCCGGAGCGGCGCAGGGGGGCCGCGATGGCCTCGCGGACCGCGAGGTAGGTCGCCGAGACCGGCGGGATGAGGTCGTACGTGCCCTTGGGGGCCTTGAAGGTGCTCACGTGAGTCGTCACATTCCTCGTCGGGGAGCGTCGGGGCTCCCGAGGCCGGAGGCCACCTGCCTGAGGTAGGGGTTGGTGGCGCGCTCCTGGCCGATGGTCGTCTGGGGACCGTGCCCCGACAGCACCACGGTCGAGTTGTCGAGGGGCAGGCACACGCGGGCCAGCGATCCGAGCATCTCGTCCATGTCACCGCCGGGGAGGTCGGTGCGTCCGACGGAGCCGGCGAACAGCAGATCCCCGGAGAAGAACACGGAGGGGACCTCCGCGGTCTCGGGCATCCGGAAGGTCACCGACCCCTTGGTATGGCCGGGCGCGTGGGCGACGGAGAACTCCAGACCGGCGAGCCGCAGCGCGGAGCCGTCGGCGAGCTCGCGCACGTCGTCGGGTTCTCCCACGGTCAGCTCGCCCATGAGGGGCATCCCGATGGAGCGGCCGAGGGCCTTCTCCGGGTCGCTCATCATGTAGCGGTCGGACGGGTGGATCCACGCGGGGACGTCATGGGCGCCGCACACCGGCACGACGGAGGCGACGTGGTCGATGTGTCCGTGGGTGAGGACGACGGCGACGGGCTTGAGACGGTGCTTCTTCAACGTCTCCTCGACACCCTGCGCGGCCTGGTGGCCGGGGTCGATGATCACGCACTCCTCGCCCGCGGCGGGGGCGACCAGGTAGCAGTTGGTCCCCCAGGCCCCGGCGGGAAAGCCGGCAATCAGCACGTTCGTCCTTGGATGTCGTCCGGCTCGGGGCGCGGAAATCACGGGAATGACGGGATTCAGCAGATCAGAGCCTACCGGCGGTGCCGGTTCCACAGCCAACCCGTATACGGTACGGGCACATCCGGCCAGGACAGGAACAGACGAGCGACAAGGAGCGGACCGGTGGTCAGCAGCGATCAGCGGCGGCGGCAGCTTGCCAGGGAGAAGTACGTACGGCAGCAGCAGCGGCGGGAGGAGAAGCGCCGCAAGGACAGGCGCCGCAACACCGTCCTCGCGTCCGTCCTCGCGGTGGTGCTGGCCTCGGGCGGCGCCGTGTACGCCTCGGTGGCGCTGTCGGACGACGGCGCGAAGAAGGGCTCGGACAACGCGGCGGGCGACGCGCCCACCACCCCGGCCCCCTCGCCCTCCGGGAAGGAGTCCGAGAACCCGGAGCCGAAGCTCACCGTGGACCGGAAGGCCACGTACGCGATGGCGCTCGAGACGAACCTGGGCGACATCACGATCACCATGGACGCGGCGAAGACCCCGCACACGGTGAACTCCTTCAAGCACCTCGCGGACAAGAAGTACTTCGACGGGACGAAGTGCCACCGGCTCACCACGCAGGGCATCTTCGTGCTCCAGTGCGGCGACCCCCAGGGCACCGGCTCGGGCGGTCCCGGCTACACCATCCCGGACGAGAACCTGGGTGCCCTCGGCAAGGCCGGCGCGGACGGCAAGGTGACCTTCCCGGCCGGCACCGTGGCCATGGCCAACACCGGGCAGCCGGGCACCGGCGGTTCGCAGTTCTTCCTCGTCTACAAGGACACCAAGCTGCCGCCGACCTACACCCCCTTCGGGAAGATCGACGCGGCCGGCCTCGAGACGGTCCAGGAGGTCGGCGCGGCCGGTGTCGCGGGCGGCGCCACGGACGGCGCCCCGAAGAAGGCCGTGACCATCGAGAAGGCCGCCGTCACGAAGAAGTGAGCCCGCGCGTCCGCACCGGCGGGCCGGCCGTCGAATCTCGGTCGTGCTGAGTGCGGACAGCCGGGCCGCCGTTCGCCTAGATTGGCGGTGTGCAGCGTGGGCCGTCGGCCGCGCTGCGGAAGGCGGGCGAGGCCCGCCGGGAAACTGTGGACGATGCCCGGGGGGTACGACCCCGCGACGGCATCATGGTGAGGAGGCGCTGTGAGCAGCGACCCGTGGGGCCGCGTCGACGAGACGGGCACCGTGTACGTGCGGACGGCCGAGGGTGAGCAGGTCGTCGGATCGTGGCAGGCCGGCACCCCGGAGGAGGCCCTGGCCTACTTCGAGCGCAAGTACGAGGGCCTGGTGGTCGAGATCGGCCTCCTCGAGAAGCGGGTGAGGACCACCGACCTCTCGGCGAAGGACGCCACCGCGGCGATCGAGCACATCCGGCACCAGGTCGACGAGCACCACGTCGTCGGCGACCTGGCGGCGCTCTCCGCCCGGCTGGACAAGCTCGTCGAGACGGTGGAATCGCGCCGCGAGGAGCGCCGGGCCCAGAAGGCGAAGCAGGCCGACGAGGCGCGCGCCGCCAAGGAGAAGCTCGTCACGGAGGCCGAGGAGCTGGCCCAGAGCGAGCAGTGGCGTTCGGCGGGCGAGCGGCTGCGGGCGCTCGTGGACACCTGGAAGGGCCTTCCCCGGCTCGACCGCAAGTCCGACGACGAGCTGTGGCACCGCTTCTCGCACGCCCGCTCGGCGTTCTCCAAGCGCCGCAAGGCCCACTTCGCGTCCCTGGACGCGCAGCGCGAGGACGCCCGCAAGGTGAAGGAGCGCCTGGTCGCGGAGGCGGAGTCCCTTTCGAACTCCACCGACTGGGGGGCCACGGCGGCCCGCTACCGCGAGCTGATGGCGGACTGGAAGGCGGCCGGCCGCGCCCAGCGCGAGCACGAGGACGACCTGTGGAACCGCTTCCGCGGCGCCCAGGACGTCTTCTTCGCGGCGCGCGGCGAGGTCTTCGCCGAGCGGGACGCGGAGCAGGGCGAGAACCTCAAGGTGAAGGAGGAGCTGGCGGCCGAGGCCGAGAAGCTCGTCCCGGTGTCGGACCTGAAGGCGGCCCGCGCGGCCTTCCGCTCCCTCAACGAGCGCTGGGAGGCCGTCGGCCACGTCCCGCGGGACGCCCGTCCCAAGGTCGAGGGCCGGATGCACGCGGTGGAGCGGGCGATCCAGGAGGCCGAGGAGGCCGAGTGGCGCCGGACGAACCCGGAGGCGCGCGCGCGTGCCGCGGGTCTGACCGGCCAGCTCCAGGACGCGGTCGAGAAGCTGCGCAAGCAGATCGACGCGGCCCGCGCCGCCGGCAACGACGCCAAGGCCGACAAGCTCTCGCGCGAGCTGGAGGGCCGCCAGGCCCTGCTCGACCAGGCCCTGAAGGGTCTGGAGGAGTTCGGCGGCTGATCCCGTCGTACGGACACGAGGAGGGCGGCCCCGGTACGCAGGTACCGGGGCCGCCCTCCTCGTACGCCCTCGTTGCGGCCGGTCGTTGCGGCCGGTCGTTACGGTCGGCGGGCCGAGGTAACGCGGTACACGTCGTAGACGCCCTCCACGCCCCGCACGGCCTTCAGGACGTGGCCCAGGTGCTTCGGGTCGCCCATCTCGAAGGTGAAGCGGGAGGTGGCCACCCGGTCGCGGGAGGTCTGGACGGCGGCCGACAGGATGTTGACGTGCTGGTCCGAGAGGACCCGGGTGACGTCGGAGAGCAGCCGGGAGCGGTCCAGGGCCTCGACCTGGATGGCGACGAGGAAGACCGAGGACTGGGTCGGGGCCCACTCGACCTCCAGGATCCGTTCCGGCTCCCGGGACAGCGACTCCACGTTGACGCAGTCGCTGCGGTGGACCGACACCCCGCTGCCCCGGGTGACGAAGCCGATGATCGGGTCGCCGGGGACGGGGGTGCAGCAGCGGGCCAGCTTCACCCAGACGTCCTCGACGCCCTTGACGACGACGCCGGGGTCGGCGTTGGAGCGCCGCTTGGAGCGGCCGCGGGTCGGCGGCGCGGACTCGTCGATGTCGTCGGTGGCGGCCTCCTCGCCGCCGAGCGCCTGGACCAGCTTCTGCACGATGGACTGGGCGGTGACGTGGCCCTCGCCGATCGCCGCGTACAGCGAGGAGATGTCGCTGTAGCGCATCTCGTGGGCGAGGGTGACGAGGGAGTCGCCGGTGAGGATCCGCTGGATCGGCAGGTTCTGCTTGCGCATGGCCCGCGCGATGGCGTCCTTGCCCTGCTCGATGGCCTCGTCCCGGCGCTCCTTGGAGAACCAGGCGCGGATCTTGTTGCGGGCGCGCGGGGACTTGACGAAGCCGAGCCAGTCGCGGGAGGGGCCGGCGCCGGCGGCCTTGGAGGTGAAGACCTCGACCAGGTCGCCGTTGTCGAGGGTCGATTCGAGCGGGACGAGCCGCCCGTTGACCCGGGCCCCTATCGTGCGGTGGCCGACCTCGGTGTGGACCGCGTAGGAGAAGTCGACGGGGGTGGCACCGGCGGGCAGGGCGATGACGTCGCCCTTGGGCGTGAAGACGAAGACCTCGTTGCGGGAGAGGTCGAAGCGCAGGGACTCCAGGAACTCGCCGGGGTCCTCGGTCTCCTTCTGCCAGTCGAGGAGCTGGCGCAGCCACGCCATGTCGTTGAGGTGGTCGTCCTTGCCGGTCTTCTTCGGCACGTCGGTGCGCACCTTGGAGGCGCCGGCGACGGCCTCCTGCTTGTACTTCCAGTGCGCGGCGATGCCGTACTCGGCGCGCCGGTGCATGTCGAAGGTGCGGATCTGGAGCTCGACGGGCTTGCCGTTGGGTCCGATGACCGTCGTGTGCAGCGACTGGTACATGTTGAACTTCGGCATCGCGATGTAGTCCTTGAACCGGCCGGGGACCGGGTTCCATCGCGCGTGGACGGTGCCGAGGGCCGCGTAGCAGTCGCGGACGGTGTCCACGAGGACGCGGATGCCGACCAGGTCGTAGATCTCCGCGAAGTCACGGCCGCGGACGATCATCTTCTGGTAGACGCTGTAGTAGTGCTTGGGGCGGCCGGTGACGGTGGCCTTGATGCGGGCGGCGCGCAGGTCGGCCTGGACCTCGTCGGTGACGACGGCCAGGTACTCGTCCCGCTTGGGGGCGCGCTCGGCGACGAGCCGGACGATCTCGTCGTACATCTTGGGGTAGAGGATCGCGAAGGCGAGGTCCTCCAGCTCCCACTTGATGGTGTTCATGCCCAGCCGGTGGGCCAGCGGGGCGTAGATCTCCAGGGTCTCGCGGGCCTTCTTCTCCTGCTTCTCCCGCTTGAGGTAGCGCATGGTGCGCATGTTGTGCAGGCGGTCGGCGAGCTTGATGACCAGGACGCGCGGGTCCTTGGCCATGGCGACGACCATCTTGCGGACGGTCTCGGCCTGGGCGGCCTCGCCGAACTTGACCTTGTCGAGCTTGGTGACGCCGTCGACGAGGAGCGCGACCTGGTCGCCGAAGTCCCGGCGCAGGGTGTCGAGGCCGTACTCGGTGTCCTCGACGGTGTCGTGCAGGAGCCCGGCCATCAGGGTCGCCGGGTCCATGCCGAGCTCGGCGAGGATGGTGGTGACGGCGAGCGGGTGGGTGATGTACGGGTCGCCGCTCTTGCGCTTCTGACCGCGGTGCCAGCGCTCGGCGACCTGGTAGGCCCGCTCGATCTGGCGCAAAGTGGCCGTTTCGATCTTGGGGTCGTTGGATCGGACGATCCGCAGGAGCGGTTCGAGGACCGGGTTGTACGGGGAGGAGCGCTGCACGCCGAGGCGGGCGAGGCGGGCGCGGACGCGGTTGGACGAGCCGCCCGAGCGGGCGGGCGCGGCCGGTGCGGGGCGTGCGGACGAGGCGGGGGCGGGCGCCGGGGCCGGTGCGGCGGGCGCGGTCTCCGCGGACTCGTTCTGGGGCGTGCCGGTCCCCGGCGCGGCCTTCTCGGCCTTCGGGTCGGGCTGCGCGGCGGAGAGTGGCTGGGCCTCGTCTGGCAAGAGCGCTCCTCTGGGGGTCCCCCCGGACGGACTCCGGGGAAGGTTCCGGGTCCCCCGGTCAGGCCCGGAACGGCCATGGTATCGACCCCGGACCCGCACTGCTCACGCGCCCGGGGAGTGAACGGATCCGGCCACGGACGCTCCTCGCCCCCGAACGACCGGACCGGGGCACTCCGGAAAACGACGGGGGCGCCCCGGGGATTCCCCGGGGCGCCCCCTTACGGGTCGGAGCCCGACGTCAGACGGTGATCAGCGCCGTGAGCGGAGCGCCCTTCAGGGCCGGTTCCAGGCGGGCGCGGCCCGGTAGGAAGCCCAGTTCCATGAGGACGGCGACGCCCGCGACCTCGGCGCCCGCGCGGCGGACGAGTTCGATGGAGGCCTCGGCGGTGCCGCCGGTGGCGAGGACGTCGTCGATGACCATGACGCGGTCGCCCGCCACCAGGTCCTCGGCGTGCACCTCGATCTCGGCGGTGCCGTACTCCAGCTCGTACGCCTGGCGGAGCGTGGCCCCGGGGAGCTTGCCGGCCTTGCGGACCGGGATGAAGCCCAGGCCCGCGCGGACGGCCACCGGGGCGGCCAGGATGAAGCCGCGGGCCTCCAGGCCGACGACCTTCGTCGCGCCGTGCGCGGAGCACAGCCCGGCGAGGGTGTCGGTGAGGGCCCCGAACGCCTCCGGGTCCGCGAGCAGCGGCGTGATGTCCTTGAACAGCACGCCCGGCTTCGGGTAGTCCGGTACGTCGCGGATGCGGCTGAGCAGGAGGTCGGTGACGTCCCGGGCCCCGGCGGTCATCCTCGGTGCTCCTGGGCGCGGCCCCGGCGGCCGGCCCGCGGGCCGACGACGGCGGCCTCGGCGCCGCCGTCGAACGCGTCCGGTCCGTCCGGGGACTCGCCCTTGGCCGCGGCGTTGGCGCGCTTGGCCAGGATGCGCTTCCTGAGGGCCTTGATCGACGGCTCGCGCTCCTTGAGGTCGGCGACGAGCGGGGTGGCGATGAAGATCGACGAGTACGCACCGGCCGCGAGGCCGACGAACAGCGACAGCGAGATGTCGTTGAGCATGCCGGCGCCGAGGACGCCGCCGCCGATGAAGAGCAGGCCGGCGACCGGAAGGAGCGCCACGACGGTGGTGTTGATCGACCGGACCAGGGTGCCGTTGATCGAGCGGTTGGCCATCTCGCTGTAGGTGAAGCGGGTCTGCTTCGTGATGTCCTTCGTCTGCTCCTTGAGCGAGTCGAAGACGACCACCGTGTCGTACAGCGAGTAGCCGAGGATCGTCAGGAGGCCGATGACCGTGCCGACGGTGACCTCGAAGCCGACCAGGGAGTAGATGCCCACGGTGATGGTGAGGTCGTGGATGAGGGCGATGAGCGCCGCGACCGCCATTCTCCACTCGAAGGCGATGGCCAGGTAGATCACCACGAGGATCATGAAGACCCCGAGGCCGGTCCAGGCCTTGTTGGCGATCTGCTCGCCCCAACTGGGGCCGACCAGCTCGGCCGCGATCTTGTCCTCGGCGACGTTCAGGTCCTTGGCGAGCTCCGCGCGGACCTGGTCGGACTGCGCGGTGTCGAGGCCGCCGACCTGGATGCGCAGCGAGCCGTTGCCGAGCTGCTGGACGATCGCGTCGTGGCCGGAGGCCTCCTCCGCGTACTCCTGGGCCTGGCTGACGGAGACGTCCGACTTCGGGGTGGTGAAGACGGCGCCGCCCTGGAACTCGATGCCCATGTTGAGGCCGCGGACGGCCAAGGCGACGATGGCGGTGATGGTGATCAGGA
This sequence comes from Streptomyces sp. NPDC007872, assembly GCF_042868165.1. NCBI lineage: Bacteria > Bacillati > Actinomycetota > Actinomycetes > Kitasatosporales > Streptomycetaceae > Streptomyces > Streptomyces sp. NPDC007872. The sequence continues at coordinate 131,890 of NZ_JBIAEA010000006.1, forward strand.
CGGACAGGCCGTACCAGATCTTGCGGTTGCCGATGAAGTCGTAGCCGACCTCACCGCGGTGGAGTCGGGCGCCGAGATCTCCGAGCTTCGACATCTCACGCCTCCTTCGGGTCGACAGGGCCGGCGGGGGCGGTGGTGCGGCGGGTGCGGCGCAGCGGCGGCTTGGCGCCGAGGCGCTTCGGGTCCAGGCCGGACCACGGGTGGCCGTTGCCGAAGAACGTGGTCCGCGCGAGCAGCGTCATGACCGGCTTGGTGAAGAGGAATACCACGACGATGTCGAGCAGGGTGGTCAGGCCGAGCGTGAACGCGAAGCCCTGGACCTTGCCGACGGTGACGATGAAGAGCACGGCCGCGGCCAGGAACGACACGAAGTCGGAGACCAGGATGGTGCGGCGGGCGCGCGGCCAGGCGCGCTCGACGGCCGGGCGGAGCGTGCGGCCCTCGCGGAGCTCGTCGCGGATGCGCTCGAAGTAGACGATGAACGAGTCCGCGGTGATGCCGATGGCGACGATGGCGCCGCAGACGGCCGGCAGGTTCAGCGCGAAGCCGATGGCCGGGCCGAGCAGGGCCATGATCACGTAGGTGAGGAGCGCGGAGACGCCGAGGCTGAGGATGGCGATCAGCGACAGGCCGCGGTAGTAGACGACCAGGTAGATGATCACGAGGGCGAGGCCGATGGCGCCGGCGATCAGACCGGCCTCCAACTGGTCGCCGCCGAGCGCGGCGGTGACGGTGTCGACGCTCTGGGTCTGGAAGGTGAGCGGCAGGGCGCCGTAGGACAGGATGTTGCCGAGGTCCTGGGCGGACTGCTGGTTGAAGCTGCCGGAGATCTCGGCGCTGGCGCTCAGCGTCTGGCGCACCGAGGGAGCCGACACGACCTCGCCGTCGAGGACGATCGCGAACCGGTTCTGGGGCTCGGTCTGCTGCGACAGCTTGCCGGTGATCGACTGGAACTTCTTCGATCCCCCGTCCGTGAAGTCCATGGTGACGATCCACATGCCGCGCTGCTGGTCGAAGACGCCCTTGGCGTCGTCGACGTCACGGCCGTCCACCTCGGCCGGGCCGAGGATGTACTTGGACCACTGGCCCGGGGAGTCCTCGCCGCAGGCCACGGTGGGCTGGTCCGGCTTGACGCCCTGACCGGCGGTGGTGCGCTGCTTGGGGTCGAGGCAGTTCAGGGCGGTGAACTTCTGCTCGAGCGCCGCGGTGGCGGGGTCGGGCGTGGGGGTCGCCTGCGGGGTTCCGGTGGCCTTCGGCGTCGTGGAGGACGAGGGCGAGGCGCTGCCGGTGGGCGTCGGGCTCGGGGCCTTGAGGGCCTCGGTGAGCGCGCGGCCCTGGGTGGAGGCGGTGGCCGACGGGGTGGCCGACGACTTCTCGCCCGCGGTCGGGGCGGAGGGGGTGGCCGACGGCTTCGGCGAGGCCGAGCCCGAGGGGGTGGCGCTCGGCGCCGCCTGGGGCGCGCCGTTCGTCACCGCGAGGACGGGCCGGAAGTAGAGCTGGGCCGTGGTGCCGACCTGCTCCCGGGCCTGCTTCTCGTTCGTCCCGCGGGGGATGTTCACGATGATGTTCTCGCGGCCCTGCGTCTGGACCTCGGCCTCGGAGACACCCAGACCGTTGACGCGGCGCTCGATGATGCCGACCGCCGTGTTCATGTTGGTCTCGTTGACCGCCGACTCCTGGCCGGGATCGGCCTTGGCCTTGAGCGTGATCGACGTGCCGCCGGCGAGGTCGATGCCGAGGCGCGGGGTGGTGTGCCCCGACCAGAACATGCCGCCGGTGAGCGCGACCATGGCGATCAGGATGAGTGCCAGGGCGCGGCCCGGCCGGCTCTGTCCCCCCGCCGGCCTTCGGCCCTTCTTCGGTGCTGCCACCTGTCGTATCTCCCTGTCCAACCGCCGCGCGACGGGTGTGCGCGCGACGGCCACGAAGTATGTGTGGGGACCATCCCCCGCAGACGTGGAACCGTTCGGGGGACGCGCACGCCGGTGGGCGTGCGCGCGGTCCCCCGGTCGCGATTACTTCGCGTCGGTCTCGCCGTCGGTCTTGCCGTCCTTCTCCCCCTCGGTCGCGGCCTCGGCCGCGTCCGACTTCTTCGTCAGGTCGGCCTTGGGCGCGTCCTCGGCCGTGACGTCGGTGGCGCCGGTCAGCGAGGAGGCGTCGTCCGGGACCACAGCCCCGGAGTCCGAGGCCTCGTCGCTGTCGTCGTCGCCGTGGACGATCCGGTTGTACTCGGAGTCCTGGAGGACCGCGCCGATCGCGTTCTTGGCGTAGACGGCGTGCACGCCCGGGGCGACCTCGAGGAGAACGGTCTCGTCGGAGATCTCCTTGACGGTGGCGTACATCCCCCCGATCGTGCGTACGCCGGTGCCGGGCTGCATCTCGTCACGCATCTGCGCCGCCTGCTGCTGCTTCTTCTTGGCAGAGCGGGTCATCAGGAACATGGCCCCGATGAGGACGATGAAGGGGAGGAGGGTCACGATGCTCACGGGACGGGTTTCCTTCGCACGGTCGCGGAGAACCCGCGGCCTGATCTTCGGGGGTGGGCGCGCCGACCGGAAAGGGCGGCATCGGCGGAGTCTAGGCGAGTCCGCATCGCTGGAACAACGTCCAGCATCGCACCCCGGTTCCGGTCCGGGCGAGTGTCCGCACCGTCACGCCCCGAAGAGCCCCTGTTGTCCCGTTCCCGCGCCGCTCCCCGCGCCGCCCGGGCCCGCTGCCTGCGGCGGAACCAGACCGAGGTGGGTCCAGGCGGCGGGAGTGGCGACGCGACCACGGGGCGTGCGGGCCAGCAGGCCCTCGCGCACGAGGAAGGGTTCGGCGACCTCCTCGACGGTCTCGCGCTCCTCCCCGACCGCGACCGCGAGGGTGGACAGGCCGACCGGTCCGCCGCCGAAGAGCTTGAGGAGGGCCTCCAGGACGGCGCGGTCGAGCCGGTCGAGGCCGCGGCTGTCGACCTCGTACACGCTGAGGGCGGCCTCGGAGATCTCCCGGGTGATCACTCCGTCCGCCTTGACCTGGGCGTAGTCGCGGACCCGGCGCAGCAGGCGGTTGGCGATGCGGGGCGTGCCGCGGGAGCGTCCGGCGATCTCGGCGGCGCCGGCCGGGTCGATCTCGACGTCGAGGAGTCCGGCGGAGCGGTGGATGACGCGCTGGAGCTCGGACGGGTCGTAGAACTCCATGTGGGCGGTGAAGCCGAAGCGGTCGCGCAGCGGGGGCGGCAGGAGCCCGGCCCGGGTGGTCGCGCCGACGAGGGTGAAGGGCGGCAGTTCGAGCGGGATGGCGGTGGCGCCGGGGCCCTTGCCGACGATGACGTCGACGCGGAAGTCCTCCATCGCCATGTAGAGCATCTCCTCGGCGGGCCGGGACATCCGGTGGATCTCGTCGAGGAAGAGGATCTCGCCCTCCTGGAGGGAGGAGAGGATCGCGGCGAGGTCGCCGGCGTGCTGGATGGCGGGGCCGGAGGTGATGCGGATCGGGGCGTTCATCTCGGCCGCGATGATCATCGAGAGGGTGGTCTTGCCGAGGCCGGGGGCGCCGGAGAGCAGGACGTGGTCGGCGGTGGCGCCGCGCTGCCGGGCGGCCTTGAGGACCAGGTCGAGTTGCCGGCGGACCTTCTCCTGGCCGACGAACTCGCTGAGGTCCTTGGGGCGCAGGGCCGCCTCGACGGCCTGGTCGTCGCCCTCGGCGGCGGCGTCGACGATGCGCGCCTCGGCGTCGGGTGCCTCGGCGGCGGTGTCGTCGTCCCAGTTCACGGTGGATGCCTTCTCGTTCGTACGGCCCGGCCTGGCGGGGTCGGAGGTGGTCAGCGGGCGCGGTTGAGGGTCTGCAGGGCGGCCCGGAGCAACTGCGGTACGGGGGCGGTGCCGGTCTCGGCGAGGGCGGCCTCGGCCTGCGGGGTGACGGCGTCGACGGCCTCCTCGGCCTCGCGGCTCGCGTAGCCGAGGCCGATGAGGGCGGCGGCGAGCTGCTCGGTCCAGGGGGCGGGGCCGGAGGCGACGCGCTGGGCGCCGACGAGGCCGCTGCTGCCGAGGGGGGTGCCGAGCTTGTCCTTCAGTTCGAGGAGGAGCTTCTGCGCTCCCTTCTTCCCGATGCCGGGGACGGCCGTGAGGGCCTTCTCGTCCCCGGTGGAGACGGCGAGGCGCAGAGCGTCGGGGCTGTGGACGCCGAGCATGGCCTGGGCGAGGCGGGGGCCGACGCCGCTGGCGGTCTGGAGGAGTTCGAAGACCTGCCGCTCGTCGTCGTCGGCGAAGCCGTACAGGGTGAGGGAGTCCTCGCGGACGACGAGGGAGGTGGCGAGCCGGGCCTCCTCGCCGATCCGGAGTCCGGCGATGGTCGCCGGGGTGCACTGGAGGGCCATGCCCACGCCGCCGACCTGGACGACGGCCGTGGTGGGGGCGAGGGCGGCGACCTGGCCGCTGACGAAGGCGATCATCGGGTTCGGCCTTTCACTGCGGACGCGTGCCGGGCGGCCGCTTCCTGGAGGCGGTTCTGGGCGGCGACGGCCTGCTGGAGGCGGTTCTGGGCGGGGGCCCGCCAGATGTGGCAGATGGCGAGGGCGAGGGCGTCGGCGGCGTCGGCCGGCTTGGGCGGCTCGGCGAGCCGGAGCAGCCGGGTCACCATGGTCCCGACCTGGGCCTTGTCGGCGCGGCCGCTGCCGGTGACGGCGGCCTTGACCTCGCTGGGGGTGTGCAGGGCGACGGGGATGCCGCGGCGGGAGGCGCAGAGCATGGCGACGGCGCTGGCCTGGGCGGTGCCCATCACCGTCCGTACGTTGTGCTGGCTGAACACCCGCTCCACGGCGACGAGTTCGGGCGAGAAGCGGTCGATCCACTCCTCTATGCCCCGCTCGATGCCGACCAGGCGCATGCCGATGTCGGCGTCCGCGGGCGTCCGCACCACGCCGACGCCGAGCATGGTCAGGGGCCGTCCGGCGACGCCCTCGACGACGCCGACGCCGCACCGGGTGAGCCCGGGGTCCACTCCGAGTACGCGCACGTCGCCCCCTCTCTTCGATCTCCTGTTTGAGCAGGCTATCGGCTGGCACCGACAACGCAGCGGGCCGACGGGAGCGTGTCCCCGTCGGCCCGCTGCGGAAAGCAGGTGTCAGGCGTCGACCTTCGCCATGACCTCGTCGCTGACGTCGAAGTTGGCGAAGACGTTCTGCACGTCGTCGCTGTCCTCCAGCGCGTCGATCAGCTTGAACATCTTGCGCGCGCCCTCCTCGTCCAGCTCGACCTGCATGGTCGGGACGAAGCTGGAGTCGGCGGAGTCGTAGTCGATGCCGGCCTCCTGGAGCGCGGTGCGGACCGCGACCAGGTCGGTGGCCTCGCTGACGACCTCGAAGGACTCACCGAGGTCGTTGACCTCTTCGGCGCCCGCGTCGAGGACCGCGCCCAGGACGTCGTCCTCGGTCAGCTCGCCCTTGGGGAGCACGACGACGCCCTTGCGGTTGAACAGGTACGAGACGGAGCCCGGGTCGGCCATGGAGCCGCCGTTGCGGGTCATGGCCACGCGCACGTCGGAGGCGGCGCGGTTGCGGTTGTCGGTGAGGCACTCGATGAGCACCGCGACGCCGTTCGGGCCGTAGCCCTCGTACATGATCGTGGCGTAGTCGACGCCGCCGGCCTCGAGACCGCCGCCGCGCTTGACCGCGGAGTCGATGTTCTTGTTGGGGACCGAGCTCTTCTTCGCCTTCTGGATGGCGTCGTAGAGGGTCGGGTTGCCCTCGGGGTCGGCGCCGCCCGTGCGGGCCGCGACCTCGATGTTCTTGATCAGCTTCGCGAAGAGCTTGCCGCGCTTGGCGTCGATCACGGCCTTCTTGTGCTTCGTCGTAGCCCATTTAGAGTGGCCGGACATCTGCCTGTCTCCTTCGCGTAACCCTTTTCTGAACGAACCCCAGAGATCCTACCGGGATCGGATCAGCCCGCCGCGCGCACCATGTCGACGAACAGGGCGTGGAGGCGGTGGTCGCCGGTGAGTTCGGGGTGGAACGAGGTCGCGAGCGCCCGGCCCTGCCGTACGGCGACGACGTGCCCCCCGTGCTCGGCGAGGACCTCGACGTCCGCGCCGACCGACTCCACCCAGGGGGCCCGGATGAAGACGCCCTCGACGGGGCCGTCCTCGATGCCCGCGACGGTGACGCCGGCCTCGAAGGACTCGTTCTGCCGGCCGAAGGCGTTGCGGCGGACGATCATGTCGATGCCGCCGAAGGTCTCCTGGCCCGAGCGCGGGTCGAGGATCTTGTCGGCGAGCATGATCAGGCCGGCGCAGGTGCCGTAGACCGGGAGGCCGGCGGCGATGCGCTCGCGCAGCGGCTCCATGAGGCCGAAGAGCGCGGCCAGCTTGGAGATGGTGGTGGACTCACCACCGGGAACGACCAGGCCGTCGACCTCGGCGAGCTCCTCGGGGCGCCTCACCGGCCTGGCCACGGCGTCCGCCGCGGCCAGGGCGATCAGGTGCTCCCGTACGTCGCCCTGGAGGGCCAGGACACCTATCACGGGAGTGCTGCTCATCGGTGCTTACCAGCCCCGGTTGGCGTAGCGCTCGGCCTCGGGGAGGGTGTCGCAGTTGATGCCGACCATGGCCTCGCCCAGGTTGCGGGAGGCGTCCGCGATGACCTTCGGGTCGTCGTAGAAGGTGGTGGCCTTCACGATGGCGGCGGCGCGCTTGGCCGGGTCGCCCGACTTGAAGATGCCGGAGCCGACGAAGACGCCCTCGGCGCCGAGCTGGCGCATGAGCGCGGCGTCGGCGGGGGTGGCGACGCCGCCGGCGGAGAAGAGGACGACCGGCAGCTTGCCGAGCTCGGCGACCTCCTTGACGAGCTCGTACGGGGCGCGCAGGTCCTTGGCGGCGGCGAACAGCTCGTTGTTGTCGAAGCCGCGCAGCCTGGCGATCTCGTTCTTGATCTGGCGCAGGTGGCGGACGGCCTCGACGACGTTGCCGGTGCCGGCCTCGCCCTTGGAGCGGATCATGGCCGCGCCCTCGGCGATGCGGCGCAGGGCCTCGCCCAGGTTGGTGGCGCCACAGACGAAGGGGGTCGTGAAGGCCCACTTGTCGGAGTGGTTGACCTCGTCGGCCGGGGTGAGGACCTCGGACTCGTCGATGTAGTCGACGCCGAGGGACTGGAGGACCTGGGCTTCGACGAAGTGGCCGATGCGGGACTTGGCCATCACCGGGATGGAGACCGCGCCGATGATCTCCTCGATCATGTTCGGGTCGGACATGCGGGCCACGCCGCCGTCCTTGCGGATGTCCGCGGGGACCCGCTCCAGGGCCATGACGGCCACGGCGCCGGCGTCCTCGGCGATCTTCGCCTGCTCGGCGTTGACCACGTCCATGATCACGCCGCCCTTGAGCTGCTCGGCCATGCCGCGCTTCACGCGCGCGGTGCCGGTCTCGGGGGACGAGGAGGGGGTGGAAGGCGTGGTGGACACGGATACCTCACTGGTGACAACGGCGGTTGACGACAGAGACGAGGAAACAGTCCACCCGCGGGCCACGGCAAGGGCCAATGTGGACCCGGTGGCTCGTTTTCGCAGGTCGAAAGGATCAAGCCGGGCGATCGGCAAGGGCCACCGGCGGCTCGTCGTCCATTTCGAAGGCCAGCGGGAAGGGGGCGTGGCCCGCGAGCCGGAGCCAGCGGACCGTGCGGTGGCGGCGCAGGGCGCGGGCGGCCCGTACGGCGTCGTTGTGGAAGCGGCGGGCCATCGGCACCCGGCGCACGGCCTGCGCGAGTTCTCCCGCGGCCTCCTCGCCGCCGGGGGCCTCCCGTACGAGCTCCATCTGCTCGGGCTCGCCGAAGACGGCCCGCAGCGCCTGGCTGAGCTCGCTCTCGGCGACCTCCCGCTGGTCCTCCTCGGCCTGCCGGGCGGCGTGCGCGGCCTCGTAGAGGACGATCGAGGCAGCCGGGTCGAGGACCCCGGAGGTGGCCAGCTCCTGGGTGACCGAGGCCCGGCGCAGCAACTGCGCGTCCAGGGCCGCGCGCGCGGCGTCGATGCGCGAGTGCAGCCGGTCGAGCCGCCCGGCGGTCCAGCTCAGGTAGACGCCGATGACGATCAGCGCGACGACGGTCCAGATCAGGGTTTCGGTCACGGGCGCACAGGCTACCGGGGCGGTGGCAGCACGCCTTCCCGAACGGCGTGGTCGTGGGAGAACAGGACACGGGCCGGGCGGCCGGCGGCCAGTTCGGCGAGCCGGCCGAGCCAGGGGCGGTACGGGGTCCCGAACCCGGCCGCGAAGTCGTACGCCTGGCCCGCGAGGACGGTCACGCGGTCGCCGTGGTCGAGGAACAGCGACTGGTGCCCCTCGGTGTGGCCGGGCGTGGGCACGACGAGGACGCCGGGCGCGATCTCGTGTTCGCCGTCCAGTTCCTCGTACCGGACGCCGGGCAGGAGCGAGTCGATGGTGTGCCCGCCGGCCCGGGCGAGGGCGAGTTCGGTGCGCTGGACGAGGACGGGGGTGCCGGGGAAGCGCTGGTTGCCGCCGATGTGGTCGAAGTGCAGGTGGCAGTTGACGACGGCGTCCACGTCGGCGGGGCCGACGGTGAGCGGTCTGCGGACCGGCCGGTAGTGGGCGTCGGTCTCGGGCGAGCCGGTGCCCATGCCGGTGTCGAGGAGGAGCGCCCCGCGCGCGTGCCGCACGAGGTAGCCGAAGACGGGCTCCACGCGCGCGTGGGGCCCGCCCCACTCCTCGGCGGGGCGGGTGAAGTGCCCGAGGTCGAGCCGGTGCACGGTGATCGTGTCCATCGCCCCAGGGTGCGCCCCGGCCCCGGCGGGCGGAGGGATTCAGCCGGGGGCGTACGGCTCCGCTCCCGCTGCCACCGGCCTCTCCGCACGGCCCCGGGTCCCGCCTCACGGACGTGGAGGCGGCCCTCGCGCGCATGGCGCGAAGACCCGTCCGGGTGGAGCGCCGCACGGCCGGGCAGCCCCCACGCGCGTGTGCGGCGCGGAAGCCCGGCCCCTACAGCCCCAGCCGGGCCCGCAGGCCGCCCGCCCTCTCGTCCGCGTCCACGGCCGCCGCGCCGTCCGTGACGGTCTCGTAGACGGCGAGGACGTCCGCGCCGACGGTGGACCAGTCGAAGCGGCGGACGTGGGCCGAGCCGCGGGTGCTCAGCTCCGCGCGGCGCTCCTCGTCGCCCAGGAGGCGGATCGCCGCGTCCGCGAGGGCGTCGGCGTCCTCGTTGGCGAAGAGTTCGCCCGCGCCGCCCTGGTCGAGGACCTGCGCGAAGGCGTCCAGGTCGGCGGCGAGCACCGGCGCGCCGGCCGACATCGCCTCGACGAGGATGATGCCGAAGCTCTCGCCGCCGGTGTTGGGCGCCACGTACACGTCGACGCTGCGCAGCAGCCGCGCCTTGTCCTCGTCGCTGACCATGCCGAGGAACTCCACCCGGGAGCGCATCCCGGCCGGCAGCGAGGCGACCGCCTCCTCCTCGTCGCCGCGCCCGGCGACCAGGAGCCGCGCCCCGGGCCGCTCGGTGAGGATGCGGGGCAGGGCCTTCATGAGGACGGGCAGGCCCTTGCGGGGCTCGTCGATCCGGCCGATGAAGCCGAGGGTCTCGCCCTGCCACTCCTTCTTCGGCTCGGCGCGGGCGAAGAAGTCCACGTCGACGCCGTTGGGGATGACGACGGCGTCGCCGCCGAGGTGCTCGACGAGCGTGCGCCGCGCGTACTCGCTCACGGCGATCCGCGCGCTGATCTTCTCCAGGGCGGGCTGGAGGATCGGGTACGCGGCGATCATCGCCCGCGAGCGCGGGTTCGAGGTGTGGAAGGTGGCCACGATCGGCCCCTGCGCCGCCCAGCAGGTGAGCAGCCCGAGCGACGGCGAGGTCGGCTCGTGGATGTGGACGACGTCGAAGGCGTTGTCGTGCAGCCAGCGGCGCACCCGCGCGGCCGACAGGAAGCCGAAGTTGAGCCGGGCCACCGAACCGTTGTACGGCACGGGGACGGCCCGCCCGGCCGAGACCACGTACGGCGGCAGCGGGGTCTCGTCGTCGGCCGGGGCCAGGACGGAGACCTCGTGGCCGAGCCGGATCAGGTGCTCGGCGAGGTCGCGGATGTGGAACTGGACGCCGCCCGGCACGTCCCAGGAGTACGGGCAGACGATCCCGATCCTCACGCCGTCCCGCCCTCTCTCCGCTCCGGGGCCCGCTCGCCGAGGGCCCGCCCCGCCGCGCCCCGCTCCTCCGGGACCCGCACGCCGGGACCCTGCTCCCCCGCGCCCTGTCCCGCCGCGCCCCGCTCGTCGGGCTCCCGGTCCTCCAGGTCCGCGAGCCACAGCCGTTGCAGCATGTGCCAGTCCTCCGGATGGTCCGCGATGCCCTCGGCGAAGGCGTCGGCGAGGGCCTGGGTCATGACGGCCGCCTTCTCCGCCCGCGTACCCGTCCCGGGCACCTCCACCGGCGGGTGGACCCGGCCCTTCATGACCGGCGTGTCGTCGTACCAGAGCGTCACCGGCAGCAGCAGGGCGCCCGTCTGCTGGGCGAGTATCGCCGGACCCGCCGGCATCCGCGCGGTCTCCCCGAAGAACGTGACCTCGGTGCCGGAGGCCGACAGGTCCCGGTCCGCGACCAGGCAGACCAGGCCGCCGGCCCGCAGCCGCCGCGCCAGCCTGCCGAAGGCGGAGCCGCCGGTGTGCGGCACGACCTCCATGCCCAGGGACTCGCGGTAGGCGACGAACCGGTCGTACAGCGACTCCGGCTTCAGCCGCTCCGCGACCGTGGTGAACGGCAGGCCGAGCACGCGGGTCGCCCACACGCCCGCGAGGTCCCAGTTGGCCAGGTGCGGCAGGGCCAGGACGACCCCGCGCCCGGAGGCGAGGCCCTCCTTCAGATAGTGGATGTCCTTGATGTCTATCCCGCGCTCGACCCGCTCCTTGCTCCAGGTCGGCAGCCGGAAGGACTCCATCCAGTACCGCATGTACGAGCGCATGCCGGCCCTCGACAGCTCGGCGAGCCGCTCGGGCGTGGCGTCCGGCACCACGCGCGCGAGGTTGGACTCCAGGCGCAGGACGCTCTTGCCGCGCCGCTTCCACGCGACGTCGGCGATCCGTCGGCCGAGGCCCGCGGCCACCGGTTCGGGCAGCCTCTTCACGGTCGCCCAGCCGAGCCCGTACAGGCCGTCGCTGAGCCGGTCCCTGAGGTCGCTCACGACGCCGCCCCGCTCCCCCCGGCCGCGGCGGCGTCCGCCTCGGCCGACTCCCGCCGTACGGTGACCACCCGCTGCCCCAGGGTGACCGCGCTGCCGGCGGCCACGATCCACAGCGCGATCGGCAGCAGCACCTGGATGCCGGGGACGCCGAAGGCGTGCAGCCCGGCGAGTCCGGCGGCCACGAGCGAGATGACGAGGCGTTCGGCGCGCTCGACCAGGCCGTTGACGGCGACCGGCAGGCCGATCGACTCGCCGCGGGCCTTGGTGTACGAGACGACCTGACCGCTCGCCAGGCAGAAGATCGACACGGCGCACATCACGTTGTCGTCGCCCTTGCCCGCGTACCAGAGCGCGAAGCCGCCGAAGATCGCGCCGTCCGCGACCCGGTCGAGCGTCGAGTCGAGGAAGGCGCCCCAGCGGCTGGAGATCCCCGCCTGCCGGGCCATGTTGCCGTCGACGAGGTCGGAGAAGACGAACAGGGTGATGACGATCGTGCCCCAGAAGAACTCGCCGCGGGGGAAGAAGACCAGCGCACCGGCCATCACCCCCGCCGTGCCGATGAGCGTGACCGCGTCGGGGCTGACGCCCCTGCGGAGCAGAAACGCGGCGAACGGTGTGAGGACACGCGTGAAAAAGGCACGCGCGTACTTGTTCAGCATGGCCTTCCCGAGGTTCGGTGGGCCGCGCGGCCCCTACGACCACCGGCCCGCCCATCGTAGCCACGCGCGCGCCCGGCTACCGGCGGGTACCCGCCCCGCCGCGTCGGCGTCCCCCGGGGGCCGTCCGGCGGACCGCGGCCGGACGGGCCCCGGGGTCCGGTGGACTCCGCGTACCGGGCGGGCGCCGCGCCCCGCACGGATGGCCGCGCCCCGGTGTCGGTGCCAAGCTCGAAGGACCACCGCAAGGCACCGCGGGCACCGCGGAAGCCGCACCACCGCGACACACCGCTCCCCCGCGCCCGCGTCCCGCCGCACCGTGCGAGCAGTCGGGAGGAACACGTCATGGGTGACAGGGCGAAGACACCCGCCGGGGCCGCCGGCAGGGCTCCGACGGCCGACCGGCCCTCGGACATACGGAACGTGGTGCTGGTCGGCCACAGCGGATCGGGCAAGACGACGCTCGTCGAGGCCCTCGCGCAGACCGCGGGCGCGCTCAACCGGGCCGGACGCGTCGAGGACGGCGGCACGGTCTCGGACCACGACGAGATCGAGCAGCGCCGCCACCGCTCCGTCCAGCTCTCGGTCGTCCCGGTCGGCTGGGACGGGTACAAGGTAAATCTGATCGACACCCCCGGGTACGCCGACTTCGTCGGGGAGCTGAGGGCCGGTCTGCGCGCGGCGGACGCGGCCCTCTTCGTCGTCTCGGCCGCCCAGGAGGCCGACGCCGTCGCCGCCTCCACGCGCGCGATCTGGGAGGAGTGCGCCGCCGTCGGCATGCCCCGCGCCGTCGTCGTCACCCACCTCGACACCGCCCGCACCGGCTTCACGGAGCTGACCGAGGTCTGCGCCGGGCTCTTCGGCCGCGACGACCCGGACGCCGTCCTCCCCCTCCACCTGCCCGTGCACGGCCCCGAGGGCGCCGACGGGCACGCGCCCGTGACCGGCCTGGTCGGCCTGCTCACGGAACGGATCCTCGACTACTCCACGGGGGCGCGGCAGGAGGAGCCGCCCGACGAGGGCCGGCGGGACCTGATCGCGGAGGCCCGCGCCCGGCTCATCGAGGGGATCATCGCCGAGAGCGAGGACGAGACGCTCATGGAGCGCTACCTCGGCGGCGAGCCGATCGCCCCGGAGACCCTCGTCGACGACCTGGAGAAGGCCGTCGCCCGGGGCGCCTTCCACCCGGTCCTCGCGGCCGCCCCCGCCGCCGAGGGCGGCACCCAGGGCCTCGGCACCGTCGAACTCCTGGAGCTGATCACCCGCGGCTTCCCCTCCCCCCTGGAGCACGGGCCGCGCGCCGTCACCACCCCCGACGGCCGGCCCCGGCCCCCGGTCGTCTGCGACCCCGACGGGCCCCTGGTCGCCGAGGTCGTCAAGACCGCCGCCGACCCCTACGTGGGCCGGATCTCCCTGGTCCGGGTCTTCTCCGGCACCCTGCGCCCCGACGAGACCGTCCACGTCTGCGGCCACGGCCTCACGGAGGCGCACGGGACGGAACCGGGCGCGGACCCCGACGTGCGGGATCCCCGCGAGCGGGACCCGCACGAGGCCGACGACCGGATCGGCGGGCTCACCTCCCCCTTCGGCAAGCAGCAGCGTCCCGTGGCGCACTGCGTCGCCGGGGACCTCGCCTGCGTCGCCCGCCTCGGGCACGCGGAGACCGGCGACACCGTCTCCGCCAAGGACGACCCGCTCCTGATGGAACCGTGGACCCTGCCGGAGCCGTTGCTGCCGCTCGCCGTCCGGGCCCACGGCAAGGCCGACGAGGACCGCCTCTCCCAGGGCCTCGCCCGGCTGGTCGCCGAGGACCCGGCCCTGCGGCTCGAACAGAACCCGGACACCCGGCAGATGGTCCTGTGGTGCCTGGGCGAGGCCCACCAGGACGTCGCCCTGGAACGCCTCCGCGAGCGCCACGGCGTGCGGGTCGACGCCGTGCCGTACGAGGTGGCGCTGCGCGAGACCTTCGGCGGCGCCTCCTCGGGCCGGGGCCGGCACGTCAAGCAGTCCGGCGGCCACGGCCAGTACGCCATCTGCGAGATCGACGTGGAGCCGCTGCCGCCGGGCAGCGGCGTCGAGTTCGTCGACAAGGTGGTCGGCGGCGCGGTCCCGCGCCCCTTCGTCTCCTCCGTCGAGAAGGGCGTACGGGCCCAGGCCGCGCGCGGGATCGCCACCGGCCATCCGCTCGTCGACGTCCGGGTCACCCTGCGCGACGGCAAGGCCCACTCCGTCGACTCCTCCGACGCCGCCTTCCAGACGGCCGGCGCCCTCGCGCTGCGCGAGGCGGCCGCCGACGTCCCCGTCCGCCTCCTGGAACCGGTGGACGAGATCGAGGTCCTCGTCCCCGACGAGTACGTCGGCCCGGTCATGAGCGACCTGTCCGGGCGGCGCGGCCGCGTCGTCGGCACCGACCGGGCGGGCCCCGGGCGGACCCTCGTGCGGGCCGAGGTCCCGGAGACCGAGATCGTGCGGTACGCGGTCGACCTGCGGTCCGTGTCGCACGGCACCGGACGGTTCGACCGCACGTACGCCCGGCACGAGCCGATGCCGCCCCACCTGGCCGAGAAGGTCCGGCAAGGGGCCGGAAGGAGCTCCTAGTTGACGGTCCGACGGCCGGAGCCGCCCGTTCCGCGGTCGCGGGGCGGGCGGCATTCGGCCGTCCCCCCGCACTCCGGTGACGCGCCGGGCGGTACCCGGTTACGCTGGGGCGCCCAGCTCAGAAGGTGTGCGGGGCACCGCAGTTGGGAAACAGCCCGCACAGGGACTCGGCGCGATGGGGGCGGCAGTGACGATGGACGGTTTCGGTCTCGGGGCGCAGGTCCCCCTCCAGGGCTCGGACGGACAGACGGCGGCGACCCACGCCCTCGCCTCCGCCGCGTACCGCGACGACCCGGTCGACAAGATCACGGAGGCCGACAACGAGCTGTACAAGACGAAGGTCACCCAGGGGCGATTGCACAGGCTCTTCCACCCCGACCTCGGCGAGGCCTTCTCCCACGCCGTCCAGACGCGGATGCTCGGCGGGGCCCGCGGCACGCTCATCCAGTCCTTCGGCGTGGAGCCCCAGCCGGTCGTGGTGCACTGCCTCGCCGCCAACCGCATCCGCAAGCAGCGGGACGTGAAGCTGACCCTGATCACCCTCGTCTGCGCGGTCCTCTTCCTGCCCGGCCTGCTGCTCTGGCTCGCCGTCATCCAGCTCCGCCGGTTCACCACCGGCTCCTCGAACAGGAGCACCGGCCTCCTCGGCAACGCCGTGCTCGCCGCCGCCGGGTTCCTCGCCCTGCTCGTGATGTTCAAACTGCCCTTCGCCGGAGTCCTGCCGACCTATCTGCGCCTCATGCTGGTGGCCCCGGTCGTCGGCTGGTTCCTCGCCCGCCGCGTCTGCGAGCGGACCGCCGTCGAGCTGCGCGAGCGCTGGAGCGCCCTGCTCGGCGGCGGCGGGATCGGTGCCAAGATCCCCGAGGCGGCCCCCCGCGACCCCGGCGAGAAGGCCGCCGAGGAGCTCCGCCAGAACCTGGAGAAGCTCTCCGCCGAGCAGCAGTCGAACGTCGTGTTCTACGCCGGCCCCAAGGGCATACTCGGCCTGGGCACCCGCTGGGGCAGTTGGACGCTCGCCGAGGAGCTCGTCCCCCAGGCCGGCAAGGAGATCCACGACTTCCGCACCTGGGACGTCGTCCGCAAGATCCACGAGCAGCTCACCCTCCTGGAGCGCGGCTCGCTCAAGAGCGGCTTCCCCAAGCCGACGGTGAAGCACTGGATCGTCGTCCCGGTGGGCGAGGGCGCCGACTCCGTCACCCGCCCCGAGGGCGACAACATCGTCCACTACCAGGTGAAGCCCCACGAGATACAGCGCATCTGCAACGAGCAGCAGTTCGGCGCGGGCAACCGCCACTACCTGGGCGTGCAGTTCACCCTGTGGGACGGGAACCTCGTCCTCACCATGATGGTCACCGTGACCTCGCTCCACCACACGCTCCGCGTCGAGGTCACCGGCCACGCCCTCGGCCCCGTCCACGGCCTCTTCAGCGGCAAGCCCGCGGCGAAGACGAAGGTGGTCTCCAAGTCCGTCCGCTTCTGGGAGACCCGCGAGATCAAACTGCGGCTGACCGAGACCCACGACATCGTCCGGATGGCCGTCCGCGCCCCGCTCACCTGGTTCCCGCCGGTCCTGGAGTTCCTCGGCGGCAAGCTCGTCCTGCCGGAGCCCTTCGGCCTGCGGCACGTCTGGGCCGGGCCGCTCTGGAAGAACCGCTTCATGGCCGACGACGCCATCCGCATGGCGACCCCGGTGCTGCGCGCCGTCCACAACGCCACCATCAAGGTCCTCGACGAGCACAACGTCGACACCGAGCGCTTCACCAACCGCTCGCTCGCCCTCAGCGGCGGCGTCCAGGAGGCGAGCCCCCGGAAGGCCGACGTCTACGACGCCTGACCGGCCCGTACGCGGGCGAGGACCCGGCCCCCGATTCCGTACGGGGCCGAATCCTCGCGCGCGTACGGATCAGACCCCGGCCGGCCAGGCGTCGGCCAGCATCCCGCGGGTGTCCGCGAGCAACTGCGGCAGCACCTTCGTGTGTCCGACGACCGGCATGAAGTTGGTGTCCCCGCCCCAGCGCGGCACCACGTGCTGGTGCAGGTGCGCGGCGATGCCGGCGCCCGCCACCGCGCCCTGGTTCATGCCGATGTTGAAGCCGTGCGCGCCGGAGGCCGCCCGCAGCGCCACCATCGCCCGCTTCGTGAAGTCGCCCAGCTCCGCCGTCTCCGCCGCGTCCAGGTCCGTGTAGTCGGCGACGTGCCGGTAGGGGACGACCATGAGGTGACCGCCGTTGTACGGATACAGGTTGAGGACCGCGTACACGCTCTCGCCGCGCGCGATCACCAGGCCGTCCTCGTCCGACTTCGACGGGATCGAGCAGAACGGACAGCCGTCCTCGGCACCCGGCCCGGTCGGCTTGTTCTCGCCCTGGATGTACGCCATCCGGTGAGGCGTCCACAGGCGCTGGAACGCGTCCTGCGTCCCCACTCCGATCTGCTGCTCCGGCTCAGTCGTCATGTCGTGCAGCATATTGCGTCGTCCGTTCGGAACGTGTCGCCGGGGCGAGGGATCCGTCCGCCGTCCATGCTGGTGCGATGAGCGACAGGCCACCGACACCGTCCCGGCAGGAGCACTGGGACCGCCGCATGGAGGTCCCGCTCGCGGTGGCCTCCTTCGCCTTCCTCGGTGCCTACGCCGTCCACGTCCTCGCCCGCGACCTCCCGCAGGTCTGGCACGACGCCTGTCTGGCGGTCACCCTCGGCTCCTGGACCCTCTTCGTCGTGGACTACCTGGTCCGGCTCCGGCTGAGCGGCCTCGCCCCGCACCGCTTCCCGCGCGCCCACCCCCTCGACACCCTGGTCGTGGTCCTCCCCCTGCTGCGGCCGCTGCGGATGGTGAACCTGTACGGGCGGGTCCAGCGCCGCCACGGTCCGAGGCTCAGCCTCTACGGGCGCGTGATGGTCTACTCGGGCCTCAGCGTCTCCCTGCTCGGCTTCGCGGGGTCGCTCACGGTCTACCACCACGAGGTGGACGCCCCCGGGGCCACGATCGTCACCTTCGGCGACTCGGTGTGGTGGACCTGCGCGACGCTGGCGACGGTGGGGTACGGGGACGTGTCCCCGGTGACCCCGGTCGGCCGGGTGACGGCGGTGGGCCTGATGGCCTGCGGCCTCGCGCTGCTGGGGGCGGTGACGGGTTCGTTCTCGTCCTGGCTGATCCAGGCGTTCACGCGGGAGGACGAGAAGCGGGCGGACGCGGAAAGGCCCCCGGGGGATTCCCCGGGGGCCTGACCCCCGCTCGCGCGGGGACCGCGTCACACCTGGACGCGGCTCTCCACCACGTCGACGAGCTTCGCCAGCGCCGCGTCACGCGGGATGCCGTTCTCCTGCGAGCCGTCGCGGTAGCGGAAGGAGACGGTGCCGGCCGCCATGTCGTCGTCACCGACGATGATCATGAACGGAACCTTCTGCTTCTGCCAGGTCCTGATCTTCTTCTGCATCCGGTCCGAGGACGCGTCCACGTCGACCCGCAGGCCCAGCTTCTTCGCCTCGGCCGCGAAGTCCTGGAGGTACTCGACGTGCGAGTCGCCGATCGGGATGCCGGCCGCCTGCACGGGCGCCAGCCACGGCGGCATCGCACCCGCGTAGTGCTCCAGGAGCACCGCGAAGAAGCGCTCGATCGAGCCGAACAGCGCGCGGTGGATCATGACCGGGCGCTGCTTGGTGCCGTCCGGCGCGGTGTACTCCAGGTCGAAGCGCTCCGGCAGGTTGAAGTCGAGCTGCACGGTCGACATCTGCCAGGTGCGGCCGATGGCGTCCCGCGCCTGCACCGAGATCTTCGGGCCGTAGAACGCGGCGCCGCCCGGGTCGGGGGTCAGCGGGAGGCCCTGCTTCTCGGCGACCTGCTGGAGGACCGCGGTGGCCTCCTCCCACGCCTCGTCCGAGCCGACGAACTTCTCCGGGTCCTTGGTGGACAGCTCCAGGTAGAAGTCGGTCAGACCGTAGTCGCGGAGCAGGTTCAGGACGAAGGTGAGGGTCCGGTCCAGCTCGTCCGCCATCTGCTCGCGGGTGCAGTAGATGTGCGCGTCGTCCTGGGTGAAGCCGCGGGCCCGGGTCAGACCGTGGACGACGCCGGACTTCTCGTACCGGTACACCGTGCCGAACTCGAACAGGCGCAGCGGCAGTTCGCGGTAGGAGCGGCCGCGCGCGTCGAAGATCAGGTTGTGCATCGGGCAGTTCATGGGCTTGAGGTAGTAGTCCACGCCCTCGTCGAGCTGCATGGGGGGGTACATGCCCTCGGCGTACCAGTCCAGGTGGCCGGACTTCTCGAACAGCTTGCCCTTGGTGGCGTGCGGCGAGTAGACGAACTCGTAGCCCTCCTCCTCGTGCCGCTTGCGCGAGTAGTCCTCCATGACCCGGCGGATGATGCCGCCCTTGGGGTGGAAGACCGCGAGGCCGGAGCCGATCTCGTCCGGGACGGAGAAGAGGTCGAGCTCGTTGCCCAGCTTGCGGTGGTCGCGCTTCTCGGCCTCGGCGAGGAAGTCCAGGTGCGCCTTCAGCTCGTCCTTGGACGGCCAGGCGGTCCCGTAGATGCGCTGGAGCATCGGGTTCTTCTCGCTGCCGCGCCAGTAGGCGGCCGCGTTCCGCATCAGCTTGAACGCCGGGATGTTCCGGGTGGTCGGCAGGTGCGGGCCGCGGCAGAGGTCCTTCCAGCACAGCTCGCCGGTCTTGGCGTCGAGGTTGTCGTAGATGGTCAGCTCGCCGCCGCCCACCTCGACGTTCGCGCCGTCGGCGCCGTCCTCCACAGCCGCGGAGCCCTTGATGCCGATGAGCTCCAGCTTGTACGGCTCGTCGGCCAGTTCCTCGCGGGCGGCCTCGTCGGTCACCACGCGGCGGGCGAAGCGCTGCCCGCGCTTCTGGATCTCCTGCATCTTCTTCTCGATGACCTTGAGGTCCTCGGGAGTGAAGGGCCGGTCGACGTCGAAGTCGTAGTAGAAGCCGTCCCGGACCGGCGGGCCGATGCCCAGCTTGGCCTCGGGGAAGAGCTCCTGCACGGCCTGGGCCATGACGTGGGCGGTCGAGTGGCGCAGGATGTCGAGACCGTCCGGGGAGGAGATCTCGACGCCCTCGACGACGTCGCCGTCGGCGAGCTCGTACGACAGGTCCTTGAGCTCACCGCCGACGCGGGCGGCGACGATCGTACGGTCGTCAGCGAACAGGGCGCCGGCGGTGGTGCCCGCGCTCACCGCCCTCTCCTCTGCTTCCGAGGCGGACTGGACGGTCACACGGACATCAGACACTGGTGCTCCATACATTGGGGCACCGGCAGACACGAGGTGCCGGCGCCAACGGTGCGCGACAGAGACGAGGTGCCGCGCACCGTCGATCTTACGGGCTCCGCCGGACGCCCGTCCTCGGCGTTTCCGGGCCCGGTCCGGCCTCAGTCCTCCGGCCCGCAGGCCTCCTCGAAGAAGTCGAGGTTCTCGTGGAGCGCCTTCATCAGGCGGTCCCGCTCCGTCTCGTCGACCTGGACGGGGACGACCTCGGAGGCGTCGGTGAGGCGCCGGAAGCCGCCCCGGCTCTCCAGCCGGCCGGAGACCCGGATCGGCAGTCCGACGAGATGGGCGTGGCCGGCGGTGCGGTACGCCTCCTCGTCGAGGGTGACGCGGACGTGCGGGACCTCGGCCCCGCCGAGGACGCGGAGCCGGACGGTGCCCGCGCCCCGGGGCCCGGAGCGGCGCATGCGGACGACGGCGCCGGTGAGGCGGACCGGTACGGAGGGCTCGCCGGTCCGGTAGCGGGCGCTCGCCTCGCGCAGGGCGGGCAGGTCGCCGGGGGAGAACTCGACCGGTTCGGGCCGGGCGGCGCACCCCTCGGGCGGTCCGGCGGCCGGGGCCCACTCCAGGGCGACGCGGGCGCCCTCGGTGCCCCGGACGAGGGCGACGAGGGCCTCGGTGAGCTCGCGGCTGACGCCCGCCTCGACGGCGGCGTCGAAGGCCTCGGTGCCGCCGGTGGCCCGGCGGTAGTCGACGGCCTCGCGGGCCGCGTGGAGGGCGTGGTAGAGCCGGACGGCGATCGGGCGGCCCGGGTCGGCGGGCAGGAAGGCGGTGAGGCCGCGCCCGTCGGGGGACGCGCCGACGAGGACGCTCTCCAGGGAGGCCTGGGCGGGGCGCCGGTGCCGGGCGCCGTAGTAGCCGGCCCGGCCGCGCACGGCGAGCGCCCCGGCGAGGAGGAACTGGCGGGCGGCCGATCCGAGCTGTTCCCGCACGGTCCAGGGGACGGTGCCGGCGGGGCCGGGGGGCACGTCGCGCCACCAGCGGATCTCGTCGCTGGGCACGGCGAGGCCGGTGAGGACCTCGTGGGCGGAGGGCGTGGCGCTGCGGGCGAGGGCGGCGAGGGCCTCGCCGAGCAGGTCCTCGCAGTCCGGGAAGGCGCGGCTCTCGGGGACGAGGAGGCTCGTGCCGGTGCCGGTGCCGGGCGGGGTCCAGCGGCTGTAGCGGCCGGCCGCCCCGCCGCGCCGCCGCCAGCCGTGGCGGGCGAGCAGGGCACCGAGGACCCGGGGGTCGACGCGGCCGGGGTCGGGCGCGTCGTGGGCGCCGGCCCAGGGCCCGGCGGACGGACCGGGGATCCCGGACCGGGGCGCGGGGGCGCCGTTCCGGGGCCCGGGGGCATCGCCCCGGGATCCGGAGACGTCGCCCCGGGATCCGGAGACGTCGTCCCGGAGCTCGGGGACGTCGCGTAGGGGCCCGGAAGCGTCGCCCCGGGGTCCCGAGGGGTCGCCGGGGGCCGGGTGGGGC
Source organism: Streptomyces sp. NPDC007872 (assembly GCF_042868165.1). Lineage (NCBI taxonomy): Bacteria > Bacillati > Actinomycetota > Actinomycetes > Kitasatosporales > Streptomycetaceae > Streptomyces > Streptomyces sp. NPDC007872. Next base: position 153,022 of record NZ_JBIAEA010000006.1, read on the forward strand.
CGGTAGGGCGGGGGGACGGGGCCGTACCCGGCACCGTCCCCCTCTCCCTCGAATCCGGGGTCGTCGATCGGTCGGTGCATCAAGGTCTCCCTCCCACCCCGACCCGGGTCATGATCTCGCAGAGCGCCCGGTCGTCGAAGATCCGCGTCGTCGGGATGCGCACGGTGGTCCGGCGCCGTCCCGTGACCGGGTGTCCGGCCAGGTTGGTCCAGTAGCAGCAGTGCCGCAGGTCGAGCCGGTCGTGACCCGCCCTCAGCCAGTCGTCGCGCGACCTCGGGACGAGCATCACGACCAGGATCTTGTGCACGGACACGGGGGTCCGGGCGAGCTTCACCAGGTGGTCGTTGTCCAGGGTGAAGGAGAACGCGCTCCCCTGCGGGCGCGGCGGTATCTGGTAGGTGCACTTGAGCTGCACCTTGATGGTCACCTCGTCGTCGACGGTGTGGCCGGGAGCGCTGTGGCTCACGTGCCAGTCGATGCCGTTGTCCGGAAAGGGCTGGGACAGCGAGCAGCCCGCCGCGGCCGCGACGGCGTGCAGGTATCCCACCTGGAGGGTCTCCATGCAGGCGGTGGTGGCGAGTGAGCCGCGCGTCGGTGCTGCCCGCTGGGGCGGCAGCCCTCCCGACTCGGGCTGGGCGAGCGCCATGTCTTCTTCCTTCCCCGTCCCTTCTGTTGTGACCGGTCCGCGTACGGCGCAAACAGTCCGGGTATCACCGTTTCGGGGCAGGGGGTTGGCCATCTGCCGCACGTGTGCAGGGAGTTCGGGGATGACGATGCACTGGTACGAAGGGCCCCTGGCGGCTTTCGACACGGAGACGACCGGAATCGACGTCGAGGGCGACCGGATCGTCTCGGCCGCCCTGGTCGTGCAGGACGCGGCCGGGGCGCGGCCGCGGGTGACGCGCTGGCTGGTGAACCCGGGCATACCGGTGCCCGCGGAGGCCACCGCCGTGCACGGCCTGACGGACGATCACCTCCAGCGGAACGGCCGGTGGCCGTCGCCGGTGATGGAGGAGGTGGCGCGGGCGCTGTCCGAGCAGATCGCGGCGGGGCGCCCGCTGGTGGTGATGAACGCGCCGTTCGACCTGACGCTCCTGGACCGGGAGCTGCGGCGGCACCGGGCCTCGACGCTGGGCGACTACCTGGCGGGCGCGCCCCTGTGCGTGCTCGACCCGCGGGTCCTGGACAAGCACCTGGACCGCTACCGCAAGGGGCGCAGGACGCTGACGGACCTGTGCGCCCACTACGAGGTGGAGCTGACGGGGGCGCACGACGCGGCGGCGGACGCGACGGCGGCGATGGACGTCGTGCGGGCGGTGGCGCGGCGGTTCTCGTCCCGGCTCGAACGGCTGACGCCGGCGGAGCTGCACACGCTCCAGGCGGTCTGGCACGCGGCCCAGGCGCGGGGACTCCAGGCGTGGTTCGCGCGGCAGGGGACGCCGGAGACGGTGGACCCGTCGTGGCCGCTGCGCCCGGAGCTGCGCGCGGCGGCGTGACCCGCGGGCCGTGCGCACCATGACAGAGGCCGGTCCGTCTTTCGACGGACCGGCCTCTCCCGGTGGGCGATACTGGGATCGAACCAGTGACCCCTTCGGTGTGAACGAAGTGCTCTCCCGCTGAGCTAATCGCCCGGGAACGGGTTGAACCATACAGGCCTTTCCGCCCTTCCTTCAAACCGGTCGCAGGTGGGCGGCGAGCCCCCGTCGTCCGCCCCGCATCATCAGGGCGTGGTTGGCGCGGAAGACGGGTCTGCCGGGGACGGCGAGGACCCTCAGGAGCCGGGCGCGGACCTCGACCTCCTGCTCGTACAGGACGCGGGTGCCGGTCCCCTCCGGGGCGAGGGTCCAGCGGGCCCGGCCCTCCAGGTCCCCGCCGAGGCCGACCTCCAGGATCCGGGCCGCGGGGTCGCGGCGCAGGGCGCGGACGGTGACGACGAGGTCGTACGGGAGGAGGGAGCGGAAGCGGGCGGTGCCGGAGGTCTCGTCGTGGGGGACGACCTCGCGGACCTGGGGCCACCAGCGGGGGTAGTCCTCGGCCCGTTCGAGGACGGCGTAGACGCGGTCGGGCGGGGCGGCGAGCCGCCAGACGCAGCGGAAGCGGTACCGGTCCATGGCCCCAGTGTGGGTGTACTCAGGCGGGAATCTGAGTACGGGCGCCCATTCCCGGCGGCCGGGGCCGGGACGACACTCCGCATATGGACAACTCCCTGCCGCCCGCGGACGAACTGGTGCTCGTCGACCGCGAGCTGGCCCGACTCGAAGCGCACCGGACCCGGTTGCTGGCCCGGCGGGCCTGGCTGGTCCAGGTCCTGTACCAGCCGGCCCGGGCGGCGACGCCGCCACCGCGGCCGGGAGTGCCGGCGACGGACTCGACGCCGCGGAGCGCGCAGAACGTGCTCCTCACGCTCGGCGGCACGCTCCTGACGATCGCGGCCGTCGCGTTCACCCTGGTGAGCTGGGGCTCGATGGGGATCGGCGGGCGCGCGGCGGTGCTGTGCGCGGTGACCGGCGCGGCGCTCGCGGCGCCGGTGGCCCTGCTGCGCAGGGGCCTCGTGTCGACGGCCGAGTCGGTGGCGGTCCTGGGGCTCGTCCTGACGGTGCTCGACGCGTACGCGCTGCACCGGGTGGCCCTGTCGGACACGGACGGTCCCGGGTACGCGGCGGCGGCCTCGGCGGTCCTGGCGGGGGCGTGGGCGGCGTACGGCTCGGCGCTGTCGCGGCTGCGCGTCCCGCTGCCGGCGGCCGTGGTGGCGGCGCAGTTGCCTCTGCCGCTGGGCGTGCTCGCGGCCGGGGGCGGGCCGACGGCCTTCGCGTGGGCGGCGCTCGTCACGGCCGCGGCGGACGGCGCGGCGGTTCTGTGGGCGCGCCCGCTGCCGGTGCGGATCACGGCGGGCGTCGGCGCGGTGGCCCTGGGCGGCTGGGCGCTCCTGACGGGCGTCTGGCTCTCCCTCTCCTCGCCGTGGAGCGGCGCGCCGCTGCTCCTGGCGGGCGCGGCGGCGTGCCTGTACGCGGCGTGGCGGGCGCCCGCGTCGGCGGTGGCCGTCTCGGCGGTCGCGGGCCTGGCGGTGGTGGCGGCCGTCGGCGGCCCGCCGCGGTCGGCGCTCCCCGCCGACTGGACGGTCCCGGGGTACGTGCTGTGCGGACTGCTCCTGGTGTCGGTGTGGCGGGTGGGCGCGGGCGTTCGGCTGCCGCGCGGGATCCGGTCGGGTCTCGCGGGCGCGGGGACGTCGGTGGCGGCGCTGGGCCTCGTGTGGGCGCTGCCGCCGGTCGTGGCGGGCGCGCTGGGTCCGCTGACGCGGACGGCGGAGGTCTGGTCGGGCGAGCACGCCGGGCCCGCCCTGGCCGCGTATCCCGCGACGGCCCTCCTGGTCCTCGCGGCGTCCGCCGCCGCGCTCGCCCCGGTCCCCCGGCTGTGGGCCCGCTGCGGGTCCCTGGTCCTGGCGTGGGCGTTCCTCACGGCCCTGCCGGTCTCCCTGCACCTGCCGTACGCGACGACGCTCGCCCTCCAGCTCCTCACGGCGGCGGCGACCCTGTGGACCGCCGTCCGCCCGGACCCGTGGACCCGCGGCCTGCCCCGCCCGGGGACGACCGGGGCCACCGCCGAGCCGGCCCCGGCGACGGCTCCGGAAACCGCCGCGGGAACCGCACAGGACACGAAGACGACCGCCGGCCCGACCACCGGTCCCACCGCGCCTCCGGCTCCCGGCCGTACCGCACCGCCGGCTTCCGGCCCGACGGCTTCCGCCCCGGCGGGGCAGTCGGCCTCCGGTTCCGTTCCGCCCCCGCCCTCGGCCCCGCCGCAGGTCCCGCCGACCGGTTTCGGTGCGCCCCGGTCCGGCTGGACGGCCCCGCCGGTCCGGCCACGGGTTCCCGTGGCGGAGCCCGGGGGCGTCCTCGGGTGGGTCGCGTACGCCGGCGGGCTGCTGTCGGCCGTGGGCGCGGTCGCCCTCGCCCTGGACGTGCGGGGGGCCACGTTCGCCGCGCTCGGGGTGGTCCTCGGGCTCCTCGCGGGCGTCGCGGTCCTCGGCGCGGGCGCGCGGCGGACGGTGTCGGCCTGCGGGGCGGTGCTCGCGGCGACGGGCCTCGTGCTCGCGGGAGCGGCGGCGGCCGGTCTGGAGGCGCACTGGACGGCGCTCGCCCTGCTGCTCGTCCCGGCGGCGACGGCGGTCGTCGGCGCCACGGCGCGTCCGGTGGCGCTGCCGGTCGAGGTCACCGGCGCGACCGTGGGGCTCTGCGCCCTCGGGCTCGCCGGTCCGCGGCCCGCGTTCCTCGCGCTCGCCCTGGCGCTCGGCGGGGTGGTCGCGGCGGCGACGGCGGTCCGGCCGGAGCGGCGCCCGTTCGCCTCCTGGGCGGCGGCGGGGCTGTTCCTCCTCGCCGCCTGGGTGCGGCTCGGGGCCTGGGGCGTGACGACTCCGGAGGCGTACACGCTGCCGGTGGCGGTCCCGGCGCTCGCCGTCGGGTTCCTGCGGCGGCGCCGGGACCCGGAGGCCTCGTCCTGGACGGCGTACGGCCCCGGTCTCGCGGTGGCGCTGCTGCCGAGCCTGGGCGCGGCCTGGACGGACCCGGAGTGGGTGCGGCCGCTGGTCCTGGGAGTGGCGGCCCTCGTGGTGACGCTGCTCGGGGCGCGGTTCCGGCTCCAGTCCCTGCTGCTGCTCGGCGGCACGGTGCTCGCCCTGGACGGGCTGCACGAGCTGGCGCCGTACGTGGTGCAGGCGGTGGGCGCGCTGCCGCGCTGGCTGCCGCCGGCCCTCGCCGGGCTGCTGCTGCTCGCGGTGGGCGCCACGTACGAGCAGCGGCGGCGGGACGCCCGGAGGCTGCGGGAGCGACTGGCGCGGATGCGGTGAGGCCGTCCTCCGGGGCGGGGAACGCCGAGGGCCCGGAGACGGTGGTCGTCTCCGGGCCCTCGGTCCGGGTGGTGGGCGATACTGGGTTCGAACCAGTGACCCCTTCGGTGTGAACGAAGTGCTCTCCCACTGAGCTAATCGCCCGGTGCACGGCACACATTACCCCATGTCAGCGGGGCTTCCGCACCACGCGGAGGTCACTCGTCGATCTTCCACGGCATGACGAGGCCGAACTTCCAGAGGTAGATGCCGAGCAGGGCCGCGATGATCACCAGGCCGACGCCGGTGAGGATGATGTTCCGGCGGCGGACCTTGGGGTCGAGGGCGCGCTGGGCGGCCTCGGTGACCTTGCGCTTGGTCCAGCGGAGCACGAGCTGCGCCCAGACGAACTCGGTCGCCCAGATCGCCATGCCGGCGAAGATGACCAGCCAGCCGGGCCCGGGGAGCGGCAGCATGACCACGCCGGCGCCGACCACGGCGAGTCCCACCACGAAGACGCCGACCTGCCAGCTCAGGTGCAGGGTCCGGCGGGACTTGATGAACTCCGGCGCGCGGGATCCCAGTTCGGCGTCCTGGCCAACCGCGGACTCCCCGGTGCGCTCGTCACTCTCCGCATGCATGATCCCAACCTACCGGACGACGGACCGTCACCGGAAAGGCCGTATTACCCAAAGTTACACGGGTCCGTACGAGGGACCTGAACGACCACAAAACCGACAGAGGGGTTTACAACGGCACCGTAGGTGGCATGTCGATTTCGCCGACGTGCGAATCCCCGAGCGCACACTGAGCGAAAGGCCCTGGCGCTTATGAACACCACGGTCAGCTGCGAGCTGCACCTGCGCCTCGTTGTGTCGAGCGAGTCCTCACTGCCTGTACCCGCGGGCCTGCGGTATGACACGGCCGACCCGTATGCCGTGCACGCCACCTTCCACACCGGAGCCGAAGAGACGGTCGAGTGGGTCTTCGCCCGCGACCTTCTCGCCGAGGGGCTGCACCGGCCCACCGGCACGGGCGACGTCCGCGTCTGGCCGTCCCGCAGCCACGGTCAGGGAGTCGTCTGCATCGCGTTGAGCTCCCCCGAGGGAGAAGCCCTGCTCGAGGCCCCGGCGAGGGCCCTGGAGTCGTTCCTGAAGCGGACCGACGCCGCCGTGCCACCGGGCACCGAGCACCGGCACTTCGACCTCGATACGGAGCTCTCCCACATCCTGGCCGAGAGCTGAGCCAGGCCGAGAGCCGCACGGCGCCGTCCGACTCGGGGAGACGGCGCCGCGCGGGCAGCCACACACGCACGTCATCCGGCGCCCACCACCGCGCAGCCGGCGCGGTGGTGGGCGCCGGTGCCATGTCCGGGGCGCGCTAAAGTCAGCGCCATTCCGCGGGCGCCCGCCCGCGGCCGGCCAGGGAGCGAATCGTGCTGATCCCTCACGACACCCGGATCGCCCTCGACACCGTCGTCGATCTGATGAACACCGCGGCCCAGGGCGACCGCCCCGACGCGCTCGCCGACCTCCAGGGCCTCCACGTCTTCGTGCGCGCGCACAAGATCAGCGACGTGGGCGTCCTCGACGCCGCCGACCTGCGGGCCGTGCGCGAGGTCCGCGAGAAGTTCGCGGCGGTCTTCTCCGCGCCCGAGGCCCGGATCGCGGCCCCCCTGATCAACCAGCTCGTGGCGGGCGCGGGCACCACCCCGCAGCTCACCGACCACGACGGCTACGACTGGCACGTGCACTACTTCGCGCCGGGCGCCTCGGTGGCGGACCACCTCGCGGCCGACTGCGGCATGGCCCTGGCGTTCATCGTCGTGGCGGGCGAGCAGGAGCGGCTGCGGCGCTGCGAGGCGCCGGACTGCGGCCGGGCCTTCGTCGACCTCTCCCGCAACCGCTCGCGCCGCTACTGCGACAGCCGGACCTGCGGCAACCGGCTGCACGTGGCCGCGTACCGGGCGCGCCGCAAGGAGGCGGCGGGCTGACGACCCCGGTCCGGGGCGTCACAGCATGAAGAGGTCGTGCACGGCGGCCAGGAGCAGAAGACAGCCGATGACGCCGAGGAAGATCATCAGCGGCGGCTGGGAGAGCGCGTACAGACAGCCGCGCCGTTCTTCTCCGGGGATGTCGCCGGGGGCGCGGGCGGGAGCGTCGGTGGGGGCGGGAACGGGGTCCCGCGAGGTATCCAGCATCTCGGGGGGATGATCGCGCACGCGGTGCGCCCGGCATCACGGAAAACGCCTTCTGACCGGGTGGTTCACCCCTTTCCGTGGATCACCGAACCGGGACGGTCGGCGGAATCGCCAGAAGCGGTCAGATTCCGTGCTTCTTCAGAATCGCCTCGATGTCGCTGAAGTCGTCGCCCGCGGGCTCGGCGGCCCTCGGCCTCCCCGTCACGGCGCGCGGGGGCGCCGGGGCCCCCGGGGCCGCGGCTCTCGGGGCGGTCTCCTCGACGGCGGGCCGCCCGCGGCCCGCCCGGCGCCGCTCGACGGCCCGGGTGGACAGGAAGAGCACCCAGGCGAGACCGAGCACGCCGAAGCCGGCCCAGGCCACCGGGCTGAACGCCGTGTCCGCCAGCCAGGCGACGGCCCCCGTCATCACCAGACCGAGGGGCACCAGGGCGTAGGCGGCGATCCGGACGGCGGACAGGAAGCGCTTCCGGTACGCCGCGATCGCGGCGATGCCCAGGCCCGCCGCGGACACCGCGGAACAGATGGTCTCGGCGAGCATGCGGTCCTCCAGGTCCCCGGGTGATGCGACCCTTCCATCCTGCACCCGCGCCTCCGGCCGGGCCATGCCCCCGGGCCGGTCTCAGGGAGATCTCCGGGTCGTCCCGGCAGGGATCCCCTCCCCCGGCCCCGGTGAGGCCCCGGGCCCGGCGAACCCCCGGCCCCGGTGAGGGAGACTGCTGACATGAGTGACTCCACCACCGCACCCGTCTCCCCCGTCGTCCTGGAGGCCTGGTTCGACCTCCAGTGCCCCGACTGCCTCCGGGCACTCGACGACGTCCGCGCGCTCCGCGAGAAGTACGGCGACCGGCTCGACGTACAGCTCCGCCACTTCCCGCTGGCGAAGCACAAGCACGCGTACGCCGCCGCCCAGGCCGCCGAGGAGGCGGCCGAGCAGGGCAAGGGCTGGCCGTACGCGGAGGCGCTGCTCGCCAGGACCGCCGAGCTCGGCGAGCGGGGCGAGCCGGTCCTCCTGGAGCTGGCGGCCGAACTGGGCCTGGACGCCGAGGAGTTCGACACCGCCCTGATCGACGGCCGGCACCTGCTGACCGTCGACGCGGACGAGGCCGAGGGCAAGGCGATCAAGGTCACCGGCACGCCGACCTACGTCATCGGCGGCGAGCGCCTGGACGGCGGCCAGAGCCAGGAGGGCCTGCGGGAGCGGATCGGGGCGATCGCCGACCGCCTCCTCGCGGGCTGACCCGCCCGGCCGGACGGTCTACAGCAGCGGCTTGGCGCCGTTGACGTGGGTCGTGCGGTAGCCGAGCGACTCGTAGAGCCGGACCGCCGGGGTGTTGTCCGCGAAGACGTGCAGTCCGAGCAGGGTCTCCCCGGCCTCCCGCGCGACCCGTTCGGCGAGCAGCATGAGCGCCCGCCCGTAGCCGTGCCCGCGCTGCCCCTCGTCCACCTCGACGTCGTACACGTAGGCGGCCCACCGCCCCGGTTCGAGCTCGACCCGGGCGGTCCACAGGACGCCGGCGGGCCGTCCGTCCCGGACCAGCACGTGGATCGCGGTGCCGGGGGTGGCCAGGCCCTCGGGCAGCAGGGTGCGGTGGCTGTTCTCGGCCTTCGCGCGCGCCTGGTCCTCGGGGACGCCCCGCTCGGTCCAGTTCCGCGCGAAGGCCTCCCTGGCCCGCACCGCCCACTCCTCGTACTCGGCGCCGGTCATCGGCCGGAACTCGACGCCCTCCGGCGGGCCGGGAGGGGCGTCGGGCAGCTCCTTGACCATGTTCCGGCTGCGCTCGACGTAGCCGAGCGAGCGGACCATGCGCAGCGCGGGCGCGGCGTCGGCGGGCACGGACACGCGCACCTGGACGCAGCCCCAGCTCCGCAGCACCTCCTCGGAGGCGAGCGCGGCGACCGTGCCCCGGCCCCTCCCCCGGTCCGGCCCGTCGATCCGGAGGTCCTGGATCACTCCCGAGGCCGCGCCGAAGGCGGGGTCGGTGGCGAGGTGGACGGAGCCGACGCGGCGGCTGTTCACACACACGTCGTAGGTGCGGGAACGGCCGCCGTCGGGCGACTGCTGAAGCGGCTCGGCCGGCCGCAGGGTGGTGGTCATCAGAGGTGTTCTACCCGCCCCGGGGCCGTCCGTCATCGGGTTTTGCGGCGGTCCGGCGGCCGTTATCCGAGGCGCGGGTCGCGGTCGCGGGCCGCGTGCTCGTCGAAGGCCCGCATGGCCTTGGCGGTGACCGGGCCGGGCGCGGGCGCCAGTTCGCGCCCGTCGACCCGGTGCACGGCCTGCACGTCGCGGAGGGTGGAGGTCAGGAAGACCTCGTCGGCGCTCTCCAGGACGTCGAGGGGCAGATCGGTCTCCTCCGCGCCGGTCCACCGCACGGCGAGGGCGCGGGTGATGCCCGCGAGGCAGCCGGAGGAGACGGGCGGGGTGAGGATCCGGCCGTCGACCACGACGAAGACGTTGGAGCCGGTGCCCTCGCAGAGCTGCCCCGCCGTGTTGGCGAAGAGCGCCTCGGAGGCCCCCTCCTCGCGCGCCCTGGCGAGGGCGACGACGTTCTCGGCGTACGAGGTGGTCTTGAGCCCGGTGAGGGCGCCGCGCTCGTTGCGGGTCCAGGGCACGGTGATCACGGCGGTGGAGTCGGGGCGGCGGCCCGTCTCGCCGAGGGCGACGACGAGGCTGGCCCCGGCGTCGCCGCGCTCCGAACCGAGCGGGGAGAGACCGCCGGTGTACGTGATGCGGAGCCGGCCGAGCTCCATCGGGTTGGCCTCCAGGACGGCGGCGCAGGCGCGGCGGACCTCGTCGAGGTCCGGGTCGGGCAGGCCGAGTCCCCGGGCCGAGCGGGTGAGGCGCTCCAGGTGGAGGGTGAGGGCGAACGTCTCGCCGCGCTCCGCCTTGACCGTCTCGAAGACGCCGTCGCCGACGGTCAGTCCGTGGTCCAGTACGGAGACCCGGGCGGTCTCCGCGTCGTGCAGCCCGCCGTTGACCCAGAGTTTCATCGGGAAATGGCCTTTCCGGTCACCTCGGGGGCGCCTGGTTCGTGGACGCCCGACGCTATCGCGACCAGCCGGGACGCCTTCAGCTCGGTCTCCTCCCACTCGCGCTCCGGGTCGGAGCCCCAGGTGATCCCGGCGCCGGTGCCGAAGCGCAGCACGCCCTCGGGGCGGTCGATCCAGAAGGTGCGTATGCCGACGGCGAGCTCGCCGGTGCCCGCGTCCGCGTCGACCCAGCCGACGCCCCCGCAGTAGGGGCCGCGGGGCGCGGTCTCCAGGGCCTCGATGATCCGCAGCGCGCTGGACTTGGGGGCGCCCGTGACCGAACCGGGCGGGAAGGTGGCGGCGAGCAGCCCGGGCCAGCCGGCGCCCTCGCGCAGCACTCCGGCGACGGTGGAGACGAGGTGGACCAGGCCGGGGTGCTCCTCGACCGCGCAGAGGGCGGGGACGGTGACGGAGCCGGTCTCGCTGACGCGTCCCAGGTCGTTGCGGACCAGGTCGACGATCATCACGTTCTCCGCGTGGTCCTTGGGGAGGAGGTCGGCGGCGGTGCGGCCGGTGCCCTTGATCGGCCCCGAGGAGACCAGGGGCCCCTCCCTGCGCAGGTAGAGCTCGGGGGACGCGGTGGCGATCTCCACGCCGTGGGCGGGCAGGCGGATCGTTCCGGCGTACGGGGCGGGGTTGCCCCGGGCGAGCAGCGCGGTGAGCGCGTCCACGTCGGCGGCGGCCGGGTCCGGCAGCGGCGCGGTCAGCACCCGGCAGAGGTTCGCCTGGTAGACCTCGCCGCGCGCGATGTGCTCCCGCACGCGCCGTACGCCCGCGGTGTACGCGGCGCGGTCGAGGGAGGACGTCCAGGAGCCGGCGGCGGGACCGCGCCAGGCGCCCGGCACGGGCGGGGGCACCGGGTCCGGCCGCACGTCCCCGAAGCGGGCGCAGGTCAGGCGCCCCTCGAAGTCCGCGCAGACGGCCCAGAAGCCGGTGGAGTCCAGGGCCTCGGGGTCGTGGGTGACGTCCCGGAGGTCGGTGGCGACGAGGCCGCCGAAACGGGCCAGGGGAGCGAGGTCGTACACGCGTCGAGTCTAGGTCGGGCGGGACGGGGACATCGGTGCCGTGTGCGGCGGGGGCTGCGCGCGACCCGGGGAACACGGCGAGTGAACGCCGCGCGAGCCCTCCGGGGGTCCCGCCGGTGGTCCCGCCGGGGGTGGCCGGCGGTGCCCCGGTCGGCCCGCAGGTCAGCACGCTGCGGAAACGCGTTTTTGTGCTGGCCCGGGAATCCGCTAGAGTTCAACACGTCGCCGGGACGCGCAAGCGGAACGGAAACGACAAGCGGACGTGGCTCAGTTGGTAGAGCATCACCTTGCCAAGGTGAGGGTCGCGAGTTCGAATCTCGTCGTCCGCTCGATGTGGGGGATCTTCCCGAACCCCCGTATTCACTCCTGGTGGAGTGGCCGAGAGGCGAGGCAACGGCCTGCAAAGCCGTCTACACGGGTTCAAATCCCGTCTCCACCTCCACGGACGATTAGCTCAGCGGGAGAGCGCTTCCCTGACACGGAAGAGGTCACTGGTTCAATCCCAGTATCGTCCACTGGACCTTCGGGTCCCGGATCTCCGGATCCCCCGCGCGATTAGCTCAGCGGGAGAGCGCTTCCCTGACACGGAAGAGGTCACTGGTTCAATCCCAGTATCGCGCACGCAGTACGGCCCGCCTTCGGGTAGGTTGTGCACCACCCCGCGCGATTAGCTCAGCGGGAGAGCGCTTCCCTGACACGGAAGAGGTCACTGGTTCAATCCCAGTATCGCGCACCACAGCAAGAGCCCCCGGCCGCACCTCGCGGCCGGGGGCTTCTTCGTTCCGGTGCCTCAGGAGGAGAAGAGCATCCGTCCGAAGCCGCGCTGGCGGTAGTGGCCGCCGCCGTGGTGACCGCCGTGGTGCGGGGCGCCCCAGGCGGGCGCGGCGGGAGCGTGCTGCGCCGGGTAGCCCTGGGGGGCGGGCGGCGCGGGCGGGGCCTGCTGGACCCACTGGGACTCCAGGCGGGTCAGGGCCTCCAGCTCGCCGTAGTCCAGGAATATGCCCCGGCAGCCGCTGCACTGCTCGATCTGGACGCCGTTGCGGTTGTACGTGTGCATGGCCGCATGACACTTGGGACACTGCATGCTCGGCTCAACTCCCTGACATCGCCGTTCGAATGATGGCCTCACCTTATGTGGACGCCGGAAGTGCCTACCCGGTTCGACGTCCGGCGATGCGGGCGCAGGTGTCGATCATCACCTCTTCGACCTCGTCCAGCGGCCGGTCCTCGGCCGTGGACTTCGCGACGGCCAGGGCGGCGGTCTGCACCGTCAGGGCACGGGCCGGCACGTCCAGTTCGGCCCAGGGGTCGGCGCCCACGGCAGGGCCGCCCGCCTCCCGGTACGCGCCGAGGAAGCGGGACCAGATCTCCGGGGGCAGGATGCCGGCGGCGAACCAGGCGGCCGGACGGGCCAGGTCCCAGGCCGGGTCCCCCGTGCCGAGGTCGTCGACGTCGATGAGCCGCCAGGCCGGAGGGGCGGACGGGGCCGGGGCGGGCCGGACGAGTTGCCCCAGGTGGAAGTCGCCGTGGCAGAGCAGCCCGGGGGCGTTCGCGGGGGCTTCGGGGACCGTCCGCCGGGCGGCGAGGACGGTGGCCGCGGCCGGGTGGTCCGGTGCGGCCCGGCGCATCCGGTCCACGGCGAGGGCCGCCTTGAGCGGGGCCCGCATCGCCGGAAGGCCGCCCGCGGCCCCGGGCGGGAGCGGGGTGCGGTGGAGCAGGGCGAGGAGCCGCGCCGCCTCCTCCCACGGAGCGGCGTCGGGGTCCCCCGGGTCGACGGGCGCTCCGTACGGCCAGACGCTGACCGGTCGTCCGCCGAGTTCCTCCGGAGCCGCCGGCGGCGGCGGGAGGGGCGGCAGGAGGGCCCCGGCGACGTCCGGGCGGGCCGCCAGCGCGAGCCGCGCGCGGTGCGCCTCGGGGTCGGTGTCGGGGGCGTGCGCCTTCACGACGAGCGCCCCGTGGCGTACGACGGTCCCGTCCTCCCGGTCCGCGAGCACCCCGACGAGCCCCTCCTCCGCGCAGCCGCAGGGGGCGCCGCCGGTCGGATGGGCGGCGGCGCGGGCCAGGGCGGCGAGACGGTCGAGCGGGGCGCCCGGGGCGGGCGCGGGACGGGTGGGGGTCACGCGGGGAGCGTACGGGGTGGGGCGGGGCCGGGAACGCGCGAGGGCCGGTCGGCTCCCCGGCCGACCGGCCCCACGCTGCCGTCCGTCGCACCCCCGTCCCCACGGGGCTGATGGCCGGATGTCCCGACCCGGGCCGCTCTCCCGGGTCCGGGGCGCCGCTCAGCGCCCCAGCATCACGCCCACGGACGACGCCTGTGTGACCACCGCTTCCCAGCCGCCGAAGACGACCACGAGCAGGGCCGCGAGAGGAAGAACCATGGCGGTGGCCACCAGGGGGTGCCGGCGGCCCGAAGGCCGGCTGGTCGTCCGCGGTGCCGTGTAGGCCATGGTTCCTCTCCCGTCGTGTGGCGCGGCAGGTGCGTGACCTCGGGGGACGAGTGCTGCACCCGCCGCGTGACAACAACCTTAGGAAGCGGGGAGCGCCGGGGCGTCATGCCCGCGTACCGACTTGCGGGCCTCCCGGAGGATGACGGCCGCCCGCACGGCGTACTCCCCTGGGTGGAGACGGGGGCGCGCAACCCCGGGACATCCCCGAGGGGTTGCGTCAGGGGGGTGTACGGACGGAGGACGGAGGGGGACGGCGTGACATCGCTCACTTCCTTGATCGTCGGCGGTGCGCCCGGGGCCGCCGGGCCGGGGCGCCCTCCCTCCGGGGCGCGGGCGGCTCGGTTCCGAGTGCCTCGTCAAGTGGGCCGGAGAGGAAGGGGGTTGGTGGGCGTCGGGCGCCGGCGGCGCCCGGGGGCCCTCCACAGCACTGACAATCGATCCCGGTGCGAGGGCGCGGCCTATGAGCACGTGCGGGCGGCACTACGTAAGCTGTGCCACGTCGAACGGACGAGGGGACGGACATGGCGATGATGCGGCTCCGACGCGAGGATCCGCGGATCGTCGGGTCGTTCCGGCTCCACCGCAGGCTGGGGGCCGGCGGGATGGGCGTCGTGTACCTGGGGTCCGACCGGCGCGGCCAGCGGGTGGCCCTGAAGGTCATCCGGCCCGACCTCGCCGAGGACCAGGAGTTCCGGTCGCGGTTCGCCCGCGAGGTGTCGGCGGCCCGGCGGATCCGCGGCGGCTGCACGGCCCGGCTCGTCGCCGCCGACCTGGAGGCCGACCGCCCCTGGTTCGCCACCCAGTACGTCCCCGGCCCCTCCCTGCACGACCGGGTCGCCGAGGAGGGTCCGCTGCGCGCCGCCGACGTGGCCTCCATCGGGGCCGCGCTCTCGGAGGGCCTGGTCGCCGTCCACGAGGCCGGCGTCGTGCACCGGGACCTCAAGCCGTCCAACATCCTGCTCTCCCCCAAGGGTCCCAGGATCATCGACTTCGGCATCGCCTGGGCCACCGGTGCCAGCACCCTCACCCACGTGGGGACCGCCGTCGGTTCGCCCGGCTTCCTCGCCCCCGAGCAGGTGCGCGGCGCCGCCGTCACCCCCGCCACCGACGTGTTCTCGCTCGGCGCCACCCTGGCGTACGCGGCGATGGCCGACTCCCCCTTCGGGCACGGCAGTTCCGAGGTCATGCTCTACCGGGTCGTGCACGAGGAGCCGCAGTTGCACGGCGTGCCCGACGCGCTGGCGCCGCTGATCCGGGCCTGTCTCGCGAAGGACCCCGAGGACCGGCCGAGCACCCTCCAGTTGTCGATGCGGCTCAAGGAGATCGCGGCGCGCGAGGCGCAGGGGCTGCCCGTCTCCCGGCCGCCCGTGCAGCGGGAGCGGTCCGAGGAGCGCAGCACCGTCCGGCCGACGGAGCGGTACACCGAGTACACCGAACGGGACACGCGCGGGCGTGGGCCCGAGCGGGCGGGCGAGCGTGGCTCCGACCGCGGTTCCGAGCGGGAGCGGGGTCAGGGGCGGGGGGCTTCCTCGCGGTCCTCCGCCGCCGGACCGCGGACCGGGGGCTCCCGGCCCCCGCAGTCCCGTCCCGGCACCAGGCCCGGCGTCCGCCCCACCTCGGCCGGCCGCCGCCCCGCCAACCCCCGGCTGCTGCGGCAGCGGCTCTTCGTCTTCGTGGTCGTGACCCTGGTCGTCGCCCTCGGCATCGCCGCCGCGCAGGCCCTCCAGGGCTGAGCCGGGCGGGCCCGCTACGACTCCGGGCGGCCCGTCGCCACCGCGTAGAACGCCACGGCCGCCGCCGCTCCCACGTTGAGCGAGTCCACGCCGTGGGCCATCGGGATGCGGACCCACTCGTCGGCGGCCCGCAGGGCCTTCTGCGACAGGCCCTCACCCTCCGCCCCCAGCATCAGCGCCACCCGGTCCAGCCTGTGCGGGGCGGCCTCGTCGATGGAGACCGCCCGCTCCGCCGGGGTGAGCGCGAGCAGCTCGAAGCCCGCCTCCTTCACCGTCTCCAGGCCTCGCGGCCAGCCTTCCAGGCGGGCGTACGGGACGGAGAAGACCGCGCCCATGGACACCTTCACGGAGCGCCGGTAGAGCGGGTCCGCACAGTCCGGCGAGAGCAGGACCGCGTCCATGCCGAGGGCCGCGGCGCTGCGGAAGATCGCGCCGATGTTGGTGTGGTCGTTGACCGACTCCATGACCACCACGCGGCGGGCGTCCGTCAGCAGCTCGGACGCCTCCGGGAGCTCCTTGCGCTGCATGGAGGCGAGGGCTCCCCGGTGCACGTGGTAGCCCGTGACCCGCTCCGCCAGGTCCGGGTCGATCACGTACACCGGCGCCTCGGATCCGTCGATGACGTCCCGCATGGCGTCGACCCACTTGGCCGAGAGCAGCATCGACCGCATCGCGTACCCGGCCTGCCCCGCCCTGCGGATGACCTTCTCGCCCTCCGCGATGAACAGGCCCTCGGCCGGCTCGCGTCTGCGGCGGAGCTCGACGTCGGTCAGGCCGGTGTAGTCGCGCAGGCGGGGGTCGTCGGGGGCGTCGATCGTGATCAGTTCGGCCACGGGGTGCTGCTGCCTCGTTCGGAGTGGGGTGGAGTGGGTGGGGTGGGGCGGGCGGGGTGGTGGGTTCTTCTCATGCCGTCGGCTTGTCCGGGCCTTCCGTCACCACGTCGCCTATGACGATCACCGCCGGCGGGCGGACCTCCTGCGTCCTGACCGTCTCCGCGACCGTCGCGAGCGTCGCGTCCACCCTGCGCTGGGCCGCCGTGGTGCCCTCCTGGACCAGGGCCAGGGGGGTGTCCGGGGCCTTGCCGTGGGCGACGAGCGCCTCCGCGATCTTCCCGATCTTGTCGACGCCCATGAGGATCACCAGGGTGCCCGTCAGCTTGGCGAGCGAGGCCCAGTCGACGAGGGAGCGCGGGTCGTCGGGGGCCACGTGTCCGCTGACCACCGTGAACTCGTGGGCCACCCCCCGGTGCGTGACCGGGATGCCGGCCGCTCCGGGCACCGAGATCGAGCTGGAGATGCCGGGGACGACCGTGCAGGCGATGCCCTCGGCGGCGAGCGCCTGCGCCTCCTCCATGCCCCGGCCGAAGACGAACGGGTCGCCGCCCTTGAGGCGGACCACCGACCTGCCCGCCTTCGCGTGCTCGATCAGCGCGTTGTTGATGGCCTCCTGGGCCATGAACCGGCCGTACGGGATCTTCGCCGCGTCGATCACCTCGACGTGCGGGGGCAGCTCGTCCAGGAGGTCGCGGGGGCCGAGGCGGTCCGCGATCACCACGTCCGCCTCCGCGAGCAGGCGGCGGCCGCGCACCGTGATGAGGTCCGGGTCGCCGGGGCCGCCGCCGACCAGGGCCACGAACGGGGTGCGGGCGCGGTGCTGGGGCGCCGCGATCGAGCCGTCCCGCAGGCCCTCCACGATCGCGTCCCGCACGGCGGCCGAGCGGCGCGGGTCGTGGCCGGTGAGCACCGCCACGGTGACGCCGTCGCCGCGGCCGGTGGCCGGGGTCCAGGCGGTGGCCGCCTCGGCGTCGTCCGAGCGCACGCACCAGATCCGGTTCCGCTCGGCCTCGGCGGAGGCGGCCTCGTTCGTGGCGGGGTCGGTGGTGGCGACCAGGACGTACCAGGCGCCGGTGAGGTCGCCGTCCTCGTACCGGCGCTTGATCCAGGTGATCTCGCCCGTCTCCGCCATCACGTCCACGGACGGGGTCGCGGAGGGCGAGACCAGGGTGACGTCGGCGCCCGCGGCCAGCAGGGCGGGGAGACGGCGCTGGGCGACCTGGCCGCCGCCGAGGACCACCACGCGGCGGCCGGTGAGGCGGAGGCCCACGGGGTAGGCGGGGGTCGTCGCCTTCTCGGCGTGCGCGGTGGGGTCGACGTGCTCGGCCATGGGTGAGCGGCTCCTCGGGGCGTGGCAGGTGCGGCCGCTGCGGCGGTGGAGCGGCTGGTGGGACGCTGTTTCGGGTCCCACGATATCGGTGGCCCCGGGGTGTCACCCTGTGACGGATCTCCCCGCCGTGGAGCGTGACGTGGGGGCCGCTCCGGGGTCGCGTTCGGGACCGCGTGGTTCACGGCGCCCGCCGCCCCGGAGGGTTCGGCTCCTTGTCGCGCCCCACCTCACGCTTCACGTCCCGGACGCGACCCCCGCGCGGCCCCCACTCGCGTATGGAGGCGGGAGCCGCGCCGGTGGTGCTACTTCTCGGTGACTCCCGCCGAGTCGAACGTGGCCACCTCGTGCATCGCGCGGGCCGCGCTCTGCACCAGCGGGAGGGCCAGCAGGGCGCCCGTGCCCTCGCCGAGGCGGAGGTCCAGGTCGACCAGGGGGCGCAGGCCCAGCTTGTTCAGGGCCGCCACGTGGCCGGGCTCGGCGCTGCGGTGGCCGGCGATGCAGGCCGCGAGCGACTCGGGCGCGATCGCCCGGGCCACGAGGGCCGCCGCTCCGGTGGAGACGCCGTCGAGGACGACCGGGGTGCGCAGCGAGGCCGCGCCCAGGATCAGGCCCACGAGGGCCGCGTGCTCCAGGCCGCCGACCGCCGCGAGGGCGCCGATCGGGTCCTCCGGGTCCGGGGCGTGCAGGGCGAGGGCGCGGCGGACCACGTCCACCTTGCGGGCGTGGGTCTCGTCGTTGATGCCGGTCCCCCGGCCCGTGACCTCGGCCGGGTCCACGTCGGTGAAGACCGAGATCAGGGCGGCGGACGCCGTGGTGTTGGCGATGCCCATCTCACCCGTGAGCAGGGCCTTGTTGCCGGCCGCCACGAGGTCGCGGGCCGTCTCGATGCCCACCTCGATCGCGGCCAGGACCTCTTCGCGGGTCATGGCGGGACCCGTGGTGAAGTCGGCGGTGCCGGGGCGGACCTTGCGGGGCAGGAGGCCCGGGGTGGCCGGGAGCTCCGAGGCCACGCCGACGTCGACGACGCAGACCTCGGCGCCGACCTGGTGGGCGAACGCGTTGCAGACCGCTCCCCCGCCGAGGAAGTTGGCCACCATCTGGCCGGTGACCTCCTGCGGCCAGGGCGTGACGCCCTGGGCGTGGACGCCGTGGTCGCCCGCGAAGATCGCGACGGCCGCGGGCTCCGGGATCGGCGGCGGGCACATCCGGGAGAGGCCGGCGAGCTGGGCGGAGATGATCTCCAGCATGCCGAGTGCGCCGGCCGGCTTGGTCATGCGCTTCTGGCGCTCCCAGGCCTCGCCGAGCGCCTTGGCGTCCAGCGGTCGGATGTTCGCGACGGTCTCCTGGAGGAGGTCGTGCGGCTCCTCGCCGGGCAGGGCGCGGCGGCCGTACGTCTCCTCGTGGACGACCCAGGCCAGCGGGCGGCGCTTGGACCAGCCCGCCTGCATCAGCTCGGGCTCCTCGGGGAACTCGTCCACGTAGCCCACGCAGAGGTACGCGACCACTTCGAGGTGCTCGGGAAGGCCGAGGGCGCGGACCATCTCACGCTCGTCGAAGAAGCTGACCCAGCCGACGCCGAGGCCCTCGGCGCGGGCCGCGAGCCAGAGGTTCTCGACCGCGAGCGCGGAGGAGTACGGGGCCATCTGCGGCTGCGTGTAGCGGCCGAGCGTGTGGCGGCCGCCCCGGGTGGGGTCGGCGGTCACCACGATGTTGACCGGGGTGTCGAGGATGGCCTCGATCTTCAGTTCCTTGAACTGCTTCGCCCGTGCCTTCGGCAGCGACTTGGCGTACGCCTCGCGCTGCCGCTGGGCCAGCTCGTGCATCGCCTGCCGCGTCTCGGCGGAGCGGATGACGACGAAGTCCCACGGCTGGGAGTGGCCGACGCTGGGGGCCGTGTGCGCGGCCTCCAGGACGCGGAGCAGCACCTCGTGCGGGATCGGGTCCGAGCGGAAGCCGTTGCGGATGTCACGGCGCTCGCGCATCACGCGGAGCACGGCCTCGCGCTCGGCGTCGTCGTAGCCGGGGGCCGGGGCGGGAACGGTCTCCGGGGCGGGGGCGGCTTCCGGGGCCGGTTCCGGGAGGGGCGTGATCTCCTCCGGGGCCGGTTCCGGAACCAGCTCCGGGGCGGGCTCTTCGGTGGGGGCCGGTTCCGGGAGGGGATCGGCCTCAGGGGTAAGGACCGGCTCCGGAAGGGGAGCGGCCTCAGGGACAGGCACCGGCTCCGGAAGGGGAGCGGCCTCAGGGACAGGCACCGGCTCCGGGAGGGGAACGGCCTCCGGAGCGGGGGCCGCTTCCGGGATCGGGACGGCTTCCGGGACCGGGACGGTCTCCGGGGCGGGGGCCGGTTCCGGGGCGGGAATCGGTTCCGGGACGGGGATCGGCTGCGGAGCAGGGGTGGGCTCCTGGGCGGGCGCCTGTTCCTGGGCCGGAATCGGCTGCTCGGCCGGGGTCTGCTCCTCGGCCGGGATCGGCTCCTCGGTCCGGACCGGTTCCGGTGTCGGGGCGGTTTCCACCGTCGCGACGGGCTCCGGCGCCTCGGGGGTCTCCTGCTCCCGCGACTGCTCGGGGGCGGCCTCCGTGATCGGCTCGGCGGGGGCCGCCTGCTCCGACGGGGCCTCGGGTTCTACGGCCTCCGGGGCCTGCTCGGTCTCCTCCGGTGCGGGAGCGGCGGCCACCACGGGCTCCGGCTCGACCGCTTCCGGGGCCGTCGGCTCGGGCTCGCGCGGCGCGGGCACGACGACCGCCTCGGACCCGGTCGGCTCCTCCCAGATCTCCGGGGCGGCCTCGGGCGCCGGCTCCGGCTCGGCGGCCGGCGTCGGGGCCAGGTGCGGGGCCGTCGGGACGGTGCCCTCGACCTGGACGAACTGGCCGGAGTGGTCCGGGTGCGGGACGACCGTTTCTGCGGTCGGCAGCGCCACCGGCTCCTGCGCGGTCCACGGTTCGGCGCCCTGGGGCGCGAGCTGCTGCTCCTGCGCGATCTCGAAGTACTCGGGGCCCGTGGTCGGCGGGCCCGGGGTCCGGACCGGCACGGGGGCGGGGCCGGTGGCCACGAGGGGCTCCGGAGCGGGCTGCGGGGCCGGGGCGGGCGCGGTGGCCGGGCCCCGGTCGGCGAGCGAGCGCACGACTCCCCCGGTGCCCTCGGGCACGGGCGGGCCCATGTGCAGGGGGCGGCGGGCGGGCGGCGGGGTCGGCGCCGCGGCCTGCGGGGGCACGGGGAGGCCGCCGAGGTCGACGGAGCCCGACTCGTGGCCGGTGATCCCGTGCGCGCCGGTGTCGAGGATGCCGGGCTCGTAGCCGTGGTCGGTGACGACCGGCTCGTACGGGGCGACGGGGACGCCGTGCGCGGGCGTGCCCGCCGGGACGCCGTGGGCCGGAGTGCCGGTGTACGGGTCGAGCGGTACGCCCTGCGGCGGGGTCCGGCCCTGCGGGGCGGTCAGGACGTCGCCGAGGGCGACGGGCTCGGGGAGCGGGTCCGTGAGCGGGTCCGGCAGGGGGTCCGTCAGCGGGTCGCCCATCGGCGCCGGGGGCGGCACGGCGACCGGCGGCGCGGGCACGACGCCCGGCGGGTGCTCGCTCCAGGCGCCCTGGGCGCCCGGCATCAGAAGGAGGTCGTCGTCCTCGGTGGTCTGTCCGGAGGGGTCCAGGAAGGTGTACGCGCCCGGTGCGGGGATGCCCGGCTGCTCGACCATGCCTGCGTTCTCCGGCAGTCCCTCGCCCGGGACCTGGCCGGTGTCCGTCATGCGTACCCCTCGCCCATCGCTTGTGCTCCTTCAGACCTTCGCCCGTCGACAAGAACGAGCGTGCGCGCCGCGCGGCACGAAGGACGCGGACACCTGCACATTGTCCCGGCCCTCGGCCTCCGTGGCAGGAAGATTCGCCACGGTGCGCTGTGGACTGCGCCACGTCGCGCGGTCCCCCCTGGTCGCGTACCACGGCGACGGCTCCGAAGGGCCACCCATCCAGGACATCGGCACACGAAGTGACGAGTGTCCGGACGCGGTACAACAATCGGCCAGCCTACCCCGCCCGGTGGGGCGGCCGGGTCAGGGGGAGCGTTCGATCCTGCGTCCGGAGAGCAGGAAGACGGCCGAACGATCGCGTTCCGACCAGGTGTCCGGGTCGAGTCCGACGGCCTGGAGGAGGAGGATCTCGACGGCGTAGCCGCCGGCCGCGGTGAGGGCGGCCCCGACGGCCTCGGCCTCGTCGCGGGTGGAGGCGTGGGCGACGATGCGCTCCGGGCGCCGGTCGGCACAGGCGGTGACGACCTGGACGCCGCCGGTCGCGATCCGGACGACGTCGGGTTCGGGGAGGCTCTCCAGGACGTGCGGGGCGCGGCCCTGCACGGTCTGGAGGGTGACGCCGTGGCGGCGGGCGGCGGCCTCGGTGCGGGCGCAGGCGGCCGGGTCGAGGTCGACGGCGATGACGGCGGCGCCGAAGCGGGCGGCCTCGACGGAGAAGGCGCCGCCCGCGCAGCCGATGTCCCAGACGAGGTCGCCGGTGCGGGGCCCGAGACGGGCGAGTTGGGCGGTGCGGAGGGCGGGGTCCTCGCCCGCCTTCGGGCGGGCCTGACCGGGTCCGGTGCCGTGCCCCTCGGAGTCGTACTCCTCCGTGGGGAGGCCCCAGCCCCGGAAGGGGCGGACGGACGGGTCCTGGCCCGCCAGCCAGGGGGCGGTCGGGGTGCCGCCTCCCCCGCCGATGACGAGGACGACGTTCGGGTCGCTCCAGGTGTGGTCGGCGGCCTTGTCGGAGGTGAGGACGGAGACCCGTTCGCGGTCGGTGCCGAGCTGTTCGCAGACGACGAAGGTGCGGTGGACCCCGTCGAGGAGGAGGGCGAGTTCGGCGGGGCCGGCGCCCGGCGAGGTGAGGACGGCGACCTTGGGGTGGGCGCGGCAGACGTTGACGGCGCGGCGCAGGGTGCGCTGGTGGGCGACGACGATCCGGGCGTCCTCCCAGGGCATGCCGGCCCGGGAGAAGGCGGCGGCGACGGAGGAGACGGCGGGGACGACCTCGACCTCCAGGCCGTGCTCGGGGGCGCGCAGGGTGCGGACGATGCCGAAGAAGCCGGGGTCGCCGTCGGCGAGGACGACGGCGGTGCCGCGGTGGCCGGCGATGCGGCGGGCGGCGAGGTCGACGCTGCCGAGGCGGATGCGCTCGGCGGCGGGGGGCACCTCGGGCCGGGCCAGGTGGTGGGCGGCTCCGGCCACCAGGGTGGCGGCGGAGAGCGCGGAGCGGGCCGCCGGGGAAAGGGGCGAGCCGTCCCAGCCGATCACCGTGACGCGGTCGGCCATCGTCGTCTGTCTCCCTGTGGTGTTGTCGCAGGTCGGGGGCGTGCCGAGCGTACCCCGGGATGGCCCCGGGGAATCAGTTCCAGTCGGTGTACGAGGAGTATCCGGCTTCGGCCATCTGGTCGGCGACGTCGTCGAGGTCCTCGGGGAGGAGGCCCCAGAGGATGAAGTCGGTGCGCAGCTCGGTCCAGCCGCCGTCCTCGGTGCGGGTGCGGGCTATGCAGGCGTTGCGCAGGACGCCCTCGCTGATGCAGCCGATCTTCTGGGCGACCTGCTGGGAGGCGGTGTTGTCGGCGGCGGTGCGCAGTTCCAGGCGTTCGAACTTCCGGTCGTTGAAGAGCCACCGGGCGGTGGCGAGGGCGGCTTCGGTGGCGTAGCCCTCGCCGCGGGCCCAGGGGGCGACGATGTAGGAGAGTTCGGTGGAGCGGACGCGCCAGTTCGTGTTGCCCAGTTGGACGACGCCGACGAGGCGCTGGGTGAGGAACTCGGTGACGGCGAGGTCGAGTCCGCGACCGGCGGCGCGCTCGGCGGGCGCGTATCCGGTGATCCACTCGCGGGCGGCGGCCTCGGTGAAGGGCTGGGGCACGGCGGTCCAGGCGCCGACGAGTTCGTCGTTCATCATCTCGGCGAGCGCGGGGGCGTCCGCCTCCTCGAGCGCGCGCAGCACCAACCGGTCCGTGTTGATGGAGATGTCCGGAAAGGTGGTAGTCATGCGCAGCTCCATGCCGTGGACCGTCCGAATCGACCGTGAACGCACAGCATGCAGCATGCCACCGCCGGTGCGCATGGCCGGGTCGGGTACGGCGGAAGGCCCCGCGCACCGGACGGGGTGCGGGGGCCTTCCGCTCAAGGCGCGTACGGGGGAACCGGTCTGACGGTCCCTCGGGCGGCGGTTACTCCTTGGGGGCGCCGAAGGCTGGGATGACGGAGCCCTTGTAGGTGTCCTCGATGTACTTCTTCACCTCGGGCGAGTTGAGGAGCTCGGCGAGCTTCTGCACGCGGGCGTCCTTCTCGTTGCCCTCCTTGACGGCGAGGAAGTTGGCGTACGGGTTGCCCTCGGCCTTCTCCAGGGCGATGGCGTCCTTCGCCGGCTCCAGCTTGGCCTCGAGGGCGTAGTTGCCGTTGATGACGGCGGCGTCCACGTCGTTCAGGGCGCGGGGCACGGTGGCGGCCTCCAGCTCCTTGAACTCCAGGCCCTTCTTGTCCGTGATGTCGGAGAGCTTGGCGTTGGTGCCGACGCCGTCCTTGAGGGTGATCAGGCCGTTCTCGGCGAGGAGCTGGAGCGCGCGGCCGCCGTTGGTGGTGTCGTTGGGGACGGCGACGGTCTGGCCGGGCTTAACGTCCTTCAGCGACTTGAGCTTCTTGGAGTAGAGGCCGAGCGGCTCCAGGTGGACGTTGACCACGGGGACGATGGTGGTCTTGTTCTTCTGGTTGAAGTCGTCGAGGTACGGCTTGTGCTGGAAGAAGTTGGCGTCGACCTGGCCGGACTGGGTGGCGGTGTTCGGCAGGACGTAGTCCGTGAACTCCTTCACCTCCAGCTTCAGGCCCGCCTTCTCGGCCAGGTTGTCCTTGACGTAGTTGAGGATGTCGGCGTGCGGCGTCGGGGACGCGGCGACGACGAGGGGCTTGTCGGCGGCGCCGGCCGAGTCCTTGGAGGAGGACGGGTCGGAGGAGGTGCCGCAGGCGCTCAGGCCGAGGGCGAGGGCTGCGGTGGCGGCGACGCCGGCGGTGAGCTTGATGTTCTTGCGCACGAAGAGTGCCTCTTTCGGGTGGAGTGGTATGCGTCTGGACAACAAGTCCGGACTGTTCTTCGAAGGACGAAGCCGAGGGCGGGGCGGGACGGCCTCAGGCCGTGCGGCCCCGGCGGGCGAGGAGTCGGACGACTCCGTCGCCGATGAGCTGGACGACGGTCACGATCACGACCAGGACGACCACCGTGACGAGCATGAAGGTGGTGTCGAAGCGCTGGTAGCCGTAGGTGACGGCCTTGGAGCCGAGGCCTTCGCCGCCGACCGCGCCGGCCATCGCGGAGTAGCCGATGAGCACGATCACGGTGGTGGTGACGCCCGAGACCAGGGAGGGCAGGGCCTGCGGGAGCAGGACCTTGCGGACGATGGTGGGGATGCCGCCGCCCATGGCCTGGACGGCTTCGACGAGTCCGTGGTCGACCTCGCGGATCGCGGTCTCGACGAGGCGCGCGAAGAAGGGGATGGCGCCGATGGCGAGCGGCACGATCATCGCGGTCGGGCCGATGAAGGTGCCGACGACGAAGGTGGTGAAGGGGATCAGGGCGATCAGCAGGATGATGAAGGGGAGCGAGCGCCCCACGTTCACGATCGCGCCGACGACCTTGTTCACCGGCCGGTTCTGGAGCAGTCCGCCCTTGTCCGTGAGGACGAGGAGGATGCCGAGCGGCAGGCCGCCGAGGACGGTGACGAACGTGGCCCACAGGACCATGTAGAGGGTGTCGACGGTGCCCTGCTCCAGCAGGGGCTGCATCTCGGACCAGGTCACTTGGCACCTTCCTTCACCAGTACGGTCGCCGCGCCGGACACCGGTTCCCGGTCGGTCGCTTCTTCGGTGGTCCCGGCTTCTTCCACGACCTCGACCTGGAGGCCCTGCTCGCGCAGGAAGCCGACCGGGACGACGTTCTCCTCGTACCGTCCGGGCAGTTCGATCCGCATCCGGCCGATCTGCTTGCCGCCGACGGTGTCCATCGCCGCCCCGAGGATCGAGATGTCGACGTTGTACGTGCGGGAGAGCTGGGAGATGACCGGCTGGGTCGCGGCCTCGCCGTGGAAGGTGACGTCGACGACCGTGCGGTCGGGGCCGGTGGGGGCGCCGCTGACCGGGAAGAGCTCGGCGGCCAACTGGGAGCCGGGGGTGGCGAGCAGTTCGCCGACGGTGCCGGACTCGACGACGCGCCCGTGCTGCATGAGGGCGGCGGAGTCGCAGACGGTCTTGACGACGTCCATCTCGTGCGTGATGAGCAGGACGGTGAGGCCGAGCTGCTGGTTGAGGTCGCGCAGGAGCTGGAGGATGGAGCGGGTGGTCTCCGGGTCGAGGGCGCTGGTGGCCTCGTCGGAGAGGAGGACCTTGGGCTTGCCGGCGAGGGCGCGGGCGATGCCGACGCGCTGCTTCTGGCCGCCGGAGAGCTGGGCGGGGTAGGCCTTGGCCTTGTCGGCGAGGCCGACGAGGTCGAGGAGTTCCAGGGCGCGGCGGGAGCGCTCGGCCCCCGATATGCCGAGGATCTCCAGGGGGAGCTCGACGTTGTCCTTGACCGTGCGGGAGGACAGCAGGTTGAAGTGCTGGAAGACCATGCCGATGCTGCTGCGCGCCCGGCGCAGGGCCCTGCCCGCGCGACGGCCCTTCCCGGCGAGGGCGGTGAGGTCGACGCCGTCGACGGTCACCGTGCCGGAGGTGGGGCGCTCCAGGAGGTTGACGCAGCGGATGAGGGAGGACTTGCCGGCGCCGCTCTGGCCGATCACGCCGAACACCTCGCCCTCGCGGACGTGGAGGTCGACGCCGTCCAGAGCGGTGACCTGGCGGCCGCGCGACTCGTAGACCTTGGTCAGGCCCGAAGTGGTGATCACAGGGGTTTCCGTCACTGTCGAGTGCGCGACGCGGGGTCCGTCACGCACGGGGCATTCGTCATCGGACAGTCAGGCGCACGGGACCGGTCCGGCGGGTGGCCGGGCGTCGGCAGGTGCGCGGGGCGGGCACGGTCCGCCGCCGTGGGGCGGGGGTCCGGCGCGGCCGTCGGTCTCGCTTCGGGGCGCGAAAATCGGCGGGAGCCCTCAGATGGCGCACATTCGACACATACAACGAGCACCGGGCGTCGTGATCGCCTCGGTCGCAAGGGTGCGGCTGCTCGTCGTGGTCATGTCTGCAAGTAAAGCACGCACGGTCGTGGACGAAAGGGGGCTGTCCGAATAGCGGACGTCATTGAGACGGTATTCGGACAGTCCCGGAGGCTCCCCTTCCACTTCTTTTCCCTTGCGCGGCCTGCGGGGACGGGAGGGGCGGCGGGCGCGGGCGGAGGCCCGCCGGGGGTTGTTCTGTGGCCAAGGCCACGCGGGCGCGGAGGGCGGCGGGGGGCGACGGAGGGAGGGCGGCGGGAGGCGGCGGGGAGGGCCGCGCGCGTCACGGGGAGGGCCGCGCGCATCGGGTCATTCGGACCGTAATACCCTCGGGCGCATGCTCGACGCCCTGACGGTCGCGGTCTCCGCGGCCGCGCTCGCCCTCGCCGCCTGGTGCGGCTTCGCCGCCTTCCGCGACCGGCCGACCAAGGACTGGCACTTCATCGGCATGGCCGTGGTGACCTTCCTGGTCCTGGTCCAGTTGATCGTCGGCATCGTGCAGCTCGCGCGGGGCGAGAAGGCCGAGGAGGGGACGACGATCTTCGTCGCCTATCTGCTCGGCGCGCTGTGCGCGGTGCCGATCGCCGGGTTCATGTCGCTCGCGGAGCGCAGCCGGTGGGGCTCGGCGACCGTGGCGGCCGGCGCGGTCGTCCTGGCCGTGCTCGAAGTGCGTCTCTACGACATCTGGACGGTGGGCTGACCATGACCGCGACCGAGGGAACGACCCGCCTGGTCAAGGGGCCGGGCATGCTGCTCGTCTGGCTGTACGGCGTGATGTCGGTCGGCGCGGTCTCCCGCTCGATCTACCAGATCGCCACCGAGTTCGACCGGGCGCCGCTCGCGTACTCCCTGTCGGCGGTGGCGGCCGTCGTCTACGTCTTCATCACGTACACGCTGGTACGGGGCGGGGAGAGGGCCCGCAGGGCGGCGCTGGTGTGCTGCGCCGCCGAGCTCGCGGGCGTGCTGGTCGTGGGGACCTGGACGCTGGTCGAGCCGTCCGCCTTCCCGGACGCGACGGTCTGGTCGGACTTCGGCTACGGCTACGTCTTCATCCCGGTGCTGCTGCCGCTGACCGGGATCTGGTGGCTGCGGCGGTCCAGGGTCGTCTAGGGGGTTGTTCCTAGGCGGCCTTCTCCAGGGTCA
Source organism: Streptomyces sp. NPDC007872 (assembly GCF_042868165.1). Taxonomy (NCBI): domain Bacteria; kingdom Bacillati; phylum Actinomycetota; class Actinomycetes; order Kitasatosporales; family Streptomycetaceae; genus Streptomyces; species Streptomyces sp. NPDC007872. The sequence continues at coordinate 180,727 of NZ_JBIAEA010000006.1, forward strand.
CCAGGGTGAGCCGGGGGCCGAGTTCCCGGGTGGCGACCTGCGCGTACCCCTTGCTGCGGTAGAGGCGCAGGTTGACCTCGCTGCGGTGGCCGGTGAAGAGCTGGAAGCGCTTGGCGGAGGGGGCGGGACCCCCGGTGGCGAAGTGGCGCTCGATGGCGTCCAGGAGCCGGCCGCCGAGGCCGTGCCGCCGCATCCGCGGGTGGACGATGAGCTTGGCGATCCGTACGGTGCCGTCCTCGTCGACGCGGGCCCGCACGGAGGCGACGACCTCGTCGCCGAGACGGGCCACGAGCCCGTGCCCCTCCTCCAGTTCGGCGCGCAGGGCGTCGAGCGACTGGGTGAGCGGTTCGATGGACCAGTCCCCGTAGAGCTCCGCCTCGCTCTGGTAGCAGAGGTACTGCAGCTTCAGGATGTGCTCCGCGTCCCGCGCGTCCGCTGCTGAGATGGTCACACTCAGGCCCATGTGTGCACGCCTCCCGCTCATCTGTCGATCATCGGTTCAACACACCCTTCCCCGACGGCCGGGGGCGGGAACCTCTGCAGCCAGCATTCTGCGCAGGCATCCCAGGCAACGGGAACGCGTCGGCCCCAGACTCCCCTGTGAGATACCCAACTCTCCTGCGATTTCGCGGTAGGTGGGGTCCTGCGGGTCGAGCATCGCGGTGAGGACGCCGGGGCAGCGGCCGGGGGTGCGGGTGACGGCGGCGCGCAGGGCGCGGCGGCCCTCGGCGGCGAGCAGGGAGTGCTCCGGGGAGCCGTGGGGCTCGGCACCGCCCGGCTCGTGGACGGGCTCGTCCCGGTAGGGGCGTTCCCGGTCGCTGGTCCTGCGGGCGCGGCGGGCCTCGGCCCGGACGGCCCGGCGCAGCCACTCGGCGGGTCGCTCGGGGGCGCCGGTCTCCCGGAGGCGCTCCAGGAGGCGGAGCCAGACGGCCTGTTCCAGGTCTCCGGGGTCGACGCCGGCGGCCGGCGCCTCGGCGTCCGACTCGGCGGCGAGGAGCGGGGCGAGTTCGGCGAGGAGGCCGGCCGCCGAGGTGTCGGAGGAGGGGGACGAGGACGAGGACGAGGACGAGGACGAGGACGAGGACGAGGACGTGGAGGCGGTCGCGGGGGCGGATGCGGTCGTGGCCGCGACGGCGGGTGCGGTCGCGGGGACGGTCGCGGCGGCGGGTGTGGCGAGGGTGTCGGGAGCGGTCATGCCCCGCACGATGCCGGGGCACGCGCGCGTGGTTGCGGTCCGGGACGTAAACCACCCGGGAGGGGGGCGTGCGGGCCCGGAGCCCTCCCGGGAGGGGGTGCGGTACGGGTCAGCCGCGGGCGGTGAGGTCCGCGGCGGCGAGCAGGGCCGTGTCCGGGTTGTCGGAGAAGATGCCGTCGATGCCCGTCTCCAGGTACTTCCTCAGGGCCCCGAAGGAGTCGCCGTAGGCGTTCGGGTCGGTGCCCCGGCGGAACTCGGCGGGCAGGAAGGCGTTCTCGTTGCGGTGCGTGTACGGGTGGAGGACGAGCCCGGCCGCGTGCGCGTCGCGGACCAGGGTGGTCGGGGTGCCGAGCCGCCCGGCCGCGTCCCGGGGGATCACCAGGTCGAGCGTGGGCCCGATGCCCTTCGCGTACGAGGAGATCCACCGCAGGCCCTTGGGGGTGATCAGGTCCGCGACCGTGCGCGGGTCCCCGGCCTCGGTGAAGTCCCAGGGGCGGCTGCCCGCACCGGAGAGCAGGACCACGCCGGGGGCGTCGACCAGCTTCGCCAGGCGCTGGATGCTGCTCGGTTCGAAGGACTGGAGGATGACCGGGGAGTGCGCGCGGTGGCGTCCGTACCGGCGCAGCAGCCTGGCGAGCCGCTCCTCCAGGCCGAGGCCGAGGGAGCGGAAGTAGGTGGGGTGCTTGGTCTCGACGTACAGCCAGACCTCGCGGCCCCGGCGGCGGCCCTCCTCGTCGGCCCAGCGCAGCACCTCCTCGAAGGTGGGGACCGTCCAGCGTCCGTCGTAGAGGGTGTTCTCCTGGCGGTTGCCCGGGATGCGCTCCTTCGCCCGCAGGGTCTTGAGCTCGGCGAGCGTGAAGTCCTCGGTGAACCAGCCGGTGAGCTCGGTGCCGTCGACGGTCTTGGTGGTCTTCCGGGAGGCGAACTCGGGGTGGTCGGCGACGTCGGTGGTGCCGGTGATGTCGTTCTCGTGGCGGCAGACCAGGTGGCCGTCCCGGGTGGGGACGAGGTCCTGCTCGATCACGTGGGCGCCCAGGTCGAGCGCGAGCCGGTACGAGCCCAGGGTGTGTTCGGGGCGGTAGCCGCTCGCGCCGCGGTGGCCGATGACGGTGGGGACGGGGAGGGAGCGGTGGCCGCGGCCCCGGCCGTGCGCGCCGCTCGCCCCGGCGCCCGGTGATGCCGGGGCGGCGGCCTGCGCGGTGCCGGCGGTGAGGGCCGTGGAGGCGCCGAGGACGGTGGCGCCCGCCGCGCCGAGAACCGTCCGCCGTGCCGGGGTCCGGCGTTCGCCCTGGGTCATAAGGGATCCTCCTGAGTGGACCGGGGTGTGATGTCCCGCACCTGTCGGCGGTGCCCCCGACGCTAGGCACGGAGCCCCTACGGGCGGCAGACCTGCGCCGAACATGGCGGAAACACGCGTCAACACTGTGTATCCACTCGGTGAACCCGATGTGCGCGCGGTGGTGACCCGCGAGTATCGTCGCCGGGTGCACCGTCGGTGCGGCCGCCTTCGCCCGACCCGCTTCCCACCGGAGGAAACGTTGTCCCGTCTCGCGATCATCAAGGCAGTGCTCGGGCCGGCCATGCGCCTGATGTTCCGCCCCCGCGTGGAGGGCGCCGAGAACATCCCGGGGACGGGTCCCGTGATCCTCGCGGGGAACCACCTGACCTTCATCGACTCGATGATCATGCCGATCTGCCTGGACCGTCCGGTCTACTTCATCGGCAAGGACGAGTACGTGACGGGCAAGGGCCTCAAGGGCCGGGCGATGGCCTGGTTCTTCACCAGCGTCGGCATGATCCCGGTGGACCGGGACGGCGGCCGGGGCGGTGTGGCGGCGCTGATGACGGGCCGCCGGATCCTGGAGGAGGGCAAGGTCTTCTCGATCTACCCGGAGGGCACCCGCTCCCCCGACGGCCGGCTGTACCGGGGGCGTACGGGCATCGCGCGGCTGACCCTGATGACGGGCGCGCCGGTGGTGCCGTTCGCGATGATCGGCACCGACAAGATCCAGCCGGGCGGGGCGGGCTTCCCGCGGCCGGGCCGGGTGACGGTCCGCTTCGGCGAGGCGATGGAGTTCTCGCGGTACGAGGGGATGGACCGCGACCGCTACGTCCTGCGGGCGGTGACGGACTCGGTGATGGCCGAGGTGATGCGGCTCTCCGGGCAGGAGTACGTGGACATGTACGCCACCAAGGCGAAGGCCGCGTAGGTCCCTTACGCACAGGGGGCGCCCCCGTACGGGTCATGCCGTACGGGGGCGCCCTCATGTGTGCGGACCGGCGTCTCAGTGCTCGACGCCGTCCTCCAGCTTCTGGCCCCTGAGCAGGAACCAGGCCGCGACCGCCGTCGCGAGGAGGACCGCCGCGCCGACGCCGGCCGCGATCCGCAGGCCGTCGACGAAGGCCTCCTGGCCGGCCGAGACGAGGGCCGTCGCCGTCTGCGGGGCGAGGGCGCCGGAGGCCTCGACGGCGCCGCCGAGGGACTCGTGGGCGGCCGACGCGACGTCCGAGGGGACGCCGGCCGGGACGGGGAAGCCCCGGTAGACGCCGGTCACGATGGAGCCGAGGACGGCGATGCCGAGCGCGGCGCCCAGCTCGTACGCGGTCTCGGAGACGGCGGACGCGGAACCGGCCTGCTCCTTGGGGACGCTGGAGAGGATCACGTCGGCGGTGACGGTGAAGGAGAAGCCGGCGCCGACGCCGACGACGAGCAGGGCGGAGCCGAGCAGCGGGTAGCCGGTGTGCTGGTCGAGGCCGGTCAGGACGGCGAGGGCGAGGCCGACCGCCGCGAGGCCGCCGGCCACCACGGACCGTACGGAGAAGCGGCGGGCCACGACGCCCGCGACCAGACCGGCGGTGACCGCGCCGACCGCGGCGGGCAGTTCGGCGAGCCCGGCCTCCAGGGGCTGGCGGCCCTGGACCAACTGGAAGAACTGGGACAGGAAGAACACCAGGCCGGAGAGGCCCAGGATGGTCAGCAGGTCCGCCAGGACGGCGCCGGAGAAGCCGCGGTGGCGGAAGAGGCGCATGTCGAGGAGGGGCGCGGGCAGGGTGAGCTGCCTGCGGACGAACCAGGTGAGCGCGCCGGCGCCGGCGAGGGCGGCGAGGCCCGCGTCGAGGGAGGGGCCGTGCGAGGCCAGCTCCTTGATCGCGTAGACGACGCCGATCATGCCGACGAGGGAGAGCGCGACGCTGGGCAGGTCCCAGGGGCCCGGGTCCGGGTTCTTCGACTCGGGGATCAGCTTGATGCCGACGAGGACGAGGACGGCCATGACGGGCAGGTTGATGAGGAAGACCGAGCCCCACCAGAAGTGCTCCAGGAGGAAGCCGCCGACGACCGGTCCGACGGCCGCGCCGGCCGAGGCCATGGCGCCCCAGATGCCGATGGCGAGGCTGCGCTCGCGCGGGTCGTGGAAGAGGTTGCGGATGAGCGCCAGGGTGGACGGCATCAGGGTCGCGCCGGCGACGCCGAGCAGCGCGCGGGCGACGATCATCGTCTCGGGGCTGGTCGCGTAGGCGTTGAGCACGGAGACGGCGCCGAAGGCGGTGGCGCCGATCAGCAGCAGCTTCTTGCGGCCGATGCGGTCGCCGAGGCTGCCCATGGAGACCAGGAGTCCGGCGATGACGAAGGAGTAGACGTCGCCGATCCAGAGGAGCTGGGTGCCGGTGGGTTCGAGGTCCTCGGAGAGGAAGGGGGTGGCGAGGCCGAGCACCGTGGCGTCGACCGCCACGAGCAGCACGGCCAGGACGAGGACGGAGAGGGCGAGCCACCGGCCGGGGCGGTGCGCGCCCTCGGTACGGGCCGTGGTCCTGAGGGTACGGGTGGTCACTTCTCCACGCTCCTGCGCGCTCCGCCGAGCAGCAGCTCGACGATCATGTACTGGAAGTCCTTGGGGGCGACCCGGCCGTCCTGCACGGCCCAGGCGCCGGAGCCGATGAGCCCGTAGAGGGCTTCGGTGAGCCAGGCGGGGGTCAGGTCGATCCGGAAGACGCCGTGCTCCTGTCCGCGCCGGAAGAGCGCGGAGATCCGGGCGTCGATGCGCGCCCAGCCCTCGTTCTGCTGGTCGCCCTCGAAGAGCTGGTTCTCCGTGACGAGGAAGGAGAGCAGGGGGGCGACGGGCTCGACCGCGGAGACGAGCCGGCGTACGGCCTCGTCCTCGGGTCCCTCGTCGATCGCGGCCGCGTCGAGGGCCGCCTCCAGCTCCTGGAGGCCGAGCTCTTCGAGGGCCCGCACCAGGGCGTCGCGCCCGGCGAACTGCCGGTGCAGCGTGGCGCGGCCGATCCCGGCGGCGCGGGCGACCTCGTCCATGGTGGCGGTCGCCTTGCGGGTGAGCAGGGCGGCGGCGGCGCGGAGCACCTGGGTGCGATCGACTGACATGAGACAAGAGTACACCGAATGAGACATCCGTGTCTCATTCAATAAAGCGATGCCTCATCAGAGGTAACCGCGGGCGGCGACGGCGTCACGCCGTACGACCGCGCGTACATGGAGCGGAACCACCGCGCCGCCGCCCCGCTCCCGCGCGTCGACGAGCGGATCGGGTCGATCCGGCCGGACTTCGACGCGCTCGCGGAGTGGGCGGCGGCGCGGTGATCCTCTGGCGTCCTACTGCTTGGCGGTGGCCCAGGCGTGCTGGATCACCAGGTCCGCCTTGACCTCGACGAGCTGGACGGCGACGGCGGAGGGGGCGGTGCCGCCCCGGCCGTCGCGGGAGGCGAGGGCGCCGGGAACATCGAGGACCGTGCGGACCTCGGGGGTGAGGTGCTCGGAGATCTTGGCGAACTGCTCGTCCGTCAGCTCGTCCAGCTCCTTGCCCTCGGACTCGGCGACCTTCACGCACTCGCCGGCCACCTCGTGCGCCACCCGGAACGGCACGCCCTGCCTGACCAGCCACTCCGCGATGTCCGTCGCCAGCGAGAAGCCGGCCGGGGCGAGGGCTTCCATGCGCTCCCGGTGGACGGTGAGCGTGGCCATCATGCCGGTGAAGGCGGGCAGCAGGACCTCGAGCTGGTCGCAGGAGTCGAAGACCGGCTCCTTGTCCTCCTGGAGGTCCCGGTTGTAGGCGAGCGGGAGCGCCTTGAGGGTGGCCATCAGGCCGGTGAGGTTGCCGATGAGGCGGCCGGACTTGCCCCGGGCGAGCTCCGCGATGTCGGGGTTCTTCTTCTGCGGCATGATCGACGAGCCGGTGGAGAAGGCGTCGTGGAGGGTCACGAAGGAGAACTCCTTCGTGTTCCAGATGATGACCTCCTCCGCGATCCGGGAGAGGTTCACCCCGATCATCGCGGTGATGAAGGCGAACTCGGCGGCGAAGTCCCGGGAGGCCGTGCCGTCGATCGAGTTGCCCGCGCTGCCCTTCTCGAAGCCGAGGTCCTTCGCGACCGCCTCCGGGTCGAGGCCGAGGGAGGAGCCGGCGAGGGCGCCGGAGCCGTACGGGGAGACCGCCGTCCGGGTGTCCCACTGCCGCAGCCGCTCGGCGTCCCGGGAGAGGGACTGGACGTGGGCCAGGACGTGGTGGGCGAAGAGCACCGGCTGGGCGTGCTGGAGGTGGGTGCGGCCGGGCATGGCGACGTCCGCGTGCGCCTCGGCGAGGCCGACGAGGGCGTCCTGGAGCTCGGCGAGGAGACCGCCGATGATCCGGGCGTGGTCGCGCAGGTACATCCGGAAGAGGGTGGCGACCTGGTCGTTCCGGGACCGGCCGGCGCGCAGCTTGCCGCCGAGGTCCGGGCCGAGGCGCTCCAGGAGGCCCCGCTCCAGGGCGGTGTGGACGTCCTCGTCGGCGATCGTGCCGACGAAGGAGCCGTCGGCGACGTCCGCCTCCAGCCGGTCGAGCCCGGCCAGCATGCGGGTCAGCTCGTCCTGGGTGAGCAGGCCCGCCGCGTGCAGCACGCGCGCGTGGGCGCGGGATCCGGCGATGTCGTACGGGGCGAGACGCCAGTCGAAGTGGACCGACGCGGACAGCTTCGCCAGGGCCTCGGCGGGACCGTCGGCGAACCGTCCGCCCCAGAGCCGTACGTCACCGTTGTTGCTGCTCACAGCTTCTGCTCCTCGGGAGGGTGGGTGTACCGCCGCCTTCCCGGCCCCGGACCTCGCGACGGGGCAGAGGAAGACGATGGCATAACTATGCAATCCTCCGTATGCTTTGTCAACGCAGGGCGGCGGGTGCGCCCCGGGCCCGATATTCGGCGGCGCCCCCGGCCCCACGGTCCTAGGCTCCACCCATGCCGACCAGCGCTTTCGACGACCTCGCCGACCAGCTCGCCCGGGCCCTGACGGAGACCGACGCGGGCGCGTGGACCGACTTCGACGAGAACGCCCGGGCCGTGCTGCGGTGGGGCTCGCTCGTCCCGCCCGCCCAGACCTGGTTCCCCGGCGCCCCGGGCCGGCGGCCCACCGCCGCCGAGACGGCCGTCGCCCTGTGCGGTCCGGACGGGCGGGTACGGGGGGCCGCCCTCTTCGCCGTGCGCGGCTTCCCCGAGCTCCTCCCCCTGGTCGTCGTCCGGTGCGCCGACTGGGCCGGGCCCGTACGGGAGCGGGCGCGGGCCGTGCTGCGCGCGGAGCTGCCGGGGCTGTCGCCCGGGGCGTTCGGCGTCCTCCTGGCGGTCGCCCTGCGGATCGCGGGCCGGCTGCGCGGGGACGCCGCGCGGGACCTGCTGGCCGGAGCCCTTCACGAAGGGTCCGAGGACCGGGTGACCGCCCTGTTCGCGAGCGGGGACCGGGCCGTCCGGCGGCTCGCCCACCGGGCCGGCGTGGAGCGCGGCCTCCTCTCCCCCGCACAGCTCGCGGAGACCGCCGCCACCGACCCCGACGCGGTCGTCCAGGACCTCTGCGCGAACGCGGTGCTCGCGGCGGTCGGGGACGGCGAGACCGACGGGAACGGCGGGGCCCTTCTCGCTCCGCTCCTGCGCTCCCGGCAGGGGCGGGTGCGGGCCGCCGGGGTCACGGGACTGCGCCGGACGGGGCGGGCCGCCGAGGCCGAGCCGTTCCTGTACGACCGCTCCGCGCTGGTGCGCGCCTGTGCCCGCTGGGTGCTGCGGCAGGCGGGCACGGACCCGCTGCCGCTCTACCGAGCGGGCTGCGCCGCCGGGGCCGGGGTGCCCGACGAAGCCCCGCTCGGACTCGCCGAGTGCGGCGACCGGGCCGTGGACACCCCGGCCCTGTGGGCGCTGGCGCGCCACGGGCGGCCCCGTGTGCGGGCGGGCGCCGTGGCGGGGCTGCGCCGGCTCGACGCCGTACGGGTCGGTCCCCTCGTCCCCCTGCTCGACGACGGTTCGGCGCGGGTCGTGCGGGAGGCCGTGACGGCCCTGCTGCCGTGGGCCGACCGGCTCCCGGCCGACGAGCTCCTCCGGCGCGCGACCACCGCCCCCGCCCCGCACGTCCGGCGGGGTGCGCTGCGGTTGCTCGCCGAGGCCGGGGGTGCGCCGTTCCGGGAGGCCGTCCGGGTGCTCGTCGGCGACCCGGACCCGGTGGTGCGGGACCGGGCGCGCCGGGCGCGGGGAGAAGCGCCTTCTTTCGCAAGGGACTTGCCAAAGGATCGCTCCGGGTGACCGGGCCGGGAAGAATGCGGGTCATGGGAAAGACATACGAACGCATCGACGGACGGTTGCGCGCCTTCATCGAGGAGCAGCCGGTGTTCTTCACCGCCACCGCTCCCCTGACCGGTGACGGGCACGTCAACCTCTCCCCCAAGGGGCGGCGCGGCACCCTCGTGGTGCTCGACGAACTGACCCTCGCCTACGTGGACTTCGGCGGCAGCGGCGCCGAGACGATCGCGCACCTGCGGGAGCCGGGCAACGGGCGGATCACCCTGATGTGGACCGCGTTCGCGGGGCCGCCGACGGTGGTGCGGGTGCACGGGACCGGGGAGGCGGTGTTCCGGGACGATCCCCGCTGGGGCGAGCTGTTCGCCCGGTTCCCGGCCGAGGCCGTGGAGGGACAGGGCAGCGCCCGGGCGATCGTCGTGGTGCGGGCGCGGCTGATCAGGGACGCCTGCGGGTTCGCCGTCCCGCTGATGGAGTACCGGGAGGAACGGACGCTGCACGCCGAGTACTTCAACCGGAAGACGGACGAGGAGTTCAACGCGTACTGCGAGGGCAAGGAGCACCTCGCGCACAGCCTGGACGGGCTGCCCGCGCTCCCGCTGCCGCTGCCGCCGATGCCCGCCGGCGCGGCCGGGTAGACCCGTACGGGTTCCCCGGCGGGCGCGGTCCGGGCCGCGGGCCTAGCCTCGCGCCCATGCGCACCCTCCTCGTCCTCGGCGCCGCCCTGCTCTCCCTGGGCGCCGCCGCGCCCCCGGCGCCCGCCTCCGCCTCCGTACCGCTGCCCGCGCTGATGGCCGACACCGGGGGCGGCTCGCAACTGATCACCGCCGAGGCCGCCGACACCGGCGCCACCACGGGCACGCTCACCTGGTGGGACCGGCGGGGCGGGCGATGGGTGCGGGCCGGGTCCGCGCCCGCGCGGTTCGGCGCCGGCGGCCTCGTCGAGGGGAAGGAGCGGCGGCAGGGGACGAACACCACCCCCACCGGCCTCCACCGGCTTCCGTACGCCTTCGGGAACGAGCCCCCGCCGCCCGGGACCGCCTACCGGTACGCCCGGGTCACCGAGGACTCCTGGTGGTGCCAGGACAACGGCTCCCGCGCGTACAACCGCTGGGTGGAGGGGCTGCCCGACGACTGCCGGGCCGACGAGGCCGAGCACCTCGCCTCGTACCGCACGCAGTACGCGCACGCCCTCGTCATCGGCTTCAACTACCGGCGTCCGGTGCGCGGGCGCGGGGCCGGGATCTTCCTGCACGTGAACGGGAGCGGGGCGACGGCCGGCTGCGTCTCCGTGCCGGCGGACGCCATGCGCGCGGTCCTCGCCTGGGCCGATCCGGCCCGGCGGCCGCACATCGCCGTCGGAACACGGGGCGGTCCGACGGCGATCACGCGCTACTGAGCCCCCGGACTCACTTCTGGGCCAGCTTCAGGAGGTGGTCCGCCAGGGCCTGGCCGCCCACCGGGTCGCGGCTGATCAGCAGGAGGGTGTCGTCGCCCGCGATCGTACCGAGGATGGCGTGCAGTTCGGCCTGGTCGATGGCCGACGCGAGGAACTGGGCGGCGCCCGGCGGGGTCCGCAGGACCACCAGGTTCGCGGAGGCCTCGGCGGAGATCAGCAGTTCGCCGGAGAGGCGCCGCATGCGCTCCTCCTTGGCGGACTCGCCGAGCGGGGCCTGCGGGGTGCGGAAGCCGCCCTCGCTGGGGACCGCGTAGATCAGCTCCCCGCCGGTGTTGCGGATCTTCACCGCGCCCAGCTCGTCGAGGTCGCGGGAGAGCGTCGCCTGCGTGACGCTCAGGCCGTCGTCCGCGAGGAGCTTGGCGAGCTGGCTCTGCGAGCGCACCGGCTGCCGGTTGAGGATGTCGACGATCCTGCGGTGGCGTGCGGTGCGGGTCTGCGGAACGGACGGCCCTCCGTGCTCGTTCTCCTGCGCGTCGGTCATCGTCGTCTCATTCTCCGCTTCGTCCTTGCCCGTTCACCACGTCGAGGACCCCGGGCAGCGCCCGGACGAAGGCGTCCGCCTCGGCGTCGGCGAGGAGCAGCGAAGGCATGATCCGTACGACATCGGGGGCGGGCGCGTTCACCAGGAGGCCGGCGTCCTGAGCCGCCTGCTGCACCTGGGGCGCGAGGGACTCCGTGAGCACGATACCCAGCAGGAGGCCCGCACCACGGACGTGGGAGACCAGCGGGTGGCCCAGGGCCTCGATTCCCTGCCGCAGCCGCTCCCCGACCGCCTTCACGTGGTCGAGGGCCGCGTCGGCGGCGAGGGTGTCCAGGACGGCGAGTCCGGCGGCGCAGGCGACCGGGTTGCCGCCGAAGGTGGTGCCGTGGTGGCCGGGGCCGAAGAGGTCCGCGGCCGGGCCGAAGGCGACGGTCGCGCCGATCGGGAGGCCGCCGCCGAGGCCCTTGGCGAGGGTCACGACGTCCGCCTCGACGCCTTCCGCCTGGGCCGCGAACCAGTGGCCGCAGCGGCCGATGCCGGTCTGGACCTCGTCGAGGACGAGCAGGGTGCCGGTGGCGCGGGTGATCTCCCGGGCCGCCTTCAGGTAGCCGGGGGGCGGGACGACGACGCCGTTCTCGCCCTGGATCGGCTCGATGATCACCAGGGCGGTGTCCTCGGTGACCGCGGCCCGCAGCGCCTCGGCGTCGCCGTACGGCACGTGGGTGACGTCGCCGGGCAGCGGCAGGAAGGGGGTCTGCTTGGCGGGCTGGCCGGTGAGGGCGAGGGAGCCCATGGTCCGGCCGTGGAAGCCGCCGTGCGTGGCGACCATGCGGGGGCGGCCGGTGAGCCGGCCGAGCTTGAAGGCGCCCTCGACGGCCTCGGCGCCCGAGTTGCAGAAGAAGACCCTGCCGGGCCGGCCGAAGAGGCCGAGGAGCCGCTCGGCGAGGGCGACGGGCGGTTCGGCGACGAAGAGGTTGGAGACGTGGCCGAGGGTGCCGACCTGGCGGGTGACGGCCTCGACGACCGCCGGGTGGGCGTGGCCGAGGGCGTTGACGGCGATGCCGCCGACGAGGTCCAGGTACTCCTTGCCGTCGGCGTCCCAGACCCGGGCGCCCTCGCCGCGGACGAGGGGCAGCCGGGGCGTGCCGTAGTTGTTCATGAGCGAGCCCTGCCACCGCCGGGTCAGCTCCGTGTTGCCGGTGCCGCTCATCGGTTCCCCCGTCATCAGTGTTCCCGTCCGTTCCGGTCGTCCGCGACGACCATCGTGCCGATGCCCTCGTCGGTGAAGATCTCCAGGAGGATCGCGTGCGGCACGCGGCCGTCGATCACGCGGGCCGTGGTGACCCCGTTCCGCACGGCGTGCAGGCAGCCCTCCATCTTGGGGACCATGCCGCTGGAGAGCTCGGGCAGCAGCTTCTCCAACTGGCTCGCGGTGAGCCGGCTGATGACCTCGTCGCTGTTCGGCCAGTCCTCGTAGAGGCCCTCGACGTCGGTCAGGACCATCAGGGTCTCGGCACCCAGCGCCGCAGCGAGTGCCGCAGCCGCCGTATCAGCATTGACGTTGTAGACATGTCCGTCGTCCTGGGAGCGTGCGATGGAGGAGACGACCGGGATCCGGCCGTCCTCCAGGAGGGCTTCGATGGCGCCGGTCTCGATGGCGGTGATCTCGCCGACCCGGCCGATGTCGACCTGCTCGCCCTCGATGACCGGCCGGTGCTGGGTGGCGGTGATCGTGCGGGCGTCCTCACCGGTCATGCCGACGGCGAACGGGCCGTGCTGGTTGAGCAGTCCGACCAGCTCGCGCTGGACCTGTCCGGCGAGCACCATCCGCACGACGTCCATCGCCTCGGGGGTGGTGACCCGGAGCCCGGCCTTGAACTCGCTGACCAGGCCGTGCCGGTCGAGGGCGGCGTTGATCTGGGGGCCGCCGCCGTGCACCACGACCGGCCGCAGGCCCGCGTGGCGCAGGAAGACGACGTCCTGGGCGAAGGCGGCCTTGAGGTCGTCGTCGATCATGGCGTTGCCGCCGAACTTCACCACGACGGTCTTGCCGTGGTGCCGGGTGAGCCAGGGCAGCGCCTCGATGAGGATCTGGGCCTTGGGGAGCGCGGTGTGCTTCCGCGTGGCGCCGGTCACGACGAGTACGCGCTGTTCTCGTGGACGTAGTCCGCGGTGAGGTCGTTGGCCCAGATGACGGCGGACTCGGAGCCGGCGGCGAGGTCGGCGGTGATGGTGACCTCCCGGTAGCGCATGTCGACGAGGTCGCGGTCCTCGCCCACGGAGCCGTTCTTGCAGACCCAGACGCCGTTGATGGCCACGTTGAGTTCGTCGGGCTCGAAGGCGGCCGCCGTGGTGCCGATGGCGGAGAGCACGCGGCCCCAGTTGGGGTCCTCGCCGTGGAGGGCGCACTTGAGGAGGTTGTTGCGGGCGATGGAGCGGCCCACCTCGACGGCGTCGTCCTCGGTCGCGGCGTTGACCACCTCGATGCGGATGTCCTTGCTGGCGCCCTCGGCGTCGCCGATGAGCTGGCGGGCGAGGTCGTCGCAGACGGCCCGTACGGCTCCGGTGAACTCCTCCTGGCCTGGGGTGGTCCCGGAGGCGCCGGAGGCGAGGAGCAGGACGGTGTCGTTGGTGGACATGCAGCCGTCGGAGTCGACCCGGTCGAAGGTGACGCGGGTGGCGCCCCGGAGGGCGTCGTCGAGGGCCTCGGCGTCCACGTCGGCGTCGGTGGTGAGGACGACGAGCATGGTGGCGAGGCCGGGGGCGAGCATGCCGGCGCCCTTGGCCATGCCGCCGACCGTCCAGTCGCCCCGGGTGACCACGGCGGTCTTGTGGACGGTGTCGGTGGTCTTGATGGCGATGGCGGCCTTCTCGCCGCCGTGCTCGGAGAGTTCGGCCGCGGCCTTCTCGACGCCGGGGAGCAGCTTGTCCATGGGGAGCAGGACGCCGATGAGGCCGGTGGAGGCGACGGCGACCTCGCCGGCGCCGACCTCCCCGCCCTTCGCGGAGAGGACCTCGGCGACCTTCTCGGCGGTGGCGTGGGTGTCCTGGAAGCCCCGGGGGCCGGTGCAGGCGTTGGCACCGCCGGAGTTGAGGACGACGGCGGTCAGCTCGCCGTCGGCGAGGACCTGCTGGGACCAGACGACGGGGGCGGCCTTGACGCGGTTGGAGGTGAAGACTCCCGCGGCGGCGCGGCGGGGCCCGGTGTTGACCACGAGGGCCAGGTCCGGGTTGCCGTTCTGCTTGATCCCGGCGGCGATGCCCGCCGCCGTGAATCCCTTCGCTGCGGTGACGCTCACTGTTCTTCTCCGTTCGCTTCTCCGCCCGCGCAGCGCAGAGGTGCGGGCTTCGTCGTCATCTGCAGACCGGTGGCTGCGCGTGCGTCGCTCACGGAGCGACTCCGATCGTGGAAAGTCCGGTGCTCTCGGGGAGGCCGAGGGCGATGTTCATGCTCTGCACCGCGCCGCCGGCGGTGCCCTTGGTGAGGTTGTCGATGGCGCTGATCGCGATGATCCGGCGGGCGCCGGGGTCGTACGCGACCTGGACCTGGACGGCGTTGGAGCCGTAGACGGACGCGGTCGCCGGCCACTGCCCCTCGGGGAGCAGGTGGACGAACGGCTCGTCCGCGAAGGCCTTCTCGTACGCGGTGCGCACGGCCTCGGCGGTGACGCCCGGCTTCGCGGCGGCCGTGCAGGTGGCGAGGATGCCGCGGGGCATCGGGGCCAGGGTGGGGGTGAAGGAGACGGTGACCCGCTCCCCCGCCGGTCCGCTGAGGTTCTGGATCATCTCGGGGGTGTGGCGGTGGCCGCCGCCGACGCCGTACGGGGACATGCTGCCCATGACCTCGCTGCCGAGCAGGTGCGGCTTGGCCGCCTTGCCGGCGCCGGAGGTCCCGGAGGCGGCGACGATCACGGCCTCGGGCTCGGCGAGGCCGTCCGCGTACGCCGGGAAGAGCGCGAGCGAGACGGCGGTGGGGTAGCAGCCGGGCACCGCGACGCGCCTGGACCCTTGGAGCGCGGCACGGGCGCCCGGCAGTTCGGGGAGGCCGTAGGGCCAGGTTCCGGCGTGCGGGGAGCCGTAGTACGTCTCCCAGTCGGCGGGGTCCTCGAGGCGGAAGTCGGCGCCCATGTCGACGACGAGGACGTCCGGGCCGAGCTGCTCGGCGACGGCGGCGGACTGGCCGTGCGGCAGCGCGAGGAAGACGACGTCGTGCCCGGCGAGCTCCTCGGCGGCGGTGGGCACGAGGACGCGGTCGGCGAGCGGGAGCAGGTGGGGCTGGAGGGCCCCGAGTCGCTGACCGGCGTTGGAGTGGCCGGTCAGGGCCCCGATCTCGACGTGGGGGTGCGCCAGGAGCAGGCGCAGGAGCTCTCCGCCCGCGTATCCGCTCGCACCCGCCACCGCTACTCGTACCGTCATCGAAACCCTCCTCATGGATGGCATGACTATACGCAGGCTTGCAGTTTTATGCAACGAGTCGCGAGGGGCCGCCGACCACACCTCACGCGGCCCCGCTCGGGGCGTCGGCGTCATTCGGCGGCGGAACGGCTCTCGCGCTCCCGGTTCCAGTGGACGACCGCGGAGAGGCGGTGGTCGTGCTCGTAGCCCGGCCGGAAGAGCGGGCCCAGGTGCCGGACCGCCTCCTCGGTGCGCGGGTCGTGGCGCCGGAGGAGGCCGTAGGCGGCATGGAGCCGCGTCTCGAAGTCGTCCTCGTCGCACAGGGCCGCGAGGGCGTCGGCGATCGCCCCGGCGCGGTCCGCGCCGTTCGCGACGGCCTCCGCCGCGCGGGCCCGCACCCCGGCCGCCGGGTCCCGGAGCAGGGCGACGACGGCGTCCGTGAAACCGGGACCGGCGCCGTGGGCCGCGACCACCGCCCGGACGGCTTCGGCGCGCACCTCGTGGTCCTCGTCCCCGGCGAGCGCGAGCAGGGCGGCGCGGGTCGCCGCGCCGGGGGCGGGACCCTCCCCGTCGAACAGCAGGACGGGGACCCGGGCGCGGACACGCGGATCCGGGTGACCGGCGTGCCGCAGTCCCACGGCCTCCAGGTCCCGGTGCTCCGCCTCGCTCAGGACGCGGAGCACCTCGGCGAGGACGCGGGAGTCGTCCTCGCCGCCGGCCGCCCAGGCGACGAGCAGCTCCGCCGTCTCCCGCTCGTAGGAGTTCCGCCAGTTCGAGGTGAAGAGGAGGTGGAGGCGGAGGACGTCGAGGACGAACAGCCGGCGCTCCGGATCCGGGCCGTGGCGGTGTGCCGTGACGGCCGACCACGTCTCCCTGCTGCGACGCCCGTCGAGGGTCCACAGGGCGGAGGACCGGTCGACGTGCTCGGGATCGCGCCGCGCCACGGCCCTGGCCACCAGTTCGTCCACGGGCGCCAGGACGCGGAACGCCCGTTCCAGGCCGGTGAGGATCGCGCCGTGCCCGTCGCGGACCGTCAGGCCGCCGAGCGTCAGCTCCGACACGGAGTGGTACTCGTCGTCCCTCACCCGCGCCCGGCGGACGGGGCCGGGCTCCCCCGTCCTGTCGCGGAGCCCGCCCTCCGCGCCCCGCTCGTACCAGTGCCGGGCCAGGGCGAGCAGCCGCCCCCTCTCCGCCTCCGGGAGGCGCAGCCGGGGCTCCCGGCCCAGCACGGCCCCCGCCACCGCCGGAGAACCGCCGTCGACCGCCCGTACCAGCGGGGTCGTTCCGTCCGGCAGCTCCCGGTCCGGATCCGCGCCGCCCTCGACGAGCGCCTCCGCGACGGCGGCGTCGTAGGCGGCGACCGCCAGGCAGAGCACCGGCAGGCCGTCGTCCGCGACCGCGTCCGGATCCGCCCCGGCCTCCAGCAAGGCGGTCACGGCTTCCGCGTCCCCCCGCCGGACCGCCGCCACGAGCCGCGCGTCGTCCATGTTCCGCCCTCCCCCGTCTCGTACCGGAACGGATCGCCGGCCGCCCGTCCCGGTTCACCACGCACGTTACGTCGGAGGCGGCCGCGTCAAGGATGCGGGCGAGCGAGCACGGCCCCTCCCCCGGCCCGGCGGCGCGACCGCCCTCGCGCCCCCGCCCCCCTCACGGGTTTTCCCGGGGCTCCCCCGCGCCCTCTTTGCATGACCATGCGAGATGATGCATACTCTTCCCATGTCCAAGGTCCTCACCTCCCTGCCCGCCGGCGAGCGCGTCGGCATCGCCTTCTCCGGCGGCCTCGACACCTCCGTCGCCGTCGCATGGATGCGCGACAAGGGCGCCGTCCCCTGCACCTACACCGCCGACATCGGCCAGTACGACGAGCCCGACATCGCCTCGGTGCCCGGCCGCGCGAAGACCTACGGTGCCGAGATCGCGCGCCTGGTCGACTGCCGGGCGGCGCTGGTCGAGGAGGGCCTCGCCGCGCTCACCTGCGGCGCGTTCCACATCCGCTCGGGCGGCCGCGCCTACTTCAACACCACGCCCCTGGGCCGCGCCGTCACCGGCACCCTGCTGGTCCGGGCGATGCTGGAGGACGACGTCCAGATCTGGGGCGACGGATCGACCTTCAAGGGCAACGACATCGAGCGGTTCTACCGCTACGGTCTGCTCGCCAACCCGCACCTGCGGATCTACAAGCCGTGGCTGGACACCGACTTCGTGACCGAGCTGGGCGGCCGCAAGGAGATGTCGGAGTGGCTCCTCGCCCACGACCTCCCCTACCGGGACAGCACGGAGAAGGCGTACTCCACCGACGCCAACATCTGGGGCGCCACCCACGAGGCCAAGACCCTGGAGCACCTGGACACGGGCGTCGAGACCGTGGAGCCCATCATGGGCGTCCGGTTCTGGGACCCGTCGGTCGAGATCGCCGCCGAGGACGTGACGATCGGCTTCGACCAGGGCCGCCCGGTCACCGTCAACGGCAAGGAGTTCTCCTCCGCCGTCGACCTCGTCATGGAGGCCAACGCCATCGGCGGCCGCCACGGCATGGGCATGTCGGACCAGATCGAGAACCGGATCATCGAGGCCAAGAGCCGGGGCATCTACGAGGCCCCCGGCATGGCCCTGCTGCACGCCGCGTACGAGCGCCTGGTCAACGCGATCCACAACGAGGACACCCTCGCCCAGTACCACAACGAGGGCCGGCGCCTCGGCCGGCTCATGTACGAGGGCCGGTGGCTGGACCCGCAGGCCCTCATGGTCCGCGAGTCGCTCCAGCGCTGGGTCGGCGCGGCCGTCACCGGTGAGGTGACCCTGCGGCTGCGGCGCGGCGAGGACTACTCGATCCTCGACACCACGGGCCCGGCGTTCAGCTACCACCCGGACAAGCTGTCCATGGAGCGCACCGAGGACTCGGCCTTCGGCCCGTCGGACCGGATCGGCCAGCTCACCATGCGGAACCTCGACATCGCCGACTCCCGCGCCAAGCTGGAGCAGTACGCGGGCCTCGGCCTGATCGGCACCGCCGGCCCGGCCATCGGCGCCGCCCAGGCCGCCGCGACCGGACTGATCGGCAACATGCCGGAGGGCGGGGCCGAGGCCATCGCCTCGCGCGGCGCGTCCTCCGACGAGGACGAGCTGCTCGACCGGGCCGCGATGGAGTCCGGCACGGACTGACGGCGGACACCGGGCGACGGCTCGTCAATACGGCCCGTACGTACGGCCCGTTCGTTCGTACGTGCGTGTGGTCGGCGCCCTGTCAGCCACGGAAGGCCGGTTCGGCACCCTCGGTGCCGGGCCGGCCCTTTCGCGTCCCGGCGTTCCCGGGCGGGGCGGCCCGTTCCTCCGGGCGGCGGCCCCGCGGCGCGGCCGCGCGGGAGACCAGTTCGTCGCGCATCCGGGTCAGCCGGGCGATCTCCTCGTCGAGGGCCGCGATCCGCCGGTCGACGACCGTGGAGGTCCGCACGCAGACGCCCTCCGGGATCCGCCGGGAGCGGATCGCGTCCACGTCGAGGAGGGGGAGGCGGTCCACGCAGGCGCGGACGTCCTCGATCGTCAGGCCGAGGGCGAGGAGCTCGCGCACCACGCGCACGCGTGCCACATCGTCCGGGCCGTACTCCCGCTGACCGGACGGGGTGCGGACGGGCGGTGGGAGGAGACCCCGCTGCTCGTACAGGCGCAGGGCCCTGGGTGTGGTCCCCGCCGCTGCCGCCGCGTCGCCGATCCGCATGCCGTCCGCCCTCCGCCGTGGCCCGGACGGCCACCTCCGTCAGGGCAACTCGACCACGACCGCGCCGAGGTGCCGCCCCGTCATCACCTCGCGCAACGCCCCGGCGGCCCGTTCCATGCCCGCCACCCGGACGTGCGGGAAGGTGATCTCGCCGGCGCGGAGCCAGCTTCCGAAGCGCTCCCGCCACTCGGCGTCCGCCTCCGGGTGGTCGAGCGGGCTGAAGCCGCGCAGCGCGATCCGCTTGAGGACGAGCGCGTACGAATCGAGCTCCACGCGCGCGGTGGCACCGGTCCCGGTGGGGTCGAGCTGGCCGGAGAGGGCGCCGACGAGGACGGCGCGGGCTCCGGGGCGGGCCGCGTCGACGGCCGCGCGCAACTGTTCGCCGCCGACGTTGTCGAAGATCACGTCGATGCCGTCGGGCGCGGCCCCGGCGAGCTGGGCGGCGAGGGGCTCGCCGGTGTCCCGCACGACGGCCGCGTCGTAGCCGAGTCCGGAGACGAGCCGCTCGGCCTTGGCCGGTGAGCCGGTGGTGCCGACGACCCGGCCCGCGCCGAGGAGCCGGGCGATCTGCCCGGCCATCGTGCCCACCGCGCCCGCCCCGCCGGTCACGAGGACCGTGTCGCCGGCGCGCACCTCCGCGCCCCGGGTGAGGGCCGCGTACGCGGTCCTGCCCTGGGAGAGGTGGGCGACCGGGTCGGGCAGCGCGTCGCCGAGGGGCGTGCAGGCGGAGACGGGGACGGCGGCGTACTCGCGCCAGCCCTGCCAGTGGAAGACCGGCTCTCCAGGGCGCGGGCCGCCGGGCGGAGCGGACACGACCTCGCCGACGGCCGCGCCGAACAGCGTGTCGCCCGGCTCGACGGACGGCAGGGGCGCGCCCTCGATCCGGCCGGAGATGAGGGTCCGCAGGGCGGCCTGGACCGCGAACCAGCGGTTCCTGACGAGGACTTCGCCGGGGGCGGGGACGGGGAGCGCGGTCGTGACGAGTTCGAGGTGCTCGGGGGACGGGAGGCCGTGCGCGGGGCGGGTGCGCAGCCGGATCTCGCGGTGGGTGGCCATGGCGGGCTCCAGGGAGGAGGGCGGGCGGGTCGGCGGGACCGTAAACCCTGACCCGCGGGTCAGGGTCAAGCCCGCCGGGCTCCCCTGGGACCCGTCCGACCCTGATCCGCCGGACGCCCCCTAGCGGCGGACCGCGCGCAGGACCACGAACTTCGGGTCGCTCGCGACCAGTTCGCCGTTGCCGAAGATCCGGCGGAGGGTGACGTGGTAGCCGAGGTGCCGGTTGCCGACGACCCACAGTTCGCCGCCGGGGCGCAGGGCGCGCCGGGCGTCGGCGAACATGCGGCGGGCGGTGCGGTCGGTGGTGGCCTGGTGGCTGTGGAACGGCGGGTTGTTGAGGACCAGGTCCATCGAGCCGGGGGCCAGGTCCGCGAGCCCGTCGCCGACGAGGAACTCGGCCGCGCGCCCGTCGCCCGCGTGGGCGCGGAAGTTCTCCCGGGCCGAGGCGACGGCCTGGTACGACTCGTCGGTGAAGACCAGCTCCGCCCCGGGCTCGGCGAGGGCGACCGCGAGGCCCACCACGCCGTTGCCGCAGCCGAGGTCCGCGACGCGGGCCCGGCCGAGGCCGCGGGGCAGGTGCGCGAGGAGGAACCGGGTGCCGATGTCGAGGCGGTCGGCGCAGAAGACGCCGGCGTGGTTGGTGACGGTCCGCCCGGGGAGGCCGGGCGCGGGGGTGTCGCCGGGGAGGTCGTAGCGGTACGGCCAGGGGTTCGGGCCCGGGGCGGCGGCGGGGTCGGGGGTGGTGTGGATCAGCCGGGCCTTCTTCACCGCGAGGGAGGTGCGGGTGGGGCCGAGGATCCGCTCGAAGAGCTTCAGCGTGGAGGTGTGGATCTCCTTGACCATGCCGGTGCCGACGACGACGGTGCCCTCGTGGACGGCGGGGGCGAGGCGGTGGAGCTGGTCCTCCAGGAGCGCGAGGCTCTTGGGGACGCGGACGAGGAGCACGTCGATCCGCTCGGGCGGCGGGTCCTGGGTGGTGAGCAGCCGGACGGCGTCCGGGGCGGCGCCGGCGCGCGCGAGGTTGGTCCGTGTCGCCCTCCCGCCGAGGTACGAGTCGGTGATCTGCACCAGTTCGCCGGGGCCCGCCGCCCGGAGCGCGGTGACGAGGGCTCCCCAGCGGTCGCCGAGGACGACGACGGTGCCGGAGAGGTCGGTGCCGGTGTCGGCCAGGTGCCCCAGGAGGTACTCGTCGGACGCGTCCCAGGCGCGCAGCGGGTCGCGCGGGTCCTCGGGGTGGCGGGTCAGCGTGAAGGCGCCCCATGACGTGCTCAAACGGTTCATCGTGGGTTCAGGCTAGCCGGTCGCGGGGCCGGGCCCGCCCTGCCCGCCGTACGCCCTTCTCCGCCGTACGCCCCGCTCCGCCGCCGTGCGCCCCCGCCCCCGTCCCGGCGGCGCGGACCGTCAGCGCAGGGCCGCGTCGAGCTGGAGGTGCCAGAGGCCGGGGCGGCCGGCGAGGGTGACGGTGGAGAGGGGTCGGACGTCGACGTTCCAGTACGTGGCGGGCGGCGCCTTCAGGGCGTACACGAGGGCGGCCCGTACGACGGAGGGCTCGGCGACGGCAACGATGTCGCAGTCCTCGGCGGGCCGGGTGTCGAGCCAGTTCCCTATCCGGGTGATGAAGGCGAGGAGCGGTTCGCCGCCGTGCGGGGCGGTGCGGGCGTCGGTGAGCCAGGCGTCGACGGCGGCCGGTTCGAGGGCGGCGACCTCGGCGAGGGTCAGGCCGCGCCAGCGGCCCATGTCGCAGTCGCGCAGGGCGGGCTGGACGAGGGGCGCGTAGCCGAGGGCGGTGCCGGTGGCGCGGCTGCGCGGGGTCGGGGAGCAGTAGCGCAGTTCGGCCGCGCCGAGCGGGATGAGCGCGGGCGCGGCCTGCTGCACCTCGTACCAGCCGGCCTCGTCCATCGGCCGGTCGTCGTCGAAGCGTTCGGCGAGCAGGGAGGAGCTGCGTGCCGCCGTGACGAACGTCACTCGAAGACCCATGGCCGCGATCGTGAGGCCGGTGGCGCCGCTGGTCAAGGGTTCGCTTCGGGGGACGGAGGGGGCCGGGGCCGGGGCCGCCCGAGAGCCGTCCACTTGTCCGGATTTCGCAGTGGCGCGAAACCCACCTCCTCGTCCACGCCGTGCGCGCCGGCGGTGGTGGGCACGACGCGGCTCGGCCCGTACGGCTCCGGGAGGTCCCGGACGGGGGTGACGGACGCGGAGCCGGGTCCGGCGCCCCGGGCCGGGTGGTCGGCGTGGACGTCGCGGAGCCGGGCGGAGGTGGCGTAGTCGGTGACGACGTGCGCGGAGGCGTTCGCCCCGCCGCTCTCGCGGGGGTGGGCGCCGGGGCCGGGCGGGCCCGCGACGGCCCGGTCCCGCTTCTCCCGAGGTCGGGCGTGGGCCCGGCGGGTGGTGGTGGAGGTCCGGCGGTGGACGCGGGCGGCGGCGGTCCGGGCGGGGCCGGACGAGATCTCGTACGCCCCGTGCATGACGGGGTCCTCCGGAAGGGTGCGGCCACCGACGGGCGGAGGCTTCCGGGAGCGCGGGGCTTGTCGGGCGCATGTGACCGGAGGTCTTGCGGGGCCGGAGCCGGGCGGGGCGCTCGCGCCGCCCGGGCCGGGCGGTCAGCCGGTGAGCTCGTCCACCGCCGCCCGCAGGCGGCGCACCCCCTCCGCGATCTCCACGGGGCCCGCGACACCCGCGAAACTCAGCCGGATGTGGCCGGCGGGCGGTTCGGCGCAGAAGTAGGGGCGGCCGGGGGCCACGGCGACCCCGGTGCGCAGGGCGGTGGCGTGGAGGGAGGCCTCGGGCAGGGCGTCGGGGAGGCGCGGCCAGAGGTGGTAGCCGCCGGAGGGGATGTGGGGCAGGGCGAGTTCGGGGAGGTGGTGGGCGAGGGCGCCGGCCATGGCGTCCCGGCGGGCCTTGAGCTCCTGCGAGACGGCGCGGAGGTGCCGGGGCCAGGCCGGGGAGCCGACGAGTTCGAGCGCGGCCTCCTGGAGGGGCCGGGGGACGAAGAAGCTGTCGACGACCTGGATGGCGCGCAGCCGTTCCAGGACGGGTCCCCGGGCGGCGAGGGCGCCGACGCGGAGGCTGGCCGAGGCGGGCTTGGTGAGGGAGCGGACGTGGACGACGACGCCGTCCGGGTCCTCGGC
Organism: Streptomyces sp. NPDC007872; assembly: GCF_042868165.1. NCBI lineage: Bacteria > Bacillati > Actinomycetota > Actinomycetes > Kitasatosporales > Streptomycetaceae > Streptomyces > Streptomyces sp. NPDC007872. The sequence continues at coordinate 203,695 of NZ_JBIAEA010000006.1, forward strand.
GACGAGGGGCTCGGGGAGCGGCGGGGCGTCCTCGTGGACGAGGCGGCGGGCGAAGTCGTCCTCGACGACGAAGGCCCCGGCGGCGCGGGCGATCCGGACGACCTCCCGGCGCCGCTCCGGTCCGAGGACGGCGCCCGTCGGGTTCTGGAAGAGCGGCTGGCAGACGAGGACGCGGGCCCCGGTGGCGCGGAAGGCGGCTTCGAGGAGCTCGGGGCGGACTCCCCCGGCGTCGGTGGGCACGGGGACCGGGCGGAGTCCGGAGGCGCGCGCGACGGCGAGCATGCCCGGGTAGGTGGGCGACTCGACGAGGACGGGGGTGCCGGGCGGGGCGAGGGCGCGCAGGGCGGTGGTGATCGCGGACTGCCCCCCGGCGGTGACGAGGATCTCGGCGGCGGTGACGCTGCCGCCGATCTCGCGGGCGAACCATTCGCGCAGCTCGGGCAGGCCGTCGACGGGCGGCCTGCTCCAGGCGCCGGGGCGGCGGCCGGCGCGGGCGAGGGCGGCGGCGAGGGCCCGCTCGGGCTGGAGGGCGGGGTGGAGGTAGCCGCCGTTGAACTCGATCACGCCGGGCGGGGGCGCGGAGAGGGTGACGAGGACGCCGGAGGCGTCGACGGCCCGGGGCACGAGCTCGGTGGCGGTGTCGGCGCTGAGGGCGACCTCCTGCCAGGAGGTGTCCCCGGCGGCCGGGGCGGGGGTGCGGGGTTCCGCGCGGAAGGCGCCGGCGCCGGGCCGGGTGACGACGAGCCCTTCGGCGGCGAGCTGGGCGAGGGCGCGGGTGACGGTGACCGGGGAGACGCGGTAGCGCTCGACGAGCGCGCGACTCGATGGCAGCTTTCCACCTGGAGAGTAGCGGTCGAGCTCACTCTTCAGGGATTTTACCAGTTCCGCGACACTGCTACGCTCATGCATGAGAGCACACGATAGCGCTACTGCCTCCACCGCGATAGCGGTCACCGCCCCGGAGCCCCGCACGGCCGGACCGTCGGGCGTTTCAGCCGCCGGGACCGGAGGTGCCTCCCGGACCACCGGGCCGTCCGGGCCCTCGGCTCCCGGAGCCGTCTCCTCCGCCACCGGGCCGTCCGGCGCTCCGGGCCCCGCGGCCCCCTCCCGTACCCCCGCGTCCGACCCCCGGTCCCGGGGCACCCTGCTCGCCGGGCTCGGCGTCGTCGCGTTCTCGCTCACCTTCCCGTCGACCGTCTGGGGCCTGGAAAGCTTCGGCCCCTGGTCGCTCGTGGCCGTGCGGTCCACGCTCGCCGCCCTCCTCGCCGGCGTCTTCCTGCTCGCCGGCCGGGTGCCGCTGCCGGAGCGGCGCCACTGGGCGGGGCTCGCGGTGGTCGCCGGCGGGGTCGTCGTCGGCTTCCCGCTCCTGACCAGCCTGGCCCTGCAGACCTCCACCACCTCCCATGCCGCCGTGGTGGTGGGCCTCCTGCCGCTCACCACTGCGGCCTTCGCCGCCCTGCGGACGGGCCGGCGCCCCTCCCGCACCTTCTGGATCGCGGCCGTCTCCGGCGCCGTGGTGGTGCTCGGCTTCACGCTCGCGGAGAGCGGCGGGGCGCCCTCCACCGGCGACCTGTACCTCTTCGGGGCGCTGCTCGTGTGCGCGGCCGGCTACACCGAGGGCGGCCGGCTCGCCGCCCTGATGCCGGGCTGGCAGGTGATCGGCTGGGCCCTGGTGTTCTGCCTGCCGCCGATGCTGGTGGCCTCGGCCGTCGCCCTGTCCCTGGAGCCGGTCCACCTGAACGCCCACGGGGTCGTCGGCCTGGTGTGGGTCGCCGCCGGTTCGACCTTCTTCGGCCTGTACGTCTGGTACCGGGGCATGGCGGCGATCGGCATCCCGAAGGCCAGTCAGCTCCAGCTCGCCCAGCCGCTCCTCACCCTCGTCTGGTCGGTCTCCCTGCTCGGCGAGGACCTGTCGCCGACCGCCCCCGTCGCGGCGGTCGCGGTCCTGGTCTGCATCGCGGTCACCCAGCGGTCGAAGTCGTGACCGGGTGACCGGGTGACCGGGTGACGAGGTGGCGGGGTGAGGGGGTGACCAAGGAGCTCAAGGAGCCCGGGGAGCCCGGGGCGACGGAACCGGGCGAAACGGTCACAATGGCAAGCAAGGACTCCGAAGAGCGAGAACCGGCACGCGTCCGGTCGCGAGGAGGTCACCCCGATGCAGGCGAGCGTGGGCGACACACTGCTGGTGCACGGACGGACCGTCGGCCACCACGACCGTACGGCCGAGGTCCTTCAGGTACTGGGGGAGGACGGCACTCCCCCGTACCGCGTGAAGTTCGACGACGGACACGAGGCCCTGATGTCGCCCGGCCCCGACACCGTCGTGCGTCACCACCCGGAGGCGGGGACCGGCTGAAGGGCCGTCACTCCGGCGGGCGGACCCTGGTCGGGTAGTGATCGGCCACCACCCTGGCCATCGCCCCGATCCGGTCCCGCGCGACCTCCTTCGCCGAGAAGAAGCAGTGGCCGCCGACCCCGGCGTACCCCTTGGCGAGCTCCAGGTGGCGCGAGAGCTCCGCGGGGTCCTGCCAGGCGGCGGGCTGGGCGGGGTCGCCCGCCTTGTGGAGCGCCTCGCCGACGTAGAGGCCGACGCCGGTGCCCCGTACCGTCTCGTCCCACCAGGGCAACAGCGCGGCGTAGTCGGCGGCGGCCAGGCCGATGTGCCAGTAGAGCTGGGGCACGATGTGGTCGAGCCAGCCCTCCCGCACCCACTTGCGGGTGTCGGCGTACAGGTCGTCGTACGTCTGGACGCCGGCGGCGGTGTCCGAGCCCTCTGGGTCGGTGGCGGCGTTCCGCCAGACCCCGAAGGGGCTCACGCCGAAGGCCACGTCCGGCTTGGCCTCCTTGATCCGGGCGGACATCTCGGAGACCAGCAGATCGGTGTTGTGCCGCCGCCAGGACGCCCGGTCGGGGAAGTCGCCGCCGTGACGCGCGTACGTCCCGTCGTCGCCGAAGTCCTGCCCGGCGACCGGGTACGGATAGAAGTAGTCGTCCCAGTGCACGGCGTCGACGTCGTAGCGGCGCACCGCGTCCAGCATGGCGTCCTGGACGAAGCGCCGGACCTCGGGGAGGCCGGGGTCGTAGTACAGCTTCCCGCCGTAGGGCAGCACCCACTCCGGGTGCCGCCGCGCCGGGTGGGAGGCGACGAGCCGGGCCGGATCGGTGTGGTTCGCCACCCGGTACGGGTTGAACCAGGCGTGCAGCCGGAGGTCCCGCGCGTGGGCCTCGACGACGGCCGTGCCCAGCGGGTCCCAGCCGGGGTCGCGGCCCTGGGTGCCGGTGAGGCACGCCGCCCACGGCTCGTACGGCGAGGGCCACAGGGCGTCGGCGGTCGGCCGGACCTGAAGGACCACGGCGTTGAGGCGCCGCTCGACCGCCGTGTCGAGGTGGACGAGGAGTTCGGCGCGCTGCTGGTCCGCGGTCAGGCCGGGCGCGGAGGGCCAGTCGATGTTGCTCACCGTCGCCAGCCACATGCCGCGGAACTCCCGGCGGCGGTACGGCCTCCCCCGGGCCTGGCTCCTCACTTCGGGTGCCGCGCCCGCCTCCGCGTCCCCGCGAGCCGTCTCGTCCGCCGTCGCCGTCCCTGTCGTTCCCGTCACGGCGAGCGCCGCTCCCGTGGTGCCGACCACGAACCCTCTTCTCCCGATAAGCCGCACTTGTACCCCTCCTCTGTCGGATACGTCACACTCACCGGGAGAGCATGCCCACGTCCCGGGCGATCGATCATCGGTTAATGAGCGGTAACGTCGGGGGATCGAGGCGGACGCACCGGAATCACACGGGCCCGCCGCCGGCAGAAGAGCGAAAGGCACGAGGTGACGGACTCCATGGCCGACATTGAGCGCGTCGGAGTGGTGGGCTGCGGCCAGATGGGCGCGGGCATCGCGGAGGTGTGTGCCCGGAGCGGCCTCGATGTGAGGGTCGCCGAGACCACCGGCGAGGCGCTGGAGATCGGTCGCACCCGGCTCTACAACTCGCTGGCGAAGGCCGCCGAGCGCGGCAAGATCAGCGAGGAGGAGCGGGACGCGACCCTCGCGCGCCTCAGCTTCACCACCGACCTGGGCGAGTTCGCCGACCGCGACCTCGTGATCGAGGCCGTGGTGGAGAACGAGCAGGTCAAGACCGAGATCTTCCAGATCCTCGACCAGGTGATCACCCGTCCGGACGCCATCCTGGCCTCGAACACCTCCTCGATCCCGCTGGTGAAGCTGGCCGTGGCGACCTCCCGCCCCGACCAGGTCATCGGCATCCACTTCTTCAACCCGGCCCCGGTGCAGAAGCTCGTCGAGCTGATCCCCGCCCTCACCACCTCCGAGGGCACGATCAGCCGGGCCCAGGCCTTCGCCGAGAAGGCGCTGGGCAAGCACGCGATCCGCGCGCAGGACCGCTCCGGCTTCGTGGTGAACGCGCTGCTCGTGCCGTATCTGCTCTCCGCGATCCGGATGTTCGAGTCGGGCATCGCGAGCCGCGAGGACATCGACAACGGCATGGAGTTCGGCTGCGCCCACCCGATGGGCCCGCTGAAGCTGTCCGACCTGATCGGCCTGGACACGATCGCCTCGATCGCCGACTCGATGTACTCGGAGTTCAAGGAGCCGCTGTACGCCGCTCCCCCGCTGCTCCAGCGCATGGTGGACGCGGGCCGGCTCGGCCGGAAGACGGGCTCGGGCTTCTACCCGTACTCCTGAGGCCCCCGCCTCCCGGGCCCTCGCTCCCGGGGTCCCTTCACAGACCACTCTCCGCACCACCCGGACGGCCCGTACTCCCGCACAGGTACGGGCCGTCCGGCCTTTCCCGGCTCAGCCGAGGCGCAGGTGGTGGAGCATCAGCAGCCCGGCGGCCGTGTTCGCGGCCGGGACCTCGCCCCGGGCGATCATGTCGGGGACCTGTTTCAGCGGGACCCAGGCCCGCCGCGAGGACTCGAACGCGTCCTCGGGCGGTCCGGTGTACGTGGCCCGCTCCGCCCAGTAGAGGTGGTGGCGGGCGTCGGTGAGGCCGTTGGAGGGCTCGACGGTGAGGAGGTGGCGCAGCGGCCCCGGCCGCCAGCCGGTCTCCTCCTCCATCTCGCGGGCGGCGGCGGACTCGACGTCCTCGCCGTCCTCGACCACTCCGGCGGCCAGTTCCCAGCCCCAACTGTCGGTGATGAAGCGGTGGCGCCAGAGCATCAGGACTTCGTCGGCCTCGTTGACGGCGGTCGCGACGGCGACCGGCCGGAGCCGGATCAGATAGTGGTCCAGGTGGCGGCCGTCCGGGAGTTCGACGTCCGCGAGGTTCACTCGGAACCAACGGTTCTCATAGACAGAGCGTTCGCTCAACTTCGTCCACTGCACGTTCTTGCCACCTTCCGACTGATCGGAGCTTGTTTGGTGGCAATATCGCAGCACTGGGAGACCGAAGGGGATCGCAGGAGAGCGGAGAAGGACAGAGACGGCCGGAAACGACCGGAACAGGCCAGAAGCGTCGGGGGACCAGAGGATCAGGGGGGCGGGGGGCCGGAGGATCAGGGGGTCGGGGGGCCGGAGGATCAGGGGCAGGGGGTCAGAGGGGAACGCGCAGGGCCCCGTCGATGAGGGCCGCCGCCTCCCGCGCGTCCGCCGCGTCGCTCGCGAGGAGGTGCTCCCGCACCTCCCGCAGCCGGTCCCGCAGCCTCCGCGACTCCATTCCGCGCGCCCGCTCGGTCATCTCCACCGCCGTGCGCGCCGCCCCGTCGGCCTCCCCCTGCCGCAACTGGACCCGGCACAGCATGGCGAGCCGGTGCACCCGCCCCCGGTCGTGCGAGGGCGCCCCGACCGCCGCCACGGCGTGGTCGTGGGCCGCCGGAAGGTCGCCCAGGCCGAGGAGGGCCTCCGCGATCTGCACGTTGACGAGCCCCGGCTGCACGTAGCCCGTCTCGGCCGGCTCCTCCCCCGGACTGATCCGCTCCGCCGCCTCCTCGGCCCGCCGGATGCAGGCGAGCGCGGTCACCCGGTCGCCCAGGTGCGCGTACGCCTTCGCCTGCATCGCCGTCAGGTCGGCGGCGAGCGCCGGGGTGATCCGCCGCCCCGCCGACCGCAGCGCCGCCTCCGCGAACGCCACCGCCTGCCGGTACTCCCCCGCGAACAGCGACTGGTTGACGAGGAGGGCGATCACGTACGCGCCGAGCCCCCGGTCCCCGCTGGCCTTCGCGAGCCGCAGCGCCTGGTGGAAGTAGCGCTGGGCCAGGCCGTGCGCGTCGGCGTCGTAGGCGCAGATCCCGGCCACCGCCACCAGACCGCCGGCGGCGCGGTGCAGCTCCCGCCCGAGGGCGTCGCCGTACGTGCCCCGGAGCAGCGGCGCCGTCTCGGCGGTGAGGAAGCCGACGATCCGGGCCCGCGTCGCGACGCCCCCGGCCTTGCGGTACATCTGCTCGTAGTGGGACCGGGCGGCGACCAGGACGGCGATGTCGGCGGCCGAGACGGCGGTCCGGCCGGTACGGGAGACGTCCACGTCCTCCGGCGGGTTCTCCCACTCCCACACGGGGATCACCGCGGGGGTGCCGGTCAGGGCCGGCGCGGAGACGACGTACGGCCGCTGCTGCTCGTCGGAGCGCCAGAGGGCGGCCGCCCGGTCCACGAAGCCGGAGAGCGGCGAACCGGGCGCCTGGACCGGGCCGCCCGGGACCCCGAGGCCGATGTCGTCCAGGGTCACCTGCCGGTCCAGCCGGGCGGCGAGCACCTCGCAGATCAGGTCCGGCACCTGGCCGCGCGGCCGCTGGCCCTTCAACCAGCGCGCTACAGCGGTGTGTTCGTAACGCAGGGTGAGTCCCCTGGCCCGGCCGGCCCGGTTCACCCGGGTGGCGAGGCCGGCGTGCGAGACGCCCGCTTCGTCGAGCAGGGCGTCGAGCAAGGTGTTGGGCTGCATGGCCGCTCCGGTCGCTCGGTGAACTCAGCGTAGCGGTGGCCGATTTCGTACGGGGCGAAGTGGCGGGGAGTGGCCCGTACGAGGGGGATCGCGTGCACGAGGTGTACGCGCGGAGGGGCACGGAGACCTCCCGTGGGGGTTCCGCACCGAAGCTTCGTCCGGGGGTTTCGGACCGGGGGTTCCGGACGGGGGGGTTCCGGACCGGAGGTTCCTCACCGGAGCTTCGTCCGGGGTTCTGTACCGGGGTTTCGCACGGGGTGTGAACGGAGCACCCGTTCTTCCGGTCCGCGCGCTCTGCCGCGCCCGGCCCGGCCCCGGTTGACTGTGCTTCTCGCCGCAAGGCGACGACCGGGCCGCCGGCTCCCCCTCGTACAGTGCGGCCGCCCGGTCCGCGTCGCCCGCCCCGCTGATCTGCCCGACACTCCGTGGCGGGGCGGGCGGCGCCGGTGCCCGTCCCCCTCCCCTCAACAGTGGGAGGAGGGGGCGGGCCGGGGCCGGCGCAGCCCGGGTTCGGCGGGCTGCGCCGGCACCCTGGCGCGGTCGTTCCGCACGACGAGGAGCGCGACGTCGTCGGCGGGCCTGCCGCCCGTGTGGTGCAGCAGCTCCGCGTGGACCCGGCGGACCAGGGCCGCGGGCGCCTCGCCGGGCGGCCCGGCCAGGGCGGCGTCGAGCGCGAAGAACCGGCCCCGGCGGTCCCGGGCCTCCTCCGCGCCGTCGGTGTGCAGGACGAGGGTCTCACCGGGCAGCAGCCGGGCCGCCGTGTGCGGCGCGAGGCCGGCGGGCAGCGGCAGCACCCCGAGCGGGGGCAGCGGGTCCCCCACGGGGAGCCGCTCAGGCTTCCGGCCGAGGCGGTACGGGGCGGGGTGGCCGCAGTTGAACAGGGCGAGCCGCCCGTCGGGCCCGATCTCCAGGAGCAGCAGCGTCACGAACTCCTCCGCCGCCGGGTGTTCGGGGTCCGTCCCGGCCCGCGCCGGGTGCTCGTCCCGGGCCCGCTCCCGCAGGTGCCGTTCCAGGGCCCGCTCCAACCGCCGCAGCACCCCGGCGAGTTCGGGTTCGTCGTGGGCGGCCTCGCGGAAACTGCCGAGCACCGCGACCACGGCGCCGAGCGCGGCGAGCCCGTGGCCCCGGACGTCCCCGAGGACGATCCGCACCCCGTAGGGGGTGGCCACCGCCTCGTACAGGTCCCCGCCGACGGAGGCGCCCCGGGAGGCGGAGAGCTGCCCGGCGGCCAGGGTCAGCCCTTCGAGGCGGCCCGGCGGCGGTCGCAGCAGCACCTGCTGGGTGGCGGCCGCGACGGCCCGCGCCCGGGCCAGCTCGCGTATGAGCCCGCGCCGGACGCCGAGGACGAGACCGATGCCGACCGAGAGGAAGACGACGCCGGCGGCGATCCGCATCGGCAGCCCCGGCTCCCTGGCGGGCGGGCAGGCGAACCTCCACGCCACGGCCGTCGCGCCCCAGGCGGCGGGAAGAGCGAACAGGGCCGGCCGGCGGAGCCGGGAGCCATCGGAGTACAACGACCTCGTACGGATCATGCACGGCCCTTCCCGAGCCCCGACGGCGCCCGGAGGCGCCGCGGCACGCAGGTCCGCCCCTGCGACCGCGTCGATTCTCCCGACCGCGCGCACCCTCGCGGAACGCCCTCCGGCGATCTCACCCGAAGGAGTGAGCGCCCTCGGCGCGCCGCCCCGCGCCAGGGGTGCGCCATCGGCACGGGCGCGCCGTTCCCGTACAGAGGTGCGTAGCTCAAGGATGGAACTCTGCTCTTACATAGCAGAGGTCCACGGTTCCGCAAGCGACGGAGGGCCGCCCCGGAGAAGGTCTCCGGGACGGCCCTCCTGGGTACCGCCGCGAGGTCAGGCGCCGCGCAGGACGGCGCCGGTGCGCTCGGACGCCAGGGCGACGGCCGCGTCGCGGGCCGCCGTGGCCTCGTCGACCGTCAGGGTGCGGTCCGGGGCGCGGAACTTCAGGGCGTAGGCGAGGGACTTGGTGCCCTCGCCGAGCTGGTCGCCGGTGTAGACGTCGAACAGCCGGATGGACTCCAGGAGTTCACCCGCGCCCTCGCGCAGGGCGGCCTCGACCGCGGCGGCCGGGACGCCGGCGGCGACGACCAGGGCGACGTCCTGGGTGGCGACCGGGAAGGAGGAGATCCGGGGGGCCTTGAGGGGACCCTCGGACGCCGCCTCGACCAGGTCGAGGTCGAGCTCCATGGCGCTGGTCCGGGCCGGCAGGCCGAAGGACTTCACCACGCGCGGGTGCAGCTCGCCCGCGTGGCCCGCCGTGCGCTCCTCGCCGTCGACGACGACGAGCAGCTCGGCGCAGCGGCCCGGGTGCCACGGACCGTACTGGCCCTGGCGCACGATCAGCTCGGCGCCGGCCTCGCGGGCGACCGTGCGGGCGGCCTCGACCGCGTCCGCCCAGTCGGACGGGCGGCCCCTGCCCCACCAGCCGGCCTGCTCGCGCGCGCCGGCGAGGACGACGGCGGCGTGCCGGGGCTGCGCGGGCAGGGCCGCGTTGACCTCGGCGATCTCCTCGTCCGTGGGACGCCGGTCGACGCCGAGGCGCACGGCGACGCCCGGCCGCTCGCCGGCCCGGAAGACCAGGCCGGTCTCGAAGAGGGCCAGGTCGTGGCCGCCCCGGCTGTCGTTGCGGCGCAGCGCCCCGAGCAGGCCCGGGAGCAGCGTCGTGCGGAGCGCGGGCTCCTCGTCGGAGAGCGGGTTGACCAGCTTCACCAGACGGCGGGAGGCGTCGTCCGCGTCGAGGCCGAGGTTGTCGAGGGCCTGCTCGCCGATGAACGGGTAGTTCAGCGCCTCGACGTAGCCGGCGCCGGCCAGGGCGCGGCCCACCCGGCGGTGGACGCGCTGGCGCTCGGTGAGCCCGCGGCCGGCCGGGGGCTTGGGCAGCGTGGAGGGCAGGTTCTCGTAGCCCTCCAGGCGGATGACCTCTTCGGCCAGGTCGTTCGGCTCGTTGAGGTCGGGCCGCCACGAGGGGACGGTGACGATCAGCTCGTCCTGGCCGTAGACGTCGCAGCCGACCTCCTGGAGGCGGCGGACGACGGTCTCGCGGCCGTAGGCGACGCCCGCGACCTTGTCCGGGTGGTCCGCCGGGACGACGATCGTCCGGGGCGCGGACGGGGCCACGACCTCGGTGACGCCGGCCTCGGCCGTGCCGCCCGCGAGCAGTACGAGCAGGTCGACGGTGCGCTGCGCGGCAGCGGCGGCGGCCTGCGGGTCGACGCCGCGCTCGAAGCGCTTGGACGCCTCGGAGGCCAGCTTGTGGCGGCGGGCCGTGCGGGCGATCGAGATCGGGTCGAAGTGCGCGGCCTCGACGACGACCTCGGAGGTGCCGGTGACGACGCCGGTCTCCGGGTCGGTGACCGGGTCGGCGATCTCCGTGTGGGCGCCGCCCATGACGCCCGCGATGCCGATCGGGCCGCGGTTGTCGGTGATGACCAGGTCCGCGGCGTCCAGGACGCGCACGGTGCCGTCGAGGGTGGTGATCTTCTCGCCGGCCTCGGCGCGGCGGACCCCGATGGGGCCGTCGAGCCGGGTGCGGTCGTAGGCGTGGAGCGGCTGGCCGAGTTCCAGCATCACGTAGTTGGTGACGTCGACGGCCAGCGAGATCGGGCGCATGCCGGCCTTCTGGAGGCGGCGCTGGAGCCAGATCGGGGAGCGGGCCTCGGGCGCCAGGCCGACGACGGTGCGCGCGGTGAAGCGGTCGCAGCCGATCGGGTCGGTGATCTGGACCGGGTAGCCGTACGAGTTCGGCGCGGGCACGTCGAGCAGCGCCGGGTCGCGCAGCGGCAGGCCGTAGGCGGTGGCCGTCTCGCGGGCGACGCCGCGCATCGAGAGGCAGTAGCCGCGGTCCGGGGTGACGGCGATGTCGAGGACCTCGTCGAACAGCTCCAGGAGGACCGTGGCGTCGGTGCCGACCTCGTGCTCCGGCGGCAGCACGATGATGCCGTGCGAGCCGTCGTCGCCCATGCCGAGTTCGTCGCCGGAGCAGATCATGCCCCGGGAGACGCGGCCGTACGTCTTGCGCTCGGCGATCCGGAAGTCGCCGGGGAGCACGGCGCCGGGCAGGGCCACGACGACCTTGTCGCCCTCGGCGAAGTTCCGGGCGCCGCAGATGATCTCCTGGGGCTGGCCGGTGCCGTTGGCCTGCCCGACGTCGACGGTGCAGAAGCGGATGGGCTTCTTGAACTCCGTCAGCTCCTCGATGGTGAGGACCCTGCCGACCACCAGCGGGCCGGACAGGCCGGCGCCGAGCCGCTCGACGGTCTCGACCTCCAGGCCTGCCGAAACGAGTTTGGCCTGGACGTCTCGGCCGGTCTCCGTCGCCGGCAGGTCGACGTACTCCCGCAGCCAAGAAAGCGGGACCCGCATCAGATCTCCATCCCGAACGGCCGGGTGAACCGGACGTCACCCTCGACCATGTCTCGCATGTCTTCGACGTTGTGGCGGAACATCAGCATCCGCTCGATGCCGAACCCGAAGGCGAATCCGCTGTACTTCTCGGGGTCCACGCCGCAGGCGACGAGCACCTTCGGATTGACCATGCCGCAGCCGCCGAGCTCGATCCAGCCCTCGCTGCCGCAGGTGCGGCAGGGGCGGTCCGGGTTGCCGACGGACTCGCCGCGGCAGACGTAGCAGAGCATGTCCATCTCGGCGGACGGCTCGGTGAACGGGAAGAAGTTCGGGCGCAGCCGGGTCTTCATGTCCGGGCCGAAGAGCGCCTGGACCATGTGGTCGAGGGTGCCCTTGAGGTCGGCCATGGTGAGGCCCTCGTCGACGGCGAGCAGCTCGATCTGGTGGAAGACCGGGGTGTGCGTGGCGTCGAGCTCGTCGGTGCGGTAGACGCGGCCGGGGCACACGACGTAGACCGGGGGCTCCCGGTCGATGAGCGTGCGGGCCTGCACCGGGGAGGTGTGGGTGCGCAGCACGACACCGGACTCGTCGCCCGTGGTGACCGTTCCCCCGACGGACGTTCCCTCGACGAAGAAGGTGTCCTGCATCTGGCGCGCCGGGTGGTCCGGGACGAAGTTGAGGGCGTCGAAGTTGAACCACTCCGCCTCGACCTCGGGGCCCTCCGCGATCTCGTACCCCATGGAGACGAAGACGTCGGAGACGCGCTCCATGAGGGTGGTGAGCGGGTGGCGGGCGCCGGCCGGGACGCGGTCGTACGGCAGGGTGACGTCGACGGCCTCCTCCACGAGGACGCGGGCGTCGCGCTCGGCCTCCAGCTCGCTCTGGCGGGCGGCGAGCGCCTTGGAGACGGCGCCGCGGGCCTGGCCCACGAGCTTTCCGGCGGCGGCCTTGGCCTGCGGGGGCAGGGCGCCGATCTCCCGGTTGGCGAGCGCCAGCGGCGAGGTGCCACCGGTGTGCGCGGTCTTCGCGTGTGCGAGCGCGTCGAGGTCGCCCGCGGCGGCGAAGGCGGCGAGCGCCTCGTCCCGCATGCGCTCGATCTCTTCCGGTTTCAGTGCCTCGACCTCAACCGGGTCGTACGACTTATTGGGTGCGGACATCTCTTCCCGTGCTTCCGTTGGCTTGGCTGGGCGGCCCCGCTCGACGTCAAGGGCGCAAACGTGCCAAAGGTCGAGTCTAACGGGGTGGGGGGACGCGAATGAGCCCGTGGGCGGGCCGGGCGGCTCCTGGTCGTCCGCGGTCTCGCGGAGCGGGACGTCAGAGGAGGTGGGCCGGCGTGCCGACGGGCAGGATAAATCGGAACTCGGCCCCGCCGCGGGGGCCCCGTCCGACGGTGATGGTTCCGCCGTGGGCCTCGACGACGCCCTTGACGATGTAGAGGCCGAGACCGGTGCCGCCGCGCTTGCTGCCCCGCCAGAAGCGGGTGAAGACGCGGCTCACGGACTCCTCGGGGATGCCGGGGCCCTCGTCGCTCACGGTGACCTCCGTCCCCTCTTCTCCGTCGTCGCCCGCCGTGGTGGGTGCCACCTCGATGGTGACGGTTCCCTCGCCGTGGCGCACCGCGTTTTCGAGGAGGTTCCCGAGGATCTGGTCGATCTTGTCGGGGTCGGCCCAGAGCGGGGGCAACTGCGGCCGGATCCGTACGAAGAAGCGGTCCGGGGACTGGCCGCCGGCGGTGTGGGCGTGGACGTGCCGGCCGACGGCCGCCGCGATGTCGACGGGCTGGCGGCGGACCTCCAGGCGGCCGGAGTCGATCCGGGAGATGTCGAGGAGTTCGGCGATGAGCCGCTTGATGCGGCCGGCGTCGGCGTCGACGGTCTCCAGCATCAGCCGCTTCTGCTCGTCGGTGAACCGCTCCCACTTGTGGAGGAGGGTGGCGGTGAAGCCCTTGACGGAGGTGAGCGGGGAGCGGAGCTCGTGGGCGACGGTGGCGATGAGCTCGGCGTGGCTGCGCTCGGTGCGGCGGCGCGCCTCGGTGCCGCGCAGGGAGACGACGACCCGGCGGACGGGGCCGGTGGGGTGCTCCCGGACGTAGCGGGCGGAGACGAGGACCTCGCGTCCTCCGGGGAGGAGCAGGTTGCGCTCGGGCTGTCCGCTGCGGGTGGCGAGTCCGCCGTACGGGTCGGTCAGCGGCCACCAGCGGCGGCCCTTGAGGTCCTCCAGGGGCAGCGCCCGGTCGAGGGGGAGGCCGAGGGCCCGGTCGGCGGGGACGGCGGTGATGCGGGCGGCGGCGGCGTTGAAGCAGACGACGCGGCCCGTCCCGTCGGCGACGACGAGCCCGTCGGGCAGGTCGTCGGGCGAGATCCCGGCGAAGTCCGCGGGGGCCGTGGCGTCCGCGGGCTCGGCCCGTTCCGGGGCGTGCGGACCGTCGCTCCGTGCCTCCGCGGGACTGTCCGTGCCGACCGTCATCCCCGTCCCCCACCCCTCCGTGTAGCGCAGTGGGCCCCCGAGTGCGTCACTCTACTGGGCGGGCGGGGCGGAATGGTCCCTTCCGGGGTGCCTCAGGCGGAGGTGCGGGGGCGCTGGGCGCGCGCGGAGGCGTACAGGCAGACCGCGGCGGCGGTGGCGAGGTTGAGGCTCTCGGCCTTGCCGTGGATCGGGACGCGGACGACGGCGTCGGCGAGGGCCCGGGTCTCCTCGGGCAGCCCCCAGGCCTCGTTGCCGAAGATCCAGGCGGTGGGCCCGCCCATGGTCCCGGCGTCCAGCTCGTCGTCGAGGTCGTCCCGACCGGCCCCGTCGGCGGCGAGGATCCGTACGCCCGCGGCCTTGAGCCCGGCGACGGCCTGCTCGACGGGGACGCCGACGGCCACCGGCAGGTGGAAGAGCGAACCGACCGAGGCGCGCACGGACTTGGGGTTGTAGAGGTCGACGGAGGCGTCGGTGAGGACGACGGCGTCGGCGCCGGCCGCGTCGGCGCAGCGCAGCACGGTGCCGGCGTTCCCGGGGTCGCGCACGTGGGCGAGGACGGCGACCAGCTTGGGGCGGGCCGCGACGATCTCCTCGAACGGCGAGTCGAGGAACCGGCAGACGCCGACGAGCCCCTGCGGGGTGACGGTCTGGGAGACCTCGGCGAGGACGGCGTCGGAGGCGTGGTGGACGCGGGCCCCGGCGGCGTGGGCCGCCTCGATGATGGCGGCGTAGCGCTCGGCGGCCTCGACGGTGGTGAACAGCTCGACGAGGGTGGGCTCCCCGCCGGGCCCCCGGTGCTCGACGGCCTCGCGGACGGCCTGGGGACCCTCGGCGATGAAGAGGCGGTCCTTGCCCCGGAAGTTGCGCTTGGCGAGCCGTCGGGCGGCGACGACGCGCGGGGAACGCGGGGAGATCAGCTCGGGGGTGACCATGGCGTGCGGCGGTTCTCTCTTCGGGGCCGGGGGCTGCGGAAGCCGGGTGCGGTCGCGCTCCGGTACGGCACGGGACGCGGCGCGGGCCGGGTGGTCCAGGGGGCGGACGCACCCGGACCCGCAGGCGCGTGAGCGTCTGCGGGTCCGGGCGGAGGGACTGCGGCCTGGAAGATCAGGCGGCGGCCTTCGGCGCGTTGACGTCGGCCGGGAGGGCCTTCTGCGCGACCTCGACGAGGGCGGCGAACGCGTTGGCGTCGTTGACGGCCAGCTCGGCGAGGATCTTGCGGTCCACCTCGATGTTGGCGGCCTTCAGACCCTGGATGAGGCGGTTGTACGTCATGCCGTTCAGGCGGGCAGCGGCGTTGATGCGCTGGATCCACAACTGACGGAAGTCGCCCTTGCGCTTCTTGCGGTCGTTGTAGTTGTAGACCAGCGAGTGGGTGACCTGCTCCTTGGCCTTGCGGTACAGGCGCGAACGCTGACCGCGGTAGCCGGAGGCCTGCTCGAGGATCGCCCGGCGCTTCTTGTGGGCGTTGACTGCCCGCTTGACGCGTGCCACTTGTTAACTCCTTGTAGCGGGGTCGTGGTTGGACTCACACGACCCGAAAAACGAATGGGTCCCGGACCTGGCCGGTGGCCCTCGTCGCCGAGGGCGGGTGATCAGATCAGATGCCCAGCATCTTCTTGATCTTGGCCGCGTCGCCCGGGGCCATCTCCGCGTTGCCGGTGAGGCGACGCGTCAGCTTGGACGACTTGTGCTCGAGCAGGTGGCGCTTGCCGGCGCGCTCGCGCAGGATCTTGCCGGAGCCGGTGACCTTGAAGCGCTTCTTGGCACCGGAGTGCGTCTTGTTCTTCGGCATCGCGCCGTATCTCCTCGTCAGTGGCGCTCCCCCCGGTGCGGGCACCGGACATCCGGGAGCGTCAGTTCTTCGTTCGGTGGGTCCGGGCGGAGCCCGGGGCTGCCTGGGTGGCAGCCCCTCGGATCACGCCTCGGGGGTCTCGGCCGGAGCCTCGGTGGCCGGGGCCTCGGCCTCGGGCGCCGGGGCCTCGGACGTCTCCTCGGCGGTGACGCCCTGGCGCTCGGCCTTGCGTGCGGCCTGGGCCTCACGCGCCTCGGCCATGGCCTCGGTCTTCTTCTTGTGCGGGCCGAGAACCATGATCATGTTCCGGCCGTCCTGCTTCGGGTTGGACTCGATGAAGCCAAGCTCCTCGACGTCCGACGCCAGCCGCTGCAGCAGCCGGAAGCCGAGCTCGGGGCGGGACTGCTCACGACCACGGAACATGATCGTGATCTTGACCTTGTCGCCCTGCTTGAGGAACCGGACGACGTGACCCTTCTTGGTGTCGTAGTCGTGCGGGTCGATCTTCGGCCGGAGCTTCATCTCCTTGATGACCGTGTGCGCCTGGTTCTTGCGCGCCTCACGGGCCTTCATGGCCGACTCGTACTTGAACTTCCCGTAGTCCATGAGCTTGCACACGGGAGGACGGGCGTTCGCCGCCACCTCGACCAGGTCGAGGTCGTACTCCTGTGCGAGCTCCAGGGCCTTGGCAAGCGGAACAATCCCGACCTGCTCGCCGCTGGGTCCGACAAGTCGCACCTCGGGAACGCGAATCCTGTCGTTGATGCGGGGCTCGGCGCTGATGGATCCTCCTCGGTAGCACCACACGACCGCCTGGCGGACGGACGCGCAACGTCTGTTTATGAGACCAACCGAGCCGGTACATGAAAAATGCCCCGGACGGGACACAGGCGGGGCTCCAGGGGAATACCGGAACACCGCCGCGGTCAACCGCGGGGCGCGCATCGGGCGGCTCCATCGTCCGTACGGAACGATGGGCGCCACCTGACCGGTGACCCGCCGCCCGTGAGGGTGGTCGGGTGGGAGTACGGAGCCTCCACTTGTGGGCCGGGCACACACGTGTCCAGCCGGTCGTTACACAAGGTTAGCAGGACCCGGCGGTCTCCGCTAACCGGGGACCGGCATATCGTGTGGGGCATGAGCGAGACGCCCCAGAACGAGTCCCCCGACTCCTCCGACACCCCCGACTTCGAAGCCATGACCCGTGACATCGCCGAGGTTCCGGCGGTCGAGGTGATCGTGACCGTCGCCGTCAACCTGATGAGCGCCGCCGCGGTGAAGCTCGGGCTCACCGAGGAGGGCGACAAGCACAAGGACCTCGACGAGGCCCGCAAGCTGGTGCACGCGCTCGCGGGTCTCCTCGACGCCGGCGCGACGGAGGTCTCCTCCTTCCACGCCGCGCCCCTGCGGGACGGCCTGAAGTCCCTCCAGCTCGCCTTCCGCGAGGCGTCCCTGATCCCGGACGAGCCGGGCCAGGGACCGGGCGAGAAGTACACGGGGCCGGTGTACGGCTAGGAACGCGTACGTCCGCGCGTTCCGTACGTCTTTACGTTCCGTACGTCTGCACGTTCCGTACGTAGAAGGGCTCGCCCGGAGGCGTGGCCGAGGCCGGCAGGAGTGCCAGGTCGAGGCCCCGCACCAGGCGGGCCCTCAGTGTTGCGTCGGCGGCCAGGGCGCGCGCCACGCGCTGGGCGGTCTCCGCCGGGGAGGCGTCCCCGGCGAGGACCAGGGCGAGGGTGCCGTCGGCGGCGCCGGGACCCAGGTGGGCGCGGAGCACGGCGGGCTCGGCGGCGACGGCCGCGCGGACCGCCTCCCGCACGGCGGGGTCGGCGAGCGGATCGACGTCGGCGCGGCCCTCGGCGAGGGCGAGCAGGGCCGGGCCGGTGACCTGGTACGGCACGGGTCCCGCGAGGTCGAGGACGAGCGTGTCCGCCTTCTCGTGCGCGAGGGCCTGGAGCGCCTGGTGCAGCGGGACGGCCACGGGCCGGGCCTGCGGGTCCCAGAGGGCGAGCGAGGCGGTCGAGGTGAAGGCGGGCAGGGCCCGCCGGTCGCCGGCGGTGAGGGTGGGGACGGCCATGTCGCTGGTCTTCTCGCGGCGCAGACCGTTCTCGTCGGTCTCGACCTCGCCGAGGACGGCGACCACGGGGACGAGCAGCCGGGCCTCCCGCAGCGCCGCGAGGACGGGGCCGTGGGCGGTTCTGTCCTCCGCCCAGGCCGCGAGGGCCGCGGCGAGCCGCGGGTCGGCGGTGCCGTCGTCGTCGGAGAAACCGGGGTCCGGAATGTTCTTGAGCGCCACGCCCCGAGCCTAGCCGCCGGGCCGGTGCGCCAGGTCCGCCGGGTGCCGGCCGGAGCGGTGGGCGCGCCGGAGCACCACGGCGGTGAGGAGCAGCAGGGCGCCGAGGCCGCCGAGGAGCGGGGCGAGCAGGCCGAAGGAGCGGGGCTCCTCGGCGGGGGCGGTGGGGCCGGGACCGAAGTAGCGCCCCCGGTAGCCGGCGGCGGTGTCCTTCGGGTCGCCGCCCTTCGACCGGGCGCCCGCCTCGATGGCCGCGGCCGGGTCGACCGTCCCGTACCCCTTGGCGTCGCTGCGGCCGCCCTCGGGGCGGCTGCGCGCGGTGTCGACGAGGAGGGTCTTGAGCTGGGCCGGGGTGAGGTCGGGGTGGGCGGCCCGGACGAGGGCGACGGCCCCGGAGACGAACGCGGCGGCTGCGCTGGTGCCCCAGCCCTCGTAGTAGCGGCGGTCGGGGTCGGCGATGACGATGTCGACGCCGGGGGCGCTGACGGTGGCGTACCAGCGGCGGGTGGAGAAGGAGGCGCGGGTGCCGTAGCGGTCGACGGCGGTCACGGCGATGACGCCGGGGTAGGCGGCGGGGTACGAGATGTGGTCGCCCTTCTCGCCGCCGTTGCCGGCGGAGGCGACGACGGCGACCCCCTTGGAGAGGGCGTACTGGACGGCGGCGTCCTCGCCCGCGTCGGGGTGGGCGGACTTGGAGTCGTCGCCGAGGGAGAGGTTGATGACGTCGGCGCCGTGGTCGGCGGCCCAGCGGATCCCCTGGGCGAGGGCGGTGCCGCGGCTCTTGCGGGCCTTGTCGCGGGCCTTGTCGCGGGACTCCAGGATGACCCGTACGGGCAGGATCTCGGCCTCGGGCGCGATGCCGAGGACGCCGTCCTCGCCGTCGGGGCCGTGGCCGTGCCCGGCGATGATCCCGGCCATGGCGGTGCCGTGCCGGGCCCAGGCGCGGTCGCCCCGTTCGGCGCCGAAGCCGATGAGGTCGTGGCCGGGCAGGACGGAGCCTTCGAGGTCGGGGTGCTCGGCGTCGACACCGGTGTCGAGGACGGCGACGGTGACGCCCGCGCCCTTGGTGGTGCGCCAGGCCTCGGCGGTGTGGAGGGCTTCGAGGCCCCACTGCCGGGCCCGGATGGTGTCGGCGTGCGCGGGCGCGGTGGTGGCGGGCAGGACGGAGAAGGCGGTGGCGAGCAGGAGGGCCGCGCCGCCGCGCGCGTGCCGGCGGACGGGGCGGGTCACCGGTTCTCCTCCTTCGCCGCGGCGGTGGCGGTCGTGCGCAGCAGGCGTTCGAGGCGTTCGGTGATGCCCTTGGCCTCGTGGCCGAGGCCGGACTGGGCGACGGCGTCGGTGCGGCCCTCGGCCGTGGCCCGGTCGGCGGGCTGGGGGGCGTCGACGGTGCGGCCGTCGGCGAAGCCGGAGACGGCGGTGACGACGACGGGGAGGTCGGCGGGGGCGCTGGTCCACCAGCTCGCGCGCTGCCGGTCGCCGAAGCGGGCGGCGACGGTGGCGGGGCCGGGGAGGGCCGGGGGGACGTCCTGGCCGAGGCGGGCGGTGAGGCCCCGGCCGAGGGCGCGCTGCGCGGTGGCGTCGGCGCGGGTGAAGACGAGGCCGACGGTGATCACGCTGCTGGCGGTGGCGTCGGTGTACGTGGCGCGCAGGACGCGCTCGCAGCCGAGCGGCTCGACGGCGGCGAGCAGGCGCTCGGCGAGGACGGCGGACGAGCAGGGGGCGTCCGGGGCGACGACGATCCGGGTCCAGGTGCGTCCGGCCGCGCCGGGGCCGGTGTGGGGGCCGTCGAGGGTGCGGGGGAAGAGGGTGTCGACGGGGGCGTTGTGCCAGAGCTCCCGGGCCTCGGCGTACCCGGCGGGCTCGGCGCGCTTCCCGGGCTCGGAGGCCGCCAGCCACACCCCGGCGAGGGCGCCGCCGATGAGCCCGAACCCGAGCACGGCGCAGGCGGCGACCGCGGCCGTCCGCCCGGCGCTCCCCCGGTCCCGGACGGGCCGCAGCCGCGTGGTGGTCTCGACGGGCGCCTCGGGCGGCAGGACGTGGCTCGTGGGGTGACCGGGGACGCGGCCGTACGACGACGGCGGCGAAGGCGGTGCGAAGGCGGCGGGCGCGGCCGCGGGCCGGACCACCGGCGGTGCCACCGGAAGCACCGGGGCCGGCGAGGGCGGTGTCGCCCGCGGCGGCGCGGGGCGGGCGGCCGACGGCTGGGCCGGTACGGCCGCCGGGCGCGCCGGGGCGGGGAACGCGGACGTCCGAGGGGGCGGGGCGAGCGGCCCGGACGGGGCGGGCGGCGACGACGGCCGGGGCGGTGCCGCCTGCGGCGGTGCGGATGACGGGTGCGCCGGGGCGGACGGGCCCTGCGCCGGGCGCGCCGGGCCCGTCGGTGGCGTGGGGTCCGTGGGGCGGATCGCGCGGAGCCGGGCCGTCGTCTCGACGGCGGGCAGGCCGGCGGCGCCGGCCGTCACCGGGCGGGCGGGGGCGGAGGTGCCGGGTGCCGGGTGGTGACCGGTGGTGGTTCCGGAGGCCGGCGGGCCGGTGGGAGTCGAGGTCACGGAGTCGTGCGAGCGGCCGGTGGTGGCGGTTCCGGAGGCCGGCGGGCCGGGGGCGGAGGTCCCGGGGGCCGGCGGGCCGGTGGGAGCGGAGGGGCCGGGGGTTTCGGGTGTCGCCGGGTCGGTGGTGGTGGGGGTTCCTGCCGTGGCAGGGGGCGTCGGGAGGAGGAGTTCCGTGATGCGGGAGGACGTGGGGCGGTGCTCGCTGGTCATCCCCGTCTCCCGCTCGTGTCGACAATGCCCGTCACTCTACGGGCTGTTCCCCGCCGCACGGGAACTCAGGGGCTACCCACCCGTAAACCTGTCTGGCAAGCTCGGGCCATGACTCCCCGTGCCGGCGACCGGGCCCGTTACGACCGGGCCACCGCTCACCTCGACGCGCCCGTGGCGATCGTCGACCTCGAAGCCTTCGACGCCAACGCGGCGGACCTCGTGCGCCGGGCCGGGGGCAAGCCCGTACGCGTGGCGAGCAAGTCCGTGCGGTGCCGGGCGCTCCTGGAGCGGGCGCTCGCGCGGGAGGGCTTCGCCGGGATCATGTCGTTCACGCTCGACGAGTCGCTGTGGCTGGCGCGGGCCGGGTTCGAGGACGTCCTGCTCGCGTACCCGTCGGCGGACCGCGCCGGGTTCGGGGAGCTGGCACGGGACCCGAAGCTCGCCGCCGCCGTGACCGTGATGGTGGACGACGTGGCGCAGCTCGATCTGATCGACGCCTCCCGCGCGGGCGGGACGGAGGAGGTCCGGGTCTGTCTGGAGCTGGACACCGCGCTCAGCCTGCTCGGCGGCCGGATCCGGATCGGCGCCCGCCGCTCCCCGCTGCGGGAGCCCGCCGAGCTGGCGGAGCTGGCCCGCTCGGTGGGTCGGCGGCCGGGGTTCCGGTTGGTCGGGATCATGGCGTACGAGGGGCACGTCGCGGGGGTCGGGGACGCGGTCGCGGGCCGGCCGCTGCGGTCGCGGGCGGTCCGGCTGATGCAGTCCGCCGCCCGCGGGGAGCTGGCGGAGCGCCGGGCGGCCGTGGTGCGGGCCGTGCGGGCGGTGGCGCCGGACCTGGAGTTCGTGAACGGCGGCGGCACCGGCAGCGTGCAGCACACGGCCGCCGAGGACGCGGTGACGGAGATCGCCGCCGGTTCGGGCCTCTTCGTGCCGCGCCTCTTCGACGACTACACCTCCTTCAGCGGCCGGCCCGCCGCGCTCTTCGCGCAGCCCGTGGTCCGGCGGCCGGGCGTGGGCGTGGTGACCGTGCTCGGCGGCGGCTATCCGGCCTCCGGGGCGGCGGGCCCGGACCGGCTGCCCGTGCCGTACCTGCCGGAGGGGCTGCGGTACGACCCGCGGGAGGGGGCCGGCGAGGTGCAGACCCCGCTGCTCGGCTCGCCGGCCGACGACCTGCGGATCGGCGACAAGGTGTGGTTCCGGCACGCGAAGGCCGGCGAGCTGTGCGAGCGGTTCGAGAGCCTGCACCTGGTCGAGGGCGACCGGATCACGGCGACCGTGCCGACGTACCGGGGCGAGGGCCGCACCTTTCTCTAGCGGCCGGCCTCCGGTGCACCGCTAGTACACCGTGTCCTCCTGGTCCGGGATCACGCTGCCGTCGGCCCGCCGGACCGGCCCCGCCGTGCCGTCGCCCGCCGTGTGGCCGGTGGTGGCGCAGGGGTACGGGGTGGTCTTCCGGGCCTTCGGCTCGATGAACACGGGGTTCACGAGCCAGCGCCCGTCGCCGTTCTCGTACGCCCGGCACATCAGCTCGTCCTTGTTGCGGTTGAGGACCAGGCGGAGCCCGGTGGCGTCCCGCAGGAAGGTGACGTCGGTGTCGGAGTCCCCGGCGGCGAGGACCTGGCGTCGGGCGGCGGGCTGGACGCGTTCGGCGGCGGGGCCCCGGACGCCGAGGATCTCCCGGTTGATCCAGCAGCGCTTGCCGTCGATGTAGGTGATCATCGTGTCCTCGCCGTCCCGGACGGTGCCGCAGCCCTGGAAGTGGGCGGTGAGCCGGCCGTGTTCGGTGGTGTTGCGGATGCCGATCGCGTGCGAGGGGTCGATGCCGACGCCCCGGGCCCAGACGTCGACGACGGGCTCGGGCGAGGCGGAGACGATCCAGACGTCGAATCCGGCCCGCCGGAGCGTGTCGATCAGGTCGCGCTGCTGGTCGTAGTGGCGGACCCAGCCGGTGACCCGGGCGGTGCCGACCCGCTGGGTGGCGCCCTGCGGGGCGGCGAGGTTCTCGGCGCGGGCGGCGGCCGCGAAGGACTCGACCTCGCGGACGGTCCAGCCGCGCAGGAGCTGGGCCAGCCAGGCGTACTGGGGTTCCGTCCGGCGGTGGTCGAAGCCGGCGAACGCGGCCGCCCCGCCGGTGGTGGCGCCGTCGGAGTAGACGGAGCGGATCTCGTCGGCGCAGCGGGTGTCGGTGGCGGTGGGCAGGGTGCGCACGCCGGTGGGACAGGCCGCGCGGAGGGCGGTCGCGGCGGCGGGGGTGAGGTGGCGGCTGGTGGTGGACCAGTCGTCGTTCCGGGGCGGGCGGACGCGGTCGTTGCGCAGGAGCCAGTAGAGGGTGGCGTCGCCGACGTCGTTCTTGATGACGGTGTTGTCCCAGTCGAAGACGGCGAGGGGCTTCCGGCCCTTCGTCCTCGCGTCGGCGCAGTGGCCGGCGATCAGGCGGTCGAGCCGGGCCTTGTTGTCGCCGTACCAGCCGCCGGAGACGCTCAGGGTGGGGCACGGGCGGTGCTTCGCCTGTGCCGGGGCGGCCGAGACGAGGGTGGTCGCGGCGAGGGCGAGCGCGGCGACGGCGGCGGACGTGCGGAGGCGGTGGTTCACGGACAGGCTCCTGTCGGTACGCGGACAGCCGGGCGCCTTGCGACGCCCGGCTGTCGGAGGGGTGGCTGCTAGAGGGGCGTCACGTACGCGCCCGCGATGCCGCCGTCGACGAGGAAGTCGGTGGCGTTGACGAAGGAGGAGTCGTCGCTGGCGAGGAAGGCGACGGCGGCGGCGATCTCGTCGGCCTCGGCGAAGCGGCCGACGGGGATGTGGACGAGGCGGCGGGCGGCCCGCTCGGGGTCCTTGGCGAACAGCTCCTGGAGGAGCGGGGTGTTGACGGGCCCGGGGCACAGCGCGTTGACGCGGATGCCCTCGCGGGCGAACTGGACGCCCAGCTCGCGGGACATGGCGAGCACGCCGCCCTTGGAGGCGGTGTAGGAGATCTGGCTGGTGGCGGCGCCCATGAGGGCGACGAAGGAGGCGGTGTTGATGATGGAGCCCCGGCCCTGGCGGCGCATGTAGGGCAGGGCGGCCTTGCAGCAGAGGTAGACGGAGGTGAGGTTGACGTCCTGGACGCGCTTCCAGGCCTCCAGGCCGGTCTCCAGGATGGAGTCGTCGTCGGGGGGCGAGATGCCGGCGTTGTTGAAGGCGACGTCGACGGAGCCGTAGGTGTCGAAGGCGGTCTTGAACAACGCCTCGACCTGCTCGGGGTCGGTGACGTCGACCCGTACGAAGGTGCCGCCGACCTCCTCGGCGGCGGCCTTGCCCGCGGTCTCGTCGATGTCGCCGCAGACGACGTTCGCGCCCTCGGAGGCGAGGCGGCGGGCGGTGGCGAGGCCGATGCCGCTGCCGGCACCGGTGATGACGGCGGTGCGGCCGACCAGACGGCGGCAGATGTTCTCTTCGGTGGTCATGCGGTTCAGGCCTCCGTGCTGATGAAGACGTTCTTGGTTTCGGTGAAGGCGGTCAGGGCGTCGGGGCCGAGTTCGCGGCCGAGGCCGGACTGCTGGTAGCCGCCGAACGGGGTCCAGTAGCGGACGCTGGAGTGGGAGTTGACGGAGAGGTTGCCGGCGCGGACGGCGCGGGAGACGCGCAGGGCGCGGCCGACGTCCCGGGTCCAGATGGAGCCGGACAGGCCGTACTCGGTGGCGTTGGCGAGCCGGATCGCGTCGGCCTCGTCCTCGAAGGGGAGGACGACGGCGACGGGTCCGAAGACCTCGTCGACGGCGCAGGGGGCGTCCTCGGGCAGGCCGGTGAGGACGGTCGGCGGGAACCAGAAGCCGGGGCCCTCGGGCGCCTTGCCCCGGATCCCTTCGAGGGTGTCGGGGACGTAGGAGCGGACGCGGTCGAGCTGGGCCCGGGAGATGAGCGGGCCCATCTGGGTGCGCTCGTCGGAGGGGTCGCCGACGACGATCTCCTCGATCGCGGGGGCGAGCAGCTCCAGGAAGCGGTCGTGGGCGCCGCGCTGGACGAGGATGCGGGTGCGGGCGCAGCAGTCCTGGCCGCTGTTGTCGAGGAAGGACATGGGGGCGGCGGCGGCCGCGG
This sequence comes from Streptomyces sp. NPDC007872, assembly GCF_042868165.1. Lineage (NCBI taxonomy): Bacteria > Bacillati > Actinomycetota > Actinomycetes > Kitasatosporales > Streptomycetaceae > Streptomyces > Streptomyces sp. NPDC007872. The sequence continues at coordinate 228,322 of NZ_JBIAEA010000006.1, forward strand.
CTTCGAGGTCCGCGTCGGCGAAGACGACGTTGGGGCTCTTGCCGCCGAGTTCGAGGGTGACCCGCTTCACCCGGTCGGCGCACTTGGCCATGATGGACTTGCCGACCCGGGTGGAACCGGTGAAGACGATCTTGGCGACGCCGGGGTGTTCGACGAGGGCGTTCCCGGCGACCGGGCCGGTGCCGGGGAGGACCTGGAAGAGTCCCTCGGGCAGGCCCGCCTCCAGGGCGAGTTCGGCGAGGCGGAGCGCGGTGAGCGGGGTGGTCTCGGCCGGCTTGAGGACGACGGCGTTGCCGGCGGCGAGGGCGGGCGCGGTGGCCCAGGCGGCGGTCGGCATCGGGAAGTTCCAGGGAGCGATGACGCCGACGACCCCGAGGGGTTCGAGGATCGTGACGTCGAGGCCGCCGGCCACCGGGATCTGGCGTCCGTTGAGGCGCTCCACTCCCCCGGCGGAGAAGTCGAGCAGGTCGCGGACGTTGCCGGCCTCCCAGCGGGCGTTGCCGAGGGTGTGGCCGGCCTCGGTGACCTCCAGGCGGGCCAGTTCCTCGGTGTGTCCGTCGACGGCGGCGGCGAAGCGGCGGAGCAGCCGGGCGCGGTCGGCGGGTGCGGCGGCGGCCCAGCCCCGCTGGGCGGCGGCGGCCCGGGCGACGGCGGCGTCGACGTCGGCGGGGGTGGCCGCGGGGACGTGGGCGACGTGTTCCTCGGTCGCCGGGTTCAGTACCTGGAGCAACTCTTTCCTCACAAGCGTTCGAAGGAGCGGCGCAGTTCCCAGTCGGTCACCGCGGCGTCGAAGGCGTCGAGTTCGACACGGGCCATGTTGCGGTAGTGGGCGACGACCTCGGGGCCGAAGGCGGCCTTGGCGATCTCGCTGGTCTCCCAGAGTTCGGCGGCCTCGCGCAGGGTGGTGGGGACGTGGGCGTAGTCGGCGGCGTAGGCGTTGCCCGTACAGGGCTCGGGCGGTTCGAGGCGCTGCTCGATGCCGTGGAGGCCGGCGGCGACCAGGCCGGCGACGGCGAGGTAGGGGTTGACGTCGCCGCCGGGGAGGCGGTTCTCGAAGCGGGTGGAGCGTCCGTGGCCGACGACGCGGAGGGCGCAGGTGCGGTTGTCGTGGCCCCAGGCGACGGCGGTGGGGGCGAAGGAGCCGGGCTGGAACCGCTTGTAGGAGTTGACGTTGGGGGCGTAGAGGAGGGAGAAGTCGCGGAGGGCGGCGAGCTGTCCGGCGAGGAAGTGCCGCATGGTCGCGGACATGCCGTGCTCGTCGTCCCCGGCCATCACGTTCGTGCCCTCGGCGTCCTGGAGGGAGAGGTGGATGTGGCAGGAGTTGCCCTCGCGCTCGTTGTACTTCGCCATGAAGGTGAGCGAGCAGCCCTCCTGGGCGGCGATCTCCTTGGCGCCGGTCTTGTAGACGGCGTGCCGGTCGCAGGTGACGAGGGCCTCGTCGTACTTGAAGGCGATCTCGTGCTGTCCGGGGTTGCACTCGCCCTTGGCGGACTCGACGGTCAGTCCGGCGGCGGTCATCTCGTTGCGGATGCGGCGCAGGAGGGGTTCGACGCGTCCGGTGCCGAGGACGGAGTAGTCGACGTTGTACTGGTTGACGGGGGTGAGGCCGCGGTAATTGGCGTCCCAGGCCTGCTCGTAGGTGTCCTTGAAGACGATGAACTCCAGCTCGGTGCCGACGTGGGCGGTGAGCCCGTGCTCCGCGAGGCGTTCGAGCTGGCGGCGGAGGATCTGGCGGGGCGCGGCGACCACGGGGGTGCCGTCACCCCAGGCGAGGTCGGCCGTCACCATGGCGGTGGCCTCGTTCCAGGGGACGCGGCGGAGGGTGGTGAGGTCGGGGTGCATGGCGAAGTCGCCGTAGCCGCGGTCCCAGGAGGACATCTCGTAGCCGTCGACGGTGTTCATCTCGGTGTCGACGGCCAGGAGGTAGTTGCAGCCCTCGGTGCCGTGGCCGAGGACGTCGTCCAGGAAGAACTGCGCGGCGAACCTCTTGCCCTGGAGCCTGCCCTGCATGTCGGGGAAGGCGAGGACTACGGTGTCGATCTCGCCGCTCGCGACGAGGGCGCGCAGCTCCTCGACGTCGAGCGGGGGTGTGCGGTCTGCCACGGGATTGCTCCTCCTTCGGCCTGCCGGGAGCCATAAGGTATTGCGGAAGACCATTGCTTGGGAAGTACCGGAGGAAAGGAAACGAGAACGTGGCCAGTACGAGTGGACCGGCGGACCGGCTGACGCCCGTGCTGCGGCCGGTGCGGGCGGGCAACGGGTTCGAGGAGGCCCTGGAGCAGATCCTCCAGGTGGTGCGGCTCGGCCTGGTGCCGGACGGGGAGCGGCTGCCCGCCGAGCGGGAGCTGGCCGACCGGATGGGGATCAGCCGGGTGACCCTGCGCGAGGTCCTCAAGGTCCTCCAGGAGCAGGGGCTCGTGGAGAGCCGGCGCGGCCGGTACGGCGGGACGTTCGTGCTGCCCCGGGTGCGGACGGGCGACGAGGACGAGCTGCGCCGCCGGATCGCCTCGGTCGACATGGAGGACACCCTGCGCTTCCGCGAGGTCCTGGAGGTGGGGGCCGCCGGGCTGTGCGCGGCCCACGGCCTCGACGCGGCGGGCGCCGGGCGGCTGCGGTCCGCCCTCGCGGCGACCCACGACGCCCCGCTCGGCGACTACCGGCGCCAGGACACCCTGCTCCACCTCACGCTCGCGGAGCTGTCCGGCTCGCCGACCCTGACGGCTCAGTACGCGGCGGTCCGGGCGACGGTGAACGACCTGCTCGACTGCATCCCGCTGCTCGTGCGGAACCTGGAGCACTCCCAGCACCAGCACACCGCGCTCGTGGAGGCGGTCCTCGACGGGGACGCGGACGCGGCGCGCGAGGTGATGCGGGAGCACTGCGCGGGCACGGCGGCGCTGCTGCGGGGCTTCCTGACGTGAGCGGCGTCCGGGCCGCACGAAGGGGTCCCGTAACCCGAAAGTAACGCACGGGGGTTGCGTTCCCGCCGGGGCGGCGCAAAGGTATGGCCTCAATCCATTGGGCCCGTTGCGGGGAGCTGACGCTGCCATGACGCTCGAAGACACGACCGGGAGCACGTCCGGGAAGACACCCGGGGACGGGAAGACGTCCGGAGCCCCGCCGGAGGACGACTACCTGGAGCGGCGCGCGCTGCGCCGCGGCAGCGCCGGCTGGCTGCTGCTCACCGGCCTCGGCGTCGCCTACGTCGTCTCCGGGGACTTCTCCGGCTGGAACATCGGCCTGTCGAAGGGCGGCTTCGGCGGGCTCGCCGTCGCCACCGTCCTGATGGGCGCGATGTACGCCTGTCTGGTCTTCGCGCTCGCCGAGCTCTCCGCCATCCTGCCCACGGCGGGCGGCGGTTACGGCTTCGCCCGCCGGGCGCTCGGCACCTGGGGCGGCTTCCTCACCGGCACCGCGATCCTCATCGAGTACGTCCTCGCCCCCGCCGCGATCTCCATCTTCATCGGCGACTACGTCGAGTCGCTCGGGCTCTTCGGCCTGGAGTCCGGCTGGCCGGTCTACCTGGTCTGCTTCGCGCTCTTCATCGGGATCCACCTGTGGGGCGTGGGCGAGGCGCTGCGGTTCAGCCTGGTCGTGACGGCGATCGCGGTCGCGGCCCTGGTCGTCTTCGCGCTCGGCGCGTTCACCGACTTCCACGTGGACGGCCTGAACGACATCCCGGTGGACGGCGAGGCGTTCGGCTCGAACTCCTGGCTGCCGTTCGGCCTGCTCGGGATCTGGGCCGCGTTCCCCTTCGGCATGTGGTTCTTCCTCGGCGTCGAGGGCGTGCCGCTGGCCGCCGAGGAGGCGAAGGACCCGGTCCGGTCCATGCCGAGGGCGCTGGCGATCTCGCTCGGCGTCCTGGTGCTGCTCGCCGTCATGACCTTCTTCGCCGCCACCGGGGCGCGCGGCTCGGCGGCCGTCCAGGAGGCGGGGAACCCGCTGGTCGTGGCGCTCCAGGGCGACGGGGAGCCGACGGCGCTCAGCCGGTTCGTGAACTACGCGGGCCTGGCCGGTCTGGTCGCCTCCTTCTTCTCCCTCATCTACGCCGGCTCGCGCCAGTTGTTCGCCCTCTCCCGGGCGGGCTACCTGCCCCGCTTCCTCTCCCTGACCAGCCGCCGCAAGTCGCCCTACCTGGGGCTCCTCATCCCGGGCGCGATCGGCTTCGCGCTCGCGGCCGGGACGGGGAACGGGGCGCGGATGCTGAACATCGCGGTCTTCGGCGCCACCATCTCGTACGCCCTGATGGCGCTCTCGCACATCGTGCTGCGCCGCCGCGAGCCGCACCTGCACCGGCCGTACCGCACGCCCGGCGGGATCGCGACCTCGTCGACGGCCCTCGTCCTGGCCCTGTCGGCCCTGGTGGCGACCTTCCTGGTGGACCGGACGGCGGCGCTCATGGCGCTCGGGGTGTACGTGATCGCCCTCGCCTACTTCGCGTTCTACAGTCGGCACCACCTGGTGGCGAAGGCGCCCGAGGAGGAGTTCGCGGCGCTCGCCGCGGCCGAGGCCGAACTCGAACGCGGCTGACGTCGTCCCGACCCCCTTGGAGGAACTGTGGTGTCCGAGCCGCTCATCGGCGTGACCACCTATCTGAACCGGGCCCGCTGGGGCGTGTGGGACATGGAGGCCGCGCTGCTGCCCGCCGCGTACCCCCGGCTCGTACGGGAGGCCGGGGGGCTCGCGGTGATGCTCCCGCCGGACGGACCGGCCGCCGCCGCGGCGGTCGTGGCCCGGCTCGACGGCCTGGTCGTGGCGGGCGGGGCGGACGTGGAGCCCGTGCGGTACGGGGCCGAGCCCGACCCCCGTACCGGCCCTCCGGCCAGGGAGCGGGACGCCTGGGAGCTTGCCCTGATCGACGCGGCCCTGGCCTCCGGCACCCCGCTCCTGGGCATCTGCCGGGGGATGCAACTGCTCAACGTGGCGCTCGGGGGCACGCTGGTGCAGCACCTGGACGGGCACGCGGAGGCGGTCGGGGTGATCGGCCGGCACAAGGTCGAGCCGGTGCCGGGCAGCCTCTACGCCTCCCTGGTCCCGGAGCCGGCCGAGGTCCCGACCTACCACCACCAGGCCGTGGACCGGCTGGGCGCGGGGCTCGCGGCCTCGGCCCACGCGGAGGACGGCACGGTGGAGGCGGTGGAACTGGCCGCGCCGGCCTGGGCCCTCGGCGTGCAGTGGCACCCGGAGATGGGCGAGGACACGCGGGTGATGCGGGGGTTGATCGAAGCGGCAGCGGCCCGGACCTGACGTAAGGACCGGTCAGGCGGCCGCGCGGGCGGCGAGCACCGTGCGGTCGCCGCGCATCAGGAGGGCGTAGAGGGCGGCGGAGACGCCCATGCCGACGGGCAGGGAGAGGTCGAGGCCGCCGAGTGCGGTGGCCACGGGCCCGGTGTAGAGGGTGTCGACGCAGAGGGACGCGGCGGCGACGCCGGCGACGAGGGCGAGTGCCCCGGCCCGGTTGACCCCGGCGGTGTACCAGAAGGGGCCGCCGGGGGTCTCGTCGGAGAGCGCGACGCCGTCGTAGCGGCAGCGGCGCAGCAGGACGTCGGTGGCGTACACCGCCATGAGCGGGCCGACCAGGACCGTGATCACCTGGAGGGCGTTGCTCACGGTCTCCAGGAAGTGGGAGACGAGCACGCCGTACAGGGTGAGGGCGACGGCCACGGCGCCGTCGAGGAGGACGCTGACGGAGCGGCGGACGCGCAGGCCGACGGCCTGGAGCGCGAGTCCGGCGCTGTAGGCGGTCAGGGCGTTGATGGCGATGGTGCCGAGGACCAGGGCGAGCAGGAAGACCGGCACGAACCAGCCGGGCAGGATCTCCTGGAGCGCGGTCTGCGGATCGGTCATGTCGACGGCGGTGGCCGCGAGGGCGCCGAGCGCACAGACGGCGACGCTGGGCAGGAAGGCGCCGAGGGCGGTCCAGCCGGCGATCGCCTTCTTCGAGGCGGTGCGGGGCAGGTAGCGGGAGAAGTCGGCGCTCGTGGTGTACGAGAGCGGGCCCGAGGCGATCATCGTGGTGCCCGCGAGGAGCAGCGACCACAGCTCGGCGCCGGAGAGGCGGGCGGCGGGGGCGTACGAGAAGTCGGCGTGGCGCAGGACGGCGAACGCGACGACGGCGAAGGCCGCGGCGAGGGCGAGCGTGATCGGCAGGTACAGCTTGATGATCAGGCCGTGCCCGTAGACGCTGATGACCAGCGTGAGGGCGGCGATCACCACGACGACGGCCACCTCGACGGGGACGGTGACCGCGGCGCCGGCCTTCTCCACGAGCGCGAAGGCGGCGGTGGCCGCGGCGGCCAGGTTGAGGGCGAAGTAGCAGACGGAGACCAGCCAGCCGCCGATCGCGTTGTTCACGCGGTTGCCGCGGACGCCGTAGACGGCCCGGGTGATCACCTCGCTGGGCGCGCCGGCGGCCGGACCGGAGGTGGCGAGCAGTCCGGTGAGGAGCCAGAAGAGGTTGCCCACGACGATCACGCCGAGGGCCTGCCAGAGGCTCAGGCCCATGAGGACGAGGGCGCCGCCGATGACCAGGCTCAGGTAGTTGACGTTCGCCGCGGCCCACACGGAGAAGAGCTCGCGGGGGTGTCCGTGGCGCTCCTCGTCGGGGATGTGGTCGATGCCGTGGGCCTCGATGCGGCCGGGCCGGTCGGCGGCCGGAGGGGTGACCTGTGCGGCCCGGGGAGCCGGGTTCTGGTCGGGGATCGTGGAAGCCATGCGGCCCTCCGGAAGCGTGTGGTGCCCACCTGGTTGCTTATTGGTCGCACACTCAATAGCATCCCCGGTATGTCGTCAAGCGTCGAGCGCAAGCGCGTTCGGAAAACTCCGGAGGCCCGGCGGGCGGAGATCGTGGAGACCGCGGCCCGGGTCGCCCTGACCGAGGGCCTGGAATGCGTCACCCTGCGGCGGATCGCCGAGGAGCTGGCCGTGCGGCCGGGCCTGATCAGCCACTACTTCCCCTCGGCGGAGGAGCTGGTGGCCGAGGCGTTCGCCGTGGCCTCCACCGGCGAGCTCGACTCCCTGCTGCCCGCCGAGCGGCCGCACGGCACCCCCGCGCAGTACCTCGCGCGCTACTTCGCCCTCTCGGCCGGGGAGGCGTACGACGACATCAGCCGCCTGTGGATCAACGCCCGGCACCTCAGCCGCTACCGGCCCGTGCTGCGCGACCGGGTCGCCGAGCAGGAGCGCGCCTCCGACGACCGCCTCGAAGGGCTCATCCGCGAGGGCGTCGAGCGGGGCGAGTTCCGCACGGACGACCCGCGCACCGCGGCCATCCAGATCCTGGTCGTCCTCGACGGCCTCGGCGCCCACGCCAACACCGACCGGACCGACCGGCCGGAGGCGGTGACCCGGATGGCCGTCACCACGGCGGAACGCGCGCTCGGCCTGGCGGCCGGGACGCTGACGGGGACGCCGCCGCCGACCGTGCCGGACTGAGCGGCCGGTCGTACGGCACGTCGGCCCGCCGGGCGGGCCCGGTGCGTACAGACTGATCCGCACCGGCCTTCCCCGCGGGGCCGCCCCGTACGCGCTTCCGTCCTCCCCCGCGGCCCGTCCCCTGTACGCGCTTCCGCCTTCCCTCACGGCCCGCCTCCGCCCTCCCCCGCGGCCCGCCCCCGTGCCCGTACACCCACACCCGTACCGCCGAAGAACCGTCCCGCACCCCTGGAGCCACCCGTGCGCACCCGTCTCGTCCTGCTCTCCGCCCGTCTGCTCGACCCCGGTACGGGGGCGTTCCTGCCGGAGACCGCGCTCGCCGTGTCCGAGGACGGCCGGATCGCGGCCCTGGGCGACGACCGCGAGATCCGCGCGCTCGCCGGGCCGGCCACCACCGTCGTCGACCTCAGGGGGGCCGTCGTCACCCCCGGGCTCGTCGACGGCCACGTGCACCCCGTCAGCGGCGCCGAGCTGACGCACGGCCTCGACCTGTCGTACTGCGCCGACCTCGACGACGTGCGGGAGGCCCTCGCCCGCGAGGTGCGGACCCTGGAGCGCGGGGCGTGGCTGTTCGGCTGGGGCCTCGACCCGAACGTCTTCGGCGGCCACCCCGTCGGCACCGCCCCCTTCGACTCCGTCCTCGACGGGGTGCCCGCCTTCCTGCTGCTCTTCGACGCCCACTCGGCCCTCGCCAGCCGCCGGGCCCTCGAACTCGCCGGGGTCGACGGCCCCCGCACCTTCGACCAGGCCTCCGCCGAGGTCGTCTGCGACGCCGACGGGCGCCCCACCGGCCTCCTCCAGGAGGACGCCGCCTGCGAGCTGGTCGAGCGGGTCGCCCCGCGCCCGACGCGCGAGGAGAGCCGGGAGCGGCTCGCGGCCGCGCTGCGCTCCATGGCCGCCGCGGGCCTGACCGGCGGCCACGCCATGGACGCCAACGGCGACAGCCTCGCCCTGTACGGAGAGCTCGACGCGGCCGGTGAGCTGCCGCTGCGGCTGCGGGTGGCGCCCTGGTGCCAGCCCGGCACCGACGCCGACGGCGTGCGCGAGCTGATCGGGCGGCAGGGCACCGGCGGGGCGCTGTGGCGGGTCGCCGGCGTGAAGCTCTTCATGGACGGGACCATCGACAACGGCACCGCGTGGCTGGAGCGCCCCGACTGCCACGGCGAGTCCACGCACGCCTTCTGGCCGGACCCCGAGGCGTACACCCGGATCGTCGGCGAGCTGCACCGGGCGGGCGTGCCCACCGCGACGCACGCCATCGGGGACGCGGCCGTCCGGCACGTCCTCGACTCCGTCGAGAAGGCGCGCGCCTCGGGCGGCGAAGGGGTGCGGCACCGGGTCGAGCACATCGAGACCGTCCCGGACGACACCCTGCGCCGCTTCGCGGAGCTGGGCGTCCTCGCCTCCATGCAGCCCACCCACTGCTGCGACTTCACCCGCGCCGACCACACCGACAACTGGTCGCGCCGGCTCGGCGAGGAGCGCGCCTCGCGCGCGTGGCGCTGCCGGGACCTGCTGGACTCCGGGGCGACCGTGGTCCTCGGCTCGGACTGGCCGATCGCGCCGTTCCCGCCGCTCGGCGTGATGGCCGGGGCCCGGCACCGGCGCCCGAGCCGCGACCTCGGGCAGGCGCCGCACGGCCCCGAGCAGGCGCTGACGCCGCTGGAGGCGCTGCGGGGCCTGACGACGGCTCCGGCGTACGCGGCGGGCGAGGAGCACGAGGCGGGCCGGATCGCCCTCGGCCACCGCGCCGACCTGGCCGTCTTCGGCGGCGACCCGCTGACCACGGCCGCGACGGACCTGCCGGACCTGCCGGTCCTGCTGACGGTCCTCGACGGGCGGATCACCCACCGGGCGGCGGGCGTCTGATCGGCGCCCTCTCAGCGCCCCCGGGACAGGTCGCCGGGCCGGTCGCGGGTCAGGGAGAGCAGGTCCCGGGCCGGGCCCGTGGGGCGGTGGCCTGCGGGCCAGACGGCCCGCAGGTCCCTGCGGAGGAGCACCCCTTCGACCGGGACGGCGACCAGGCGGCGGGAGGCCAGTTCCTCGGTGATCGCGAGTTCGCTGAGGACGGCCGGGCCCGCCCCGCTGACGGCGGCGGCCTTCACCGCGGTCGTGGAGGCGAGTTCGAGGAGCGGTCGCGCGAGGCCCCCGTGGTCGGCGAGCGCCGCGTCGAGGACCTGCCGGGTGCCCGAGCCGCGCTCCCGCAGCACCAGCGGGGTCGCGGCCAGCTCGGCCGGGTCCAGCGGGGCGCGGCGGCGAGCCCACGGGTGCGAGGGGGCGGCGACGACCGCGAGCCGGTCGCGGGCGACGACCACGCCGTCGAGGCCGTCCGGCACGGCGAGGCCCTCCACGAAGCCGACGTCCGCGTCGCCCGCGAAGAGGCGTTCCGCGACGGCCGCCGAGTTCCCGGCCTGGAGCGACACGGCGGTGTCGGGGCGTTCGGCGCGCAGGGCGATCAGCCAACCGGGCAGCAGGTACTCGGCGATCGTCATGGACGCGGCCACCCGCAGCCGCGAGTCGCGCCGGCCGCGCAGGGCCTGCGCCCCGGCGTCGAAGGCCTCCGCCGCCTCCACGATCCGCCGCGCCCAGTCCGTGACGAGGGCGCCCGCGTCGGTGAGCCGGGAGCCGCGCGGCGAACGGTCGACCAGGGCCACCCCCAACTGCCGTTCCATGGAGCGGATCCGGCTGCTCGCGGCGGGCTGGGTGATCCCCACCTCGCGGGCCGCGGCGCCGAGGCTGCCGTGCCGGGCGACGGCGAGGAGCAGCTCGAGCGCGCCGAGGTCGGGGACGCGGTGGGAGAGGTGGGGGCGTGGGGCTCCGGCCCCACCGGAAGCGCCCGGACCACCACGGGCCCCGGAGACCGCGGGACCGCCACGGCTCGCGGGACCGCGGGCGGACGTGGGGACGTCGGCGGACGCGGGGCCGCGGGGGGATGCGGGGCCGCCACTGGTCACCGGACCGTCTCCGGTCAGCGGACCGTCTCCAGCCGCCGGACCGCCTCCGACCACCGGCCCGCCCCCGGACACGGCACCGTTCGAAGCCGCACCACTCGAAGCCGCACCGCCCCGCGTCCCGTCCCCGCCCGTCCCGTCCCCGTGGGCTTCGCCGCCCCGCGTTCCCCTGCTCATAAACCCAGCTTATGACGTCATAGCCGCATGATCCCTGGTCCGGGTGCCGGAACGGGACGACGGTGGAGCCATGGCAAGCGTCGCACCTCCCCGTCCCGCACCCCTCCCCCGCGCCACCACCCCCGGCGCCGGGCCGGGTCTGCGGATCCGCTCCGTCCGTCACCTCGGACCCAACTGGTACGCCTCCGTGATGGGCACGGCGATCGTCGCCACCGCGGGCGCCGTCCTCCCGGTGCACGTCCCCGGCCTCCGTACCGCCTGCGCGGCGGTCTGGGCCCTGTCGCTCGCGATGCTGCTCGTCCTGCTCCCGGCCCGCGCGCTGCACTGGATCCACCACCGCGACCAGGCCCGCGCCCACCTCCTGGACCCGGCCGTGGCCCCGTTCTACGGCTGCCTCTCGATGGCGCTGCTCGCGGTCGGCGGCGGGGCCCTGGTCGTGGGCCGGGACTGGATCGGACTCCCGGCGGCCGTCGCGCTCGACACCGTCCTGTTCGGCGCCGGCACGCTGATCGGCCTGGTGACGGCCGTGGCCGTCCCGTACCTCATGGTGGTGCGCCACCGGATCGAGACCGCGTCCCCGGTGTGGCTGCTGCCGCTGGTCGCCCCCATGGTCTCCGCCGCCCTCGGCCCGCTGCTCGTCCCCCACCTGCCCCCGGGGCAGGCCCGGCAGACGCTCCTGATCGCCTGCTACGCGCTGTTCGGCCTCAGCCTGCTCGCCACCCTGGTCGTGCTGCCCCTGGTCTTCGGGCGGCTCGTCACCGGCGGTCCGCCGCCGCTCGCGCTCACCCCCACCCTCTTCCTGGTCCTCGGCCCCCTCGGCCAGTCGACGACCGCCGCGAACAAGTTCGCCGACGCGGCCCCGGGCGTGCTGCCCGAGCCGTACGCGCACGGCTTCGCCGCCTTCGCCGTCCTCTACGGGGTGCCCGTCATGGGCTTCGCGCTGCTGTGGCTGGCGCTCGCCGGGGCGATGGTGCTGCGGGCGCGCCGCCGGGGCATGGGCTTCGCGATGACCTTCTGGGCGTTCACCTTCCCGGTGGGGACGTGCGTGACCGGCGCCGAGGGGCTGGCCGGACACACCGGTCTGGCCGCCTTCCGGTGGCTGGCGGTCGGGCTGTACGCGTTCCTCGTGGCGGCCTGGCTGGTGGCCGGTCTCCACACCCTGCGCGGGCTCGTCAGCGGCGCGCTGCTCGCAGGGCCCGGGCGAGCCTCTCCGGAGCCTCGGCCAGTGACGGCCCGTACCAGGTGAGCATCCGCCCGTCGACGAGGGCGGCGGCGGTCCCGGGGAAGGCCTCGGGGCCGTCGTCGCGCGTGAAGCGGTAGGGCTCGTCGGGCAGGACGACCAGGTCGGTGGCGGCGGCGCGGAGCTCGTCGAGCGGGAGGCGGGGGTAGCGCTCGGGGTGGCCGGCGTACGCGTTGCGGATCCCGAGGCGGGCGAGCAGGTCGCCGGCGAAGGTGTCGCGGCCCAGGACCATCCAGGGGCGGCGCCAGATCGGCACGACGGCGGTGAGCGGTGCCTCCGGGCGCAGGGGTGCGACCGCGGCCCAGGCGTCCTCGGCCTCCGCCAGCCAGCGGGGCCGCCGGGGCGCGCCGCAGGCGGTGAGGACCCGTTCCAGTTCGCGCAGGCCCTGGTCGAGGGTGCGGACCTCGGTGACGAGGACGTCGAGTCCGGCGGCCCGCAGGGCGTCGAGGTCGGGGGCGCGGTTCTCCTCCTCGTTGGCGAGGACGAGGTCGGGACGCAGGGCGGTGATCGCGGGGACGTCGGGGTTCTTGGTGCCGCCGATCCGGACGACGTCGAGGCCGGCGGGGTGCGCGCACCAGTCGGTGGCGCCGACGAGGACGCCGGGCAGGGTGAAGGCGACGGCCTCGGTGAGGGAGGGCACGAGCGAGACGACCCTCATCGCCGTACCTCCGGGATCCCTCGGTCGTTCGTGGCCGTGCTCCCGGAATCCCCCCGGCCCGTCATTCCTCCTCCGCCTCCACGTGCTCCCCCACGGCCACGACCAGGAGCCGGGTGCCGGGCTCGGTGGCGCGCCAGCGGTGGCGCACCCCGCCGGAGAGGTAGAGGGTGTCGCCCCGGTCGAGCCGGTAGGCGCGGCCCTCGGCCTCGACCTCGGCGGCGCCGTCGGCCACGTAGAGCAGCTCGTCGTTGCGGTGCTGGAACTCGCGGCCCGCGTCCTGCTCGCCGGTGAACTCCAGGGCGTGCAACTGGTGGCGGCCCCGGACGAGGGACCGGATGCCCTCGGGCAGGTCGGGGGAGTCCTCCCCGGACCGGACGACGTCGACGGTGCGGGAGGACTCGGCGACGGCGAGGAGTTCGCCGGCCGTGGTCTCCAGGGCCCCGGCGACGAGTTCGAGGGAGCGGCGGCTGGGGCGGGCCCGGTCGTTCTCGACCTGGCTGAGGAAGGGCACGGAGAGGCCGCTGCGGGAGGCGACGACGGCCAGGGTGAGCTGGAGCGCTCTGCGGCGCCTCTTGACGGCCGCGCCCACGCGGGGTGACTCCTTCTCGTCCATGTCGGCTCCCTCCCTCTCGCCGCGTGCCCGTCGCGATCCTCGTACCGGTCGGTTACCTGAACCTTACGCAGCTTTGGGGCGGGGTTTCGCGTCGTGCCGAAAAAGGGGCGGTCGCCGGACACGTACGGCGACCACCCCTTTTCGGACGGGAACCGTTCCGGTCCCGTCGGGCGGCTACTGCGGGGTGAGCTTCTCCGCGAGGCCCGGGTTGCGGTCGAGCCAGGTGCGGACGGCCTGCTGCTCCTTGCCCTTGCCGGTCTCCTGGACGACGGCTTCGAGGTCCGTGAGCTGCTTCTCGGACAGCTCGAAGTCCTTCAGCCAGGCGCTGACCTCGGGGTTCTCCTCGGTGAAACCCTTGCGGGCGAGGGTGTGGACGCCGTCGCCCTTGCCCCAGGCCCCCTTGGGGTCCTTCAGCTTCTTCAGGTCGTGGGCGGAGTAGGCCCAGTGCGGGGACCAGAGGGTGACGACGACCGGTTCCCTGCGCTCGTACGCGCGCTTCAGCTCGGCGAGCATGCCGGGCGTGGAGCCGTCGACGACCTTGTACTCGCCCTCCAGGCCGTACTCCTCGAGGACCTTGTCCTTGAGGATGCCCATCATTCCGGCGCTGGGTTCGATGCCGACGATCCGGCCCTTGAACTGCCCCGCCTTGCCCTTGAGGTCGGCGAGGGAGTCGACGCCCTTCACGTACGAGGGGACGGAGAGCTCCAGGGACGTGGGGCCGTACCAGGAGCCGAGGTCCTCCAGCTTGTTCTTGTACTTCTCCCAGTACTGGGCGTGGGTGACCGGGAGCCAGGAGTCGGTCTGGAAGTCGAGCTGTCCGCCGGCCAGACCGGTGTAGAGCGCGCCGGCCTCCAACTGCTTGGTGTCGACCTCGTAGCCGCGCCGCTCCAGGAGCTCCTTCCACAGGTACGTGGAGGCGATGCCCTCGTCCCAGGGGATGTAGCCGATGCTGACCTTCTTGCCGTTGCCGCCGGCGTTCCCGGAGCCGGTGCCGAGGAAGCCGGTGCCGCCCGCCACGAGGGCGAGGACGACGACGCCGACGAGGGCGGTGACGGGCTGCGGTCGGTGGGCCCACAGCTTGGCGCCGGGGCGCTTGGCGGTCGCGGCGCGCGCCTTGGCTGCGGCGCGGCGGCCCAGCGGGGAGACCTGGCGGCCGAGGGCGCCGGTCATCCGGTCGAGGTACATGGCGAGGACGACGATGGAGACACCGGCCTCGAAGCCGAGGCCGATGTCGACGTTGCCGATGGCGCGGTAGACGGCGCCGCCGAGTCCGCCGCCGCCGACCATGCCGGCGATGACGACCATGGACAGGCCCAGCATGATGACCTGGTTGACGCCGGCCATGATCGTGGGGAGGGCGAGCGGCAACTGCACGCGCAGCAGGGTGTTGCGCGGGGTGGTGCCGAACGCCTCGGCGGCCTCGACGAGTTCGCCGTCGACCTGGCGGATGCCGAGCTCGGTCATCCGGACGCCCGGGGGCAGCGCGAAGACGATGGTGGCGATGATGCCGGGGACCACGCCGACGCCGAAGAAGATGATGCCGGGGATCAGGTAGACCATCGCCGGCATGGTCTGCATGAAGTCGAGGACCGGGCGCATGACGGCGCTGACGGTCTTCGAGCGGGCCGCCCAGATGCCGAGCGGCACGGCGATCACCAGGGTGACCAGGGTGGCGACGAGGACCAGGGAGAGCGTCGCCATGGCCTCGTCCCAGAGCTGGACGGAGTCGACGAGCGCGAAGCCCGCGAAGGCGAGGAGGCCGGCGGCGAAGCCGCGCAGCCACCAGGCGACGACGGCGAGGATGCCGGCGAACAGCAGGGGCTGGGGCGCGGACAGGACGGCGTCGATGCCGTCGTAGAGGCCGGTGACGCCGGTGGTGACGGCGTCGAAGAGCCAGGAGAGCTGGGCCTGGAGCCAGTCGACGGAGCTGTCGACCCACCGGCCGAGGGGCAGCCTAGGCACCGGCGGTCACCTCCTGCCCGTTCTTCGCGGGGACGTTCTCGGCGGCGCCGCCCTTCGTGACGGCGTTCCGGGCGTCGGCCTTCTCCGCGCCGGGGCCCTTGGTGGCCGCGCGCCTGTTCTCGACGCCCTTCGTGGTGATGTCGTCCACGGTGGCGTCGTGCGTGCCGAGGCCGCCCATCACGCCGAGGAGGCGCTCCGGGGACACGACCCCGAGGACGGTGCCGTCGGGGTCCTCGACGGTCACGGGGTGCGGTGCGCCGGCGGCGACGGCGCACAGGTCCGCGACGAGGGTGTCGGGCGCGACGGACCGGCAGGCGCAGTCGTCCGGGCAGTCGGCCGCGGCGGCGCCCTCCGTCATGACGGCGGAGGCGGTGAGCACCCGGGAGCGGTCGACGTCCTGGATGAAGGAGGCCACGTAGTCGTCGGCGGGACGGACGAGGATGTCCTCGGCGGTGCCGAGCTGGACGATCCTGCCGTCGCGCATGACGGCGATCCGGTCGCCGAGGCGCATGGCCTCGTTGAGGTCGTGGGTGATGAAGACGATGGTCTTCTTCAACTGCTTCTGGAGGACGAGGAGCTGGTCCTGCATGTCGCGGCGGATCAGCGGGTCGAGCGCGCTGAACGACTCGTCCATGAGGAGCAGGTCGGCGTCGGTGGCGAGCGCCCGGGCCAGGCCGACGCGCTGCTGCATGCCGCCGGAGAGCTCGTCGGGCCAGGACTTCTCCCAGCCGGCGAGGCCGCACAGGGCGAGGGCCTCGGCGGCGCGGGTCTCGCGCTCGGCGCGGGGCACGCCCTGGACCTCCAGGCCGTAGGCGGCGTTCTCCAGGACGTTCCGGTGCGGGAAGAGCGCGAAGTGCTGGAAGACCATGCTGATCCGGCGGGAGCGGACCGCGCGCAGGTCCCGGGGGGAGAGCGCGGTGAGGTCGTCGCCGTCGAAGAGGACCCGGCCGGCGGTGGGTTCGAGCAGCCCGTTGAGCATGCGCAGGAGCGTGGACTTCCCGGAGCCGGACAGGCCCATCACGACGAAGATCTGGCCGGGCTCGACGACGAAGCCGGCGTCCACGACGGCCGCTGTCGTCCCCTCGGCGCGCAGCTCCTCGCGATCGGCGCCGTCCGCCAGCCTGCGAACGGCTTCGTCGGGTCGTCTGCCGAACACCTTGTACAGGTGGTCGGCCTGGAGCCTGGACACATACACCTCACGGGTAGGAACGAAGAACGGCCCCGCCACCCCCGCGAGGCCGGACCGTGGAGCCCGCGGGATCGGCCCGCGCCCCGCCGCGTGCGGGATCCTTGGGTCGGATTCCGCACCGGGGTTCACTCCGGGGCCGCGCATGCCCGGGGCCGAAGGTCGCAAACGCAAAGGTGACGGGGGTCACGGCAGAACGGTCCGGACGTCCCGTTTCCGGTGTTCCCCCGGTGCGCCGCGCCGCGCCATAGGATCGGCCGGGTGACGCGACGTTTGATGCTCCTCGACACCGCCAGCCTCTACTTCCGCGCCTACTTCGGCGTGCCGGACTCCGTCCGGGCCCCCGACGGCACGCCGGTGAACGCCGTGCGCGGGCTGCTCGACTTCATCGGCCGGCTCGTCCAGGACCACCGCCCGGACGATCTGGTGGCCTGCTGGGACGAGGACTGGCGGCCGCGGTGGCGGGTGGACCTGATCCCGTCGTACAAGGCGCACCGGGTGGCCGTGGAGACGGAGACGGGCCCGGACGAGGAGGAGGTGCCGGACACCCTGTCCCCGCAGGTGCCGGTGATCGAGGAGGTCCTGGCGGCGCTCGGCATCGCGCGGATCGGGGCGGCGGGGTACGAGGCGGACGACGTGATCGGGACGCTGACGGGGCGGGCCGCCGGGCCGGTGGACGTCGTCACGGGCGACCGGGACCTGTTCCAGTTGGTGGACGACGCCCGGGGGGTGCGGGTGCTGTACCCGCGCAAGGGCGTCGGCGACTGCGATCTGGTGGACGGCGAGCTGATCCGTACGAAGTACGGGGTGCGGCCCGACCAGTACGCGGACTTCGCGGCGCTGCGCGGCGACGCCAGCGACGGGCTGCCGGGCGTGAAGGGCATCGGCGAGAAGACGGCGGCGCAACTGATCACGGAGTACGGGGACCTGGCGGGGGTGCGGGCGGCGGCGGAGGACCCGGCGTCGAGGCTGACCCCGGCCAAGCGGCGCGGGATCGTGGAGGCGGCCGCGTACCTGGACGTGGCGCCGACGGTGGTGCGGGTCGCCGCCGACGTGCCGCTGCCGGAGTTCGACCCCGCCCTGCCCGCGGGGCCCCGCGATCCGGCGGCTCTGGACGCGCTGGTGAAGCGCTGGGGCCTCACCGGGGCCGTGGGACGTCTGCTGCCCGTCCTGGAGCGCTGAACCGGCCGGGCCGGAACCGGACCCTCCGCACGGCGAGGTGCTAGCTTAGGCATACCTAAGTACGCAGAGTCAGGGGAGCACGTCGTGGCAGAGCAGCCGGCCCGCAGGTCACCGAAGGCCACCGAAGCGCGCGTGGTGCACACGGAGCGGATCACTCCGCACATGGTGCGGCTCGTCCTCGGGGGTCCGGGGCTCGACGGCTTCGAGGTCGGCGAGTACACCGACCACTACGTGAAGCTGCTCTTCGCCCCCGAGGGCGTCACCTACCCGGAGCCGTTCGACATGGAGCGGATCCGGGAGGAGTTCCCCCGGGAGCAGTGGCCGACGACGCGGACCTACACGGTCCGGGCCTGGGACCCGGAGCGGCGCGAGCTGACCATCGACTTCGTGGTCCACGGCGACGAGGGCCTCGCGGGTCCGTGGGCGGCGCGCGCCGAGGCGGGCGACACCGTGCGCTTCCTCGGCCCCGGCGGCGGCTACGCGCCGGACGAGACGGCGGACTGGCACCTGCTCGTGGGCGACGAGAGCGCCCTTCCGGCGATCGCGGCGGCCCTGGAGCGGCTGCCCGCCGGGGCGCGGGCGCACGCCTTCGTGGAGATCGAGGACGCGTCGGAGGAGCAGAAGCCGGAGACGGCGGCGGGCGTCGACATCACGTGGCTCCACCGGGCCGGCCGGCCGGTGGGCGAGGCGCTGGTCGAGGCGGTCCGGACGCTGGACTTCCCGGCGGGTGACGTCCACGCCTTCGTCCACGGCGAGGCGGGCTTCGTGAAGGAGCTCCGCCGCCACCTGCGCCTGGACCGGGAGGTGCCGCGCGAGCGCCTGTCGATCTCGGGCTACTGGCGCCTGGGCAAGACGGACGAGGCCTGGCGCGCGATCAAGCGCGAGTGGAACGACCAGGTGGAACGCGAACAGGAGAGCTGAGCGGCCTCTCGGACGGGGGTGGCGGGGGCGAAACGCCCCGGCCACCCCCGTCCGCTTGACCGGCACCGACCGAACACACCACCAGTCCACCAGTCCGCCGGCCCATCAGTACGCCAGTACGCCAGTACGCCAGTACGCCAGTACGCCAGTACGCCAGCCTGTCAGTACGCCAGTCCGTCAGTCCGTCAGGGCATCCCGCCGCTCCCCGAAGACCCGGTCCGACGCGTCCACGTGGGCGAGCCGGCGCATGGCGGCGAAGACGGCGTCGCCGATGACCGTGCCGACGACCACGCTCTCCACGAGCTCCTCCCGCGCCACCCGCCGCGCCACGTACTCCAGGTCGACCCGCGCCACCCGCTCCGCCGCGTCCGCGTACGCGTCGAGGACCTCGACGAACCGGCCGTGGCCGACCTCCTCGAGCGCGGCGATCGCCGTCGCCAGGGCCTCCGCCGCGGGGCTCCCCTCGTACGTGCGCCATCCGCGCGCCTCGATCAGCGCGGCGGCCCTCTTCCTCGCCTCGGCGATCCCGGACCCGTCCCCGCGCCCGTACCGTGGCACCACGTGGTCCGCCGCCTCGCCGAGCACCGTGTGCAGCGGCCGGTCCGGGTCGTCGATCGCCACGATCACGTCGCGGATGCCCGCCACCGACAGGCCGCCCACGTCGAGGAGCGCCCGGATCAGGCGGAGCCGCCGCACGTGCGTCTCTCCGTACGAGGCCTGGTTCGGGCTCGTCAGCTCTCCGGGCGGGAGCAGTCCTTCCCGTACGTAGAACTTGATCGTCGGCACGGACACCCCGGTCCTGCGACTCAACTCTCCTATGCGCACTGCCTGTTCACCTTTCCCGGATCCTCTCCGGCCTTGCCGACCGACACCCCCATCATAGATAGTGGCGCTATCAGATAGCGGCGAGTGCCACTATCCATACTTTCCCGCGGGGGGATCCGTATGTCTTCGACCGATCTGCTCGACCCGCCCGGCCCACTCAGTCCGCCCGGCCCGCGCCCCCGACCGCACCGGCCCCTGGTCTGGTTCGCCGCCTCGATGGGCGCCCTCGCCCTCGTCTCCGCCGTCGGTCTGGCGGTGGACGACCGGATCCTGGTCGGCGTGCCGATCTGGGCCAAACCGTTCAAGTTCTCGGTCTCGTTCGTCGCTTACTCCCTCTCGCTCGCCTGGATGCTCTCGCTGCTTCCCCGGGGCCGCCGGACCGGCTGGTGGGCCGGGACGGTGATCGCCGTCGCGAGCGCGGTGGAGATGGCGCTCATCACCCTCCAGGTGGTACGGGGCACCCAGAGCCACTTCAACCGGGCGACCCCGTTCGACGACACCGTCTTCCAGATCATGGGCGGCACCGTCGTCGTGCTGTGGCTCGGCGCCCTGGTCATCGCCCTGCTCCTGCTGCGCGCCCGGATCCTCGACCGCGCCATGGCCTGGACGGTCCGCCTCTCCTCCCTGATCGCCCTGGCGGGCGCCGGCGTCGGCTTCCTGATGGTGCGTCCGACCCCGGAACAGCTCGCGACCGACGACCCGCCGATCGTCGGCGCGCACGGCGTCGGCGCCCCGGACGGCGGCCCGTCCATGCCGGTGACGGGCTGGGCCACCACCGGCGGCGACCTGCGCGTGGCGCACTTCTTCGGCGTGCACGCGCTCCAACTGCTCCCGCTGGTGCTGCTCGTCCTGGCCGCCTTCGCGACCCGCTCCGTCCACCACCCCCGCCTCGCCCGCCTCTCCGACGAACGGGTCCGACTGCGCCTCGCCCTCACCGCCTCGGGGGTCTACGCGGCGTTCTTCGTCCTGCTGACCTGGCAGGCGCTGCGGGGCCAGGCCCTGTCGGCACCGGACGGCGCGACCCTGGCCGGCGCGGGGGCGATCGTGCTGCTCGGCACGGCCGCCACCACCCTCTCCCTGCGCACCCCCCTCCCCTAGGGGGTGTCTCGCCGATCATGCCGGGCTCGCGGCGTCCGGCACCGCTCCCCGATCCGGCCCGATCGACAAGAAACCCCCTAGGCTGACCGGATGACGGACATCGACCGCGCCGTGGGCGCCGTCCTGGGCTCCGCCGCGGGCGACGCCCTGGGCGCCCCCTTCGAGTTCGGCCTCCCCGGCACCTTCCGGGAACGCTTCCCGGACGGTGCCGGGGAGCTGTGCGGGGGCGGCGGCTGGGACCCGGGCGAGGCGACGGACGACACGCAGATGGCCGTGCTGCTCGGGGAGTCCCTCCTCGAACGGGGCGGCCTCGACCTGCCGGACGTCTTCGACCGCTTCCGGCGCTGGGCGGCGGCCGACCCCAAGGACATCGGCCTCCAGACCGAGCAGGTGCTCCTCGGCGGCGACCCGTGGGACCTCGCCTCCGCCCTCCACTTCCAAACCACCCTGTACGCCGCCGGGAACGGTTCGCTGATGCGGGCCGCCACCTCGGCCGTGTACTTCGCGGCCCGGGGACGGGCGGAGACCATGGAGGCCGCCCGCCGCATCGCCGCCCTGACCCACGGCGACGGCGCGGCCTGGGAGGGTACGGCGATCCTCCACGAGCTGGTCCGGGTCGCCCTCCTCGGCGAGGACCCGCTCACCGCCCTGCCCGCCGCCCTCGCCGAGACGGCCCCTGCCCACCGGGAGCGGTGGGCAGGGGTGCTCGCCCCGGACTGGCACCCGGACGACGCGACCGAGTTCAACGGCGCGGTCTGGCCCTGCCTCGGCTCGGCGGTGTGGGCACTGCGCACCACCGGCTCCTTCGAGGAGGCCCTCGCCGCGGCGGTCGACCTGGGCGGCGACACCGACACGGTGGCGGCGGTGACCGGCACGCTCGCGGGCGCCGTGTACGGCTCCGCCGCCGTCCCCGCCCGCTGGCTGTCCGCGCTCCACGTCCCCCTCCCCGGCTTCGGCGGCCGTGTCCTGGACGCCGACGGCCTGCGGGACCTGGCGGAGGCCCTGGCCACGGCCGGCTGAGGACGCCGGGCCGGCCCGGGACCCGGCCCTGCCCCGCTCTCAGCCCCGGGCGCGGACCGTCGCCAGGACGTCGCGGTCCGGCTGGAGGGTGAGGCTGGGGACCGGGCGTATCCCGTCGGCGGTGACGTCCAGGTGGAAGCGGCGGGCGAGCACCGCGAGGACGAGGACCGCCTCGACGAGGGCGAAGCGGGTGCCGAGGCACACGCGGGGACCGCCGCCGAACGGGAACCAGGCGTATTCGGGTATCTCCTCGCCCGGTTCACCGCCGTCGCCGTTCGCGGGGTTCCCGGTCAGCCAGCGTTCGGGGCGGAAGGCCTCGGGGTCGCCGTACCAGCGGGGGTCGCGGTGGGTGGCCCACTGGCTGGACCAGACGCGGGTGCCGGCGGGGACGGGGGTGCCGCCGATGGTGGCGCCCTCCTTCGCGAGGCCGGTGAGGAGCCAGATGGTGGGGTAGAGCCGGAGGGTCTCCTTCACGACGGCCTGGGTGTAGGTGAGGGAGGCGTAGTCGTCGTGGCGCGGTTCGTGGTCGGCGAGGACCCGGTCGAGTTCCTCGGTGAGGGCGTCACGGACCCGGGGGTTGCGGGAGAGCAGGTGCCAGGCCCAGACGAGGGTGGAGCTGGTGGTCTCGTGGCCCCCGATGTAGAGGGTGACGGTCTCGTCGCGTATCTCCCGGTCGGAGAGGCGGGCGCCGGTCTCGTCCCGGGCGGCGAGGAGCCTGCTGAGCAGGTCGGGCCGTTCGGTGTCGCCGTCGCGGTGGCGGGAGACGACCCGGGAGACCTCGGCGTCGATGACGGCCGTGGCGCGCTTGATGCGGGCGCGTCCGGGAGTGGGGACCCAGTCGGGCAGCAGGGCGCCGATGCCGCTGAACTCGGCGCCGATCTCCTTCTGCGCGATGTCCATCGCCCGGCCGATGGACTCGGCGTCGGCGGCCGTGTCGACGCCGAAGATGGTGCGGACGGCGATGAGCTGGGTGAGGGCGGCCATCTCCTTCTTGATGTCGATCCGCTGTCCGTCGGTCCACCGGTCGGCGAGGTCGACGGCGCACTCGGCCATGGTCGCCGCGTAGGAGCGGACCTGCTTGGGGCGGACGGAGGGCTGGACGAGGGAGCGCTTGCGCCGCCAGTCGGCGCCCTTCGCGACGACGACGCCGTTGCCGAGGAGGGTGCGGAAGGCGATGCCGAGGTCGGGCTGGTCGAAGGTGCGCTCGATCTCGGTGAGGAGTTCGCCGATGTTGTCGGGATGGGCGATGAAGAGGGCGCGGCTGCGGCCGAAGCGCCAGCGGACGAAGTCCCCCCGCTCCCGGAGCTGTTCGAAGAAGGCGAGGGGGTCCTTGCCGAAGGCGGGCAGGTTGCCGAGGAGGGGCACGCCTCGCGGCCCTTCCGCGAAGACCGCCGGCTCCCGCACCGGCGGCCCCGGCTCTCCCGCCTCTCCGTCGCGCGCCCCGGCGTCCGGACCGGCATGTGTGGTCATCCGTTTTCCCTCCCCAACTGCCCTTCCCCGCATGTGAGTCCATGCAAGCGGAAGGGCCGGGCTCCGCGCCACCCCTGTGGACGACGGCCTGTGGACAACGGCGTCGGGAACACGACGAAAGCCGGGTGCCCATGGCGTGATCGCCATGGGCACCCGGCCGGAACTCCCCCGAAGGAGTGAGGGACGTCAGCCCACCGAGCTGTAGGCGACGACGCCCCGCAGCAGCGAGTCGACGGCCTTGCGGGCGTTCCTGGCGACGGTGCTGTCCTCCCTGGGCGCGGCGGCGGCGATCTGTCCGAGGACGTCGATCACCTGCTTGCACCAGCGGACGAAGTCTCCGGCGGGCATCTCGGCCTCGCGGAGCACCTGGTCGAGGCCCTTGTCGGAGGCCCACTGGTAGGCCGCCCAGGCGAATCCGAGGTCGGGCTCGCGCTGGCCCACCCCCTCCGCCTGGTTGATCTTGAACTCCTCTTCGAGGGCGTCGAGGCGCCCCCAGATCCGGACCATCTCGCCGAGGGCCGCCTTGGCGTTGCCGGTGGGCAGCTTGGGCGCGACGGCGTCGTCGGCCTGGCGGGACTCGTACACCAACGCGGAGACGCAGGCGGCGAGTTCGGGCGGGGTGAGGCCTTCCCAGACCCGCTCGCGGAGGCATTCGCTCGCCAGCAGGTCGAGTTCGCCGTAGAGGCGGGCGAGCCGCTTGCCGTTGTCCGTGACCTCGTCACCGCGCAGGTAGTCGAGCTCGGTGAGGAGCGCGACGATCCGGTCGAAGGTGCGGGCGATGGTGTTGGTGCGGCCCTCGATGCGCCGTTCCAGTTGCCGGGTGTCGCGCTGGAGGCGGTGGTAGCGCTCGGCCCAGCGGGCGTGGTCCTCGCGCTCGTCGCAGCCGTGGCAGGGGTGGGCGCGGAGGGCGGCGCGCAGCCGGGCGATCTCGCGGTCGTCGGCGGCGGCGGAGCGGTTCTTGCGGTGCCGCTCGGGGTTGATGTGACCGGCCTTGCTGCGCAGCGCGGAGGCGAGGTCGCGGCGGGACTGCGGGGAGCGCGGGTTGAAGGACTTGGGGATCCTCATGCGCTCCAGCGCCTCGACCGGGACGGGGAAGTCGATGGAGGCGAGCCTCTTGACCTGCCGCTCGGCGGTGAGGACGAGCGGGCGGGGCCCGTCGTGGTGCTCGAAGCCGCGGTGTCCGTTGGTGCGGCCCGCCGGGATGCCGGGGTCGAGGACCAGGGCGAGGCCGGCGAACTTCCCGGTGGGGACGTGGATGACGTCGCCGGGCTTCAGCTTCTCCAGGGAGCCGGCCGCCTGGGCGCGGCGCTGGGCGGCGCCCTGCTTGGCCAGCTCCGTCTCGCGGTCCTTGAGGTCGCGGCGGAGCAGCGCGTACTCCTCGAAGTCCCCGAGGTGGCAGGTCATGCCCTCGCGGTAGCCCTCCAGGCCCTCTTCGTTCTTCTGGACCTGGCGGGAGATCCCGACGACGGAGCGGTCGGCCTGGAACTGCGCGAACGAGGTTTCGAGGAGTTCGCGGGACCGGTGCCGGCCGAACTGGTCGACGAGGTTGACCGCCATGTTGTACGAGGGCTTGAAGCTGGAGCGCAGCGGGTACGTGCGCGTGCCGGCGAGGCCGGCGAGGTGGCCGGGGTCGAGGCCGCGCTGCCAGAGGACGACGGCGTGCCCCTCGACGTCGATGCCGCGGCGTCCGGCGCGGCCGGTGAGCTGCGTGTACTCGCCGGGGGTGATGTCGGCGTGCTGCTCGCCGTTCCACTTGACCAGCTTTTCGAGGACGACGGACCGCGCGGGCATGTTGATGCCGAGGGCGAGGGTCTCGGTGGCGAAGACGGCCTTGACGAGGCCGCGGACGAACAGCTCCTCGACGACCTCCTTGAAGGTGGGGAGCATGCCCGCGTGGTGGGCGGCGATGCCCCGCTCCAGGGCTTCGAGCCACTCGTAGTAGCCGAGGACGTGGAGGTCCTCGCCGGGGATGGAGGCGGTGCGCTCCTCGACGATCTCGCGGACCCGCTGCCGGGCCTCGTCGTCGTTGAGGCGGAGCCCCGCGTAGAGGCACTGCTGGACGGCGGCCTCGCAGCCGGCGCGGCTGAAGATGAAGGTGATGGCGGGCAGGAGCCCCTCGGCATCGAGGCGGTCGATGACCTCGGGCCGGCCGGGGGTCCAGATGCGGGAGCGCTGGCGGCGCTCGCGCTCGCGGTCGGCCTCGCGGACCATCTTGCCGCGCCGCCGGTCGCGCGGGTTGTACGTGCGCGTGTTCTCGGTGCGGGCGAGGCGGAGGAGGTCGGGGTTGACCTCGCGCCGGGAGGCGCCGCGGCCGCCGTGGTCGGTCTCCTCCTCGAAGAGGTCGTACATCCGGCGTCCGGCGAGGACGTGCTGCCAGAGCGGCACGGGACGGCTCTCGGAGACGATGACCTCGGTGTCGCCGCGGACGGTGTCGAGCCAGTCGCCGAACTCCTCGGCGTTGGAGACGGTCGCGGAGAGTGAGACGAGGGTGACCGATTCGGGGAGGTGGATGATCACTTCCTCCCAGACGGCGCCGCGGAAGCGGTCCGAGAGGTAGTGCACCTCGTCCATGACGACGTACCCGAGGCCGGAGAGGGCCTGGGAGCCTGCGTACAGCATGTTGCGGAGGACTTCGGTGGTCATGACGACGATCGGCGCGTCGCCGTTGACGCTGTTGTCCCCGGTGAGCAGGCCGACCTTGTCGGCTCCGTACCGCTTGACGAGGTCGGCGTACTTCTGGTTCGACAGCGCCTTGATGGGGGTCGTGTAGAAGCACTTGCGGCCCTGGGTGAGGGCCAGGTGAACGGCGAACTCCCCGACGATGGTCTTGCCGGAGCCCGTGGGCGCGGCGACGAGTACCCCCTTGCCGGCTTCGAGAGCCCTGCACGCCTCGATCTGGAAGGGGTCCAGGTCGAAGTCGTACATCTCGCGGAAGGGGGCCAGCGCGGTGGCCTGCTCGGCGTTGCGGGCGAGGGCGGCCGCGTACGCCTCGGCTGGTGTGAGGTCCTCTGTCATCTTGTTGTCGAGACTACCCGCCACCTCTGACAGTGACGCGATCTTTATCGCGCGATGTGGACCGGCGGGAGCGGATCGTCAGGATGGCCCCCCCGGACGGGGTCCGGGGGGTCCGGGGGTCCGGGGGAACGCCGCGGGATCAGGTGATGTCGTCGTACCCGTTGAGGCGCCGTGCGCCGCCCTGCTCTCCGGTCGCCTGCTCGGGCAGGGCGCGGGGCGCGCTCACGGCCTCGACGGCGCCGACCGGCTCGGGGGCGAGGTCGAGGGCGGAGGCCTCGTCGTCGTCGAGCTCGGCGTCGGGGTTGCCGCGCCTGCGCCGCCGGTCGTTGAGGAGGGAGAAGCCGACGGCCCCGAAGTACAGGACGGTGATGGGTCCGGCGAGGGCGATCATGCCGACGGGGTCGGTGGTGGGGGTGATGACGGCGCCGAAGACGAAGACGCCCATGATCACGCCGCGCCACCAGCCGGCCATGCGACGGCCGGAGAGGACGCCGGTGAGGTTGAGCATCACCAGGACGAGCGGGAGCTCGAAGGCGAGGCCGAAGACGAGCACCATGCGCAGGGTGAAGTCGAGGACGTCACCGAGCGAGAGGATGTTCGCGGAGCCCTCGGGCGTGAGGCTGATGAGGACCTTCACGCTGATGGGGAGGATGAGGTACGCGAGGTAGGCGCCGGCGGCGAAGAGCGGCACGGCCGCGCCGACGAAGGCGTACGTGTACTTCTTCTCGTTCCTGTGCAGTCCGGGCGCGACGAAGGCCCAGAGCTGGTAGAGCCAGACGGGGCTGGCGACGACGAGGCCCGTCGTCAGCGAGAGCTGGATCGTCGTGCTGAAGGGGGCCATCAGCGTGTTGAAGGAGACGATCGCGCAGTTTCCGCCGTTGCTGGTGACGTTCGGCGCGCAGGTGGGCACCGACTTCGTCAGGAACTGCATCAGCTCCTCGCTGTACACGAGGGCGACGATCGTCACCGCTGCGACGGCGAGGAGGCCCTTCGCCAGTCGGTTGCGGAGTTCGCGGAGGTG
This sequence comes from Streptomyces sp. NPDC007872, assembly GCF_042868165.1. Lineage (NCBI taxonomy): Bacteria > Bacillati > Actinomycetota > Actinomycetes > Kitasatosporales > Streptomycetaceae > Streptomyces > Streptomyces sp. NPDC007872. The sequence goes on from NZ_JBIAEA010000006.1 coordinate 255,095, forward strand.
CTCCACGAGGGGCATCCGCCCCTCGGGATCCTTCTCCTGCTTGCGGGCAGACTTGAGCAACCCACGTCCTCATCTCGTGCGGCAGGCCGCCGCCCGGTGCGGCGGCCGCGGCGGACCGGGTCAGCGCTTGGTGGTGTCCGTGGGCTCGGTCACGGGACGCGCGCTGGTCACGTCGCCGGGAGCGGCCTGGATGGTGCGCGGGACGGACTGGTCCGGCGTTGCGGTTCCGGGGTGCGGCGGGTCGGCGGGCGCGCTCTGCTGGTCCTCGGACTTCATCGCCTTGGCCTCGCTCTTGAGGATGCGGGCCGACTTGCCGAGCGAGCGGGCCATGTCCGGGAGCTTCTTGGCGCCGAACAGCAGGATGATGACGACGAGGATGAGGATGATCTCGGTGGGGCCGAGCCTACCCATAGCTGTTTACCTTCTTCACCGAGGGGACATGGAGTGCGTGCCCGGCGGGTCGGACAGGTGTCCGGCCACCGCGCTGTCTGCGATCGTAACCCGCAGGAGTAAACGGGGGGCAATGCCCGTGCGTACTCCCGATTGCGTCCCGCGTGCCCCGGCCGGGGCCGCCTCCCGCAGCGTACGGCACGGGTTCAGCGGAGCGTCTCGCCGGTCCGGGCGAGGTCGGTGGCGGCGTCCTCGAGCTCTTCGGCGGCCCGGGCGATCCGTTCGCTGGTGCGGGCCACCTGACGGCCGAGGCGCTGGACCTCCAGGAAGACCTTGACGGCGAGGACGCCGAGGACGGCGAGGCCGAGGAAGCCGAGGGCGATGGCGAGCATGGGCCAGAACATGGGGCGAGCCTAGACGGTGGGCGGCGGCGGGCGGGTCAGACGGTGGTGTGGAGGCGCAGCGTCCGGACGCCGCCGCCGGTGAGGAGTTCGACGATGCGCTCGCCGGCGGGCTTGCGGACGGAGCTTCCGCACTCGGGGCAGGTGAAGGAGTAGAAGGTGGTGCGACGGCTGGCCCCGATGGCGAGGCGCAGGGCGTTCGCCGAGAGTTCGAAGCGGGAACGGCAGTCGGGGCAGGCGGCCTTGAAGAGGACCGGGGCCACTGTCGCCGCAAAACCGTGCATCACGGACATCTCCCTCATCTCTTTCTTCCCGGACCGCTCACCGCGCCCGTCCCGGGTCGCCCGGCCCGGACCGTCCCCGCCGTGCCTCACGCGTTCTCGTACGCGGCGAGGGCGGCGGTCGCCGCCGTCCTGGCACTGTCGGCGAGCTCGGCCGGTGCGACGATGCGCCCGTCGCTGCCGAGACGGAGCGCGAGCCGGCGCAGGGAGGCGGGGTCCGGCGTGCGCAGGGTGATCCGCAGACCGCCGTCGGGCAGCTCGTCGGCCCGGTCGTGCGGATAGTACTCGGCGACCCAGCGGCCCCCGGGGCCGACCTCGACCACGACCTCGGGGTCGTCGGCGGAGGGCTGGACCAGGTTCTCGGAGAGGTCCCGCAGCTCCAGCTCCGGCGGCGCGGCGGGCTCGTCCAGGAGGCGGATCTCCGCGACCCGGTCGAGCCGGAAGGTGCGGCGTGCCTCGGAGAGGCGGCACCACGCCTCCATGTAGGTGTGGCCGACGGCGAAGAGCCGGATCGGGTCGACCTCGCGCTCGGTGAGCTCGTCGCGGGCGGGCGAGTAGTAGCGCACCCACAGGCGGCGGCGCTCCGAGATCGCCCGGTCGACCTCGGCGAAGACCCCGCCCTCGGCCTCGAAGGTCACCGAGAGCCGGGCGCTGGCCCCGGCGGCCTCGCCGGCCGCGGCCTCCAGCTTGGCGGTGGCGCGCAGCAGGGCCTCCCGGTCGCCCTCGCGGAGCCCCGGCAGGGTGGCGACGGCGCGGGCGGCGACGAGCAGGGCGGTCGCCTCGTCGGCGGCGAGCCGCAGCGGGGCGGCGACGTCGTCGGGGTTGTGCCACCAGATCCGGTCGCCGTCGGTGTCGATGTCGAGGAGGTCGCCGCCCCGGAAGCTGGTGCCGCACATGGGCAGCACGTCCAGGTCGGAGATCAGCTCGTCCTCGGTGATGCCGAAGGCGCGCGCCACGTCGGCGACGTGGGCGCCGGGGCGCTCGCGCAGGTAGGTGACGAGGGAGAGCATCCGCCTCGTCTGGTCGATCGCGTTGGCAGCCATGCGTCCGTCTCCCCCTCAGTTCTTGGCCACGGCGCGCAGCCGGTCCACCACGTCGGTCCGCAGGTCGGCCGGTTCCAGTACGACGACGTCGGGGCCGAACTCGACGAGCCAGGCGTCGAGGCCGTGCCCGTACGGGATCTCCAGCTCGTCCCAGCCGTCGGCGCCCTCCCGCACGGACTGGGCGCGGGCCCGCAGCGGATAGCCGGCACCGGCGCGGAGGCGGATCCGGGCGGAGCGGGTGGCGGTCTCGCCGGCCCAGCTCTCGACGGTCTCCCGGACGGTGACGACGTCGGGCACGGGCGCGGTGAAGGCGCCGGCCCGGGAGCGGACCTTGCCGGTGATCCGGGAAAGACGGAAGACGCGCTCGGCGCCGCGGTCGCGGTCCCAGCCGGCGAGGTACCAGTGGCCGCGCCAGCACTCGAGGGTCCAGGGCTCGACGTGGCGGGTCCCGGGCCGGGCGGCGTTGGCCTTGCGGTAGTCGAAGACGACGGGCCGCCGGTCGCGGCAGGCCAGCATGAGGGGCTCGAAGGCGGCCTCGCGGACCGGGATGCGCGGTTCGAGGGCGCTGGGCTGGACGTCGTACGAGTCCTCCGCCTCGGGCATGCCGGCCGCGCGGAGCTTCTGGAGGGCGCCGCTGGCGGCCCCGGCGAGGCGGGCCTGCTGCCAGACCTTGGCGGCGAGGCCGAGTGCGGCGGCCTCCTCGGCGTCGAGGGTGATGGGCGGCAGCCGGTTGGAGTCGCGGCGGGCCAGGTAGCCGGTCTCGCCGTCCAGGTTCTCGACGGTCTCGATGACGAGGCCGAGCTCGCGGAGGTCGTCCTTGTCGCGCTCGAACATGCGGTTGAAGGCGTCCTCGCCGCTCGCTTCGAGATACGCCTCGATGGAGCCGCGCAGTTCGCGCTTGCTGAGCGGGCGGCGCGTCCCGAGCAGGCACAGCGCGAGATTCATCAGCCGCTCGGACTTGGCAATCGCCATCGACGCCCCGCACCTCTTCCGCCTGTTCCGCTTCCCGGACGTCCGACCGTACCGCCCAGGGGGCCCGGGAACCAAAGCCGAGGGCCCCCGCCGTGGACGGCGGGGGCCCTCGATGCCTCGTGGGGCCGGGTCAGCGCTTGCCGACGGCCACGAGGTCGCAGACGAAGATCAGCGACTCGCCCGGGGCGATGGCGCTGCCGGCGCCGCGGTCGCCGTAGGCGAGGTGCGCGGGGATGACGAGCTGGCGGCGGCCGCCGACCTTCATGCCCTGGACGCCCTGGTCCCAGCCCGCGATGACCTGGCCGATGCCGAGCTGGAAACCGAGCGGGGTGCCGCGGTTCCAGGAGGCGTCGAACTCCTCGCCGGTGGAGAAGGCCACGCCCACGTAGTGGACCTGCACGGCGTCGCCGGCCTCGGCGATCTCGCCGTCGCCCTCCCAGATGTCCTTGATCTCCAGGTCCTTCGGCGGCTCGCCGCCCGGGAAGTCGACCTCGGGCTTCTCGATACTCACTGCTGTGTGCTCCTTCTTGTGGTGCGTCGATCCGGAACAGTCTCACAGATCGATGATCGGATCGCTGATCGGATCGACGGTCGGACCGGTGATCGGATCGACGGTCCGGCCGGTGGTCGGGCAGCCGATCAGGCGACGCCCAGGATGTCGACGGAGAAGACCAGCGTGTTCTTCGCCAGCTCGCTGCTCGGGTTGGCCCCGTAGCCCAGCGCCGGGGGGATCACCAGGAGCACGCGGTCACCGACGTTCTTGCCGACCAGGGCCTTGTCCCAGCCCTGGATGACCGATCCGGTGCCGATCTGGAAGGCGGTGGCGCCCCCGTGGTCCCAGGAGGAGTCGAACTTCTTGCCGTCCTCCCACTTCACACCGGTGTACTGGGCGACGAGCCCCTGTCCGGCCTCGACCTTCGGCCCGGTGCCCTTGATGAGCACCTGCTGCTTCAGTTCGGTGGGGGCCTTCTGCCCCTTCGGGATCGTGATCGTCGCGGCGGCCTGCGAGGGGGCCTTCACCTCGGGCATGCCGGCCTCGGGCGCCGCCTGGGTGCCCTTGGCCTCGGCCTTGGAGTCCACCGTGGCGGCTCCGGCCACGTCCACGACCCAGACCAGGGTGTCGGTGGCCTTCAGGCCCGACTGCGGGTTCAGGTTCTCACCGACCAGCTCGCCCGCCGTGCCCTGGACGAGGATGCGGGAGCCGGCCTTCTTGCCCTCCACCGCGTTGAGGACCTTCTCCGGCAGTTGCTGGCTCGGCTGGCCGAGTCGCTCGACGGACTGCGGGTGCGCTCCCTTGGCGGCGGGCGTCTGCTGGCCCCACGTGCCGCCGAGCGGCTTGCCGTCCTGCCACTTCTCGACCGTCCAGTCCAGCCTGACGAAGTCGCCCTTCTTGACCGTCGCCCCGCTGCCCTCCGTCACGGTCTCGATCACCGTCTTGTCGGCGGCCTTGGCGTCCTTGGGGACGACGACGTCGGGCTGGGCGCCGAACTTCCCCTTGACCTCGGCCACCGTGCCGTCCGAGGCGCCGTCCTTCTCCGAGTCCGAACCGCACGCGGCGGTCAGCAGCAGGACGGGCACGGCAAAGAGAGCGGCGATGCGTCGCTTCGTGTTGTAGTTCATCAGTCCAACTGGGAGTCGGGGCCATGGGAACGTCCACACTCTACGGTGCGGCCCCTGCCCCGCAGGGGTTCCGCCGTACTCGACGGACGGAACCGGGGCCGCGCCTCCGGCGGGGCGCGGCCTTCGGAACGGGAGGTCGGGCCCGGTGCGCCGGACCCGACCTCGCGTACCGTGTTTTCACCCTTGCGGTGGTCCCGTCACATGCCGGCGATCAGCTTCTCCACCCGGTCGTCGACGGAGCGGAACGGGTCCTTGCACAACACCGTGCGCTGCGCCTGGTCGTTGAGCTTGAGGTGGACCCAGTCGACGGTGAAGTCCCGCCGCTGCTCCTGGGCGCGGCGGATGAAGTCGCCGCGGAGGCGGGCCCGAGTGGTCTGCGGAGGCACGGACTTGCCCTCGAAGATCTTCAGGTCGTTGCAGATCCGGGCCGCCTGCCCGTTCTTCTGGAGCAGGTAGTAGAGCCCGCGGCGACGGTGGATGTCGTGGTAGGCGAGGTCTATCTGCGCGACCCTCGGGTTCGACATGGTCATGTTGTGCTTGGCCCGGTACCGCTCGATGAGCTTGTACTTCATGACCCAGTCGATCTCGGTCTCGATGCGGTCGAGCTGCTCGGCCTCGATCGCGTCGAGCGTACGGCCCCAGAGCTCCAGGACCTGGGCGACGGTGCCGCTGCGGATGCCGCGGCGGTCGACGAAGTCCACGGCCTTCTCGTAGTACTCGCGCTGGACCTCCAGGGCGGAGGCCTCGCGGCCGCTGGCGAGCCGGACCTTGCGCTGGCCGGTGATGTCGTGGCTGACCTCGCGGATCGCCCGGATGGGGTTCTCCAGGGTCAGGTCGCGCATCACGGTGCCGGCCTCGATCATGCGGAGCACGAGGTCGGTGGCGCCGACCTTGAGCAGCATGGTCGTCTCGGACATGTTCGAGTCACCGACGATGACGTGGAGCCTGCGGTAGCGCTCGGCGTCGGCGTGCGGCTCGTCCCGGGTGTTGATGATGGGGCGCGAGCGGGTGGTGGCGGAGCTGACGCCCTCCCAGATGTGCTCGGCGCGCTGGGAGACGCAGTAGACCGCGCCGCGCGGGGTCTGGAGGACCTTCCCCGCACCGCAGATGAGCTGCCGGGTGACGAGGAAGGGAATGAGGATGTCCGCGAGCCGGGAGAACTCGCCGTGGCGGGCGACGAGATAGTTCTCGTGGCAGCCGTAGGAGTTTCCGGCCGAGTCGGTGTTGTTCTTGAAGAGGTAGACGTCGCCCGCGATTCCCTCCTCGTGCAGGCGGCGTTCGGCGTCGACGAGCAGGCCTTCGAGAATGCGCTCGCCGGCCTTGTCGTGGGTGACCAGTTCGGTCACGTCGTCGCATTCCGGTGTGGCGTATTCCGGATGCGAACCCACGTCGAGGTACAGGCGGGCGCCGTTCCGCAGGAAGACATTGCTGCTGCGGCCCCATGACACGACACGGCGGAAGAGGTAGCGCGCCACTTCGTCAGGAGACAGTCGGCGCTGTCCCCTGAACGTGCACGTGACGCCGTACTCGTTCTCCAGCCCGAAAATGCGGCGGTCCATGTCTGAACATTACGCCCGAGGGCCTGTGCTGAAACCGGGTTGGACACTCACGTTCGGATCATTTTCCGATCAGGGCGCGTTCTTTTCGCCGTGCGCGGCGGCGGGAGCGTCCGCACCGGCGGCGTGTCGCGCCCCGGCGGCGGGGACGGCGGAAGGCGTCGGGGCGTCCAGGACGCGGGTGGTGGCGAGGAGGACGGCGAAGGCGACGAGACCGCCCGCCCCGGCCACCGCGAAGCCGGACGCGGTTCCGGCGAGTTCGACGGCGGGTCCCGCGACGGCGGAGCCGAGGGCCGAGCCGACGCCGAAGGTGGTGACCAGCCAGGAGAAGGCCTCGGTGACGGTGCCGCGCGGCGCGTGCCGGTCGACGACGAGGAAGGCGCAGGCGAGGGCGGGGGCCAGGAAGACGCCCGAGAGGACCGAGAGGCCCGTCATGGCGACGGGGCCCGGGACGAGGACCAGCGGCAGGTAGCAGACCGCGAGGAGCAGCACGAGGACGCGCAGGCGCCGCTCGGGCGCCCCGGCCCACTGCCGGGCGCCGTAGGCGACGCCGCCGAGGAGCGCGCCGAGGCCGAGGGCGGCCATCAGCCAGCCGTAGACGGCGGGGGCGCCGCGGTCGTCGGCGTAGGCGACGGCGGCGACGGTGATGGAGCCGAGGGCGAGGCCGACGAAGAAGAAGGAGCCGAGGAGGGCGAGGAGGCCGGGCGAGCGCAGGGCGCCCAGCCAGTGGGCCTCGCGGGGCCCGGAGCGCCAGGCGCGGGAGGGCTCGGAGAGGACGACGGCGAGGGCCCCGAGGACGCCGAGGGCGTTGATGACGAGGAGGGCGGCGGCGGGCGACCACAGGGAGACCAGGAGGGTGAGCAGCAGGGGCCCGACGGTGAACATGACCTCCTGGGCGACCGCGTCGAGGGCGTACGCGCGGTGGACCCGGTCCTCGCGGCCGAGGACGCTCGGCCACAGGGCCCGCAGCCCGCCCTCCAGGGGCGGGGTGAAGAGCCCCGCGAGGACGACGGCCGCGTAGGCGAGGCCGAGGTGTCCGATGCCGGTGAGGGCGAGCAGGGCCATGCCGAGGGCGGAGAGGACGGCGGCGGGCAGTTGCACCCGGGGCTGGCCCTTGAGGTCGACGGCCCGGCCGAGGAGGGGCTGGCCGAGGGCGGTGGCGACGCCGTAGGCGGCGATGAGGCCGCCGGCGAGGGTGTAGCTGCCGCCCTGGTCGCGGACGAAGAGGGTGAGGGCGACGGGGCCGGTGCCGTTGGGCAGGCGCCCCACGAGGGTTCCGGCGAGGAGCCGGGCCGCGTGCGGCGCCCGGAGTATGTCGAGATAGCCCCCGCGTGCCGGTGCCTCGGTGGCCATGTCGGTCTCCCCTCGCCCCGGACCCGCCGAGGTTTTACGTATAACGTCCGACGTCATACGTACCATGTCGACTGCGCGCGGGTCCACCCCGCGCCCCTGGGACCGTCCGACGCGGAGGCTTGTGTGCAGACCCCGGAGCCGCTCGGCGGCACCCGCCCGACCAGCCGGGACGTCGCCCGGGTCGCGGGCGTCTCGCAGGCCACCGTCTCCCTGGTGCTCGGCGACAAGTGGCGCGGCCGGGTCTCCGAGCGCACCGCGGGCGCCGTGCGGGAGGCCGCCCGGGAGCTCGGCTACCGGCCCAACCTGGCCGCCCGCAACCTCCGGCTCGGCCGCACCAGGACGGCCCTGCTCGTCGTCCCGGCCCTCACCAACGAGTTCTTCGCCCACGTCTACACGGGCGCCGCCGCGGCGGCGGCCCGGCACGGCTTCGGCGTCGTCCTCTACCCCTCCCCCGACGGCGTGGGCCCGGCCCGGGACCCCTTCGCCTCCGCGCAGGCCGCCCTCGACGGCGTGATCGCCTCCTCCATGGCGACCGACGCCCTGGAGGCCTTCCGGGGCACCGACCTCCCGCTCGTCATGCTCGACAGCGACCCGGCCGGCACCGGCGCCGCCGCCCACGTGAACCTCGACGTCGCGGACGGCATGCGCCGGGTGACCGAGCACCTGCTCGGCCTCGGCCACCGCCGCTTCCTGCACCTGGCGTCCGCGGCCCCGTCCTGGACCTTCGACGCCCGGGCCGAGGCGCTCGCCCGGGCGCTGCGCGGGACGGACGTGCGCACCGTGCGGTCGGCGCTGAACGTCGCGGACGCGCGGGAGACGGCGGCCCGGGCCCTCGCCGCCCCGGGGCCCCGCCCCACGGCGGTGGTCTGCGACGACGACATCCTGGCGGCCGGCGTCTACAAGGCCGCGCGCCGGCTCGGTCTGCGCGTCCCCGAGGACCTGTCGGTCACCGGCTTCGACGACATGGCCCTGGCCACGGTGGTCGAGCCGGAGCTCACCACCGTCCGACTCCCCGCCGAGGAGTTCGGCCGGCGGGGCATGGAGGCGCTCCTCGCCGTCCTCGCGGGCGAACCGCACCGCCCGGACACCCTTCCCGTCGCCCTGGTCCCCCGGGGCTCCTCGGGGCCCGCCCCGGGCTCCTGAGGCCCCTCCGGACTCCTCGGAGGAAGACGCGCCGAGGGGCCCCGGTCGCTCGCGCGCACCGGAGCCCCTCGGGCGGTGCCGTCTACTCCTCGGGAGCCTCGTCGGAGGGCTCGTCCGTCTTCGTCACCGCCGCGTTGTCCGCCTCCAGGAGGCGGGAGAGCTGCCGGCCGACGATCCGCTTGAACTTGCGCTGCTGCGGGCGCGTGCGGTCCAGGACCGCCACCTCTAGGCGCTCGGCGGGGATGTCCCGCTCGCTGCCGTTGGTGTCCCGCGAGAGCGCCTGCACGGCCAGCTTCAGGGCCTCGGCCAGGGACATGCCGTCCCGGTGCCGCTGGTCCAGGAAGGAGCTGATCTGCTCGGCGTTGCCGCCGACCGCGACCGAGCCGTGCTCGTCGACGATCGAGCCGTCGTGCGGCAGGCGGTAGATCTGGTCGCCCTCCGGCTCGGTGCCGACCTCGGCGACGACCAGCTCCACCTCGTACGGCTTCTCCCCCGCGCTGGAGAAGATGGTGCCGAGCGTCTGCGCGTAGACGTTGGCCAGGCCGCGCGCGGTGACGTCGTCCCGGTCGTAGGTGTAGCCCCGCAGGTCGGCGTAGCGCACGCCGCCGATGCGCAGGTTCTCGTACTCGTTGTACTTGCCGGCGGCCGCGAAGGCGATCCGGTCGTAGATCTCGCTGAACTTGTGGAGGGCCCGGGACGGGTTCTCACCGACGAAGACGATGCCGTCGGTGTACTGGAGGACGACGAGGCTGCGGCCGCGGGCGATGCCCTTGCGGGCGTACTCGGCCCGGTCGGCCATGGCCTGCTGGGGTGAGACGTAGAACGGAGTGGACACCGGCGGTCCGTCCCTTTCTTCTGGGCTTCTGGAGCGACGAGTGGTCAGAGCAGGGCGGCGCGCGGCCCGTCGGGCTGCTCGAGCCGTCGCTCGGTGACCGACCGGGCCAGCTCGGAGGACTCGGCCTCGGTGAGCCTGCGGAAGCCCTCTTCGGTGATGACGGTGACGATCGGGAAGATCCGGCGGGCCAGGTCCGGGCCGCCGGTCGCGGAGTCGTCGTCCGCCGCGTCGTACAGCGCCTGCACGACCAGCGTGGTGGCCTGCTGCTCGGTGAGGTCGTCGCGGTAGAGCTTCTTCATCGAACCGCGCGCGAAGATCGAACCCGAGCCGGTGGCGGCGAAGCCGTGCTCCTCGGAGCGACCGCCGGTCACGTCGTAGGAGAAGATCCGGCCCTTCTCCTTGCCCTCGTCCCAGCCCGCGAAGAGCGGCACGACGGCGAGGCCCTGCATGGCCATGCCGAGGTTGCCGCGGATCATGGTGGACAGGCGGTTCGCCTTGCCCTCCAGGGAGAGCGTCGCGCCCTCCACCTTCTCGAAGTGCTCCAGCTCCAACTGGAACAGCTTGACCATCTCCACCGCGAGGCCGGCGGTGCCGGCGATGCCGACCGCGGAGTACTCGTCGGCCGGGAACACCTTCTCGATGTCCCGCTGCGCGATCATGTTGCCCATGGTCGCGCGGCGGTCGCCGGCGAGGACGACTCCGCCGGGGAACGTGGCGGCCACGATGGTCGTGCCGTGGGGGGCCTCGACGATGCCCTCCGGAAGCTTCCGGTTGCCGGGGAGCAGATCCGGCGAGTGCGCGGACAGGAAGTCCATGAACGAGGACGAGCCCGGCGTCAGGAAGGCCGCCGGCAGACGCCCGGTGCTACGAGGGTTGGCTTCCACGCGATTCCTTCCGGGTGGGAGAGTCGGCCCGCCGTGCGGAGCGCGGGCCGATCTTGCTTGCTGTGCACGGACCTTACCCGTGCCACGGCCTGTCATCCGTCCCCGGACCCACGGCTTCGTCCGGGGCTCCGGGGACGGAGGACGACAGGTGCGCGAGGCGGCTACTCGCCGCCCTTCTGCACGAACGATCGAACGAAGTCCTCGGCGTTCTCCTCCAGGACGTCGTCGATCTCGTCCAGGACGGAGTCCACGTCCTCGCTCAGCTTCTCCTGGCGCTCCTGGAGGTCGGAGCTCGCCTCCGTGGTGGTCTCCTCGACCTCCTCCGTGGAGCGCGTCGCCTTCTGCTGTCCGCCGCCGGTGTCCTTGGTCGCCATATCCCTCACCCCGCTCGAATCGGCCCGCTCGGTTGAGTCCTTGCAAGATCAGACCCTATAGGCAGGGTCCGTCTTCGGCCTCGTGGTTTCCACAAGCCCGGGCACTGGTTCCATGATTCCCAGCACCGGGGCGTTTCAGGCTTCTCCGGGGCTCCCGGTTCAGTTGCCCGAGAGCACGCGCACCAGTTCCTCCGCCGTGCGGCAGCGGTCCAGGAGCGATTTCACGTGCGCCTTGGTGCCCCGGAGGGGCTCCAGGGTCGGGACGCGCTGGAGCGAGTCCCGGCCCGGCAGGTCGAAGATCACCGAGTCCCAGGAGGCCGCGGCGACGTCGTCCGCGTACTGCTCCAGACAGCGGCCCCGGAAATAGGCCCGGGTGTCCTCGGGAGGCGCCGTCTGGGCCCGCTGCACCTCGGTCTCGTCCAGGAGCCGCTTCATGCGCCCGCGGGCCGCCAGACGGTTGTAGAGGCCCTTGTCGGGGCGCACGTCCGCGTACTGGAGGTCCACCAGGTGCAGCCGGGCGGCGTCCCAGTCCAGGCCGTCGCGGCGCCGGTAGCCCTCCATGAGCTCCCGCTTGGCGATCCAGTCGAGCTCGCCGGCCAGGCTCATCGGATCGTTCTCCAGCCGGTTGAGGGTGTCCTCCCACCGGACCAGGACGTCCTTGGTCTGCTCGTCCGCGTCCGCGCCGTACCGCTCCTCCACGTACTTCCTGGCCAGCTCGAAGTACTCCATCTGGAGCTGTACGGCGGTGAGTGTCCGGCCGCTGCGGAGCGTGATCAGGTACTGGAGCGAGGGGTCGTGCGAGACCTGGTGGAGGGTGCGCACCGGCTGGTCGACGGCGAGGTCGACGGTGATGAAGCCGTCCTCGATCATCGACAGGACCAGCGCGGTGGTGCCCAGCTTGAGGTAGGTGGAGATCTCCGAGAGGTTCGCGTCGCCGATGATGACGTGCAGGCGGCGGTAGCGCTCGGCGTCGGCGTGCGGCTCGTCCCGGGTGTTGATGATGGGCCGTTTGAGGGTGGTCTCCAGGCCCACCTCGACCTCGAAGTAGTCGGCGCGCTGGCTGATCTGGAAGCCGTTCTCCCGCCCGTCCTGGCCGATGCCGACGCGGCCCGCGCCGGTCACGACCTGGCGGGAGACGAAGAAGGGGGTCAGGTGGCGCACGATGTCCGAGAAGGGGGTCTCCCGCTTCATCAGGTAGTTCTCGTGCGTGCCGTAGGACGCGCCCTTGTTGTCGGTGTTGTTCTTGTACAGGTGGATGGGCTGGGCCCCGGGAAGCTGGGCGGCGCGCTCGGCCGCCTCGGCCATGATCCGCTCGCCGGCCTTGTCCCAGAGGACGGCGTCACGGGGGTTGGTGATCTCGGGGGAGCTGTACTCCGGGTGGGCGTGGTCCACGTAGAGCCGGGCCCCGTTGGTGAGGATCACGTTGGCGAGGCCGATGTCCTCGTCGGTGAGCTGGCTGGAGTCGGCCACCTCGCGGGCGAGGTCGAAGCCGCGGGCGTCCCGCAGCGGGTTCTCCTCCTCGAAGTCCCAGCGGGCGCGGCGCGCCCGGTGCATCGCCGCCGCGTAGGCGTTGACGATCTGGGACGAGGTGAGCATGGCATTGGCGTTCGGGTGTCCGGGGACGGAGATCCCGTACTCCGTCTCGATGCCCATTACTCGCCGTACGGTCATGCGGCCCTCCTTGCCCGGCGGCGCTCACTGTGCGCGACTCGGCGGTACCGAAGAGCCTAGAGCGGCTCCGCGCTGGTGGGGAGATCGTTTGCGGTATTTCCCTGAGCCCGTGGTGCCGGGGAAATGCTGGACGGAATGCGTCGGCTGCGGATGCCCGGTCTCCGGACATCCGCAGCCGGTGGGCGTTCTACAGGTACTGGCCGGTATTGGCCACCGTGTCGATGGAGCGCCCGGTGTCCGCGCCCTGCTTTCCGGTGACGAGCGTGCGGATGAACACGATCCGTTCGCCCTTCTTTCCGGAGATGCGGGCCCAGTCGTCGGGATTGGTGGTGTTGGGCAGGTCCTCGTTCTCCTTGAACTCGTCCACGCACGCCTGGAGGAGGTGGGAGACCCGGATGCCCTTCTGGTTGTGGTCGAGGAAGGCCTTGATGGCCATCTTCTTGGCCCGGTCGACGATGTTCTGGATCATCGCGCCGGAGTTGAAGTCCTTGAAGTACAGGACTTCCTTGTCGCCGTTGGCGTACGTGACTTCGAGGAAGCGGTTCTCCTCGGACTCCGCGTACATCTGCTCGACGACGGACTGGATCATCCCGTGGGCCGCGGCGGCCTTGGAGCCGGCGTGCTCGGAGACGTCGTCCTCGTGCAGCGGCAGGTTGCCCGTGAGGTACTTCGCGAAGATGTCCTTCGCCGCCTCCGCGTCCGGACGCTCGATCTTGATCTTGACGTCGAGCCGGCCGGGCCGCAGGATCGCGGGGTCGATCATGTCCTCGCGGTTGGAGGCGCCGATGACGATGACGTTCTCCAGGCCCTCCACGCCGTCGATCTCGGCGAGCAACTGCGGGACGATGGTGTTCTCCACGTCCGAGCTGACACCGGATCCGCGGGTGCGGAAGAGGGATTCCATCTCGTCGAAGAAGACGATGACGGGAGTGCCCTCGCTCGCCTTCTCCCGCGCACGCTGGAAGACGAGGCGAATGTGCCGCTCGGTCTCGCCGACGTACTTGTTGAGGAGCTCGGGGCCCTTGATGTTGAGGAAGTAGGACTTCCCCGCGGGCTGACCGGTCACCTCGGCGACCTTCTTGGCCAGGGAGTTGGCCACGGCCTTCGCGATCAGCGTCTTGCCGCAGCCGGGCGGGCCGTAGAGCAGGATGCCCTTCGGCGGCCGCAGTTCGTGCTCCTTGAAGAGGTCCGGGTAGAGGTACGGGAGCTCGACCGCGTCGCGGATCAGTTCGATCTGGTTGCCCAGACCGCCGATCTTCTCGTAGTCGACGTCCGGGACCTCTTCGAGGACGAGCTCTTCGACCTCGCTCTTGGGGACCACCTCGTACACGTAGCCGGACCGGGGGTCGAGCAGCAGGGCGTCGCCGGAGCGGATGGTGACGTCCAGCAGGGGCTCGGCGAGCCTCACCACCCTCTCCTCGTCCGTGTGCCCGACCACCAGGGCGCGCTCGCCGTCCTCGAGGATCTCCTTGAGGGTGACGATGTCGCCGGCGCGCTCGAACTCCATGGCCTCGACCACGTTGAGCGCTTCGTTGAGCATGACCTCCTGGCCGCGCCGGAGCTCTTCGAGCTCGATGCTCGGGCTGACGTTCACCCGGAGCTTGCGACCACCCGTGAAGATGTCGCACGTGCCGTCCTCGTTCGCCTGCAGGAAGACACCGAAGCCGGCCGGCGGCTGCGCGAGCCGGTCGACCTCCTCCTTGAGGGCCACGATCTGGTCGCGGGCCTCACGGAGCGTGTTCGCCAGGCGTTCGTTCTGCGTGGACACGCCGGCCAGGTTGGTCTGCAGCTCGACGATCCGCTCTTCGAGAATCCTCGTATGGCGCGGAGAGTCGGCGAGCTTGCGGCGCAGGACGGCGATTTCCTGCTCGAGATAGGCAACCTGACCGGCGGGGTCTTCAGACCCTCGCCCCGGCCGGATGCCGCGGTTGATGTCGTCGTCGTGGGCTGCCACGGTCCTCACCTCCTCCAAGGGGAGCTGGACGCTTCCTGACCCTACCTGCGTGGGTGGCGATTGAAACCCCTAGATCAAAAAGACTCCGGGGTGTGTCCGATCTTCACCCTTGCGCTTCCCCTCTCGCCAGGGGAATACCCACCCTTCACCGTCTGAAAGCGGGCGGTTGTATCGTCGTCATTGGCCAACACCCGCCAAGGGTGGCCCGACTTAACGCGCGAAGCAGAAACGGCAGGAGATATGACCGTGCAGAACGAGGCCCCGGCGACGGGCGCCGACGAGGCCCTGGAGGTCTGGATCGACCAGGACCTGTGCACCGGGGACGGGATCTGCGCGCAGTACGCTCCCGAGGTCTTCGAGCTCGACATCGACGGGCTCGCTTATGTGAAGAGCGCCGACGACGAGCTCCTCCAGGACACGGGCGCCACCACCCCCGTGCCGCTCCCGCTGCTCCAGGACGTGGTGGACTCCGCGAAGGAGTGCCCGGGCGACTGCATCCACGTGCGCCGGGTCGCGGACAAGGTCGAGGTGTACGGCCCCGACGCGGAGTGACGGGTCAGGCGCTCCGCGCCTCGTCCCGGCCGGCGCGGACGAAGGCGCCGCTCCGCCAGCGCCAGCTCACCTGCTCCTTCTCGTCCGGGCAGCAGCGGGGCACGTCGAGGGACGAGTAGCCGAGCAGGGTGGCGAACACCGTCCCGTCGCGTACGGCCAGCTCGGTGACGCTCCGGTGCTGGTCCGGCGCGACGAGGGTGGCCACCACGCGCGCGGGTGCGTTCGTCCCCCGGCCGCGGGTGAGGACGTAGACGCCGCTCGGCGGGGTGCCGGAGCCGGCTTCGCAGTGCACGACCGCAACGGTCTCGGGGGTCCCGTCGCCGTCGAGGTCCCCGGAGGCCCGCTTGGCGACCGTGTGGGGGGCTCCCGCGCACTCCAGGGGGTAGGAGGCCGCCGCGGCCTCGGGCGCGGGTGCCGGGCGCGGGGCGGGGGCCGCCGTGACGGTGGCCCCGGCGGGACCCGGCTGGAACAGTCCCGCGAGGGCGACGACCGCGGCGGTCGCGGTGGCGGTGGCCAGCCAGTGCATCGGCCCGGCGTGGGTGTGCGCGAGGTCGGCGAGGTCCGGGGCGGCGGGGAGCTGCACGCGAGACGTCTCCTGTGGGGTGGTGCGGCGAGGGTTTCCGGCATCGTGCCACACGTCACAGGGGGACGGAACACGTGGGGTGAACGGCGGACGGCCGTCTCCCGGCGGGGCCGCGCCGCCTTCCCGATCCCGTGGGCCGGCGCCGGGGGCGCGGACCTGCCCGGGGGCCCCGGATCCTTCCCCGGGGCCCGGACCGCTCCCGGGGCCCCGGCCCTCCCCCGGGTCTCGAACCCTTTCCCGGAGGTCTCGAACATGAGGACGCCGCCGCCGAGTTCCTCCCGGGGGCGGGAACTCGGCGGCGGCGTGCCGCGGATGTCGGGACGTCAGCCCTTGTTGGGGCCCTCGTAGTCCTCGCCGTAGGCGCCCTTGGCGGGGCGGCGGCGGCGCATCGGGGGCTCGACCCCGTCCGCGAGGCGGCGGGCGGTGACGAGGAAGCCGGTGTGGCCGATCATGCGGTGGTCGGGGCGGACGGCGAGGCCCTCCACGTGCCAGTTGCGGATCATGGACTCCCAGGGCTGCGGCTCGGCGTAGCAGCCGAACTCGCGGATGGACTCCACGGTGCGGGCGAGCTGGGTGGTAGTCGCCACGTAGCAGCAGAGGATGCCGCCGGGGACGAGGGCCTTGGAGACGGCCTCCAGGCACTCCCAGGGGGCCAGCATGTCCAGGATGACGCGGTCGACGTCGGCGTCGGAGAGGTTGTCCTGGAGGTCGCCGACGGTCAGTTGCCACGCGGGGTGGGGGCCGCCGAAGTAGCGCTCGACGTTGCCCTTGGCGATCTCGGCGAAGTCCTCGCGGCGCTCGTAGGAGTGCAGCATGCCGCTGTCTCCGATGGCGCGCAGGAGGAAGCTGCTCAGCGATCCCGAGCCCACCCCGGCCTCCACGACGCGCGCGCCGGGGAAGATGTCGGCGAAGGCCAGGATCTGCCCCGCGTCCTTGGGGTAGACCACGGCGGCGCCGCGGGGCATGGACAGGACGTAGTCGGGGAGCAGGGGGCGCAGCGCGAGGTAGGCGACGTTTCCGGTGGTGCGGACAACGCTGCCCTCGGGGGCACCGATCAGTTCGTCGTGCGGGAAAGAACCCTTGTGGGTGTGGAAGTTCTTTCCCTCTTCGAGCGTGAACGTGTAGTGACGGCCCTTGGGGTCGGTCAGCTGAACCTGGTCCCCGACCTTGAAGGGCCCGCGTCGGCGGGCGGCACCGGTCGGTTCGGACATGTGACCAGAGTACCGGGGTCAGGAACCCGGTCGTGCCATGGCCCTGACGAAGGCCCGTTCGACGTCCGCGGTGGAGAGGACGCCGTAGATCTCGCCGGTCTCCTCGACGACCAGGTACTCGGTGGCCGGGCTGGCGCGGAGGTGGTCGAGGAGGGGCTGCCCGGTGAGCTCGGCCGGGACCCGCATGCCGTCGGCGAGGTCCTGGGAGAGGGTGCTGACGGCGACCCAGGGGCGCCGGTGCTGGGGCACGGCGGCGATGGCGGCCTCGCGGACGATGCCGGTGGGCTCGCCGGCGGCGTCGACGACGACCAGGGCGCGGGCGCCCGACTCGTTGGCGCGGCGGAGGGCCTCGGAGAGCGGGGTGACGGGCTCCACGGGGATGGCGCGCCGGGTGAGGGAGCGGGCCCCGAGCTCGGGCAGGTGCTCGCGCAGCCGGGCCATGCGGAGGCTGTTGCCGGCGCCGGTCCAGATGATGGCGGCGAGGATCGCGGCGAGCAGGGCGTCGGTGACGGTGTCGAAGCCGCTGATGTCCTCGGTGGAGTTGCCGAGGAGGCCGGTGCGGGTCAGCAGGGGCAGGCCGACGAGGACGAGGACGGCGAGCGCGCGGCCGACCCAGGCGGCGGCGACGGTGCCGCTCATGGGCTTGCCGGTGATCTTCCAGACGACGGCGCGGAGCATCCGGCCGCCGTCGAGCGGGAGGCCGGGGAGCAGGTTGAAGACGGCGACGATCAGGTTGGAGATCATCAGGCCGGCGAGGAGGACGCCGGGGACGGTGCCGGGCTCGACGGCGTACAGGGAGAGGTAGAACAGGCCGGCGAGGACGAGGGAGAGGAGGGGGCCGACGAAGGCGAGGACGAACTCGCGGCCGGGGGTCTCGCTCTCCTTCTCGATCTCGGAGACGCCGCCGAAGAACTGGAGCTGGATGCGGCGCACGGGCAGCTTGAAGCGGAGCGCGGCGATCGTGTGGGCCAGCTCGTGGACGAGCACGGAGGCGTAGAAGGCGACCGCGAAGAAGAGGGAGACGAGGTAGCGGGCGGCGCCGAGGTGGGGCAGGACGCGTTCGATCTGGTCGCCGAAGACCCAGGTGATCAGGGCGGCGACCAGGAACCAGCTAGGGGCGACGTAGACGGGCACGCCGAAGGGTCGGCCCATGAGGATGCCTCCGCCGGGCTCCTCGGTCCGCTGCGGCTTGGGCTCGTCCTGGTTCACGGGTTCCTTTCGTCGCGCCGGTGTGACCCGCGTCGGTGCGTCACGGTTCGATCATGCAGTGCGACGGGGTCCCGGGTCGATGGTATGCGTCCGGTTGTCGGTGGCGGGTCGTAGGGTCGTGGTCATGAGTACGAGCGAGCGGGTGCCGGCGGAGCCGGGGGTGTCTTGTCGATCGGGCCGGATCAGGGAGCGGTGTCCGGTGCCGTGCCTCGCGAGGCGGAGGAGGGAGGCATGGCGGAGCCATGGCGAGTGACGACAACGCGGCGAGGTGCGGCACCGGACACCGCGAGCCCGGCATGATCGACAAGACACCCCCGAGACCGCCCATGTCGTTGTCGCCCTCGCGGGCGAGCGATTTCATGCAGTGTCCGCTGCTGTACCGGTTCCGGGTGATCGACCGGCTGCCGGAGAAGCCGAGTCCGGCGGCGACCCGGGGCACGCTGGTGCACGCCGTGCTCGAGCGGCTCTTCGACGATCCGGCGGCGGAGCGGACGGCGCCGCGGGCGAAGGCGATGGTGCCGGGGCAGTGGGAGCGGCTCCTGGCGTCGAAGCCGGAGCTGGGCGAGCTGTTCGCGGAGGATCCGGAAGGGGAGCGCCTCGCGGGCTGGCTGGGCGAGGCGGAGCGGCTGGTCGAGCGGTGGTTCACGCTGGAGGACCCGACGCGCCTGGAGCCGGCCGAGCGCGAGCTGTTCGTGGAGACGGAGCTGGATTCGGGGCTGCGGCTGCGCGGGGTGATCGACCGGATCGACGTGGCGCCCTCGGGCGACGTGCGGATCGTCGACTACAAGACGGGCAAGGCGCCGCGGCCGGAGTACCGGGACGGCGCGCTGTTCCAGATGACCTTCTACGCGCTCGTGGTGCGGCGGCTGAGGGGCGTGGTCCCGAGGCGGCTCCAGCTCGTGTACCTGGGCAGCGGGGAGGTGCTGACGTACGACCCGGTGGAGGCGGACCTGCTGCGGGTGGAGCGGAAGCTGCTCGCGTTGTGGGAGGCGATCCGGCTGGCGACGGAGACGGGCGACTGGCGGCCGCGGCCGACGAAGCTGTGCGGCTGGTGCGACCACCAGGCGGTCTGTCCGGAGTTCGGCGGGACTCCCCCGGTCTATCCGCTGGAGATCGTTCCGGTGCGGCCGCCGGAGTCGGGCGAATCCGGGCAGGGCAGAATGGACCCGGCCCCGCCCGCACCGTAGGGGCCCGCCCGTACCCCGGGGACCGGTCAGGACCGTGAACCCCGTGGGTCCAGCCCCGTGAAGGAGCCCCCGTGACGATCCGCGTCCTCCTGGTCGACGATCAGCCGCTGCTGCGCACCGGCTTCCGGATGATTCTGGAGGCGGAGCAGGACATCGCGGTGGTGGGTGAGGCCGGGGACGGCCTCCAGGCGCAGGAGCAGGTGCGCGCCCTCCAGCCGGACGTGGTGCTCATGGACATCCGGATGCCGCGGATGGACGGGGTGGAGGCGACCCGGCAGATCACCGGTCCGGGCCGGGACGGTCCGGCGAAGGTCCTCGTCCTGACCACCTTCGACCTGGACGAGTACGTGGTGGAGGCGCTGCGGGCCGGGGCGAGCGGTTTCCTCCTGAAGGACGCCCCGGCGAACGAGCTGGTGCAGGCGATCCGGGTGGTGGCCGCGGGCGAGGCGATGCTGGCGCCGTCGATCACGCGCCGGCTGCTCGACAAGTACTCGGCGCACCTGCCGACGGGTGAGGAGCAGGTGCCGGACACGCTGGGCACCCTGACCGACCGTGAGGTGGAGGTGCTGAAGCTGGTGGCCCGGGGCCTGTCGAACGCGGAGATCGCGGCGGACCTGTTCGTCAGCGAGACGACGGTGAAGACGCACGTGGGCCACGTGCTGACGAAGCTGCGGTTGCGGGACCGGGTGCAGGCGGCGGTGTACGCGTACGAGAGCGGTCTGGTGCGGCCCGGCGGCAACCAGTAGCGGCGCGGAGGACGGCGGAGGGGCCCGGCGCGTCCGCGCCGGGCCCCTCCGCCGTGGGGGGACTGTCCCGCGTCAGCTCTTGCGGAGCTCCCAGAAGCGGAAGACGGTCGAGGCGTCGAGGGTCCATTCGAGGCCGGTGACGCCCGTGCGGGAGACGGCGTACTGCTTGCCCTGCCAGAGCGGCAGCAGGGGCAGTTCCTCGGCGACGATGTCCTGGACCTTCGCGTACTCGTCGGCGGTGCCGGCGCGGTCGGCCGCGGCGGCCGTCTTGGGGAGGAGGCTGCCGGTGATCTCGGCGTTCTCGTAGTGGTTGCCGAGGACGTTGCCCTTGCCGAAGAAGGGGGCGGTGAAGTTGTCGGCGTCGGGGTAGTCGGGGACCCAGCCCTTGACGTAGACGCCGTACTTGCCGGCCGCGATGTCCTTCTCGTACTGCTCGAAGGCGACGGACTTGACGTCGGCCTCGAAGAGGCCGCTGGCGTTGAGCTGGCCGGCGATGGCCTTGAGCTCCTGGTCGGTGGCCGGGCCGTAGCGGCTGGGGGTGGACCAGAGGGTGAGCTTCACCTTGTCGGTGATGCCGGCCGCGCGCAGGGCCTTCTTCGCCTTGGCCGCGTCGGGGGCGCCGTAGGTGTCGTAGAAGGCGGTGTTGTGGCCGTTGATGCCGGCCGGGACGATCGAGTAGAGCGGGGTGGCCGTCGACTTGTAGACGTCCTCGACGAGGGCCTCGCGGTCGACGAGGTGGGCGATGGCCTGCCGGACGCCGAGCTTGCCGACGACCGGGTCCTTCATGTTGAAGACGAGGTGCTGGACCTCGGCGCTGCTGCCCTGGACGACCTCGATGCCCCGGTCGTCGGTGGTGTCGGAGGTTTCGAGGGCGGCGATGTCACCGGCGGAGAGGCCTCGGTAGGCCACGTCGATCTGGTCGTCGGCGAGGGCCTTGGCGAGGGCGGAGCGGTCGCCCCGGTAGAGCTTGAGGGTGACCGCGTCGCCCTTGCGCTTGGCGGTGCCGCGGTAGGAGGAGTTGGCGGAGAAGGTGGCCTCGGTCTCGCTGAGGGAGTCCAGCTTGTAGGGGCCGGAGCCGGTGGCCTTCCCGTCGGTGCGCAGCGCGTCGGCGGGGTAGTCCCGGTGGTCGACGATGGAGCCGGCGCCGGAGGCGATCTTGTTGGGGAAGGTGGCGTCGGGGACCTTGAGGCGGAAGACGACGGTCTTCTCGTCGGGGGTGTCGATGGTGTCGATGCCGGCGAGCAGGGGCGCCGGACCGTTCGGGTCGGCGATCTTGATGGCCCGCTCGAAGGAGAACTTGACGTCCTCCGAGGTCAGCTTGTTGCCGTTGGAGAAGGTGAGGCCGTCCCGCAGGGTGCAGGTGTAGACCTTGCTGCCGGCGGAGAAGGCGCACTCGTCGGCGGCCTCGGGCTCGGGTTCGAGACCGCCCTTGGGGAAGGCCAGGAGGGACTGGAAGACGTTGTTGAACAGCAGCCAGGAGCCGGGGTCGTAGCCGGCCGCCGGGTCGGTGGCGAGGATCTCGTCGGACATGCCGACGCGTATGCCGTCACCGGAGCCGCCGGAGCCGCCGCCCTGTTCGGTGCCGCAGCCACTGAGGAGGGCGGCGGACAGGCCGGCGGCGAGCGGGGCCGTCAGCCACTTGTTGTGTGCCTTCACAGTCGTGCCTCTTGATCTCTTGCCAGACCGGCCGCGCGGGCGCGCGGCCGGGACAACGAAGGGGTCAGGCGGTGCCGCGACCCAGTTCCCAGAGCAGCAGGTCGGAGGAGGTGTTGAGCGCGTACTCGACTCCGTTGAGGTCGTTGCGGGCGGCAACGTACTGCTTGCCCTGCCACAGGGGCAGGACGGGGACGTCCTCGGCGACGATCTTCTGGATCTGCGCGTAGACGGGGGCCGCGGCGGTGCGGTCGGCCTGGCGGCGCGAGCGCGGGATGAGCTGGTCGCGGACGACCTTGTTCACGTACGGCGTGTTGAGGAAGTTGTCGCTGTCCAGGAAGGGCGCGATGTAGTTGTCCGGGTCCGGGTAGTCGGGGAACCAGCCGAGACCGTAGACGGCGTAGTCGCCGCGCTTCTGGGCGGTGCGGAAGGTGGACCACTCGGCGCCCTTGACGGTGACGTCGAAGAGCTCGCTGGCGGTGAGCTGCTTGCCGAGCGCCGCGAACTCCTGGGCGGTCTCGGCGCCGTAGTGGTCGGTGGTGTAGTTCAGGGTCACCTTGACGGGGGTCTTGACGCCCGCCTTCTCCAGGATCCGGGCGGCCCGGTCGCGGTCGGGCTCGCCGTACGCGTCGAAGAAGGGGGTGGCGTGGCCGGTGATGCTGGAGGGGATCAGGGAGTAGAGCGGCTGGGCGGTGGGGCCGTAGACGAGGTTGACCAGGGCGCCCCGGTCGACGACGGCGGCCATCGCCTGGCGCACGGCCTTCTGCTCGACGGAGGGGGCCTTGGTGTTGAAGCCGAGGTAGCGGATCTCCAGGCCGGGGACCTCGACCATCTGGATGCCGTCCTTGGGCTTCTCGGTGAGGTCCTTGATCTGCTTCTGCGACAGGGAGCGGGCCATCATGTCGATGTCGGCGCTCTCCAGGGCCTTGCCCATGGCGGTCGAGTCGGCGAAGGGGCGCAGCTCGACCCTGTCGTTGCGCGCGGTGATGTCGCCCTTGTACTTCGGGTTCCTGGTGAAGACGAAGCGGCTGACCTTGTCGCCCTCGCGCTCGACCTTCATGGTGTACGGGCCCGAGCCGTCGACGTCGAAGCCGTCGCGGAGCTCGCCGGCGGCGTACTTGTCCTTGCTGAGGATGCCGGCGACCGGGGTGGAGAGCTTGTACGGGAAGGTGGCGTCGGGGGTCTTGAGGTGGAAGACGATCCCGTCGGTGCCCTGGACCTCGACGGTGTCGATGTTCGCGAGGAGGGCGGCCGTTCCGTTGTCCGACTTGATCTTCAGGACGCGCTCGATGGAGTACTTGACGTCCTCGGCGGTGACGGGGGTGCCGTCGGCGAAGGTGAGGCCGGAGCGGAGCGTGCAGCGGTAGCTCTCGCTGGCCTTGTCGGAGAAGCCGCAGCTCTCGGCCGCCTCGGGGACGGGCTCGCCACCCTCCCGGGGCACGTGCAGCAGGGTCTGGACGGTCTGCCGCAGGACGTTCCAGGCGCCGGTGTCGTAGGCGTAGGCCGGGTCGAGCGGGGCGGGGGCGTCCTCGGTCGCGACGAACTGGTCCGTGGTGCCGACCACGATGGCCCGGTCGCCCTCGGAGCCGCCGCAGGCGGCGAGCAGGGGGGCGAGCAGACCGGCCACGGCCGGGAGCACCAGGGTCTTGCGGTTCATCGGGGACGATCTCCTCATCCGGCACTGGGTTACAGCGGTCAGTGACACTCCGCCGCCTGCCGCCCGGTCGGGGCGGGAGCGATCGGGCCGGGTGTTGCGATCGGTCCTGTGTTCACGGCGACTTGGGTGTGCGCCGGTGCACGCGGTTATGCGGCGAAGTACTCGCGAAAGATTAGTGGGCCGCGCCCCTATTGCCGGACCACCGCCGGGGGCCGGGGTAATCGCACAGTGATCATGAATGCGTGCGGTTCGATAGTCATGCGCCGGACGATGCGGACGGGCGCGAGCGAATCGGGGCACATGGGGACGCCGAAAGCGCACATTCCGGATGAGGAACGGAGACAGGCCACCTGCCGTCCGGCACTCTGAGTGACCAAGGTCACGCAGAGGCCTTTTCGGCAAATGGCCTGATCGTTTTCCTGCGGGAAAGCTCAGTGAAAGCTCAGATTCCCGTGATCAATGTGCGGAGAAAGGGCACGTCGACCTCTTCGAGGGAGCGCACGACGACCCGGCCCGGGGAGGGCGCGATCGGGGCGACGGAGGGCACGGCGACGACCCGGCAGCCCGCCGCCTCGGCCGCAGCGACGCCGGTCGCCGTGTCCTCGATGACGGCGCAGAGCGTGGGGTCGGCCCCGACCCCCTCGGCGGCCGTCAGGTACGGCTCGGGGTGCGGCTTGGTCCGTACGACCTCGTCCCCGGCGACGGTGAGGGAGAAGCGGTCGGGGCCGAGCGAGGCGAGGACCCGGTCGATGATCCGGCGGTGCGAGGCGGAGACCAGGGCGGTGGGGATGGAGTGCCGGGCCAGCTCGGAGAGGAGCCGCTCGGCGCCGGGCATGAGCGGGACGCCCCGCGCGATGCGCTGCTCGAACTTCTCGTTGAGGAGGACGGTCAGCTCGGGGAGGGTGATGTCGGCGCCGGTGGACTCGATGAGGTAGCCGGCGCTGCGGGTCATCGGCCCGCCGACCACCACGTCCCGCCAGGCCTCGTCGAGCCGGTGCCCGAGGTCGGCGAAGACCTCGACCTCCGCGTCCCACCAGAAGCCCTCCGTGTCGACGAGGGTCCCGTCCATGTCGAGGAAGACCGCCTGGAGGGCGGAGCTGCCGTTCGTACGGAACAGGGACGCGGGAACCGTACTGGTCATCCGGCACACCTCCATGAAGGGACGAGAAGGCCGGTCCTCCTCGCCGTGCGGGAGGAGGACCGGCCTGCTGGACGGACAAGTGTACGTCCCGGTCGGCGGAAACGCGTCCCCTTAACACGCCGCCGATCGACTCGCGGTCAGCACGCGGTCACCGTGCGTTGAAGTACTTCGCCTCCGGGTGGTGGATGACGATGGCGTCGGTGGACTGCTCGGGGTGGAGCTGGAACTCCTCCGAGAGGTGCACGCCGATCCGCTCCGGCCGCAGCAGGTCCGCGATCTTCGCGCGGTCCTCCAGGTCGGGGCAGGCGCCGTAGCCGAGGGAGAAGCGGGCGCCGCGGTACTTGAGCGCGAACATGTCCTCGACGTCGGCCGGGTCCTCGCCCGCGAAGCCCAGCTCGGCGCGGACGCGGGCGTGCCAGTACTCGGCGAGGGCCTCGGCGAGCTGGACGGAGAGGCCGTGGAGCTCCAGGTAGTCGCGGTAGGAGTCGGACTCGAAGAGCTTGGCCGTGGCCTCGCCGATCTTCGAGCCGACGGTGACGACCTGGAGGCCGACGACGTCGGTCTCGCCGGACTCCTCCGGGCGGAAGAAGTCCGCGAGGCAGAGGCGGCGGCCGCGGCGCTGGCGCGGGAAGGTGAAGCGGGTCCGCTCGTTGCCGTCCTCGTCCAGGACGATCAGGTCGTCGCCCTTGGAGACGCAGGGGAAGTAGCCGTGCACGACGGCCGCTTCGAGGAGGTTCTCGGTGTGGAGGCGCTCCAGCCAGCCGCGCAGCCGGGGCCGGCCCTCGGTCTCCACCAGCTCCTCGTACGCCGGTCCGTCGCCGGCCCGGTTCTGCTTGAGGCCCCACTGGCCCTTGAAGAGGGCGCCCTCGTCGAGCCAGGAGGCGTAGTCCTTCAGCGGGATGCCCTTGACGACGCGGGTGCCCCAGAACGGCGGGGTGGGCACCGGGTTGTCGACGGCGACGTCGGAGCGGCCGCCGGGCTCCGGCTCCTCGACCCGGAGCGCGGCCGCGTCCCGCTTGGGCACCCGGCGCTGCTTGAGCTCGGGAAGCGCCGCTCCGGGGACTCCGCGCTTGACGGCGATGAGGGCGTCCATCAGGCGCAGGCCCTCGAAGGCGTCGCGGGCGTAGCGGACCTCGCCCTGGTAGATCTCGTGGAGGTCCTGCTCGACGTAGGCGCGGGTCAGGGCGGCGCCGCCCAGGATCACGGGGTACTTGGCGGCCAGCTCGCGCTGGTTGAGCTCCTCCAGGTTCTCCTTCATGATCACGGTCGACTTCACCAGCAGGCCGGACATGCCGATCACGTCGGCGTTGTGCTCCTCGGCGGCCTCCAGGATCGCCGAGACGGGCTGCTTGATGCCGATGTTGACGACGTTGTAGCCGTTGTTGGACAGGATGATGTCCACGAGGTTCTTGCCGATGTCGTGGACGTCGCCGCGGACGGTGGCCAGGACGATGGTGCCCTTGCCCTCCGCGTCGGACTTCTCCATGTGCGGCTCCAGGTGGGCCACCGCGGTCTTCATGACCTCGGCGGACTGGAGCACGAACGGCAACTGCATCTGGCCGGAGCCGAACAGCTCGCCGACCACCTTCATGCCGTCCAGGAGGATGTTGTTGACGATGTCCAGGGCCGGGGTGGTGGTCAGGGCCTCGTCGAGGTCGGCCTCCAGGCCGTTCTTCTCGCCGTCGATGATCCGCCGCTTCAGGCGCTCCTCCAGCGGCAGCGCGGCCAGCTCCTCGGCCTTGCCGGCCTTGAGGGACTTGGTGGTGGCGCCCTCGAAGAGGGCCATCAGCTTCTGCAGCGGGTCGTAGCCCTCCGCGCGCCGGTCGTAGATCAGGTCGAGCGCGGTGGTGACCTGCTCGTCGTCGAAGCGGGCGATGGGCAGGATCTTGGAGGCGTGCACGATCGCCGAGTCCAGACCCGCCTTGACGCACTCGTCGAGGAAGACGGAGTTGAGCAGGATGCGGGCGGCCGGGTTG
Source organism: Streptomyces sp. NPDC007872 (assembly GCF_042868165.1). Lineage (NCBI taxonomy): Bacteria > Bacillati > Actinomycetota > Actinomycetes > Kitasatosporales > Streptomycetaceae > Streptomyces > Streptomyces sp. NPDC007872. The sequence continues at coordinate 281,487 of NZ_JBIAEA010000006.1, forward strand.
AGGCCGAAGGAGATGTTCGACAGGCCCAGGGTGGTCTGCACGTCGGGGTGGCGGCGCTTGAGCTCGCGGATCGCCTCGATGGTGGCGATGCCGTCCTTGCGGGACTCCTCCTGACCGGTGCAGATGGTGAAGGTCAGGGTGTCGATGAGGATGTCCGACTCCTGGATGCCCCAGGTGCCGGTCAGGTCCTCGATCAGGCGCTCGGCGATGGCGACCTTGTGCTCGACCGTGCGGGCCTGGCCCTCCTCGTCGATGGTCAGCGCGATCAGGGCGGCGCCGTGCTCCTGGGCCAGTCGGGTGACCTTGGCGAAGCGGGACTCGGGTCCGTCGCCGTCCTCGTAGTTCACCGAGTTGATGACGGCCCGGCCGCCGAGCTTCTCCAGGCCGGCCCGGATGACCTCGACCTCGGTGGAGTCCAGGACGACGGGGAGGGTGGAGGCGGTGGCGAAGCGCCCGGCCAGCTCCTCCATGTCCGCCACGCCGTCGCGGCCGACGTAGTCCACGCAGAGGTCGAGCATGTGCGCGCCCTCGCGGATCTGGTCGCGGGCCATCTCCACGCAGTCGTCCCAGCGCGCCTCCAGCATGGCCTCGCGGAACTTCTTCGAACCGTTGGCGTTGGTGCGCTCGCCGATCGCCATGTACGAGGTGTCCTGGCGGAACGGCACGGTCTGGTAGAGGGAGGCGGCGCCGGGCTCCGGGCGCGGCTCGCGGACGGCGGGGGTCAGGTCCCGGACCCGCTCGACGACCTGGCGCAGGTGCTCCGGAGTCGTACCGCAGCAGCCGCCGATCAGGGAGAGGCCGTAGTCGCGGACGAAGGTCTCCTGCGCGTCGGCCAGCTCGGCCGGCGACAGCGGGTAGTGGGCGCCGTCCGAGGTCAGCACCGGCAGGCCGGCGTTCGGCATGCAGGACAGGGGGATGCGGGAGTGGCGGGCGAGGTAGCGCAGGTGCTCGCTCATCTCGGCCGGGCCGGTGGCACAGTTCAGGCCGATCATGTCGATGCCCAGCGGCTCCAGGGCCGTCAGGGCGGCGCCGATCTCGGAGCCGAGGAGCATGGTGCCGGTCGTCTCGACGGTGACGGACACGATCAGGGGCACGTCGGCGCCCAGGGCGTCCAGGGCGCGGCGGGCGCCGATCACGGAGGCCTTGGTCTGCAGGAGGTCCTGGGTGGTCTCCACGAGCAGCGCGTCGGCGCCGCCGGCGAGGAGGCCCTCGGCGTTCCGCTGGTAGGCGTCGCGCAGGAGGGTGTACGGGGCGTGGCCCAGGGTCGGCAGCTTGGTGCCGGGGCCGATCGAGCCGAGGACCCAGCGCTGGCGGCCGGTGGAGGCGGTGAACTCGTCGGCCACCTCGCGGGCGATCCGGGCGCCCGCCTCGGACAGCTCGTGGACGCGCTCGGGGATGTCGTACTCGCCCAGGGCGGCGTGGTTGGCGCCGAAGGTGTTGGTCTCGACGCAGTCGACGCCGGCGGAGAAGTACTCCTGATGGACCGAACGGACGATGTCGGGCCGGGTGACGTTGAGGATCTCGTTGCAGCCTTCGAGGTTCTGGAAGTCCTCGAGGGTGGGGTCCTGGGCCTGGAGCATGGTTCCCATGGCTCCGTCGGCGACCACCACGCGGGTCGCGAGCGCCTCGCGGAGGGCGGCGGCGCGGCTCCGGGCGTCACCGGGGGCGGGGGCGCTCCCTCCGGAGGCGGAGGCGGAGGCGGAAGGGGACGGCGACGAGGCCATGGGCGATCTCCCTGGGATGCGACGGCTGTCGGCTTTGCACGCTCGGTGGAGGGTGCACGGAGCCAGCCTAACCATGCTCGGGCCGGGGCGGACACGGCGTCCCACGGGCCGGACGGCATCCTGTGTCCGGGGACTCCCGGTCCTGCCCCTCCTTGGCCGACACTGTGGGATGTGACGCAAGGTCGGCATCGACCGATAGTGTTCAGCATTGTCGAACAGTGTGAGAGGGATAGGGGCCGGGCGATGGCTAAGAACATCCAGTCGCTTGAAAGAGCGGCGGCCATGCTGCGACTGCTCGCGGGCGGCGAGCGCCGGCTCGGCCTGTCGGACATCGCGTCGTCGCTCGGACTCGCCAAGGGAACGGCCCACGGGATCCTGCGCACCCTCCAGGCGGAGGGCTTCGTGGAGCAGGAGGCGGCCTCGGGCCGCTACCAACTGGGCGCGGAGCTGCTGCGCCTCGGGAACAGCTACCTGGACGTGCACGAGCTGCGGGCCCGGGCGCTCGTCTGGACGGACGACCTGGCCCGGTCCAGCGGCGAGAGCGTGCACCTGGGGGTACTGCACCAGCGGGGCGTGCTGATCGTGCACCACGTCTTCCGGCCGGACGACAGCCGTCAGGTCCTGGAGGTGGGGGCCATGCAGCCGCTGCACTCCACGGCCCTGGGCAAGGTCCTCTCGGCGTACGACCCGGTGGCGCACAGCGAGGTCCTGGAGGTCGAGCGGGAGGCGTTCACGCCCCGGACGACGACGGCGCTCGGGGACTTCGAGACGCTGCTCGACACGGTGCGGGCCCGGGGCTGGGCGGCGGACGTGGAGGAGACCTGGGAGGGCGTGGCGTCGGTGGCGGCGCCGATCCACGACCGGCGGCGGATGCCGGTGGGCGCGGTGGCGGTGACGGGCGCGGTGGAGCGGCTCCGCCCGGACGGCGAGCTGCGGCCGGAGCTGGTGGCGGCGGTGCGGGACTGCGCCCGCGCGGTCTCCCGGGACCTGGGGGCCGGCCGCTTCTGAGACCTCCCGGGGCTCCCCCGCGCCCCCTTCCGACCCGCCGGTAACGATCCCGTCATCGGCGGGTTTTTCACTTCCCAGACCCTTGACGCGCTGTTAACCCGGGGGCAAAACTTCCGTTCATCGGTCGGCATTGCCGAACACCTACCGGCAATACGCGCTAGAGTGTGGCAGTGCCAAGGGCCGGCAACGCCCTCAGCACGAGGGTGCGGACCATCGGAGGGACCCGTGGTTCGCCTTCCCCTGGACGAAGGACAAAGGAGTCGCGGGTGTCCAGCTCCGACATCTTCCTCGGCGAGACCATCGGTACCGCCGTACTCATCCTGCTCGGCGGCGGCGTGTGCGCCGCCGTCACGCTCAAGAGCTCCAAGGCCCGCGGCGCGGGCTGGCTCGCGATCACCTTCGGGTGGGGCTTCGCCGTCATGACGGCCGTCTACATGACGGCTTCCCTCTCGGGCGCCCATCTGAACCCCGCCGTCACGGTCGGAATCGCGATCAAGGACGGGGCCTGGGGCGACGTGCCCGTCTACTTCGCCGGCCAGATGCTCGGCGCGATGATCGGCGCGGCGTTGGTCTGGGTGGCCTACTACGGCCAGTTCCGGGCCCACCTCACGGACCCGGAGACCATCGGCGAGAAGCCGATCGAGGGCCCCGGCCCGGTGCTCGGGATCTTCTCCACGGGCCCCGAGATCCGCAACACCTGGCAGAACCTGGCCACCGAGGTCATCGGCACCGTCGTGCTCGTGCTCGCCGTGCTCACCCAGGGCCTCAACGACAGCGGCAAGGGCCTCGGCACCCTGGGCGCCCTGATCACCGCCTTCGTCGTGGTCTCCATCGGCCTCTCGCTCGGCGGTCCGACCGGTTACGCCATCAACCCGGCCCGTGACCTCGGTCCGCGCATCGTGCACGCCCTGCTGCCGCTGCCGAACAAGGGCGGCTCCGACTGGGGCTACGCCTGGATCCCGGTCGCCGGTCCGCTGATCGGCGGCGCCCTCGCCGCGGGCATCTACACCATCGCGTTCGCCTGAGCCGTCCTTCTTCCAGACCTCCCTTGGAGCACACCGTGACCGACGCCCACACCTCCGGCCCCTTCATCGCCGCCATCGACCAGGGCACCACCTCCTCCCGCTGCATCGTCTTCGACAAGGACGGCCGGATCGTCTCCGTCGACCAGAAGGAGCACGAGCAGATCTTCCCGAAGCCGGGCTGGGTGGAGCACGACGCCGCCGAGATCTGGACCAACGTCCAGGAGGTCGTCGCCGGCGCCCTGGAGAAGGCGGAGATCACCGCCGCCGACGTCAAGGCCATCGGCATCACCAACCAGCGCGAGACCACGCTGCTGTGGGACAAGAACACCGGCGAGCCCGTCCACAACGCCCTCGTCTGGCAGGACACCCGCACCGACACCCTCTGCAAGGAGCTCGGCCGCAACGTCGGCCAGGACCGCTTCCGCCGCGAGACCGGCCTCCCCCTCGCCTCGTACTTCTCCGGCCCCAAGGTCCGCTGGCTGCTCGACAACGTCGAGGGCCTGCGCGAGCGCGCCGAGCGCGGCGACATCCTCTTCGGCACCATGGACTCCTGGGTCATCTGGAACCTGACCGGCGGCGTCGACGGCGGCGTGCACGTCACCGACGTCACCAACGCCTCGCGCACCATGCTGATGAACCTGCACGAGATGGCGTGGGACGAGCGCATCCTGCACTCCATGGGCGTCCCGGCCGCCGTGCTGCCGGAGATCCGCTCCTCCGCCGAGGTGTACGGCACGGTCAAGGGCGGCGTCCTCGACGGCGTCCCGGTCGCCTCCGCGCTCGGCGACCAGCAGGCCGCCCTGTTCGGCCAGACGTGTTTCGCCGAGGGCGAGGCCAAGTCCACGTACGGCACCGGCACCTTCATGCTGATGAACACCGGCGACAAGGTGATCAACTCCTACAGCGGCCTGCTGACCACGGTCGGCTACCGGATCGGCGACGAGAAGCCGGTCTACGCCCTGGAGGGCTCGATCGCCGTCACCGGCTCCCTGGTGCAGTGGATGCGCGACCAGATGGGCCTGATCAAGTCCGCCGCCGAGATCGAGACCCTCGCGTCCTCGGTCGAGGACAACGGCGGCGCCTACTTCGTCCCGGCCTTCTCCGGCCTGTTCGCCCCCTACTGGCGCTCGGACGCGCGCGGTGTCATCGCCGGCCTCACCCGGTACGTCACCAAGGCGCACATCGCCCGCGCCGTCCTGGAGGCCACGGCCTGGCAGACCCGCGAGATCGCCGACGCCATGACGAAGGACTCCGGCGTCGAGCTGACCGCGCTCAAGGTCGACGGCGGCATGACCTCCAACAACCTGCTGATGCAGACCCTCTCGGACTTCGTGGACGCGCCCGTCGTGCGCCCCATGGTCGCCGAGACCACCTGCCTCGGCGCCGCCTACGCCGCCGGCCTGGCCGTCGGCTTCTGGCCCGACACCGACGCGCTGCGAGCCAACTGGCGCCGTGCCGCCGAATGGACCCCCCGCATGGACGCCGACAAGCGCGACCGCGAGTACAAGAGCTGGCTGAAGGCCGTCGAGCGCTCCATGGGCTGGCTCGAAGACGAATCCGACGAGCAGTAAGAGCGAGCAGTAAGAGGAGTAAGCGACATGACCACCCTGCAGAGCGTCCCCGCCCTGGGGACGCGCCCGGCTGCCGGTTCCCTGCCGAGCCGCGCCGAGACCCGGGAACGGCTCTCCAAGGCGACGTACGACCTCCTGGTGATCGGCGGCGGCATCCTGGGCATCTCCACCGCCTGGCACGCCGCGCAGTCGGGCCTGCGGGTGGCCCTGGTGGACGCCGGCGACTTCGCCGGCGCCACCTCCTCCGCCTCCTCGAAGCTGCTCCACGGCGGCCTGCGCTACCTGCAGACCGGCGCGGTGAAGCTGGTGGCGGAGAACCACTTCGAGCGGCGCGCGGTCTCCCGCCAGGTGGCCCCGCACCTCGCCAACCCGCTCACCTTCTACCTGCCCGTCTACAAGGGCGGCCCGCACGGCGCGGCCAAGCTGGGCGCCGGCGTCTTCGCGTACTCCGCGCTCTCGGCGTTCGGCGACGGCGTCGGCCACCTGCTCTCCCCCGCCAAGGCCGCGCAGGACGTGCCGGAGCTGCGGACCGACAATCTGAAGGCCGTGGCCGTCTACGGCGACGACCAGATGAACGACGCCCGGATGGCGCTGATGACGGTCCGCGCCGCGGTCGACGCCGGTGCCACCGTCCTCAACCACGCCGAGGTCACCGGTCTGCGCTTCACCCGCGGCCGGGCCACCGGCGCCGAGCTGAAGGACCGCACCAGCGGCGACGAGTTCGGCGTGGACGCCCGCCTGGTCCTCAACGCGACCGGCCCGTGGGTCGACCACCTGCGGAAGATGGAGGACCCGAACGCGGCCCCCTCCATCCGCCTCTCCAAGGGCGCGCACCTGGTCCTCAAGCGGACCTCGCCGTGGAGGGCCGCGCTCGCCACCCCGATCGACAAGTACCGCATCACCTTCGCCCTCCCCTGGGAGGACATGCTGCTGCTCGGCACCACCGACGAGGAGTACGAGGGCGACCCCGGCCAGGTCGAGGTCACCGAGAAGGACACCGCCCAGATCCTGGACGAGGCCGCCTTCTCCATCCGCGACCAGCAGTTGTCGCGCGACCTGATCACGTACGCCTTCGCCGGTCTGCGGGTGCTCCCCGGCGGCCCCGGCGACACCTCCAAGGCCAAGCGCGAGACGGTCGTGACCGAGGGCCGCGGCGGGATGCTGTCGGTGGCCGGCGGCAAGTGGACGACCTTCCGCCACATCGGCCGCACGGTCATGAAGAAGCTGGAGCAGCTTCCCGGCCACCCCCTCGGTGAGGACTACGAGCCGGTGTCCGCGCTGCCGAAGCGGCTGCCGCTGCCCGGCATAGCCAACCCGAACGCGGTCGCCCACCGGCTGCTCGTCGACGGTCCGGCGCCCGGCCCGTGCATGGCCGCCGACACCGCCAAGCACCTGGCGACGCACTACGGCTCGCTCTCCTTCGAGATCGCCCGCATGGCGAACGAGAACCCGGAGCTGGCCCGGCGCGTCCACCCGGACGCGCCGGAGATCTGGGCGCAGGTCGCCTACGCCCGCGACCACGAGTGGGCCGAGACGGCCGACGACGTGCTGCGCCGCCGCACGACGCTGACCATCCGCGGCCTGGCGACGGACGAGGTCCGCGCCGGGGTCGAGGAGATGCTGGGCAAGTAACTCTCCTGCTTCCAGGGGCGGTTCCTCCTCGGAGGGATCGCCCCTCCGGCGTGCCACACCCCGTCCACACGCCCGCAACACTCCGCGCGCAGAGTTGAAGCATGAAGTTTCAAGTGCTCACGATCGTCCACCACTCCCCGCACCCGCTCACCGGCGAACTCCTGTCCGCCGCAGACCGGTTGGAGCAGGTCGTCACGCTCGGCGAGACCGCCGAGCGCCTGGGCTTCGACGCGTACGCGGTCGGCGAGCGGCACGCGGGCCCGTTCCTCTCCTCGGCCCCGACCGTGCTGCTCGCCGCGCTCGCCGCCCGCACCGCCCGGATCCGGCTCCTCACCGGCGTGACCGTGGTCGCGATCCTCGACCCGGTCCGGGTCGCCGAGGACTACGCCACGCTCGACCAGCTCTCCCGGGGCCGGATCGAACTCGTCGTCGGCAAGGGCGCGGAGGCCGGCCACTTCGACCTCTTCGGCCTGGACGAGGAGCGCCAGTGGGACCTCCAGAAGGAGAAGTACGAGCTGCTCCGCCGGCTCTGGACGGAGGAGGGCGTCGACTGGGAGGGCGAGTTCCGGCCCGCCCTGAAGAACGTGACCACGGTGCCGCGCCCGTACGCCGGCCCGCCCCGGGTCTGGCACGGCTCGGCCACCAGCCTCAACTCCCCCGAGCTCGCGGCGAAGCACGGCGACCCGCTCTTCACCGCCAACGCGATCCAGCCCCGCGAGGCGTACGCGCGGCTCATCGCCCACTACCGCGAGAAGTTCGAGGAGTACGGGCACGACCCGGCCCACGCGCGCGTGGCGGCCGGTTCCGGCGGTCTGCTCATCGCCGACACCCCCGAGCAGGCGGTCGCCCGCTACAAGGACCTGTACGAGGCGAAGGTCCGGCAGAGCTTCCGGCCGCACCTGGAGGGCAAGGCCGGCTACAACACCCCGTTCCGCACGATCGAGGACGCCGTCGCGGACGGCCCCCAGTTGATCGGCTCGCCGCAGCAGATCATCGACAAGATCCTCGGCTACCACGAGCACTACGGGCACGACCTCCAGTCCGTCACGGTCGACGCCTTCGGGCAGTCGACGGCCGAGCAGGCCGAGACGCTCCAGCGCTTCGCCGAGGAGATCGCGCCGGTGGTCCGGAGGGAGGCGCCCAGCACCCTCTGGGAGGAGTGACGCCGTCGTGTGCGGGGGTGAGTTCCTGGGTAGTCGATCAAGGCCGCACGGGTTTTCGGGGATGTCCGGGGGCTGCGGACGGACCGCCGGAAAGCCGTAAGGTTGGTCCGTACGACAGGAACTTCGAGAAGGAGGCGCTGGGTGATCGAGCTCGAGGGGGTGCCCGAGCTGATCGACCCGGTCATGGTGGCCGCGTTCGAGGGCTGGAACGACGCCGGGGACGCCGCCTCCACCGCGGTCGGCCATCTGGACCGGGAGTGGAAGGGCGAGGTCTTCGCGGCGCTCGACGCCGAGGACTACTACGACTTCCAGGTGAACCGGCCCACGGTCTTCCTGGACAACGGCGTACGGAAGATCACCTGGCCGACGACCAGGCTCTCCGTGGTCCGGGTGGGCGGCGACAAGCCCCGCGACCTGGTGCTCGTGCGCGGGATCGAACCCTCGATGCGCTGGCGCTCCTTCTGCAACGAGCTGCTCGGCTTCGCGCACGAGCTGGGCGTGGAGATGGTGGTGATCCTGGGCGCGCTGCTCGGCGACACCCCGCACACCCGGCCGGTCCCGGTCAGCGGGGTGACCTCCGATCCGGACCTGGCGCGCACGATGGACCTGGAGGAGACCCGGTACGAGGGCCCGACGGGCATCGTGGGCATCCTCCAGGAGGCGTGCACGCACGCGGGCGTGCCGGCGGTGAGCCTGTGGGCGGCGGTGCCGCACTACGTGTCGCAGCCGCCGAACCCGAAGGCGACGCTGGCGCTGCTCAACCGCCTGGAGGACCTGATCGGACTGCGCATCCCGCTGGGCGAGCTGCCCGAGGACGCGCGGGCCTGGCAGCTCGGCGTGGACCAGTTGGCCGCCGAGGACAGCGAGGTCGCCGAGTACGTACAGACCCTGGAGGAGGCGCGGGACACCGCGGAGCTCCCGGAGGCGTCCGGCGAGGCGATCGCCCGCGAGTTCGAGCGGTACCTGCGGCGGCGCGAGCCGGGCGCGGGGCCCGGCCCCGGGGTGGCGACGGAGGGCGGGGACTCCCCGTTCCTGCTGGACCCCGGCAGCGGCCGCATCCGCCCCCCGAAGCCGGAACAGCCGGGACCGGAGTCGGTGCCGGGCTCGGAGTCGGTCCAGGGGCCTGAACCGGTTCCGGGGGCGGGCGCCGGGGAGACCTCAGGGGAGGCTCCGCAGGAGGACTCCGCCGGAGGCGCCGCCGATGAGGGCCCGACCGGTGAGAACCCCGCCGACGGAAACCCGCCCGGTGAGGATCCCGAGGGCCCCGAGGCCCCCGAGGGCGGTCCCGGGAAGTAGCGGGCGGTGCGGAGAAGACGGTGCGGGAGGGGCGTCCGGGGACGGGCGCCCCTCCCGCGCGTCGTGGGTCAGGCGCAGGTGAACCGGGCCGCCGCCCAGTCCCCGTGGTCGCCGCTCTTCGACCCGTTGGTGTCCGTGATCCTCAGCCGTACGTGCCGGGCCCCGGTCACGTCGACGTCCACGGGCAGGGTCGCGGAGGCGCCGGTCAGCGGGGGCGAGGTCCACAGGACCCTGCCGTCCGCCTCGACGGAGAAGGCCACCTCGCCGTAGCCGTCGATCTCGTCGTCGATGCCGACGTCGGCGGTGAGGGCGGTGCAGCGGCCGCCGAGGTAGACCTCGACGTCGGAGTCGGCGTGGGCGCCGATCCCCTTCTCGTACGTCTTCCCGGCCAGGGTCGGCGGCCGGCCGTCGGCGGTACCGGACTCGCCGTTGGACCGGTCGCGCTCGGGCGGCCCCCAGCCGTTGGTGGAGCGCAGCCACACCAGGTCGCTCGCCCAGGCGTCGCCGGCGGGCGGCGGGGGCATCACGCCGACCGCGAACCGCTGGAGCGCGGTGCGGTCGGTGCCGGCCGCGCGGTGGCGGACCGTCGCCGTGAGGGTGGCCTCGCCGGGCTTCGCGTCCGCCGCCGGGGTGACGGCGACCTCGACCCGGCGGGTGGTTCCGGCCGGGACGCGGGCGATCGGGGCGGCCGGGGCGACCCGCCACCCGGCCGGGGCGGCCACGGAGACCCGTACGTCGGTGGCGTCCCTGCTGCCCGCGGTGACGTCCACGGCGACGGTGCCGGGCGCGCCGGCGCCGAGCTCCTGTCCGGTGGGCGCGGCGGCGGTGGCGGAGGCGCCGCGGACGGCGCCGCCGACCGCGCTGGTGTCCTTCAGGAGCACCTCGAAGCCGCGGTCGGTGGGCCGGGCGGTCGTCTTGACCCGGACCACTCCCCCGCGCTCGTCGCGGTCGTACCACCAGCCCTGCGCGGCGGCGTCGAAGGCGGCGCGGGAGGCGAGGGCGGGCAGGTCGCGCCCGTCGAGCCGCACGGCGCCGGGCGCGTCGCCGGTGTGGACGGTGAAGGCGTACGGCCGGGCGGCCGGCTTGCCGGTGTACGTGCCCCTGCTGGGGCCGATGCGCACGGAGACGTCGCCGGGCCCGGCGTCCGGGGCGCGGACCTCGGCGAGCTGGGTGGCGTACCGGCCGGTGCGGTGCTCGCGGGTGACGCCGTCGTCCTCGTACAGCTCGAAGGAGGAGGTGCCCTCGGGGTAGACGTCCCAGGCGATCGGGTCGCCGGGGGCGCGGTCCTTGTACGAGCGGATGCCGCCGGGCCACAGGGGGACGGTCGCCCCGGCCCGGACGAAGAGGGGCAGGGTGTCGAGCGGGGCGCTGTAGTCGTCGACCGTGACGGGGCCTTCGTAGGTGCGGCCGCTCCAGTAGTCGATCCAGGTGCCCTTCGGCAGATGGATGCCGTCGCGTTCCACCGCGTCCTGGTACACGGGGGCGACGAGGAAGTCCTCGCCGCTGAGGAACTCGTACTTCGCGGCCTCCGTGGCGGCCTTCGGGTCGTCCGGGTACTCCAGGGCGAGCGGCCGGGCGAGGCCGACGCCCGTCTTCGTGGCCCGGTGGGCGTGGCTGTAGACGTACGGGAGCAGGGCTTCGTGGAGCTTGAGGGAGGCGCGGTTGATCGAGGTGTAGGGCTCGCCGTACCGGAAGGGCTGCTTGTCGCTGGCGGCCCAGCCGTCCATGGTCATGGTGACGGGCAGGAAGGTCTTCCACTGGAGGTCGCGGGTGTACGTCTTGGCGCTGCCGCCGAAGATGCCGTCGACGTCGCCGGTGGTGTAGGCGAGGCCGGACATGGACGCGCCCGCGTAGGTCGGGATCTGCCAGCGGATGTACTCCCAACTGCCGGACTGGTCGCCGGACCACTGGACGCCGCAGCGCTGGGCGCCGGCCCAGCTCTCGGGGGCCCAGGTGAAGCCGCGGGCGTCGCTGTGGGCCTCGATGCCGGCGTGGGCGTCCTTGCAGCCGTCGAGGGCGAACTTGTAGCCCTCGCCGACCCAGGCGACGTCGAGCTTGGCGACCCGCTGGCCGGCCCTGACCTGCTCGCCGAGCCGGTCGATGCCGTCCTCGGTCCACAGGCCGAGCTGCATGTCGCGCTGTCGGAGCCCGGTGGCGGTCTCCGCGAGGTTCTCGTAGCCGCAGCCGTAGCCGTCGTTGACGAGCATCCAGCCGTTGGGCATGTCGTTCTCGACGTAGCCGTCGGCGACCTCCAGGGCGTCGAGGGTGTGGCGCTCGCCGCGGTTGGCGTTGTGCAGGTAGCAGTCGGCGTCGCCGATCTCCAGGCCGTAGACGGGCGGCAGGAACGGTTTCCCGGTGAGCCGGGTGTACTGCCCTATGACGTCCTTGGCGGCGTCGCGGCCGGTGCCGGCGAAGTAGTAGGCGTCGAAGCGCCGTTCCTTCGCGCTCGTGGTGACGGGCGCGGTGAAGGCGTAGGTGTTGGGGGCGTAGGTGTTGCGGTAGACGCCGTAGCCCGTGGAGGAGAGGTAGAACGGGACGGAGTTGGGGTGGCCGCCGTCGTTCCAGTTGTAGTCGACGCCCACCTCCACGGTCTTGTCGCGGTGGGAGGTGTTGCCGCGGCCGTTCTGCATGCCGGCGCCGTAGAACTGCTCCGTGGCGCCGCGGGCGAGGGTCTGGACGGTGCGGTCCTGGTTCCAGGTGAGGCCGCGGGTCTCGGACCAGAGCGGGGTGCCGTCGGCGCGCAGGGCGGCGAAGCGGAGCGGGGACTTGTAGGCGCGCAGGGTGACCCGGTCGCTGCTCAGTTCGTACCGGTCGCCGCGGTCGCGCCAGCGGGTGGCCGGGGGCGGGCCCTGGGGCAGGGTGATGTCGGTGCCGGTGGGATCGGTGAACGTGCCGTCGGGGGCGAGTTCGATGCGGAAGGTGTCGGCGGTGACGAAGCTGACGCGGGCCCGGGCCTGACCGGCGGTCAGCCGGTAGACGGCTCCGTCGGCGGCGAACCCGGTCACGTCGCCGACGGTGGTGTCGGGGCTGTCGGCCTGCTCGGCGCTCCTGGCCCTCTCGGTGGGGGCGGCCTTCTCCGTGGGGACGGTGGGGGCGGCCGTGGCGGTGGAGCCGGGGCCCGCGAAGGCGGTGAGCAGCCCGAGCAGTGCACCGGCGACCGTAGCTCTCATGCGCATTGATGATTGCATGGAGCCTCTTTAGCGCAGAATCGAGCATCGCGACAGGACAAAACGGAACCGCCCCCGGACTTCGCACGGAAGTCCAAGGGCGGTTGGCCGGAAGGGAGTTGTACGGCGGCGTCCCTACAGGGCGACGCCCAGGAGCGCGTCGACGGCGCGGGAGACGAGTCCGGGAGCGGATTCGTCGGTGCCGCCCCCGGCCGTCTGGCGCTCGGCCCAGCGGTCGATCGCGGCGAGCGCGGCCGGTGCGTCGAGGTCGTCGGCGAGGGCCTCGCGGATCTCCTCGACGAGGGCGTCGGCGGGCAGCCCGTCGGGGCGGGAGACCGCGGCGCGCCAGCGTCCGAGGCGCTCCACGGCGTCCTGGAGGATCCGGTCGGTCCACTCCCAGTCGGCGCGGTAGTGGTGGGAGAGGAGCGCGAGCCGGATCGCGGCCGGGTCGACGCCGTCGCGGCGCAGCTTCGAGACGAAGACCAGGTTGCCCCTGGACTTGGACATCTTCTCACCGTCGAGGGCGACCATGCCGGCGTGGACGTACGCCTTGGCCATCGGGAACTCGCCGGTGAGGGCCTGGGCGTGCGAGGCGCCCATCTCGTGGTGCGGGAAGATCAGGTCGGAGCCGCCGCCCTGCACGTCGAAGCCCATGCCGAGGTGGTCGAGGGCGATGGCGACGCACTCGATGTGCCAGCCGGGGCGGCCCGCGCCGAGGCTGCCGCCGTCCCAGCTCGGCTCGCCCTCGCGGGCGGCCATCCAGAGCATCGGGTCGAGCGGGTTCTTCTTGCCGGGGCGCTCGGGGTCGCCGCCGCGCTCGGCGGAGAGGTGGCGCATCAGCTCGGCGTCGTAGTGCGAGACCTCGCCGAAGTGCGGGTCGGCGTCGACGGAGAAGTAGACGTCGCCGTCGAGCTCGTAGGCGGCGCCGGCGTCCCGCAGGCGCTCGACGAGCGGGACGATGCCCGGTATGGCCTCGACCGCGCCGATGTAGTGCCGCGGGGGCAGCATCCGCAGGGCGGTCATGTCCTCGCGGAAGAGGGCGGTCTCGCGCTCGGCGAGTCCGACCCAGTCCACGCCGTCGCGGATCGCGCGCTCCAGGAGGGGGTCGTCCACGTCCGTCACGTTCTGGACGTAGTGAACCTGCCGCTTGGTGTCGAGCCACACGCGCTGCACGAGGTCGAACGCGTTGTAGGTCGCCGCGTGACCCATGTGGGTCGCGTCGTACGGGGTGATGCCGCAGACGTAGATGCGGGCGACGGGACCGGGGACGAGGGTGACTCGTCCGCCGGTCGCGGTGTCGTGGATCCGGAGGTCGCGGCCCTTGCCGGGAAGGGCGGGGACCTCAGAAGCGGGCCAGGCATGCATGACCCGAGCGTAACCGGACAGGTGTTCCGGATACGAACCGGATCCGGGATCTTGACCGATTAGGCGGTCTTGCGGGGCGAATGCGCGCGTGCGTCTCCCAAGAGGGCACTCCTCCGCCCGGCACGGCTTGGCCGAAAACTTTCGGTCGAACCCCTGGGGCGGGTGGGCCGCACGGGGCCCGGAACGAGGCTCGGGACGGCGGTTCTCAGACAGGCGGCCAGGGGATGGCGGGCCACTGGCCCGAGGGTTCCGGGTGCCGTCCGCCCGCCCGCAGGGCCGCCACGCGGGCGCGTACCGCCGCCACCTCGGCGCCGGTGAGCAGTTCGGCCAGTCGGGTGGCGAGCGGCGCTCCGGGCGCCAGGGCCGGGCCGAGGCGGTCGAGGACCTCGACCGCCTCGGCGGGCAGTTCCTCGCCCGCCCATCCCCACAGCAGGGTGCGCAGCTTGTCCTCGACGTGGAAGGTGACCCCGTGGTCGATGCCGTACAGGTGCCCGTCGGGGGCCGGCAGCAGGTGGCCGCCCTTGCGGTCGCCGTTGTTGATCACGGCGTCCAGGACGGCGAGCCGCCGCAGTCCGGGGGTGTCGGCGTGGACGAGGAGGGCGGTGCGGCCCTCGCCGACCTCGGCCTCCCCGACGGCCTTCCAGCCCTCTCCCGGCGCCTCGTCCTCGGTGAGGGCCAGGAGCCGCGCCCCGGGGTCGGCCTCGATCCACAGTTGGACCATGCCCTCGCCGTACGGGCCGTCGCGGAGCACCGTCGGCGGGACCAGGCCCCAGCCGGTGGCCTCGGAGACCTCGTACGCGGCGACCTCGCGCCGGGCGAGGTTTCCGTCGGGGAAGTCCCACAGGGGCCGCTCCCCCGCGACCGGCTTGTAGACGCAGGCCGCCTCCCGGCCCTCGTACGCGACAGAGCAGTACAGGACGGCGTTGGAGGCCTCGCGGATCCGGCCGCGCACGGTCAGCTCACCGTGGGCGAGCAGGTCCGCGCCCGGCAGGGTCTGGGGGCTGCTCATGCTCCGCGGCGGTATCCGTTCTGGCGGGGGCAGACGTGTCCCTCGGGGTCGAGCGGCAGGCTGCACAGCGGGCACGGCGGGCGGCCGGCGTTGACGACGTCCAGGGCCCGCTTGGCGAAGGCCCGGGCCTGGGCGCCGGTGAGGCGGACCCGGAGCATCGGCGGGCCGTTCTCCTCGTCCTGGAGCAGCCGCTCCTCGGCCTCGGCGAGGTCCTCCTCGGAGTCCGCGTCGAGCTCCACGAGGGCCTGCGCCTCGACGATCATGCGCTGTTCCTCGCCGTCCCAGGCGAGCGCCATGGTGCCGACCCGGAACTCCTCCTCGACGGGCGCGTCGAGGGGGGCGGTGTCCGCGATCTCGACGGGGGCGACGGCGGGCACGGGCGCGTTGCCGCCGGTGCGCCGCACGACCTCGTCGAGGAGCTCGTCGATGCGCTCGGCGAGGGCGGCGACCTGCATCTTCTCCAGGGCGACGCTGGTGACCCGGCCGCCGGCGGACGCCTGGAGGAAGAACGTACGGCGGCCAGGCAGTCCGACCGTGCCGGCCACGAAACGCTCCGGTGGGTCGTAGAGGAACACCTGACGGGACACGTTCCCGGCTCCTTGCGTCTCGACGGTCGTACTACAACGGCGCGTCCACCCTACTGCGCGAAGGGATCACGGTGCGCCCGCACCG
Organism: Streptomyces sp. NPDC007872; assembly: GCF_042868165.1. NCBI lineage: Bacteria > Bacillati > Actinomycetota > Actinomycetes > Kitasatosporales > Streptomycetaceae > Streptomyces > Streptomyces sp. NPDC007872. The sequence continues at coordinate 297,119 of NZ_JBIAEA010000006.1, forward strand.
CCACCGACCTCGGCCGCCCCGCCGTCCCCCGGGCGCTCGCGGGGGGCGAATCCGGCGAAGTCCCCCGTGTCGCCGAGCCGGAGGAGGAAGGGACGCAGGCGCGTGTAGCGGATGACGGTGACCGAGCAGGGGTCGACGTGGACGCGCTGGAAGAGGTCGAGGTGGAGGCCGAGGGCGTCCGCCACGAGCGATTTGACGATGTCGCCGTGCGAGCACATGACGTAGCAGGCGTCCTCGCCGTGCTCGGCCTCGATCCGCGCGTTCCAGTCCCGTACGGCCTCGACGGCGCGGTTCTGCATCGCGCGCATGGACTCGCCGCCGGGGAAGGCGGCGGCGGAGGCGTGCGCCTGGACGACCTCCATCAGGGGCTCGTCGTTGAGCTCGGCGAGCTTGCGGCCCGACCAGTCGCCGTAGTCGCACTCGTTGATCCGCTCCTCGACGTGGAACGGGAGGTCCGGACGGGCGTCGAGGAGGGGCCGCAGGGTCTCCCGGCAGCGCTGGAGGGGGCTGGAGACGGCGGCGGCGAGCGGGACGTCCGCGAGGCGCCCGGGGAGCGCGGCGGCCTGCGCGGCCCCGCGCTCGTCGAGCGCGATCCCGGGCGTGCGCCCGGCGAGGACCCCGGAGGTGTTGGCGGTGGAGCGTCCGTGCCGGACGAGGATCAGCGTGGCCATGGCGGCCAGCCTAGGCGGTGCCCGGAGCGGGCCCGTCTCGCCGGCCTCCGTACGCGCACGCGGGGAAGGGCGGGTCCGTTTCCCCGGCCGCCGCACGCGCGCGTGGCCTGCGCCCGGGGTCCACGGGCGCGCGTACGCGTGCATGGCGGAACCGTTCGGGGGGAGAATGCGCCCCGTGATCGTGGACTCTGCCATCTACCGGGACGGGCGCCGTACGGACGGCCCCGCCGACCTCTCGGACGCCTTGGAGGAGGCGCGGTCGACGGGCGACGACGCGTTCCTGTGGGTGGGCCTGCACGAACCCACCGAGGCGGAGTTCGACCACGTGGCCTCGGAGTTCGCGCTGCACCCCCTGGCCGTCGAGGACGCCCTGAAGGCCCACCAGCGGCCCAAGCTGGAGGTCTACGACGACTCGCTCTTCGTGGTGCTCAAGCCGGTCGTGTACGAGCCGGAGAGCGACCGGGTCTCCTCGGGCGAGCTGATGGTGTTCGTGGGCGACTCGTTCGTGGTCACGGTCCGGCACGGCGAGGGGGCCCCGCTGGCGCAGGTGCGCCGGCGCCTGGAGGCCGACCCGGAGGTCCTGAAGCACGGCCCGACGGCGGTCCTGTACGCGGTGAGCGACGCGATCGTGGACCACTACCTGGAGGTCGCGGGCGAGCTCCAGGTGGACCTGGAGGAGCTGGAGGCGGACGTCTTCGCGCCCAGCGGGGAGGCGGCCTCCAACACGGCGGCGCGGATCTACACGGCGAAGCGGCAGGTCCTGGAGTTCCGGCGGGCCAGCGGTCCGCTGGCCGGTCCGATGGCCCGTCTGACGACCGGTTCGGTGCCGTTCGTGGAGGAGCACGCCCAGCCGTTCTTCCGGGACGTCAACGACCACCTGATGCGGTCCAACGAGCAGGTGGAGGGTTTGGACCGGCTCCTGTCCGACGTGCTCTCGGCCCATCTGGCGCAGATGGGGGTGCGGCAGAACGACGACATGCGGAAGATCTCGGCGTGGGCGGCCATGGCGGCGGTCCCCACCATGGTCGCGGGGATCTACGGCATGAACTTCGAGCACATGCCGGAGCTGCGCTGGGGGATGGGGTACCCGGCGGTGATCGTCGTGATGACGGGGATCGTCGTCGTCCTGTACCGGATGTTCAAGCGGCGCGGCTGGATGTAGGACCGCTCCCGCCGTGCCGGGCCCGCCCCCGCGGGCTCAGAAGGCGGGGGCGGGGATCGCCGGGCCGCCGAGGGCGTCGCGCCGTTCGGGCATCCTGAGGTCGATCATCTTGTGCCACCCGGCGGCGCGCTCGTACGCGTACATGCCGTGGATGCCGGCGGCGAGGACGAGGGCCTTGGGCCTGGGCCACTTCAGGATGCGGCCCATGTGGCGCATCACGGCGAGGCTGACGTCGCGGTAGACCTGGATCTCGACCAGGGCGGACTCGCGCAGGGTCCGCTGGATCAGCCGGCCGTGGCCCTGGCGGGCGAGCCGGAGCAGCTCCTCGTGGCAGTAGGCGAGGTGGTTGGCCTCGTCGTTGTCGATCATGTGGATGGCCCTGCCGAGCTCGGGGTGGTCCCCGAAGTACGTGACGAGCATGTCCATCTGGTCGGCCGCCCGCTGCTCGGTGACCCGGCTGTGGGCGAGGTAGACGATGATGTCCCGCTCGGTCAGGGGCTCGTCGCGGCGGAGCTTGTCGTGCGCGAGGCCGATGCCGCGCTGTTCGAGCAGCATCGTGTAGTCGGTGTCGGGGGGCACCGGGACGGGTTCGAGGCCGCGCTTCTTCATCAGCGCGTTGAAGATCCGGCCGTGCTTGTCCTCGTCGGCGCCGTGCCGGGTGATCTTGGGCGCGAGGTCGCGCATGCCCGGGGCGACGAGGGCCGCGATCCGGGCGTTCTCCCAGCCGCCCTGGGCCTCGCCGCTCGCCGCGATCGAACAGAAGAGCCGGAAGGACTCGTCGTCGTCGATGATTTCCTGGAACAGGCCCTTGGCCGTGAGCATCGCCGCCACCTCCGTGCGGACGTTCGCACTCCGGTACGTCCGGGGAGCACCGCGTCCGGGAAGAACGAGTCAAGTCCGGTCCGGAACGGCGGGCAACACGGGGGCGGGAGCGGTTCGGCCGAAAGAGTGAGCCCCGAGGGCGTAACCAGGGGCCCGCCGGAACCGTTGTGCTGCGTGACGGCCGTGGCGGGGAAGACCCCCGAGCCCCCACCACGGCCGCAGGCCCCTCCGACGGCTCCGTACGGGACACGCGTACGGAGCCGTCGGCGCGTCACGCGCAGGGCCGCCGGCGCGTCACGCGCAGGGCCGCCGGCGCGTCACGCGCGGATCCGGCGGTGCGTCACGCCAGCCCGGCCCGCTCCAGCGCCTCGACGCCCGCCCGCAGGGCCGCCACCCGCTCGTCGAGGGTGAAGCCGGCCGGGGCGACGGTGAGGGTGGTGACCCCGGCGGCGGCGTAGGCCGCCATCCGGTCGGCGATCCGCTCGACGGAGCCGAGCAGGGTGGTGCGGTCGATCAGGGAGTGCGGCACGGCGGCCGCGGCCCCCGTCTTGTCGCCGGCCAGGTACTTGTCCTGGACCTCGGCGGCCTCCTTCTCGTAGCCCATGCGCCGCGCGAGCTGGTTGTAGAAGTTCTGCTTGCGGCTGCCCATGCCGCCGACGTAGAGGGCGGTGTACGGCCGGAACACGTCGGCGAGCGCGTCGATGTCGTCGCCGAGGGCGAGCGGCACGGTGGGACAGACGTCGAAGCCGTCCATGGTCAGGCCGGCCTTCTCGCGGCCCGCGCGGATGTGCCGCAGGGCCGTGTCCTCCAGGTGGTCGGCGGAGGGGAAGATCAGCAGGGCGCCGTCGGCGATCTCGCCGGTCTGCTCCAGGTTCCTGGGGCCGATCGCGGCGATGTAGAGCGGGATGTGCTCGCGCTGCGGGTGCACGGTGAGCTTGAGGGGCTTGCCGGGGCCGTCCGGGAGCGGCAGGGTCCAGTGCGCGCCGTCGTAGCTGAGCCGCTCGCGGGTCATGGCCCTGCGGACGATCTCGACGTACTCGCGGGTCCGGGCGAGCGGCTTGTCGAACTTCACGCCGTACCAGCCCTCGGAGACCTGGGGTCCGGAGACGCCGAGGCCGAGGCGGAAGCGGCCGCCGCTGAGCGAGTCGAGGGTGGCGGCGGTCATCGCCGTCATGGCGGGCTGCCGGGCCGGGATCTGCATGATCGCGGAGCCGACGTCGATCCGCTCGGTCTTCGCCGCGACCCAGGCGAGGACGGTGGGCGCGTCCGAACCGTAGGCCTCGGCGGCCCAGCAGACGTCGTACCCGAGGCGGTCCGCCTCCTGCGCGACGGCGAGGTTGTCGCCGTCCATACCGGCGCCCCAGTAGCCGAGGTTGATGCCGAGCCGCATTCCACGCACCCCTTACCCATCGGTAACGTCTCTGTGGGCCGGACTCTAGCGCGCGGTCGGCGCCGCCGACAGGACGTGGTTGTCCACAGGCTCTCTCCGCGTGGTGCCCCGGCCAGTAATCTCGCGCCCATGGAGCAGAGGCATCTCGGACGTACGGGCCTGCGCGTGTCGCGCATCGGACTCGGCACCCTCACCTGGGGCCGGGACACCGACGAGCACGACGCCGCCGAGCAACTGAAGGCGTTCTGGGACGCCGGCGGCACGCTCGTGGACACCGCCGACGTGTACGGCGGGGGCGAGGCGGAGTACCTGCTCGGGCGCCTCGTGGAACGCCTCGTGCCCCGGCAGGACCTCGTCCTGTCGACCAAGGCGGGCAGCGTCCCCGACCCCGACCGGCGCACGGACGGCTCGCGCGGACACCTGCTCGCCGCGCTCGACGCCTCCCTCGCCCGGCTCGGCACGGACCACGTGGACCTGTGGCAACTGCACGCCTTCGACCCGCACACGCCCCTGGAGGAGTCCCTCCAGGCGCTCGACATCGCCGTGCGCAGCGGACGGGCCCGGTACGCGGGCGTGGCGAACTTCTGCGGCTGGCAGCTCGCCAAGGCGGGCACCTGGCAGCTCGGCGGGGACCGGACCCGGCTCGCGGGCGCGCAACTGGAGTACTCGCTGCTCCAGCGGGGCGTGGAGCGCGAGGTGCTGCCGGCCGCCATGGACCTCGGCATGGGCCTGCTGCCCTCCTCGCCGCTGGGGCGCGGCGTCCTGACCGGGAAGTACCGGAGCGGGACGCCGGCGGACTCGCGGGGCGCCTCGGAGCGGATGGCGCCCTTCGTGGAGCCGTACCTGGACGACGCGGCGAGCCGGATCGTGGACGCGGTGACGACGGCGGCCGACGGCCTCGCGACGACCCCGCTCCACGTGGCGCTCGCCTGGGTCCGCGACCGGCCCGGGGTGACCGCCCCGATCGTCGGCGCGCGCACGACGCGCCAGCTCACGGCCGCGTTGTCGGTGGAGACCCTTAGTCTTCCTGACGAGATCTGCCGGGCGCTGAACGACGTGTCGGCGCCCGTGCACCGCTATCCGGATCACGACTGGAGCACCTTGTGACCGAGCCTTCCGGGGAGACCGCGCCCGAGGCACCCGAGGACGTGGAGCCCACCGAGGACGTACGGGAGGGGGCCGGGGCGGCCGCCGGAGAACCCGACACCGCCGGGGGGACCGATGCCGCAGAGGGGCCCGACGCCGCCGAGGAGGCCGGAGAGGCCTCCGGGGAGCGGGCCGGGTCCGCCGAGAAGCCGGCCGAGGGGACCGGCGACGGCGGGGACCCCGGCGCGCCCGGACTGAGCGAGGCGCAGGCCGAGCTGGCCGCGCAGCGGGAACTGCGGGCGAAGATCGAGGCGCGGAAGGCCGAGAAGGGCGGCCCGGTCGCGGCCGGCACCAAGCTGAGCGGCACCGCGGCGGACCTCCTCGCGGCGGTCCGGGCCGTGGAGGGCGGCGCGGCCAAGGGCGGTTCCTTCTACGAGGCGGCCGAGCCGGCGCCCCGGCCCTCCGTCCCCGAGCCGGCCCCGGTGGCGGCCCCCCGGCCCCCCGCACCGGAGCGGGCGACCGCCCCGGCACCCGCCACCGCGGCCGCCGTCCGCGAGGTCCTGGCCCGGGGCGGCGCCCCGGAGGCACTGGCCGGACCGGTGGCCGCCGCGCTCGGCGAGGGCGCGGCCGCGGTGCTGCTCGACGACCCGTGGCAGCTCCTCGCGGTGGCGGGGGTGCGGCCGGAGCGGGCCGACGGCTTCGCGCGGGCGCTGCTCGGACCCGACTGCGGCCCCGGCGACCCGCGCCGGACGGTCGCCCTCACCGTGTGGCTCCTGGAGCGGGCCGCGCTCCAGGGGCACACCGCCCAGGAGGTCGGGACCGTGCGCGCCGGGCTCGCCGCGCACTCCGTGCCCGACCCGGGGGAGGCGGTCGACACGGCGGTCTCCGAGGGGGCGGTCCACCTCTTCCAGGAGGAGCGGGAGGCCCCGGAGGAGACGGAAGAGGAGACGGAGGGGTCCGGCGAGGACGCGGACGGGAGCGCGGAGAGCGGCGAGGAGCCGCCCGCGCTGCTCGGCCTCGACCGCTACGCGCTCGCGGAGGAGAGCCTCGCGGAGGGCCTCGCCCGTCTGGTCAGGACGGCGACGGCCGACGCCTGGGAGGGCTCCGAGCTGGAGCGCGCCGCCGGTGCGCACGGCCTCGTCCTGCACACCGGCGGCGAGGCCGCCCGCGCCGAGCCGGTGGCGCTCGCGGCGAAGGCCCGCGAGCGGGGCCTCCGCGCCCTGGTCGCGGTCCACTCCGACGGCGGGCGGCGGGCGCTCGGCGCCGCGGGGACGGAGGCCGTGACGGTCGCCGCCCTGCTGTCCGGGACGGCCGGGCCGGGCCGGGACGAGGACGGGGCCTTCGCCCTGGACCTGCTGGTGGTGCTCGACGCGCCGCAGGTGGACGTGGAGACGGCCGCGACGCTCGTGGAGTCGCTGCCGGACGGCTGCCGCCTAGTCCTGAGCGGTGACCCGGAGGTCCTCGGGGCGCCGGGCGCGGGCCGGGTCTTCGCCGACGCGCTCGCGGCCCGGGTGTGCCCCCGGATCGCCTCGCGCGTCCCCGACCCGGGGCCGCTCGGCGAGCTGGTGTCGGGCATCGGTGTCGGCGAACTGAACCAGGTCGAGGCCCCCGGCAAGGAGGTCGTGATCGTCCCGGTGCGGGACGCGGGCGAGGCCGTGCACCGCACCGTCCAACTGGTGGCCGACTCGGTGCCCCGGGCGATCGGGGTGCCGCCGGAGCGGACCCAGGTCGTCACGGTCGGCCACGGCGGCTCGGCCGGCACGCGCGCGCTGAACGCCGCCCTCAAGCAGCGGCTCAACCCCGGCCCCGGCCGGTTCGGCGGCTACGACCCCGGCGACCGGGTGGCGTACGCGCCGGTGCCGGGGCACACGGTCACCGGTACGGTCCTGTCGGCCGACGCCGAGGGCCTGCGGCTGCGGTGCGGGGACGGCGAGGTCCTCGTACCGAAGGAGCGGGTGGAGTCGGCGCTGCGGCACGGCTGGGCGCTCACCGCGCACCAGGCGGCCGGGACGCGGTGGCCCGCGGTGGTCGCGGTGCTGCCCGGGGACGCGGCGGGCGGCCTGAGCCGGGCGTGGGTGTACACGGCCTTCGGCCGGGCGGAGCGCCACCTGTCGGTCGTGCACGGCGTGGACCAGGCCCTGCCCCGGGCGGTCGCGGAGGGGGTGGCCCCGGAGCGCACGACGCGGCTGCGGCCTCTCCTGGAGGCGCTGCTCGCCGCTCCCGGGGAGTAGGGCGGCGCGGGAGGAACGACGGGAGGGCCGGGACACCTCGTACGGTGTCCCGGCCCTCCGGCGTCTCCGCGTCGGTCCTGACGTCAGGCGCGGGCCCTCCCGGCCGTGCCGCCGCCGGTGCCGTCACCGGCGTCGGCGATGTCGGCGTCATCGACGTCGGTGTCGTCCTCCTCCTCGTCGAAGACGGAGCTGACGTCGAAGCGGCAGACGATCCGCTCGGGATCGGCGTGGTCGAAGGGGGCGTTGAGCCACTCCCCCGGTTCCGGGAGTTCGTCGGCCGCGACGACCCAGAGCGTGGAGTCGCCCTCCTCCAGGCCGAAGTCCTTGTGCCGGGAGGCGATCTCGTCCGGCTCGTACTCGCCGAAGAGCACGCCGAGCGCGGCGAGGGGCGAGACGCCGGCCTTGGCGGCCGCCCCGGTGACGTCCTCGCCGCCGGTCTCGGCGACGCGGCGGGCCTGGGCGAGCAGGCGCCGGGGCTCCGCCACGGCGTAGTCGCGGCGGATCAGGAGGCTGAGGGCGTGGGGTTCGTCGGGTCCGGTGTACGGCGGCAGGGAGCCGTCCGCCCCGGGGATCTCGAAGGGGGTGACCTCGTCGTAGTGGTCGTAGAGGAGTTCGTCGTAGGTCTCGGCCGCCGAGGCCAGGGCGTTGAAGGCCTCGTAGACGGCCGGGTCGTCGTCCCCCGTGCGGCGTTCGACCGCCGCGAGGTGACGGTCCAGTGCGGCTTTGACCGCCTCGGCGGCGGCACGTACCTCGGCAGCGGTGGGCTGCGCAGCATCAGACATGGGACAGACGCTATCCGTACCGGGGCCGTGCCCGCACAATAGATGCGATGCCGGAATACGAATTTGTCGACGTGTACGTGCCGCGCGGTGTCTCCCGCAAGGAGGCGACGCGGCTGCTGACCGACCATGCCGAGTACGGACACTGGGAGTTGGACCGTCTGAGCCTGCACCGGGACGGGAGCCGCAGAGTGCGGTTGAAGCGGCGGATCATCCGCCAGGTCAGGGCGACCTGGTAGTCGGAAGGACCACGAGAAGGGGCCCCGCGGTGTGCGGGGCCCCCGTGCGTGGTGCGCGTCACACGGTCCGGGCCGTGCGGCCGTCTCAGGCGGCGCGGCGGGACCGGCGGTAGATCAGCGAACCGGCGAGCAGCAGTCCGGCTCCGGCGGGGACGATCACGCCGAGCGGCGCGGCGCCGGTCTCGGCGAGCTCCTCGACGGCCCGCGGCGGCGTCACGGTCTGCGCCCCGGGGGTGTTCGACCCGTCGTCGGTCTGGGGGGTGCCCGGGGTGCCGGGGCTCTCGGGAGTGCCCGGATTCCCGGGGTTGCCCGGGTTGCCGGGGTTCTCCGGGTTGCCCGGCCGCGTGGGCTCGGCTTCGTTGGCGCAGTCGTTGCCGGCGGCCGGGTTGAGGAGCCCGATGACCGAGACGCTGTTGCCGCACACGTTCACCGGGACGTCGACCGGCACCTGGACGTTGTTGCCGGAGCCCACGCCGGGCGAGCCGCCCGTGTGGCCGTCGGCGGAGGAGCCGCCGCCGGGCTTGCCCGGCTTCCCCGAGTCGGAGACGTTGGCGCACTTGTTGCCCATCGCCGGGTTCAGCAGCCCGACGGCGCTGACGGTGTTCCCGCAGGCGTTCACCGGCACGTGCACCGGGACCTGGACGGAGTTCCCGGACGCGACGCCCGGGGAGTTCGTGGCCGCACCGTTCGCACCGGAGTCGGCGTGCGCATAGCCGCCGCCGATCGCGGCGAAGACGCCGCCGGCGGCCGCAACGGTGATGAGGCCCTTGCGCGTGACCTGTCGCATAGCTTGTTCCCTGCCTGCTCGGCTTCGAAAGAGTGCCACCGGGCGGAGGGCCCGGGGCGGAAATGGCCACCGGCCCCGGAGTGCATGGCACGCACTCCGGGGCCGGACCGGCTCACACCCTCATGGGGCGAGGGACGACGTCAGTCGTTGACGCAGGCGTTGCCGAAGGCGGGGTTCAGCAGGCCGATCACGGAGACCGTGTTGCCGCACACGTTCACGGGAACGTGAACCGGCACCTGGACGACGTTGCCCGAGAGGACACCGGGGGAACCGATGGCCGCACCCTGGGCACCCGCGTCGGCGACCGCCATGCCGGCGCCCGCGAGAACCAGACCGCCGGTGGCAGCCGCAGCAGCGACGACCTTCTTGATCATTATTCCTCCTAGTTGGCAATGCGGTCCCAGCCGCGGACCGCACACCTGTAACGAGGGGGAGGGGTGGGGGCTACGAGCCCCCGGGGTCATTCACTCTTTTCGGTCACACGCAAACGCACGGGCGAATCCGGGGCGGGCGCCGGGCGGGGACGCCCGGCGGACCCGCCCGACGGGCGTCCCCGCTCAGCAGGCGTCGAGGAAGCGGTCCAGGACGCGGGCGCCGAACTTGAGGCCGTCGACCGGGACCCGCTCGTCCACGCCGTGGAACATGCCGGCGAAGTCCAGCTCCGGCGGCAACCGGAGCGGGGCGAAGCCGAAGCAGCGGATGCCGAGGTCGTCGAAGGACTTGGCGTCGGTGCCGCCGGAGAGCATGTACGGCACGGCGCGGGCGATCGGGTCCTCGGCGCGCAGGGCGAGCTGCATGGCGTCCACCAGGGAGCCGTCGAAGCTGGTCTCCAGGGCCTTGTCGCCGTGCACGTCCTCGCGCTTCACGCGGGGGCCGAGGATCCGGTCGAGGTCGGCCAGGAACTCCTGCTCGTACCCCGGCAGGAAGCGGCCGTCGACGTGCGCCGTGGCCTGGCCGGGGATCACGTTCACCTTGTAGCCGGCACCGAGCATGGTCGGGGCCGCCGAGTTCCGCAGGGTGGCGCCGATCATCTTGGCGATGCCGCCGAGCTTGGCGAGGGTGGCGTCCATGTCCTCGGGGTCGAGCGGGGTGCCCAGGGCGTCCGAGAGCTCGTCCAGGAAGGACCGGACGGTCTTGGTGACCCTCACCGGCCACTGGTGGCGGCCGAGGCGGCCCACGGCCTCGCAGAGCTCCGTGATGGCGTTGTCGTCGTTGGTCATCGAGCCGTGGCCCGCGGTGCCCTCGACGGTCAGCCGCATCCAGTGCATGCCCTTCTGGGCCGTCTCGACCAGGTAGAGCCGCAGGTTCTCGTTGACGGTGAAGGAGAAGCCGCCGACCTCGCCGATGGCCTCGGTGACCCCCTCGAAGAGGTCTCGGTGCTTGTCGACCAGGTACCGGGCGCCGTAGGTGCCGCCGGCCTCCTCGTCGGCGAGGAAGGCGAGGACGACGTCGCGCGGGGGCTTGCGGCCGCTGCGCAGCCGGTCCCGCACGACCGCGAGGGTCATCGCGTCCATGTCCTTCATGTCGACGGCGCCGCGGCCCCAGACGCAGTCGTCGGCGATCTCCCCGGAGAAGGGGTGGTGGGTCCAGTCCTCGGCGTTGGCCGGGACGACGTCGGTGTGGCCGTGGATCAGCAGGGCGGGCCGCGACGGGTCCTCGCCCTCGATCCGGGCGACGGTGGAGGCCCGCCCCCGGTGCGACTCGATGATCTGCGGGTCCAGACCGACCTCGGCGAGCTTCTCGGCGACGTACTCCGCCGCCGCCCGCTCCCCCGGGCCCGAGTGGTCGCCGTAGTTGCTGGTGTCGATGCGGATGAGGTCGCGACAGAGGTCGACTACCTCGTCCTCGCCGCGGACGCTCCCGGCCGTGTTCGACTCGCTCACTCTGCTTCCTCCCACTACGTGCCCCACGTGATTGCTGGTGGTCGCCCCCATCCTCCCGCGTGGCCCCCTCGGCGCCCAAGGGCGGCGGCCCGCCGACACGCGGCCGTCACATGACGGGGGCCGACCGGGGGTGGTGATCGACCACCTCGAATGTTTGCTATGGTTTTCCTCGTCGGAAGGGCCCAGCGGCCAGGAAGACAGACACCTTGTCCGGGTGGCGGAATGGCAGACGCGCTAGCTTGAGGTGCTAGTGCCCTTTATCGGGCGTGGGGGTTCAAGTCCCCCCTCGGACACCACACGGAGTCCCGGTCGAGATCTTCTCGACCGGGACTTTCGCATGAGCGCACGCATCATGAGCGCACGCGTCATGGACGCACGAGTACGGACGGCCACGAGGCGGAGTGGTGAGACGCAGGACCAGGGCCCCCGCTTCTCCGCTGCCCCAGCGGGACGGCATCGATCCCGTGCGGGTGCGGCTCCCGGAGGACCCGGACGGCGCCTGGGCGACCGTGCGGGACCACCTGGTGGAGCGGTACGGGGCGGCCGTCGGGGCCGGGCGGGTCGAGGAGATGCTGCGGGAGGGGCGGTTCGTCGGGACCGACGGGCCGGTCGGCGGGGACGAGCCGTACGCCGTGGGGCGGTGGATCTGGTTCCACCGGGACTTCCCGCCGGAGACGCCGGTGCCGTTCGCGGTCGGGGTCGTGTACCGGGACGAGCGGATCGTGGTGGCCGACAAGCCGCACTTCCTGGCGACGATGCCCCGGGGGCGGCACGTCACGGAGACCGCGACGGCACGACTGCGGCGGGACCTGGGGCTGCCCCGCCTCCAGCCCGCGCACCGGCTCGACCGGCTGACGGCGGGGCTCGTGCTGTTCGTCGTGCGGGAGGAGGACCGGGGGGCGTACCAGACGCTGTTCCGGGACCGGGCCGTGCGCAAGGAGTACGAGGCGGTGGCGCCGTACGACCCGGCGGTGGGGCTGCCGGTGACGGTGCGGAGCCGGATCGAGAAGGAGCGCGGGGTGATGGCCGCCCGGGAGGTGCCGGGCGAGCCGAACGCCGAGAGCCGGATCGGGCTTGTGGCGCACGCGGGCGGGCTCGGCCGGTACCGCCTCGAACCGGTGACCGGGCGGACGCACCAGCTACGGGTGCACATGAACGCCCTGGGGCTGCCGATCCTGAACGATCCGGTCTACCCGGTGGTCCGTGAGGACGGGCCGGAGGACTTCGGGCGTCCGCTGGGGCTGCTGGCGCGGACGCTGGAGTTCACCGACCCGTTCACGGGCCGCGCGGTGCGTTTCGAGAGCCGGCTGCGGCTCAGTGGCCCCGGCTGATCCACTCCTGGAGGTGGGGGGCCTCGGCGCCGATGGTGGTGGTGTCGCCGTGGCCGGTGCGCACCACCGTCTCCGGCGGCAGGGTGAGGAGCTTGTCCCGGATCGAGTCGACGATCGTGGGGAAGTCCGAGAAGGACCGGCCGGTGGCGCCGGGGCCGCCCTGGAAGAGGGTGTCGCCGGTGAAGACCGTGCCGAGCTCCGGCGCGTACAGGCTGACCGCCCCGGGGGCGTGGCCCGGGGTGTGCAGGACCGTGAGGTCGGTGCCGGCGATGGTGAGGACCCGGCCGTCGGCGAGGTCGCCGTCCGGGCTGTGGTCGGGGTGGGTCTGCTTCCACAGCGGCAGGTCGGCGGGGTGGAGCAGGATGCGGGCGCCGGTGGCGGCCGCGAGCGCCGGGGCCGCGTTCACGTGGTCGTCGTGGGCGTGGGTGCAGACGATGGCGCGCAGGGTGCGTCCGTCGAGCGCGGCGAGGACGGCTCCGGCGTCGTGGGCGGCGTCGATGACGATCGCCTCGGTGTCGTCGCCGACGATCCAGACGTTGTTGTCGACGTCCCAGGTGCCGCCGTCGAGGCTGAAGGTGCCGGAGGTGACGAGGTGGTCGATCCGGGCGGTCATCACAGCACCACCACCGAGCGCAGGACGTCGCCCTCGTGCATGCGGGCGAAGGCCTTCTCGACCTCGCCGAGGCCGATGGTCTCGGTGACGAAGGCGGCGAGGTCGATGCGGCCCTGCTGGTGCAGGTCGACGAGCATCGGAAAGTCCCGGGAGGGCAGGCAGTCGCCGTACCAGGAGGACTTGAGCGATCCGCCGCGGCCGAAGACGTCGAGGAGGGGCAGTTCGAGCTTCATCTCGGGGGTGGGGACGCCGACGAGGACGACGGTGCCGGCGAGGTCGCGGGCGTAGAAGGCCTGCCGGTACGTCTCCGGGTGGCCGACGGCCTCGATGACGACGTCGGCGCCGAAGCCGCCGGTGAGTTCGCGGATCGCCTCGACGGGGTCGGTGGAGCGGGAGTTGACGGTGTGGGTGGCGCCCATCGCCTTCGCCGTCTCCAGCTTCCGGTCGTCGATGTCGACGGCGATGATCTTCGCGGCTCCGGCGAGGCGGGAGCCGACGACCGCCGCGTCGCCGACGCCGCCGCAGCCGATGACGGCGACGGTGTCGCCGCGGCCGACGTTCCCGGTGTTGATCGCGGCGCCGATGCCGGCCATCACGCCGCAGCCGAGGAGGCCCGCGACCTCGGGGGCGACGGCGGGGTCGACCTTGGTGCACTGGCCGGAGGCGACGAGGGTCTTCTCGGCGAAGGCACCGATGCCGAGGGCCGGGGAGAGCTCCGTGCCGTCGAGCAGGGTCATCCTCTGCTTCGCGTTGTGGGTGTCGAAGCAGTACCAGGGGCGGCCGCGCAGACAGGCGCGACAGGTGCCGCACACGGCCCGCCAGTTGAGGATCACGAAGTCGCCGGGGGCGACGTCGGTGACGCCCTCGCCGACCGACTCGACGATCCCGGCGGCCTCGTGGCCGAGGAGGAAGGGGAACTCGTCGTTGATGCCGCCCTGCTTGTAGTGGAGGTCGGTGTGGCAGACGCCGCACGCCTGGATCTTCACGACGGCCTCGCCGGGGCCGGGATCGGGGATCACGATCGTCTCGACCCGTACCGGTTCGTTCCTGCCGGGGGCGATGACCCCCTGGACGTGCTGCGGCATCGCGAACTTCCTTCTCTGCGAACGGATCTTGCAAGGCTCCTGCGTACCACTATCTCCCGACAAAAGGCGAGACCCCCGCAGGCCGTGCCCGTGGGGGTCCCTTGACGGTACGTCAGTCCGTGGGAGTCCGTCAGTCGCGGGGGGCCGCGGCGGTCGCGCGGACCCGGCGGCGGACCAGGAACCAGCCGCCGACGAGCGCGGCCGCGATGAGCGGCAGGCAGGCGACGGTGGTGCGGCCGACGCCGCCGTCCATCCACATGAGGACGAGGACGGAGGCGAGGAAGCCGAGGGTGACGATCTGGGTGTACGGGGCCCAGGGCAGGTTGTAGCCGGGGCGGACGACCCGGCCCTCCTTCGCCCGGCGCCAGAACAGCAGCGAGCAAACCATGATCATGGCCCAGGTGCCGATGATGCCGATCGAGGCGAAGTTGAGGACCAGTTCGAAGGCCTCGCCGGGCATGACGTAGTTGAGGGCGACGCCGAGGACGCCGAAGCCGGCGGTGAGCAGGATGCCGCCGTACGGGACGCCGCCCTTGTTCATGACGCCGGTGAAGCGGGGCGCGGAGCCGGCGAGCGACATGGAGCGCAGGATGCGGCCGGTGGAGTACAGGCCCGAGTTGAGGCTGGAGAGGGCGGCGGTGAGGACGACGAGGTTCATCACGCCGGCGGCGCCGGGGATGCCCAGCTTGTCGAAGACGGTGACGAAGGGGCTCTGGTCGCCGGAGTAGGCCGTGTACGGCAGGAGGAGGGCGAGCAGGACGACGGAGCCGACGTAGAAGAGGCCCACGCGCCACATGATCGAGTTGATCGCCTTCGGCATGATCTTCTCGGGGCTCTCGGTCTCGCCGGCGGCGACGCCGCACAGCTCGACGGAGGCGTAGGCGAAGACGACGCCCTGGATGAGCAGCAGCATCGGCATCGTGCCCTCGGGGAAGATGCCGCCGTTGTCGGTGATGTTGCCGAGGCCCGGGGTGTGGCCGCCGACCTCGTGGGAGGTCACGACGAGGAAGATGCCGACCAGCATGAAGGCGACGAGGGCGGCGACCTTGACGATCGCGAACCAGAACTCCATCTCGCCGAAGTACTTCACGGAGATGAGGTTGGCGGCGAGGACGACCGCGAGGGCGATCAGGGCGAGGATCCACTGCGGGACGTCGCTGAACATCGACCAGAAGTGGGCGTAGGTGGCGGCCGCGGTGATGTCGGCGACGGCGGTGGTCGACCAGTTGAGGAAGTAGAGCCAGCCGGCCGTGTAGGCGCCCTTCTCGCCCATGAACTCGCGCGCGTAGGAGACGAAGGCGCCGGAGGAGGGGCGGTAGAGCACCAGCTCGCCGAGGGCCCGGACC
Organism: Streptomyces sp. NPDC007872; assembly: GCF_042868165.1. NCBI lineage: Bacteria > Bacillati > Actinomycetota > Actinomycetes > Kitasatosporales > Streptomycetaceae > Streptomyces > Streptomyces sp. NPDC007872. The sequence goes on from NZ_JBIAEA010000006.1 coordinate 312,544, forward strand.
ACGAAGAAGGCGAAGACGCCGCAGACGGCGTAGGCGATGAAGAGGGAGGGCCCGGCCTGCGACATGCGGCCGCCGGCGCCCAGGAAGAGCCCGGTGCCGATGGCGCCGCCGATGGCGATCATGTTGATGTGCCGGGACTTGAGGTCCTTGCGGTATCCGGCGTCGCCGGCGTCGACGTGGGGGGTGGCGGCCGTGGGCCCGCCGGACGCCGCCGGTGCGGCGGACAGCGGGTCGGCCGCGGTGACGCGGTCACTCATGGAGTTGTTCGCCTTCGTGAGGGGGCTGTGCGGTACCCGGTCGTCCCTGGTGGGGGTCTCCCCGGTACGACCAGCGCACATCCTCACGGCACGGGGCGGTGACTGACTGTGGCGCATGTCACTGAACGCCCATATTTGAGCTAGTTCAGAGCTTGCGTCCGGTTCTCACGGCGCGAGGACGTCCAGCTCCTGGAGGGCGCCGACCGCGATCTGCCGGGTCAGCTCCTCGGCGCGGGCCGCGTCCCGCTCCCGTACGGCCTCGGCGACCCGGACGTGGAGGGTGACGGCGGCCGGGTCGGGGTCCTCGAACATCACGTGGTGGTGGGTGCGGCCGGTGAGGACCTCCGCGACGACGTCGCCGAGGCGGGCGAACATCTCGTTGCCGGAGGCGTCGAGGACGACCCGGTGGAAGGCGATGTCGTGGACGAGGTACTCCTCCAGGCGCCGGCCGCGCGAGGTGGCGACCATGCCGAGGGCCTGCTCGGTGAGCTCGCGGCACTGCTCGGGGGTGGCGTTCAGGGCCGCCAGGCCGGCGGCGACGGGCTCGACGGCGGAGCGCAGCACGGTGAGCGAGCGGAGCTGGCGGGGGCGGTCGGCGCCGGCCAGGCGCCAGCGGATGACCTGGGGGTCGTACACGTTCCAGCTCGCGGTGGGGAGCACGGTCACGCCGACGCGGCGGCGGGACTCGACGAGGTACATGGACTCCAGGACCCGGACGACCTCGCGGACCACGGTCCGGGAGACGTCGAAGCGCCGGGCGAGCTCGTCGGTGCGCAGCACGGTGCCGGGCGGGTACTCCCCCGCGGTGATCGCGAGGCCCAGGGTGGCCAGGACGTGGGAGTGAAGCCCCTGGGCCTGTGTCGTCATGGGGGCCAGCCTATGCGGGTACGCGGGGGTGGACACAGCGGAAGCGGGGACGGACGCGGCGGAACCGGGGGCGGACGTGGCGGGAACGGGGGCGGGTGCGGCAGGGCCGGGGGCCGGAGCGACCCCCGGAGCAGGATCCGGAGCAGGATCCGGAGCAGGATCCGGAATTAAAAGTACTACTTTTATGTCACAGTCCCTTGAATACGTCGTACCCCATGGGTTTCATGAGCACGACGGACAACGGAATCGATGTCGAAGAAGACAGCGAGGCACCCCATGAGCAGCACTCCCCAGGCCCCTCCCGTCGTCGTCGTGATGGGCGTCTCGGGGACCGGCAAGACCACCATCGGTCCGCTGGTCGCCGAGGCCCTCGGCCTCCCCTACGCCGAGGGCGACGACTTCCACCCGGCGGCGAACGTGGCCAAGATGTCGGCCGGCGTCCCGCTGGACGACGAGGACCGGGGCCCCTGGCTCGACGCCATCGGGGAGTGGGCGCACGGCCGGGCGGGGCTCGGCGGCGTGGTGAGCAGCTCCGCGCTGAAGCGGGCGTACCGGGACCGGCTGCGTGCCGCGGCGCCCGGCGTCGTCTTCCTGCATCTGACCGGCGACCGGGAGCTCATCGAGGGCCGGATGGCCGCGCGCAAGGGGCACTTCATGCCGACGGCGCTGCTCGATTCCCAGCTCGCCACCCTGGAGCCGCTCCAGGACGACGAGGCCGGCGTCGCCGTCGACGTGTCCGGCACCCCCGGGGAGATCACCGCCCGCGCCGTCGCCGCCCTGCGCGGCCGGACCGCCTGACCCCCTCCGCCCCTCTTCCTCCTGCCCGTACGAAGGACACCACCGTGACCAGTCTCAGCGTCGAGATCCTGGCAGCGGACGCCGCCGAACCGATCACCTCGGCAGGCAACGCCCAGCTCGGAATCGCCGTGCTCGCCGGCATCGCCGTCATCGTCCTGCTCATCACCAAGTTCAAGCTGCACGCGTTCCTGGCGCTGACCATCGGGTCGCTGGCGCTCGGCGCGTTCGCGGGCGCGCCGCTCGCGGACACCATCAAGTCCTTCACCACCGGCCTCGGCGCCACCGTCGCCGGCGTGGGCGTGCTGATCGCCCTCGGCGCCATCCTCGGCAAGCTGCTCGCGGACTCCGGCGGCGCCGACCAGATCGTCGACACGATCCTGGCGAAGGCGAGCGGCCGGGCCATGCCCTGGGCGATGGTGCTCATCGCCTCCGTGATCGGCCTGCCGCTCTTCTTCGAGGTCGGCATCGTGCTGCTGATCCCGGTCGTGCTGCTCGTCGCCAAGCGCGGCAACTACTCCCTGATGCGGATCGGCATCCCGGCCCTCGCCGGCCTCTCCGTGATGCACGGGCTCATCCCGCCGCACCCCGGCCCGCTCGTCGCGATCGACGCCGTCGGCGCCAACCTGGGCGTCACCCTCGCCCTGGGCCTCGTCGTCGCGATCCCGACCGTGATCATCGCCGGTCCGGTCTTCTCCCGGTACGCGGCCCGCTGGGTGGACATCAAGGCCCCCGAGAACATGCTGGGTTCTCTTGACGGGGCGACGCGCCCCTCGGAGGACCTGGAGAAGCGTCCCGGCTTCGGCGTCACCGTCGCGACCGTGCTGCTCCCGGTCGTCCTGATGCTGGTGAAGGCGCTCGTCGACATCGTCGTGGACGACCCTGAGAACGGCGTCCAGAAGGTCACCGACGTCATCGGCTCGCCGCTGATCGCGCTGCTCGCCGCCGTCATAGTCGCGCTCTTCACCCTGGGCCGGGCGGCCGGCTTCACCAAGGAGCGGCTGTCCTCGACCGTCGAGAAGTCCCTCGCCCCGATCGCGGGCGTCCTGATGATCGTCGGCGCGGGCGGCGGCTTCAAGCAGACCCTGATCGACATCGGCGTCGGGCAGATGATCCTGGACTTCTCCGAGAGCTGGTCCATCCCGGCCCTGCTGCTCGCCTGGCTGATCGCGGTCGCGATCCGGCTCGCGACGGGCTCGGCGACGGTGGCGACGATCTCGGCGGCGGGGCTCGTGGCTCCGCTGGCGGAGGGCATGTCGACGGGCGAGACGGCGCTGCTGGTCCTCGCGATCGGTGCCGGTTCGCTCTTCTTCAGCCACGTCAACGACGCCGGGTTCTGGCTGGTGAAGGAGTACTTCGGCATGAACGTCGGCCAGACGATCAAGACCTGGTCGGTGATGGAGACGATCATCTCGGTCGTGGGCATCGTGTTCGTGCTGCTGCTGTCGCTGGTGCTGTAGCGCCGCCGGAAACGAAGGGTGAGGGCCGGTCACGGCTGACAGACTGTCGGCCATGACCGGCCCTCACGCGCTCAAGCCCTTCCTGCTCGCCTTCCCCGGCCCCCTGCGGGACCGGCTCGTCGCGGCGGTCCTCTCCGGCGAGAAGACCGCCACGACGGGGCTCCTCCTGGAGTACGAGGCCGAGAAGGAGGAGCTGCCCGAGGTCGGCGAACGCTCGGCGGTCGTCGACTCGGACGGCCGCGAGGTGGCGGTCGTGGAGATCACGGAGGTCCAGGTCCTGCCCCTGCGCGACGCGGACCTCCGCCTCGCGCTCGCCGAGGGCGAGGGCCACCGGTCGGTCGAGGAGTGGCGCGCGGGCCACGAGGCGTTCTGGCACGGCGGGGAGATGCGGGAGGCGCTGGGGGACCCGGAGTTCGTGGTGGACGGGGACACGATGCTGGTGGTGGAGTGGTTCCGGGTGGTGGAGGTGCTCCGGGAGGGCCGAGGCGGGGCCTGACGCGGAGCCCGGCACGAGGCCTGGTGCGGGGTCCGGCACAAGGCCTGGTGCGGGGCCCGGCACGAGGCCTGACGCGGGGCTTCTCCGGAGACCCGGTCGCCGGGCCGGGCCCGTTCCGTCAGCCCACCGCCCTCGCCGCCGCCCGCCCCGCCGCGCGGCCCGAGAAGACGCAGCCGCCGAGGAAGGTGCCTTCGAGGGAGCGGTAGCCGTGGACGCCTCCGCCGCCGAAGCCGGCCGCCTCGCCCGCCGCGTAGACGCCTTCCAGGGGTCCGCCGCCCTCCGTCAGGACGCGGGAGTCGAGGTCGGTCTCCAGGCCGCCGAGGGACTTGCGGGTGAGGATGTTGAGGCGCACGGCGATCAGCGGGCCCGCGCCGGGGTCCAGGATACGGTGCGGGGCCGCCGTGCGGATGAGCTTGTCGCCGAGGTACGTGCGGGCGCCCCGGACCGCCGTGACCTGGAGGTCCTTGGTGAAGGGGTTGGCGATCTCGCGGTCGCGGGCGGTGATCTCGCGGCGCAGGGCGGCCTCGTCGATCAGTGGCTCGCCGGTGAGCGCGTTCATGCCCCGGACGAGGGCGGAGAGGTCCTTCTCCACGACGAAGTCGACGCCCTTGTCCATGAAGGCCTGGACGGGCCCCGGGACGTCCGCCCGCGCGCGGCCGATGACGCCGCGGACCGACTTGCCGGTCAGGTCGGGGTTCTGCTCGGAGCCCGAGAGGGCGAACTCCTTGCCGATGATCTTCTTGTCGAGGACGAACCAGGTGTGGTCGTGGCCGGTCCGCACGATGTGTTCGAGGGTGCCGAGGGTGTCGAAGCCGGGGAAGAGCGGCACGGGCAGCCGCTTGCCGGTGGCGTCGAGCCAGAGGGAGGACGGGCCGGGCAGGATGCGGATGCCGTGGCGGGCCCAGATGGGGTTCCAGTTCTCGATGCCCTCGGTGTAGTGCCACATCCGGTCGCGGTTGATGTGGCTGGCGCCGGCCTTCTCGGCGATGCCGAGCATGAGGCCGTCGACGTGCGCGGGGACGCCGGAGAGCAGCTTGGCGGGCGGGGTGCCGAGGCGGGCGGGCCACTGGGCGCGGACGAGGTCGTGGTTGCCGCCGATGCCGCCGGAGGTGACGATCACGGCCTGGGCGCGCAGCTCGAAGGAGCCGGTGACCTCGCGGCCGCTGGCGGTGCCGCGCGGGACGGCGGAGGGTGCCAGGACCTCGCCGGTGACGGTGTCGACGGCTCCGGCGGTGCGGCCGAGGCCGGTGACGCGGTGGCGGAAGCGGAACCGGACGAGGCCCCGGGCGACGCCCTCGCGGACCTTCCGCTCGAAGGGGGCGACGAGGCCGGGGCCCGTGCCCCAGGTGATGTGGAAGCGGGGGACGGAGTTGCCGTGCCCGGTGGCGTCGTAGCCGCCGCGCTCGGCCCAGCCGACGACGGGGAAGAACCGCACCCCGCGCGCGTGGAGCCAGGCGCGCTTCTCGCCGGCCGCGAAGTCGACGTACGCCTCGGCCCACTTCCTCGGCCAGTGGTCCTCGGTGCGGTCGAAGCCGGCGGTGCCGTACCAGTCCTGGAGGGCCAGGGCGTGGCTGTCCTTGACGCGCATCCGGCGCTGTTCGGGCGAGTCGACCAGGAAGAGGCCGCCGAAGGACCAGTGGGCCTGGCCGCCGAGGGACTGTTCGGGTTCCTGGTCGAGGAGGATCACGGTGCGGCCGGCGTCGACCAGCTCGGCGGTGGCGACGAGTCCGGCGAGGCCGGCCCCGATGACGATCACGTCAGCGTCGTAGGACATGGACCGCATCTTGGATACACCGGTGTATCCAGTCAACCGTTCGAGCCCTTTCTCCGCGCCGGAGGATCCTTCTCGCTTTTTTAATGCTCAGCATTAATATGGTCGTATGGCCAGGACGTCGGGACCCGAGACCCGGGAGAAACTGATCCGCGCGGCGGAGGAGCTCTTCGCCTCCCAGGGCGTCCACGGCGCGCAGTTGCGGGACGTCGTGGCCCGCGCCGGACAGGCGAACCCCTCCGCCGTGCAGTACCACTTCGGCTCGCGCGCCGGGCTGCTCGACGCCGTGATGGCCGGGCGCCAGGCCCGTACGGAGGCGGTCCTCGCGCCGCTCCTGGAGGGCGCGGACGGGGACCTGAAGGGGCTGGTCACGGCCCTGGTCGCGGCCGAGGCCGGCGAGTTGCGCACCGAGCGGGGCCGGCGCTGCCTGCGGATCTCCGCGCAGCTCAGCCACGAGAGCGGGGTCCGCGCCCGCACGCCCCACCCCACGCTCGCCGGCACCGGCTACTGGCGCCTGATCGAGCGGATCGCGGACCGCCTCGCCGCCACCGGGCTGCCCGAGCCGCTGCTCCTGGAACGCCTCGACCTGGCGCTGACCGTGGTCGGCGCGGCCCTGGCGGACCGGGCCCGGCAGTACCTGGACGGCACCGAACCCCTCACCGGCGAGGTGCTCTTCCTCGCGGACCTCGCCGAGACCACCACCGCCCTGCTCCACGCCCCCCGGCCGGAGCCGGCGGACGAACGGAAGGACCCCTCATGAACGACCTCACCGGCAGGACCGTCCTCGTCACCGGCGGCGCCCGGGGCCTGGGCGCCGAGGCCGCCCGGCAGGCCGTGGCCGCCGGAGCGAACGTCGTGCTCACCGACGTCCTGGACGAGGAGGGGAGGGCGACCGCCGGGGAGCTCGGCGAGCGGGCCCGGTTCCTCCACCACGACGTGACCTCCGAGGAGGAGTGGGCGGCGGCCGTCGCGTACGCGGTGGCGGAGTTCGGCGGACTGCACGGCCTGGTGAACAACGCCGGCATATCCACCGGCACCCTCCTGGAGACCGAGTCCGTCGAGCACTTCCGCAAGGTCCTCGACATCAACCTGACCGGCGTCTTCATCGGCATGAAGGCCGTGGTCCCCGCGATGCGGGAGGCGGGCGGCGGCTCGATCGTCAACATCTCCTCGGCCGCCGGCCTGATGGGCCTGGCGCTGACGGCCGGTTACGGCGCCTCCAAGTGGGGCGTGCGCGGTCTGACGAAGATCGGCGCGGTGGAGCTCGGCACGGCGCGGATCCGCGTCAACTCCGTCCACCCGGGCATGACGTACACCCCGATGACCGCCTCCGTCGGCATCGAGCGCGGCGAGGGCAAGTACCCGAACACCCCGATGGGCCGGGTCGGCGAGGCCGGCGAGATCGCGGGCGCGGTCGTCTTCCTGCTCTCGGACGCCGCCTCGTACGTGACGGGCGCCGAGCTGGCGGTGGACGGCGGCTGGACGACCGGTCCGACGGTCAAGTACGTCATGGGGCAGTGAGGCGGGGCCGCGCGGCTTCGCCCGGACGGCTTCGCTCGGACGGCTTTGCTTGGACGGCTTCGCCCGGACTGCTTCGCTCGGACGGCTTTGCTTGGATGGCGGCATGAGTTCCGCCGAAGAGATTCTCGACGTCGTCGACGAGCAGGACCGGGTGATCGGGCGGGCCCCGCGCGGTGAGGTGTACGCGCGGGGCCTGATCCACCGCTGCGTCTTCATCCGGGTCCGGGACGCCGACGGCAGGGTCTTCGTCCACCGCAGGACGCCGACGAAGCTGGTCTTCCCCTCGATGTACGACATGTTCGTCGGCGGTGTCGTCGGCGCGGGCGAGTCCTACGACAAGGCCGCGCTGCGCGAGGCCGAGGAGGAGCTGGGGGTACGGGGACTCCCCCGCCCCGAGCCGGTGCTGCGCTTCCTGTACGACTCCGGGGGCGTGGCCGGGAGGTGGTGGTCGGCCGTGTACGAGGTCCGCTGCGAGCTGCCGGTGGACCCGCAGGTCGAGGAGGTCGCCTGGCACGCCTTCCTGACGGAGGACGAGCTGGCCGCGCGGCTCGGCGCGTGGGAATGGGTGCCGGACGGGCTCGCCGCGTACGAGCGGCTGCGGGCGCACGCGGCGGAAGGACGGGGCTGAGGGCCCGTCGCCGCTGGGCCCGGTCACGGCCTTCCGGCGCGTCGGGCGGTCCGGTGATCAGGCCGTTAGGGTGCACACGTGAGCGATTTCGTGCAGAGTCTGCGGCTCTGGTTCGCGCCGCAGCGGATCCGGGACGAGGGGAACACCCCCGACTACCGCTTCTCCCTCGCCAACGAACGGACCTTCCTCGCCTGGATCCGGACCGCGCTCGCCCTGGTCGGCGGCGGCTTCGCCGTCGACCAGTTCCTGCCGGACCTGCGGTGGGGGGTGCGGGTCGGACTCGCGCTCGCGCTGCTCGCGGCCGGGGTCCTGTGCGCCCTGCGCGCGGTGAACCACTGGGTGCGCTGCGAGCGGGCGATGCGGCGCGGCGAGGACCTTCCGGCGTCCCGCTTCCCGGCGGTCCTCAGCCTCGCGGTGGCCGTGGTGGCGCTCGCGATGGTGGTGGTCGTGCTCTTCGGCTGGGCCGGGTAGTGGCGGGTCCCCCGGAAGCGGGCGACACCGGGGCGGTGGTGACCCGGGACCCCGGGCTCCAGCCGGAGCGGACCCGGCTCGCCTGGCGGCGCACCACGCTCTCCTGCACGGTCGTGGCGGTGCTCGCCGTCAAACTGGCCGTCCAGGACGACACCACGCCCCGGGGGCAAGCCGCGCTCGCCCTCTCCGCCCTCGTGTGGGTCCTGTTCCTGGCGGTGGCCCACCGCCGGATCCGCTCCCTGGACGCGGTCCGGCCGCGCCCGCTCACCCACCGGGGCGCGCTGCTCGCCGCCGCGTGCACCGTCGGTCTCGCCTTCTTCGGGGCGGCGCTGATCTGGTGAGCCCGGCGGGGGCGCGTCACGGGGGCACGGGGGTACGGACGCGGCGGAGATCCCGTAGGGGACACGGACGCGGCACCGGGACACGGGCCCTGTCGGGGACGCGGCACCGGGACACGAACCCCGTCGGGACACGAGCGCGGCACGCCTCCGGAACCAGGACGAGACGGGCACATCGGACTAGCCTGGAAAGGTCAGCAGCTCCCTCACAGAGGCCATGTGATGACCGTTCTCCACCACGAACACCCCACGCACGCCCACGCCCACGGTCCGGACTGCGGCCACCGGGCGGTGGACCACGGGGACCACGTCGACTACGCGCACGACGGGCACCTGCACCGCGAGCACGCGGGCCACTGGGACGAGTGCGAGCCGGCCGGCCACGTCTCCCACGAGGCGCACGCGCACGAGCACGGGCCCGACTGCGGCCACCGGACGGTGACGCACGGCGACCACGTCGACTACGTGCACGACGGACACCGGCACGCGGCGCACGACGGACACTGGGACGACCACTGATCCGGTGGACGACCCGACCCCTCCTTCCCCCGGGCCGGGGCCGACTGGCACGCTTCCCCCCTGTCAGGTCCGGCTCTCACCCGGGGGAATCCCTTGTCTTCCACCGACCCCTACGTGGTCACCCTCGCTCCGCGCGTCCACGCCTTCGTCCAGCCCGACGGAGGCTGGTGCCTGAACAACGCCGGCTTCCTCGGCGACGCGGACGAGTCCCTGCTCGTCGACACCGCCGCCACCGAACGGCGGGCCCTGCTGCTGCGCGAGGCGGTCCTCGCCGCCGGGCTCCCGCTGCCCCGGACCGTCGTCTCCACCCACCACCACGGGGACCACACCTACGGGAACGGGGTGTTCCTCCCCGAGGCGCGGATCGTGGGGCACGAGAACTGCCGGGCCGAGCAGCTCGCGGCCGGGCACCAGCTCCACCTGATCTGGCCGCAGACCGACTTCGGGCGGGTCGAGATCCTCCCGCCCTCCGTCACGTACACCGACCGGCTGACGGTGCACGTCGCCGGGATCGAGGTGCGGGTGATCCACCCGGGCACCGCGCACACCACGGGCGACTCGATCGTGCACCTCCCGGAACAGGGGGTGGTCTTCACGGGCGATCTGGTCTTCCAGGGCGGGACGCCGTTCCTGCCGATGGGGTCGCTCGCCGGTTCGCTGCGCGCGCTCGACCTGCTGCGCTCGCTCGACGCGCCGACGGTGGTGCCGGGGCACGGGCGGGTGACCGACCCCTCCGCGTACGACGCGACGGAGCGGTACCTGCTGTGGGTGCGGGACCTCGCCGCCGAGGGGTACGCGCGGGGGGACACGCCCCTGGAGACGGCGCGGCGGGCGGAGCTCGGCGAGTTCGCCGCGTGGCGGGAGAGCGAGCGCCTGGTGGCCAACCTGCACCGCGCCCACGCGGAGCTGGAGGGACTGCCGGAGGGGCACCCGCTCGACCTGGCCGCGGTGCTCGGCGACATGGCGGCGATGAACGGCGGGGTGCCAGTGGCCTGCCACGCCTGAGCCGTACGGAGGGGTTCCGGGCGTGAAGGGCGTGTGCCGGGGGCCGGTCCCCCGGCACACGCCCTTCACGTCCGGCCCTCCGGCACACGCCCACGCCCTTCGCGTCCGGCCCTCCGGCCGGAGTGTGGCGGACACCCCTCTGGACGACATACCGACTGGTCGGTCATCATGAGTGCCGACCGCAGCCGATGCCGTCCGAAGCCGATTCCGAAGCCGATCCGGAGGTACGTCCGATGAGTTCCGCCCCGCCGCCAGGCCTCGACCCCGAGCGGTTGCGCCGCTTCCTCGACCGCGAGCGGCCCGGTCTGGTGGCCGGCCCCCTCGAAGCCCGGCTGATCGAGGGCGGGCGGTCGAACCTGACGTACGCGGTGACCGACGGCACCGACGCGGGCCGCTGGGTCGTCCGCAGGCCCCCGCTCGGCCACGTCCTGGCCACCGCCCACGACATGCGGCGCGAGCACCGGGTGATCAGCGCCCTGCACGCGACGGACGTGCCCGTCCCCGGGACGGTCCTGCTCTGCGAGGACGAGTCGGTGCTCGGCGCGCCCTTCTACGTCATGGAGTTCGTCGAGGGAACGCCGTACCGCTCGGCCCGCGAGCTCGGCCCGCTGGGCCCCGAGCGCACCCGCGCCGCCGTCCTCGGCCTGGTCGACACCCTCGTCGACCTGCACGCCGTGGACCCGGCCGCCGTCGGGCTCGGCGACTTCGGGCGCCCCGACGGCTTCCTCGACCGGCAGCTCCGGCGCTGGGGCAAGCAGCTCGACGCCTCGCGCGGCCGGGAGCTGGCCGGGATCGACGAGCTGCACGCCGCCCTCGGCCGGGCGCTGCCCGCCTCTCCCCCGCCGACCGTGGTCCACGGCGACTACCGGCTCGACAACGTCCTCGTCGGCCCCGACGACCGGATCCGGGCCGTCCTGGACTGGGAGATGTCCACCCTCGGCGACCCGCTCACCGACCTCGGCCTCCTCGTCATGTACAGCACCCCGCTGGACCTGCCGGACTCCCCGATCTCCACGACCGCCACGGCTCCCGGGCACCCGAGCGCCGCCGAGCTGGCCGAGCGCTACGCGGCCCGCTCGGGCCGCGACACCTCCGCCCTCTCCTGGTACACGGCCTTCGCCTGGTTCAAGCTCGCCGTGATCCTGGAGGGCATCCACTACCGCTACACCCTCGGCCAGACGGTCGGCGCCGGCTTCGACCGCATCGGCGAACTCGTCCCCGTCTTCATCGCACACGGCCTGACCACCCTTCAGGAGGGCTGACCCCCATGGACTTCGCCTACGACGCGCGCACCGAGGAGCTCCGCGCGCGACTGCTCGCCTTCATGGACGAGCACGTCTACCCGGCCGAGGCCGTCGCCGAGGAGCAGCGCGCCCTGCTCGCCTCCCCGTGGGACACCCCGGCGGTGGTCGGGGAGCTGAAGGCCGAGGCCAAGCGGCAGGGCCTGTGGAACCTTTTCTTCGTGGACCGGCACAGCCTTCCCGATGCCGGGTACGGGGCGGGGCTGACGAACCTCCAGTACGCGCCGCTCGCCGAGATCACCGGCCGCAGCCCGCAACTGGCCCCGACCGCCCTCAACTGCGCCGCCCCGGACACCGGGAACATGGAGCTGCTCGCCCAGTTCGGCGACGAGGCGCAGAAGAAGCAGTGGCTGGAGCCGCTCCTGACGGGCGAGATCCGCTCGGCGTTCGCGATGACCGAGCCCGAGGTGGCCTCCTCCGACGCCACCAACATCGAGACCCGGATCCGGCGGGACGGCGACGCGTACGTGGTCGACGGGCGCAAGTGGTACATCTCCGGGGCGATGAACCCCGACTGCAAGGTCTTCATCGTCATGGGCAAGACCGACCCCGACGGCACCGACCTCCGCCGCCAGCAGTCGATGATCCTGGTGCCGCGCGACACCCCGGGCGTCGAGGTGCGGCGCGCGATGCGGGTGTACGGGTACGAGGACCACTACCACGGCGGCCACGCCGAGGTGCTCTTCGACGGCGTCCGCGTCCCGGCCGCGAACCTCGTCGGCGAGGAGGGCGGCGGCTTCGCCATCGCGCAGGCCCGGCTCGGTCCCGGCCGCATCCACCACTGCATGCGGCTGATCGGCATGGCGGAGCGGGCCGTGGAGCTGATGTGCCGGCGCGCGGTCTCCCGTACCGCCTTCGGCAAGGCGCTCGCCCAGCAGGGCGTCGTGCAGAACTGGATCGCGGACGCCCGGGTCACCATCGAGCAGTTGCGGCTGCTGGTCCTCAAGACGGCGTGGCTCATGGACACCGTCGGCAACCGGGGCGCGCACACCGAGATCCAGGCCATCAAGATCGCGACTCCGCGCGCGGTGGTCGACATCATCGACAAGGCCGTGCAGGCGCACGGCGCGGGCGGGGTGTCGCAGGACTTCCCGCTGGCCGAGCTGTGGGCGGCGGCGCGGACGCTGAAGCTGGCGGACGGGCCGGACGAGGTGCACCAGCGGTCCCTGGCGCGCCGGGAGCTGAAGAAGTACCTGTAGGGGCGTCCGCGGGCCGCACCCCGGGAGGGGTGCGGTCAGGGGCGCAGGGCCCGGAGCAGGAGGTCGGCGAGGTGGCCGGCGACCTGCTCGGGGCTGAGGGGGCCGTCCGGGCGGTACCAGGTGGACAGGTGGTGCACGGAGCCGAAGTGGTAGTCGACCACCAGGTCGGCGGGGGTCGCGGAGGAGAAGACCCCGGCCTTCTGGCCCTCCTCGATCAGGGCGCGGAACCGCTCGTGGTAGCGGCGGCGCTCGGCCCGCACCCGCTTGTTCTTCTCCGGGCTCAGGTGGTGCATGGAGCGGAAGAAGATCGAGGCGTCGTCGAGGTTCTCGATGGTGGTGACGACGACGTCGGCGGCGGCGTCGCGCAGCCGCTCCTCCACGGGCGCGTCGGCGTCGGCGAAGGCGTCGAGCCGCTCCTGCTGGAGGCGCAGGACCCGGGAGTAGACCTCCTGGAGGAGGTCCTCCTTGGAGCCGAAGTAGTGGTAGAGGGCGCCCTTGGTGACCCCGGCGGCCTCGACGATCTCCTGGACGGAGGTGCGGTCGTAGCCCTGCTCCGCGAAGAGCCGGGTGGCGGCGGCGAGGAGCCTCTGGGGGACGGGGACGCCGTTCCCCTCCGTCGTCCTGGCCATGCTCCGCCGCCTTCCTTCGTGCTTCTTCGGTGATCGTCTTCGGTGGTCGTCTTCAGTGATCGTTTTCGGTCAGGGAAACGTGTTCCCGCCAGGAGATCTTCCCATCCGCCGGGGACTACGGCCGACCGGCGCCCGTCTCCCAGGTCCGCTGGACGTGGTTCATGGTGCCGAGCCAGCGCTCGGGGTCGGTGGCCCGGTTGCGGTAGTAGCCGGCGACCTCGGGGTGGGGCAGGACGAGGAAGCGGTCGGCCCCGATCGCGTCGATCAGGGCGTCGGCGACGTCCTCGGGCTCGATGGCGGTGGGGGCGAGGACCAGCTCGCCCGCGCTCCCGGCGGCGGTGAGCATGTCCGTGCGGACGCCCTGCGGGCAGATGGCGTGCACGGAGAGGCCGCGGTGCCGGTAGGTGAGGGAGAGCCACTCGGCGAAGGCGTACGCGCCGTGCTTGGAGACGCTGTACGGCGCGGCGCCGATCATGGTGAGGAGCCCGGCGGCGGAGACGGTGGAGACGAAGCGGCCGCTGCCGCGCTCCAGCCACTCCGGGAGGAGGGCTCGGGCCGCGCGGACGTGGGCCATGACGTTGACGTCCCAGGCGGCGGCCCAGACGTCCTCGTCGGCGAAGGCGTCGCCGGGCGAGGAGAGGCCTGCGTTGGCGCACCAGACGTCGACGGTGCCGCCGAGGGCCTCGCGGGCCTCGTCGACGACGGCGGAGGCGTCACCGGGGACGGCGAGGGCGCCGATCCCGGCGGCGACGGCCTTGACCCGGTCGGCGTCCAGGTCGTTGACGACGACGCGGGCGCCCTCGGCGGCGAAGCGGCGGGCGAGGGCGGCTCCGATGCCGCCGCCCGCGCCGGTGACGACGACTCCGGCGCCCCGGAGGGCGTCCGTACCCGTGTCCGTGGTGCTTGCGTCCGTGTCCGCGCCCATGTCTGGACCCACCTCTCCGCGACTCTCCGGCTTCTCCGGCCCGTTCGGCCCCTCCGACCCTTCCGGGACGACGATCTCGGCAGACTAACCGGTCGGTATGCGGAGAGGGAAGGGTCGGAGGAAGGAAGGGCCGGCGGAAAGAAGGAGCCTTCCGCACGCCTCGTTCCCCCGGGCGGCCGGGAGCGCTAGCGTGCGTGCCCATGTCATGCGCCCCGGCCGGGGCCGCGATCGAGGAGGTTCGCGCATGGGTCTGTCGCGACGGGGTCTGCTGGCCGCCGGAGGCGCCCTGGGGGCGACGGTGGCGACCGCGCGGCCGGCCGCCGCCGGGACACCGGGCCGGGAGACGGGGGCTCCGGGGCGGGAGACGGGGACTTCGGGCCGGGAGGCCGGGCGGCGCCGGGTGCGGACCGGTTTCGAGCGGCTCGCGGCGGACGGGTACGCGCTGCTCGACGGGCAGCGGGTCGGCGTCGTCACCAACCCGACCGGCGTGACCCCCGACGCCCGCCACCTCGTGGACGTGATGCACGCCGACGAGCGGGTGGACCTGATCGCCGTCTTCGGCCCCGAGCACGGCTTCCGGGGGACCGCCCAGGCGGGCGGTTCGGAGGGCCGGTACGACGACCCGGCGACCGGACTGCCCGTCCACGACACGTACCTGAAGAGCGGACGGCCGCTCGCGGACGTCTTCACCGCCTCCGGGGTGGACACGGTCGTCTTCGACATCCAGGACGCCGGCGCGCGCTTCTACACCTACATCTGGACGCTGTACGACTGCATGGAGGCCGCCGCCCTCGCCGGGAAGCGGTTCGTGGTCCTGGACCGGCCGAACCCGGTGACCGGGCGCGCGGCGCTCGGGCCCGTCCTGGACCGGGCGTTCGCCACCTTCGTCGGGCGCGAGCCGATCGCGCAGGCGCACGGCATGACGGTGGCCGAGCTGGCGCTGCTCTTCAACGGCGAGTTCCTGGCCGCGCCCGTCGCCCTGGAGACCGTGCGCATGACGGGGTGGCGGCGGGCGGACTTCTTCGACTCCACGGGGCTGCCCTGGGTGCCGCCGAGCCCGAACATGCCGACGCCGGAGACCGCGCTCGTCTACTCCGGCACCTGTCTCTTCGAGGGCACCAACCTCTCCGAGGGCCGGGGCACCACCCGCCCCTTCGAACTCCTCGGCGCCGAGGGGATCGACCGCCGGTGGGCGGAGGCGGCGAACGCGCTCGGCCTGCCCGGGGTCCGCTTCCGCGAGGCGTACTTCGCACCGGCCTTCTCCAAGTTCCAGGGGAAGACCGTGGGCGGGGTGCAGGTGCACGTCCACGACCGGGAGGCCTTCGACCCGGTGCGGACGGGGATCGGGCTCCTGGTCACCGCCCGCCGCTCGTGGTCCGGCTTCGCCTGGCGGCCGGACGATTGGATCGACAAGCTGACCGGCTCGACCCGGGTGCGGACCCTGATCGACGCGGGCGCGGACACGGACGAGGTCGTTGGGGCGTGGCAGAAGGACCTGGCGGCCTTCCGGGCGGTGCGGAGGGAGTACCTGCTGTACCGCTGAGGGCCGGTCCGGGACAGGTGGTCGGCCCCCGTGCCCCGAGGGGGTGGGCGGGAGGCCTCGGAAGGGGCGGGCGGGACGTCCCCGGGGCCGTCCCGTCGGGCCCCCGTGCCGGATCCCCGTCGCGGGTCTGGAAGGGGCCGTGCGCGGGCATGCTGGCCGTGGAGCCGCCGCCCGCGCACGGGGCGCACTCGGTGCCGCGGCCCCCTCGAAGCGGAGGGACGGTCGTGCCGTGGCCGGGATGAGTGTGGAGCCGTACCGGGAGATCACCTTCGACCAGGACGGCGACGGACCCCCGGGGCAGGCGGCGGCGCTCGCCGCGCTGGCCCGGCAGGGGGTCTCGGACCTGTTCCTCCTCGCGCACGGGCGAAACGGTTCGCCGTCCGGCGCGACCCGGCTCTGCTCGGACTTCTTCGCCCCCTTCCCCGGGCTGCTCGCCCCGGGGGCCGAGGCCGGGTACGCGGGGGTGGTCTGGCCCTCGGCGGTGTGCACGGGCGAGCCGGGCCCCGACTACCGGGCCCTCGCGACGGTCCTCCCGGAGAAGGAGCCGGTCCTGGAGCGGCTCACCGACCTCCTCGCCTCGGCACCGGCGGAGGAGGCGGCGTCCGCGGAGTTCGGGGCGCTGCTGCGGGAGTTGGCGGACGTGCCGGGCGCCGGGGGGCCGGTGCCGGCGTTCCTGGCGGCGGACCCGGTGGAGGTGTGCGGCCGGTTCGCCGACGCCCTGGGCCCAAAGCTCCCGGAGGGCCCGGAGCGCTGTCGGCTCGGGGCCCGGGAGGCGCTGCGGCAGGCCGCGTACCACGTCCTCGGGCGGCGGGCCGGACGCGTCGGGGAACACGGGCTCGGGCCGCTGCTCGGCGAGGTCGCCCGCGCCGCCCCCGGGCTCCGGATCCACCTCGTCGGGCACGGCACGGGCGCCCGGCTCGTCGCGCACGCGCTGCGGGGGCTGCCCGCCGGGGCCCGGCCGGTCGCCTCCGTGACGCTCCTTCAGGGCGCCTTCTCGCACTACGCGTTCGCGGCGCGGCTGCCGCACGCGCCCGAGCGGTCCGGGGCGCTGCGGGACCTCCAGCACCGGATCAGGGGGCCGCTGGTGGTCTGCCACTCGCGGCACGACACGGCGCTCGGGACGCTGTATCCGCTGGCGGTCCGGCTCGCGGACGGCCCGGGTCCCGCCGACGGGGACGATCCGCGCTGGGGGGCGATCGGGCACGACGGGGTGCGGGCGGTGCCGGGGACGGTGGCGCGGAGCCTGGCGGCGGTCCTGCGCACGGGGGTGCCGGGGGCGGGGTGCGTGAACGTGGACACGGCGGAGGTGGTCCGCTCGCACGACGACCTCTGCCGCCCGGAGCTGGCACGGGTGGTGGTGTCGGCGTCGGGGACGGGCCGGTGAGCCCGGCCCGGCGGCCCCCGGACGCGGTGGTTCCGCCCCGCCCCACGGGCCCCTCCCGCCCCACTGATGGCTGCCATCCGCATTTCGATGGAACACAGACGGCTTCCCGTTCGTCCCTCTGATACCGCGGAAGGACCAGCGACGGAGGTGGCGGGAGATGGCCGGTTTCCGGAGTCTCGCGAGACAGGTGCGCGATCCGAGGTGCGACACGGCGCTGCGCAGGTACTCCCTGCGCAAGTGTCTGGAGCGGTTCGCTCCCTACGGGCACCGCGCGACCTGGGACCACCTGTGCCGGAGGCACAGGTTCGGGCCCGAGGACCGGGAGCTCGACCCGGGGCGGCTCGTGGCGGCGCTCGACGAGCTGGAGGAGGCGCGGGCCGTGTGGCTCGCGTACGAGGAGGAGTTCGCCGCCCGGCGGCGGCGCGAGAAGCACGAGGGGCTGCGCCGGCTCGGCGCGCTCGACGACTGGCACCGGCGGGTCTGGGGCGGCAACGGCGTGGTCCGGTGCGGCGATCCCGAGGTGCACCCGTCGGAGCCGCTGCCGGAAGTGCTGCGGCGGCTGATCACGGCCCTGGAGCGCGGTCCGGGCGAGGCGTGCCCGGTGTGCGCGGGGCCCCGGATCGAGTGGTCGGGGCCCGGCGACCGGTACGAGCCGTGGCACGGCCCGGTGTGCGCCGACTGCGGCGTGGGCGTCCCCCGGGCGGTGCTCACCTCGACCACCCTGGCCCGGGCGCGGGCCGACCGGGGCCGGCGACTGGCGTCGGCGGCGTGACCCTCCGGGACGCCGGGGGCGGGACCGAAGGCGGGGCCGGAAACCCCTGACGCGCTCCACGCGGGCGCGACGGGCGCGGATTCAGGCCCCGCCGCGGTCCCCCGGGCCGGGCGACCGGGGCCCACCGGACCCTGATCCTCCGGACACCCCCTAGGCCTGCTCGTTCTCCCGCGGGGCCGGGCGGCGCACCGGGAGGAGGCGGGAGCCCGCCATCCGGTCGCCGAAGACGTCGTCGGGGTTGGACAGGACGCAGGTCTCCAGGGAGAGGCAGCCGCAGCCGATGCAGTCCGTCAGGTGGTCGCGGAGGCGGCCGAGCTGCTGGATGCGCGCGTCGAGTTCGGCGCGCCAGGCCGCCGAGAGGCGGGCCCAGTCCTCGTGGGTGGGCGTGCGCTCCTCGGGGAGCCGGGCGAGCGCCTCGCGGATGGTGGCCAGGGGGATCCCGACCCGCTGCGCGGCGCGGACGAAGGCGACCCGGCGGAGGGTGTCGCGGCCGTAGCGGCGCTGGTTCCCGCTGGTGCGGCGGCTCCTGATGAGCCCCTTGGCCTCGTAGAAGTGCAGGGCGGAGACGGCGGCCCCGCTGCGGGCGGAGAGCTGGCCGACGGTGAGCTCGTGGATCTTCTCTGGAATCTGCGGCACTCCGCGACCCTACGGGAACCGCCCCGGCGCCCGGCCGGGCGTTGACAGCGGACCGTCCGCACCACAAGCTGAGCAAGCGCTTGGACAGTGCGACCGGAGCGTGCGGGGCGCCCGGAGGGAACGTGACGAGAGGGAGCAGGGACATGGCCGAGCCGAGGATCTTCACCTCCGCCGAGGAGCTGCGCGCGGGGGTCGGCGAGCAGCTCGGGTACAGCGACTGGCTGGAGGTCGACCAGAAGCGGATCGACCTCTTCGCGGAGGCCACCGGCGACCACCAGTGGATCCACGTCGACCCGGAGCGCGCCGCCGCCGGGCCGTTCGGCACCACCATCGCGCACGGCTATCTGACGCTGTCGCTGCTGCCGGTGTTCGTCCCGCAGGTCCTGGCGGTCGAGGGCGTGCGGATGGGCATCAACTACGGCACGGAGAAGGTGCGTTTCCCGGCCCCCGTGCCGGTCGGCTCGCGGCTGCGCGCCACGGCCGTCCTGGCGAAGGTCGAGGAGGTCCCGGACGGCGTGCAGGTGACGGCGGCGGTGACCGTGGAGCGCGAGGGCTCCGGGAAGCCGGTCTGCGTCGCCGAGTCGGTCTCCCGCTACTACTTCTGAGCGCCGACCATCCTGAGGACGAGGCCGGCGTAGAGCGCGCCGACCTCGTCGGGCGTCCGGCGGCCCTGGGTGGTGAACCAGCGCGAGACGTCGATGCAGAGGGACAGCACGGCGACCGTGGTGCCGGCCACGTCGGGGACGTCGAACTCCCCGGACGCCACGCCCTCGTTGATGATCCGGCGCACGGCCGCGTCGGACTCGCGGCGCAGCTCCACGATCTCGGCGCGGTGCTCGGGGCCGAGGGCGTCGAGCTCGTACTGGACGACGCGGGCGGTCGTGTGGCGCTCGGCGTGCCAGCGGACGAAGGAGCGGACGGCGTCGGCGAGGCGCTCGGCCGCCGTGCCCCCGCCGTCGGCGGCGGCCCGGAGGATCTCCAGGGCCTTGTCGTGACCGATGCGGCTGATCCGGTGGAGCAGCTCTTCCTTGGTCTTGTAGTGGATGTAGAGCGCGGCCGGGCTCATCCCGGCGCGGCCGGCGATGTCCCGGGTGGTGGTGGCGTGGTAGCCGCGCTCGGCGAACGCCTCGACGGCGGCCACCAGCAGCCGCCGCGCCGCCTCGGGCGTGACCTCGCCCCAGGGCACGTCCTCGCCCCCGGGCGTCTCCTCCGCCGCGCTCATCCCACACTCCTCTTCGGTCCCCGTCAGCACGGACACCATATCAACGAGGGTGAGCAAGCGCTTAGATCCCTTGGCGGGGCCCGGCGGGGCCGGGCGCGGGCTCAGAGCTTCTGGAAGGGGTCGTGCTCGGCGAGGAGCTTCTCCAGGCGGGCCTGGTCGACGCGGCTGACGATCTGGCCGGCCTCCTGGCGGTCGCGGACGACCTTGGCCAGGGTGAAGGCCGAGGTCGTGAGGTAGAGGACCGAGACGGCGAGGAAGGCGCGCACCCAGGCGCTGGCGTCGAGCCGGTAGACGCCGACGGCCACGGCCGTGAGCGCGATCCCGAAGGAGATGACGGCCTGCGTGTAGTAGGCGGCGGTGTTCTGCTGCTTGACCGGTGTGTCGCTCATGCCGGACAGCATCGGACGGATGTGGCCCCCGCCACATCCGTCCGCGTACTCAGGGGCGCGCGGCCCCGTACTCAGAAGGCCGAGACCCCCGTCAGCGCCCGGCCGATGACGAGCTTCTGGATCTGGCTGGTGCCCTCGTACAGGGTCATGACGCGCGCGTCGCGGACCAGCTTGCCGACCGGGTACTCGTCGATGTAGCCGTAGCCGCCGAAGACCTGGAGGGCGTTGTTGGCGGCGCGGACGGCGGCCTCGGAGGCGTACAGCTTCGCCTGGGAGGCGGCGGTGGCGAAGTCCAGGTTGCGGTCGATCAGGTCGGCGACCCGCCAAGTGAGCAGCCGGGCGGCCTCCACGTCGACGGAGATGTCGCTGATCAGCTCCTGCACCAGTTGGTACGAGGCGATCGGCTTGCCGAACTGCTCGCGCTCCCCCGCGTACCGCAGGGCCGCGTCGAGGGCGGCCCGCGCGATGCCGACGCAGCCGGCGGCGACCGACATGCGGCCCTTGGCGAGGGCGGACATGGCGACGGCGAAGCCCCTGCCCTCGGGGCCGAGCATCGCGGAGGCCGGGACGCGGACGTCCTCCAGGACCAGTTCGGCGGTGGCCTGGCCGCGCAGTCCGAGCTTGCCGTGGACGGGGCGGCGGGTGAGGCCGGGGGCGTCGGCGGGGACGAGGAAGGCGGAGACGCCCTTGTGCCCGGGGGCGTCGTTCGTGCGGGCGAAGAGCAGCACGACGTCGGCCCAGGTGCCGTTGGTGATGAACATCTTGGCGCCGTTGACGACGTAGTCGTCGCCGTCGCGCACGGCCCGGGTCGCCAGGTTCCCGGCGTCGGAGCCGGTGCCCGGCTCGGTGAGGCCGAAGCAGCCGAGCGCCTCGCCGGAGGCGAGCCGGGGCAGCCACGCCCGCTTCTGCTCCTCGTTCCCCCAGGAGGCGATCGTCTTGGCGACCAGGCCGAGGGAGACGGAGACGATGCCGCGCACGGAGGAGTCGCCGCGGCCCAGCTCCTCGGTCACGAGGCAGTACGCGAGGTGGTCACCGCCCGAGCCGCCGTACTCCTCCGGGAGCGTGAGGCCGAGGAAGCCGACGGCGCCGAGCTTCTTCACGATCCCCCGGTCCACCTCCTCCGCGCGGTCCCACGCGGTGGCGTGCGGGGTCACCTCCCGGGCGACGAAGTCCTCGGCGAGCCGCCGTGCGGCCTCCTGCTCCTCGCTCAGCGCCAGATCCACCGTGCCACCTCACCCGGCCGTCGGCCGTCACTTTGATCATCACCGCTTTAATTACCACTGCTAGTTTTCGAAGCGCAGGCCTACTATGTGCGCCATGGCCCGACCGCGCAAGCCCCTGCTCAGCCGAGACCGCATCGTCGAGACGGCGGGCGCGCTGGTCGACGCGGAGGGCCTCGCCGCGCTCTCCACCCGCCGGCTCGCGGCCGAGCTCGGGGTGAGCGGGCCCTCGCTCTACAACCACTTCCGCACCAAGGACGAGATCCTCGACGCCGTCGCGGACGCGGTGAGCGCGAAGATCGACCTGTCGATGTTCGCGGCGGACGACCCCCGCGACTGGCGGACGGCGCTGCACGACTGGGCGGTCTCCTACCGCGCCGCCCTCGCCGACCACCCGCACATCGTCCCGGTCCTCGCCCAGGGCCCCGGCCGCCGCCCGGCCGGTCTGCGGGTCGCCGACGCCGTCTTCGGCGCGATGGTCCGCGCGGGCTGGCCCCCGGCCCAGGCCACGTACATCGGCGCCCTCATGCGGTACTTCATCACCGGCTCCGCCCTCGGCTCCTTCGCCCGCGGCTTCGTCGACGACGAGACGGCGTACGACCCCGCCGAGTACCCCCACCTCGGCCAGGCCCACCTGCTCGCGGAGCGCCGCCGGCAGGTCGACGAGGGCGCCTTCGAGACGGGCCTGCGGGCGCTCCTGGACGGCCTCGCCGCGCAGTACGCGTCCCGGACGGCGGGGCCCGGGGACGCTTCGGGGCCACGCGAGACTTCGGGGCCACGCGACGCTTCGGGCCCCCGCGACGCTTCGGCCGCCGCCGAAGGGTGAGTGCGGCAACCTGGGGGCATGGCTGCCAAGGACCTCGCCGCGCTCGCGGCGCTCTTCGCGGACGAGACCCGTGCCGCGTTCCTGCTCGCCCTGCTCGACGGGCAGGCCTGGACCGCCGGGGAGCTCGCCCGGCACGCCGGGGTGGCGCCGTCCACCGCGAGCGAGCACCTCGGGAGGCTGGTCGGCGGCGGGCTGCTGGCGGAGGAACGGCAGGGCAGGCACCGGTACGTACGGCTCGCCGACGCCGGGACCGCGCACCTCGTGGAGGACCTGGCCGCCCGGTCGGGCCCCCCGGCGCCCGCGCGGCCCCGCTCGCTGCGGGAGGCGAGCGCCGGAGCGGCGATGGCCCGCGGCCGGACCTGCTACGACCACCTCGCCGGACGGCTCGGCACCGCGCTCACCGAGGCGCTGACGGCGCGGAGGCTGCTGCGGCAGGACGCCGGGTTCGCGCTCACGGACCGGGGCCTGGCGTGGTTCGGCGAGCAGGGCATCGCCCTCGTACGCAAGGGGCGGCGGCCCGTCGCGCGCGGCTGCCTCGACTGGACCGAGCGCCGGCCGCACCTCGCGGGGGCCGCGGGCGCCGCGCTCTGCCGCCACGCGCTCGACGCCGGGTGGTGCGTACGGATCGGGTCCGGGCGGGCCGTGCGGGTGACCCCGGCGGGCGAGGACGCGCTGCGGGCCTGCCTGGGGATCGCGCCGGGGGCGCTGCGGTGACGGTCGCGGGGAGGGCTGCGGCTTCGGTGGGGCCCGCGCGGGGCCCCGCCGGGTCTCAGTCCGTCCACCGCCATTCGACGCCGTACACGCCCGGTGCGCACTTCACGGACAGCAGGTGCGTGGTGTGGAAGTCGTCGAGGGGCGCGAGCTGCCGGTTCCGGGGCTCGGCCCCGAGCTGCCGGCGGTAGGAGTGCCAGCACGTCGCCGGGACCGCCGAGGGGTGGAAGCGCACCTGGAGCAGATAGGTCTGCAGGGACGTGGTGACGCGGCGTTCGTGGTGGTGGGAGACGCCCGCGGTGGAGGGGGAGCGGAGCGTGTACTCGACGACCGCCGTCTCGTTCCTGGCCAGCCGGCGGCCGAGGGGGAGCTCGGCGACCACGCAGTTCAGCTCCGGCCGTACACGGACGTGCGGACGCGGACCGTGCGGGACGGTGAGGTCGACCGCGTGCGCGTCGGTCTTCGCCGAGTCCAGGGTGTGGACGACCGTCAGGTGCCGCACGTCGTCGCGGACGGCCCGGACCGCGACGGTGACGCGCATCGCGTCGATGAGGCGGTGCTCGTTCACGCTCACCGCCTCGTGGACGACCAGCCGCCGCAGACCGGCGTTGAAGTGCGGGAAGGCGTCGCCGAGGACCTTCTCCAGGTCGGAGCCCTCGCCGTAGACGCCGCGGACGGCGGCCGGGTCGTGCTGCGGGACCCAGCCGCGCGGCCGGCGCCTCAGCAGCGAGCGCAGGGTGCCGCTCGGGAGGTCGAGGAAGGGCTCCAGGACGTCGACGGCGCGCAGGGACTGGGGCTTCTCCGGCAGGCTGCGCCCGCTCTGCCAGTAGCTGAGGGTGGCGAGGCTGAGGGTGATCCCGTACGACTCCAGGTGGTCGCGCACGCGGTCCAGCGGCAGGCCCCGCCGCCGCAGGGCCTCTTTGAACACGGCCGCGAACATCCTGTCCGGGTCGTCGGGGTGGGGGGCGTTCGGCATGGCGTCTTCCAGCGGGCGGGGGCTGCGGGCAGGGCTGTGGGGGAAAAGGCGGCCGGGGGCCGCTCGCCTTGTCCGCGAGCGCCCCCCGGCCGGTCCTGCTGTGGACGTGCTCAGTTGGTGTTGAGCGTCAGGCCGTAGTACTTGAGGGCGTCGTCGAGCGGCTGGAAGTACGAGGTGCCGCGGGAGTTGACGCCGCCGGTGCACTGCTGGTCGGTCGGACCGCCGGAGGTCATGCCCTGGGCCTGGTTGCCGGAGATGTACGCACCGCCGCTGTCACCGCCCTCGACGCAGACCGTGGAGGAGGCCAGGCCGCTGACGACCGTGTCGGGGCCGCCGCTGCGGTCGATGTAGGTGACGGTGTTGTTGTAGGAGCCGACCGTGCCGCAGGTCCAGCCGGTGGTGGCGCCGGACTTGCAGAGCGCGGCGCCGGACGCGGCGCGGCTGCTGCCCTTGACGGCGACCGTGCTGGTGCTGCCCTGGCCCCAGGTGCCGACGGCGGTGACGATCGAGTGGCCGGAGTTGACGGTCAGGATGCCCATGTCGACGCTGCGGGTGCCGAGCGCGTAGCGGGTCTTGTACCCCTGGGCGAAGGCCGTTCCGTCGTAGCGCAGGGTGTTGGTGACGCAGTGCCCGGCGGTCACCAGGTACTGCCGGCTGGAGCTGTCGCGGGCGCCGTAGCCGACGGAACACCACTGGGAGGTGTTGTTGAACGTCATCTTGCTGCCGGGGTAGATCGCGGCCTTGGGCTCCAGCTTCTCCTGGCCCCGCACGATCTGAACGGCGGCGCCGTGCTTCGCGGCCTTGGCCAGGAACGCCCTGGCGGCGGCGCCCCGGTCGTCGGCGACCTTGACGGTCACCTTGTCGGAGGCCAGGTCCACGGACCAGGAGGCCACTCCGGAGGGGACCTTCTTCGCGGCGAGGGCGTCCAGTTCGGCCTTGATCCCGTCGAGTGCGGCCTGACCGCGGGCGGGCACCCGGGCGGCGAGGCCGGCCTTCTCGATCCTGGTCGCCTCGGCCTGGTCGTCGGCGTTGACGGTCAGCGTGCCGGAGGCGTCGAAGAAGGCGCCGTCGCCGGCTATCCCGCTCTTCTCCAGCCGGGCGAGCACGGCCTGCTGGGCGTCCTGCCGGTCCAGGCGGTCGACCGCGGCCTTCTCGCTCACGCCGAGCGAAGAGGCCAGCGCCCGGACCATCTCGGGCTGGTAGCGGGGGGTGGACGCCGTGTCCTGCGCCTGGGCCGTGACCTGGGTGCCCAGGACCGCCGAGGCCGAGAGCGCGATGCCCACCGCGGCCAGGCGGTACCTACGAGAGTTGCGCACGTTGTTTCCTTCCGGACGACAGCCGGGAACCCGATGGGGGGTTTATCGCCGAAATGCGCCAACAACGCATCGACGAAAGGCGGTTCCAGGCTGACGGAGAGTCACCGACTCGCCGTGGTCCGAACTATTGCGTAGCGATCGAAAGAAATTCAAGACGCGTGCGGCGGGGAGTTTTTAACAGAATTCACGGCTGCCCGGTTGAATGGGAAAGCGTCTTACCGGAAGCCGATCCGCTTATTGCCGCCGGCCTTCGGGCGGTACCGGACAGATCGGCAGGAAGGACTGCACGCCCTTCGGGCGGCGACCGGCATACGTATAGGTGATCGGCCGTTTCCGGATATTCAGGGCCCGGTCCTGTTCGTAGGCTGGCTGGATCCGATCGGCAGTCGAGCGGTCCCGAAGCGCAGCCCGCTGGGCGGGAGAACGCAGAACCGAGGAGACGGCGCCATGGCCAAGGTCTACTTCCAGGTCAATGTCCCCATAAAGAACTCCGTGCGGCCCGAGCAGTGCGGACTGCACGTCCTCACCGGGCCGGCCGACACCTGGTCGGACGCGCTGCGCATCGCGCGCGAGACCTGCGACACGGCGGCCGCCGCGCAGAGGGCGGGCTTCCCGATACCCCGCCGGCGTCCGGACGGCTGGGGAGCGCGCGGGCTGCGCCCCGGCTGGGTGTTCGACTGGACGGCCGCGACCGTGGACGCCTGGGGGCACGACGGGACGTTCCGCACCGACGGGTTCGTCCCGTCCCGGTGGGGCGCCCCCTAGCGTTCCCCGAAGCCCTCCGGCGCTCCCCGGGAGACGTCTTCCAGCCGGTGGGCGAGGTCGCGGCGGGAGAGGGCCCCCGTCTTGCGCATGGCGCGGGCGATGTGCTGCTCCACCGTCCGGGGGGAGAGGTGCAGGGTCGCGGCGATCTCCCGGTTGGTCAGGCCGGAGACCGCGAGCTGGGCCACCTCCGCCTCCCGGGGAGAGAGGCCGTCGGCGTGCGAGGGGCGGCCGGGAGGGCGGCCCTTCTTCGCCGGCAGGCGCGTGCGCAGCAGGGCCCTGGCCCGCGCCGCGTCCCAGACGGCCCCCAGTTCGGCGAAGCGCCGGGCGCAGTCCTCCAGCTCGGCGATCGCCGACAGGGCGGCGTCCCCCGTCCGCACGGTCGTACCGGAGTCCTCTTCGGCGACCGCTTCGGCGACCGCCCCTGTGGCCACATCCGTGTCCGCTTCGGCGACCGCCCCCGTGGCCGTTCCCGCGTCCGCTTCGGCGACCGCCCCCGTGGCCGTTCCCGCGTCCGCCGCGAGCACGCACCGCGCGGCGCCCTCCGCCGTCAGCGCCCGGGAGTACGGGCGGGGCAGCTCCGCGTAGACCGCCGCGGCCTCCCGGTACAGTCCGGCGGCCCGCAGCAGCCGGTCCCGCTCCTCCCCGTCCCGGCCCTCTGCGTCCCGCTCCTCCCCGTCCCGTACCTCCCCGTCCGGCGGCGTTTCCGTCTCGGCGAGTACGGCCCGGCTCCAGAGCAGCGCGGCCCGGGCGGCGGGTGCGTCACCCCGCCCGAGGCCCTGGGAGAAGTCCCGGACCATGGCGCGCGCCGCGGCCCCGTCACCCGCGCGCGACAGCGCTTCCACGGCCCAGGGCGCGAGTTCCGCCGCCCACGGCCACACGCCCTTCGCGGCCACCACCGCCCAGGCGGCGCGCGCCTGTTCGGCCGCGGCCTCCACCTCCTGGCGGGCCAGGGCGAGGCGGACCACCGCGCCGGCCGCCGTCGCGCCCAGCGGCACGGGCAGCTTCTCCCTGCCGAACGTCCCCCGCTGGGACAGCCAGGACGCGGCCTCCCCCCAGTCCCCCTGGGCGACGGCGAGCAGGCCGCGCACGACGTAGGCGTCGGAGGCGAGGAACGGCATGTCGGCGGTCGCGGCGACGAACTCCTCGCACCGCTCGGCCAGGCCCGGCCACTGACCGGTCCACCACTCCTGGAGCAGCCGCGTCCCCAGCGCGTTGTACTCCATGTACGGCGCACCACTGCGTGCGGACAGGTCGCTCCCCGCCGCGAGGAGGTCCTCCACCCGCTCGTAGAAGCCGAGCCAGACCGCGAAGTCCGCGGCGTTGCACAGACCGCGCGCCGCCTGTCGGGCGGACGCGGGGTCCGTGTCCTTCCCGGGCAGTTCCTTCGCCAGTTCCCACGCTCCCGGATCGGCGCAGCTCATGGCGAGTCCCGCCCGGCCGGCCAGGACCGCCGTGCGCATGGGCTCGTCCCCGCTGGCGTCCGCCGCGACGGTGGCCTCGGCCAGCCATCGCCGGTGGACGTCGAGGGGAGGCCCCGGCCAATAGGGACTGGACAGCGCCGTCATGGCGCGCGCGGCCAAGCCGGGCCGTACCTCGCGCAGTTCGGCGGCGGCGGTCTCCAGGACCCGCCATCCCTCGGGGAAGCGGCCCATCTGGTTGCACAGCATCAGGCCCAGGTCGAGCCGCAGCTCTCCGCGCACGGCCGGGGGGAGGTCGGTGTCCCGCACGATCTGCGCGAGGACCTCCACGGTCTGGTCCGAGCGCAGTCCGGTCACCGCGCTGCGGGCGAGGAGCGGCGCGAGGCGGGCCCGGCTCTGCGGGGGCAGGCCGGGCGTGGCGAGGGTTCGTTCGAGGAGCGCGACGGCCTGCTGGTGCCGGCCGGACGCGGCCGCCGACCCGGCCGCCCGCTCCACCGCCCTGAGCCATCCGCGGGTCTCTCCGGCCGCCCTGTGGTGGTCGGCCACGCCGACCCAGGGCACGGGCTGCCTGCGGCTCAGCACGCCCGCCGCCCGCTCGTGCAGGTCCTGGCGCACGGGCCCGGGCACACAGGCCCGTACGGCCGGTGCGGCCAGCGGGACGGCGAAGCCGTAGCGGCCTTCGGCGGGCTCGGCCAGGGCGGCGACCTCCAGGGCCCGCAGCAGGGCGCTGCCGCCCGTCGCGGTTCCGAGTCCGGACACGGCGATCAGCTCGTCGCGGCCGACGGGTTCGTCGAGCACGGCGGCCGCCCAGACCACCGGCCGGTGCGCCGGGGACAGCGCGTGCGTACGGCTCAGGACCAGCTCCGCGAGGCGGGCCGGCACGCCGGCCGCCTCCACCTCGGCGGCCGTGCCGGTGAACGGCGGCCGCTGTTCCCCCAGTACGGCGAGGAGGTCGACGACCACCCGGGGCACCCCGCCGGTGAGTTCGCGCAGCCTGCGCACCGCCCCGTCCGTGCAGGTGCCGTCCAGCGCCTCCGCGGCGGCGCGGCGGACGCGTTCCTCGTCCCAGGGCGCGAGGCGGTGCCGGAGCACCGTCAGGCCGGAGGGGTACGCCGTGGGCGGAGCGCCCAGCGGCAGGCCGGGCACGGGGAGCTCTTCGGGGCGGTAGGTCACGGCGGCGGCCGAGCCCGGTGCGAGGCCTTCGAGGACCCGGCGCAGCCGCGCCAGCTCGTCCTCGTCCGCCCGGTGGACGTCGTCCACCAGCCACAGGGCCGGGGTCCGCCGGTGCCCGTCCTGCTCCGGCGGGCCGTCGCCGGCTCCGCACCGCCACCGCACCCGGGCCGTGTCCGCCGTCCCGGGCAGGTCGGCCAGTTCCCGGAGCAGATGGCTCTTTCCCGTGCCGGCGGCGCCTTCGACGAACAGGAGCACCGGTTCGGCGCTTCCGTCGGCGAGGACGCGGGCCAGGGGCCGCAGAGCGGAACCACGCGTCTCGATCACGCCGTCATCCTCGCTCTCTTCCTTCCGGGCGGCCCGGTCACGGCGCACCCGGCACCTCGGACCCGCGGCGGAAATCCCGTAGGGCGGAAATGCCTTGCCGAGGGAATCCGCACGGCGGGAATCCGGTACGGCCGGGGTCCCGTCCGGCGGGAATCCCGCGAAAGGCATTCCGCGCCCGGGGCACCGGTCCGTACGAGCCGATTCCGGAACCGTATCAAGGCGACAGCGCGAGCACACGGGCACGGGAACGGAATTTTCACCGTCCCTCCCGCGCGAAACCGGAAATCCGGCACGCTGCGCGGCAACCGGCGGCGGGCGGCGCGGATTCACGTGCGCGCGGGGGCCCGGCATGCGACGGGCGGGCGTGCCCGGGCGCGCGGAAGAGCTTTCGGCGACGGCGCGCCGCGGAGCACGCCCGGCCGACTGCCGAGAAGCAGGGCGCGGTGCCGTCCGGCCGGGACTGCCCGAGGGCGGCGCGCACAGCTCGTTCCGCACGCCCGTGCACAGGTCGGCCGACCGCGGCTGGAGGGATCCCGCGCGTTCTTCCGCACGGACCCACGAGTCCGGTCGGCCGACGCCCGAACCTAGGTCCCTTCCGTACGCCCGAACATCCGGAGAGCCGGTTCCACGGATACGCAATCAACCTCCCGGCACCGGACCGGCCGCGCGACCGCCCCTTCCCGGGCGGTACGGCCCTCACCCACCCGTCGCCGCGTCGAAATAAATAGGTGTCCGTATGTGCGGGCACCCGGATGGCCCTTCCGCCGTCCCCGTCCATAGGTTTCCGCCACCGGTCGATCACTCGCCCTTCGCGGCGGTCGGCCGCACCACGACGGGCCACGGGCGTACCCGGCCCCGCCGCCCGTCGTGCACACCAACGCCGCCCCTCACCCCCCACCACCCCCCACCGAGGAACGGGCGGCACTCGGAAAGCAGGAGCCGGGCGCTCGGGTGCGCCCGCGCGGCCGGATGCCCGGCTCCCCTGTTTGTCCCACCCCGAGACGGCGGACCACCCGCCCGATCGGATCGAAAGGAACCCACGTGCACGGTTTCACCCCCCTCCGCATAACCCTCGCGGTCGCGACCGCCGCCGCGGTGATGGGCACCGGCGTCGCCTTCGCCGGCGGCTCCTCGGACGCGGCCCGTCCCGCCGGCACCGGCAAGGCCGCCGCCCTCGCGACCGCTCCCGCCCCCGTGACCGCCGACGTCTCCGGTGCCACCGAGCTCGTCGACGGCTTCATCGTCGGGTACAAGTCCCAGGCGGCGGAGGCCACGTCGAACGCGGCGGTCGTGAAGGACGCCGAGGCCAAGGCCGGCAAGACCGGCGAGCCGGTCTCCTTCGAGCGCCGCCTGGGCACGGGCGCCGCCCTGGTCGAACTGCCCGAGGCCGACAAGGTCCAGGACGCGCAGAAGGTCGCGGCGGCCTTCCTGGCCGACCCCGACGTCGCCTACGTCGTCCCCGACCGCCGGGTGTACGCCACCGCGGTCGACCCCGCCGAGTACGGCTACCAGTGGGACCTGTACGAGACCACGGCCGGCATGAACGTTCCTTCGGCCTGGAAGCAGGCCACCGGCAAGGGCGTCACCGTCGCGGTCATCGACACCGGCATCACCAAGCACAGCGAGCTGAGCGCCAAGCTGCTGCCCGGCTACGACTTCATCTCCAACACCTGGACGGCCAACGACGGCGGCGGCCGCGACAACGACCCCTCCGACGCCGGCGACTGGCTGAAGACCGGCGAGTGCGGCAAGGACAAGTACGGCAACCCCGTCCCCTCCGGCGACCGGAACAGCTCCTGGCACGGCACCCACGTCGCCGGCACGATCGCCGCCGCGGCCAACGGATACGGAACGGTCGGCGTCGCCCACGAGGCCGGCATCCTGCCCGTCCGCGTCCTGGGCAGGTGCGGCGGAACGACCTCCGACATCATCGACGCCATCACCTGGGCGTCGGGCGGAACCGTGACCGGCGTGCCCGCCAACAAGAACCGCGCCGCGGTCATCAACATGAGCCTGGGCGGCGAGTTCACCTGCGACGAGGCCTACAACGCCGCGCTCAAGGGCGCCAGGGACCGGGGCACCACCGTCGTCGTGTCCGCCGGCAACGACAACAAGGACGCCGCCGCCTACAGCCCGGCCGGCTGTGCCAACGTCGTCACCGTCGCCGCCTCGGACCGCGAGGGCAACCGCGCCGCCTACTCCAACTACGGCAAGGTCGTCGACGTCACCGCGCCCGGCGGCGAGACCGCCGTACGCGACGCGGACGGCATCTGGTCCTCCCTCAACAAGGGGACCAAGTCTCCGGGCGACGAGTCCTACGCCTCCTACCAGGGCACCAGCATGGCCGCCCCGCACATCGCGGGCCTGGCCGCGCTGCTGAAGCACAAGAACTCCTCCCTCACCCCCGCCCAGATCGAGCAGACCATCAAGAACAACACCCGCGCCCTGCCCGGCACCTGCTCCGGCGGCTGCGGCGCCGGACTCTCCGACGCCGACAAGACCCTGACCGCCGTCACCACCGGCTGACCCGGGCCCCGCACCGGCCGGCCCTTCCCCCCTGATGCCCGACAGCCCCGGCGGCTTCCCCTCTGCCGGGGCTGTCCGGTGTCGCGCCGGCCGCCCGCCCCTCCCCCTCCCCACGCACGGCCTCACCCCCCCACGCAGAAGGAAGACCCTCACATGAAGCGCAGAAGCCTCGGCATCGCGGCGGGAGCCTGCGTGTTACTGGCGGCCTGCGGTTACCGGCTGCTGCCGCTGACGACCGCGGCGGAAGAGCCCCTCGTCGTCGGGACGGCGAACAGCCTCACCCACCTCGAC
The DNA here is from genome assembly GCF_042868165.1 of Streptomyces sp. NPDC007872. Taxonomy (NCBI): domain Bacteria; kingdom Bacillati; phylum Actinomycetota; class Actinomycetes; order Kitasatosporales; family Streptomycetaceae; genus Streptomyces; species Streptomyces sp. NPDC007872. Next base: position 344,218 of record NZ_JBIAEA010000006.1, read on the forward strand.
CCCGCCGGAGGGTACGACAGCGGGTCCTGGGCGCTGTACAGCAACATCTACCAGAGCCTGCTCACCTTCGACCCCGGGGCGACCGTGCCCCGGCCCGACGCGGCCGAATCGTGCGGGTTCACCGGGCTCCTGACCACCTACCGGTGCAAGGTGCGCGACGGCCTCACGTTCTCCAACGGACATCCGGTCACCGCCGCGGCCGTGAAGCACTCGTTCGACCGCGTCCTAGAGATCCGGGACCCCCTCGGACCCTCGCCGCTGTTCGCGAACCTCCGTTCCGTGGAGGCGAGCGGTCCCTTCGTGACCTTCCACCTCGCGACGGCGGACGCCACCTGGCCCTCCAAGATCGCCACACCCGCGGGATCGATCGTCGATCCGGCCGAGTTCCCCCGGGACGGGCTCCGGACGCGGCGGACCTTCCCGGGGTCGGGGCCGTACCTCCTCTCCTCGTACGAGAAGGGCGTCCGGATCGGCCTCGTCCCGAACCCCGCGTACCGGGGAGCCGTCCCCAAGGAGGGCAAGCCGGTCGAGATCCGCTACTACCCGACCTCCCAGGAGGTGGAGAAGGCCTGGAACGCGGGGGAGATCGACGTCGCCCACGCCGGGCTCACCTCCGCGACGCTCGCCTCCCTCGAGAACGGCGGGGACGCGGACGCGCGCCTCTCCGTCGGGGAGAGCACGGTGGGCCGCTACCTCGTCCTGAACACGCGCCCGGCGCACCGCCCGCTGGGCCGGGTCGCGGCCCGCGGAGCCGTCGCCGCGCTCGTCGACCGGGGACGGCTGGCGGAGGCGGTCTTCAAGGACACCGTGTCGCCGCTCTACTCCCTCGTGCCCCGGGGCATCCCCGGGCACGGCACGGATTTCTACGACGTCTACCCCGAGTCGGACCCGGAGTGGGCGGCGCGGCGGCTGCACGACGCCGGCGTGTCCACCCCGGTGCGCATCACGCTGGGCCACCAGGTCGGCAGCGCCGCCGTCGAGGCGCGCGCGTTGAAGGCGCAACTGGAACGGAAGGGCCTGTTCCGGGTCGAACTGGTCGAGGAGCCCGACTGGGTGAGGTACCAGGAACGCTACAAGAGCGGCGAGTTCGACGCCTACGTCCTGCAGTGGAGTCCCGACTTCCCCGACCCGGACACCTTCGTCCAGCCGCTGGTGGGGAGCGGCAACACCCTTCACAACGGCTACGCGTCGGCCGAGATCGACCGCTCCATCGAGGCGACGCAGCGGTTCGTCGACCGCGACAGGAGCGTCGAGCGGTTCCGGGTGATCCAGCGGGTGGTGGCGAAGGACGTTCCGCTGGTGCCCCTGTGGCAGAAGAAGACCTACGTGGTGACCCGCCCGGCGGTCACCGGAGGCCATTACCTCGTCGCGGACGACAGCGGCGTGTGGCGGCTGTGGGAGCTGGGCCGGCAGCGGTAGACGGTGCGGAGCCGTCCTCTCGGACTCCCGGTCCCGGTCCCGGTCCCGGTCCCGGTCCCGGTCTCGAGGATATTGCGGTGAGTGCCGAAGGGTCCACCGCCTACCGTCGGGGCATGCAGAAGTCATCCCCCCGGCTCGCGCTCGTCGCGGCCGGTGTCACCGTCGTCCTGTGGGCCTCGGCCTTCGTCTCCATCCGCAGCGCGGGTGCCGCCTACTCCCCCGGCGCGCTCGCGCTCGGGCGGCTCCTCTCCGGGGTCCTGGTCCTCGGCGCCGTCCTCCTGGTGCGGCGCGAGGGGCTGCCGCCCCGGGCGGCCTGGCCGGGGATCGCGGTCTCGGGCCTGCTCTGGTTCGGGGTGTACATGGTGGTGCTCAACTGGGGCGAGCAGGAGGTCGACGCGGGCACGGCCGCGATGGTGGTGAACATCGGCCCGATCCTGATCGCCCTGCTCGGCGCGCGGTTCCTCGGGGAGTCCCTGCCGCCCCGGCTGCTCGCGGGCATGGCCGTGTCGTTCGCGGGCGCGGTGACCGTCGGCCTCTCGATGTCCCGGGACTCCTCCGGCGGCCACGCCTCGGTGCTGGGGGTCGCGCTCTGCCTGCTCGCCGCGGTGGCGTACGCGGGCGGGGTCGTCGCCCAGAAGCCGGCGCTCGCGCACGGCAGCGCGCTCCAGGTGACGACGTTCGGGTGCCTGGTGGGGGCGGTGGCGTGCCTGCCGTTCGCCGGGCAGTTGGCCGGGGAGGTGGGGCGGGCGCCGCTGTCGGCGACCCTGAACATGGTCTACCTCGGGGTGTTCCCGACCGCGCTGGCCTTCACGACCTGGGCCTACGCCCTGGCCCGTACGACCGCCGGGCGGATGGGCGCGACGACGTACGCCGTGCCCGCGCTCGTGGTGCTGCTCGCGTGGGCGTTCCTGGGCGAACTGCCCGGGGCGCTCACCCTCGCCGGGGGCGCGCTGTGCCTCGCGGGCGTGGCCGTCTCCCGTTCCCGGCCACGACGTTCCGCCGCCACCGGAACGGCCGAATCCACCTGACGGCCCGGACTGCCGGTTCCGGTCACTTCGCGGGCGTCCGGCGCGGGTCGTACGTCCGCGACCTGGGAGGCGTACACCCGTCAACCCCCCAATTCCGGCCGTGCGTACGGTGGGCGACGTTTCGCCACCGTCCGGCCGGATAGTTTCGAGTCGGCCACGGGCACGTGCCCGGACACAGCACTCCGACACAGCACTCCGACACCTTCTGCACCACCAAGCCGACGGGGGAGCCGATGGCGATACAGCAACGGGCAGAGCGGACGAGACAGGAGATCCTGTCGGCCGCCGCGCGGGTGTTCGACAGATGGGGATACGAGCGGGCGTCCCTGGCGAGAATCGCCGGGGACGCCCGCGTGACGACGGGAGCCCTGGTCTTCCACTTCGCGACGAAGGCGGACCTGGCGGTCGCGGTGCGCGCCCGGGCCCGCGCGGTCACCGGCATCACCGTCGAGTCGGCCTGCTTATCGGCCGAGGGGGTGGGCGGCACGGCGGTCGACAAGCTGGTGATCACCACCCACGCCCTCATCCGGCTCTTCGAGACCGATCCCGTGGCCCGGGCCGGCGAGCGCCTGGCCCGCGAGCTCCAGCCGACCGATCCCGCCTCCTCGCGCGACTGCCCCTGGCGCCGCGAGGTGAGCCGGCTGGCGCGGTACGCGGTGGCGGAGAAGGCCCTGCGTCCCGGCGTGGACGCGACGGCGGTCGCGACGCTGATCGGCTACGTGGTCACCGGGGTCGAGCTGGAGATGCGCTGTCCGTGTCCCCCGGCCGACGCGCTCCGGCTCCTCGGCGACGGCGGGCCGCAGGGTCCGTGCGTCCCCGAGAGCGGTGCCCTGCACGGCTCCGCCGAGGAACGGCTCCGCCGCATCTGGGAGTTGATCCTGCCCGGCCTCGTCCACCCGGCCGCCCAGCCGCCGCAGGGACCCGCGGACACCCCGCGGAAGCCCGGCCCGGCCTCGACCCCGGCACCCCTCGCGCCGGGGCAGACGTCGTACGGCCCCGCCCCGGCCCCCGCTCCCCACCCGCAGGGCCCCCCTCCCCAGGGCCCGCACGCCCCGACCCCGCGCACCGCCACGCCGGGTCCGCGCCCCCAGCCCCCGCGCACCGCCACGCCGGGCCCCCACGCCCAGCCCCCGCGCACCCCCGCCACCCCGGGCCTTCACCCCCCGGCCCCGCGCACCGCCGCGCCGGGCCCCCACGCCCAGGGGCAGGCGCCCCGTCCGACGCCGGGCCCCACGCCCCCGCCCCGGCCGGCCCCGCACGCCCCGCGTCCCGCCGCCCCGCACACCTCACGGCCCACGCCGGCCTGAGCGGCACCGGACCGAGGACACCGGCAGCCCGAGCGGCACCGGGCCGAGGGCATCGACGGACCGAGCCCCCGTCGGTGCCACCCGGCCCCGGCCCCCTGTGAGAAGTCCACGCCTCCCGCGAGAAGCCCGCGCTCCCCGCGAGAGGTCCGCGCTCCCCGCGAGAGGTCCGCCCCCGGCGTCCCCGCCCGAGGGTCCGTCAGCGCCCGTCCCCCGACCGCAGCAGTTGGCGGGCGAAGGCCGTCAGCGAGCGGCCGACGCGCTCGGCCGACAGGCCGAGTTCGTGCCGCTGGAACTGGAAGAGCTCCGGCGCCAGCGGGCTGAGCGCGATGTCGATCAGCGGGTCGGGGTCCTCGACCCCGTGGTCGACGAGGAGCGTCCGGACGTGGACGCGCCAGAAGCCGTACGCGCCCGTCCGGAAGCGCGCCGCCCCCGTCTCCGCCCCCAGGGCCAGCGGCAGGTGCCGTTCGAGGAGGTCCAGCATCGCCAGGTAGAACGCCGCGAGCCGCTCCCCCGCCGGGGCGCCGGGCCCGAGCGGCGGGGGTCCGTAGATGAGCTGCCCCTGGAGCCGGCGTTCGTGCTCGTCGAGCAGCGCCACGGCGACCGAGGGCGGATCGGGGAAGCTCCGGTACAGCGTGGCGCGGCCCACCCCGGCGGCCTTGGCGATCCGGTCCATGGTGACCGTCCGGGGGTCCTGTTCGGCGAAGAGCCGCTCGGCCGCGGCCAGGATCTGGGCGCGGTTGCGTTCGGCGTCCGCGCGTCTGCGCGGGGCGACCGGCCGTTCGTCCGCGGCCTGGAGGTCGCCGAGGAGACCGTCGACCCGGTGCACGGCGTCGGCTCCGCCGCCCCGCTGCTCGTCGTCGCTCATGGGCCCGACCCTACTTCCCTCAAGTTCTCCCCAAGATAAGTGGACACCTTGTCCACTTGCCGTGTCGAGTGGCATGCTAAACGGACTCAGTGTCCACTTACCGCTCGCCATCCCGCCCCAGGGAGATCCCATGCACACCGCGCTCCTCGCCGCGGCCCTGCTGGTCGGCTGCCTCCTGGCCGTCCAGGCCTCGGTGAACCTCCAGCTCAACTCGGCCGTCGGCACCCCCTACGGCGCCTCGACCATCCAGCTCGGCGTCGCCACCGGCCTGCTCGTCGTCCTCGCCGTGGCGGCCGGCGCGCTCGGCGCGCTCGGCAAGCTGCCCGACGTCGAGCCCTGGCAACTGCTCGGGGGGCTCGCCAGCCCGCTCTACATCACCAGCGGCATCCTGCTCTTCCCCCGGCTCGGCGCCCTCGCCGCCGTGGGGCTCTTCGTGACCGGCCAGATGTTCGCCTCGCTCGCGCTCGACCTCTTCGGCCTCCTCGGCCTGGAGCGGAAGGAGCTCAGCGCCGGCATCGTCCTGGGCGCCGTGGCGGTCCTCGCGGGCATCGTCGTGATCATCCGGGGCATGAAGGCCGCGGCCCCCGCCGGTGCCCCCAGGATGTCGAGCGCCGGCCGTGCCGGCTGGCTCGCCCTCGGCGTCGTGGCCGGCGGCGTGCTGCCGATCCAGGGCGCGGTCAACGCCCAACTGCGCGCCCAGCTCAAGGAGCCCATCACCGTCGCGGTGATCAGCTTCGCCGTGGCGACCTTCACCATCGCCGTCGTCCTGCTCGTGCTCTACGCGACGCGGCGCACCCCCAAGCCCAAGATCGCCCCGCTGAAGAAGATGCCCTGGTGGGGCTGGCTGGGTGGCGCCTGTGCCGCCGCCTACGTCACCGGCACCTTCCTGCTCATCCCGTCCATCGGCGCTGCGGTGACCATCGCCCTCACCGTGACGGGCCAGCAGCTCACCTCCGCCCTCATCGACCACAAGGGCCTGTTCAAGCTGCCGCAGCGCTCCCTCACCAAGCCGCGCGCCCTGGGCCTCGCCCTGCTGATCGCCGGCTCCCTGACCATCCAGCTCGTCTGATCCCGGGCCGGAGTCCCCGGGGCCCCCGCCCGGGGCTCCGGCCCGTCCGACCCGTCCGGCGCGTCGCGGAAGGCGCGCCGCAGGAGGCGCGCCCGCACCCGGCGCGCCATGAGGTGCGTCACGAAAGGTGCGTCATGAAAGCGTCCTACACCGCCGGGCCGGACATCCACGTCCTCCCCTCGGCCCTGCCCATCCCCGACCTCGGCGACCAGCCGGTGAACGCCTTCCTCGTACGGTCCGGACAGCCCGTCCTGGTGGACACCGGCATGCCCGTCGACCGGGAGGGCTTCCTGGACTCCCTCCGGTCGCTGATCGACCCCGCCGAGCTGCGCTGGATCGTCGTCACCCACGACGACCGCGACCACACCGGCGCCCTCGCCCGCCTCCTGGAGGACGCGCCGAACGCCAGGGTGCTCGCCAACGCGATATCGGTGACACGCATATCCGAGGAGTTCGGCATTCCGCAGGACCGCCTGGTGACCGCGAACCCGGGAAGCCGGACGAAAATAGGCGACCGCGAGCTGAGTTTTCACCGGCCGCCCACGTTCGATTCACCCGGAACCCTCGCCGTGTTCGACCACTCCGACGGCACCCTCTACAGCTCCGACAGTTTCGGCACCGTCGTGGAGGAGATAACGGAGGACTTCGCCGAGCTGGCCGAGGAGGAGTTCTTCCACGGCTTCGAGGTCCTGAACCGGGCGATAGCCCCCTGGACCGCCCTGGTCGACGAGGCGAAGTTCCTCCGCCCGGTGCGCGAGCTCGCCGCCCTGCGGCCCGCGCGCCTGCTGAGCGCGCACGGGCCGACCGTGCGCGAGGACGCCGTGCCCCGGCTCTTCGACGCCATGGCCCGCATCCCCTCCCTGCCCGCCTGGCTGCCCGGCGCCGACCTCGACCTCGAGGCGGCGCTCGACGCCCACGAGTCCCCCTCCGGCTGAGCCCCCGCTCCGCCCGCACACGAACCGAGGAGAACCATGTCCGACTCCGTCCTCACCGATCCGACCCCGCCGCGCGGGGTCGTCACCGTCTTCTCCGACATCTGGTGTTCCTTCGCGCACATCGCCGTCCACCGGTTGCACGCCACCCGGGCCCGCCTCGGTCTGGAGGAGCAGGTCTCCTTCGACCTGCGCGCCTTCCCGCTGGAGCTGCTGAACGACGCCCCGAGCCCGCGCCCCGGCACGGACAGCGAGGTCGCCCGGATGGCCAGCCTGGAGCCGGCCGCCGGCTGGCAGCTCTGGCAGGCCAAGGACTGGCTGTACCCCTCGACGACGCTGCCCGCCCTGGAGGCGGTCCTCGCCGCCAAGGAGCAGGGCCTGCGCGCGTCGGAGCAGCTCGACCTCGGGCTGCGGCGGGCCTTCTGGGCCGAGTCGCGGTGCATCAGCCACCGCAAGGTGATCCTGGACGTGGCCGCGGACACCGGCGCGGTGGACGTCGACGCGCTCGCCGAGGCGCTGGACGACGGGCGGGCCCGCCGGGACCTCGCGGACCAGGCCGCGCTCTCCCGGACCGACCGGATCAACTGCAGCCCCCACCTGTTCCTGTCCGACGGCTCCGACCACGCCAACCCCGGCATCGACGTGGGCTGGGAGGGCGCGTACGGCATCGGCTGGCCGGTGATCGCCTCCGACGACCCGAAGGTATACGAGGACATCCTGCTCCAGGCCGCCACCGAATAGCGTCCGCCGAATACCGGCCACTGATTGGTTGAATTCTCTTCCATAACCGACCGAACATCGGGTACGACGGCCAGGCGTTCCTCCGGGAGGAATGCCTGGCCGTCGTACCTTTTTTTCGCGTTCATAACATCGCGGTGATTATTAATTGCGTGACCCGGCCGTTATTCGCAAGGGCGCTCGAAGCTCCTACAGTCGTCCCCGCCGCCGGAATTCCGGACGCAGATTCGCATCGACAGCGGGAGTCCTTCATGTCGTTGACCGACAAGGCAGACGTCAGCACGTTCGTCGACCTCACCCAGCACGAGATCGAAGCCCTGAAGACCCGGTTCAACCTGGCCGACGCGCACACCCACCAGCGTCAGTCCGCCTCCCAGGAGCGGATCGTCTCGCGGCTCCCCGAGCTGTGGCACGAGTCCGAGTCGAAGCAGCAGGCCCACTTCGAGCGCCGGTTCCTGGACGCGTTCTTCCGGCTGCACCGGCAGCCGACCGCCCGCGCCATGGACCGCACGCTCCTGTCGTACTCCGCCAGCGTCTCGACCATGGTCGCCGGCATGTTCCTCAAGCAGCGCGGCATGTCCGTCCAGTTGGTCGAGCCCTGCTTCGACAACCTCGTGGACCTGCTGCGCAACATGCAGGTGCCGCTCGGCCCCGTGGACGAGTCGGTGCTGCACGACAAGGACGCCATCTACGACCGGCTGTCCGAGGCGATCGACGCGGACGCGATCTACCTCGTCGACCCGAACAACCCCACCGGCTTCACCCTGCTCGCCGAGAAGCTGGAGGGCTTCCGCGAGGTCGTCCGCTACTGCGTGGACCACGACAAGGTCCTGGTGATGGACTTCTGCTTCGCCTCCTTCGCGCTGTGCGACGAGGGCATCGGCCGGGTGGACGTCTACGAACTCCTGGAGGAGTCCGGCGTCACGTACATGGTCATGGAGGACACCGGGAAGACCTGGCCGATCCAGGACGCCAAGTGTGCCATGATCACCGCCAGCCGGAACATCCAGGAGGAGGTCTACAACCTCCACACCAGCGTCCTCCTGAACGTCTCGCCCTTCGTCCTCAACATGGTCACGCAGTACGTCGAGGACTCCATCGCCGACGGCTTCGCCTCCGTCCGCGACATCATCACCACCAACGCCGCGGCCGCCCGCGCCGCCCTCGACGGCACGATCCTGGAGTTCCAGGAGCCGGTCGTCGGCACCAGCGTCGCCTGGTTCCGGATCACCTCCGAGGAGCTGACCGCCACCCGTCTCCAGGCCGTCCTCTTCGACGAGGAGGTGTACGTCCTGCCGGGCACCTTCTTCTACTGGAACAGCAAGGAGAAGGGCGAGCGGTACGTCCGGCTGGCCCTGGCCCGCGAGCCCGAGGTGTTCGCCGGCGCCATGGACCGGATGCGGAAGGTGCTCGAGCGCTATGCGGCCTGACACCGACGCCGTGACCTTCGTGGACGCCGCCCTCTTCATGGGCATGCACAGCGAGGACGACGCCGTCCGGCGCGCCGCCAAGGCCTTCTTCATCGGCCGGCTCGCCGCCGGGAAGGCCGGACGGGTCGTCATGAGCTGGGAGCAGGTCGGCCGCTGCGACGACCTCGTGTGGGGATACGACCGGAAGACGCAGGACGAGTACTACCCCTTCATGGACGTCCTCCACACCGACCTCGCCGTCGAGCGGACCGGCTACGAGGAGGCGGACGTCCGCCGGGCCTTCACCGCGCCCGAGCTGGACGGCCTGCCCGCCCACGAGCGGCTGCTGCTCGCCCAGGTCGTCCACCGCGGGGGCGTCCTGCACACGGCGAGCCCCCGGCTGCTGCGGACGGCCGGCCTGCCCGTCGCACCGCTCGCCCCGGCGGGCGCCCCCTCCCGCGGCGGGGACCCCGGCGGGGAGCCGGCGTTCCCCGCGTACCTGGAGGACCTCTACCGGCGGTCGCTGGTGCTGACGGTCCCCTCCGACACCCTCTGAACGGACCCCGGAAAGGCCCCCTCCATGTCTGGCACCTACTCCGGGACGATCGTCCCGCTGATCACCCCCCTCGACGAGCACGGCACCGTCGACGAGCAGAGCGTCGCCCGCCTCGTGGACCACGTCCGCGCCGAGGTCACCGGCCTCATGCCGGCCCTGACCTCCGGCGAGGGCTGGAAGCTCGACGCCCGGCAGTGGCGGGACGTCGTCGCGTACACCGTGAGACACGCCGGCGGGCTGCCCGTCCTCGCCGGCATCCAGCTCCCCGACACCGCCTCGGTGATCGACCGGGCCCGCACCGCCGTCGAGCTCGGCGTCGACGCCGTCGTGGTCACCACCCCGTTCGGCGCCGACGTGACGCAGGACGGGATCGTCGACCACTACCGGGCCATCCGCGCCGCCCTCGACATACCCGTCTTCCTCTACAACGAGGAGGCGCTGTCGGGCAACCGCATCGAGTTCGACACCCTGCTGCGGATCTGCGAGATCCCCGGGATCGTCGGCATCAAGGAGTCCAGCGGCGACGCCGCCTTCACCCGGAAGACGGCCGACGCCGGCACCGGCATCCCGGTCTTCGAGGGCTGGGAGAACCTCCTCGCCGACGTCCGCGGCGTCGACGGCTTCATCGGCCCGCTGGCCAACCTCGAACCCGCCCTGTGCAACGCGATGCTGGTCGACCCCACCCCGGAGCGCCAGGCGGAGCTCAACGCCGTCTGCGAGCGGTACGGCGTCTTCCGCGACGACTGGTACCGCTGGGTCAAGAAGGAACTGCACGAGCGCGGCGTGATCTCCTCGCCCACCACCCACGAGGAGGCGACGGCGGCATGAGCGGCCTCCCCTCCGCCTCCGCCCCCGTGGCCGCGCACTCGGTCACGGCCCCGGCCGCGACCGCCCAGCGCGACCTGCACGCCCTCTACCGGCGGGTGCCCAGCCTCGGGGACTACGGGTCGATGACCGCGATCGAGGAACGGTGGATCCTGCCCAAGGCGCGCGCGTACGAGGCGTCCGCGCCCCGGTTCGGCTCGGCCGGCGAACTCCTCGGCGCCCTGAAGGACTTCCTCGCCGAGGAGGAGGCCGCGCTCCCCGAGAGCGCCACCTTCCTCGCCGAGCACGCCACCCGGGAGCAGTTCACGACGGTGGTGCGGCAGTTCGCCCTCGACGGGCTCACCGAGTCCGAGTCCCTGCTGCCGGTCGTGCCCCGGCTGCCGTACCGCTCGGCGATGGCGGTCTTCCGGGTCCTCATCGACGAACTCGGCTGCGGCAACGAGGAGAAGGCGCACTCCCAGCTCTACCGGGACCTGCTGACCGAACTCGGTCTGAGCCTGCGCCTGGAGGACTACCTCGACGAGACGGTCCCCGAGTGCTACGCGTACGTCAACATGTTCCACTGGCTGGCGAGCCGGGCGTCCTCGCCCCAGTACTTCCTGGGCGCGTACGCCTACTTCGAGACCAGCGTCCTGTACGCCTTCCAGAGCTTCGCGCGGGCGGCCCGGCGGCTCGGGATCAGGAACGACGCCTACTACACCGAGCACCTCTACATCGACGCGTACCACAGCGGTCACATGCGGACGGCGATCCGCGCGCTCGACGAGCCGGACCTCGCGAAGATCTGGGCGGGCGTGCGGCTGGCCTCCGACATCGTCGGCACGGCCACGGAGGCGGCCGTGGCGCGGGCGCGGGAGACCGTCGCATGACGGCCGTGCCCGTCGGACGGCGGCGGGACGACGAGCCGGTCGTCCGCCAGGTGACCGAGGACCTGGTCCTGGTCGAGACCGGCGGCCGGAAGGTCCTCGCGGCCGCCGTCTGCCCCCACCGCGGGGGCCGGCTCAAGTACGGCAGGGTCGACGGGGACAGGCTGCGCATCACCTGCCCCCTGCACCACACGACCTTCGACCTGACCAGCGGGGAGCGTCTCTCGGGGGCGGCGTGCGCCGCCCTCCGGGTGGTCGACGTCCTGCCCGGCCAGGACGTCACCGCTCCCGACCCCTCCTCCGGAGGCGCCCCGTGACCACCACACCGACCGGGGCGGCGTCCACCGCGACGCCGCCCCGTGCGGCCACGGCCGGGCACGACGGCGTCGCGCCCGTGCCCGACGCCGAACGCACCTCGTCCCCGGCCGACTTCGGCTGGATCTGGCCGTCCGCGCAGTTCTCGTTCGGCACGGTCGTGCTCGGCGCGCTGCCCGTGGTCTTCGGCCTCGGCTGGTGGGCCTCGGCGAGCGCCATCGCGGTGGGCGTCGCCGTCGGCACGGTGCTGCTCGCGCCGCTGGCCCGGTTCGGCGTCCGCACCGGCACCAACGACCCCGTCTCCAGCGGGGCCCACTTCGGGGTGCGGGGCAGGGTCGTCGGCAACGTCCTCACGGTGGTGACCGCGCTCGGCTTCTTCGCCATCGCCGTGTGGACCGGCGGCACCGCCGTCATGGTGGCGGGGCACCGGCTGCTGTCCACCCCGACGGGTCCGGGGCCGCTGACCGTCGCGATGTTCGTGACGGCGGCGGCGGTCGCGCTGGTGGCCGTGCGCGGCCACGAGACCCTCGTCCGCACGTACCGGATCACCGCCGTCACCGGCGGGGCGGTCCTGCTCGGCACCGTCCTGGTCCTCGCCCCGGACTTCGACCCGGGGTACGGCGGCGGTCCGCTCGCCCTGGACGGCGTCCCGCACACCTGGCTGCTGGCGGCGACCGCCTCCGCGACCGTGCCGCTGTCCTACGCCACCTTCCAGGGCGACTACACCCGCTTCATGCCGACCTCCGTCCGGCCGGGGCGGGTGGCCCGGGCGAGCGGCGTGTCCATGTTCCTCAGCAGTCTCGCCGCGCTGCTCACCGGCGCGTACGTGACGACCCTCTTCCCGGTGCCCGACGAGCCGTGGCTCCAGGGCCTGACGGACGCGGTGCCCGACTGGTTCGCGGTGGCGGTGGTGCTCTTCGGCTTCGCGGGCACCCTGCCGCAGGCCGGCCTCTGCCTGTACGCGGCGGGGCTCTCCGCCAACTCGGTGTTCTGGCGCTCCTCCCGGGCCGCGGTGACCACGGTGGTCGCGCTGCTCGCCGGGGCCGTGCTGTACCTGGGGGCAGTGGTGTACGACGCCATGAACGCGATGTCGGCGTTCGTGACGCTGCTGCTCACCGTCGTCGCGCCGTGGGCGGCCGTGCTCTTCGTCGGGTACGGACTCCACCGGGGCCGGTACGACGCGGAGGCGCTTCGCTCGTTCACCACGGGCGGGGGCGGGCGGTACTGGTACGCGCGCGGGGTCAACCCGCGGGCCGCCACCGCCTTCGCGGCGGGCTCCGCCGTCGGGATCCTGTGGGTCAACAACCCCTTGTACGTGGGCCCGCTGACCGACCTCACCGGCGGCGTGGACCTGAGCCTGCCGGCCTCCTTCACGGTGGCGGCGGTGCTGTACGGGGTGCTGTGCCGGATGTGGCCGGAGCCGCTCCTCCCGCCGCCGGCGGGCGCCGCGCGCTGACCCCGCACCTCCCCTCCTTCCCCGTCCCCCTCTGCTGCGAGGTGTCGCATGTCCGTGTTCCAGTTGACGGTCCGGTCGGTCGTCCGGGAGGCCGAGGGCGTCCTGGGGCTCCTGCTCGCCGACCCCGCGGGCGCCGACCTGCCCCCGTGGGAACCCGGCGCGCACCTGGAGGTCACCCTGCCGTCCGGGGCGGTCCGGCACTACTCGCTGTGCGGCGACCCGGGCGACCGGGGCGCCTACCGGCTCGGGGTGCTGCGGGAGCCGGCGGGCCGGGGCGGTTCGGAGGAGGTGCACGCCTCCGTGGGGCCGGGCACGGTCCTCGGGGTGCGGGGGCCGTTCAACCGCTTCCCGCTGGTGCCCGCCGAGCGGTACCTGTTCGTCGCGGGCGGCATCGGCATCACCCCGCTCCTTCCGATGGTCCGCTCCCTGCCCCCGGGCTCCTGGTCCCTGCTCTACGGGGGCCGGAGCCTGGCGTCGATGGCGTACCGCGAGGAGCTGGCGGGACTGCCCGGGGTGACGCTGGTGCCGCAGGACACGGAGGGGCTCCTCGACCTGGACGCCGCCCTCGGGGGGCTGCCCCCGTCGACGGCCGTCTACTGCTGCGGTCCGGAGGGGCTGCTGCGGGCGGTGGAGGAGCGCTGGGAGGGGCCGCTGCACATGGAGCGGTTCGGGGCGGCGGTCGTCCCGGCGGCGGACTCCGGGGGCTCCGGGGGTGGTTTCGAGGTGGAGCTGCGCCGGAGCGGCCGGACGGTCCGGGTGGAGCCGGGGCGGAGCCTGCTCGACGCCGTGCGGGAGGTGGTGCCGGGCGTGGCGTACTCCTGCGAGGAGGGGTGGTGCGGCACCTGCGAGACGAAGGTGCTCGCGGGGACGCCCGAGCACCACGACTCCGTCCTCGGCGAGGAGGAGAAGGCGGCGGGGGCCTCGATGATGATCTGCGTGGGCCGCTCGCGCGGCCCACGCCTCGTCCTCGATCTGTGACCGGGGTCCGTACGGGTCTCAGGGGAAGACGACCAGGGCCCGGCCGCCCTTGCCCGCGAGCATGTTGTCGAAGGCGCCGGGGATGCCGTCCAGGGTGATCCGCTCGGTGACGAGGGACCTCAGGTCGAACCGTCCGGCCCGGATGTGCTCGGCGAGGACCGGCAGGTCCTCGGCCGGGTTCGAGTTGCCGTAGACGCAGCCGGCCAGGGTGCGGCCCCAGTGGAAGATCTCCAGGGCGTTGAACGTCACCTGCTGGTCCTTGCCGCCGATGCCGACGACCGTGGTCCGGCCGCCGCGCCGGGTGGACTCCCAGGCGGTGCGGATGGTGACGGCGCGGCCCACGCACTCCACGGCCACGTCGACGCCCTGCCCGCCGGTCAGCCTCCTGACGTCCTTCGCCGTGGTGTCGGAGGCGACGACGTACGCGGTGGCCCCGGCCGCCCTCGCGAGCGCCTCCTTCTCCGGGGAGACGTCCACGGCGACGATCGTCGAGGCGCCCGCGATCCGGGCGGCCTGGAGCGCGGCGAGGCCGACGCCGCCGACGCCGTACACCGCGACGGTCTCGCCCTCCCGGACCCGGGCGGAGTGGTGGACCGCGCCCCAGCCGGTGAGGACGGCGCAGCCGAGCAGGGCGGCGTCGGCGAGCGGGACGCCGTCGGGCACGGGCAGGACGCAGCGGGCGGCGACGACCGTCTCCTCCGCGAAGGCGGCGACGTTGAGTCCGGGGTGGAGCTCGGTGCCGTCCTGGGTGCGGGCGTGGACGTTGCCCGCACCGGTCAGGGCGTCGGCGCAGAGCCAGACCTCGCCGAGCGAGCAGGGGTGACAGGTGCCGCAGGAGGGCGCCCAGTTGAGGACGACCTCGTCGCCGGGGGCGACCTGCGTGACGCCCTCGCCGACGGAGACGACGGTGCCGGAGCCCTCGTGGCCGAGGACGGCCGGGACCGGTACGCGCATGGTGCCGTTGGAGAGGGAGAGGTCGGAGTGGCACACCCCGGCGGCGGCGAGGCGGACCCGGACCTGCCCGGGGCCGGGCTCCGGGAGCTCGATGTCGGCTATCTCCAGCGGAGCGCCGACGGCGGGCAGGACGGCGGCGCGGATCAGGCTCACGTGCGGTGCTCCTCGGGGCTCGGAACTGCGGGAAGGGGGCGAACGGGCTCAGAACTGGAGGGACTTGGTCTGGAGGTACTCGGCGAGGCCGTGCGCTCCCAGCTCGCGGCCGACGCCGGACTGCTTGTAGCCGCCGAAGGGGGCCAGCGGGTTGAAGCGGCCGCCGTTGATGTCGACCTGGCCGGTGTCCATGCGGCGGGCGAAGGCGACGGCCTCCTCGGGGTCGCCCCAGACGGCCCCGGCGAGGCCGTAGACGGTGCCGTTGGCGAGGGCGAGGGCCTCCTCCTCGTCCTCGTACTTCAGGAGCGAGACGACCGGTCCGAAGATCTCCTCCTGGGCGATGGTCATGTCCGGGGTGACGTCGGCGAAGACGGTCGGGGAGACGTAGTAGCCGGTCTCGCGCGGGGCCTCGGGGCCGCCGGCGACGAGCCGGGCGCCCTCCTCGATCCCCTTCTCGATGTAGCCGCGGACGCGCTCCTGCTGCTTGGCGTTGACCAGCGGGCCGACGCGCTCGCCGGGGACGTACTTGGCGACGGCCTCGGCGGCGAGCGCCACCGCCTCCTCGTACCGGTCGGCGGGGATCAGCATGCGGGTCCAGGCGCTGCACGTCTGGCCGGAGTTGGACATGACGTTGGCGACGCCGACGGCGACGGCCTTGGGCAGGTCGGCGCTCGGCAGGATGACGTTGGCGGACTTGCCGCCGAGTTCGAGGGCGACCCGCTTGACCGCGCCGCCCGCGAGGGCGCCGATGCGGCGGCCGACGGCGGTGGAGCCGGTGAAGGAGACGAGGTCGACGTCCGGGTGCTCGGCGAGCGCCTGGCCCGCGACCGGGCCGAGGCCGGTGACCAGGTTGAAGACGCCGGCGGGCAGGCCCGCCTCGTGGACGGCCTCGGCGAAGAGCTGCGCGGTGAGCGGGGTGTCCTCGGCGGGCTTGAGGACGGTGGTGCAGCCGGCGGCGAGGGCCGGGGCGACCTTGGCGACGATCTGGTGGAGCGGGTAGTTCCAGGGGGTGATCGCGGCGACGACGCCGACCGGCTCGGCGTAGACGGTGGAGTTGCCGACCTTCTCCTCGAAGGGGTGGGTGGCGGCGAGTTCGGCGTACGTGCCGGCGACGGCGATCGGCAGTCCGGCGTGGACGGCGGCGGCGAGCTGTGGCGGGGCGCCGAGCTCGGCGGTGACGGTGGCGGCGATCTCCTGCGCGCGGGCGGCGAGCGCGTCGCGCAGGGCGGCGATGCGGGCGGAGCGCTCGGCGGGCGGGGTGGCGGCCCAGGCGGGCAGCGCGGCGCGGGCGGCGCGTACGGCGGCGTCGACGTCCTCGGCGGTGCCGGCCGGGACGTGGCCGATGACCTGCTCGTCCGCCGGGTTGACCACGGCGATGGTCTCCGTGGAGGAGGCGGGGCGCCACTCCCCGCCGATGTACATCGCGTCGTGCGCCTTCATCCCTGTCTCCTCACGTTACCGACGGGTCCGTCGCCCACCCAAACTAGCGCCGTTAGTTTTCCGGCGCCAGGGTGGCGGGGCGTGCCCCGGGTCTCAGTCCGGGGTTCCGGTCACGGAGTCGGTCCGGGGTTCCGGTACGGAGCCGGTCCCGGGTTTCGGTACGGAGTCGATCGTGCCGCTCCGGGCCCGGTGCCGTCCATGGCGGGACCGGGCAGACGGGGAGGGCCGGAACCGGGCCGTTCCGCCTTGCCGCCCGGCGGGCAGCCGTTCGGACATGCCGCCGCGCCCGGCGGGCGCGCGCCGGGTGGCGCGGCCCGCCGGGCGCGGCGGGAGGGGCCGACGGAGCGCCTGGGATCCGGGGCGTCAGATCTTCTGGGCGATGTCGGTGAGGTGGGCGAAGACGACGATGTTGGCGTCGTACCCCGTCTTGCGGTCGAAGGCTCCGCCGCAGGTGAGCAGCCGCAGTTCGGGCCGCCCGGTGGCGCCGTACACCTCCTTGTCGGGGAAGTCGTCCTTGGCGTACGTCTTGACGCGGTCGACCGTGAAGACGGCGACCTTGCCGTCGGCGCGGGCGACCCGGACGGTGTTGCCGGGGTTGAGCACGCCGAGGTTGAGGAAGACCGCGGGTCCGGTGCGGGTGTCCCGGTGACCGACGACGACGGCGGTCCCGCGCTCGCCGGGCGTGGGCCCCTTGGCGTACCAGCCGACGATCCTGGGGTTGTCGACCGGCGGGGCGGCGAGCCGTCCCTCGGCGTCGAGGCCGAGGTCGGTCACGGGCGCCTCGATGGTGATGGCCGGGACGGCGACGGTGGTGGGACGCGAGCGGGGAAGCGACGCGGGGGCCTGCCGGGACGTGTCCTTCGGCCGTGGTGCGGTCTTCGGCGCGGGCGCGGCCTTCGAGGGGGCGGCCTTCGGGGAGGGCCCGCCCTTCGGAGAGGGGACGCTCCCCGAGGGGGGCGTGCGCTCCGGCGGGGCCTCGGGCTTCGCCTTGTGGTCCAGGGCGGCCGGCGCTCCGGCCGCCGGGGCGGCCCCGGCGGCCGCCCCCTCCACCCCGGCGCCGCCGGCCTGGCCGGCCACCGGGGCGGAGGCGAGGGACGGGGCGGCGGGCTCCTCGTCACCCGCCCACCAGAAGCCCCCGACCACCAGGACCACGACCACCGTCACGGTCCTGGCGAGCCGGAACAGGCGCCGCCGCCTGCGCGTGATGCGGGACCTACGCGGCGCCATCGTTGCGGCGGCGCGAGCGGCGGATCATGACCAGTCCGGCCGTGCCGGCGAGACCGGCGGCGACGGCCGCCCCGACGCCGAACGCGGAGGAGTCCTCGGCCGCGGCGAGCTCCACGCTGCCGCCGCCGCCCGCGCCCACCGCGCCCTGCGGGGGACGGCCCTGGCCGCTGCCGGACCAGTTGCCGCCGTTGTTGGCGGTGCCGCCGTTGTTGTTGCCGGACCAGTTGTCGTTGGCGCCGGAGTTGTTGTGGCCGGCGTTGTTGTTCGGTCCGTTGCCCGGCCGTCCGCCCGGCCCGTTGCCGTGGCAGTCGACCGTGAAGACCTTCTGCTTGCCGGTGGCGGCGGCGCCCGGGAAGGTCCAGGTGACCCGGTACTGCCCCTCGGGCAGCGACAGCGTGCTGCTGTGGCCCATGCCGGTGTTCAGCGCGACGCGGCCGTTGAGGCTGGGGACCTCCGGACGGGGCGGCTGCGGGGTGATCTCCCAGGTCACCTCGTCGAGGATGTCGAAGTTGAAGGCCGCGAGGTAGAACTTGCAGACCCTCGCCTCGTCGTTCAGGTCGCCGTAGGGGGTGCCGACCTTGTGGACCTTGATGTCGCCGTTGTCGCCGGGGGCGGCGACCGCGGACGGGGCGCCGGCGAGGGCGAGGCCGCCGAAGGCGGCCGTGGCCGCGAGGGTGGCGGCGAGGGGGCGGAGAGCACGAGCAGGCATGCGGGTTCCTCCAGGAAAGGACATGTCGGGTGTTTCAACCGATAATCCGACTATCAGTCATCACATGAATGCGGAGGGTGGCGACATGCTCGTGTCGATCTCCGAGTCGCCCGTCCGGCTCAGAGACCGCCGGCCCCGGTCCCGTCAGACGATCCCGAAGAGGACCGCCGCCGCCAGGACGACCAGCGAGGTCAGCGCGGCCCACTTCACCGTGAACCTGGTGTGGTCACCGAACTCCACCTTCGCCATGCCCACGAGCACGTACACCGCCGGCACCAGCGGGCTCGACATGTGCAGGGCCTGGCCGACGATCGACGCCCGGGCGATCTCCAGGGACGACACGCCGTGGGCGGCGCCCGCCTCCGCGAGGACCGGCAGCACGCCGAAGTAGAAGCCGTCGTTCGACATGAAGTAGGTGAGCGGGAGGCTCAGCACACCGGTGACCAGGCCCATGTGCGGCCCCATGCCCTCGGGGATCGCGCCGACGAGCCAGTCCGCCATGTGCTTGACCATGCCCGTGCCGGTGAGGACGCCGGTGAAGACGGCGGCGGCGAAGACCATGCCGGAGACGTTGAGGACGTTCTCGGCGTGGGCGGCGATGCGGGCCTTCTGCTCGGCCATGTCCGGGTAGTTGACGGTGAGCGCGAGGGCGGCGCCGAGGAGGAACAGCACCGGGATCGGCAGCAGTTCGAGGATCATCGCGGTGAGCAGCGCGACCGTCAGACCGGCGTTGAACCAGTACAGCCGGGGCCGGAGCGTGGCACGCTCCGGGTCGAGCCCCTGGAACCCGTCGCCGTCACCGTCCCCCTCTCCCGTACCGGCCTGGGCGGCGCCTCCGCGACCGGCCGCCTTACCGCCCCCGTTCCCGCCCCCGGCCGCGACCAGCACCGTGTCGGTCTCCGGCACCAGGACCTCGCCGAGCGTGAGGTAGCCGATGCGCTTGCGCTCGCGGCGGCCGAGGACGTACGCGAGGGAGAAGACGAAGAGCAGGCCCACGCCGAGCGCGGGGATCATCGGCACGAAGATGTCGGCGGCGTCCAGTTTCAGAGCGGTCGCGGCGCGGGCGGTGGGGCCGCCCCAGGGCAGGGTGTTCATGACGCCGTTGGCGGTGGCGGCGACGCCCGTCATGACGACCAGGCTCATCCCGAGCCGCTTGTAGAGCGGATACATCGCCGAGACGGTGATCATGAAGGTGGTGGAGCCGTCGCCGTCCAGGGAGACGATCGCGGCGAGCACCGCGGTGCCCACGACGATCCGCACGGGGTCGGCCTTGCAGAAGCGCAGGATGCCCCGGACGATCGGGTCGAAGAGACCGACGTCGATCATGACGCCGAAGTAGACGATCGCGAACATCAGCATCGCGGCCGTCGGCGCCAGGTTGCCGACGCCGTCGATGACGTAGTCACCGAGCCGGGCGCCCTGCCCGACCGCGACGCAGAAGAGCGCGGGGATCAGCACGAGCGCCGCGATCGGCGACATCTTCTTCGTCATGATCAGGACCAGGAAGGTCGCGATCATGACGAAGCCGAGGACGGTCAGCATGGAGGACACCTCACGTTCACCCTTGAACTGCCGCCGAGCGGCGGTCCGGATGACGGTAGGTGCCCCCTTCCGCCGTTAACAAGGTGTTGACGCGTGAGCAATACGAGCAAAACCCCAGGTCAACAAAGGGGTACGGCGCGAAGGCGCGGCGGGGCGCCACTCAGGATCACGGCAGGGCGGCGTCCGGTTCGCGGCAGGATGATGTCCGGTTCACGGCAGGACGGCGTCCGGTTCACGGCAGCGGCGACACCTCGACGGGGAAGCCGTTGAGCACGGCGGTGCCGGAGAGGGGGTCGATCCGCGTCCCGTCGAGCAACTGGTTGACGTTGACGCCGGGGCGGGCGGACGCCACGGCGAGCCGGGTGCCCGCCCGGTCGTGGCCCCAGCCGTGCGGGAGGCTCACCACGCCCGGGCGCACCCCGTCGGTGACCTCGACCGGCACCTCCAGCTCACCGCCCTCCCCCTTGACCCGGGCGAGCCCGCCGTCGGTCAGCCGCAACCGGTCCGCGTCCCGGGGGTGCACCTGGAGGGTGCAGCGGTTCGAACCGCCGCCGAGCGCGGGGGTGTTGTGCAGCCAACTGTTGTTCGAGCGCAGGTGCCTGCGCCCGACGAGCCGGAGGGCGTCCGGGTCGGGTACGGCGTCGAGCGCGGCGCGCAGCCGGGGCAGGTCGGCGGCGAGGGGCGCGGGAAGGAGTTCGATCCGTCCGCTGCGGGTCTTGAGGAGCTGGGGCAGCCGGGGCTTCAGCGGTCCGAGGTCGATGCCGTGCGGGTGCGCCTTCACCTCGTCGAGGGTGAGCCCGTACGGGCCGAGCCGCAGCATCAGGTCGAGCCGCCGCTCGGCCCCGGTGTCCCCGGAGAGCCGGGCCGCGAACTCCTCGGGGTCGGCGCCGTACGCCGGCGAGTGCTCCTGCGTCACGGCCTTGGCGAGGGTCGTGCGGATGGCGAGGTCGTCCACGGCGGAGGGCGGCGCGCCGTGGAGGCCCGAGACGGCGAGGACCAGCCGGGCGTGGATCTCGCACTCGTCCATCCGGTCCGCTTCGAGGGGGACGGCCGCCGGGGTGTGGCGGACCTGGTCCCGGACGGCGAACCCGTTGAAGGCGAAGTCGAAGTGGGCGCTCCGGGAGGGCGGGGGCGGGGGCAGCAGGACGTCGGCGTGACGGGTGGTCTCGTTGAGGTACGGGTCGACGGCGACCATGAGGTCGAGGGAGCCGAGGGCCGCGTCGAGGCGGTCTCCGTCGGGGGCGGACAGGACGGGGTTGGCGGCGATGGTGACGAGGGCGCGGACACGCCCCTCCCCCGGGGTCTCGATCTCCTCGGCGAGCGCGACCAGCGGCAACTCCCCCTTCACCTCGGGGTGGTGCGAGACCCGGCTGTGCCGGCGGCCGAGGGCGAAGCCCCTGCCGGGCCCGGCGGGGCGCGGGGCGGGCGCGGTGGCGGAGAGCGGGAAGAGCGCGCCGCCGGGCCGGTCGAGGTTGCCGGTGAGGACGTTGAGGACGTCGACCAGCCAGTTGGCGAGGGTGCCGTACGCCACGGTGGAGCTGCCCATCCGCCCGTAGACGGCGGCGGTGGGCGCGGCGGCGAGCTCCCGGGCGAGGGTGCGGATGGTGGCGGCGTCCACGTCGCAGGCGGCGGCGACCGCTTCGGGGCTGAACTCCCGTACCGCGTCCCGTACCCCCTCGACGCCCTCGACGTGGGCGTCGAGCGGTCCGAGGTCGGTGAGGTCCTCCGCGAAGAGGGTGTGGACGAGGGCGGCGAGGAGCAGGGCGTCGGCGCCGGGGCGGATCGCGACGTGCCGGTCGGCGAGGCGCGCGGTGCGGGTGCGCCGGGGATCGACGACGGTGAGGGTGCCGCCGCGCCTGCGGAGCGTCTTGAGCCGGCCGGGGAAGTCGGGGGCGGTGCACAGGCTGCCGTTGGAGTCCAGCGGATTGGCGCCGAGCATCAGCAGGTGGTCGGTGCGGTCCAGGTCCGGCACGGGGACGGCGAGGGGGTCCCCGAAGAGCAGGCCGCTGGAGACGTGCTTGGGCATCTGGTCGAGCGTGGACGCCGTGAAGAGGTTCCTGGTGCGCAGCGCGCCGACGAGCAGGGGCGGGTAGAGGGCTCCGGCGATCGTGTGCACATTGGGGTTGCCCAGGACGATACCCACCGCGTCCGGCCCGTACTCCTCGACGATCGGACGGATTCGGGCGGCGATCGTGTCGAAGGCCTCGGCCCAGTCGACCTCGCGCAGTTCGCCGTCCTTGCGGACCAGGGGGCGGCGGAGCCGGTCCGGGTCGGCGTCGACCTCGGGGAACGCGGCGCCCTTGGGACAGACGAACCCCTTGCTGAACACGTCGTCGCGGTCGCCGCGCGCGCCGGTGACCCGGGTCCCTTCGATCGTCAGGGTGAGTCCGCAGGTCGCTTCGCAGAGGGGGCAGATGCGCAGGGCGGTGGACATGGCGTCTCCCTGGGTGCGTCGGGTGGCGCCGAGCATACCGACCGGTAGGGAGGCTGGGGAGGGGGATGCTCGTACCCCTCACATCGCGTGCCGGGAAGCGGTCGTGGCAGCACGGACGGCCTGGGTCCCGGCCTCGGGCTCACCTCCGGCCCCGGCTTCGGGCTCGTCTTCAGCCCCCGGCACCGGGCTCACCTTCGGCCTCGGTGCCGGGCTCACCTTCAACCTCGGTGCCGGCGCCGGCCCGGGTGAAGTGCAGTTCCGGGTCGACGACGCTGTCGGCGCGGAGCAGTCTGACGTCCGAGTGGTAGTCCATCGAGGTCAGCCACGGCATCCGGTCGCCCTGCCGGGGCAGTCGGTCGACCGCGCGCCGGATGTAACCGGCGCCGAAGTCGAGGAAGGGCCGGGTCGGCATCGCCGGATCGGCCGGCTCCGGCCGGCAGATGTCGTGGCCGGAGGCGTCCATGTGGGCGAGGAGCCGGCAGAAGTGCTCGCACAGCAGGCCGACCTTGAGCGTCCAGGAGCTGTTGGTGTAGCCGATCGAGAAGGCGAGGTTGGGCACCCCGGAGAGCATCACGCCCTTGTAGGCGACGGTGTCGGAGGGGCGGACCTCCTCGCCGTCGACGGTGATCCGGATCCCGCCGAACGCCTGCACGTTCAGACCGGTCGCGGTGACGACGACATCGGCCCCGAGTTCGCGGCCGGACTCGAGCCGTACCCCGTCCTCGGTGAAGGTGGCGATCCGGTCGGTGACGACCGAGGCCTTTCCGGCGCGGACGGCCTTGAACAGGTCCCCGTCGGGCGCGGCGCACAGACGCTGGTCCCAGGGGTCGTACGGCGGGTTGAAGTGCTCGTCGACCGGATACCCCTCGGGAAGCTGTCGGGCGTTGACCCAGCGGATGAACCGGCGCGCGGCCTTCGGGTACCGCCGGCAGAAGGACCAGACGAAGCGCTGCTGGGCGATGTTCTTGCGCCGGGTCAGCGCGTGGCCCCGCTCCTGCCCGAGGTACTTCTTCAGGGCGTTGGCGATCACGTCGTTCTTCGACACCGGCATGATGTACGACGGGGTCCGCTGGAGCATCGTCACGTGCGCGGCGGTCCCGGCCATCGCGGGCAGCAGCGTGACCGCGGTGGCGCCGCTGCCGATCACCACCACCCGCTTGCCGGCGTGGTCGAGGTCCTCGGGCCAGTGCTGCGGGTGCACGATCGTGCCGCGGAAGCGCTCCCGGCCCTCGAAGTGCGGCGTGTACCCCTGGTCGTAGCGGTAGTAGCCGCTCGCGCAGAACAGCCAGGAGCACGTCAGCGTCGTCCGTTCTCCGGTGTCGGTGCGTTCGACGTGCACCGTCCACCGCGCCCGGTCGCTCGACCAGGACGCGGAGAGCACCTTGCGGTGGTGGCGGATGTGGGCGTCGAGGCCGTTCTCGGCCACGGTCTCGCGCAGGTACGACAGGATCCGGGGCGCGTCGGCGACGGACTGCTCGTCCCGCCACGGCTTGAACTCGTAGCCGAAGGTGTGCAGGTCCGAGTCGGACCGGATCCCCGGATAGCGGAACAGGTCCCAGGTCCCGCCGGAGGCCGCCCGGGCCTCCAGGATCGCGAAGGTCTTCGACGGCAGTGCGGTCTTCAGGTGGCGACCGGCCCCGATGCCGGAGATCCCGGCGCCGACGACCAGGACGTCGAGGTGTTCGGCGACGGGCGGAGCCGAGGAGGCGGACATGGGTGACGACTCCGGAGGACGAGGAAACTGGGACGGACGGGGTGGGCGGGACGGGTGACTGCCGCCGCTACGAGAGGGAGGGCGCCAGGTACGCGTAGAGGAGGAGCCGGGTCTCGTGGACGAGCGCCGGATCCCCGGCGGGGTCCGTGCGGAAGGCGAGCCGGACGAGGGCGTCGGCGGTCTCGACCCCGACGAGCACCTTCCGGTGGAGCTCCTCGTCGGCGGGGCGGCCCAGATGGGCGGCGAGGAGGCCGCAGATCCGCTCGGCGACGAGCCGATTGGGATCCTCGGACTCGCGGCGCGAGCCGCCCTCGCCGTCACGCTCGCTGTCGCCGTCACCCTCGCTGCCGCCGTCACCCTCGCTGCCGCTGTCGCTGCCGGCGTCACCGTCGTCGGCGTCTCCCCCGGTGCCGGAAGCCTCGTCGGAGGCGCTGCCGGAGACCTCCCCGGGCGCGGCGGCGGGCACGCCGAAGTCGACGAGGGCGAAGCCCGGAACGGTCCGCTTCATCGCGATGAACTCGTCGAGGACGCCGTCGATGGCCCCGTACGCGTCGAGGGGCGGCGTCGCGGCGAGCCGCTCGGAGACCCGCTCGGCGTACCGGTCGAGGTTGCGGAGGGCGAGGGCCGCGACCATCGCCCGCTTGTTGCCGAAGAAGCGGTAGACGGAGCCGATGGGCACGCCGGCGCGGGCGGCGACGGCCCGGGTGCTCAGCCGCTCGTATCCGGTCTCGTCGAGGAGTACGGCGCAGGCGTCGAGGATCCGGGCGAGCCGCTCGGCGCTGCGCTGCTGCACGGGGGCGCGGCGGAGCGCCGGAGCGGTCTGGGGGCGGGTCTGGGACACGGGGTCCATGATGCCGCTCCGGCGGGGACGGGCGAAGCCGGGGCCTCAGGCGACGAGGAGGCCGATGCCTCCGAGGGTGTACGCGATCATCAGCACGAACAGGGGGAGTTGGCCCGCCACGGCCCGGGCCGGCGGGAAGAGGCGCACGGACCGGTCGTGGGCGGCGACGACGCCGAGGACGTGACCGGTGACGACGGCGGCGACCTGGAGGGTCGCGAGACCGCCGGGACTCAGGGGCGGGGCGGGCGAGGGGGCGTTGTCAGTGCCCCCTGCCATGATTACCGTACGTGGAAATTCGGTGACTAGGAGTGAGAAGTAGTGGGCAGTGAGATAGCCGAGGGCGATGGGCAGCAGGGAGTGGGCGAAGGAGGTGAGGGGGGTGGTGAGTTCGCGGTCCGCCAGACGCAGGGCGCCGGCGCAGAGGCCGTAGCAGGCGGCGGCGAGGAGCACGGCGGTGAGGAGGCCGAGGGTGGCGGTGGGGACGGGACCGAGGGGTGAGGTCTGGAGGGTGGTGATCCAGCGGGGGTTGTCGGAGAGGCCGTCGTAGGCGGTGGAGCCGAGGAGGACGCAGACGGTGGCGACGAGGCCGGGGACGCGGGGCGTGGAGTCGAGACCGTTGAAGGGGGAACGCAGGACCAGCCGGCCGTCGGCGCGGCGGCCGAGCGGGGAGAGCCGGGCGAGGAGGGAGGAGTACACCTCGAAGGGGTCGGCGTGGGCGAACCAGCGGCCGCCGTAGCGGGCGGCGCCCAGCAGGTGGACGCCTGCGTGGAGGGCGAGGGCGATCAGGAGGGTGGTGCGGGAGGTGTTGTCGGGGGCGACGAGTTCGAGCCAGGTGAAGAGGAGGAGACCCACGGCGGCGGGGCGGATGCCGAGGGCGGCGGGCAGCGGGCGGGGATTCCGCGGCGGGTGGAGGGCGTGGAGGGCGCGCAGGGGGTTGAGCAGGCGCCAGACGGGGCCGAGGAGGAGGGAGGCGGGGACGAGTCCGACCCAGAGGAGGACGTAGAGGGCGCCGGGAGCGGGGTTGCGGTCCGGGTCGTCGGGGCCGAGGAGGAGGTGGAGGAGGAAGACGAGGGCGAGGGCGGCGCCGAGGAGACGGAGGGCGGCGCGGGTGGGCGGGGCGTCGGCGGCCCGTTGGAGGGCGGCGGGGAGCGGGCGTCCGGCCAGGTCGCCCCGGAAACGGGAGGAGGACCAGAGCAGGCCGAGGGCGAGGAAGGAGACGAGGAGCGCGGTGAAGGCGCCGGCGTAGGCGTAGAAGGGGGAGAGGGGGAGGTCGTGCCGGGAGCCCACACCGTGGGCGAGGACCCGGGCGGGGACAAGAGCGGGAACGAGAACGGGGACGGGGACGGGGGTGAGGAGCTGGACGAGGGTCGTGGTCATCGGACGACGAGTTGGGTCAGCACGAGTCCGGAACCGTGCGTCTCGACCTCGAAGAGGCCGGTGCGGTCCGCGGTGAGGGTGAGGGTGGCGGGCGTGCCGGAGAAGAGCGGCAGTTCACGGTCGTAGCCGTGGACGTGGAGGGTGTCGTCACGGTCGCTGGTGACGCGGAGGGTGAGGCGTTCGCCCTTCTTCAATGCGATGCGGGAGGGAGGTGGTTGGACGGTCTTTCCGGTGACGGTGAGGGTGACGGTCCGGCCGGGTGCGGTGGGACGGGGGCTCGGCGGGGCGGACGTGGCGGGGGCCCCGGCCAGGGGGACGGTGGTCTGGACGGGGGCGCCGTCGACGGCCCAGACGGTGTGGTCGTCCGCGTGGAGCCGGACGGTCAGGGTGCGGGCGCCGGCCGGTACGTACCCCCAGGGGCCGTAGAGGCGGCCGGTCTCACGGCCGTCGACCAGGAGGCGGGCGTGGCCACGGCCCGGGACGGCCGCGCCGCCGGTGCTCTCCGGAGTGAAGAGGAACCTCTCCACGGTGAGGTGGACGTTCCAGCCGCCCTCGGAGTCGGGGCGGACCTCGGCCCGGACGGTGGGCGCTTCCGCCGCGGGAAGCTCCCTGAGCCGGTGCCCGCCGGTCTCGTCCCGGGCCGGCAGCAGGGTGCCGCTGCCGCCGGTGGCCTCCTGGTGGCCGGTGCCGGGCTTGTGGTGGGTGGTGGGCCGGCCGCCGCAGCCCGCGAGGACCGGCACGGCGGCCAGGGCGAGCGCCAGGCAGAGGCCGGCGAACCTGCGTCCGAGGGACGGCGCCCCGAGTACGCGCGTCACGCGGGCCCCTCCTTGTGGCGCGGACGGGCGTCGGGGGCCTGCGGGGGCACGGGGCCGGGGCTGGAGGCCGGGCCGGGACCGGAGACCGGGCTGGGGCTGGGGCTGGAGGTGGAGCTGGGGCCGGGGCTGGAGGTCGGGCCGGGGCTGGAAGTGGAGGCGGGGGCGGGGGCGCCACCGGGTCCGGCCACTGCGTCCCCGGGCTCGGCCGACTCTCCAGCAGGCCCTCCAACCGACCCCGTGGCAGGCCTTCTTGCCCTCCCTCCTCCCGTTCCCTCTCCCGCCCCTCCTCCCGTCCCTCCGGCCGGAAGGCGAGCCCCCGTTGCCACCACGGACCAGAGGACCCAGACGACGCCGAGGAGGAGGCGGAGCCAGGCGGGGCTCACGGGGGTGCCGGGGATCATGAGGACCGCCTTGTCGAAGGCGTCGAGGAGGGTGAGGGCACCGAGGGTCACGGTGGTCAGGGCGAAGGCGGGGCGGGTGGGGCGCAGGGTGAGGCCGAGGAGGGTCCACCAGGCGCCGGTGAGCAGCAGGGCGACGGCCGGGACGGCGGTCGGGGTGAGGGCGAGGGTCGAGCCGGCGACGTCCAGGGCGAGGCCCGCGAGCCCGAGGAGGGTGGCGGCGCCCGCGAGCCGGTTGCCGCGCAGCCATCGCCACCACAGGGCGCCGCCGGTGAGGGCGAGGACGAGGGCGCTGCCGAGGGCGAGTTGGGTCTCGACGCGCTGGAGGCCCCGGGCGCCGTACCAGTCGCAGCCGGCCGGGAGGCGGCGGGCCCGCACGTCGTAGTCGGCGCAGACGAGGAGTTGGGCGAGTTTGACGGGTTCGCCGACGAGGCGGTCGGCGGTGCCGGAGACGTCTCCGCGCCGGGCGCCGCACTCGGGCGGGGCGCCGGGGGTGGTGGCGCCGGCGTCGGCCTGCCAGCAGTTGCCGCCGCCCTGGCCGTCCCACCAGACGTCGGTGCGGTTGGGGCGGGAGGCGCCCGAGCGGTCGACGCCCAGGTGGTTGCCGGCGTAGCGGTTGTGGTGGGAGGTGTCGGTCTGCTTGCCCCAGGCGGATTCGCCGCGGATGAAGGCGGGGACGGCGTTCAGGTAGAAGGCGGTGCGCTGATGGCCGTAGACCCAGTTGTCCTCGTAGAGGTTCCAGTTGCCGCCGGCGGTGATGATGCCGGTGCCGGGCGGCATGGAGATCTGGGGGCAGACGACGCCCTGTTCGTAGCCGCGTTCGACGGGCGGTCTGGCGCAGGTGCCGTCGGCGACGTACGGGTAGTAGTTCTGGTTGTTGTCGTGGATCAGGTTGCGTTCGAAGCGGGCGTGGTTCTGGGGCAGTCCGGGGTGGCCGGGGAAGGCGGAGTCCATGGAGGCGCCGCCCATGTTGTGGTCGAACTCGTTGTCGTGGACCCAGACCGAGTCCCCGGCGGTGCCGGAGTAGCCGACCATGTTGTGGTGGCTGCGGCAGCCGGTGATCTCGATGGAGTGGCGGGGGACGTCGTAGCCGCGGCCGTCGTTGATGTTCGAGGCCGAGCCCGGGTAGATGCCGGAGTCGCCGTTGCCGTAGGACTCGCAGTCCTTGTAGAGGCCGTGGTCGGAGGCGAAGGTGAGGAAGCCGTACTCGTCGTTCCAGCGGGTGAGGACGTCGTCGATGACGAAGCCGTCGGCGGCGAGGACGTACAGCGAGTTGAAGGTGGTGCGCTGGGCGGTGAAGTTGCGGAAGTAGACGCCGTCGGAGCCGTCGGCCCGGATCGCGTTGAGCTTCTGGTACTTGGCGTCGATGACGACGTCGAGGCGGGAGGCGCCGGTGCCCTCGATCTGGAGGTCCTTCTTGCCGAGGATCGCGACCAGGTTCTGGTTGTGCGGGCACTGCCGCTGCTGCTCGTAGCTGAGGATCTGGTAGCCGAGCGCGGAGTCCGGGGCCTCCAGGCGGGCGCAGGCCCCGGTGGGCGGGGGCTGCGAGGGTTCCTCCTCGTAGCGGCCGGGGAGGATCGCGATGGTGAGGCCGGGCCGGTCGACGGCGTCGACGGCCTGTTGGAGATGGCGGTGTCCGGAGGCGGCGCAGCGCTCGAAGAGGGTGAGGTTGCGGGCCTTGAGGGCGGCCGGGAAGCCGGAGATCCGGCGTGCGAAGTCGGCCCGGTCGGTCTTGCAGACGAGGAGGTCGGGTTCGCCCGTGCGGAGCTTCGGCACGCTGCCGGAGCCGTCGGGGAAGGTGACGGGCCGCTCCTCGTGGGCCTGGGCCCCGGGGGCGGCGAAGAGGGCCGCGGCGAGCGCCGCGAGCACGACCGAGAGCGCGAGGACGAACCTTCGGGTCCGGGACATGCGCGTGAGAGTAGAGCAATGTTCATCTTTTTTGACCCCCTCGCGCACACATCGGTCCGCGCCCCGGCGGCCATGCACCGTTGACGTGGAGCGCGCGGAATCCTACGGTCTCCCATAGGATTCCTTTGCGGGCTCAGGACAGGAGCGGGCGATGACCACGGAGCAGGCCAGGAAGACGGCCGAGGCGCTCACCTACAGCACCGGTTTCGGCAACGAGCACAGCTCGGAGGCGATCCCCGGCGCGCTGCCGCACGGCCGCAACTCGCCGCAGCGCGCACCCCTCGGCCTCTACGCCGAGCAGCTCAGCGGCAGCGCCTTCACCGAGCCGCGGACCCACAACCGCCGCTCGTGGCTCTACCGGATCCGCCCGTCGGCCGCGCACCCGCCGTACACCCGGATCGACAACGGGGCGCTGCGCGGCGCCCCGTTCACCGAGACCGTGCCCGACCCCAACCGGCTGCGGTGGAACCCGCTGCCCGACCCGGCGCCGGGCACGGACTGGCTGGCCGGCCTGTGGACGCTCGGCGGCAACGGCGACGCGACCCAGCGCACCGGCATGGCCGTGCACCTCTACCACGCCAACGCCTCCATGGAACGGGTCTTCGGCGACGCGGACGGCGAGCTGCTGATCGTCCCCGAGCGCGGCGGCCTCCTCCTCCGCACCGAGCTCGGCCTGCTCGGCGTCCGCCCCGGCGAGGTCGCCCTGGTCCCGCGCGGGGTCCGCTTCCGCGTCGAGCTGCTCGACGAGACCGCGCGCGGCTACGTCTGCGAGAACTACGGCGCCCCCTTCCAGCTCCCCGACCTCGGCCCGATCGGCGCCAACGGCCTGGCCAACGCCCGGGACTTCCGGGCCCCGGTCGCCGCCTACGAGGACGTCGAGGGCCCGGTCGAGGTGGTAAACAAGTACTGCGGCAACCTCTGGTCCGCGACGTACGGGCACTCCCCGCTGGACGTCGTCGCCTGGCACGGCAACCACACCCCGTACGTCTACGACCTGCACCGCTTCAACGTCATCGGGTCGATCTCCTACGACCACCCCGACCCGTCGATCTTCACGGTGCTCACCTCGCCCTCCGACACCCCGGGGCTCGCGAACGTGGACTTCGTGGCCTTCGCCCCGCGCTGGCTGGTCGGCGAGGACACCTTCCGGCCGCCGTACTTCCACCGGAACGTGATGAGCGAGTACATGGGCCTGATCGAGGGCGCGTACGACGCCAAGACCGCCGGGAAGGGGGGTTTCGTGCCCGGCGGCGGCTCGCTGCACAACATGATGTCCGCGCACGGCCCCGACCGGGAGACCTTCGACCGGGCCAGCGCCGCCGAGCTGAAGCCGCAGAAGATCGACGACGGACTCGCCTTCATGTTCGAGACCCGCTGGCCGGTGACCGCGACCCCGCAGGCCGCGGACGCCGACCACCTGCAGAGGGGGTACGACGACGTGTGGCAGGGTCTGGAGCGCCACTTCCGGCCGTGACGCCGGCCGCACGCCCGTAGCCCCCGTACGGAGGACCCGTGACCGCCTTCGCTCCCGACTCGCTGGTCCTGAACCGCAAGCTGCCGCTCTGGTACCAGGTCTCGCAGTCGCTGCGCGCCTCGATACTGGGCCGCACGTCCGACGCCTCGCTGCGGCTGCCCACCGAGGAGCAGCTCGCCGCCCACTACGGCGTGAGCGTGCTGACCATGCGCCAGGCCCTCAAGGAGCTGGAGGAGGAGGGCCTGATCAGCCGGCACCGGCGGCGCGGCACCTTCATCGAGCCGGGGGCCCGCCGCTCCACCCCGCGCCGGCTGCTGGGCTCGATCGACGCGATCGTGGCCCAGCAGTCGGGCGAGCGGACGACGGTCCTCGGGCACGGCACCGAGCCGGTGCCCGGGGAGCTCGCGGAGTACTTCCCCGACCTGCCCGAGGTCGTGGCGTACCGGCGGCTGCGCAGCGACGGGGAGAGCGGCGAGCCGACGAACTGGGCGGAGAACGCGGTGCTGCCCGAGCTCGCCGCCGCGATCGACCCGGCGGACCTGGAGCGCTGGCCGATGACGAAGGTGCTGCGGGACGTGGTCGGGGTGCGGATCAGCCGCATCACGGACACGGTCGAGGCCCGTCTTGCCGACCCGGAGACGGCGGGCCTGCTCCAGGTCCCGCTGCTCTCCCCGATCCTGCACTACACGGGCGTGACCTACGACGAGGACGGCAGGGTCGTCGACGTGGCCCGCATCCGCTACCGCGGCGACCGCTTCTCCTTCACCGTCACGGTCGAAGCCCACTGACGCGCTGGAGGCGCACCGACGGCGGTCGTTAGCATGCGGGGCGTGACCGATGACGCCCGGCCGCAGGACGCGCCCCTCCTCGACGAGTTGATGCCGTGGTCCGTGGCCCCGCTGCGGTTCGGCCGTTCCTGGATCGTCGCCCCCGACGCGCGGACCCTGCGGACCCGCTGGGACCGGCTCGTGGCCGCCGAGGGGGCCGAGCGGGAGGCGCTGTTCCGGCCCAGCCGGGCGCGGACCCCGGCGAGCGCGGTGGCGGCGCTGCCCGGCCAGCGCACCGGGACCGTGCGGTTCGCGCGCGAGGCGGGCCCGTGCCCGGCGCCGGTGCGGGTGGCGCACGGCCCGTTCGACGAGCAGTGGCTGCTCCCCGACCACCGGCTGATCGACACCGCGCGGCCGGAGCTGTGGCGGGTCGCCGGGGAGCCGCAACTGTTCGCCGTGGAGCAGGGGTACGTGCCGGGGGCGGCCGGGCCCGCGCTCCTGGTGACGGCCGCGCTGCCGGAGGGCCGCTCCCCCGCGGGCCGTCCGGGCCGGATCCGGCCGCTGTTCCGGCGCCCCG
The DNA here is from genome assembly GCF_042868165.1 of Streptomyces sp. NPDC007872. Taxonomy (NCBI): domain Bacteria; kingdom Bacillati; phylum Actinomycetota; class Actinomycetes; order Kitasatosporales; family Streptomycetaceae; genus Streptomyces; species Streptomyces sp. NPDC007872. The sequence goes on from NZ_JBIAEA010000006.1 coordinate 376,311, forward strand.
GCGGCCACGAGCCCAACCTCGCGCCCGGACTCCTGGACTTCCTCGGGGAGCGGTACGGGGACGGGGCCGACGCCCATGACTGGCTGGCGTGGACGGTGGCGGCGGCCCGCCCCTCCCCCGCCGGGTGCCGCGTCCCGCTCCCCGGCGGCCCGGAGGCCTGGGCGGTGGGCGTGGCGCTCGGCCGGGACCTCCTCGACGCGCAGTCGCGGGGCGCGCTGAGCGGGACGAAGCCCCGGCTTCCGGGCGGCCGCCGCCCCTACGTGCGGGCCGCGGTCCCGGCGCGCCCGACGACGCTGGCGTACGACTCCGAGGACGAGGCGCTGGTCCTCGACGGGGGCCGGATCTCCCCCGTACCGGCGGAGGCCTGGGAGTTCCGGGTGGGCGGGGTGCGGGTCCTGGAGCAGTGGTTCGCGCACCGGACCGCTCCGGCGGAGCCCGGCTCCCTGGAGGCGATCGGGCCGGCCGCCTGGCCGCAGGAGTGGACCTCGGAGCTGCTCGACCTGATCACCGTGCTCGCGCTGCTGGGAGCGCGGGAGCCGGAGCGGGCGGCCTTCGCGGCGGGGGCGGCGGAGGGCGGGGCGGAAGGCGCGGCGGCCCTGCGCGCCGCCGGAGTACTGCCGCCGCCCGCCCGGGCCCGCCGCCCCGCGTCCGTACTGGACCACCGGGAGGAGGGCCCGGAGGGGCAGTTCATGCTCCTGTGACCGGGGACGGGGACGGGAGTGGAGGCGGAGGCGGAGGCGGGGCCGGTCGGGGGGTGACGCATCCCCTGGTGACAAGGGCCGGTCCGGCAGGGTAGGCAGGGCGGTCATGAGCACTCAGCCCCTCCCCCTCGAAGGGATCACGGTCGTCGCCGTCGAGCAGGCGGTCGCCGCGCCCTTCGCCACCCGCCAGCTCGCCGACCTCGGCGCCCGCGTCGTCAAGGTCGAGCGCCCCGACGGCGGCGACTTCGCGCGCGGTTACGACACCGCCGCCCGGGGCCTGGCCTCCCACTTCGTGTGGTGCAACCGCGGCAAGGAGTCGGTGGCGATCGACCTCAAGGACCCCCGGGGCCTGGCCCTCGTCCGGCGGATGACGGCCGGGGCCGACGTCTTCGTGCAGAACCTGGCGCAGGGCGCGGCGGCCCGCCTCGGTCTCGACGCCGCCACCCTGTGCGCCGCGCACCCGCGGCTGATCGCGGTGGACGTCTCGGGGTACGGGGCGCGGGGGCCGTACGCGCACCGGCGGGCCTACGACATGCTCGTCCAGTGCGAGGCGGGCCTGGTGTCGGTGACCGGCACCCCGGAGCAGCCCGTCAAGTCGGGCATCCCGGCGGCCGACATCGCCGCCGGGATGTACGCCTTCTCGGGCGTCCTCGCCGCGCTCGTACGGCGCGGCGCGACCGGCCGGGGCGGGCCGGTGGAGGTCTCCCTCCTCGACTCGCTCGCCGAGTGGATGGGGCACCCGCTGCACCACGGGACGCACGGGGGCGCGGCCCCGGCGCGCACGGGGCTCGCGCACGCGGTGATCGCCCCGTACGACGCCTATCCGACGGCGGACGGGGGCCTGGTGCTGCTCTCCGTGCAGAACGACCGGGAGTGGCGGCGGCTCGCCGAGCAGGTGCTCGGCCGGCCCGGTCTCGCCGACGATCCGGCCTTCGCGACGAACGCGGCGCGGGTGGCGGGGCGCGCGGCGACGGACGCGGCGGTCGCGGAGGCGCTGGCCCCGCTGACGACGGAGGGGGCGCTGGCCCGGCTCGACGCGGCGGGCATCGCCTGCGCCCGGCTCAACTCGGTGGCGCAGCTCGCGGACCATCCGCAACTGACGGCCCGTGACCGGTGGCGGGAGGTGGAGTCACCGGTCGGACCGCTGCGGACGCTGCTGCCCCCGATCGTGTTCCCGGACGCGCCGGAACCGCGGATGGACCGGATCCCGGCCCTCGGCCAGGACACGGACGAGGTCCTCGCCGGGCTCGGGCTGCGGGAGGCGGAGGTGAAGGAGCTCAGGGACGCGGGGGTGGTCGCCTGACGGGGACGGGGACGGATCCGGGGCGGGGACGCCCGGACCCGGGCGGCCGCGCGGGCCCCGGCAGTGCGGGCACGACGAACGCCGGACGGGCGGGGACACGTCCGGCGGGGTCGTTGTCGGGGCCCTGTGGGCGGCCGGGACCGCGGCAGGTCAGCGGCGGGTGCCGAAGAGGGAGCGGCGGAGGCGGCGGAGCGGTGCGAAGAGCGAGACCCGGGCGCTGCGGCTGCGGTGACCGTGCACCGGAACCTCCCGCGTACGCGTCGTCAGTTCCCGCATCAGCAGGGTCGCCTCGGCCGCCTCGCGCCGGGGCACGGCGGGTCCGCCGAGCACCGCGAGATGACGGTCGAGCCGCGAACTGGTCGCGCTGCTCCCGCAGGTGATGGCAGGCACTCGCGGCCTGCTGCGCATTGCTATCTGTTCCATGTCACTCCCCACCCGTACAAGGGCACCCGACCCGGGCAGGTTAACCCTATCGCCCCGTCATGACACCCGTGTATCCCGACGTCGGGATTCAACGCACCCGTAAGGGGGTGAACGGTCACCCTCCGAATCCGTCTGATTCCAGGGCGAGTTGGACAGGGCTCGAACACCTGTCGAACCGTCACGAACCATCCTGCACTCCGGGGTGACCGCCCGGGGCGCGAAGGGGCGTGTGATCTCCACCACCAAGATCCACCGGCGGGGCCGGGAGGCCCGCACCCGCTCCGGACCGGAGCCGGAAGGGCGGCCCTCGGCTACCGTGGATCCATGACGGTGATCGCGGGTCGTTACCGGCTTCTGGACGTCCTGGCCGAGGGGGCGACGGGCACCGTCTGGCGCGCCCTGGACGGGACGAGCGGCCACGAGGTGGCCCTGAAGGAGTCCCGGGTCCCGCCCGGACTCCCGGCGGACGAGGTGCCGCTGCTCCACGCGCGGCGGGAGCGCGGGGCGCGGGCCGCCGCGCGGATCTCCCACCCCTCCGTCGTACGGGTCCTCGGCGTGGTCACCGACGACGGCCGGCCCTGGGTGGCGACGGAGCTGGTCCGGGGCCTCACCCTCGCCGAGACCCTGGAGGCGGGCGGGCCCCTGCCGGCGCGCGAGGCCGCGCGCGTCGGCGCCGAGGTCCTGGCCGGACTGCGGGCGGCCCGGGAGGCGGGCGTCCCCCACCGGGGCGTGGAGCCGGAGGACGTGCTCCTGGGCAACGACGGCCGGGTGGTCGTCACCGGCTTCGGCGGCGCGTCGCGGGCGGAGGAAGCCGGCCCGGCCGAGGAGCTGCGCTCCCTGGGAGCGCTCCTGGGGACGATCGCGGACGACCGGTCAGGTCCGCTGGGCACGGTGATCGACGCGCTCCGGGGCGAGGGGCCCGGGGGCGTCCCGGCGGCGGAACGGGCCGAGCGGGAGCTGCGGCGGGTGGCGGGCGGCGCACGGACGCCCACGGACGGCTCACGGTCGGACGGGTCCGGCGCGCGGGCGGGCGGTGGCGCATCAAAGACGGGCGCCTCCCCGGCGGGCGTCTCCCCGGCGGACGCGCCCGCGACGCGCCGGAGCGCCCACGGGAACGGCACGCCCTCCGCCCCCGGCACGGCCCCCGCCCCCGGTACGCCGTCCGGCCGGAGGACGAGGACGCCCCGCCGGGTCCCCGTCCTGGTGGCCGGGGTCGTCGGGGCGCTGCTCATCGCGGGGGCGCTGGTCTACCACGCGGTGCGGGACGACGGGCCGGGCGCCGGGCCGGGCGCGCCGGGCGGCGTCACGAGCACCGTTCCGGCCGGTTCCGGCGCCACGGGGGCGGACGGCGTACCGGCTACGCCGCGTTCCTGAAGGTCGGCAGGTAGCCGCCGGACTGTCCGGCGGCGGTCGGGTGGTACGACTCGCCGATGTTGAGCCAGTTGACGCTGTGCAGCCAGGCCGAGCCGGAGCAGATCTCGTGTCCGGTGAAGGCGGAGACGACACTGGCGAAGGTGTAGCCGTGGTCGGCCGCGCGCTTGGCCACGGCGGCGTTGAGGTAGTCGGAGGCTCCGTTGATGGCGCGGCGCTCGCCCTCGCTCAGGCCGGCCACGCAGGTGCCGTTGAGCTGGTAGAAGCGCGGATAGCCGAGGACGACCACACGGGCGTTGGGTGCCTTGGCCCTGATGGCGTCGTACACGGAGTCGAGCTTGCCGGGCAGGGTGGAGTCGACGTAGGCCTTGGCCTGATTCACACGGCTGACGCAGGTGGACTCGGACTGGAGCACACAGGTCGTCATGACGTCGGCGAAACCGGCGTCATTTCCCCCGATCGTGACGGAGACCAGGTCGGTGGCGGCCGAGAGCGGTCCGAGCTGATTCGCGGTCACATCACCCGTTCGGGCGCCCGAGCAAGCGGTGAAGGCGAACGAGGAGGGGGCGTTCGCGTTCTTCCAGAGGACGGGGTACGCCTTCGTGGAGCGCTTGCAGTCGCCGCTGGCGCTGTCGTAGCTGCCGGCTCCCACGCCGGAGGAGTACGAGTCGCCCAGTGCCACGTAGTCGAGTGCGGCGGACTCCGCGGCCTGGGCGGCGCCCGCCCCGGTGAGGGCGAGGACGGCGCCGAGGAGGAGCGAGGAGGAGAGGGCGGTGAATCGGGACAGTCTCATGGAACCTCCCTGTAGCAGGATCTCTGCGTTACCAGGTAGTAGCAGTGGATCCGCCACCCAGGAAGTGTTCATGTCAAAACTGGGGGTGAACTTCTTCCGATCCTCCGTCAGGGACCGTCGAGATCCGGCCACGAGGGGAGGCGGATGGTCCGCTCCCGCTCTCCACCGCGGAAGGTTCGTCTCCCCCGGCCGGCCGCGCGGCGAGCACGACGGGCGCGGCGCGCTCGCCCGCCGCGCCGGGGGCGCCCTGCGGGGCCACTGGACCTGACGTACCGCCACTCCGGCGACCGGGAAGCGCGCCCCGCCCAAAACACGGTGCGCGGCGCAACCGGCTGCCGGATCATGAGCGCCATGGCTGACACCCCACCGGCACCGTCCGCGCCGCAGCGGTCGCTGCCGATCCGGTTGAACCTCGACGACAGCGACGCGCCGTCGGACGTCGTCGACGCGCTGTTCCTCGGCCGCTTCGCGACCGGCGAGCAGCCCCACGCCCACGGCACCACCCTGGACCGGGTCAGGCCGGAGGCGACGCTGCTCCCGGCGGGCGCGCGCGTGCTGCGGGCCTCGAAGGACGACGACCGCAGCGCCCTGCTCGCCGAGGGCGAGGGCTGGACGCTCCTGGTCTCCCGCTGGAACCGGGGCGCGGACGTCACCGTGACGGCCACGGACGAGGAGCTGGCGCGGCGGATCCTCGCCGAGGCCACGGACGGGGCGAAGGACGAGCCGGAGCCGCAGCCCGAGAACGTGACGATGGGCTTCTGGCACATGTCGCCCCGGCGCGGCCCGCACCGCACCACCCGGCAGATCGGCGCCGGGACGTGGGAGGAGGTCCGGCCCCACTACTCGGCGCCGGTGGCCGAGTCCATGGACCGGCTGATGAAGGTGACGCCCGACTCCGTCGCGGGACGCCTCCTGCTGCTGCACGGGCCGCCGGGCACCGGCAAGACGTCCGCGCTGCGGACGCTGGCGCGGTCCTGGCGGGACTGGTGCCAGGTGGACTGCGTGCTCGACCCGGAGCGGCTCTTCAACGACGTCGGCTATCTGATGGACATCGCCATCGGGGAGGACGAGGGCACGGCGAAGGGACGCTGGCGGCTGCTGCTCCTGGAGGACTGCGACGAGCTGATCCGGGGCGAGGCGAAGCACACGGCGGGGCAGGCCCTGTCGCGGCTGCTGAACCTGACGGACGGCCTGCTCGGGCAGGGGCGGAACGTCCTGGTCGGGGTCACCACCAACGAGGACCTGGAGCGGCTGCACCCGGCCGTGGTCCGGCCGGGCCGCTGTCTGGCCCGCATCGAGGTGGGGCCGCTGAGCCGGGCCGAGTCGGTGGCGTGGCTCGGGCGCGAGGAGGGCGTGCCGCGCGAGGGCGCGACGCTGGCGGAGCTGTTCGCGCTCCGCCGCGGCACGCCCCCGGCGGACCTTCCCGAGCCCCGCACGGCGGGGGCGGGGCTCTACCTGTAGGGCTTCCTAGCTGTCGTACGCCGCCCGCAGGGCCTCGCTCATCGCCGCCTCGGCGGCCTCGCGGCTGAGGCCGAGGCGGCGGGCCTCCTCTGCGTACTGGGCGGCGGCGGTGGCGGCCCGGCGGCTCGCCGCGTCCCCGGCGGCGGCGACGAAGGTCCCGTGGCGCCCGCGCGTCTCGATGACCCCGTCCGCCTCGAGGGCCTTGTACGCCTTGGCGACCGTGTTCGCTGCGAGCCCCAACTGCTCCGCGAGTCCCCGTACCGTCGGCAGTTTGTAGCCGACCGGCAGTCCGCCCGACCGGGCCCGCTCCGAGATCTGGGCACGCAGTTGTTCGTAGGGAGCGGTGGTGGATTCGTGGTCCACGACGATGGTGAGTGTCACCCGCCGATTCTGCCCCCACCCCGCCGGAAAAGGGGAGGCGGTGGTGCGCGCTGCGGCCGTAACGTGCGCCCACATGACTGTGATCGTCCGTTACGCGGGGGACGGGGACGCCGAGGGCTTCGCCCGGGTCCGCCGTGCCGCGCTCCCCTTCATGCTCGCGACCCCGGAACAGCTCGTGTTCGACTGGGCGCACGCCCACCCCGACAGCCACGCCCGCCCGTTCGTGGCCGTGGCCGGGGACGGCGCGATCGTCGGGACCGTCCAACTGCGGATCGCCCACGATTCGCCGGAACCGGGCGTCGGCTCCCTCAACGTGTACGTGGACCCCGCCCACCAGGGTCTCGGGGCCGGGACGCTGCTGCTGCGCGCCGCCGAGGAGCACCTCGCCCGGCACGGGGCGCGCACCCTCTACAGCTGGGTCCTGGACGCGCCGGAGCACCGTGCCTGGGCCGGGCGGCGGGGTTACTCCCCCAGCCGTTCCGCCCATTTCCTCCGGCTCGATCTGGTGGGGACCGGGCTGCCGCCGCTCCAGGCGCCGCCCTCCGGCGTCGAGCTGCTCACGGCCGGGGACTTCGCGGCCGACCCCCGGCCGCTGTTCGAGCTGGACGCGGTGACGTCCGCGGACGAGCCGGGCGACGTGTCGGTCGCGCTGGACGACTACGCGCACTGGCGGGAGGCCACCTGGAACCACCCCCTCCTGGACCGGACGCTGACGACGGTGGCGGTGGTGGACGGGGTGCCGGCCGCGTTCAGCGTGGCGCAGACGGACGGGCTGGGCCGGTACAACACGGGGATGACGGGCACGGCTCCGGCCTTCCGGGGCCGGGGGCTCGCCAAGCTGGTGAAGAACGCGTCCCTGCACCGGGCCCGGGAGGCGGGCTGCACGGAGGCGTTCACCGGGAACGACGCCGGCAACGGGCCGATGCTGGCGATCAACGAGTGGTTCGGCTACGAGATCGCGGCGACGGAGGTGCGGCATGTCCGGACGCTCGGTTGAGGTCGTCCTGACGAAGGCGGGCCGGACGAAGATCCGCTATCCGGCCGAGGTGCTCGTGGAGGAGCCGGGCCGGCTCTCGGTGCGCGCGCCGTGGGCGGCCGAGGGGGTGCGGGACTTCGGCTTCGTGCGGTTCGAGCCGGGCGACGTCTTCGTGGAGCACTACTGGCGGGAGCGCTGGTTCACGGTCAAGGAGGTGCGGTCGGCCGACGGCGTCCTCAAGGGCTGGTACTGCGACGTCACCCGGCCGCCCGTGATCGGCGGCTCCGGGGTGGTGGTCGAGGACCTGGACCTGGACCTGTGGGTGTCGGCGGACGGCAGCGAGGTGCTGCGGCTCGACGAGGACGAGTTCGCGGCGAGCGGTCTCGCCGCCTCCGATCCGGAGGCGGCGGACCGGGCCGTGGCCGCCCTGGACGAGCTCGAAGCGCTCGGCCACGCCGGTCTGGTCGACCTGCTGGGCGGGGCGTAGGAGTCGTCAGCGCAGCTCGACGTCCGCCTTCTCGCTGACGAGGAAGCGGGGCAGCGGCAGACCGGTCCCGTTGAGTTGCATGAGGGTGGCCTCCACGCGGGCGGCGCCGGGGCTGTAGGCGGGCTCCTTCACCACGGAGCTGTTGGTCCAGGTGTGAAGGTGTCCGTCGCAGACGGCCCGGGTGCCGCCGATGCCGGTGGAACGGTCCCCCTGGACGAGCGTGGAGCTCACGAAGACGGGGCCCGCGCTGTCGTCGAGGCAGCGGTAGGTGCCGGAGAGGCTGACGGTGCTGTCGTCGGCGACGGTTCCGTACGCGTCGACGAAGAGGCCGTTGGTGAAGAGGCCGTCGCGGGCCTGGCCGGCGGTGAGCCGGTCGGTGGCGTGGTGGCCGCCGGTGTGGTGGTCGCCGGCAGGGTGGCCGTCGGCCCCTCCCGCGTGGGCGAGGGGGGCGACGGCGGCGGTGAGCAGGGCGGATGCGGCGAGAACGAGCCGGACGCGCATGAGGGGGTCCCTTCGGGGTGGGGGATGGTGCTGCCCGCCAGGGATACCCGGATCCGGCCGTCGAATGGCCGAAGTTCATCCCTTCGGAGGGGCGGGGTCCTCACGCCGGGTGACCGCCCGCCGCAGGAGCGGCCAGGCGAGCAGGAGGACGACGACCGCGTACACGGTGATCGAGAACGGGGTGTTCACGAGCCCCGCCGGGGAGCCGTCGCTGATCTGGAGGGCGCGGCGCAACCGCTGTTCGGCGGCCGGGCCCAGGATGACGCCGATGACGGCGGGCAGCACCGGCAGGCCGTAGCGCCGCATCCCGAGGCCGATCAGGCCGATGGACGAGCAGGACGACCGGGTCGAGCGCCTCGCCGCCCACCGCGTACGCGCCGACGGCGGCGAAGAAGAGGATGCCGGCGTAGAGGTACGGGCGGGGGATGCGCAGCTTGGCCCGGACGGGGGCGAGCGGCAGGTTGAGCGCGAGCAGCAGCACCATGCCGACGAAGAGCGAGGCGATCAGGCCCCACACGAGCTCGGGCTCCCGCTCGAAGAGCAGCGGGCCGGGCTGGATGCCGTACTGCTGGAACGCGGCCGGCATCACGGCGGCGACGGAGTGCGCCGAGGCGGGCTCCCTGTCCCGGGTCAGCGCCCGCCGCTACCTGGAGTACTTCGCGGAGACGGGCCGCGCGGAGGTCACCCTCCGCTACGGCGGCACGGGCCGCCCGGAACGCCGCTACCGGCGCCTGGGCTGAGGGAGCCCGGCCGGACCGGCTCCGGTCCGGTTCCTCAGGCGTCGCTTAGCGCCTCCTTAAAGGGGCCCTAAGGATCGCCCTCCCCCGCTCCACGCGGGCTTTTCCGCGGTTCCGGGCGGCTAGCTTGCTGGGCAACCCCCCACGCCCCACCCCGTGAAGGAGCTGTCCCCCATGACCTCTCGCCGTTCGGCCGCAGTCGTCACCGCCGGTACCGTGCTGGCCCTGTCCGGGCTCTCGGCCGTGCCCGCGTCCGCGCACGGGTCGATGACGGATCCGGTGAGCCGGGTCTCGGCCTGCTACGCGGAGGGGCCGGAGTCCCCGAAGTCGGCGGCCTGCAAGGCGGCGGTGGCGGCGAGCGGAACGCAGGCGTTCTACGACTGGAACGCGGTGAACATCGCGAACGCGGCCGGGCAGCACCGGCGGTTGATCCCGGACGGCAAGCTGTGCAGCGCGGGCAACGACAAGTACCGCGGGCTCGACCTGGCGCGGGCCGACTGGCCGGCGAGCAGGCTGGACTCCGGCGCGCACACCTTCCGTTACAAGGGGACCGCGCCGCACAAGGGCTCCTTCGAGCTGTACGTGACGAAGGACGGCTACGACCCGTCGAAGCCGCTGAAGTGGTCGGACCTGGAGGCGAAGCCGTTCCTGACGGTGACCGACCCCGGGATGCAGAACGGCGACTACGTCTTCCAGGGGACCGTCCCGAAGAAGTCCGGCCGCCACCTGATCTACTCGATCTGGCAGCGCTCCGACTCCCCCGAGGCCTTCTACACCTGCTCCGACGTGGTGTTCGGACAGGACGGCGGCTCCCCGGCGCCGAGCGCGAGCGCGCCCACCGACCAGCAGATCGAGGACGGCGCGGACCAGTCCTCGGTCGAGCACGGCGGGCACGGGGACGACGATCCGGCGACCGGCGCCGGGCACACGGGCGCCGGGCACACGGATGCCGGACACACGGGTGCCGCAGGGACCGGCACCGCGGAGGCCGGCAGCGCGGGGACGGGCGGCGAGGGAACGGGCGGCGAGGGAACGGCCGCCCCCGTGTCGTCCTCCTCGGCGCCCGCCGCCCCGGCCACGCCCAACGCGCCCGCGCCCGCCGGTGCTTCCGGTTCCGGTGCGGAGCTGGCCGAGACCGGCGGCGACGCCGGCACCCCGTACCTCGCGATCGGCGGCGCCGCCGTGCTCGCGGTCGGCGCGGCCGTGCTCTTCGGGACCGCCCGGCGCCGCCGGGCCTGACGGCCGTCCGCCCGGGCAGCACGGGGCTGTCCGGGCGGAGACGGTTCTCTGCGGCCGGTGCGTCAGGCGTTGTCCGCCGCGCCGGCCGTCTTCGTGTGCCGCACCACGGCCGCGGCGGCCAGGGCCACGACGGCCACGGCGGCCAGCAGGGCCAGCGCCCTCGCCCAGGCGGACGTGGCGCCGAGGCTGCCGCTCAGCAGGTCGACGGTGCGGGCGCTCGCGACTCCGTGGAGCGCGATGACGGCGACCCCGAGGCCCGCGGCGGCGGCCCAGACCACCAGGGTGTCCCGTACCGCGAGCCATGCGCCGCCCACCAGACAGAGCACGGTGACGACCACGGACAGCGTCTCCGTGTCACCGCCCGCCCGTAGGCCCGTGAGGTCCGTCGGCAGGTGGACGAGGCCGCAGGCGAGCAGCGCGAGCGCCGCGGGCCAGCGCAGGGCCGACCGCAGTGCCGGGGAGGTGCTGTGGCTGCCGGGGCCCGTGGCCAGGGCGCCGTCCAGGGGCGACCCCGTCCGCTTGGCGGCGCCCCGGGGGCGCTTCGGGACGGCGGCGGCGGCCGGGGCGGAGTCCGGAACCGTGTCAGCGGTGCCGGTGCCGGTGGGGCGCCAGTCCGCGCCGTCGGTGCCGAGGATGCCGACGAGCCGCACCACGTCCTCGATCGGCCGTCCCACCGCCGCGGCGCGCAGCGTGGTCTCGGCCTGGTGGAGGTCGTACCCGGAGGCGTTCAGCAGGACGAGCAGTTCCCGCACCTCGTCCAGGGGACGGGTGACGGCCGCCGCCCGGAGCGCCACGTCCGCGGGGCTGGAGAGCTCGCCGGTCTCCTGGAGCCGGGCCACGAGCGCGGCGACCTCGTTCACCGGGCGCTCGGTCGCCGCCGTCGTCAGAAGGGTGTGGATCGCCTCGTCACCGGTGTCGTCCTGGCCCGGCGCCGACGGGACGGCCCGTGCCGTCCCGTCGGCCTCCGCGAGGACGGCCGGTGGTTCGGCCGACGGCTCGGTCGACGGCTCGGCCGACGGCTCGGCCGACGGCTCGATCAGCGGTTCGGCCGGCTGATCGGACCGCCGCGCCTCCGCGGGGGAGGCCGTCAGGACCGGGGTGTCCGGCGTCGCGCAGGGCGGCAGGGCCGGGAGGTCGGGAAGAGCCGGCACGCCGGGCACCGGGGACGGGGAGACAGCCGGCTGAGGGCGTGACCCGGAAACGGGCCCTTGCGGCTCTCTTCCTATGTCGTCTTCCGTCGGGTGGATGTGAGGAAGGTCGGTGGTCATGTCACAGGCTCCGTTCGTGGACATCCCGGAGGCGCCCACTGTGGCTGTCTCGTGATGTGCAAGGAACGCACACTTGACTACGATTAGCGCCCATTGCACCGAGCCGTGCCATCAGAGAGCGTTTCCGTTGCGCCGACAGAGCGACGACGCGCACGGCCGGGCCCCCTCCCGGGGACCCGGCCTCGTACGGACTCCCGCGCTAGCCGATCACGGAGAGGCAGGTGGTCGGGGACGCGTGCGCCGGGTCGAGGGCGTTGGCGACCTCGTGGAAGGCGACCCGGTCCACCGTGCCGATCGCCACGTGCTCGGACAGGTCGAGAGCGCACTTGTCCTGGATGAGGACGTTGGTGACGTTCGGGCCGCTCAGGAACTGCGAGCGGTACGGCGTGACGACCTCGTCGTACTGGGTCGCGATGACGTGGTAGCGGACCCCCGGCACGGTGTCGCCGCCCTCGTTGAGCTTGGTGATGAAGGGCGAGCCGGCGATCTGGTCGGCGAGGCCCGGGGTGTTGGCGCTGATCAGGTCCTCGGCCCCGGGGAAGTACGGCAGGAGCTTGGTGAGGCCCAGCAGGGTGGTGCCGTGGTTGTCGGGGGCGATGCCGACGAGCGCGTTCACCTTCGCGGCCCCGCCGAGGAACTTGAGGTACCAGCGGGGCATCATGCCGCCCTGCGAGTGTCCGACGAGGTCGGCCTCGGGGGCGCCGGTGGCGGCGAGGACCCGGTCGACGTAGGTGGAGAGCTGTCCGGCGGAGGCGGCGATGGGGCCGAGCCCGTGGAAGAGGGGCACGTGGGGGAGCTGCCCGTAGTCGAGCGAGAAGACGCAGTACCCGCGGTCGACGAGGTACGGCGCGAGGCCGAGCCAGTTGTCGACGGAGTTGCCGAAGGTGCCGTGGACGAGGACGACGGGGCGGGGGTGTGCGGCGGAGGGCTTGCAGGAGAAGTCGTTCCAGCCGCGACCGGATGCGGCGACGGCGGCGGTCTCGGCCCGGTCGGGGGCGGCGGAGGCGGCGGTGGGGGCGAGTGCGGCGGCGGCGGTCAGCAGCAGGACGGACAGCGCTCTGACGGCGGACTTCCAGGGCAGCATCGGGCGATCTCCTTGCGGCTCAAGGGGAAAGGTGGGGTGCTACGCCCTGCGGTCCGGACCACAAGTGGGGATGCGCTTCAGCCAAGCTACGCACGGGTAGCCACGACTGGGAAGTTACGCGTCGGTAAAAAGTGATGCGCCGTCATGACCATCTGATAATGCGGCAGTTGGGCGATGCCGTCGTTTCGGCACAGCGGGAAGGCCCCGGTGCCGGAGCACCGGGGCCTTCTCGTCGTCGCGCCGGGGCCGCTCGCCCCGGCGGTCCTTCTCAGAACACGCTCACCCCGTAGGCGCTCAGCGCCTCCGTCACGGGCTGGAAGAAGGTCGTCCCGCCCGAGGAGCAGTTGCCGCTGCCGCCCGAGGTGAGGCCGATGGCCCGGCTGCCCGAGTAGAGCGGACCGCCGGAGTCGCCGGGCTCGGCGCAGACGTTGGTGCGGATCAGGCCGGAGACGATGTCGCCGCCGCCGTAGTTCACGGTGGCGTTGAGGGCGGTCACGCTGCCGCTGTGGATGCCGGTGGTGGAGCCCCGGCGGGTGACCGACAGGCCGACCGTGGCGTTGCCGGCGCTCGTGATGTCCACGCTGCCGACGGTGCCGGACTTGGTGATCGAGGCGTTGGTGTAGCGGACCAGGCCGTAGTCGTTGCCCGGGAAGCTGGACCCGGCGGTGGTCCCGAGGACGGTGGTCTTGGCGGAGTTGGCGTACCAGGTCCCGGCGCCGTCGGTGCAGTGCCCGGCGGTCAGGAAGTAGGAGGCGCCCGCACTGTCGCGGACGTTGAAGCCGAGCGAGCAGCGCCAGCCGGCGTCGGCGTAGATCGGGTCCCCGCCGGATATCAGCTTGCTGAAGCGGCCCGGGGTCCGTTCGACCTTGATGGCGGCGGCGTTGGCCCCGGCCCGCTGCTTGATCTTCGCGATCTCCGCCTCGCTGACGGTGGAGTCGGCGGTGACGACGAGCCGGCCGGTGGCGGTGTCGACGTGCCAGGCCGTGCCGGCCACGTCGGCGGCGCGGACGGCGTCGCCGGTCGCCGCGAGGGCGCTCGCGTCGAAGGTGCCGGTGGGGCCGGCGTTCGCGGCGGGGACGGCGAGCGTCGCGGCGGCGGCGAGGCCGGCGGCGACGGCGAGCAGCCGGATCGTTCTCGTGGGGGTGGTGCGCATGGTCCTCACTTCTCGTTCCTCCCGAGGGGAATCGGGGGCCCGCCGTGGGGGGTCGGGCCCGTGAGGCGCGGCCCGGGGGCCGGCGCTGTGGGGGAGTCTCCGGCCGTACGACTTCACGCCGCAAGGGCGCCTTTCAGCCGTACAGCCGTCAACTACCCCGTACCAGGCAGGGGGTGGGGATCAGGCGCGCGCGAGGCGCCGCTCCCCCGCCGGGACGGCCACGTCGAGCGTGTTCCCCGGCGGCGGGAACGGGCAGAGGAAGTGGTCCGCGAAGGCGCACGGCGGCAGCACCGCCCGGTTGAAGTCCACCGTCACCGTGCCGTCGGCCGCCGGGGCCGGGGGCTTCAGGAAGCGGAAGCGGTGGCTGTCGCGGCCGCTGGTGGCGTCCGCGAAGACCGCCCACAGGGAGCCGCCCTCCTCGACGGCCACCTGGAGCACGTGCTCGTCGCCGTCCAGCGCGAAGACCAGCTCGCCGGCGAGGCCGAGGCCCCGCTCCCGGCCGTCGGCGTTCTCGACCCGCACGCTGCGGGTCTCCCCGTACGGGCGGAAGACGCCGGGCACCACCCAGCGCTCGTCGTACGGGGTGGCCTCGATGCCCCGGAAGGCGCGGCGGGTCTCCGCGTCGGGGTCGAAGTCCCGTACGGCCCACTCCCCCTCGCGCCGCAGCACGACGATCCGCCGCCCGGCCGCCGCGACCCGGGACTCCTCGGGCGGGCCCTGGTCGGCGGCGAGCCGGACGGTGCCGGTGAAGGGCTTCCCGTCGACGGTGAGGCCGTCCGCCTCGGCCGCCGTCAGGACCACCTCGTCACCGTCCGCCCGCCACTCCCCCGGAACGGCCGGAATTCGACCCTCCGGGTGGTCGGTGAGCCAGTGGTTGCCCGTGAGGGAGAGCAGCCCGTACGGGGAGGAGACCGAGGCCTCGCGTCCCTCGTGCCACTCCCGCCAGTCCTGCCGTGGATCCGTGCTCATGCTTTTCTCAACCCTTTCGTACGGGCTCGGGGAGCCCGAGGTGGGACCGGAGCGTCGTACCGGTGTACTCCGTGCGGAAGGCCCCGCGCTCCTGGAGCAGGGGGACGACCCGGTCGACGAAGTCGTCGAGGCCGCCGGGAGTGAGGTGCGGGACGAGGATGAAGCCGTCGGCGGCGTCCGTGGCGACGAACTCCTCCAGGGCCGCCGCGACCGTCTCCGGGCTGCCGACGAAGGACTGCCTGCCGGTGGTCTCGACGACGGTCTGCCGGATCGAGAGCCCCTTGGCCTCGGAGAGCGCCCGCCACTTCCGGGCGACGCCGACCGGGTCGGCGACCCGCACCCTGCCCTGGACGAGCGCCGAGTCCGGGTCGGGGTCGACGTCCGGGAGCGGCCCGTCGGGGTCGTAGCCGGACAGGTCCCGGCCCCAGACCTGCTCCAGGGCGAGGATCGCGTTCTGCGGGGAGACCTGCTGCCGGCGGATCTCGTCGGCCTTCTCCCGCGCGTCAGCGTCGGTGTCGCCGAGGACGTACGTCACGCCGGGCATGATCTTCAGGTCGCCGGGCCGCCTGCCGTGGCGGGCGAGCCGGCCCTTGACGTCGGCGTAGAACTCCCGGCCCGCCTCCGGGGTGGAGTGGCGGGTGAAGACGACGTCGGCGCCGGAGGCGGCGAACTCGCGGCCCTCGGGCGAGTCCCCGGCCTGGATGACGACCGGGTGTCCCTGCGGGGAGCGCGGGACGGTGAACTCGCCGTCGATCCGGAACTGCGGCCCGGTGTGGGCGAAGGGCTCCGGGGTGCCCTCCGGGGTCCAGGAGTCCCACAGCTCCCGCGCGGTGGCGAGGAACTCGGCGGCCCTCGTATACCGGTCGGCGCGGTCCAGGTAGCCGCCGCGCCGGAAGTTCTCGCCGGTGAAGGCGTCCGAGGAGGTGACCACGTTCCAGGCGGCCCGGCCCGCGCTGAGGTGGTCGAGCGAGGCGAGCCGGCGGGCCAGTTCGTAGGGCTCGTTGAAGGTGGCGTTGACCGTGGCGGCCAGGCCGAGCCGGTCGGTGACGGCGGCCAGCGCGTTCAGGACGGTGATCGACTCGGGCCGGCCGACGACGTCGAGGTCGTGGATGCGGCCCGCGTGCTCCCGCAGCCGCAGCCCCTCGGCCAGGAAGAAGAAGTCGAAGAGGCCGCGCTCGGCGGTCCTGGCGAGGTGCTCGAAGGAGGAGAAGTCGATCTGCGAGCCGGAGCGCGGATCGGCCCAGACGGTGGTGGAGTTGACGCCGGGGAAGTGCGCGGCGAGGTGGATCCGCTTGCGGGGTCCCGGAGTGCTCATGCGCCCGCTCCCGTCCTGGCGCGCGCGCCGGCGGCGTACTGGCTCTCGGGGCGGACGAGCCCCAGGTGGTCGCGGAGGGTGGTGCCCTCGTAGGCCGTGCGGAAGGAGCCCCGGTCGGCGAGCAGGGGCACGGTCTCGGCCGTGAACCGCTCCAGGTCCCGCTCCGGGACGGCCGGGACGAGGTGGAAGCCGTCGACGGCCCCGCCCCGGTGCCAGTCCGCGATCAGTCCGGCGAGCGCGCCGGGCCCGCCCTCGTACGCGTCGAGGTCGACGGTCAGCGTGAGCAGGACGCGCAGTTGTCCGGGGTCGCGGCCGTGGGCGCGGGCGCCCCGGTGCAGTTCGGCGCGCAGGGCGGCGGCCTC
The DNA here is from genome assembly GCF_042868165.1 of Streptomyces sp. NPDC007872. Lineage (NCBI taxonomy): Bacteria > Bacillati > Actinomycetota > Actinomycetes > Kitasatosporales > Streptomycetaceae > Streptomyces > Streptomyces sp. NPDC007872. Next base: position 392,835 of record NZ_JBIAEA010000006.1, read on the forward strand.
CTCGGCGGTGGCGGCCCCGATCAGGACCACGTCGGCGTGGTGGGCGGCGGTCTCCCGGGCGGCGGGGCGGGTGGCGTCGACGACGGTCACCGGGTTGCCCTGCGGGGGCCGGGGGACGATCGAGGGGCCCTTGACCGAGAAGGTCGCGCCCTGGAAGTTCACGTGGTGCAGCTTGCGGCGGTCGACGAACCGCCCGGTCGCCGCGTCCCGTATCTCGGCGTCGTCCTCCCAACTGTCCCAGAGCTTGCGGGAGACCTCGGCGACCTCGCCGGCCTCCTGCCACAGCTCGGCGGTGGGCGGGGCCGGGCGGCGGCCGAAGAGCCGGGCCTCGGCGCCGGTCGGGGAGACGTCGATCCGCCAGCCCGCCCGGCCCCGGCTCACCCAGTCGAGGGTGGCGACGGCGGCCTGGACGTGGAAGGGCTCGGTGTGGGTGGTGGTCACGGTCGGCACCAGGCCGACGGAGCGGGTCTCCGGGGCGACCCGGGCGAGGACGGCGAGCGCGTCGAGGCCCGGGCGGGCGAAGGAGTCGTCGTGGGTGAGGAAGTCGAGCCCGGCGGCCTCGGCGAGGCGCGCGAGCGCGACCGTACGGGCGGCGGTCTCCGGGCCCGGGGCGGCCGGGCCGGGGCCCGGGGCGAGCTCGGCGGCGAGGTGGAGCGGTCGGGTGCTGGTCATGCGGTCTCTCTCGGAAGGGTTCTCGCGGGGCGGGGCGGGGCGCCCGGTTCGCGGTGCCGAGCCGTTTCGCCCGGCCCGTGGTGCGGGGCCGGTCGCCCGGCCCGCCCCGTCGTGGTGCGGGGGCCGGGCGACCCGCCCCCGCACCGTGGTTCTTCCGGCGCGGGGCCGGTGGGTCAGTTCTTGGTGCGGGGCAGGCCGGGCGGGTTGATCTCCGACTTCGGGACGGACTCGCCGTCGAGGCCCCAGCGCTTGAGGACCTGGGCGTAGGTGCCGTTCTGGATGACGTGGTCGAGCGCGGCGGCGTAGGCGGCGACGAGCCCGCTGTCCTTCTTCGTGGTGGCCGCGATCTTGCCCTGGAGCCCGGCGCCCGCCCCGGAGAACTTGCCGACGACCTCCGTCTGGCCCGCCGAGAGCACGTGGTAGGCGGCGACGGGGTTGGGGCCGAGGTAGGCGTCGATCCGGCCGGACTGGAGCGCCAGGTAGTAGTCGGAGGTGTTCTGGTAGTACTTGATGTCGACCGGCTTGCGCCCGGCCTTCTCGTTCTGCGCGGACCAGTCGACGAGGATCTTCTCCTGATTGGTGCCGGAGCCGACCGCGATCGCCTTCCCGGCCACGTCCTCGGGCCCCTTCACCGTCCAGCCGGAGCCCTTCTTGGCCTCGAAGGCCAGGTCGTCCAGGCGGTAGGTGGCGAAGTCGTACTTGTCCTTGCGCTCCTCGGTGACGGTGACGTTGGAGAAGACGCCGTCGTACTTGCCGCTGTCCAGGCCGACGAAGAGGTTCTCCCACGAGACCGCGTTGAACTCGGGCTTCAGGCCGAGGGCGTCGGCGACCAGGGTGGCGATGTCGACCTCGACGCCGATCAGCGTCTTGTCGTCGGTGGCACGGAAGGCGAGCGGCGGATTGCTGGACGCGGAGACGCCCAGGACAAGCGTGCCTCTCTCCCGTACGGCCGCGGGGAGCTTGGCGGCGATGGCGTCGACCTTGGCGGTGTGGACGCGGTTCTGCTCCGGGCTCAGGTTGATGCCGTTGCCCTTCTTCCCCTCGGGCTTGACCTCGTTGGTGGCGGCTTCGCCCGAGCCGCAGGCGGTGAGGACGCCGAGGGCGGTGAGCGAGGCGAGGGCGGTGAGGAGGGTACGGCGGGTCTTCATGGTGATGCTCCTGTCGTGAGAGGGAGGAAGAGGAGAAGGGAGGGAGGGAGGGAGGGAAGGGACGGGCGGGTCAGAGGACCTTGGAGAGGAAGGCGCGGGTGCGCTCGTGGCGCGGGTTGTCCAGCACCTCGGCCGGCGGGCCCTGCTCGACGATCCGGCCCTCGTCCATGAAGACCACCGTGTCGGCGACCTCGCGGGCGAAGCCGATCTCGTGGGTGACGACGATCATGGTGGTGCCGGTGGCGGCCAGGTCCTTGATGACGTCGAGGACCTCGCCGACCAGCTCGGGGTCGAGCGCGGAGGTCGGCTCGTCGAAGAGGAGCAGGCCCGGTTCGAGGGCGAGCGCGCGGGCGATGGCGACCCGCTGCTGCTGTCCGCCGGAGAGCTGCTTGGGGTACGCCTCCGCCTTGTCGGCGAGCCCGACGCGTTCGAGCAGCTTCCGGGCCGCGGCCTCGGCCTCCTTGCGGGGGCGCTTGAGGGCCGAGACGGGGGCCTCGACGACGTTCTCCAGGACGGTCAGGTGCGGGAAGAGGTGGAAGTTCTGGAAGACGAAGCCGATCCGGGTGCGCTGCTTGAGGATCTCGCGCTCGCGCAGCTCGTACAGCTTGTTCCCGGAGCGCCGGTAGCCGACGAGGACGCCGTCCACGCTGACCGTGCCGCCGTCGACCTTCTCCAGGTGGTTGATGGTCCGCAGGAGGGTGGACTTGCCGGAGCCGGAGGGGCCGAGGACGACGGTGACCTCGCCGGCCCGCACGTCGAGGTCGATGCCGCGCAGGACGTGCAGGGGGCCGAAGTTCTTGTGGACGGCCCGGATCTCGACCTTGGCGGTGGTGGCGGCGGGGGCCTTCTCGGCGGTGGTGGCGGAGCTCATCGGGTGCTCCCCTTCGCGTAGTGGCGTTCGACGTAGTGCTGGACGACGGAGAGCGCGGTGGTGAGCAGGATGTACCAGGCGGTGGCGACCATCAGGAGCGGGACGACCCGCCCGTTGCGGCCGTAGACGACCTGGACCTGGTAGAAGAGTTCGCCGATCGCCATGACGGAGACGATCGAGGTGCCCTTGAAGAGCGAGATGACCTCGTTGGCGGCGTTGGGCAGGATGGAGCGCATCGCCTGCGGCAGGATGATCCGCCGCACCTGCCGGAGCTTGGGGATGCCGAGGGAGGCGGCGGCCTGCAACTGGCCCTCGTCCACGGCGAGTACGCCCCCTCGGACGATCTCGGCCGCGTAGGCCGCCTGGTGCAGGGCGAGTCCGAGGACGGCGGCGCTCATCTCGCCGACCAGGCCCATCGTGTCGAAGGAGAAGAAGCTCGGCCCGAAGGGGATGCCGACGCTCAGCTCCTTGTAGAGGTAGGCGAGGTTGAACCAGAAGAGGAGCTGGACGATGAGCGGGATGGAGCGGAAGGCCCAGATGTAGCCGAAGGCGACCGAGCGCAGGAAGGGGCTGGCCGACAGGCGCATGAAGGCGACCACGATGCCGATCGCGAAGCCGAGGGCGGTGCCGTGGAAGGTGAGCTGGAGGGTGACCCAGACCGCCTTGAGGATCGTCTCGGTGCTGAAGAACGCGGCGAAGACGTCCCACTCCCAGCCGGGGTTGGTGACGAGCCCGTGGGCGAACTGCACGAGCAGGACGGCGGTGGCGGCGACGGCCACCCAGCGCCAGGGGTGGCGGACGGGGACGACCACGAGGCCGGCGGCCGGCGGCGCGGCGGGGGCGGCCGGTTCCTTCGTGAGCGGGTCGACCGGTGGATCGCTGGTGAGAGCCATGGCGGTTCCTCGGGAGAAAGGCAGGGCGGGGTACGGGAGGGGGAGCGCCGGTCAGACGCTCAGCGGGACCGGGAGACGACACTCCAGGTCGCGCAGGAGGGCGAGCGCGGCGCGCGCGGTGACGTCGTTCTGCCCGAAGGCGACCCCGCCGGTGCGGGGGCGGGTGAAGGCCCCGCCGGCGCGGGCGGTGGTGTGCGGTCCGAGCGCGAAGCGGCGCGGGTGGGGGCGCCCGTCGCGCTCCAGGATCCGGCCGTCGACGGGGTCGACGACGAGGAGGCCGCTGTCGGTGGCGCGGGCCCCCTCCTCGTGGAGGGCGCGCAGCAGCGGGCTGCCGGTGAGCTCCAGGGTGGGGTCGGGCAGCCGGGCCTCGACCAGGGCGCGGGCCTCGGTCCACTCCCCCGGCACGGCCTCGGAGGAGGCCCGGAAGAGGCCGCGTTCCTCGTCGGTCTCGACGGCGGTCCGGGGGCCGAGGAAGCGGACGACGCCGGCGCGGGAGAGCGCGAGGAGCTGGCGGAGCCGGGGTCCGGGCGGCCCGGAGGCGAGGTAGCTGAAGAAGCCGTGCCACCAGCCGCCGGGGTCCAGGCGCGTGCCGAGCCGCAGGAGCTGTCCGTAGACGGAGAGCAGCCCGGCGAAGACGGCGGCGTCGGCGCTGTGGGCGGGGTCGTGGCGGCGGACGAGGTCGGCGGTGATGTAGCCGCGCAGGCCCTCCTGGAGGGCTTCGGCGGAGGTGAAGCGGGCTCCTTCCAGGGGGTGGTCGAGGGCGTCGAGGTCGAGCCGGTCGGCGGGGTCGGGGACGGCGTCGGCGACGAGCGCGGCGAGTTCGGCGCCGAGCGGCTCGGCCGCCTCGTAGGCCTTCTCGAAGTCGCTCCAGGGGAGCGCGGCCCGCTCGGGATGGGTGGAGAAGAGGCGGTGGTAGTGGGCCCAGCCGAGCTCCTTGTCGACGAGCGGCCACACGTCGCGCCGGAAGTCGATCGGTTCGCGGCGCGCGAGCAGGGCGTCGGTCTGCTCGGTGCCGAAGAAGCGGGGCAGCGGGGGCCGTTCGCCGTCGAGGGCGTAGCCGATCTTCGAGTGGTACGGGACGCCCCGGCGCGATCCGACGTGCAGGACGGGCTCCCGGCCGGAGGGCACGTAGACGAGGTCGTCGCCCTCGCCCTCGTACCGGCCGCCGCGGCCCTCGGTGAGGAGGACCATCAGGTCGACGAAGGCGAGTCCGAAGCCGCGGACGAGGACGGGTTCGCCGGCGCGGAGCGCGCTCAGGTCGGTGTCGGCGGTGAAGTCGGGCGGCAGGTGGACGAGGCCGTGGCGGGCGGCGAAGTCGGCGAGCGCCCGCTGTTCCCGGTCGGGTTCGGCGTCGAGGTGGCCGACGGTGAGGACGACGAGGTCGGCGGGGAGGGGCACGGCGGAGCCCTCGAGCCAGACCCGCTGGCGTCCCTCGCGGGAGCCGCCGACCCGCAGCGCGGGGGCGCGGTGCTCGTGGACGGTGACGGAGGGGGGCAGGGCGGCGCGGACCCGCTCGTACACCCAGCGCAGGTAGGCGCCCTGGAGGGGGCGGGTGGGGAAGGTGCGGCCGTCGATGCCGGCCCATTCGGCGAGGGTGGGTCCGGGCCGGACGGGGCCTTCGAGGCGCACGGTCTCGTCGGTGAACATCGTGACGTCCTCGGCCTCGGAGTTCATCCAGAGCAGCGGGGACTGTGCGGTGCGCCATATCCGGCCGGGGCCGGGCGGGTGCGGGTCGACGAGGTGGACGTCGAGGGGCCGGTCGCCGTACAGCTCGGGCAGGTTGGCGGCGAGCCGTTCGAGGAAGCCGGTCCCCCGCGGCCCGGCGCCCACGACGACGAGGGAGGGGCGGGGGCTCATCGGGCACCGCCCGTTCCGCGGGCGTAGTGCCGCTCGACGTAGTACTGGCCGACGCCGAGCACCGAGGTGACGGCGACGTACCAGAGGGTGGCGACGAGGAGCAGCGGGATGATCTCGTACGTGCGGTGGTAGACGAGCTGGGTGGAGTAGAGCAGGTCCTGGACGGCGATCACGGAGACGATCGAGGTGCCCTTGAGGGTGCCGATCAGCATGTTCCCGGCCGGCGGGACGATGGCGCGCATGGCCTGCGGGAGGACGATCCGGGTGAGCCGGCGCCACCGGCCGAGGCCGAGGGACTCGGCGGCCTCGATCTGGCCCCGGTCGACGGAGAGGATGCCGCCGCGCACGACCTCGGCGGCGTAGGCGGCCTCGTGCAGGGTGAGGCCGATGACGGCGACGGCGACGGGGCCGAGGAGGTTGACCGTGTTCACGCCGAGGATCTGCGGGTAGAGCATGCCGATGTTGAACCAGAAGAGGAGCTGGACCAGGATCGGCGTGGACCTGAAGAACCAGATGTAGCCCCAACTGACCCAGCGCAGAACGGGGTTGGCGGAGAGTCTGAGGACGGCGAGCAGGGTGCCGAGGGCGAAGCCGAGGACCATGACGAGGGCGGTCAGCCACAGGGTCAGGCCGAGGCCGCGCAGGACGGACGCGGAGGTGAAGTACTGGGCGACGACGTCCCACTGGAAGGCCTTGTTGCGGACGACCGAGACGAGGCCGAGCGCGAGCAGGACGATCACGACGCCGGCGGCGGCCCACTGTCCGGCGCGGCGGGTGGGGACGATCCGGAGGGACGGTTCGGCCGGCGGCGGGGCCGCGGCCTCCTTGGCGAGGGTGGCGAGGGGTGTCGACATGCGAAGGCTCCGTGGATGCCAGGGGGCGGATCGAACACGGGAGTGCACACGGAACGCGGACGGTGTCCACGGGGACGGCGCCGGGATGTTCGCGGGGGAACGCGGCGGGCGTCGGTGCGGGGACACGCGGGACGTTCACACGGGGAACGCGCGGGGCGTTCGCACGGGGTGCGCCTTCACACGCACGGCGAGCGGTGAGCGCGGAGCCGGGCCCCTCAGCCCGGTGTCCGCCCTGTGAGGCTACGGCCGCCGAGCGGATGCTTGTCAAGTCCGTCCGGAATATGAGCCGTTCGTCTCGTCGTGGTTGACGGGGAAACGGATGCCTGTTCCACTGGGCCCATGCATTCGCAGCAGTTGGTCACGCGCTCCCACATCGACTTCGGTCGCGTGTGGTCCTCTTCCTGTTGAGCCGGCCCGCTGCGTCTCCTTCCGTCTCCTCCCCGCCCGTGGTGTGCGTCCTGACGCCGCCGGCGGCCCCTTCACCTGTGCGGCACTGAGCTCCCCTCCCCTCGGCTCTTCCCTTTCCCCTTCTCCGTTCTCTTCGCCCGAAAGAGACGCATGCCTCTCACGCCCAGCCGTGAGTCCGCGCCGTCCGTGCGCCGGACCACGGCCGACGACCCGTTGGCGCGCCCGCTCCTCGACGAGCTGGCCCACGAATACACGACCCGGTACGGCTCCTCGGAGGACCTGAGCCGCTATCCGGTGGAGGAGTTCGCCCCTCCCCACGGCACCTTCCTGCTCCTCCTGGAGCAGGACCTGCCGGTGGCGGGCGGCGCCTACCGCCGTTACGACGAGCACACCGCCGAGCTGAAGCGGATCTGGACCCACTCGGCGCACCGCAGGCGCGGACTCGCCCGCCGCGTCCTGACCGCGCTCGAACGGGAGGCGGCCGCCCGCGGCTACTCCCGGATCTACCTGACGACCGGGCCGCGCCAGCCGGAGGCCAGGGGCCTCTACCTGGCGAGCGGCTACCGCCCGCTCTTCGACGTGTCCGCCGATCCCGAGACGATCGGCCCGCTGCCGTTCGAGAAATTCCTGGAGAACCCGAAGCCATGAGTACGCGCACGAGTTCCGGCCCCGCCCGCACCACCCTGGCCTTCGCCCTGATCACCGTGGCCGCGCTCGGCCTCACCGCCTGCGCGGGCGGCGATCCCGCGACCGCGCCGGCCGGGGCCTCGGGCGCCCCGGGCACGGCGAAGGGCGCGCTCCCCACCGAGGACGTGGTGGCGGGGGTGAAGAAGAACGAGGCCGCGGCGAAGCTGCTCCCCGCCGACGTGCGGCAGCGGGGCGGCTTCACGATCGCCTCCTCCGTTGCCACCCCGCCCAGTTCGGCCTACCTGCCGGACGGCAGGACCGTGGTGGGGGTGGACGCCGACTTCGCCGGGGCGGTAGCGAAGGCGCTGGGCCTGGAGCTGAAGCGCGAGGCCGTCGGCTTCGAGGCGATCCTGCCGGCCCTCGGCAGCGGCAAGTACGACGTGGGCTCGGGGAACTTCGGCGTGACCGAGGAGCGGCGCAGGACGATCGACTTCGTCACGTACATCAACGACGGGCAGGGCTTCGCGACCCGGGCCGACAGTCCGCTGAAGGAGATCACCGACCTCACGCAGTTGTGCGGCCTGAAGGTGGCGGTGGACGCCGGCACCACCTTCGAGCGGACCCTGGAGAAGAACAAGGGCCGGTGCGCGGAGGCGGGGAAGAAGCCGTACGAGATCAACGTCTACAACGAGGTCGGGGCCGTCTGGATGGCGCTCCAGCAGGGGCGCAGCGACATCGTGATGAGCACGATCAACGGTCTGCGGTACGCGGTGACGCAGCAGAAGAACATGAAGTTCCTCAACGAGTACCGGCGGCTCGACGTCGGCTTCGCCTTCAAGAAGGGCACGCCGCTCGCGCCGGCCTTCCAGGCCGCGGTGAACGGTCTGAAGGCCGACGGGACGTACGACCGGATCCTGAGGAAGTGGGGGGTGACGGGCTCGGGCATCGAGCGCTCGCGGATCTCCCCGCCGGAGCTCCCGGCGCCGGAGAAGTAGCGGTACGAGGGGGGCGGCGGGGGTCCGACGGGTCGTCAGCAGTCGCAGCCGCAGTTGCAGTCGCCGCAGCAGCAGCCGTCCCCCTCGCAGCAGGAGGAGCAGTTGCTGCAGCAGTCGCAGCAGTCGCAGCAGTCGCCCGGGTCGCACTGACCGCAGAGGCCCTCGCGCCGCTGCCGGCTCCAGGGGTCCTCGTACGTCCCGCAGCACATCTGGCAGGTGCAGGCGAGGCCGACCCAGAGGGCGCAGCCGGCGATCAGCCCGCGCCGGCCGGGAGGTCCGGGCGGGAACGGCCCGCCGGGTCCGCCCGGACCGCCGGGCCCGGGGGCGTGGGGCCCGCCCGGGCCGCCGGGTCCGCCGGGGCCGGGCGCGAACGGGTTGCCGGGGCCGGGCCCCTGGGGGGCGTACGGGTTCCCCGGCACCGGCCCCTGTCCGGCGCCGTGCGCCCCGTGCGAGCAGGTCGTCGTGGAGAAGGCGCGGTCCACCGAGGTGCGCAGCTCGTGGGCGAGCAGGACGTGGACCAGCTTGCCGTCGGCGAACCGGGCGTCCTTCAGGGCGAGGCGTATGCCGTGCAGGGCGTCGTCGGCGAGCCGGCGGGCCTCCGCGCGGGAGGTGCCGGTCGCGGTGAGCGGGTTCCAGGCGCCGCTCGCCGCGTCGGCGGCCTGGTCCTCCACGGCGTCGAGGAGGTGGGCGAGCCGGCCGAAGAGGCGGCCGGCCTCGGCGAGGGGTGCGGCGTTCTCCGGGCGGCCCGCGAGGACGGCGGTGTGCGCGAAGGCGGCGGCGGTCGCGGTCTCGGTCGGCTCGGTGACGGCGAGCAGGGGCGTGCCGGGTCCGGCGAGGGCCTCGATGCCGGTCTGCCGGTCGACGGCGTCGACGAGGACGGCGGTGTCGAAGCCGAGGGCGCGGCCGGTCCTGGCCCCGGCCCGGTCCCAGGAGCGGGCGACGCGGCGGGCCGCGGCGGCGACGGGTCGGCGCGCCAACAGGCCGTCCCGGTCGGCGACGTGGTCCCGCACCTTCGCCGAGGCGAGGACGAGCGAGACGGCGGCGGCGAGCCTGGCGCCCTCGCCCCGGGCCACGGGCGCGGTCCGCATGCCGCGCAGCGGGCAGGGCCCCGCGGTGCGCCGGCCGCTCGCCACGGCACCGGTCTGAGCCTCCGTCAGGACCGAGACGATGAGCCCGTCGTAGTTGGTGACGACCCGGGCGAACTGGCCGTGGTCGGCGCGCAGGGCCAGGCAGAGTCCGCAGAGGTGGGCCGTCCACGCGGTCTTGAGGCCGTCGGTGAGCCGGTGCGTGCAGGGTCTGACGATTCCGAACAAGGACTCCCCCGTGAGTCGTGGCCCCGGCCGCCCCGAGGGGCGTCCGGAAGGCGGTGCGCAAGGTCGTACGGAGGGCCGTACGAAGGGCCGTCGAGCGGCCTCGCGGCATCGTAGCGAGCGGCTCCGTTCACCCGTACGCGCCCGTCGTCACTCTTCCGGCACGACTTTCATATTTTCATCTGCATGGCCCCTCGCCAGGACCCGCATACCGCATGTTTCCTGACGAATCGCCAGCAAACGGCCCTCACGTTCTGCACCAGTACCGTCACGAATCCCCTGCACGGCACTTATCCGCTTGGCGCGCGATCCGCATCATGGACGACGATGGGGACATGCGGAACCACAAGTGACCGCGTTGAAAGGAGGCGTCGATGGGATCGGTGCGCAAGGCGAGTGCCTGGCTGGGACTCGTCGAGGACAACGACGAGCGTTACTACGACGACGAGTACGCCGACGGTGCCGAGAGCGGCGACGCCTGGGTGACGGACCCCCGGGTCCGGGTGGCCACCGACACGGCCGAGGACCGGGGCCGCCGGATCGCCACCGTCTCCCCGGACGGCTTCCGGGACGCCCGGGGCATCGGCGAGCTCTTCCGGGACGGCGTCCCGGTCATCGTGAACCTGACGGCGATGGAGCCGGACGACGCCAAGCGCGTCGTCGACTTCGCCGCCGGCCTCGCCTTCGGCCTGCGCGGTTCCATCGAGCGCGTGGCGACCCGGGTCTTCCTGCTGACCCCCGCCGACACCCAGATCGTCAGCGAGGGCGGCCGGCGCCCGCAGGACGGCTTCTTCAACCAGAGCTGACCGGGTCCGCAGGCCCGGCCGGGCACCTCCCGGCGGGCCGGGTCAGCGCGCCGGGCGTCCTCCCGAGCGGGCGGGCTCGACCGCTTCCCGGCTCGCGGGCACCCGCGGTCCGGACGGCCCCGCCTTCCGGGCGCGCTCCACGGACCGCGCCGGACCGTCGACGGCCTGCCGTTCCCCGAGCCCGGGGCCCCCGGCGCCTTCGGTGTCCTCCAGGTCCTCCAGGTCCTCCAGGTCCTCGCGGTCTTCGGGATCCACCGGACACTCCATGACCCGGGGCAGGCGCAGGGCCATCAGCGCCCCGGCGAGCAGCAGCGCGGCGCTGACGCAGAGCGTGACGTGCAGACCGTTCACGAAGGAGTGCCGGGCGGCCTGGTGCAGGGCGTCGCCGGCCGTGCCGCCGAGCCGGCCGGCCACCTGGTAGGCCTCGCCGAGCGAGTTCGCGGCGGCCCGGCCCGCCTCCTCGGGCACCCCGGGGACCCCGCGGAGGCCGGGGGCGTACGCCGCGTTCATCACGCTGCCGAGCAGCGCGATCCCCATCCCGGCGCCGAGCTGGTACGAGGTCTCCCCGATCGCCGCCGCGCCGCCCGCGCTCTTCTGCGGCGCCTCGCTGAGCATCGACTCGTACGCCGAGAAGAGCGTGGTCTGCAGGCCGAAGCCGAGCAGCACGAAGCCCACCGTGAGCAGCAGCGGCCGGTCGTGCTCCCCCATGAGGACGAGCAGCAGCACGGCCCCGGCCGTGAGCACGAAGCCCCAGCCGACCATCCGGCGCGGCCCGATCCGGCGCAGGGTGTACGAGCCGGTGGCGCCGGCCGCCATGGCGGCGAAGGTCAGCGGCAGGAGCCGCAGACCGGTCTCCAGGGGGCTGAGGCCGAGGACGAGCTGGAGGTACTGGACGGCGATGAGCTCCAGGCCGACCAGGGCCAGCATGGCCAGGACGATGCAGCCGACCGAGGTGGTGAAGGCGGGGCGGGCGAAGAGCCCCGTGTCGATCAGCGGGTGCGGGCGCCGCTTCTGCCGCCGCACGAAGAGGACGAGGAGCGCCGCGCCGAGCAGCAGCGGCCCGGCGGTGGGCAGGTCGAGCAGCGGGTCGCCGGCCCCGGCGCGCTTGACGCCGAGGACGCAGCCGAGGACGCCGGCCGCGGCCATGAGGGCGCCGAGGACGTCCCAGGGCCCGTCGGCCGCGCCCCGGGACTCGGGCAGGAGGCGCCGGCCGAGCGGCAGGATCAGCGCCATCAGCGGGATGTTGATGAGGAAGACGGAGCCCCACCAGTAGTTCTCGACGAGGAAGCCGCCGAGGACCGGTCCGGTGGCGGCGCCGATCGCGGCGACCGCCGTCCAGACCCCGATGGCGGTGGCGCGCTCCCGCCGGTCGGGGAAGACCGCCCGGAGGATGGAGAGCGTGGCGGGCATGATCATGGCGCCGCCGACGCCGAGCAGCGCGCGGGCCGCGATGAGGACGGAGGGCTCGGTGGCCAGGGCGGCGACCGCGGAGGCGACCCCGAACAGCGCGTAACCGAGCAGCAGGACGCGGCGTCTGCCCACCCGGTCCCCGAGGGTGCCGAAGAGGATGAGGAGCGAGGCGCAGATCAGGGGGTAGGCGTCGACGATCCAGAGCAGCGCGGTGGAGCTGGGGCGCAGGTCCTCGGTGAGCGAGGGGACGGCGACGTGGAGGATGGTCGCGTCCAGGGCGACCAGGAGGAGGCTGACGCAGAGGACGACGAGGACGACCCAGCGGTTGGCACCATCGCCCGCGGCGGCACGGGGACGTGCTGGGGCCGTGTTCGTCCGCGACATGTGCGTACCTCCCGGTGGAACTCTCGCGTTCGGTGGGCCCCGACCAGGGGTTGTCTCCCCCGGAGCGGCCCGGCATCGACGGGCGAGCGAGTCGCCAGCGTACGCGAGTTCAAGCGTCGAGCGCGTGGTGCACCTCTCACCCCGTCGGGGGCGCGGGTGTGGCGTACGCCACTCGGGGCGGCGCGCGGGCCGTACGGAATTCCACGGGGCCGGCCGTTCGGAACAATTCCCGGGTCTTCAAACATTCATCCGGAATGCGCCTTCGGGCAATGGACCGGCAGGTCATCCGATTTCCGGACGGACGCCGGTAATGAGCCGCCGTTCGCGAGCCGCTCAACATCACATCGTCATCACGAAGGGAGCGGTTTGACGGGGTCGGCTTCTCACTCCCTGTAACGTCGATTGGGTGCGTACCGACATCTTTGCCCGGCTGGACCGGGAGCCGGAACCGCCGAAGATAGAGGTCCCGGGGATGACCCGCACGCGTCTCGCCCTCTTCGGCGGGACGTCGGCGTTCTATCTCGCCATCGTCGTGGCCGTCCTGCTGTCGACCTGGCTGGTGACCCTCGACTGGAAGATCATGCTGTTCCGGCCCTACCAGCAGTGGCCGGAGCTGCACGCCTTCCTCGACTACTACGTCGTCCTCGGTCAGCGCGGCCCCACGGCCGTCATGGTGGCCGCCTGGCTGGGCTGGCGCTCCTGGCGCCAGCACACCCTGCGCCCCCTGCTGTGTCTCGGCGCCGCCCTCCTGCTGCTCAACGTCTCGGTCGGCTCGGTCAAGCTCGGACTCGGCCGGCTCGGACCCCACTACGCGACGCAGGTCGGCTCCGCCGAGCTCTTCGCGGGCGGCGACATATTCCCCTCGGGGCACACCGCCAACGCGGTCGTGACCTGGGGAATCCTGGCCTATCTGGCGACCACACCGCGGGCCAGGCGCTATCTGTCGGCGCTCTCCGCCGTGGTCGCGCTCGGCGTCGGCCTCACCACCGTCTACCTGGGCACCCACTGGCTGAGCGACGTCCTGCTCGGCTGGGCGGCCGGCCTCCTCGTCCTGCTCGCGCTGCCCTGGTGCGAGCCGGTCCTGGCCGTGGCGGAGTCGTGGATCCTCGCCGCGCGCGACCGGCTGCGGGAGCGGCTGCGGGACCGGCGCCGGCTCGTGCCCTCGCTGCCGGTGGCGTCCGGAGGGCCCCGGCCGGGGTTCTTCCCGACCCGCCCGCCCGGCCCCGAGGAGCCGGTGCGGGACCCGGTCCGGGAGCCCGTGGGGGTGGCCGGCGGCCGGCGCACCCCGGCGACCCGGGGCTGATCCCCCGCCCCTCGTACGCACGGAAGGGCCCCGGCCGACCGGCCGGGGCCCTTCCGTGTGCGCGGGGCCGGGCGTCAGCCGAGCCAGCAGCGGGTGACGGCGCCGTCCTGGACCTCGAAGTTGATGCGCCCGGCGAGGTACTCCATGGTGATGATCGAGCCCGGCGGCAGGGTGCGGACGACGCTCCAGCCCCGGGTCCTGGCGAGCTGCTCGGCGCCTTCCGCGTCGAGGCCCACATAGGACTCGGGGGCGTCGCGGGGCGGTTCGGGAGTGCGCGGTGTGGGTGCCATGAACCTCACGTTAGTCCCTTGCCGGTCACGCTTGTGTCACAAGTTCTCGACATCGGTTTGCCGTGTTCCATGTCACTCGTAAGGCCGGACGTCCGTCACTTCTCCGCCACTTCTCCGGCGATTTCCGGAGAATGCCCGGAACTCCTCGCCCGGGAGAAGGAAGGGCGGGCGAAACGCGGACGATTACCTCTCGCCGCGCGGACTTCCCGAATTGTTCCGGCGGTGTCCGCGCGAGGCGCTCACTCTTTCCTTACAGAATGCTTACGCCGTCCGCGCGGTCGAGGGCACGGGACAGACGGTCCCTGAGGTCCCGGATCCGCCCGGTGAGCTCCGGCGGCTCGACCACCTCGAAGTCGAAGCCCAGCATCAGCACGTGGATCACCATGACGTCGAGGCCGTGCGCCCCCGTGCGCAGCAGACAGGCCGCGTCCCCGTCGGCCTCCAGGACTCCGTCCAGCGGGCCGACGGCCGCGGCGGCCTCGGCGAGCGGCACGAGCAGCCGGACCGTCGCCTCCGTCGTGTAGGCGCCCCTGGACACCCCCTTCGCCACGTAGGCGGCCAGGTCCTCGGCGGGCGGTTCGCGGGGCGTGAAGCGGGGGCCGTGCGGCGGGGCGGGCTCGATCCGGTCGGCCCGGAAGGTGCGCCAGCCGGCCCGGTCCAGGTCCCAGGCGACCAGGTACCAGCGCCGCTCGGTGCAGACGAGGCGGTGCGGCTCCACGGTCCTGCGGGTGGCCGAGCCGCCGTGGTCCCGGTAGGCGAAGCGCAGCCGCTCGCTGTCCCGGCAGGCGTGGGCGAGCTCGGTGAGGACCGCCGGGTCGACCCGCTCGTTCGGCGTGCGCAGCAGCGGGACCGTGACGGCGTTGAGCGCCCCGACGCGCCGCCGCAGCCGGCCCGGCAGGACCTGCTCCAGCTTGGCCAGGGCGCGCACGGAGCTGTCGCCGATGCCCTCGACGCCCTGCCCGGCGGCGGCGCGCAGACCGACGGCGACCGCCACGGCCTCCTCGTCGTCGAGGAGCAGCGGCGGCAGCTCGGCCCCGGCCCCGAGCTGGTAGCCGCCGCCGGTGCCGGGACTGGCGTGCACCGGGTAGCCCAGCTCCCGCAGCCGGTCGACGTCCCGCCGCACGGTGCGCGGGGTGACGCCGAGCCGGTCGGCGAGGTCGGCGCCGGACCACTCGCGGTGGGCCTGGAGCAGTGAGAGCAGACGCAGCAGCCGTGCGGAGGTCTCCAACATGCGCCCGAGTCTGGCAGCCCTCGCGGACAGTTGCTGTCCTCGATGCGGGCCGGGCGCCCCGGTGACCGGACGCCTCGGCGACCGGCGGGGAGCGCTCCGGCCGGGTCAGCGGAAGCGGCGGACCAGACGGCCCGCCCGCGCCTTCTGGGCGTAGACGGCGTCGACGGCCCGGCCCACGGTCCGGTGGAGCGCGGCCCGCGCCGGGGAGTGCGCGCGCCGGGACGCGCCCCGGCCGAGGAGCTCCGTCCAGAGCGCCTCGTGCCGGGCGGCGATCCGGGCCGGGTCGAAGCGCTCGGAGGCGGCGAGGGCCGCCCGCGCCGTCTTCGCCCGCAGCTCGTCGTCCTCGATCAGCTCGCGCAGCGCCCGCGCGACCGCCGCCGCGTCGTCGACCGGCACGAGGCGGCCGTCGACCCCGTCCTCGATGATCTCGCGGGGCCCGTGCGGGCAGTCGGTGGAGACCACCGGGAGGCCGCAGCGCATCGCCTCCACGATCGTCATGCCGAAGGACTCGCGCTGGGAGGTCACGGCGGCGATCGAGCCCTTGACCCACTCCGGCTCCAGCGGGGTGACCGATCCCATGAGGAAGGCCCGCTCCCCCAGGCCCCGCTCCTCGATCCGCCGGGCGAGCGGCTGCCGGAGGTCCTGGACGGCGTCCCCGGAGCCGTAGATCCGCAGCTTCCAGTCGGGGTGGTCCCCGGCCACCTCCGCGAAGGCGTCGATCAGCACGTCGTACCGCTTGACCCGGGTCAGCCGGCCGGCCGCGACGACCGTCTTCGCCGCCGGGTCGGCGGGCGGGAGCGAGGGCGCGGGCACGCTGTTGGGCACGGCCTCGATCCGTACGCCGGGCAGCCCCAGCCTCCGGTAGGCGCGGGCGTCGGCCTCGGTGACCGTGGTGACGGCGTCGAGCAGCGCGTACTCGTGGCGGATGTCCCGGCGCAGCCGGTAGCCGTGGCCCTCCAGGGTCAGGTGCTCCTGGCCGATCAGGACGGGCCCGCGCCGGGCCTGCCGGGCGAGGTGGACGTTGAGCCCGGGGCGGGTGGCGACGAGGACGTCGGTCTCCACCCCGCGCAGGTGCTCCCCGATCCGGGCGTCGGTGAGGGCGCTGTACTGCTTCCAGCGCCCGTCGCCGCGCGGGAAGACCTCGGCGGGGCGGTGGAAGTCGGGGTGGTCCCCGTCGTATCCGGGACCGTCCTTGCGCAGGTCGACGAGGTGACGCAGGGTCACCCCGCCGGGGAGGCCGAGCAGCGGGCGGTCGCGGTGGCGGAACACCGACACGATCTCGACCTCGTGACGCTCCGCCAGCTTCTCGGCGAGCGTGAAGGTGGTGCGGATCGTGCCGCCGTAGTGGTAGCCGTTGTGGAGCAGAAAGGAGATACGCATCGCGCTGCCGGTTCCCCCCGGTCAGTTGGTCGGTCGCCCGACTCTACTTGCCGGGGCGGCGCCGGTGTCCGCGGGCGGCCGGGCGGGCCGTCAGAGCGGGGAGATCCGCAGCATGGTGCCGACGGCGACCCGGTTCGGGTCGGACCCGATCAGGCTCCGGTTCGCCTTGTACAGCGCCTGCCAGCCGCCCTTGATCCCGAAGCGGCGGGCGATCGAGCTGAGGGTGTCGCCGGCCTGGACGGTGTGGACGCGCCCGCTCAGGCCGTACCGCTTGGAGCAGACAGGCCAGGCGCCCCAGCCCTGGGTGCGCAGCACCTCCTCGGCGACCTTGATCTGCTGCGCGCGGGTGGCCAGGTCGGCGCGCCGGGCGTAGGCGAGGCCGCCGTGCTCGACCCAGGTGGGATGCCAGAACTGGAGCCCGCCGTAGAAGCCGTTGCCGGTGTTGACGTGCCAGCGCCCGCCGCTCTCGCACTCGGCGACGCAGCCCCACGGCCACTGGTCCTTCGCGCAGGCGTACGCGGGCACGGAGGCGGTCGCCGTACGGGGCGCGGTGGCGGCTTCCCGGGCCTGGGTCCGGGCCTGCGCCTGGGCGGGGGCCTGGGTCCGGGCCTGGGTCTGCGCCTGGGCGGGGGCCGGGGCCAGGGTGAGGAGCGCGGCCGCGGAGGCCGCCACGAGGGAACCGGCCGTCAAAAATCTGATCTTCGACATCGACGCAGGCTAGGCAGCCCCCGGGCGCCCCGGGCCCGTGCCGCGCGGGACTCCGCCGACACCCCACCCGGTCGGCGGCACCCTCCCGCCGTGCGGGCCGGCCGCAACTTGTCCCGCATCCGCGCGTGACCCCGGCCGAGCCTGGCCCGTTGAACTCGGCATGAGACGACCGGGAACCGCCCGGCGTCCGCCCGTACCGAGTCCAGGGAGCCCCCCGTGCCGCGCATGCTCGACGTCAGCGAGGACGTACGCGCCGAGATCGGCGACGAAGAAGCCGACCGGCTGCTCGACGGCGACAACGCCCCGGGCCACTACGACTGCACCTCCTGCCGCACGCCGGGGGACTCCGAGCAGGAGCGCACCAGCACGGTGCTGTTCGTCGGCGAGGAGACGGCGGTCCTCGCGTTCGCCCACGCCAGTTGCATCCCCTCGCAGGTCGTCCGCGTCGCGGAGGAGCAGCTCCAGGGCGCCGTCGCCTCCATCACGGCCTCGGACGCCGCCGACACGCTCTCCGCCTCCCACCCCGAGCAGGCCGTGCTCGGGGTCACCAGCGGGCTCGTCCTGATCCGGGGCGAGCTGCACCCGGCCCTGGTGGTGGAGCCGACCGCCCCGGTGGCCCGCCCGGGGTCGGACGGCCTCGTCGACGAGTTCCTGCCGCTCCTGGCCGAGCAGGGCTTCCGGCAGGTCGTGGACCTGGAGACGACGCCGGCGGCGCTGCCGGGCTGGTCGGTCCTGGTCGCCATGGGCCAGCTCCACTCGGTGCTCCAGCCGGGGCCGGGCGGCGCCGGGCAGGCCGCCTGGTGGCAGGCGCACCAGCCGCTCCAGGTCACCGAGGGCTGGCGCGCGGCGGCCAACAAGTCGCACACGGTCCTGGTCTTCGCCGCCCCGGTGGGCTCGATCGGCCAGCAGCCGCGCGAGGACCTGCTGCGCGACGCCCTGGAGAAGGCCGCCGCGAACGGGCGCCTGGTGGCCGCCGCGATGCCCCTGGCCGGCACGTGAGGGAGGGCGCGCGGCCGGGCTCGGGGTGGGTCCGGGTCGGCGGCGCCCCGGCGGGGCGGGGGACGCCGGGAGCCGGGGCTCCGACCGTGCCGCGTCCGCGGCGGGCGCCTCTTTCCGAGAGCCGCCCGCATCCGACGGGCGGCGGGGTCGTTGGCACCTACGTGCACCCATACGACCCTTTCCTCCAGCCGCATCCGAGTCAGATCCCCTCCATGCGCCCCGCGCCGGACGTCACGGCGGGCCCTTCGCCCACGCCGATCTACGACGCCCTGTACTCGGAGTACCGCAGGTCGTTCCGCACCTTGCCGGGCGATCGCAGCGGCGAGGAGGGACTGGCCTTCCGGGCCTTCGGCACGACGCTGGGCGCGGGCGGGTCCGGGCGGGGGCGCCGGCACGCGGCCCCCGCGACGTGGGCGGACCGGGCGCCGGCGCCGCCGCCCCCGCAGGCCCACCGCCCGGCGCTGCCGCCGGGGCCCCGCAGGGGGCTGTAGGACCGAACGGCCGGGGGCCGGTACCCGTAGCGGGTACCGGCCCCCGGCCGTGTCGCGCGGCACCGCGGGGCGGTGCTACTTCTTGCGGCCGCGCTTCTCGCGCACCCGGACCGAGATGTGGATCGGGGTGCCCTCGAAGCCGAACTCCTCGCGGAGGCGGCGCTCGATGAAGCGGCGGTAGCCGGCCTCCAGGAAGCCCGAGGCGAAGAGGACGAACCGGGGCGGCTTGGTGCCCGCCTGCGTGCCGAAGAGGATGCGGGGCTGCTTGCCGCCCCGGACCGGGTGCGGGTGGGCGGCGACGATCTCGCCGAGGAAGGCGTTCAGCCGGCCGGTGGGGACGCGGGTCTCCCAGCCGGCGAGGGCGGTCTCGATGGCCGGGACCAGCTTCTCCATGTGGCGGCCGGTCTTGGCGGAGACGTTCACCCGGGGCGCCCAGGAGACCTGCTGCATCTCGGTCTCGATCTCGCGCTCCAGGTAGTAGCGGCGCTCCTCGTCCAGCTCGTCCCACTTGTTGTAGGCGATGACGATGGCACGGCCCGACTCGACCGCCATGGTGATGATGCGCTGGTCCTGGACCGAGATGGTGTCGGTGGTGTCGATGAGGATGACGGCCACCTCCGCCTTCTCGACGGCGGCCGCGGTCCGCAGGGAGGCGTAGTAGTCCGCGCCCTCCTGGAGGTGGACCTTCTTGCGGATGCCGGCGGTGTCGACGAACTTCCACGTCACGCCGCCGAGCTCGATCAGCTCGTCGACCGGGTCGCGGGTGGTGCCGGCCAGCTCGTTGACGACGACCCGGTCCTCGCCCGCCACCTTGTTGAGCAGGGAGGACTTGCCGACGTTCGGGCGGCCGATGAGGGCGATGCGGCGCGGGCCGCCGACGGCGTTGCCGAAGCGCTGCGCGGGGGCCTCGGGCAGCTTCTTCAGGACCTCGTCCAGGAGGTCGCCGGTGCCGCGGCCGTGCAGCGAGGAGACCGGGAACGGCTCGCCCAGGCCGAGCGACCAGAGCATGGCCGCGTCGGCCTCGCCGGACTGGCCGTCGACCTTGTTGGCGGCGAGGACGACCGGCTTCCCGGCGCGGCGGAGCAGCCGGACGACGGCCTCGTCGGTGTCGGTGGCGCCGACGGTGGCGTCCACGACGAAGAGGCAGGCGTCGGCGGCCTCGATGGCGAACTCGGCCTGGGCGGCGACGGAGGCGTCGATGCCGAGGACGTCCTGCTCCCAGCCGCCGGTGTCGACGACCTTGAAGCGGCGGCCGGCCCATTCGGCCTCGTAGGTGACGCGGTCGCGGGTGACGCCCGGCTTGTCCTCGACGACGGCCTCGCGGCGGCCGATGATGCGGTTCACCAGGGTCGACTTGCCGACGTTCGGGCGGCCGACGACGGCGAGGACGGGGAGCGGGCCGTGCCCGGCCTCCTCGATCGCGCCCTCGATCTCCTCCGCGTCGAAGCCCTCTTCCGCGGCGAGCTCCATGAACTCCGCGTACTCGGCGTCGCCAAGTGCCCCGTGGTCGTGCTGGTCGTTCATGAAGTCCGTTCCTCGATCATTCGTGGTCGGTGGTTCCCGGTCGACGGGTTCCACTACTGAGAGTCTCGCTCAGCGCCCGGTGAGGCGCCTGGCGTTTTCCAGGTGGGCGGTGAGCCTCCCCTGGATCCGTACGGTGGCCTCGTCCAGCGCCCTGCGGGTGCGCCGGCCGCTGCCGTCGCCCGCCTCGAAGGCCTCGCCGAAGACGACGTCGACGCGGCCGCGCAGCGGGGGCAGGGCCTTGACGAGCCGTCCCCGGCGGTCGGTGCTGCCCAGGACGGCGACCGGGACGATCGGCGCGCCGCTGCGGACCGCGAAGTACGCGAGGCCCGCGCGCAGCGAGGCGAAGTCGCCCTCGCCCCGGGTGCCCTCGGGGAAGATCCCGAGGACGCCGCCCTGCTCCAGGACGCCCAGGGCGTTGGCTATGGCCGTGCGGTCGGCGCCGTGGCGGTCCACCTTGAGCTGCCCGATGCCCTCCAGGAAGCCGCCGAGCGGGCCGACGAACGCCTCCTTCTTGATGAGGAAGTGCACGGGGCGCGGGGCGGTGCCCATGAGCATGGGGCCGTCGATGTTGTGCGCGTGGTTGACGGCGAGGACGACGGGGCCGGAGGCCGGCACCCGCCAGGCGCCGAGGACGCGCGGCTTCCACAGCCCGTACATCAGCCCGATGCCGATGCCGCGGCCGACGGCGGCGCCCTTCGCGGAGGGCACGGTCACCTGACGGCCGCCCGCTTCTCGTCCACGAGGGTGACGACGCACTCGATCACCTGGTCGAGGGTGAGGTCGGTGGTGTCGACCTCGACGGCGTCGTCGGCCTTGGCGAGCGGGGAGGTCTTGCGGCTGGAGTCGACCGCGTCCCGCTTGACCAGGGCTTCCCGGGTGGCGCGCACGTCGGCGCCCTTGAGCTCGCCGGAGCGGCGGGCGGCGCGGGCCTCGGGCGAGGCGGTGAGGAAGATCTTCAGGTCGGCGTCGGGCAGGACGGTGGTGCCGATGTCCCGGCCCTCGACGACGATGCCGTGCCCGGCGTCCCGGGCGATGGTCCGCTGGAGCTCGGTGATGAGCGCCCGGACCTCGGGGACGGCGCTGACGGCGCTGACCTTGGAGGTGACCTCTTCGGTGCGGATGGGGCCGGAGGCGTCGGCGCCGTCCACGGTGATGGTGGGCCGGGACGGGTCGGTGCCGGAGACGATGACCGGCTTGGCGGCGGCGTCGGCGACGGCCCCGGCGTCGGAGACGTCCACGCCGTTGCTGATCATCCACCAGGTGATCGCCCGGTACTGGGCGCCGGTGTCGAGGTAGCTCAGTCCCAGCTTGGCGGCGACCGCCTTCGAGGTGCTCGACTTGCCCGTGCCGGACGGCCCGTCGATGGCGACGATCACGGATTCCACGGTGGGAACACCTTCCTGGGGTGGGGTGGCAGGACCCGGCGGGGACGCGACGGGCTCCCCCAAGGTTACCGAGTCCCACGCACCCGTTCGGCCCAGCCCGTGCGGGGGCCCCGGGGACCGGTCCCCCGGCCCCGGGCCCGGGCGGTCCGCGTCAGCCCGTACGGAGGGCCCAGCCGCGCTCCTGGAGGGCCGTGCCGAGGACCTGGACCGCCGAGGGCTCCACCATGAGCTGGACCAGGCCGGCCTGCTGGCCGGTCGCGTGCTCGATGCGGACGTCCTCGATGTTGACGCCCGCGCGGCCCGCGTCGGCGAAGATCCGGGCCAGCTCGCCGGGCCGGTCGCTGATGAGGACGGCGACGGTCTCGTACGCGGCGGGGGCGGCGCCGTGCTTGCCGGGGACGCGGGAGCGGCCGGCGTTGCCGCGGCGCAGGACGTCCTCGACGCCGGTGGCGCCGTCCCGGCGCCGGTCCTCGTCGGCGGACTGGAGGGAGCGCAGGGCGCGGACGGTCTCGTCGAGGTCGGCGGCGACGCCGGAGAGGACGTCGGCGACGGGGCCGGGGTTGGCGGAGAGGATCTCGACCCACATGCGGGGGTCGGAGGCGGCGATCCGGGTGACGTCGCGGATGCCCTGCCCGCAGAGGCGCACGGCCGACTCGTCGGCCTCCTCCAGGCGCGCGGCGACCATGGAGGACACGAGCTGGGGGGTGTGGGAGACCAGGGCGACGGCCCGGTCGTGGGCGTCGGCGTCCATGATGACGGGGACGGCCCGGCAGAGGGCGACGAGTTCCAGGGCGAGGTTGAGGACCTCGGTGTCGGTGTCCCGGGTGGGGGTGAGGACCCAGGGGCGGCCCTCGAAGAGGTCGGCGGTGGCGGCGAGCGGGCCCGAGCGCTCCTTGCCGGACATCGGGTGCGTGCCGATGTACGCGGTGAGGTCGAGGCCGAGGGCCTCCAGCTCCCGCTTCGGTCCGCCCTTGACGCTGGCGACGTCCAGGTAGCCGCGGGCGAGGCCGGCGGTCATGGCCCCGGCGAGGGTGGTGGACACGTGGGCGGGGGGCACGGCGACGACGGCGAGGTCCACGGGACCCCCGGGCGCCTCGTCGGTGCCGGCGCCGAGCGCGGCGGCGGTGCGGGCGCGGTCCGGGTCGTGGTCGCGCAGGTGGACGGTGATGCCGCGGCCGGCGAGGGCGAGGGCGGCGGAGGTGCCGATCAGGCCGGTTCCGATGACGAGCGCTGTTCTCACTGGGCGATGTCCTTGCGCAGGGCGGCCGCGGCGCCGAGGTAGACGTGCGCGATCCGGGACTTGGGCAGCTCGGTCTCGACGTGGGCGAGGAGCCGGACGACCCTCGGCATGGCGCCCTCGACGTCGAGTTCCCGGGCGCAGATCAGGGGGACGTCGACGATCCCGATGTGCCGGGCCGCGGCGGCGGGGAAGTCGCTGTGCAGATCGGGCGTGGCCGTGAACCAGATGCTGATGAGGTCCTCGGCGGTGAGGCCGTTGCGTTCGAGGACGGCGGTGAGCAGTTCCTGGACCCGCTCGCGCATGTGCCCGGCCTCGTCCCGCTCCAGTTGGACGGCGCCTCGGACCGCTCGTACCGCCACGTCGTGCTCCTTCGCCTGCGTCAGTGCTCCGTTCAGCCTAGTCAGGAGCGGGGGGCCGGGAGCACGGCGCCCGCCCTCCGAGACGGGGAGCGGGCGTACGGGACGGGGCGGGCGCGCGGGAAGGGGCCGGTGCCGCGCGGACCCGTGCGCTCCGCCGTCCGGGGTACGGGAGCAGGCGTGTCGCGGGGCCCGGCGGCGGGCGCGTGGCCAAGCTGGCGGCATGACGCCCCACAGCACGAGCCGCCGCACCGTCCTGTTCGCCGCCGCGGCCCTGACGACGGCGGGCTGCGGCTCGGACGGCGGTGACGGGGGCGACGGAGGCGACGGGGGTACGACGGCGGGCACCCCCGAGGCGCCGGACGCCCCGGAGACGCCGGAGACGCCGGAGGGCCCCGATTCCCCGGACGCCACCGAGTCCCCTGAGTCTTCCGAGTCCCCCGGGGGTGACGGCGAGGCGCTGGCCAGGACCTCCGGGATCCCGGTCGGCGGCGGCACGGTCTTCCCGGAGGAGAAGGTGGTGGTGACGCAGCCGACGGCCGGTGAGTTCAAGGCGTTCTCGGCGGTCTGCACCCACCAGGGGTGCCTGGTGGACAAGGTCGCGGACGGCACCATCGACTGCCCCTGCCACGGTTCGAAGTTCCGCGTCGCGGACGGCTCGGTGGTGACGGGCCCGGCCACCCGCCCGCTCCCGGCGGAGCGCATTATTGTCTCGGGGGAAACGATCACCCTCGCGTAACCTGCCCGGCATGACTCCGGACGAGCTGGTGCGCGAGCACACGATCTACTCCTGTGTGATGGGCTCGCGCGCCTTCGGCCTGGCGACCGAGGGCAGCGACACGGACGTGCGGGGCGTCTACCTGGCCCCGACGCCGCTCTTCTGGCGCTTCGACAAGCCCCCGGCGCACGTGGAGGGGCCGCGCGAGGAGCAGTTCAGTTGGGAGCTGGAGCGCTTCTGCGAGCTGGCCCTGCGCAACAACCCGAACGTCCTGGAGTGCCTCCACTCCCCCGTCGTCGAGTACGCCGACGACCTCGGCCGCGAGCTGCTCTCCCTGCGCGGCGCCTTCCTCTCCCGGCAGGCGCACGGGACGTTCGTGCGGTACGCGGGCGGGCAGCGCCGCAAGCTGGACGCGGACGTGCGCCAGTACGGGCAGCCGCGCTGGAAGCACGCCGTGCACCTGCTGCGGCTCCTGGCGAGCTGCCGGGACCTGCTGCGCACGGGCGAGCTGCGCGTCGACGTCGGCGGGGACCGCGACCGCCTCCTCGCGGTCAGGCGCGGCGAGGTGCCCTGGCCGGAGGTCGAGTCCTGGATGAACCGCCTCCAGGAGGAGGCCGACCTGGCCCACGACGCCTCCCCGCTGCCCGCCGCCCCGGACCACGCGCGCGTGGAGGACTTCCTGACCCGCGCCCGCCGCGCCTCAGCCCTGCGGGAGCCGTAGCCGGGCCCGTACGACGGGGTCGGAGAGCCGGGCGGGCGTCATGGCTCAAGCGTCCCAGAGGGCGCCGAAGGCGATGAGGTCGCTCCGGTACTCGACGCGGTCCGCCCACTCCCCCGGCCAGGCGTCCGCGCCGAGGTGGGCGCCGGCGAAGGCGCCCGCGAGGGCGGCGATCGAGTCGGAGTCGCCGCGGGTGCAGGCGGCCCGGCGCAGGGCGGTGAGGGGCTCGTCGGGGAAGAGGAGGAAGCAGAGCAGCCCGGTCGCGAGGGCCTCCTCCGCGATCCAGCCGTCGCCGGTGTAGGTGCAGGGGTCGAGCTCCGGGTCGGCCGTGCGCTGGACGGCGTCCAGGCGCTCCAGGACCGCCAGGCACTCGTCCCAGCCGCGCTCGGTGAAGTGCCGGGCGGAGGGGTCCTGGGAGCGGGTCCACAGGTCGCCGAGCCACTCCTCGCGGTAACGGGAGCGGTTCTCGTACGCGTACGAGCGGAGCTGTCCGACGAGTCCGGCCGGGTCCACGCCCCGCGCGAGCAGGTACGCGGCGCGGGCCGTCAGGTCGGAGGCGGCGAGCGCGGTGGGGTGGCCGTGGGTCAGGGCCGCCTGGAGCTGCGCGGCACCGGCCCGCTGCTCCTCGCCCAGACCGGGGACGAGGCCGATGGGGGTGACCCGCATGTTGGCGCCGCAGCCCTTGGAGTGGATCTGGCTGGCGTCCTGCCAGAGCCGGTCGCCGTCGAGGAGCCGGCAGGCGCGCAGACAGGTGTTGCCGGGCGCGCGGTTGTTGTCCGGGGAGTGGTACCAGTCGACGAACTCCTCGCGGACCGGCCGGGCGAGGCGCCGCGGGGTGAGGGGGCCCCGGTCCATGGCGGTGCGGATGCCCCCGGCGAAGGCGAGGGCCATCTGGGTGTCGTCGGTGACGTATGCCTTCCCGTTCCTGACGGGGAGTTCCATCTCCCGCCAGGGCCCGCACTTCGCGAGGATCGAGGGCACGTCGTCGAACTCGGTGGGGAAACCGAGCGCGTCGCCGAGCGCCAGTCCGATCAGGGATCCGGTCGCGGCCCGCTTGACGGCGGTGTGTGCGTGGTTCACGAGGAGCGTCCTTCCGGTCGCAGGAGGGGCGGGTGGAGGGCCGTGGCCCCGCCCGCCCGGTAGAGGGCGGCCGGTTTCCCCCGTCCGCCGGTGAGGCGCGGCGGCCCCTCCACGGCCCGGACGAAGCCGGGCGTGGCGAGGACCTTGCGCCGGAAGTTGGGGCGGTCGAGCTCGACGCCCCAGACCGTCTCGTAGACCTGCCGCAGCTCGCCGAGGGTGAACTCGGGCGGGCAGAAGGCCGTGGCGAGGCAGGTGTACTCGAGCTTGGCGCCGACCCGTTCGTGGGCGTCGGCGAGGATCCGGTCGTGGTCGAAGGCGAGCGGTCCGTGCGTCCCGTACGGGATCCACCGCGCCTGGGCCGCGTCCCCGCCGCCGCGCGGCTCGGGCGGGTCCGGTACGAGGGCGGTGAAGGCGACGGAGACGACCCGCATCCTCGGGTCGCGGTCCGGCTCGGTGTAGGTGCGGAGCTGTTCGAGGTGGAGTCCGGCGACGGTGGCGCCGGAGAGGCCGGTCTCCTCGGCGAGTTCGCGGCGGGCGGCGGTCTCGGCCGACTCGCGGGGCAGCACGAAGCCGCCGGGCAGGGCCCAGGATCCGGCGTACGGCTCCTGGGCGCGTTCGACGAGCAGGACGTGGAGGCGCTCCTCGCGGATCGTGAGGACGGCGAGGTCGGCGGTGACGGCGAACGGCTCGAAGGCGTACGGGTCGTAGCCCTCGGGGGCCCGGTGGGCGGTCATCGGCGCTCCGGGAGGGGGTCGGTGAGGCGGGGGCCCTCGGCGAGCAGCGCGTCCACGGCGGCGACGGCGGTGGCGAGCCGCTCCTCGTGCGGGCCGGTGAGCACGACCGTGCGGCGGCCGGAGTGGGCGAGCTGGGTGAGGAAGCGGGCGGTCATCCAGGGCCGCAGGTGCTCCCCGTCGCGCAGTCCGTCGTCCTCGAAGTCGACGCCCCGGTGGTCGGTGAGCAGCCAGAGGTGCTGGCGGCCCCGGGCGGCGATCTCGCCGGTGTCGGGGCTGGTGGTGCCCATGTACCGCTCGTGCCAGATGGTGGTGGCGAAGGCGTCGGTGTCGCAGAAGAGCACGGGCGAGCCGTCGCGGGCGGCCTCCTCCTCCAGTTCGGCCTGGCGCTGGGCGATGACGGGGAAGTCGGAGGAACGGAAGGCGACGTCCGGCCAGGTGGCGCCGGGGCGTTCGGCCCTCAGCTCGGCGAGCTTGAGCTCGCTGTACTCACGGCCGTACTCCGGTACGTACCGGGTGCGGGCCCAGACGCCGCCGCGCCGCCGGTAGTGGTCGGCGAGGGCGAGGGCCATGGTGGTGGTGCCGGTGGACTCGGCGCCGAGGACGACGACCCGGCGGGTGAGCGCGGCCCGCACGGGTGCCTCCAGGAAGTCCCAGCAGCCCGCGGGGTCCGCGCGGACGGCGGTGCCGGAGACGGGGAAGCGGACGCGGTCGGGGTCGACGAGGACGGACGCGGCGCCGAAGCGGCGGCCGAGCTCCTCGCCGTACGGCTCCGAGGTGAAGACGGCGTCGACGCGCTCGGGCACGGCGGCCCGGAAGACGCGCATGTGGGCCTCCCACACGTCGGGGTCGTGGAGGTCGACGGGGTGGTCGTCGACGGCGCCGACGACGAGGGCGTCGGGGTGGACCTCGCGCATCCAGGCGACGCGCTCCTCCAGCGGCACGGACTCGGCGGAGGAGGCGCAGACGAGGACGGTGAGGCGGTCGCAGCGGTCGAGGGCGGTGCGGACGAGGTGGTGGTGGCCGGCGTGCGGCGGATAGAACTTGCCGAGGACGAGGCCGTGCCCGTAGCGCTTCACGCCGTCGCCTCCGCCGTCTCCGTCTCCGCCGCCGGTCGCCGGGCCCCCGCGAGGTCCCTGCTCCAGCCGCGCAGGCCCATCGCGCAGAGCGCCATGAAGCCGACGTACAGCAGGGAGGTCAGGTACAGCCCCTTGTGCGCGTACAGCGGCACGTAGACGACGTCGGCGGCGATCCAGAGCCACCAGGACTCCAGGCGCTTCCTGCACTGGCCGTAGGTGGCCATGAGGGAGAGCGCGGTCGTCAGGGCGTCCCAGAAGGGGACGGTCGAGTCGGTGGCGCGGTCGAGCAGCAGGGTGAGCCCGAGGGTCCCCACCACCCCCGCCGCGAGCAGCCACGCCCCTTCGGCGCGCGTGGTGCGGCGCACCGGAAGGGTGTCGGAGCCCGGTCCACCCCCGTGGGTCCAGGTCCACCAGCCGTACGCGGCGAGGGTGATGAAGACGATCTGGAGGCCGGCGTCGGCGTAGAGCCCGGCCTGCGCGAAGAGCAGGACGAAGAAGAGGTTGTTGGCGATGCCGACGGGCCAGTTGGCCACGTGCTGGCGTGCCACGAGCCAGACGCAGAGCGCTCCGCTGCCGAAGCCCAGGACCTCGGTCCAACTGACCGGGGTGTCCAGGACGGTGAAGAGCGGCTGTTGCAGGGGTTCGAGCAAAGTCGCGAGGCTCACGCCCGCCTCCTTAAGAGTCATCCTGACTATAAAGGGTGGCGGACCGCGCCCACAAGGGCCGGGCACGGACGCGAAGGGGCCCGTGACCGCCGGAACGGTCACGGGCCCCTTCGTACGGGCGCCTCGGCGGCGTTACATGCCGACTTCCTTCATCAGCATGCCGACCTCCGTGTTGGTCAGGCGGCGCAGCCAGCCCGACTTCTGGTCGCCCAGGCCGATCGGGCCGAAGGCGGTGCGGACCAGCTTCTCGACCGGGAAGCCCGCCTCGGCCAGCATCCGGCGCACGATGTGCTTGCGGCCCTCGTGCAGGGTGACCTCGACCAGGTAGTTCTTGCCGGTCTGCTCGACCACGCGGAAGTGGTCGGCGCGGGCGTAGCCGTCCTCCAGCTCGATGCCGTCCTTGAGCCGCCGGCCGACCTCGCGGGGCAGCGGGCCGGTGACGGCGGCCAGGTAGGTCTTCTTCACGCCGTACTTCGGGTGCGTGAGGCGGTGGGCCAGCTCGCCGTGGTTGGTGAGCAGGATGATGCCCTCGGTCTCCGTGTCGAGCCGGCCGACGTGGAAGAGCCGGGTCTCGCGGTTGGTGACGTAGTCGCCGAGGCACTGGCGGCCGTCCGGGTCCTCCATGGTGGAGACGACGCCGGCGGGCTTGTTCAGGGCGAAGAAGAGGTACGACTGGGTGGCGACGGTCAGGCCGTCCACCTTGATCTCGTCCTTCTCCGGGTCGACGCGCATGCCCTGCTCGACGACGATCTCGCCGTTGACCTCGACCCTGGCCTGCTCGATCAGCTCCTCGCAGGCGCGGCGCGAGCCCATGCCGGCGCGGGCGAGGACCTTCTGGAGCCGCTCGCCCTCCTGCTCGGCGCCGGGGAAGGTCTTGGGGGTCTTGATCTCGGGCTTGCCTGCGTACCGCTCCCGGTTCCGCTCCTCGGTGCGGGCGTCGTACTCGCGCGAGCGGGCCGGCGCCGTACGGCCGCCGCCGCGCTGCGGGGACTGCCGGGGGCCGCCCTTGGCCCCGCCGCGCGCGGCGTCGCCGCGACCGCGCTTGGGCGGGCCGTCGGGGCGGCCGGCGAGGCCGTCCACGTCGTAGCTGCGCTCCTCCGGGCGCGGCCGGCGCGTGTTGGCGCCGCCGCCCTGACCGCCCTGGCCGCCCTGCCGGGAGCCGCCGCCCTGACCACCGGGACGGCCGCCGCTCTGACCCGGGCGGCCGCCGCCCTGGCGGTCGTCGCGGCCGTTGCCGGCGCCGCGGTAGTTCCCGCGTCCGCCGCCACCGCCGCCGCTTCCGCGGCCGCCACCGCTGCCGCCGCGGCCGCCGCTGTTGCCACCACGGCTCCCGCCGTTGTTTCCGCTGCTGTTCCTGCCGCTGCTGCTTCGCATCAAAGTTCCGTCTTGTCGTCTACGTCTGCGTCGGGTTCGAACGACGGGACGCCTTCGAGGGAGTCCGGCTCGACCGCCTCCGCCTCGGGGAGGAAGGGCGCGAGCTCGGGGAGTTCGTCCAGGCCGCGCAGGCCCATCCGCTCCAGGAAGTAGTTCGTCGTCCTGTACAGGATCGCACCTGTTTCGGGTTCCGCGCCCGCCTCCTCCACCAGACCCCGCTGGAGGAGGGTCCGCATCACGCCGTCGCAGTTGACCCCGCGGACCGCGGAGACGCGGGAACGGCTGACCGGCTGGCGGTACGCGACGACCGCGAGGGTCTCCAGGGCCGCCTGGGTGAGCCGGGCCTGCTGGCCCTCCAGGACGAAGGCCTCGACGGCCGGGGCGTACGCGGGGCGGGTGTAGTAGCGCCAGCCCCCGGCGACCTGGCGCAGCTCGAAGCCGCGGCCCTGGGCGGTGTACTCGCCGGCCAGCTCGCGCAGGGCGTCGGCGACCTCCCCGGGGGAGCGGCCGAGGACCTTGGCGAGGTGGGCCTCGGTGGCGGGCTCGTCGACGACCATGAGGACGGCTTCGAGGGAGGGCTTGAGGCCGGTGCCGGTGGTGCCGGCACCGGTGTCGGTGTCGGTTTCGGTTTCGGTTTCGGGGGCGCTCACGCGCGGGCCTCCGTTTCCTGTCCGGGTTCCTGGTCGAACTCGTCGGTGACCCGGGCCTCCGCGTCCCCGCCGGTCCAGGAGACCGTGAGGTCGCCCAGGGCGGTCTCCTGGTCGAGGGCGACGGCCCGCTCCCGGTAGAGCTCCAGGAGGGCGAGGAAGCGGGCGACGACGGTGAGGGTGTCGCCGGCGTCCTCGATCAGCTCCCGGAAGGCCGCCGTGCCGCGCTCGCGCAGCAGGGCGGCGACCACGGCGGCCTGCTCGCGGACGCTGACGAGGGGGGCGTGGATGTGCTCGACGTACACCTGCGGCTCGGCCCTGGGCCGCATGGCCTTGACCGCGAGCTTCGCGAAGCCCTCGGCGCCGATGGAGATGATCACCTCGGGGAGCAGCTCGGCGTGGTGCGGTTCGAGTCCGACGGTACGGGGGTGGCGGCGGCCCTCGCTCTCCCACCGCTCCTCGAAGATCGCCGCGACGCGCTTGTACGCGCGGTACTGGAGGAGCCGGGCGAAGAGCAGGTCGCGGGCCTCCAGGAGGGCGAGGTCGGCCTCGTCCTCCACCTCGGCGGCGGGCAGCAGCCGGGCGGTCTTGAGGTCGAGCAGGGTGGCGGCGACGACGAGGAACTCGGTGGTCTGGTCGAGGTCCCCGTCGGGCCCCAGGGCGCGCAGGTGCGCCATGAACTCGTCGGTGACCCGCGAGAGCGCGACCTCGGTGACGTCGAGCTTGTGCTTGGTGATGAGCTGGAGCAGCAGGTCGAAGGGCCCCTCGAAGTTCGAGAGCCGCACGGTGAACCGCCCGTCGGCGCCACCGGGAGCGGCGGCCGGGGGGCCGTCCGTGGCGGCCGGGGGCCCGTCGCCGGGCTCCGGCACGGCCCCCTGGTGCTCAAGGAGCGCCAGGGGCTCCCGATCGGGCGCGGGGGCCCGTACGGCCGTCTCGGGGCCTTCGGCGGGCGCCCCGGAGGTGCGGACGGGAGCCGCAGGAGTTCCAGCGGGGGCCCCGGAGGGCTCAGACGCCTCGGGCCCCGCCCACGCCCCCCGCAGGGGTCCCGTGCCGCCGCCGTGCCCCAGGGCGCGGCGGCGCGACGGGCGGGACGTTTCGTCAGGGGCGGAGTCGGCGGCGTGGTGCATGGAGGTCCAGGGGGAGCGGAGGGCGCGGCAGCCCGCAGGCTACCGTCAGCGGCCGCGCAGACGGCGGACGAGGATGCTCGCGTCGCCGCGGGACTCCAGGTCCGCCAGGACGACCGCGACGGCCTCCCGGACGATCCGGCCCCGGTCGACGGCGAGGCCGTGCTCGCCGCGCAGCACGAGCCGGGCGTGCTCCAGGTCCATCAGCTCCTCGGCGGAGACGTAGACCGTGATCTTCTCGTCGTGGCGCTCGCGGCCGCTGGGCCGCCGGCTCGCGGTACGGCCTCCGCCGCGCCGCCGGGACGCGGCGGCCTGGGCGGAGGCGGCGGCCGGAGCCGCCTTCTCGGCCTCGGGGGACGTCCGGGCGCGCGGTTCCGCGGCCTCGGAGTCCGCCGCCGCGTGCTCCGCGGAGCCCTCGGCCGCCGCCGGGTCGCTCTCGCCCGCCGGTGCCGGGACGGCCCGGCGGGGTGAGGACGCCTGCAGCGCCGTCCCCCCGGTCGTACGGAAGAGTTCGTCGGCGCCGGGCAGACTCACTCGGCGTGACACCGGGCGAGCACCTCCCTGGCGAGCTGACGGTAGGCGGCGGCGCCCACGGAGTTGGAGGCGTACGTGGTGATGGGCTCGCCGGCGACCGTGGTCTCCGGGAAGCGCACGGTCCGCCCGATGACCGTGTGGTACACGTGGTCGTCGAAGGCCTCGACGACGCGCGCGAGCACCTCGCGGCTGTGCACGGTCCGGGAGTCGTACATCGTGGCGAGGATGCCGTCGAGTTCCAGCTCGGGGTTGAGCCGCTCCTGGACCTTCTCGATGGTCTCGGTCAGCAGCGCGACGCCGCGCAGCGCGAAGAACTCGCACTCCAGCGGCACGATGACCTTGTGAGCGGCCGTCAGGGCGTTCACGGTCAGCAGGCCGAGCGAGGGCTGACAGTCGATCACGATGTAGTCGTAGTCGTTCATCAGCGGCTTCAGGGCGCGCTGGAGCGTGGACTCGCGCGCGACCTCGCTGACGAGCTGGACTTCGGCGGCCGAGAGGTCGATGTTGCTCGGCAGCAGGTCCATGTTGGGCACGGCGGTCTTGAGGAGGACCTCGTCCGCCGACATGCCCCGTTCCATGAGCAGGTTGTAGACGGTGAGGTCGAGCTCCATCGGGTTCACGCCGAGGCCGACCGACAGGGCTCCCTGCGGGTCGAAGTCGACGAGCAGGACCCGCCGTCCGTACTCGGCGAGCGCGGCTCCCAGGTTGATGGTCGACGTGGTCTTGCCGACGCCGCCCTTCTGGTTGCACATCGCGATGATCTTCGCGGGTCCGTGGTCGGTCAGCGGACCCGGGATCGGGAAGTACGGCAGGGGCCGTCCGGTCGGGCCGATCCGCTCGCGGCGCTGGCGGGCAGCGTCGGGCGCGAGGGTGGCCGCGTACTCCGGATCGGGCTCGTACTCGGCGTCGGGGTCGTAGAAGTGCCCCTCGGGCACCTCGTCGTAGGCGGCGAAGTGGGTGGACTCTCGGCCCATCTCGTTGCCGGCCGTGGCGTTCACGTGTAGGCCGTCCATCGTCTTCATCGTGTGGGCTGTCGTCACGGGCTGGTGCGTCGCGAAGGTCCGCACCGCGACGGAGCCGATCGGAGCTCCCGGCGCACCACTCCCGGGAGTAAATGTCGACTCATTCACAAGTCGTCTTACCTCCTTGGGTGTGACCGGGAACATTTATCGATAGGTCAGCGTGGCACCATGCCGACGGTTGGCGACTCTATGGCGTGTCACCGGTCCGCAGCAACACAATCCGCCGGACCCGGCCCGATGTGTCGGTAACCGAACAGGCCTCTGTCAAGGGCGCGCGGGCACGCATCCGCACGTTTCCGGGGTGTGCGAAACGGTTAAAGAGTTACGTTCGCCGCGAGTTGCCCGAACGTTTCGGCGTGGCCGGAGACACGTCCGGCCGGACCTTGTCGAACAAGGTCCGGCCGGGTGCGTGGTATTGACGGCGCGCGTTGACGCGGCGCCGCGGGGGTCAGCCCAGGAGGCTGCTCAGCCCGACGTGCTCGAGGCCGTGCGCCTCGGCGACCTCCTTGTACACCACCTTGCCGTCATGGGTGTTGAGGCCCAGGGCGAGGGCGGCGTCGCGGCGGATCGCCTCGGCCCAGCCGTTGTTCGCCAGCGACACGATGTAGGGCAGCGTGGCGTTGGTGAGGGCGTAGGTGGAGGTGTTCGGGACCGCGCCCGGCATGTTGGCGACGCAGTAGAAGACCGAGTCGTGGACCCGGAAGGTCGGCTCGGCGTGGGTGGTCGGGTGCGAGTCCTCGAAGCAGCCGCCCTGGTCGATCGCGATGTCGACAAGGACACTTCCGGGCTTCATCTTGGCGACGAGCTCGTTGGTGACCAGCTTCGGGGCCTTGGCGCCCGGGATGAGGACGGCACCGATGACGAGGTCGGCCTCGACGACGGCCTTCTCCAGCTCGTAGGCGTTGGAGACGATCGTCTGCACCTTGGTGCCGAAGACCTTGTCGGCCTCGCGGAGCTTGTTGATGTCCTTGTCGAGCAGGGTCACGTGGAAGCCCATGCCGACGGCGATCTGGGTGGCGTTCCAGCCGGAGACGCCGCCGCCGATGACGACGGCCCTGCCGGCGTGGGTGCCGGGGACGCCGCCGGGCAGGACGCCGCGGCCGCCGGCCGAGCGCATCAGGTGGTAGGCGCCGACCTGCGGGGCCAGGCGGCCCGCGACCTCGGACATCGGGGCGAGCAGCGGGAGCGCGCGGTTCGCGGTCTCGACGGTCTCGTACGCGATGGCGGTGGTGCCGGAGGCGAGCAGCGCGTCGGTGCACTCGCGGGAGGCGGCGAGGTGCAGGTAGGTGAAGAGGGTCTGGTCCTTGCGGAGGCGGTGGTACTCCTCCGCGATGGGCTCCTTGACCTTGAGCAGCAGGTCGGCGATGGCCCAGACCTCGTCGGCGGTGGGGAGGATCTCGGCGCCGGCGGCGACGTACTCCGCGTCCGTGATCGAGGAGCCGACACCGGCGTTCTGCTCGACGAAGACCTGGTGGCCGTGGCGGACGAGCTCGTGGACACCGGCGGGGGTGATGGCCACGCGGAACTCGTTGTTCTTGACCTCGCGGGGGATGCCGACCTTCATCGTCGATCACGGTCCTTGAATCAGGGAGGGATAACTGGCGCACTGCGATACATACCCGGATGCATCGCGACGCACCGGGGCAGACCACGTTCGAACGCGGCAGAACCAGTCTAATGAAGGAGTTCCCGCTGTCTAGCCTTTCAAAGTACTAATCTTCGCCGGAGCCACTGCGGATTTCGTAGGCGGAAGGTTCCGTTTCCAGCAGTCTCCCCGCCCCGGCCCGGTGCAGCTTGGCCGCCGCCGGGTCGCCGAGCCGGTCGAGGGTGTCGGCGAGGCGCAGCCGGAGCGCCGCCTGGAGCCGGACGTCCCGGGCCCGGCGGGCCCACTCCACGGCCTCCTCGCAGGTCCGCAGGGACTCCTCGGGCCGCCCGGCGTACTCCTGGACCCGGGCCGCCTCGCTCAACGCCCGCGCGTAGCCCGGGAGATCGGAGAGCCTGCGGTAGCCGGCGGCGGCGGCCCGCCAGTTGCGCAGGGCCTCCCCGTACCGCCCGGCGTAGGTCTGTACGGCGCCGAGGCGGGCGTACAGCCGGGCCTGGTCGGCGCGCTCGTCCCGGGCGAGGCGCTGGGCGAGGGCCCGTCCGTACCAGTCGCCGGCCCGCTGCCAGTCCCCCAGCTCCTGATAGGAGCCACCTACGGATTCCATTGCCCGACCGGTCGCGTACGGGTCATTTGCTGCGCGTCCGGCCTCCAAAGCCGACCGATATCGCAGCAGAGCCTCTTTCGTCCTGCCGGTGCGGGCGTCGAGGTCGGCCAGGTTGAGCAGGGCCGCGGCCCGCTCGCGGTGCAGTCCGCGCCGCTCGGCCACGTCCAGGACGAGCCGGTGCAGCCCGTACAGCTCGGGGGCGGCGGCCTCGGCGCCCCGGTGCGCGGCGAGCGCCCGGACGAGGGAGGCGATCAGGCGGCGGGCCAGGGTGTCGAGCTCCCCGTCGGCGACGGCGAGGCGGGCGGAGGCGAGCAGGACGGGCCGCCGGGAGTCCAGCCAGGCCGCCCCGGCGGCGGCGTTCGGGAAGCGCAGGGCGCGCGGCAGCCCGGCCAGCTTCCTGCGGGCGGGCGAGCCCTCGGGTTCGGTGACCGCGCGGCAGGACTGGAGGAGCCGCACGGTCCGCTCCAGCATCCGGGCCCGCGCGAGCTGCACCTCGGCGGGCCGGTCGCGCTCCTCCAGTTGCGCGCGCAGGAGGGGGACGAGGTGGGCGCGCACCTCGTACTGGCCGTCCTCGCCGGCCGAGACGAGGCCCAGGGCCTCGAAGTCGGCGAGCGTGGTGGCGGCCGCCGAGACCGAGCAGCCGGCCAGGGCGGAGGCGGTGTGGGCGTCGGCCCGGCCGAGCGGGGCGAGCGCGAGGAAGCGCAGTATCCGGGCGGCGGTGGCGGGCAGGCCGTCGTGGGCGAGCAGGAAGGCCCGGGTGAGGGGGTCGCCGCTCGGCTCGCGCAGCCGCTTGGCGAGGTCGGCGACGGAGGACTTGGGGTGGGTGGAGAGCCAGCCGCCGGCGAGGACGACCGCGGCGGGCAGTCCCCCGCACTCCTCGACGAGGGCCTCGGCGGCCTGCGGGTCGACGGTGACGCGGACGGAGCCGGTGAAGGAGGTGAGCAGCTCGATGGCCGACTTGGGGTCGAGGCCGCCGAGGGTGCAGGGCCGCACGTCGGGGATGCCGGTGAGCGGTCCTCCGGCGACCCCGATCACCAGGGTCTCGGGCTCGTCGGGGATCAGCGGGTCCGCCTGCTCGGCGTCGACGGCGTCGTCGAGGATCAGGACCGCCCGGCGCCCGGCGAAGGCGCCGCGGACCAGTTCGGCCAGCTCGTCCTCGGCGGCGCCGGGGGGTTCGGCGACCCCGAGGGCGGCGAGCAGTTCCTGGGCGGCCCGGGCGGTGGGCACGGGCACGCCGCCGGGCTCGGTGAGCCGGGCGCGGAAGATCCCGTCGGGGTAGCGGTCGGCGACCTCGGCGGCCAGCTCCTCGGCGAGGGCGGTGCGCCCGGAGCCGGGCCGGCCGGCCACGAGCAGGACCCGGGCGCGGGGCGCCTTGCGGCCGGTGAGGGTGTCGAGCCCGGTCCGTTCGATGTCGGCGCGCAGGGCCTTCAACTCGCGCTGGCGGCCGAAGAACCGCCGGCTGCCGGTTGCCGCCACCGCCTGATCCGTCACGGGCCACGCTCCCGTCCACCTGCGCACGAGCCGATCCCGCGGGAGGGGCTCCACACGGGCGTTTCCGAGCGTAGTTCAGGGCGGGACGGGTACCCGGCGGAGCAGGGCGGACACATCCCCCGATCGGATCAACAGATGGTCACACCGGGAGCTGTGTCCGCCCCCGGCACCCCCGCCACACCCCCGCCGCACTCGGCACGGACGCGGCGGTCCGGCCGGGGCCTACGCCTCGAAGGGGCGGGCCGGCCACGGGGCCTCCGCCGGGCGGAGGGCGTCCAGGCCGTCGCCGGCGCGGGCGGCGGCCAGCGAGAGGACGCCCACGACCAGGCAGTTGTTGTGCAGGTCGCCCGCGAGGACCCCCCGTACGAGGTCCGCGAGCGGCACCCGTGCCGTCTCCATGTCGGCCTCCTCCTCGGCCACCTCGAAGCGGTCCCCCTCCGCGTCCGCGAGGTCCCGCGCGAGGAAGATCCGCACGGCCTCGTCGCAGCCGCCCGGCGAGGTGTAGACGTCGGTCAGGACCCGCCAGTCGCCGGCCTTGACGTGCGCCTCCTCGTACAGCTCGCGCCGGGCCGCGTGCAGCGGGTTCTCCCCGGGCACGTCGAGCAGCCCGGCCGGGATCTCCCAGAGCTTCTGGCGCACCGGGTGCCGGTACTGCTTGATCAGCAGCACCCGGTCCTCCTCGTCCAGGGCCAGGACGGCGACCGAGCCGGGGTGGACCTGGTAGTCGCGGCGCGCGACCGTGCCGTCCGGCATGACCACGTCGTCCGTGCGGACGCCCGTCTTCTTCCCCTGGAAGGGGGTCTCCGACGCGACGACCCGCCACTCCTGCGGGGTGTCCTGCAACTCCATCAGCCGTCCTCCCGTGGACACGTGAAAACCGGGGTGCGGGACCCGAACGGGCCCGCACCCCGGCAACGTTAACGCCTGCGTCCTACTGGCCCGTCTTGCGCTCCACCGCGGCCTTCACCAGGCCCGCGAAGAGCGGGTGCGGGCGGGTCGGGCGGGAGCGGAGCTCCGGGTGCGCCTGGGTGGCGACCAGGTAGGGGTGGATCTCGCGCGGGTACTCGACGTACTCGACGAGCTTGTTGTCCGGGGAGGTGCCGGAGAAGACCAGGCCGGCCTTCTTCTCCAGCTCCGCGCGGTAGGCGTTGTTCACCTCGTAGCGGTGGCGGTGGCGCTCCTCGACGTACGGCTCGTCGCCGTAGACCTCGCGGACGATCGAGCCCTCGGCGAGCTTCGCCGGGTACAGGCCCAGGCGCATCGTCCCGCCCAGGTCGCCCGCGCCCTCGACGTACGCGAGCTGCTCCTCCATCGTGGAGACGACGGGGTGCGCGGTGGCCGGGTCGAACTCGGTGGAGTTGGCCTCGGGGATGTCGGCCAGGTTCCGGGCCGCCTCGATGACGATGCACTGGAGGCCCAGGCAGATGCCGAGCAGCGGCACCTTGTGCTCGCGGGCGTACTGGATCGCGCCGACCTTGCCGCTCACGCCGCGGTCGCCGAAGCCGCCGGGGATGAGGATCGCGTCGACGTCGCCGAGCTGCTTCTCGGCACCGGCCGGGGTCTTGCACTCGTCGGAGGTGACCCACTTGACCTTGACCCGGGCCTTGTTGGCGAAGCCGCCGGCCCGCATGGCCTCGGTGACCGACAGGTAGGCGTCGGGCAGGTCGATGTACTTGCCGACGAGCGCGACGGTGACCTCGTGCTCCGGGTTGTGGACGCGGTCCAGGAGGTCCTCCCAGACGGTCCAGTCCACGTCGCGGAAGGGCAGGTCGAGCTTGCGGACGACGTAGGCGTCCAGGCCCTCGGTGTGCAGCACCTTCGGGATGTCGTAGATCGACTTGGCGTCGATGGCGGCGACCACGGCGGCCTCGTCGACGTCGCACATCAGCGAGATCTTGCGCTTGATGGCGGTGGGGACGTCGCGGTCGGCGCGCAGCACGATCGCGTCGGGCTGGATGCCGATGTTGCGCAGGGCGGCGACCGAGTGCTGGGTCGGCTTGGTCTTCAGCTCGCCGGACGGGCCGATGTAGGGCAGCAGCGAGATGTGCACGACGAAGACGTTGTCGCGGCCGACCTCGTGGCGGACCTGGCGGACGGTCTCCAGGAACGGCAGGGACTCGATGTCGCCGACGGTGCCGCCGACCTCGGTGATGACCACGTCGACGTCGTCGGTCGCCATGCGGCGGATCCGGGACTTGATCTCGTTGGTGATGTGCGGGATGACCTGCACGGTGTCGCCCAGGTACTCGCCGCGCCGCTCCTTGGCGATGACCTGCGAGTAGACCTGGCCGGTGGTGACGTTGGCCGAGCCGTCGAGGTCGACGTCGAGGAAGCGCTCGTAGTGGCCGATGTCCAGGTCGG
This sequence comes from Streptomyces sp. NPDC007872, assembly GCF_042868165.1. Classification (NCBI taxonomy): domain Bacteria; kingdom Bacillati; phylum Actinomycetota; class Actinomycetes; order Kitasatosporales; family Streptomycetaceae; genus Streptomyces; species Streptomyces sp. NPDC007872. Next base: position 431,728 of record NZ_JBIAEA010000006.1, read on the forward strand.
TCTCGGCGCCGTCGTTGGTGACGAACACCTCACCGTGCTGGAAGGGGTTCATGGTGCCGGGGTCGACGTTCAGGTACGGGTCGAGCTTCTGCATCGTGACCCGCAGGCCCCGCGCCTTGAGGAGCGCACCCAGGCTGGAGGCGGTCAGGCCCTTGCCGAGGGAGGAGGCGACACCCCCGGTGACGAAGATGTGCTTGGTCGTCGTGGTGTTGGGCGGCATCGCCAAGAGGGGGCTCCCGTGGTCGCGTTCTGGAGGTGCGTACCGGCTGCCCCTCCGGAAGAATCGGGGGGTGCCGTCGCTGCGGTTGCGGGGTCCTCGGCTGTCGCCGTTTCCCACCGGTCCACGGGGTACCAGGGTATCAGCGACCCGGGGAGGCCGCTTCCGGCCACACGCGGCAGCCGGGTGTTCACGGACGGCGAGCGAGCGGGGTCCGACCGGCTCCGGACGGGGAAAGGGGGTGTTCACCCGATTGGAGCAACGACGTTACTGGTGTGACCAACGGGTGGCGCGGGGCGCAACGTATCCTGCTCGGACATGGCCCGCCGAGCCGGCCGGCCGACGACGCCACCGCCTGTCCCCCCGGGGCCGAACGCCCGGGGACCCATCCCGGACCGAGGCTTGTCGCAGACCCCCCGATCGCTGACACACTCGGACCCCGGCCGGCACATGCGGCCGGGCATCTGGAGCAAGCGCCCCGAGGGGCGGACATGGCCGTTCGACTGGAGTGAAGCACGTGGCCGGGCGCATCGAGGATTACGCACTCATCGGAGACATGCAGACCGCTGCCCTGGTCTGCCGGGACGGCAGCGTGGACTGGCTCTGCCTGCCCCGCTTCGACTCGCACGCGATCTTCGCGGGACTCCTCGGCACCGAGGAACACGGGTTCTGGCGGGTGGCCCCCGCGGGCCCCGAGGACGGTGAGCCGGCCCCCGCCGACCGGCGCCGCTACCGGGGCGACTCGCTCATCCTGGAGTCCGAGTGGGACACCCCGCGCGGCACGGTCCGGGTGACCGATTTCATGCCCCCGCGCGACGGAGCGCCGCAGCTCGTCCGGATCGTCGAGGGCGTCTCGGGCCGGGTCCCGATGCGCTCCGCGCTGCGGATGCGGTTCAGCTACGGCCGGATCGTGCCCTGGGTGCACAAGGTGGGCGACCGCACGGTCGCGGTCGCCGGGCCCGACTCGGTGTGGCTGGACGCGGAGGCCGAGACCCACGGCGAGGACCTCACCACGTACTCCGAGTTCACCGTCGGCCCCGGCGAGCGGGTCGCCCTCACGATCTCCTGGCAGCCCTCCCACAAGGACCAGCCGGCGCTGCCGGACCCCGAGGGGGCCCTGGAGGCGACCGCCGACTTCTGGCGCGAGTGGGTCGACCACTGCACGTACCACGGCCCCTACCGGGAGGCCGTGGTCCGCTCCCTGATCACCCTGAAGGCGCTGACGTACGGGCCGACCGGCGGGATCGTCGCCGCCCCGACGACCTCGCTGCCCGAGGAGATCGGCGGCGTGCGGAACTGGGACTACCGCTACACCTGGCTGCGGGACGCGGCGATCACCCTCTCCTCGATGCTGCGCACCGGCTACCGCGAGGAGGCCCGCGCCTGGCGGGACTGGCTCCTCCGCGCCGTCGCGGGCGACCCGGAGAACCTCCAGATCATGTACGGCATCGCGGGCGAGCGCGAGCTGGGCGAGGCCGAGCTCGACTGGCTGCCGGGATACGAGAACTCCGGCCCGGTCCGGGTCGGCAACGGCGCCGCCAACCAGCTCCAGCTCGACGTGTACGGCGAGGTCACCGAGGCCCTGCACCTGGCGCACATGACGGGCCTGTCCCGCAACGACTACGCCTCCCTGCTCCAGCTCAAGCTGATCGAGTACCTGGAGAAGAACTGGGACCAGCCCGACGAGGGCATCTGGGAGGTCCGCGGCCCGCGCCGGCACTTCGTGCACTCCAAGGTGATGGCCTGGGTGGCCGTGGACCGCACGATCAAGCTCATCGAGTCCGGGGACGCCGACGGCCCCCTGGAGCGCTGGCGGGAGCTGCGCGACGAGATCCACCGGGACGTCTGCGAGAAGGGCTACGACAAGGAGCGGAACACCTTCACGCAGTCGTACGGCTCCAAGGAGCTGGACGCCTCGCTGCTGCTGATCCCGCAGATGGGGTTCCTGCCGCCGGACGACAAGCGGGTCATCGGCACGATCGAGGCGATCCAGCGGGAGCTGTCCACGGAGGACGGCTTCGTGCTCCGCTACCCCACGGCCGGCGAGGAGGCCGGCGTCGACGGCCTGGAGGGCGACGAGGGCGCGTTCCTGGCGTGCTCCTTCTGGCTGGCCGACGACCTGGCGATGATCGGCCGGGTCGACGAGGCCCGTACCCTCTTCGAGAAGCTGCTCGCCCTCCGCAACGACCTGGGCCTCCTGGCCGAGGAGTGGGACCCGCGGCTCCAGCGCCAGGTGGGCAACTTCCCGCAGGCCTTCAGCCACGTCCCGCTGATCGACACGGCGCTGCGCCTGACGGCGAGCGGCGCCTACGGCGGCTGAGGGGCTCACGCCTCCGGCGCCGACGCGGTTCCGCCCTTCGCGCGGCGGATCGCCCCGGTCGTCACCGACGTGTACGACCGGGGCGGGCCGGGGCCGGGGCAGGCCGGGGCCGGAGGGTCACTCCCGAGCACCCGCGAGTTCCACCGCCCCGCGCCGCAGGGCGAGGCCGGCCGGGACGACCGCCGAGACCACGGCGAGCGCCGCGCAGGCGCCCAGGGCCGCCCCGAGCGCCGTCCACGGGACCTCGACCGGCGTCCACACCGAGAGCAGGCCCAGCGCGCTCCACATGCCCGCCAGATCGAGCCCGGCGACCAGCGCCCCCAGCAGTCCGCCGACCACGACCACCGTCAGCGCCTCGGCGCCCACCAGCCGCAGCACCTGCCACCGGGTGGCGCCGGCCAGTCGCAGCGCGGCCAGCTCGCGGACCCGGTCGGAGGTCGCCATGACCATCGTGTTGGCCAGCGAGACGCCGGTGTAGAGGAGGGCGATCCCGAGGACCAGGAAGAAGCCCGTCCGGGTCGTCCGGTCGGTACCGGGACGCGTCGCCCGCACCCAGGCCTCCCCGGTGAGCACCTCCCCGTCCGACGCCCGCACCGCCCGGCGCAGGCCGTCGGCCACGGCGTGCGCGTCGGCCCCGTGCGCGAGGCGTACGTCGACCCGGTCGACGGGTGCCGCGGGGGCGTTGCGCGGGGTGACGTAGACGCCGTTGTCACCGGTGCCGACGGCCATGACCGCGGCGATCCTCAGGGACTTCCTCGTGCCGTCGCCGAGCCACACGTCCACCCGCTCGCCCACGGTGCGCTTCTCCCACTCCTCGTTGACGATGATCGAGTCGTCGTCCAGATCGTCCGTCCTCCCCGCGACGAGCGGGAGGCGGGTCGTCGCCGCGAGCGGTCCCGGCTCGGCGGCCCTGGCGTCGGACCCGACGAGCGCCACCCCCTCCTCCAGGACGTACACGGCGCTCGACGAGCTCGCCGAGACCTCGGCACCGGGCACGGCCCGGAGCCTCCGCAGCGTCGCGCCGTCGAAGCCGGCGTCGCCCGCCGGAGCGACCACGAAGTCGGCGGCCGTCCGCTCGCGCACCTCGGTGGCCTTCGCCCCGTCGAGGGTGGCGGTGGCGCCGAGCAGCGAGCCCGCGAGGGCGACCGTGACGAGCACGGGCGCCGCGACGGCTGCGGTGCGGCGGACCCCGGCGGCGGCGTTCTCCCGCACCAGCATCCCGCCGGCGCCCGGCAGCCGGGCCGGCAGCCAGGCGATCAGCCGGACCAGTGGCCGCACCAGCAGCGGCGCGAGCAGCGCGACCGCGGTGATCAGCAGCATCGGCCGGCTCACGTAGGTCTTGCGCTGCAACAGGCCGCCCGGGTCCGCCGCCAGGGCCAGGGCCAGGGTCACCACGGCGGTGACCAGCAGGACCGCGCCGCACAGCAGGCGGCCCCGTATCATCGGCCGGGCGTCGGCGGACGCCTCGCGCAGTGCCTCGGCGGGACCGGTGCGCCCGGCCCGCCAGGACGCGGCGAGCACGCCGCACAGGGCCACGAGCAGGCCCGTCCAGAACGCCACGTGGTAGGGCCAGGTGTGGTCGCCGAGGGTGAACCAGCGGGGCGCGAGGTTCTCGTCGACCGCCCACTCGACGAGCTCGGGAGCCGCGCGGGAACCGAGCACGCAACCGGCGGCCGAGGCGAGGACACCGACCGCGAGCGCCTCGTGGACGACCATGCGGCGGATCTGGCCCGGGGTCGCCCCGGCGGTGCGCAGCAGCCCGAACTCACGCCGCCGCTGGGCCACCGCGAACGCGAAGGTCGAGGCCACCACGAACACCGACACGAACCCGGTGACGCCGCCGGCCGTACCGAACAAGGCGTTCATCGCGGTGAGGGCCTCGGCGTCCCGGTCGGGGTCGGCGTCGGCGTACCGGCGCGCGTCCCCGGTGAGGACCTGGACGCCCTCGCTGCCGCGCACCGCCTCGCGCACGGCCGCCGCGTCGGCGTCGACCACGAGCTGGAGGCTGCGCGGCGCCAGTTCGGCGGCGCGGGCGTCGGTGGAGAACACGGCGTTCTCGAAGCCGAGCCCGGCCACGGTGCCGACGACCCTGACCGTGCCGCCGTCGGTCCGCACCCGGGCGCCCGGACGGGCCCAGTCGCCGCTGACGACGACCTCGTCCGCGGCCCGGGGTGCGCGTCCCGCGTCGAGTGCGTACGGCGCGAAGGCCGCCGTGGACCAGGGGTGGCCCACCAGATCGGCGGGCCCGCCCTCGGCCCGTACGGCGAACGACCGGTCCTCGACGACGGTCCCGAGGTCCCGCAGCTTCGCGACCACGCCGACGGGCACGGCACGCGGCTGCGCGAGCTTCCGGCCGCGAACGCCGATCGGGGTGGACACCTCCAGGGCGTCCCGGCCCTTGACGACGACCTGCGCGGCGGCGAACCGCTCGGGCCCCCGGTCGGGCGCGTCCAGCGAGGACGCCAGGGCCAGGCCCATCACGGCGATCAGCGCCACGCCGAGGGAGAGGGCGACGAAACTGCCGGCGAACGTGACCCAGCGGGTGCGCAGGGTGCTCAGCGCGGTGGTCAGCACGGCGCCGCCTCGAGGCCGGTCATGCGCGCCGCGACGTCCTCGGCGGAGGCGCCGATCAGCTCGCCGTGGACACGGCCGTCGACGAGGAAGACGACGCGGTCGGCGTAGGAGGCGGCGACGGGGTCGTGGGTGACCATGACGATCGTCCGGCCGTCCCGGTCGACCGTGCCGCGCAGCAGGGTCAGCACCTCACGGCCGGTCCGCGAGTCGAGCGCGCCGGTCGGCTCGTCGCCGAAGAGCACGTCGGGGCGGGTGATCAGGGCGCGGGCCAGGGCGACCCGCTGCTGCTGGCCGCCGGACATCTCCGCCGGGCGGTGCCGCGCGCGGTCGCCGATGCCGACCTGTTCGAGCGCCTCCCGCACCCGGGCCCGCTTCGGGCGGCGGCCGGCGAGCCGCAGCGGCAGGGAGACGTTCTGCTCGGCGGTCAGCGAGGGCAGCAGGTTGAACGCCTGGAACACGAACCCGATGCGCTCGCGGCGCAGCAGGGTCAGCCCGGTCTCGCTCAGTCCGGTCAGCTCGGTGCCGCCCACGGTGACCGAGCCCGACGTGGGCCGGTCCAGGCCCGCGGCGCACTGCAACAGGGTCGACTTGCCGGACCCGGAGGGGCCCATCACGGCGGTGAAGGTCCCCTCCGGGAAGGCGAGCGACACCTCGTCGAGGGCGGTGACGGACGTGCCGCCCGCGCCGTACCGCCGGGTCACGGAACGCAATCGGATCGCGTCGTTGCTCATGTGTTCCCCCATCAGGGCTTGTTCCTCGGCTCGTCGGTCCCCCCACGAAACCGCGGAAGTCCCGCGTGACGCAGTACGGCCCGGAGGAGAATCGGGGTAGTGCCAGGCCCACCCCCGAGGGGGGTCCTGGGCCGATGGCCCCGGACCGGCGGGGCCGCTTACGGTCGTGCGCATGCACCCTCGAAACGTGTGGCAGGCCATGTCCCGGCCGGGCTTCCTGCTGTCGGCCTGGCCCTGGCGCGCCGCCGCGTACCTGTTCACCGGCGCGGTGACCGGTGCCGTCGTCCTGGTGGGGATCGTGACGGCGGTGGCGGTCTCCGGTGCGCTCGTCGTCGTCCTGGTGGGGCTGCCCCTGCTCGTCCTGGTCGCCCTCGGCGGGATCCCCGTGGCCTGGGTGGAGCGGCGCAGGCTGCGCCTGGTCGACCGCGCTCCGGTGTCCGGCCTGCACCGGGTGCCGGCCGCGCCGGGGCTGTGGGCCTGGCTGACCACCCGGCTGCGCGAGCAGGGGACCTGGCGGGAGCTCGGACACGCGCTGCTGTTCGCCGTGCTGCTGTGGCCGGTCGACGCCCTGGCCGTCACGGTCGCCCTGTTCCTCCCGCTGTCCGTGGTCGCCACCCCGCTGCTGATGGCCACGGTCGGCGACGGCCACGAGGTGAAGGTGCTCAAGCAGTGGACGGTCACCACCTGGCCGACCGCGTTCGGCGTCGCCGTGCTGGGTCTGCTCCTGTGGGGCCTGGGCGCGTACGCGCTCTGCGCGGCGGCGGGCGCCCGCGCGGGGCTGGTCCGCCTGCTGACCGCCTCCCGCGAGGGCGAGCGCGATGCCGAGGTGGTCGAGCTGGCCCGCTCCCGCGCCCGGCTGGTGGACGCCTTCGAGGCCGAGCGGCGCCGCATCGAGCGCGATCTGCACGACGGCGCCCAACAGCGCCTCGTGGCCCTGTCGATGGCCCTCGGCCTCGCCCGTCTCGACGCCCCGCCCGGCCCGCTCGCCGACCAGCTCGCCAGGGCCCACGAGGAGGCGGGCAGGGCGCTCGCGGAACTGCGCGAGCTGATCCGGGGCGTCTACCCCAAGGTCCTCACGGACTACGGCCTTCAGGCCGCGGTCGCCGACACCGCCGACCGCTGCGCGGTCCCCGTCGACGTCGACCTCGAACTGCCGGGCCGGCCGGCCGAGGCGGTCGAGTCCGCGGCGTACTTCGTGGTCTGCGAGGCGCTGGCCAACGTCGCCCGGCACAGCGGGGCCGGCCGCGCGCGGGTGAGCGGCGGTCATCACGACGGACGTCTCTTCCTCGAAGTGCGCGACGACGGCCGCGGCGGCGCGGACCCCTCGGCGGGCAGCGGCCTCACCGGCCTCGCGGACCGGGTGTCGGTCCTGGATGGCAGACTGGCCCTGACCAGTCCCCCGGGTGGGCCGACTCTGTTGCGTGTGGAGTTTCCTTGCGAGTTGACCGAGGCGGCCGGCCGCTGCGCGTAGTGCTGGCCGAGGACAGCGTGCTGCTGCGGGAAGGGCTCGTCGGCCTGCTCGGCCGCTGCGGCCACGAGGTGGTGTCGGCCGTGGGGGACGCGCGGGCGCTGGTGTCCGCCGTCGAGGAGCACGCCCCCGACATCGTGGTGACGGACGTGCGCATGCCGCCCGGTTTCCAGGACGAGGGGCTGCACGCGGCGGTGCGGCTGCGCGAGGAGCGCCCCGCGCTTCCGGTCCTGGTCCTCAGCCAGTACGTGCAGCGGGCGTACGCCGCCGAACTCCTGGACTCCGGCGACGGAACGGGTGTCGGCTACCTGCTCAAGGACCGGGTCGGCCAGGTCGAGGAGTTCGTGGAGGCGCTGCGCGAGGTGGCGGACGGCGGGACGGTGGTCGATCCCGAGGTGGTGCGCCAGTTGCTGCGCCGCCGCCGCGATCCGCTGGAGCGGCTCACCCCGCGCGAACGCGAGGTGCTGGCACTGATCGCCGAGGGCAGGTCCAACGGCGCGATCGCCAGGGAGCTGGTGGTCTCCGAAGCGGCGGTCGGCAAGCACATCGGCAACATCCTCACCAAGCTGGACCTGCCTCCGGCGGACGAGACCCATCGCAGGGTCCTGGCCGTGCTCACCTATCTGCGGGCCTGACCCGCCGGGCGCGACCGGCGCACGGGAACCGGCGGGGGCGCGCGGCGGCCGGGGCGCACGGGCCGGGGCCCGGACCTACGATGAAAGGGTCCTGTCCCCCGCAAGGAAGGGGGGCACTCCATGACTCCCCGAACACTCGTCCCCGACAGTGCCCTGGCCGGTCTCCGGGAGGACCTGGCGGGTGAGGTCCTCGTGCCGGACGACCCCGGCTGCGACGGGGCGAGGACCGTCTTCAACGGCATGATCGACCGGCGTCCGGCCGTCATCGCCCGGTGCGCGACCCCCGAGGACGTCGCCAACGCGGTGCTCTTCGCCCGGGAGACCGGCCTGCCGGTCGCGGTGCGCGGCGGCCACGCCGTCGCCGGGACGGCCCTCGACGACGGCGGCCCGGTGGTGGACCTGCGCCGGATGCACGCGGTGGTCGCGGACCCCGAGAACATGACCGTACGGGTCGGGGGCGGGGCGACCATGTCGCACCTGGACCGCGCCTGCCAGCCGTTCCACGTGGCGGTGACCGGCGGCCGGGCGTCCACGACCGGGGTCGGCGGGTTCACCCTCGGCGGCGGTTCGGGCTGGCTGGAGCGGAGGTTCGGCCTCGCCTGCGACCACCTGCTCTCCGCCGAACTGGTCACCGCCGGGGGCCGGCACGTGCACACGGACGCCGAGGAGAACCCGGAGCTGTTCTGGGCGCTGCACGGCGGCGGCGGGAACTTCGGGGTGGTGACGTCGATGACGCTGCGGGTGCACGCACTGCCGGAGTTCTGCTTCGCGCTGCTGCTGTTCACCCCGGACGCGGGGCCCGACGTGGTCCGCGCGTACCGGGACCTGATGGACGCGCCGGCCCCCGACGCGGTGGGCGGCGGGGTGCTCTGCCTGACGGCCCCGCCGGCGGAGTTCGTACCGCCGGAGCTGGCGGGGACGCGGATGTGCGCCGTGGTCGTCACGTACGCGGGGCCGGAGGCGGAGCTGCGGGAGGCGGTGGCGCCGCTGCTCGCGCTCGGCCCGGCGGCGACGGCGGTGGCGGTGGCGGAGATCCCGTACGCCGGCTTCCCGTGCGTGCTGGACGACCCGCCGGGGCAGCGGAACTACTGGTCGGCCGAGTACCTGGACGCCTTCCCCGACGAGGCCGTGGAGGTCTTCTGCGCGCGGGCGGAGGACATGCCGGTGCCGACCGGGACCCAGCACGTGGTGTTCCCGATGGGCGGGCGGGTGGCGCGGGGCCCCTCGGAGTACCCGCTGCCGTGGCGTACGGCTCCGTGGGCCGTGCACCCCTTCGGGGTGTGGGAGGACCCGGCCGACGACGAGCGGGCGATCCGCTGGGTGCGGGACGTCCGGGCCGGCGTGCGGCCGTGGGCGGTCGGCGCCGTCTACCTGAACTTCATCGGCGCCGAGGGCGCGGACCGGGTGGCGGCGGGCCTCGGCGCGGAGAACGCCCGGCGGCCGGCGGAGGTGAAGGCGGCGTACGACCCCGGGAACGTGTTCCGCTTCAACCACGACACCGCCCCGGCGGCCTGAGCCCCGCCCCTCCCCGGGCCCCCTCCGGGTGACGCAGGACACACTCGACACATGATCGCGCAAGTGCCCTCGGCGGTCGACGAGTTGTCGGGGCGGTGTACGAAGTGTCCGGTGCCGTGACCGTGGGGTGATGTCGCCGGAAGTCGGACGCGGGTAGCGTCCGGGGCCATGGACAACCAGGGCGGTATCACCGTGCAGCGGGCCCTCGAACTCCCCGGCCTGCGCGGCGGGCTCCCGGAGGTCGTCGCCGGCGCGGACCGGCTGCACCGGACGGTGCGCTGGGTGCACGCGGGCGAGGTGCCGAACATCGCCTCGCTGCTCAAGGGCGGCGAGCTGCTCCTCACCACGGGCCTCGGGCTCGGGACCCGGCCGGCCGAGCAGCGGGCCTTCGTGCGGCGGCTCGCCGACCGGGGCATCGCGGCGCTCGTGGTGGAGCTGGGCCCCCGCTTCGCCCGCCTCCCGGCAACCATAGTGGAGACCGCGCGGGCGGCGGGGCTGCCGCTGGTGCAGCTCCACCGCGAGGTGCCGTTCGTGACGGTGACGGAGGAGATCCACACCGAGATCGTCAACGGCCACTACGCCCTCCAGCGGCGGGCCGAGGAGGTCCACCGGCAGTGCACGGAGGCCCTGCTCGGCGGCGGCGGGGTCCCGCAGGTGCTGCGGATCCTCTCCGACTTCGCCGCCAACCCGGTCTTCCTGGAGACCCCCGACGGGCAGTTGCTCTACGCGGCGGGCACCGAGTCCGCGCCCGCCGACCCGCTCCAGGTGTGGGACGGGCTGCGCGGCGGCCGGGCGGCCCGCGAGTCCGGCCCGCCCACCGGCACGGTCCTGGTGGACGTGCCCGGCGGCGGCCCCGGTACGGGCTCGGTGCGGGCCCGCCTGGTCCTCCTGGCGGTCTCCGGCGCCCTCTCCCCCGTCCACCGGATGGCGGCCGAGCGGGCGGCCGGGCTCCTCGCCGTCGTCCTCATGCAGGCGCGGCAGGAGGAGGAGCTGGCCGCGCGCGGCCGGGGCGACTTCCTGACGGACCTGGCGGAGGGCCGGATCGCGGCCGAGGACGCCCCGGCGCAGGCCCGGGTGCTCGGCTTCAGGCCCGGGGACGGCCCGCTCCTGCCGGTGGTGATGCGGCTGGCCCCGGAGCTGTCCCCCTCGGGGAACTGGGCGCTGCTCGCCCGGGCGGTCCTGGAGGAGCTCTCCTCCGTCGGCGTGCCCGTCCTGCTCGGCGTCCGCCCGGTCGAGGGCCGCGTCCCGCTCCTGCTCGGCCTGCGTTCGGAGACCGAGTGCACGGCGGTCGCGGACCGGGTCGCGGCGGCCCTGCGCGCGGGCGTGGAGCGGGCCGGCCTGGAACGGGCGGGGACGCACCCGCCGGTGATCGTGGTGGGCGTGGCGGGAGGCTGGGCGGCGGCCTCGGCGGGCCTGCGGCACGCGGCGGAGACGGCGACGGCGGCGCAGGGACTGTCGGACCTGCCCTGGTACGACGCGCGGCGCCTCGACATCGACCTGCTCCTGTGGCGGCTGCACTTCCACGGGGACACGGTGCTCGCGGCCTTCGTGGACCGGGCGATCGGCCCCCTCCAGGAGCACGACCGCACCTCCCGGCCGCCGCTGCTGCCCACCCTGGAGACGTATCTGGCCCACGCGGGCCGCAAGGCGGAGACGGCCCGCGAGCTGCACCTCAACCGTCAGACCCTCTACAACCGCCTGGCCCGCGTCTCGGAGCTCCTGGGCACGGACCTGGACGACCCCCAGACGGTCCTGGCGCTCTCCCTGGCGCTCAGGGCGCGCCGCCACACGACGTGACCCCTGCTCAGCGCCCCACCAGCTCGTCGTACACGCTGAGCACGTGCGCCACCGTGTCGTCCTCGGTCGGCCAGGTGCCGGCCTGGACCCGGCCGGCGGCGGCCAGGTCCATCCGCCGGTCGGCGTCCTCCAGGAGGCCCCGGACCGCCGCGGCGAGGGCCGCGGAGTCCCCGTACGGCACCAGTTCGGCGGCGTCCCCGACGAGTTCCGGCACCCCGCCGACCGCCGTCGCGACGAGCGGCACGCCGAGCCGCAGCGCCTCCTGGGCGAGCGGGGAGCGGGCCTCCCAGCGGGACGGGAGGACGGCGACGTCCGCCGCCGCGAGCAGCTCGGCGACGTCCTCGCGGGCGCCGATCAGCCGGACCGGCAGGTCCTCCTCGGTGATCCGCCCCTGGAGGAAGGCCCGTTCGCGGCCCTCCCCGGCGATCACGAGGAGCGGCTGCGGGTCGAGGTCCCGCCACCGCCGGGCCGCGTCGAGCAGGGTCCGGTAGCCCCGGCCGCGTTCGAGCGCGCCGACGGCCATGAGCAGCGGGCGGTCGACGGCGCCGAGTTCGGCGCGCGCCTTGCCGTCGTGGAGGCAGACCGGTCCGCGCGCGGCCGGCAGGGTGACGGGGGCGAGCCGGGCGTCGCGGGCGCCGCGCCGCCGGGCCCGGTCGACCAGTTCGGACGAGGTCGCGAGGACGACGCTCGCGGCCCGTACGGTCCGCCGTTCCAGGAGCCGGAGGAGCCCGCCCCGCGCGCCCTCCGCGTGGCTACGGGTGTGCCAGGTGGTCACGAGCGGGACCGGCGCCCCGCCGGACAGCGCGAGCGCGGCCCGTACGGAGGCCTGGAGGCCGTGCGCGTGGACCACGTCCGCGCCGACGCAGGCGTTGCGCAGGGCGGTGACGGCGGCCGGGTCGCCGAGGCGTGGCAAGGGCACGAAGCGCGCGCCGGCGGCGGGGTAGTCGTGGACGCGGTCGAGTGCGGGAGGGGCGCACACGGTCACCCGCACGCCCCTCGCCACGAGCCCCGCGGCGAGTGATCGGACGTGAGCGCTGCCGCCCGCGCTGCCGCCGCCCAGCACTTGGACCGTACGGAGCTGTGTCACGCGCCCAAGGATGCCAGTCCGGACCTGCGACCGTACGCACGTTCCGGCACCGAAATGGAGTCGTTTCCCTTGCGCGGAGGGCGCCCGGCGCCGGGACTCACCCCACGGGTTCACTCACACGGGTGAGCGCGCGAGGAGGCCGCGCGCTCCCCCCGGACGGCGGCGGCGACGAGCGCGGCCGCGTGCGCGGCGAGCCCGAGCCGCCCGCTCCCGATCGCGATCGCCCCGCCGACGGCGGCGCCGAGCGCGTGCGCGCCTGTGTCGCCGAGCATGGTCGACTCCCCGAGGTCGTCCGCGAGGACCGCGGCGACGGCTCCCATCGGGGCGGCGGCGGGCGAACCGCGCAGCAGCCCGGGGGCGGCGAGCGCGAGCACGGCCAGACCGGCGCGCCCGGGCCGGACGTCCACGAGGTTCACCAGATGGGCACTGCCCGCGACGACGATCCCGGCGAGGACCTTGTCCACGGGCCGCTCCTTGAGCAGCGCCCCGGCCACGAGCGAGGCGGCCCCGATCCCGAGGAGCTTGACGGCCCCGCTGGTCACCTCGCCGTCCCGCAGCGCCGCCAAGTGCGCCCGGAAACCGCGCCGGTGATCCCCCCTCACGTCGTCGTACGCCCCGCACGCCCCGGCCGCGAGCACGGCGAACGCGACGGGCGCGCTGCCGCTCCCGGCCGCCGCCCCGAGGGCGACGGCGGGCCCGGCGTACAGGCCGACCTCCCGCCCCGCGTGGTTCGCCCGCGTCCACCGCGCGTCACGCGGAAGCCGCCGCAGCCCCTCGTACACCGCGCGGGTCGCCCCGGCGGCCACGAACAAGGAGACGCTTCTGCTCCGTACCGCGATCATGTCCACAGCCTAGGACCTGCCCGGGCGATCACACGGCGTTGGGAGCTCGCTCGTCCTCGGGCGCCCGTGATCGACCAGGCAGCGCCTTTTCACCCGCGGACGACGTTGCGGACACCCTTGGTCAAGAGCCGATCAGCTTGCCTCGGGTTAGCCTGTCCCACTCATTGGGCCTGCGTGATCAACGGCGTCGGATTGTCATTGGAGGAGACCTCGTGCGGCCGCTGAAAAGACTCCTCAAGACGCTCAGGAACACCCACGAGGCACCTGGCGACGAGACGTTCGCGAAGACCGGACCGTGTGAGTGCTCCCCCGAATGGCCTGCGCTCGAGACGACCGCGAACGGCTACATACTGCGCGCGCTGCCCTCGTCGCACTACAGCATCATGACGAACCCCGGGATCGGGACGTTCGCTGCTCGGTGCACGGGGTGCCACGCCAGGTACCCGGCGCCGTGGGTAGTGGACGGAAACGAGCCGATGCCCTACGACTTCGCGCGGGACGCCGCCGAACTCACTGGCCAAGAGCGCCCGCATGGCTCCGTTGAGGCGGAGTACACGATCAGCACCGCCGGCGGGAACGACTGGCCCGCACCGCCCGGGATCGACTACGCAACGCTCTTCCAGCCCCGCTCACTGGTCTGCGAGTCGGCTGAGGCGGAGGGCGATCACTCCTTCCGTACAGGAACAGCTCTGATCTCGGTCTCATGGGAGCTCGCGGGTACGTGGGCCGTATACGTCGAAGGCGCTGCTTCGCTGGAAGCCGCCGACCTGATCGTCGAAGAGATGGCACGGCAGCTTGGCGAAGCGACCGGCGAGACAGCACTCCATCACAGGGTCAACGGCTAGAACTGCCTGGCCGATCACGTTCGGAGCCGGATATGGAGGGCGACCGCTGTCGCAGTTCCGAGGTAGACGTAGCCGCGTTCGTCGTAACGCTTCCGCCCTGGTGTTCTGATACTTCGGCCCCTTGGAAGCGGGAGCCGGGGGCGGGTCACGCCACTGAACGCTGGTCCACACGCGGTGCGGAATCCCGTTGATCACTTGCCGATGGTCCCGTCACCGGCCGCAACGCCCGTTGCCGACCGGCAGGAACGAGCGCAGTCGTTCCCAGTCGGCGTCCGTCGGATCCGCCCGCCCCATGCCCGCATCAACGGCCAGGACGCGGAGCAGTCACATGATCGGCCGCAGGTCCTGGTCGGGCTGTCAGACCCCTATGCCAAGCTCCGCCCGAGAAGGCCCTGCCCACACTTCAAGAGGACGAGTCATGGCGAAGAGACCCCGGCAACAAGCCCGTAAGGGAGCGGCCGAAGTCCCCAAGGAAGTGGGGATCTATCACGACATGAAGGTGTACGAGAACTTCGAGCGCTGCGCTCAACGGATCTTCCAGTGCGTGCGTATGGCGCAGGAGCAGTCTCCGGGAGCGCCACGCAGGCTGTACCTGGACATTCAGGGGCACCGGAACTCGGCCGGCGGTTACGACCACGACGCCTACGAGTTGATGAAGGATTTCGGCATGGGCTACCTGCTGCAGTATCTGACGGAGCTCAGCACACCGCTCTACCAGGTCCGCAACAACGGCGGACAGCGCAACGATCTGCCGAACACCCTGACGATCGGTTACCCGGACGACAGCAGTGAATACGGTTACGACGCCTCAAAGCTGGCGCTGCGACCGAGGGAAAAGAATCCCGCGGACCGCAGGTCCAAGCCCACGCTCAAGGCCATCACCGAGTATCTGGGCCTCGACGAACCCGCCTGCCTGGTCTGTTGGAGAAGACAGGTGGAACGCTGTCACGTCGTTCCCGAAGCGCTCGGCGGCTCACTGGACGTACGGAACTTCGCTCTGCTCTGCCCCGCTCATCACGCCGAGGCGCCTGACGTCGCAGACGCCGAGAGCTTCTGGGCCTGGGTCGACTACGCCGAGCTGCGGGACAGTCCGGACAAGTGGCTGGACGCACCGGAAGAGCTGCAGAAATGGCTGCGGAAACGAGGAGTGCAGATCGGCTCGCCCCAGCGGGAACAGCCCTCGTTCTTCTCAGCCGTGAAGCGCGAACTGAAGGCACTCTACGGCTGGACGGACGCCGACTTCACCTCCGCGGTCTGGGAGAAACTGATGGAGGAATTCCATACGGTGCTCGACACCGCTACCGGACGGCACTTCTCGATCGAGAAGAAGGTGTCGACCTACGCATGGGCATACGACGTGGCACGGCGCCGGGTGTCGGGCGATTCCGGGCCCGGTCAGGGGGTGGCAGCACACCTTCCCACCCCCTGACCTGCCCTGGATCACCCGTCCGCCCGCGCCGCCGCGAGGAGTTCCTCCGCATGGGCCCGGGCCGTCTCGGAGTCCTCCTGGCCGGCGAGCATCCGGGACAGCTCGCGGACCCGCTCCTCGCCCTCCAGGACGGTGACGCCGGAGCGGGTGACCGAGCCGTCGTTGGTCTTCTCGACGAGGAGCTGGCGGTCGGCGAAGGCCGCGACCTGCGGGAGGTGGGTGACGACGACGACCTGCGCGGTCCTGGCGAGCTTGGCGAGGCGGCGGCCGATCTCGACGGCCGCCTTGCCGCCGACGCCCGCGTCGACCTCGTCGAAGAGGTACGTGGGCACCGGGTCGACCCCGGCGAAGACGACCTCGACGGCCAGCATCACCCGGGACAGCTCACCGCCGGACGCGCCCTTGGCGATCGGGCGCGGCGGGGCGCCGGGGTGCGGGGCGAGCAGCAGCTCGACCTCGTCGGCCCCGGACGGGCCGTACGCGACCCTCCGGCCGCCGACCTCGACGCCCTCGGGGTCCTCGGTCTGCCGGATGTCGAAGGACACGCGCGCGTGCGGCATGGCGAGCGAGGCGAGTTCGGCGGTGACGGCGGCGGCGAACCGGTCCGCCGCCTCCGTGCGCGCGTCGGTGAGCCGCTGCGCGAGCGCGGACAGCTCGTCGCGCAGCCGGTCCCGCTCGGCGGTCAGCTCCTCGACGCGGTCGTCGTCGTTGTCCAGCTCCCCGAGCCGGGCCGCGCTCTCCTCCGCCCAGGCCAGGACCGCGCCGGTGCCCTCCCCGTCCCCGTACTTCCGGACGAGCTGGGTGAGGGCCGCGCGCCGCTCCTCGACGGCGGCGAGCCGCAGCGGGTCGGCATCCAGGTCGTCGGCGTACCCGGCCAGCTCGGTGGCCACGTCGGCGAGCAGGATGGAGATCTCCCCCATCCGGTCCGCGAGCGCGGCGAGCGCCGGATCGTGCGACCGCACGGCCTCCAGGGCCCGGCCCGCGCCCGCGACCAGCGTGGTCGCGTCGACGGACTCGGGGTCCTCGGGCGAGCCCGCGAGCGCGGCGTGCGCGAGCGCGGCGGCCGAGGCGAGGGCCTCGGCGTGCCCGAGCCGCTCGGCCTCGGCGGCCAGTTCGGCGTCCTCGCCGGGCAGCGGGGCGACGGCCTCGACCTCGTCGAGCCCGAAGCGCAGCAGATCGGCCTCCTGGGCGCGTTCCCTGGCCCGGGTGGTGATCTCGTCCAGCTCGGCGGTGACGGCCCGCAGCCGCCGGTACGCCTCGCCGTAGGAGGCGAGCGGCGCCGAGACGGCCCCGCCCGCGTACCGGTCGAGCGCGCCGCGCTGCCGGGCGGGCTTGAGCAGGCCCTGCTGGTCGGTCTGGCCGTGGACGGCGACGAGTTCGTCGGCGAGTTCGGCGAGCAGCCCGACGGGCACGGAGCGCCCGCCGAGGTGGGCCCGGGAGCGCCCCTCGGCCGAGACGGTACGGCTGACGAGCAGGACCCCCTCGTCGAGCTCGGCCCCGGCCTCCTCGGCGCGCACGGCGGCGGGCGCGCCCGGGGGCACGCTGATCCGCCCCTCGACCACGGCCGACGCCGCGCCGATCCGTACGAGCGCCGGGTCGGCCCGTCCGCCGAGCAGCAGCCCCAGACTGGTCACGACCATGGTCTTGCCCGCACCGGTCTCACCGGTCACCGCGGTGAAGCCGGGCGACAACTCGACCACAGCGTCGTCGATGACCCCGAGCGACCGTATCCGCATCTCCTCCAGCACGCCCCAGACCTTACGAGGTTTCCCTGGTCCGATGCGACATCGGCCCGGCCGTAACCCTCCGGCGCGCCGATCGTTCGGACACCCGGCGGGGCGGGGCCGGTCAGCGCGGGGCGCCCCGCCAGCCCGACACGGGGAGGGCGAACTTGGCGACGAGCCGGTCCGTGAAGGAGGCGTGGTGCAGCCGGGCGAGCCGGACCGGGACGGCGCCCCGCCGGACCTCGACCCGCGCGCCCGCCGGGAGCTCCACCGTCCGCCGTCCGTCGCACCACAGCACCCCGTCCGGGGTGTGCGGCTCGACCTCGACCGCGAGGATCGACTCGGGGGTGGTCACCAGCGGCTTGGCGAAGAGGGCGTGGGCCCCGATCGGGACCATGAGCAGCGCCTCGACCTCGGGCCAGACGACCGGCCCGCCCGCCGAGAAGGCGTACGCCGTGGAGCCCGTCGGTGTCGCGCAGATCACCCCGTCGCAGCCGAAGCCGGTCACCGGGCGCCCGTCGATCGCGAGCACGACCTCCAGCATCCGCTCCGGGGACACCTTCTGCACGGCCGCCTCGTTGAGCGCCCAGTCGCGGTGCAGGACGTCGCCGTTCTGGTACACGGTGACGTCGAGGGTCATCCGCTCCTCGACCTCGTACGCCCGGGTGACGACCCGGTCGACGACCTGGTCGAGGTCGTCGCGCTCGGCCTCCGCGAGGAAGCCGACCCGCCCCAGGTTGACGCCGAGCATCGGCACCCCGGAGGCGCGGGAGAACTCGGCGCCGCGCAGCAGGGTGCCGTCGCCGCCCAGGACGACGAGGAGTTCACAGTCGTCGATGGCCTCGGAGCAGGCCTCGGGGACCTTCTCCACGGAGGACGGCAGCGGCAGGTCCGCCGCCTCGGCCTCCAGGACGCGGACGCCGAGCCCGGCGCGCAGCAGCCCCTCGACGACCAGTTCGGCGCTGCGCACGGCGGCCGGCCGGCCGGTGTGCGCGAGCAGGAAGACGGTGCGTGGTGCGGTCTCTGGTGGTGCTGCCGTTGAGCTCAACGAGGTCCCTCCGCCACGGCGCGGTCGACGTCCGCCGGATCCAGCGCGGGCGCCCCTGCCCGCAGCCACAGAAAGTACTCGACATTGCCCGAGGGGCCGGGCAGCGGGCTGGCGGTGACGCCGAGGACACCGAGCCCGAGCTCGCCGGCCCGCCGGGCCACGTTCTTCACGGCGTCGGCCCGCAGTTCGGCGGAACGGACGACTCCGCCCGTGCCGAGCCGCTCCTTGCCGACCTCGAACTGCGGCTTGACCATCAGGACGAGGTCGGCGTCCGGCGCCGTGCAGGACGCGAGGGCGGGCAGGACGAGGCCGAGCGGGATGAAGGACAGGTCCCCGACGACGAGGTCGACGGGGACGCCGTCGATCGCGTCCAGCGTCAACTCGCGTACGTTCGTGCGGTCCTTCACGGTGACCCGCTCGTCGCTCTGCAACGACCAGGCGAGCTGCCCGTAGCCGACGTCGACGGCGACGACGTGGGCGGCGCCCGCGCGCAGCAGGACGTCGGTGAAGCCGCCGGTGGAGGCCCCGGCGTCGAGGGCCCGCCGTCCCCCGACCACCAGCCCCCGGGGGACGAAGGCCTCGAAGGCCCCGGCGAGCTTGTGGCCGCCGCGCGAGACGTAGTCGGGGTCGGAGTCGTCCTGGACGACGACGATGGCCGCGGCGGTCTCGACCTGGGTGGCGGGCTTGGTGGCGACGGTCTTGCCGACGGTCACCCGGCCCGCGGCGATCAACTGGCTGGCGTGCTCCCGCGAGCGCGCGAGCTTGCGCCGGACCAGCTCGGCGTCGAGACGGCGGCGTGCCACTCCTGCCACGTTCTGTTCAGCTCCTGTTGTCGTACGGACGGGGGGCGGGGTGCGCGTCGAGCGAGGTCAGCTCGTCGCGCAGGCCACTGTGTACATCCTCGTACACCTCCGGGTGCCCGTCCGCCGGGAGGGCGTCGACCTCGGCGAGACGCGCGAGGCGGGCGTCGACGGCGGGGTGGCCGGTGCGCTCCCGGGCGACCCCGAGGGGCGCGGGCGCGGCGGGCTCCCCGGGCTCCTCCCCGGACGCCCCGCCGAGCGCTCCACCGGCCTCCTCGAACCCTTCGTCGGTCCGGTCGTCCACCACCGGCTCCGTCGCCGCTTCCACCACCGGCTCCGGCATCGCGTCGCTCATGCCCCGACGCTACCGCGAAGCCCTGGGGTACCGTCGACGGCGATGGCGACGATCACGGAGTGCCGCGGCGCACTGGACAGACTTTCCGACAGCCTCGCGCGGGCGGACGGCGACGTGCGCGGTGCCGCCGCGCTCGACCGCAGCCTGAGCTGCCACATCACCGACCTGGACACCACCTTCACGGGCCGCCTCGCGGACGGCCGGATCCGGGTGGACTCCACGGTGGAGGGCCCGCCGCCGGCCAAGGCGCAGATCCGGCTCGCGATGACCGGAGACGACCTGGTGGCGATGGTGGACGGGCGGCTGCACTTCGCGAAGGCCTGGGCCTCGGGCCGGGTCAGGCTGGAGGCCGGCTTCCGCGACCTCCTGCGGCTCCGCTCGCTCCTGTAGCGCCACCCGCTCTCTGTAGCGGCTCTGACTATCCGTAGCCACGCTCGCTATCCGTAGCGGCGCTCACTATCTGTAGCGAATCCCGCTATCCGTAGCGGCACTCGCCATCCGCAGCCCGCTCCCCCGCCCCGCGTCACTTCCGCAGCGCGGGCTCCGCGGTCGCGGCGGCGCGCGCCTTCCGTCCGGCGGGCACGACCAGCGGGGTCCCCGTCTCCGGGTCCTCGATGACCTGGCAGCGCAGCCCGAAGACCCGCTCGACCAGTTCGGCGGTCACGACCTCGGACGGCGGCCCCTCGGCGACCACCTCGCCGGCGCGGACGGCGATGAGGTGGGTCGCGTACCGGGCCGCGTGGTTGAGGTCGTGCAGGACGGCGACGAGCGTGCGCCCCTGCGTCTCGTGCAGCTCGGCGCACAGGTCGAGGACGTCGATCTGGTGCTGGATGTCGAGGTACGTCGTCGGCTCGTCGAGCAGGAGCAGCGGGGTCTGCTGGGCGAGCGCCATGGCGATCCAGACGCGCTGGCGCTGACCGCCGGAGAGCTCGTCCACGTACCGCTCGGCCAGCTCGGCGACGCCGGTCGCCGCCATCGACTCCCGGGTGATCCGCTCGTCCTCCGGGGACCACTGGCGCAGCAGCCCCTGGTGGGGGTAGCGACCGCGGGCGACGAGGTCGGAGACGGTGATGCCGTCGGGGGCCAGGGAGGTCTGGGGCAGCAGACCGAGGGTCTTGGCGACCTTCTTGGCGGGCAGGGAGTGGATCGACTGCCCGTCGAGCAGGACGCGCCCCTCGGTGGGCTTCAGCATCCGGGAGAGGGCGCGCAGCAGGGTGGACTTGCCGCAGGCGTTCGGCCCGACGATGACGGTGAAGGAGTTGTCGGGGATCTCGACGGACAGGTCACGGGCGATGACCCGCTGCTCGTACGCCAGGGTGACCGCTTCCGCGCGCAGGCGCCGCTCCTGCCGACCGTCCGTACCCGCCATGCCCGCGACTCCCGTCGTCCTCGTCCGTGACCGTGGCGGACGCTGACGACCACGACCCAAGCGGAGTTAGGTTAGCCTACCCAACTTCCTGAGCCGCCCCGCGGCCGCCCGTCCCGGCCCGCCTCCTCCGGTCCCCCCGTCCCGGGGCCCGCCCCCGGCTACAGCCCCAGCCGCGCGATCGCCTTCTCCCCGTCCGGGGCCCCCGCGCCGGACTCCGCCGCCGACCACGCGGCCCCGCACAGGGCCCGTACGCCGTCCATGGGGTCGGTCTCCCCGGCCGCCGCCCCCTCGACCGTCAGCGCGCCCCCGTCCACCGAGGCCCGCCACGCCCCGCACACGAACCCGCCGTCCCCGTCGGCGGTCACCTCCGGCTGGCCCGTGAGCAGCCCCCGCAGATCGGCCGCCACGTACGTGGGCCGGTGCTCGGGCGCGGCCGCGAGCAACTGCGCCACGTCCGTCACCCCGGTCAGGACGAGCAGCGAGTCGACGCCGCCGTTGAACGCGCCCTCGATGTCCGTGTCGAGCCGGTCCCCGACGACCAGGGGCCGCTCCGCCCCGGTCCGCAGCACCGTCTCCCGGTGCATCGGCGGCAGCGGCTTCCCGGCCGCCTTCGGCTCGAAGCGGCCGCCGGTGGCGATCCGCACGACCTCCACGGCCGCCCCGTTCCCGGGCCCGATCCCGCGCGCCCCGGGGATCGTCAGGTCCGTGTTGGAGGCGTACCACGGCACGCCCCGCCCGACCGCGTACGCCGCCTCCGCGAACCGCTTCCACGGCAGCTCCGGCCCTCCGTACCCCTGCACGACCGCCGCCGGGTCGTCGTCCGCCGACTCCACCGGCACCAGACCCCGCTCGCGCAGCGCCACCGCGAGCCCCTCGCCGCCGATGAGCAGCACCCGGGAGCCGGCCGGAACCTCGTCCGCGATCAGCCGGGCGACGGCCTGCGCCGAGGTGACCACGTCCCCGGCCTCCGCCGGCACCCCGAGCTCCGTGAGGTGCTCCGCGACCGCCTCCGGCGTCCGCAGCGCGTTGTTGGTGACGTACGCGAGGCGCATCCCGCCGTCCCGGGCCCTCCCGAGCGACTCGACGGCGTGCGGAACGGCCAGGCCGCCCGCGTACACGACCCCGTCCAGATCGAGGAGGGCCGTGTCGTACGCCCCGCTCAGCGCTTCCGCGCTGCTCCCCGGCCGCGTCCTGCCGCCGCTCCGCCGTCCCTGGTCACCGTGCACCGTCACGCTCGCTCCTCGCCTCACCGGTTGTGATCCCCCCACTACCCCGATCATCGCTCATGCCCCGGCGCACATACGATGTCGAGATGAACACCTCAGGTCACGCGGCCGCCGACGTCCGCGACGACAGCACGGGGCTGCGCCTGGCCCCGTTCCGCGGGCTGCGGTACGTCCCCGAGCGGGTCGGCAGCCTCGCCGCCGTGACGTCCCCTCCCTACGACGTCGTCGTACGACCTGACGGGCTGCTCCACCTGGAGTCGGCGGACCCGCACAACATCGTCCGGCTGATCCTCCCCCAGGCGCTCACCGCCGGCACCCGCCACCGCAAGGCCGCCGTCACCCTCGACCGCTGGCTCGCGGACGGCGTCCTCGCGCCCGACCCGGTGCCCGCGCTCTACGTGTACGAGCAGCGCGGCGACGGGATCCTCCAGCGCGGGATCATCGGGGCCCTGGAGCTCTCCGCCCCCGAGGCGGGCGTCGTCCTCCCGCACGAGGACGTGATGCCGCACGTGGTCGAGGACCGCGCCGACCTGATGCGGACGACCGCGGCCAACCTCGAACCCCTGCTCCTCACCTACGTCGGGGAGGAGGGCGGCGGCGCGGACGCGGTGATCGAGCGGGCCGCGGAGCGCGAACCGCTGCTCTCCACCACCACCGAGGACGGCTTCTGCCACCGTCTGTGGGCGGTGACCGACCCGGCCGAGCAGGCGGCCGTCGCCGCGGACCTCGGCCGCCACCAGGCCCTCATCGCCGACGGCCACCACCGCTGGGCGACGTATCTGCGCCTGCGCGAGGAGCACGTCGCCCCGGGCCCCTGGAACCGCGGCCTGGTCCTCCTGGTCGACACCGCCCGCTACCCCCTGCGGGTCCGCGCCATCCACCGCCTCCTCAACCGCCTCCCGGTCGCCGACGCCCTCGCGGCCGTCGAGGGCTCCTTCCGGGTGCGCCGCCTCGACGGCCCCCTGCCGGCGGCCCTGGAGGCCCTCGCGGCCGCCGCGGCCGCCGCGGCCGACGGCAACGCCTTCCTGCTGGCGGGCGACGGCGCCTTCCACCTCCTGGACCGCCCGGACCCGGCCCTCCTGGACCGCGCGATCCGTACGGACCGCCCCGAGGCCTGGCGCACGCTGGACGCGACCGTCCTGCACTCCGCCCTCCTGGAGCACGTCTTGCGCGTCCCGGACGCCCCCGAGGACATCGCCTACATCCACGACACCGAGGCGGCCGTGGCCCAGGCGGAACGCCGCGGCGGTACGGCGGTCCTCATGCACCCGGTACGGGAGGAGGTCGTCCGGGACCTGGCCCGCCAGGGCGTCACGATGCCCCGCAAGTCGACCTCCTTCGGCCCGAAGCCGGCGACCGGCCTGGTCCTGAGGAGCCTCGCGCTGGACTGAGGGACACCGGAAACGAAGAAGGGCGGCACCCGCGGGTGCCGCCCTTCTCCCTCACCGGTCTCTCCCCGGATCAGCCCTTGTCGCCGTCACGGTCCTCGCGGTCGTCACGGTCGTCGCCGTCGAGCTCGACGTCATCGACGACGACGCCGGTCTCCTCCACGGAGTCCTCCTCCGAGTCGTCGAACGCGTCGACGAACTCGACGCCGTCCAGCTCGGCGAGCCGGTCGGAGGCGTCCGTGGCACCGTCCTTGTCGGCCTCCAGGGCCTTGCCGAACCACTCGCGGGCCTCCTGCTCGCGGCCGGCGGCGAGGAGCGCGTCGGCGTACGCGTACCGCAGGCGCGCGGTCCACGGGTGCACGGCGCCGGAGGCGAGCTCGGGGCTCTGGAGCGTCACGATGGCCGCGTCGATCTGCCCCATGTCCCGGCGGGCGCCGGCGGCCACGAGCCGCATCTCGACCTGCCCGGCCTTGTCCAGCTTCTGCACCTCGGGCTCACCGGCCATCGCGAGCGCCCGCTCGGGCCGGCCGAGGCCGCGCTCGCAGTCGGCCATGACGGGCCACAGCTCGACACCGCCGCTCATCCGCCGCGCGGCCCGGAACTCGGCCAGCGCCTCGGAGTACTTCTGCGTGGCGTACGCGGCGAAGCCGGCGGCCTCGCGGACGGCGGCGACGCGGGAGGCGAGCCGCAGGGCGACCCTGGAGTACCCGTAGGCCTTCTCCGGGTCCTCGTCGATGAGCTGGGCGACCATGACGAGGTTGCGCGAGACGTCCTCGGCGAGCCCCTTGGGCAGGCTCATCAGCTCCTGGCGCACGTCCGGGTCGATCTCCTCACCGGTGACCTCCGGCGGGATCGGCAGCCGCTTGACGGGCGCGCGGTCACCACGGTCCCGGTCACGGTCCCGACCGCCCCGGTCGTCACGGCGCCCGTACCCACCACGGCTGTCGCCGCCCCGGTCGTCACGCCGGAAGCCGCCGCCCCGGCTGTCGTCCCGACGGAACCCGCCGCCACCACGATTGTCATCGCGCCGGAAGGAAGGCCGGTCGCCGCCGCGGTCGTCACGGCGGAAGCCACCACCGCGGTTGTCGTCACGGCGGTCGTCACGCTGGTACGAGGGCCGGTCGTCCCGACGGAACGACGGACGGTCGTCACGCCGCTCGTCACGCCGGAAGCCGCCACCGCGGTTGTCGCCGCCGCGGTCGTCACGGCGGAAGCCACCACCGCGGTTGTCGTCACGGCGGTCGTCACGCTGGTACGAGGGCCGGTCATCGCGACGGAACGACGGACGGTCGTCACGCCGGTCATCGCGACGGAAGCCACCGCCACGGTTGTCACCACCGCGGTTGTCGTCACGCCGGTCGTCCCGACGGAACGAAGGACGGTCGTCACGGCGGTCGTCACGGCGGTCATCCCGCCGGAAGGAAGGCCGGTCGCCGCCGCGGTCGTCGCGGCGGAAGCCGCCACCGCGGTTGTCGTCACGACGGTCGTCACGCTGGTACGAAGGCCGGTCATCGCGACGGAACGACGGACGGTCGTCACGCCGGTCGTCCCGGCGGTCATCGCGACGGAAACCACCACCACGGTTGTCACCACCCCGGTTGTCGTCACGGCGGAAGCCGCCCCCACCGCGGTTGTCGCCGCCACGGTCGTCGCGGCGGAAGCCACCACCGCGGTTGTCGTCACGGCGGTCGTCACGCTGGTACGAGGGCCGGTCGTCGCGACGGAACGAGGGACGCTCATCACGGCGCTCGTCCCGGCGGAAGCCACCGCCTCCCCGGTTGTCGTCACGACGGAAGGAAGGCCGGTCGCCGCCACGGTCGTCACGACGGAACCCACCACGGTTGTCGCCACGGTTGTCACCGCCGCGATCGTCACGACGGTCGTCGCGGCGGAAACCGCCGCCGCGGTTGTCGCCACCCCGGTTGTCGCCACCCCGGTTGTCGCCACCCCGGTTGTCGCCGCCCCGGTTGTCGCCACCCCGGTCGTCCCGGCGCGGCCCACGGAAGCCGCCCCGGTCGCCACCACCACCGTCCCTGCGACGCGGCTCGCGCTCCGGACGGTCGTCGGGAGAGTTGGTGGGCATGGTCGTGACTCCTGTCTTCGGGTACTGCAGTCATTCTCGCGCAGCCGGCACTCCGCCGCGCAGTGGAGAAAAATCAAGGAAAAACAAAAGGACCCCTGGTCCCAGCATGAACGCTGGGACCAGGGGTCCTGAAGAATTGTTCGGCGGTGTCCTACTCTCCCACAGGGTCCCCCCTGCAGTACCATCGGCGCTGAAAGGCTTAGCTTCCGGGTTCGGAATGTAACCGGGCGTTTCCCTAACG
>NZ_JBIAEA010000007.1:0-448604 GCF_042868165.1 Streptomyces sp. NPDC007872
ACAATCCCCACCTGAGCAAAACGGGTACGGCCGAGGACGCCGGAGGCATCGGTGAACAGCAGGTCCAGCAGCGGTACTTCGAGGTGGCCGGCGAGCAGGTCGGCGCACTCGTCGAGCGCCGCCCGGAACACGGGCTCGGCCTCGTACAGGCCCCGGCCCATGCCCGCGTACTGCGAGCCCTGGCCGGTGAACATGAAGACCACGGGCGCCGCGTTCCCGCCGCGCCGGCGGGTGACCGCGGAAGTACCCGAGGCAACGTCCCGCAGCGCCACCGCGAGCTCGCCCGCGTCACCTCCCGAGACGACCGTGCCGAAGCGGTGCCCGGCCCGGCCCGTGTTGGCCGTGAACGCGAAGTCGCCCAGTCGGTCGGCGTCGACCTCGGCCAGCCGGTCGGCGTAGGCACCGGCCAGGGTCCGGACGGTGGTCTCGTCGGCCGCGTCCACCCGGACGAGGTACGACTCCTGCGCCACCACCTCCCGCACCGGGGCGGTGGGGGCTTCCTCCAGGATCACGTGCGCGTTGACCCCGCCCATCCCGAACGCACTCACCGCACCACGACGCGGACCGTCCCCCGGACGCGGCCACTCCATGACCCGGTCCGCCAGGAAGAACGGCGTGTCCTCGAAACGGATGTGATCGTTGGGCCGCACCACGTGCAACGACGGCGGAACCACACCCCGCTCCATCGACAACAACACCTTCACCAGACCCGCCAGACCCGCCGCCGGCTCCAGGTGCCCGACATTCCCCTTCAGCGAACCGATCGCACAGAACTGCGAACGGTCCGTCACCGCACGCCACGCACGCGTCAGACCCTCCACCTCGATCGGATCACCCAGACCCGTCCCCGTCCCGTGCGCCTCCACCAGACCGATCGACTCCACCGACACCCCCGCATCCGCAAGCGCCGCCGAGATCACCGACTGCTGCGCCGCACTGCTGGGAACGGTCAACCCACTCGTACGGCCACCGTGGTTCACCGCCGTACCCTTCACGACACCCCGCACCCGGTCACCGTCACGCAACGCCGCCCGCAACGGCTTCAACACCACCGTCACCACACCCTCACCCGGCACGAACCCGTCCGCACCCGAATCGAACGGCCGCAGGGCGTTGGACGGGGAGAACGAGCGGAGGCGGGAGCCGAGCTGGAAGTACTGGGGGGACATGCCCAGGTGCACGCCGGCGACGACGGCCTGCTCGCACTCCCCGGCACGGATGCTCCGCACCGCCGTGTGCAACGCCACCAGCGACGACGAACACAACGTGTCGATCGTCATGCTCGGCCCGTGCAGATCCAGGAAGAAACTCACCCGGTTCGCCAGGATCGCGTTGTGGTTGCCCAGTCCCGCGGGCGTCTGGACGACGTCCCCGACGACGGTGTCGCGGTAGTGCTGGTAGCTGGCGCCGACGAAGACGCCGGTGGCCGGCTGGGCCTTGCCCGCCAGGCCCGCGTCCTCCAGGGCCCGCCAGGCGGACTGGACGAGGTGGCGCTGCTGCGGGTCGATCCACTCGGCCTCGGCGGGCGAGAGCCGGAAGAAGCCGGGGTCGAAGTCGGTCAGGCCCTCGACGAAGCCCGCCCGCCGCAGGTAGACGGTGCCGGGGGCGCCGTCCGTCCCGTAGTAGGCGTCGATGTCCCAGCGGGAGGCCGGGACCTCGGTCAGGCAGTCCTCGCCCTCCACCAGGACCCGCCACAGCTCGTCGGTGTTCCCGGCGTGGGGGAACACCCCGTCGATGCCGATGACGGCGATGTCGTGCGTGTCGGCGTCCGCCGCCACGGGGGCGGCGGGGACGATCGCGGGCGTGGCGGGGACGGCAGCGGCTGCGGGCGCGGCAGGGGCCGCGAGCGGAGCCGCTGCCGGGCCGGGGACCGGAGCTTCGGCCGGGGCCGGGGCGGGCGCGGCGGTCGGCGCCGGGGTCAGGGCCGGAGCCGGTACGTGCACCGGCTCGTCGCCCGGTCCGGCCGGGCCGCCCGACCCGCCCGCGTCGGCACCGGCAGGGAGCCCGCCCGCGTCCGCGGGCGGCGCGGTGACGCCGTACTCGTCCCGCAGTTCCCGCGCGAGGCGGTCGACCGTGCCGACCTCCAGGACGAGCGTCACCGGGATGTCGACGCCGAGGCGGGCCCGGATGTCCTGGGCCAGCGAGACGGCGAGCATCGAGTCGAGTCCCTGCTCCTGGAGCGGGCGGTCGGCCTCCAGTTCGGCGGCGTCCAGTTCCAGGGCGGCGGCCACCCACTCGGTCAGTGCCGCCTCCAGCGCGCGGCCCGGCCGGCCGCCGGGCAGGTGCCCGTTGGCGGCGGGCACGGGGGCCGGCGCCGGGGCGGGAGCGGGGGGCGCGGCCGGGGGCACGGCCGGAACCGGGCGGTGGCCGTGGCCGGTGTCACCGGCCACGGCCGGCCCGGACGGGGCCGCGGAGAGCCGCTTCCAGGTGATGCCCCGCGCCTCCAGCACGGGCTCGTCGCCGTCGAGGACGACCAGGCTGGCGGTCAGCAGGCCGGAGTCCGGCCCGGAGTCCCGGTCGCGCCGGGCGTACACGCGGGCGGTGCCGGGGAGCCTGCCGAGGACGGTGAGCCGCTCGACGGTGAAGGGGACGTACAGGCCCTGCGCGCCGCACGCGGCGAGCGCGATCTGGAAGGCGCCGTCCAGGAGCCGGGCGTCCACGGTCCCGGCGGCGTCACCGCGCAGGACGCCCAGGGCCTCCCCCGGGGCGACCGACAGGGACGCCACGGTGCGGAAGCCGGTGCCGTAGTCCAGCCCGGCGCGGGCGAACGCGGCGTACATCGCGTCGAGTCCGACCTCGGTGAAGCCGTGCGGGGTGGGCGGGACGATCGGCGCGGGCCGCTCGGGCGCGGTCAGCGTGGCGGTGCACACCAGGGCGCCGGAGCCGTCGCGGAAGGCGAGGGCGTCGCCGTCGCGCGCGGCCGTGAGGGTCGCGGGGGCCTCGACGGCCGCCCGGAAGGTGAGGTCGCGCAGGCCGAAGCGGTCCTGCCCGAGGAAGTCGGCGACCTTGGCCGGGTAGCCGGCGCCCGGCAGGGTGGGACGGCCGAGGACGAGGTGCTCCGCCGCCTCCGGGTGGTCCGTCCACCGGCCGCGCGTACGGGCGGCGGGCGCGGGCGCCTCCTGCCGCGCGGGTTCGAGCCACAGGCGCTTCTCGGCGTGCGGCGCGGTCGGGAAGCGCACCCCCGGCCGGCGGCGCGGCCCGGCGGCGAGGTCGGCGCCCGAGACGAACGCCTCCGCCGCGGCGGCGAGTTCGCCGCGGTCCGCGGGCGTGCCGGTGGGCAGGCCGTACGGGCGTGCCGCCGCGGACGCGATCCCCACGTGGAGGGAGCGGACGTCCTCGACGCCGGCCAGGAACAACTGGAGCTTGTCCTGGAGCTGTTCGGCGCTGTCCGCCACGCACGCCAGCCGGTGCGCCCCGGCCGGACGCAGCCGGCTCGCCTCGGCCAGGGCCTCCAGGGAGGGGCAGTAGGCGGAGCGCAGCATGAGCACGAGCCTGCGGGCGAGGGTGCGCAGCGCGTCGTCGGAGCCGGCCGAGAGGACGAGGAGCTGCGGGCCGGAGTCCGTGCCGCCCCGCTCCGTGCCGGGTGCGGCCTCGACCACGACGTGGGCGTTCGCGCCGCCGAAGCCGAAGCTGCTGACTCCGGCGACGCGCGGGCCGGGGCCCCACGGGAGGAGCCGGTCGGCGACGAACAGCGGCGAGCCGTCGAAGTCGAACGACCGGTTCGGCGTCTCGTAGTTCAGGGACGGCGGGATGTGGGCCGCCTGGAGCGCCAGCACCGTCTTGATGAGGCCGGCGATGCCCGCGGCGGGCTCCAGGTGGCCGATGTTGGTCTTCACGGAGCCCACCGCGACCGGCGCGCGGCCGGCGGGCTCGCCGAGGACCGCGTGGAGGGCCTCCAGCTCGATGAGGTCGCCGAGCTGGGTGCCGGTGCCGTGCGCCTCGACGTAGCCGATGTCGGCGGCGGTGCGCCCGGAGCGGGCCAGCGCCCGGCGGAGCACGGCTTCCTGGGCCGGCCTGCTGGGCGCGGTGAGGAAGCCGGCGCTGCCGCCGGTGTGGTTGACGGCGGTGCCGCGGATGACGGAGAGGACCGGGTCCCCGTCGCGTTCGGCGTCGGAGAGCCGCTTGAGGACGAGGGCGCCGGCGCCCTCGCCGCGCACGTAGCCGTCGGCGGCGTCGTCGAAGGCCCGGCAGGCGCCCCGCGGCGAGAGCATGCCGTTGCGGGTGAAGGAGCGGGTCTTGGCCGGGGTGAGCACCAGGTTGGCGGCGGCCACGACGGCGGCGTCGACCTCGCCGGCCCGCAGGTGCATGGCGGCCTCGTGCAGGGCGACGAGGGACGACGAGCAGGCCGTGTCGACGGCGAAGCTCGGGCCGGACCAGTCGAAGACGTGGGACAGGCGGTTGGCGACCATGGAGGGGGCCGTGCCGGTGGCCACGTGCGGGTCGGAGTGGCCGATGCTCCGGGCCACGATCTCCGGGAAGTCGCTGGCGATGGCGCCGACGAAGACGCCGGTGGACGCGCCGAGGGAGGTGTGGTCCCGGCCGCAGCTCTCCATGGCCTCGGCGGTGACGCTGAGCAGGATCCGCTGGAGCGGGTCCATGCGGCGCGCCTCGCGGTCGGTGAGGCCGAAGCGGGCGGCGTCGAAGTGCTCGACGCCGTCGACCCAGCCCATCCGCACGTCGTCGGCGCCCGCCTCGGACCACAGGTGGGCCCAGCCGCGCTTGCCCTCGGGGGCGTCGCCGATGCTGGACACGCCGGCGACGAGGTTCTGCCAGAGCTCGTCCGGGGTGCTCGCGCCGGGGAACCGGCACGCCATGCCGATGACGGCGAGCGCGTCGTCGTCGGCCGGCCGCGCGGCCGCGGATCCGGGGGCGGAGGCGGCGGGCGCGGTCGCCGGGGCGACCGGGGCGGCCGGCGCGACGGGCGTGTCCGGCACGGGAGGCGCGGTCCGGACGGGCCCGGCCGCGGCCCCGACGGCGACGGGAGCCGTCTCGGGGGCCGTCGCCGTCTCCTGGTCGCGCAGGAGTACGACGCCCTCGGCGCCCAGGAGGCGGGCCAGCTTCACCGGGGTTCCCGAGGCGAAGAGGGCGGGGGCGGTGACGGGCGCGCCCAGCTCGTCGCCGAGGCGCGCGGCGGCGACGGTGACGTTCACCGAATCGCCGCCCAGGTCGAAGAAGTTGGCGTGGACGTCGAAGCCGGGGTGGCCCAGCGTGGCCGCGAACACCCGCGCGATGGACCGCGCCAGCGCCTCCTCCGTCATGCCGGGCTCGCCGGACCCGGCCGTCACGCCGGACCCGGCGGGTACGGAGGTGTCACCGGCCGCCGCCGGCACGGGTGCCGGATCCCCGGCCGTCGCGACCGTCGCGGGCCCGGGTGCCGCCGCCCCAGGCGCGGACCCGGGGCTCGTCCCGGACTCGGCGGCGGGCCCGGCGGCGGACTCGGGCTCCTCGCCCGAGCGCAGGATGCTGTCGCGCGTGGGCGGCGGGAGCTCGGCGCGGGCCACCTTGCCGTTGTCGGTGAGCGGCAGGACGTCGAGGTCCACATAGGCGTCCGGCACCATGTAGGCGGGCAGGGCGGCGGCGACCAGGGCGTCGAGCCGCGACTTGCCCGGTACGGCGTCGCCCACCAGGTAGGCGGTGAGCCTCGGTTCGCCGCGGCCCTCGAAGCGCGCCGCGACGACGACGGCGGCCGTGACGCCGTCGATCCTCTCCAGGACCCGCTCGATCTCGGCGGGCTCGATGCGGTGGCCCCGCACCTTGACCTGGGCGTCGGTGCGGCCGAGCCACTCGACCGCGCCGTCCGCGTGCAGGCGGACCTCGTCGCCGGTGCGGTAGAGCCTCGTCCCGGTGGCGGGGTGGTCGACGAAGACCTCCCGGGTCAGGTCGGGCCGTCCTGCGTAGCCGCGGGCCAGCCCGGTGCCGGAGAGGTACAGCTCGCCGGTGCTCCCGGCCGCGCACGGGTTCAGCTCCTCGTCGAGGACGTGGAGCTCCATGTGCGGGAGGGGTTCGCCGAGCGGGAGGAAGGCGCCGACCGACCCGACCCGGTGGGCCGCGGCCCAGATCGTGGCCTCGGTGGGGCCGTACAGGTTCCACAGGGCGCGGGCGGGCTCGTGCAGCCGCTCGGCGGTGGCGGGCGACAGGGCCTCGCCGCCGGAGAGGACGGTCAGCCCGGCGTGCGGGGTCCAGCCGGTCCCCAGCAGCAGGCGCCAGAGGCTCGGCGTGGCCTGGGCCACGGAGACCCCGCTCGCCAGCTCGGCCAGTCGGTACGGGTCGGCCGCGGTCTCGCGGGAGGCGAGGACGACCGTCGCGCCGACGGTGAGCGGCAGGAGGAGTTCCAGCAGGGAGATGTCGAAGGCGACCGTGGTGTGGGCGAGGACGGTGTCGTCCGCGGTGACGCCCAGGCGTCCGCCGATGCCGGTGAGGAAGTCGGCGAGCGCCCCGTGGCCGATCTCGACGCCCTTCGGGTCGCCGGTCGAGCCGCTGGTGAAGAGGGTGTACGCCAGGTCGGCGGCGGTCACGCGCGGGGGCACCGCCTGGGCCGCCCCGTCCGCCCCGGGCACCCGCCGCGCGGGGCCCAGGGACGCGCCCAGGTCGTGGGTGCGGGCGTCGGTGAGGATGAGGTCGCAGTCCGAGACGTCCACGTACCGCCTCAGCCGGTCCACGGGGTAGCCCGGGTCCAGGGGCAGGAAGGAGGCGCCGGCCCGCAGGACGCCGAGCACGGCGGGGAGCAGCGCGGTGTCGCGCTCCAGCAGGACGCCGACCACCGAGCCCCGCTCGACGCCCTCGTCGTGCAGGCGGGCCGCGACGGCGTCCGCCCAGCCGTCGAGACCGGCGTAGTCGAGCGTGCGGTTCCCGGCGCGGACGGCGACGGCTCCGGGCCGCTCGGCGGCCGCGGTGGCGAAGAGGTCCAGCACGGTCGGGCCGCCGGGCCCTCCACCGATCCGTGCGCCGGAGTCGGCGGGCCCGGCGGAGTCAGTGGCCTCGCCGGAATCGGTGGCCTCCCCCGAGTCGGCGGACCGGGCGGACCCGGCGGCCTCCGCCGGCGGCTCGTCGCCCCGGAGCAGCGCCGCCATGGCCAGGTCCTCGACGCGCTCGACGAAGTCCAGCGCCTCGTCCTCGCCCATGGCGGTCTCCCGCACGAAGACCGTGGGCGGGCCGTCGGTCAGGCACAGCAGGGCGATCTCGGTGTGGGGGTCGGCGGACGCCTCCTCGCCGGGAGCGCGCTCCAGCACCATGACGCGGGTGAAGCTCGGCTCGTCGGTGCCGAGCGGCCGGCCGGCCATGCCGAGGCGGACCTCCAGGTCACCGGTGTAGCCGTGGCGGGCGGAGGCCTCGTCGAGCCTCTCGCGCAGGGTGCGGGCGGTCCCGCCGTCGTAGCGGACGGGGAAGCGGGCGGCCGTCAGCCCGTGCGTGCGCTCCGCGAGGTCGCGGGCGCCGGACGGGGACCAGGCGAAGTCGAAGACCTCCTCGCCGACGCGCTCGGCGACGGCCGCGAGGAAGGCACGGAGGACGGCGACGCTCTCGTCGCGCGAGGCCGGGACGTACGCCAGCTCGTAGTGCCCGTAGTGGGCGGTGGCCGCGGAGAAGTCGTCGGCGGCCAGCGGGGCGGGCCGCACGTCCTCCAGGCGGGCGCGCCACCACGGCTCGTGGGGGCGCAGGAGCTCCTGGGCGGCGGAGATGTCGGCCAGCCGCTCCTCCGGGACGGCCGGGAGGGCGGCGCCGGGGGCGATGCCGAGCCGCTGGGCGGCGGCCTGGCCGCTGAGCGTGCTGCCGTCGACGGCCCGCCAGTCGCTGAGGACGAGGTCGGCGTCGGGAGCGGCCAGGGTGATGGCCGTGGTGGTGACGGACAGCACGGTGGTCTCGGTGCGGGTCTCGTCGCGCGGGATCAGCCGGGCCTGCAGGGTGTGGACGGCGCCCCGTTCGGTGACGAGGGCGGGCAGGCCGAGCGGGTTGGGGAAGGAGCCGTGGTCGAGGGCCCTGACGAGCCGTACGGCCTCGGCGGCGGTGGTGCCGGCGTGGATGACGCCGCCGCCCGCCATGCGCGCGGACCGGCGGTAGAAGCGGCGTTCGCGGCCGCTCGTGTCGAGGACCTCGGGGAGGGTGCGCCGGACGACGTGCGGGACGAGGTCGGCGAACAGCTCGATGCCCGCCTCGGCCGCCTCGTAGGTGAGGGAGAGGGCGGTGGCGTGGTCGCGGACCGGGAACCAGCGCTCCAGGAGCACGCCGCCGGCGTCGACGGCCTCGGTCATCAGGTGCCAGGTGGCCGCGTGGCGCGGGGCGCCCTCGTACAGGGCCCAGGCGGGGACGTGACTGCCGGAGTAGCGCGGCAGCGGGCCGTCGTGGAAGTTGATGGCGGCGGTCTTCGGCAGGCCGAGTACGGCTCCGGGCAGGATGCGGAAGTTGACCATGCTGAACAGGTAGTCGAACGGCCGCTCCGACAGGAGCGCCACGAGGTCGCCGGCCGGGTCGTGCACGGGGATCCCGTGGGCGCCGGCCCAGGCGACGACGGCGGGGTCGTCGCTGAGGACGCCCTCGATCGTCACGCCGGCGTCGAGCAGTCGGGTGCCGCACTGCGTGAGGACGCGGGTGCCGCCGATCAGGTAGCAGTTGGGCTTCATGCTCACCGCTCCGCCTTTCCGGGGCCGGCGGCCTCGCCGCCGTCCTCGGGCGCCCCGGCGGTCTCGCGCGCGACCCAGGCGTCGATCTGGGCGACGACCTCCTCGTCGTAGGAGAGCTGGCCGGGGGTCCACAGCGGGTTGGAGAGGCCGCGGTGGGTCCGCTCGCACATCTCCCAGTCCTCGTAGTTGGCCTTGTCCCACAGTGCGAAGACGTCCTCGTGCGAGAAGTCGCTCTTGGTGGTCTCGGTGGGGTGGAACAGCCAGAAGTGGCGGACGAAGCAGGTGCCGGGGCTCTCCGGCCAGACCCACTGCATCATCACGTAGTCGGCCGTGAACCCGAAGAGCAGGTTGGGCAGGATGGTGATCCAGTTGATCTTCCGGAGGTCGCCCTCGGGGACGTTCGGCATCGGTGTGCGGGGGCTGCGCCCCGACAGGGAGACGGAGTTGTAGCCGGTGCGGATCGACTGCCAGGCGCCGACGATGTCGCCCCTGAGGTCGTAGGTGCCCGCGTCGTCGAAGTCGGTGATGCGGTGCAGGTCCTTGTGGGCGGTGGGGAAGTGGAGGCTCTCGTTGACGTTGTGCGCGACGAGCTTCCAGTTCGAGGCGACCGGGTAGTCCTTGGCCTCGACGCACTCCAGGTCGGC
Organism: Streptomyces sp. NPDC007872; assembly: GCF_042868165.1. NCBI lineage: Bacteria > Bacillati > Actinomycetota > Actinomycetes > Kitasatosporales > Streptomycetaceae > Streptomyces > Streptomyces sp. NPDC007872. The sequence continues at coordinate 9,260 of NZ_JBIAEA010000007.1, forward strand.
GAGGTCGTAGACCTTGGCGAACTCCCCGAACTCGCCCAGCGACTCGTCGAGGTCCGGGGCGTCGTCGGACAGCGCCACGAAGACCACGCCGAAGCGGACCTCGGTCCGCACGGGCAGCAGGCCGTTCTTCTCCTTGTCGAAGAAGTGGTCCAGGTACGTGCCGTTGAGGCTCTTGAGCTTGCCGTTCCGGTCGTAGACCCAGCAGTGGTAGAGGCAGACGAGGCTCTGGCGCTTCCCGGTGGCCTCTTCGACGAGCTTGTAGCCGCGGTGCCGGCAGTAGTTGTGGTAGCCCTGGATCCCGTTGTCGCCGTGGATCAGCAGGATGGATCCGGAGCCGATGTTGAGGGTGCTGTAGGCGCCCTTCTCCTTCAGGCGGGAGACGTGGTCGACCGGGAGCCAGCGCCGGCCGTAGATGCGGGACATCTCCCGGCGGAACTGCTCCTCGCCCGTGTAGAACCCGTGCGACCTGCCGATGCCGCCGGTCTCGAAGTAGGGCCTGTCCTCATTCTGGTCACTGATGAGATCGAACATGCTGGACGCACGCGTCATCTGCTGGTCTCCCTCGAACGAAGCGCATGGAATGCCGTGTCGGCGGCGCGGCGGTCCGGGGCGCGCGGACGGGCCGCACCGGGCCCCGGCGCGTCGGGACGGCGGGGTGACGGGGTGCTCTGGGGGGAGGGGTGTGCGGATCCGGGCGGGCCCGGCGCACCGGTGTCCGGGAGCGGACCGGGCCGGACACCGGTGTCCCCCGTGGGGGCGGGGGCCGGCGTCCGGGACGGTCGTCCCGGCACGGGAACGCGGAGAGGGCGGCGTGGGAGGAGGCCGCGGCGCACACGGGTGGTGCGGGGCACCGGTGCGAGCGCCCGGGGCGGGCCGGGCGCACGGTGTCCGACGGAGGGGTACGGCTCCGGGGCCGGGAGGTCCCCGGAGGAGGGGCGGCGGGGGCCGCGGGCGGCGCGGTCAGGCGGCGGGGTCGTAGATCCGCTCGTCCTGCGGCACGCCGGCGTCGTCGTAGAGCCGCTCCAGGGCGTCCGGCGCGTAGATCTCGTAGTCGGGGACGACGCCGCCGATCAGACCGAGCATCTTGTTCGTCCACTCCTGGGACTTGCTCATCGCGCTCATCGTCGCCTTGAAGAACGGCGGCAGTTCGGTGAGTTCGCCCAGCGTCGTCGTGAAGTCGTAGACGCCGGCGCTCTCCTCGTCGCGGAGCTTGTTGTACTCGGCCAGCGCCTCCTCCATGGGGCGCTCGCCCGCGAGGCCCTGGTGGATGCGCTCCGCGAGCAGCTCGCCGTGCAGGAACGAGTCCGTGATGCCCCAGCCGGTGTAGGGGTCCTTGTGGTAGCCGGCGTCACCGACCAGCGCCCAGCCGGGGCCGTACGCGCGGCGGTAGTAGTTGTCCGGGTAGCGCATGGGGCGGAAGTCCTCCGCGCGCCGGGCCGTGTCGCGGAACTGCTCGCCCATCTCCGGGGAGACGTCGTCGATGACGGCCCGGAAGTTGGCCTCGACGTCCTGGCGGAACTCCTTGAGGTACCGCTTGGTGCAGATGGTGGCCACCATGGTGAGGCCGTCGTTGGTCGGCCAGGTGCCGAACCACTTCTCGTTCATGCCGTTCTTGTGGTGCAGGCCCCACGACTCGAGACCGGTGTAGTACGAGTAGTAGACGAAGCCGGGGGCGGGACGCACGTTGTACAGCTCCGCGCCCACCTTCTTGGCGACCGTGGAGTGGAAGCCGTCGGCGCCGACGACGATCGTGGCGCGGAACTCGCGCTCCGGGCCGTCCCCTTCGCGTCCGCGGATGCCCGTGACGCGGCCGTCGGAGACCACCACGTCGGTGACGGTGAAGCCCTCCAGGACCTCGGCGCCGGCCCGGCGGGCGGCGTTGACGAGTATCTCGTCCAGCACGGTGCGGCGCGGGCAGTAGACGGCGTCGACGCCGTCGACGGGGTCCGCGAAGCCGTTGAGTTCGATGCCCCGGTACGCGTAGTGCATCGTGCGGAGCGCGGGCGTCCCGGCCGCGATGATCTCGTCGAGCAGGCCCCACTCCTTGAGGCGCAGCAGGCCCGCCTGGTGGATGTAGTGGGTCGACACCGAGTCGCTCGGGAAAGAGGCCCTGTCCACCACGAGAACGCGGTGTCCCTGACGGGCGAGGTGCATGGCCAGAGGCGCTCCGGCGCAACGGCCGCCAACAATAACGACATCGTACATACGGAGATCCCCCGCTTGGTCGGTTTCAGGACCTGAAGGTCAGTCAGTCCTGCGGTACGAGCGTGGTACGGAGGCTAAGGAAGAGGGCTGATCCAGGTCAAGTATCGGTAATGATCTAGTAATGCGTGGTGGTGGATATTCCGCCACCTGAAGAACTCATTCCGCCGCATCGTCAGCCGTTATGCCCGATATGCCATGCAGATGCAAGCGATAATGTGATGCACGACACACCCCAAGAGGGGGTAAAGAACAAGCCTTTCCAGGCAACGGATCAGGAAAGTCAAAAGAAGTGATTCCGCTTTCGGAGGACCGGGATTGCGCCACCCGAAAGGAGCCGTCCACCGATCGGTCACCCGGGGCGCGACAAGCCCGGCGGGTGATTCGGCGGCCCGGAGAAGGAGACGTCCGCCGACACGCGGGAAACGGCACCGCGAACGGCGGCGGCACGCGCCGGGACGATCGGACCACTATGCCTGACGCCCCGTCAGCGCGGTAGACCCCGGACGCGGGCCTATGCCCGGCGCCGGTCCGCCGGAGTCCGTTCCGGTTCGGCCCCGCCCCCTCCCTCGGTGTCCAGGTGCGGCAGGATCCGGTCCAGCCAGTGCGGTGTCCACCAGGCGTGCCGGCCGAGGAGGGTCATCACGGCGGGGACGAGCAGCAGGCGGACCACGGTGGCGTCGATGAGGACGCTGGCGGCGAGGCCGAGGCCGAGCATCTTGACGACGATGTCGTCGGAGACGACGAAGGCCGCGAAGACGCTGACCATGATGAGCGCGGCGCAGGTGATGACCCGGGCGGTGATCTCCAGGGCGTGGGCGACCGCCGCCTTGGGGTCGCCGGTGCGCAGCCATGCCTCGCGGACGCGGGAGAGCAGGAAGATCTCGTAGTCCATGCTCAGGCCGAAGACGATGGCGAACATCATCATCGGGACGTAGCTCTCGATGGGGACCTTGCCGGAGACGCCGAGGGCGGGTCCGCCCCAGCCCCACTGGAAGACGGCGACGACGACGCCGTACGAGGCGGCGATGGAGAGGACGTTGAGGACGGCGGCCTTGAGGGCGACCAGGAGGCCCCTGAAGACGATCAGGATGACGAGGAAGGCGAGGGCGACCACCACGGCGATGATGAGCGGCAGGCGGCTGGAGACGAGGTCGAGGAAGTCGACCTGGGCGGCCGTGGTGCCGGTGACGTAGGTCCGCGCGTCGGTGCCGGCGACCGCCTGCGGCAGGACGTCGTCGACGAGGCGGTCGGTCAGCTCGGTGGTCCGCTCGTCCTGCGGGGAGGCGACCGAGTAGGCGGTGCCGACGAGGACCTGTCCGTCGGAGGTGGGCTGGAGGGGGGTGACGGAGGCGGCGTCCGGGACGTCGGCGAGGGACTGCTGGAGCTTGGTGGCGAGGGCCGCCCGGTCGTCGGCGGGGACGGCCGACTGGTCGACGACGAGGGTGAGGGGGCCGTTGGCGCCGGGGCCGAAGGCCGTGGAGACGAGGTCGTAGGCCCGCCGGTCGGTGAAGGACTCGGGGTCGGCGCCGTCGCCGATGTGGCCGAGCTGGATGAAGAGCAGCGGGAAGGCCAGGACGAGCAGGAGCAGGACGCCGCCGGTCAGGAACCACCAGGGCCGCTTCTCCACCCGTTGGGCGTAGCGGTGCCAGGTTCCGTGGGCGGGCGCGCCGGGTTCGGCGTCGGTCTCCGCGACGGGCCCGCGGAGGTGGTAGCGGTCGATGCGGCGGCCGACGAGTCCGAGCAGGGCGGGGACGAGGGTGAGCGCGGAGAGCACGGCGGTGACGACCGTGAAGGCGGCGGCGAGGCCGAGTTTGCCGATGAAGGTGACGCCGGAGACCCACAGGCCGGACAGGGCGATGACGACGGTGCAGCCGGAGACCAGGACGGCGCGGCCGCTGGTGGTGGTCGCGAGGCCCGCCGCGTCGGCGGGATCGTGGCCGTCCATGAGGTTCTGCCGGTGCCGGGTGATGAGGAAGAGGGCGTAGTCGATGCCGACGCCCAGGCCGATCATCGTGGCGAGGGTGGGCGAGACGGTGCCGAAGGTGAAGGCGGCGGCCACGAGACCGAGGAGGGCGAGGCCGCAGACCGCCCCGAGGAGCGCCGTGACGAGGGGCAGGACGGCGGCGATCAGGCTGCCGAAGCCGATGACGAGGACCACGATCGCGACGGCGAAGCCGATGGCCTCGCTGGTGCGGTCGTCGGCCTCGGGGCGGGCCAGTTCGCCGAGGGTGCCGCCGTACTCGACGGTGACGCCGGCGTCGCGGAGCGGCTGGACGGCCGTGTCGACGCCGTTCAGGTAGTCGGTGCCGAGCGTGGAGGGCTGCACGCCGAAGCGGACGGTGATGTAGGCGGTCTTGCCGTCGGTGGAGAGCGGCCCGGTGTCGGGGGTTCCGGCGGGGGTGGCGGGCGGGGTGGTGCCCGGCGGCGGCAGCGGGTTCTGGGCGCTGAGGACGTCGGGCAGCTTCTCCAGGGCGGTGACGGTGGAGTTGACGGCGGACGCCTCGTCGGCGAGGGGGCCGGAGGGCCGGTTCAGGACGATCTGGGCGCCGTAGCCGCCGGCCGCGGGGTCGTGCGTCTTGAGGACGTCGAGGCCCTGGGCGGACTGCACTCCGGGGAGGTCGAAGTCGTCGGAGTACTGGCCGCCGACGGCCCGGTCGAGGAGTTGGAGGCCCACCACGGCCGCCAGCCACAGGACGATGACGACGACGAAGTGGCGGGCGCACCAGTGTCCCGTGCGGTACAGCGCGCCCCTCTGCGGTGACGGCCGTCCCTCGGCCGGGCTTCCTGCGTTCATGGCGTGGCCGTGTCCCGGTAGGGGGTCCCCGAGCGGTTTCGGCGCCGACGACGTACGGGCCGACCCGTCCATTCTTCGTCCGCGGCCGCGCTTCGGCATCTCGGCGGGGCGCGGGGCCCGGGGAGGGGCCGTTCAGGTCAGCAGGCGGTTGGTGTGGGAGGAGCGGCGGGCGGCGGCGAGGAGGGCGTGGATGCGGGGGCCCGCCTCGTCGATGTCGGTGACGGGGGTGGGGAAGGGCAGCCGGGCGTCCTGGTGGCCGGTGGGGTGTTCGAGGCGCAGGGTGATGCCGTAGCGGTCCAGGGCGACGGGGAGTGCGCGGACCATGTCCCGGTCGGGGCGTGGCCGGACGAGGCGGAGCAGCAGGGGGACGAGTTCGGCGTGGTCGTCGACCAGATGGGTGAGCATGGCCGCCTCGCAGGTGGCCATCGGGTCGGGCTCGGTCGCCTGGAGTTCGTCGAGCGCGACGAAGGTGCGGCCGTCGGCGTCCTCCAGGAGGGCCTGGCCGAACTCCATGCAGGTGCTCCGGCTGGCGTCGGACTCGTAGGGGGCGTCGAGGAGTCCGGTGAGGGTGACGCGGGCGCGGAGGCGGTCGCGGACCGGGGTGGGGGCGATGTCGGTGAGTTCGAGGCGCACGGGGAGGCGGGCGGTCCTCCCGGTGGGGCAGTCCTCGGAGGGGTCGTGCAGGTGGATGTGGCCCATCGGTCCCGTGCCGTCGAGACGGTGCACCTCCTGCTCGCCGCCGTCGGTGACGACGGTCATGGAGTGGGCCGCGGTCAGGATCGAGCGCACGCGTTCGGCGGGGGTGGGACGGGCGGCGCGGGTGCTGGAGGGGCGCATGCGAGTTCTCCCGGAGCAGGGGGCGGAAAGACCGGAGACCAAACTTAGGCAAGCCTAACCTAACCCGCAAGGGGTGAAGAGAAGAAGGTCACAGTCGTGCGCTCTCCTGCTCGCTTGTCGATCTCCCCTAGCATCCGAGCATGACGGTCCTGCCTGACGACGGGCTTTCCCTGGCGTCCGAATTCCCAGACGCGCCACATGAGCAGTGGCAAAACCTCGTGGCGGGCGTCCTGCGCAAATCGGGCAAGGAGGTCTCCGGCGCCGAAGCCGAGGACGCCCTGTCCACCCTGCTGGAGGACGGCCTCGACACGCGCCCGCTGTACACCGCGCGCGATGCCGCGCCCGACCCCGGCCTGCCCGGCTTCGCGCCCTTCGTGCGCGGCGGCCGGGCCGAGGGCAACACCACCGGCGGCTGGGACGTGCGCCAGCGCCACCTGACCGCCGACAACGGCGCGGTCCTCTCCGACCTGGAGAACGGCGTCACCTCCCTCTGGCTGGGCGTCGGCGGCACGGGCATCCCGGTCGACGCCCTGGACCGGACCCTCGACGGCGTCTACCTCGACCTCGCGCCCGTCGTCCTCGACGCGGGCGACGAGACCGCGGCCGCCGCCGAGCGCCTCCTGCGCCTGTACGAGGAGCGGGGCGTCGCCCCGGACGCGGCCCGGGGCAACCTGGGCGCGGACCCGCTGGGCCACGAGGCCCGCACGGGCCGGCAGGCGTACGACCTCGCGTCCGTCGCCGGTCTCGCGCGCCGCTGCGCCGACGGGTACCCGGGCCTGCGGGCCCTGACCGTGGACGCCCTGCCGTACCACGAGGCGGGCGGCTCGGCCGCGCAGGAGCTGGGCTGCTCCCTCGCGACCGGCGTGGCCTACCTGCGCGGACTCACCGGGGCGGGCCTGAGCGTCACGGAGGCCCTCGGGCAGGTCGGGTTCCGTTACGCGGCCACCGCCGACCAGTTCCTGACGATCGCCAAGCTCCGCGCGGCGCGCCGGCTCTGGGCCCGGGTGGCCGAGGCCTCCGGCGCCCCGGAGGCGGGCGCGCAGCGCCAGCACGCGGTGACCTCGCCGGTGATGATGACCCGCCGCGACCCGTGGGTGAACATGCTGCGCACCACGATCGCCACGCTCGCCGCCGGGGTCGGCGGCGCGGAGAGCGTCACCGTGCTGCCCTTCGACGACGCGCTCGGCCTGCCGGACGCCTTCGCCCGCCGCATCGCCCGCAACACCTCCACCGTCCTCATCGAGGAGTCCCACCTCGCCCGGGTCGTCGACCCGGCCGGCGGCTCCTGGTACGTGGAGCGGCTCACCGACGAACTGGCGCACGCCGCCTGGGAGTTCTTCCGCACGATCGAGCGGGAGGGCGGCCAGGAGGCCGCCCTGCGCTCCGGCTTCACCGGCGAGCGCCTGGCCGCGACCTGGGCCGCCCGGAGCAAGAAGCTCGCCACCCGCCGCGAACCGATCACCGGCGTCAGCGAGTTCCCGCACCTCGCGGAGAAGCCCGTCGAGCGCGCCCCCGCGCCCGAGCCGCCCTCCGGCGGTCTGCCCCGCGTCCGGCGCGACGAGGCGTACGAGGCGCTGCGCGCCCGGTCCGACGCCCACCTCGCCGCGACCGGCGCCCGGCCCCGGGTCTACCTGGCCGCGCTCGGCCCGGCGGCCGCGCACTCGGCCCGGCTGACGTTCGCCGCCAACCTCTTCCAGGCGGGCGGCATCGAGCCGGTCACCGAGGGCACGTTCGAGGAGAGCGGCGCCCGCGAGGCCTGCCTCTGCTCCAGCGACGCGCTGTACGAGGAGCGGGCGGAGGAGACCGCGGCCGGGCTGCGCGCGGCGGGGGCGGAGCACGTCCTCCTCGCCGGCCGCCCCGCGCGGTACTCCGGTGTCGACACCTACCTCTTCGCGGGCTGTGACGCCGTCGCCCTGCTCTCCACCGCCCTCGACCGCATGGGAGTGTCCCGATGACCGTCCCCGACTTCTCCGGGATCGAACTCGGGCCGCCCGCCGCCGCCGGCGGCCCCGACGAGTGGCGCACGGCCGTCAAGAAGGCGGCCGGCGGCGACGACCTGCTCTGGGAGACCCCGGAGGGCATCGGCGTCAAGCCGCTCTACACCGGGCAGGACCTGGAGGGCCTCGACTTCCTGGACACCCGTCCGGGCATGGCGCCGTACCTGCGCGGCCCGTACCCGACGATGTACGTCAACCAGCCCTGGACGATCCGCCAGTACGCGGGCTTCTCCACCGCCGAGGAGTCCAACGCCTTCTACCGGCGCAACCTGGCGGCCGGACAGAAGGGCCTGTCGGTCGCCTTCGACCTGCCGACCCACCGCGGCTACGACAGCGACCACCCGCGCGTCACCGGCGACGTCGGCATGGCGGGCGTCGCCATCGACTCGATCTACGACATGCGCCAGTTGTTCGACGGCATCCCGCTGGACCGCATGACGGTGTCGATGACGATGAACGGCGCCGTCCTGCCGGTCCTCGCGCTCTACATCGTGGCCGCCGAGGAGCAGGGCGTACCGCCCGAGAAGCTGGCCGGGACCATCCAGAACGACATCCTCAAGGAGTTCATGGTCCGCAACACGTACATCTACCCGCCCGGGCCTTCGATGCGGATCATCTCCGACATCTTCGCCTACACCTCGCAGCGGATGCCGCGCTACAACTCGATCTCCATCTCGGGCTACCACATCCAGGAGGCGGGCGCGACGGCCGACCTGGAGCTGGCGTACACGCTCGCGGACGGCGTCGAGTACATCCGCGCGGGCCGCGAGGCCGGGCTCGACGTGGACGCGTTCGCCCCGCGCCTGTCGTTCTTCTGGGCGATCGGCATGAACTTCTTCATGGAGGTCGCCAAGCTGCGCGCGGCCCGCCTCCTGTGGGCCAAGCTGGTGAGGCAGTTCGACCCGAAGAACACCAAGTCCCTCTCCCTGCGCACGCATTCGCAGACCTCCGGCTGGTCGCTGACCGCCCAGGACGTCTTCAACAACGTCACCCGCACCTGCGTGGAGGCGATGGCGGCGACCCAGGGCCACACCCAGTCGCTGCACACCAACGCGCTCGACGAGGCGCTCGCCCTGCCGACCGACTTCTCGGCGCGCATCGCCCGCAACACCCAGCTCCTCCTCCAGCAGGAGTCGGGCACCTGCCGGACCATCGACCCGTGGGGCGGCAGCGCGTACGTCGAGCGGCTGACCTACGACCTCGCGCGCCGCGCCTGGCAGCACATCCAGGAGGTCGAGGGGGCCGGCGGCATGGCGAAGGCCATCGACGCGGGCATCCCCAAGCTGCGCGTGGAGGAGGCCGCGGCCCGCACCCAGGCCCGGATCGACTCCGGCCGGCAGCCGGTGATCGGCGTCAACAAGTACCGGGTGGAGACCGACGAGCAGATCGACGTGCTCAAGGTCGACAACTCCTCCGTGCGCGCCCAGCAGATCGCCAAGCTGCGCCGGCTGCGCGAGGAGCGGGACGAGACCGCCTGCCGGGACGCGCTCGACGCGCTCACCCGTGCGGCGGGCGGTGGGGGGAACCTCCTCGAACTGGCCGTGAACGCGGCCCGCGCGAAGGCCACCGTCGGCGAGATCTCGGACGCCCTGGAGAAGGTGTACGGGCGCCACGCGGGCCAGATCCGTACCATTTCCGGTGTGTACCGCAACGAAGCCGGCGAGTCCCCCTCCGTGGAGCGCACCCGGACCCTGGTCGACGCCTTCGGCGAGGCCGAGGGACGGCGTCCGCGCATCCTGGTCGCCAAGATGGGCCAGGACGGCCACGACCGCGGCCAGAAGGTGATCGCCACGGCCTTCGCCGACCTGGGCTTCGACGTGGACGTCGGCCCGCTGTTCCAGACCCCGGCCGAGGTCGCCCGCCAGGCCGTCGAGGCGGACGTGCACATCGTCGGGGTCTCCTCGCTGGCCGCGGGTCACCTGACCCTCGTGCCGGCGCTCCGGGAGGAGCTGGCGGCGGAGGGCCGCGAGGACATCATGATCGTGGTCGGCGGGGTGATTCCCCCGCAGGACGTGGCGACGCTCCTGGAGATGGGCGCGGCGGCGGTCTTCCCGCCCGGCACCGTCATCCCGGACGCGGCCCACGACCTGGTGACGCGCCTCGCCGCCGGACTCGGGCACGACCTGTGATCGGACTCGACACGTACGTGAAGGGGGTGCTCGACGGGAAGCGCGCGCTGATCGCCCGGGCGATCACCCTCGTCGAGTCCACCCGGCCCCAGCACCGGGCCCTCGCCCAGGAGCTGCTCACCGAGCTGCTGCCGCACAGCGGCCGGGCGGTGCGGATCGGGATCAGCGGGGTGCCCGGGGTCGGCAAGTCGACCTTCATCGACGCGTTCGGGACGATGCTGACCGGGCTCGGCCACCGGGTGGCGGTCCTCGCCGTCGACCCGTCGTCGAGCCGTACGGGCGGCTCCATCCTCGGCGACAAGACGCGGATGGAGCGGCTCGCCGTCGACCCGGCGGCCTTCGTCCGCCCCTCCCCCACCGCCGGCACGCTCGGCGGGGTCGCGAAGGCGACCCGGGAGTCGATCGTCGTCATGGAGGCGGCGGGGTACGACGTGGTCCTGGTGGAGACGGTGGGCGTCGGGCAGTCGGAGACGGCCGTCGCCAACATGGTCGACTCCTTCCTGCTGCTCACCCTGGCCCGCACCGGCGACCAGCTCCAGGGCATCAAGAAGGGCGTCCTGGAGCTGGCCGACGTGGTCGCCGTCAACAAGGCGGACGGCCCGCACGAGCGCGACGCGCGGGCCGCCGCGCGCGAACTGGCGGGCGCCCTGCGGCTGATGCACGGCGCCGACGCGTTCTGGACGCCGCCGGTGCTCAGTTGCAGCGCCCGGGAGTCCTCGGGCCTCGACGACGTGTGGGGACGCCTGGAGCAGCACCGCACCCTGCTCGACTCGACCGGCCGCCTCGCCGCCAAGCGGCAGGACCAGCAGGTCGACTGGACCTGGACCATGGTCCGCGAGGAGCTCCTCGACCGGCTGCGCACGAACCCGGCGGTCCAGGAGCTCGCACCGCTCCTGGAGCGACAGGTCAGGGACGGCGAGCTGACGGCGACACTGGCCGCCGAACGCGTCCTGAAGGCGTTCGGGGACTCCGACTAGGGCCTGTCCGGCGGGAACGACCGACGCCGGGGGTGACGGGACCGTAGGAGGTCGGTCCGGTCGCCCCCGGCGCGTTCCGGTGGCGCGACCCCGGTCAGACCCGGTCGGCCGCGATCAGGACGTACTGGAAGGAGCCGTCCTTGTACGACTCGATGAACGCCTCCTCGATGCCGGTGACCAGCGACGACGTGGCCCGCAGCTCCCAGTAGGGCAGGGTCGCCGGGGTCAGGTCGACGACGGCCTGCGGGACGAGCCGGTTGTCGGCCATCGCCCGCAGGTACTCCCGGCGGGAGTGGATGTTGCACTCGAAGTGCGCGTTGATCTGCGAGACCCACTTCGACGGCTGGCCGTACTTCGGGTTCCAGCAGCCGGTGATGGTGACGTACCGGCCGCCGACCTTCAGGAACCGGGCGTGCTCGGCGAAGAGGTCGTCCAGGTCGACGTACATGCTCGACTCGTTGTTCCAGGAGGCGGCGACGCCGCCCTTCTCGAACGGGGTGTCGAGCATGTTGCAGACGCGGGCGCGGACGTGGTCCTCGATGCCCAGCTCCTTCGCGCGCCGGTTGCCGAACTCGGCCTGCGCGGAGGAGAGGGTGACGCCCTCGACCGTGCAGCCGAAGCGCTGGTGGGCCATGACGCTCGAACCGCCCCGGCCGCAGCCGGCGTCGACGAGGGTGTCCTCGCGGCCGATGTCCCCGAGGTGGTCGAGGAGGACGTCGGTCTGCGCCGACTCCAGGCGGTGCAGCTCGGCGACGAGCCTCTTCTCGTACGCGCTGTCCTCCGGGTCCCCGAGGGCGGCGCGGTCGACGTCGCCGACGCCGTAGTGGTGGTGGTAGAGCCCGTCGACGTCGCCGAGGCGCAGGTTCACGGGCCGGGCCTCGGCGTTCCAGTAGCGCGCGATGTCGCCCTGGTAGGGGGTCGCGGGGCCGGGGACGAACGCGGCGGTGGTGGTCGTGTCGGTGCTGGTCACTGAGGTTTCCGTTTCTTACCAGAAGTCGGGCAGGCTGTAGCGGTAGGTGTTGGTCCGGTGCCAGTGGTGGTTGCCGTCGACCCACACGGCCACGCCCCGCAGGAAGCGCAGCACGCTCGGGACGGGGCAGGCGGCGGCCAGGGCGGCGGCCTCGGCCTCGAAGTCGCGCATGAGGTCGTTGTGGACCTCGACCGCCTTCAGGTAGGCGTCCTTCTCGGAGAGCGACTCGCGTTCGGCGAGCACCACGGGCAGGTTCAGGTGGCGGCCTGGGCTGTCGAGTTCCTTGGTGTACGAGTACAGGTCGTTGACGATGGTGCTGGCGTTGCCGGCGAGGGCGAGGACCCGCTGCATGGCCGGCTGGGCGTGCAGGTCGGCGGGGAGTTCGTAGCCGCCGACGGTGTCGGTGATGGTGGGGCAGGGGCGGAAGTTGTTGAACTGCCGCATCGCGAGGTACTCCCACACCTCCGGCAGGTGGTCGGTCTCGGCCCAGGCGGCCTCGGCGAGGTAGCCCAGGTGCAGCCGGGCCATGTCGTGCCGGTACCGGTCGGCCTGGGAGGGGGTGGCCTGCCGGACGAAGTACTCCATCGCGGAGCGGTACGCGCGCCGGGGGGCGTCCGCGTGGAGCGAGTCCGCCCACGGCGCTTGGTAGGCCGACGTGGTGTGCAGCGGGTCGAGGGCGGTGTGGGCGAGGAGGAGGCGGCCGCCGAGTCCGACGGGGGAACCGCCGTGGTCCTCGCAGTAGCAGTCGTCGACCGCGTTCTCGGCGACCATGAGGCGGGTGGCGACCATCAGGTGGTCGACGGTCGGGGCGTCGGGGTGGCAGGCGACCATGTAGCGGCCGACCAGGAAGCCGTCGAACTCCCCCTCCCAGTCGTCGGGGAAGAGGTCGACCTCGTCGACCGCCCACTCCTTGATGCGGCGGCTGACCTCCGCCACGCGCGCGGGGTCGGGCTCCGGCACCGGGTGGAAGTAGAGGCCGGGGATCGGGCGGCCTTCCGCCGGGTCCGCCGACGCCGCCGGCTTCTCCGACGAGGGGGGTTCCGCGCGCGGGACCAGGGAGAGGCCCGCCGTGCCCAGGCCGCTGGGACCGCGCAGGATCCGTTCGAGGGCGGGCCGGGGCGGGGCTTCGGGGACGGCGGAGGCGGCGGGGACGGTGGGGACCGCGGAAGTGGCGGGGACGGCGGGGGCAGGGGGCGCGGTGGGCAGGGTGAGCGCGTGGGACGCGGCCGTGGGCAGGGTCGGCCGCAGGGGGGAGGGCCCGGGCTCGGGCATCCGTGACTCCTTGGAGGGGTGGGCGGGCCGCCCGGTTCCGGGCGTGCTCGCCCGGCCCGGGGGCGCCGGGCGGTGCTGAACGGGCGGGTGCGCGGGGCGCCGGGGCCTCAGCGCCTGCGGGCGATCTCCACGTTCTCCAGGACGCCGAGCGCGTTGGGCGCCAGGACGGCGGCGGAGTAGTAGGTGGTGACCAGGTAGGAGATGATCGACTTCTCGTCGATGCCCATGAAGCGGACCGAGAGGCCCGGTTCGTACTCCTCCGCCAGGCCGGTCTGCCACAGGCCGATGACGCCCTGGTCGTCCTCGCCGGTGCGCAGGGCGAGGATCGAGCTGGTGTTCTCCGCGCTGATGGGGATCTTGTCGCAGGGCAGGATCGGGACCCCGCGCCAGGACCGGACGCGGCGGCCGTGGAGGTCGACGTGGCCGGGGTAGACGCCGCGGGCGTTGAGCTCGCGTCCGATCGCCGCGATCGTGCGGGGGTGGGCGAGGAAGAACCGGGTGCCCCGGCGGCGGGTGAGCAGCTCGTCGAGGTCGTCCGGGGTGGGCGGGCCGGAGTGCGGCTGGATCCGCTGCTTGAAGTCGGCGTTGTGGAGGAGGCCGAACTCCCGGTTGTTGATCAGCTCGTGCTCCTGGCGCTCGCGCAGCGCCTCGACGGTCAGCCTGAGCTGTTCCTCGGTCTGGTTCATCGGGCCGTTGTAGAGGTCGGCGACGCGGGTGTGGACCTTGAGGACGGTCTGGGCGACGGAGAGTTCGTACTCGCGCGGCGCGAGCTCGTAGTCGACGAAGGCGCCCGGCAGCGCGACCTCGCCGGTGTGGCCGGACGACATCGGGATCGCGGCCTCGCCGTACTTGTTCTTCGGCAGGTGGGCCCGGGAGCCGAGCTCCCGGACGTGGGCCTGGAGGCCGGGCGCCGAGGCCAGGACGGCGGCGAAGTCGGCGTGGGAGAGGGTGAGCAGGGTGCCGGCGGTCTCGGCGGTGGCGGTGCCGCCCCAGCGTGCGCCGGCGTCGAGGAGGGCGCTCTCGCCGAAGTGGTCGCCGTCGGCGAGGACGGCGACGGTGTCCTCGCCGCCGTACTTGCCCGGACAGGTCCGGCCGATCCGGCCGTGGGCGATCAGGTGGATGCCCTCGGCGGGCTCGCCGTGCCGGACCAGCACCTCGCCGGCCCGGAAGTCGCGCTGGACGCACCGGGCGGCGAGCGCGGTCAGCACCCGCTCGTCGTCGAAGCCCCGCAGGAGGGCCAGTTCGCCGAGTTCGCGCGGGACGACCCGGACCCGGGCGCCGTCCTGGACGAACTCGACGCGCCCGTCGCCGACGGTGTGGCTGAGCCGGCGGTTCACCCGGTAGGCGCCGCCCCTGGCCTCCACCCAGGGGAGCATCCGCAGCAGCCAGCGGGAGGTGATCTCCTGCGTCTGCGGGGCGGACTTGGCCGTGTGGGCGAGCCCGCGGGCGGCCGCGGTGCTCAGACTGGACTGCCTGGGCGGCGCGGGCCGCGCTTCCGGGCGGTCGTCAACGGTCATCGGGCGGGCTCTCTTCCACGAAGGCGGTGATCGGCGCCCGGGCGCGTCCCACCGCCGCAAGGAGAAACGGGGTGCGGGGATCCGGCGGTTCGCCCGGATCCCGGGGAACAGTAACGGCCGACGCACCCGGCCCACCCCATGGGAACGGGGTCTTTACCTCCATGCAGTGATCTTGATCCGAACAGGGTTTACCTGCCCGAACGTAGGTTTTCGAGCCATCCGTTCGCGTGTCGGCCGACGTCCGGGGTCAGCGCCCCGACTGGGCGTCCAGCCACTGGAGGACCTCGGGGGTCACCGGGTCGGTGATGTCGGCGAACTCCTCGTGCTTCTTAAGGAACTTCGCCACGTACGGGCAGACGGGGACGATGCGCAGGCCGGAGGCGCGCACGTCGGCGAGGGCCCGCTCGACGAGGATCGCGGCCAGCCCCTGGCCCGCGTAGGCGTCGTCGACCTCGGTGTGGAAGAAGACCCGCCGGTCGTCGCGGTCGCGGTAGGCCGTCAGACCGGCGCGTTCGCCGTCGACGAGGATCTCGTAGCGGTGCCGGGCGTCCACGCGGCGTACGTCGGGGGCGGGGGTCTGCTGGGTCATGGGGGTGCCTTTCGGATGGCGGAGGGAGGGAGCGGGGGTGCCTGGGCGTCAGCGGTACGTGCCGAGGGCGTCGTTCATGTGGGTGAGGACGCGGAGGGCGGCGCGCAGGTCGTCGGGGTCGAGGAGCGGCAGCACCTCCTCGCGCTCCCGGTCGAACGCCGCGTCGCCGCGCCGCACCAGGCCGGTGCCGGCCGGGGTGAGGCGGACGGCGTTCTCGCGGCGGCTGTGCGGGGCCGGCCGGACCTCCACGAGGCCCGCGGAGACCGCGTGGTCGATCTGGCGGCTGACGGTGCCCTTGGTCAGACCGAGCCGGTCGGCGACCTGCTGCTGGTTGAGCGTCCCGGGGTGGGCGTCGATGACGGAGAGGACCAGGAACTGCGCCAGGGAGATGCCCAACTCCCGCTGGAACAGCGCCTCTCCGTTGCGGTCCATGAGTCCCGCGACCCGGCGGGTGAGGTACCAGAGCGTGGCCAGGTCGTCGGGCAGCGGCGGCTGGTTGTCCATGGGGTCAGGGTAGCCCAGGTGTTTGACAGACAACCGTTTCGACTGCAACCGTTGTCTTGGAAACGGTCCTTCGCCCTCCGGGAGTCCCCGTGCGCGTCCTGCTGGTCCTCGACCACCCCTACACCCTCGCCTCGGCGGGGTCACCGTCCTGTCCGTCATGACCACCCCGGACAAGGCCTACCGCTGGTGGTACCGCGACCCACTGACCAAGATCCTCTTCAAGGGCGCCTTCGGCAAGATCGGCGTCCGGAACCTGCGGTGGGTCAACTTCGACCGCGTCACCGGGAGGACCCCGGAGCAGCGCCGGCGGCTGCTCGACGCCACCGAGAGGCGGTTCGCCGCCCTCGCCCCGGGCCGGGGAGGAGACCCCGCCCGCAACGGCCCGCTCACCCGCAGCGGTACGTGAAGGTCCCCTCGGCCGCGCGGGCGGCGGGCGACGTGATCACCAGGCGCGCCACGGCCCGGTGGGCGCCGGGTCCGCGGAAGGTCCACAGGAGGTGGAGCCGGGCCTCCTCCTGCCCCCGGGCCAGGGTCTCGCGCAGGGGCGCGGACCGGGACCCGTCGCTGCGTTCCCAGTGGTACGTCAGGGTGCCGGGCCGGCCGTCGGTGCGCACGACGCCCACGACGTCCGCCGTGCCGTCGCAGCCCAGCGGGCTCCCGGGGGCGGTGACGGCGACGTCCCGCACCGCCGCCCCGGGGCCGTACTCCCGCCAGGCGAGGAAGAGCAGGACGGCGGCCAGGACCAGCGCGGCGGGCACGTGGCGGCGGAGCCGCCGGGGGCGGGCCGGGCGCGGCGGCGGGGCACCGGGCAGGGTGCCGTGCCAGATCTCGACCGCCGTGGGGCCGTTCCCGGCGCGGCGGGCGGCGGCCGCGGTCACCCCCGGCCCGAAGCGCAGGACCTCGCCCTCCCGCCGGTCGGGCACCGGGTCCGGCGCCGGTCCCTGGAACCAGTGGCTGCCGAGTTCGGTGGCGCTGTAGTCGTCGTCGTTCACGCGATCACGCACCGTCGGACGAAGACCTGCTGGAGGGAACCGCCGTTCGCGGCGGCCGGGTCGGTGGTCGCGCGCGCTCCCCAGTAGCAGCCCGAGCCCCGGAAGGCGTGCGGGAGCGTCAGGGTGTACCGGGTGTCCCCCTCGCGCCGGAGGGTCTCGGAGCCGTCCGGCGCGCCCGGCGACCCCTTCTCGTCGCCGGTGAACCACTCGACGAGGAGCGTCACCGGTCCCGTGCCGTCGGTCGTGATCTCGACGGTGGCCTCGCCGGTGGTGGCCCCGGTCTGCCGCAGACCCGTGACGGAGACGGCCGTCACGGAGACGGGCGGTGCCGTCGGGGGTGTGGTCGGCGGAGTGGTGGGGGGCGTGGTCGGCGGCGGCGTCGACGGAGGTTCCGGGGTCGGAGCGGTCGGAGCGGTCGGAATGGCCGGAGCGGCCGAGGGGGGCGTCGCGGTCGGCGTGCCGTCCGTCGGGGAGGGCGTGTCCGGCGGAACGGAGGGTCCGGGATCCGTCGGCGTGGGTGCGGGCGTGGACGCGGAGGAGAGCGAGGGGGAGGGAGCGGGAGGGGAGGACGTACTCGGATCCGGCGGGGGCGTGCTCGACGCGGTGTCCGTCGTCGCGAAGGCCTGCGCGGCCCGGTCCCCGTCCGGCTCCCCTCCCCCGGCCCGCGCGGCGAGGGCGAGCAGCAGCGCCAGGACGAGCGCGGCCGCCCCGGCGGGCAGGCCGCGGGGGAACCGGCGCCGGAGGCGCGGCGTCCCCGGCCGGGCGAACGTGGTCATGGCGAGCGCGGTCGTGCCCCGGGTCGTACCGCCGGAGGAGGGGAAGAGCAGCGGCAGGAGCGCGGCGAGGGCCGCGAGGCGGCCCCGGCCGCGTTCCTCCCAGTCCGGGCCGTACGCGGCGGTGGCGACCGACTCCAGTTCGCCGACGAACGCGGCGGCGTTCTCCGGGCGTTCGTGCGGCGCCTTGGCGAGGCCCCGCCGGATGAGCGGGCGCAGCGGCTCCGGCGCCTCCCCGTCGGGGACGGGGGCCTCCAGGTGCTGGAGGGCGAGCTCGGCGAAGCTGTCGCCCGCGAAGGGCTTGCGTCCGGTCAGGCACTCGAAGAAGGTCGCGGTCGCCGCGTAGACGTCGGCCGCCGGGGAGGCGGGGGCGCCGTTCCACTGCTCGGGCGCCATGTAGGCGGGCGTCCCGGCGACGCCGGGCCTGCTGTCGCGTCCGGTCGCGATCCCGAAGTCGACCAGCTTGGACGACCCGTCGGCGGCGACCAGGACGTTCTCGGGCTTGTAGTCGCGGTGCACGACGCCCGCCCGGTGGGCGGCGGCGAGGCCCAGGAGCGAGCCCTTGAGCACCACGAGCGCGGCCTCGGGGCCGGTCGCGCCCTCCCGGGACAGGAGGGCGCGCAGCGCGACGCCGTCCACCAGCTCCATCACGATGGCCGCGCCCGGCGGCGCCTCGACGTACTCGTAGAACCCGACGACGTACGGGCTGTCGAGCGAGCCGAGCACCCGGGCCTCGGAGCGGAAGCCGTGGACGAACGCCCCGTCCGAACGGAGCCGCTCCCCCAGGTACTTCACGGCCACCGGCGTACCGGTCGCGTCGTGCACGGCCAGCACCACGCGCCCACTGGCGCCCGCCCCCAGCTCCCGGGTCTCCGTGTAGCCCGGGACCACCCACGCGTTCATCCCCGTCCCCCTCCCCGGCACCGCCGCGGTCCTCCCCCACAGGGACAGATTCTCGCCACGGCCGGTTCCGGAGGAAGAGGGGGAACAACGGGAAGGGAGCGGTGGCGCCGGGGATCAGCCCGTCAGGGTGAACGTCTGGGCGGCCGAACCGTCGCAGGGCTGCTGGGACAGCCGGGCCCCGTCGGCGGTCGAGGCGTTGTCGACGGCGAGGCACTTGGCGCTGTGGCGGGCGACGAAGCGGTACCGGCCGCCGGTGCCGACGGCCTCGGGCCGCCACTGCTGGTTGGTGCCGCCCACGTAGCCCCACAGGTGGACCCTGACGCCGGCGGCGGTGGCGCCGGAGCCTCCGTCGACGTCCCAGACGCGGGAGTTGAACTGGTTGACGACCTGGTAGTGGCCGTCGCTCGTGGGACGGAACTGCCACCTCTGGTTGGTGCCGGTGCCGCAGCTCCACTGCTGGAGGGCGGTCCCGTCGGCCGTGCCCCAGTCGGCGGCGTCCAGGCAGGCGCCGCTGTGGGCGCCGGCGACGCGGTACCAGGCGGCCGGGTCGATCGGAGCGCCGGGAGTGCCGCCGCCGGTCCAGACGACGGTCGCCACGGCGCCGGCCGGGAGGGTGTAGGCGAGGGACTTCCCGCCCTCGGTCAGGGAGAAGCGCCGATCACTGCTCGCGGTGTTGACGACGTAGGCGGCGAAGGAGCCGTCCGGGTTCTGGAAGGCGACGTTCTGCACGCCCCCGGCGCCCTGGCTGGTGGAGCCGATCCGGGTGGCGCCGGGCTTGACGAACTTGGTGACGTGGCCGAGGACGTAGTACTCGGCGTTGCGGGTGACGTCGCCGTTCGCGATCTCGACGACGCCGTTGCAGCGGTCGGCGCAGTGGCCCTGGTGCGGGCCGCCGTTCCGGTCGAGGGCGAGGTTCCAGTTGACGACGGTCTCGCCGCCGTTGCGCATGTTCTGCACGACGAGGTTCTCCGCGTGCCACCGGAGGGTGTCGGCGAAGGTGGTGGCCGGGTTCGCGCTGTCGGTTCCGGAGCACTCGGTGAAGAAGACGCGCTTCCCGGCATTGACGACCTGCTGCTGGGCGGAGGGCTGCCCGCCGTAGCAGTGGAAGGCCGCTCCGATGACGCGCTGGATCCCCTGCGTGGAGCCGAAGACCTCCAGCGGGTAGTTCGGGTGGTCCCAGTTGTGGTCGTAGGCGAGGACGTTGGTCGGCAGTCCGGCGGCGGTGAGGGTCCGGTCGAGGACCTTCAGGAACGCGGCCTGTTCGGCCGCCGTCATCGACGTCGAGGGGTAACTGGTGGCGAACTCGGGCTCGTTCTGGACCGTGAGGTCGGTGAGGGTGATGCCCTGCTGCCCGTACGCCTTGATCGCCTTGACCAGGTAGTCGGCGTACGCCTGGTACTGGTCGGCCCTCAGGCCGCCGCCGTTGAGCGAGTTGCCGGTCTTCATCCAGGCGGGCGGCGACCAGGGGGAGCCCATGAACCGGATCGCCGGGTTGAGGGCGGTCGCCTGCCTGAGGACCGGGATGATCTCCTGCTGGTCGCGGGCGAGGGAGAACGAGCCCTTGGTGTCCTCGTACGTGTAGAAGCCGCCGGAGTTGAAGTCGGTGCTGCCCAGCGGCTGGCGCAGGTAGTTCAGCCCGATGCCCTCGCTCGGGGAGAAGAGCGACTTCATCAGGTCGGCCCGCTTGTCGGCGGGCAGGCCCTGGACGAGGTGGGCGGACGCCTCGGTGACCGAGGCGCCGGCGCCGGTGAACCTCTGTCCCCGGCTGCCGGCGTCGACGCGGATGTCGACGGGCTGGACCGTACCGGTGAAGGGGACGGTCTCGGCGGCGAGCTTCCGGGCTCCGTCCGGAGTGGTGACCCAGACCTGGGCGGTGGGGTCGGCGGCCTGGGCGCTGCCGGCGCCGGTGGCGCCGAGGCACGCGACGGCGAGGACGAGTGCGGCGCCCGCGGCGCGGGCCCGTGCGGTCGTTCGGTGGGACACGGTGCGGCTCTCCTTCGGTGGGGGTGACCTGACACGAGGGGGTGGTGCGTCCGTGCGGAACGTGGCGCGTGGGGTACGGGCGTCAGTCGAGGTCGAGGTCGAGGTCGAGGTCGAGGTGCAGGTCCAGGTCCAGGTCCAGGTCGAGCGTCAGGCGCAGGTCGCGGCTGGAGCGGCCGACGCGCAGGCGGCGGCGTCCGGCGGCCGGGCGCCAGCTCCGGCGCTCCTCGTCCCAGGACTGGAAGACCCGCCGGGGCAGGGTCAGGGCGACCGTCGCGGTGCCGCCCGCGGGGACCTCGGCGACGGCGAAACCGGCCAGGACGCGGACGGGGTCGCCGGGGGCGCCGTCGGGGGCCTCCAGGTACGCCTGGACGACCTCCCGTCCGGTCCGGGGGCCGGTGTTGGTGAGGGTCACCGCGATCCGAGGCCCGTCCCCGCCCGCGGCGTCGGTGGCGGGGGCGGACGGTGCGAGGGCCTCGGCGCGGTCGTAGGACCAGGTGGTCCAGCCGAGTCCGTGGCCGAAGGGGAAGGCGGGTTCGGTGCCGGCGCGGTCGTAGCCGCGGTGGCCGACGTGGAGCCCCTCGTGGTAGTCGAGGACGCCGTCGACGGGGACGGCGTCGGGGACCGGGACGTCCTCGGCGCGGGCGGGCAGGGTCCAGGGCAGGCGGCCGGAGGGTTCGGCGCGGCCGAACAGGACGTCGGCGAGGGCGTGTCCGGCCTCCTGTCCGGGCAGCCACGCCCAGAGCAGGGCGGGGACCTCGCCGGCCCAGGGCAGCAGGACCGGGGCGCCGGCGTTGACCACCACGACGGTACGGGGGTTGGCAGCGGCCACCGCGCGTACGAGGCGGTGCTGCTGCGGGGTCAGTTCCAGGTCGGGGCGGTCCCAGCCCTCGGACTCGACCTCCTCGTTCGTCCCGACGACCACCACGGCGACGTCGGCCGCGCGGGCCGCCCCGACGGCCTCGGCGATCTCGTCCTCGACGCCGGGGCCGGGCGGCAGGTGGCGCACGTGGGCGGTGACGAAGCGGCCGTAGGAGTCGGCGTCGACGACCCGGAGGTCGATCCTCAGGTCCAGGCGGACCGGTGCGGCGTCCACCCGCACGGTGCGGCGGTGGGTCCCGGGGTGGTGGTGGCCGGACTCCAGGATCAGTTCGACGCCCCGGTCGTCCTCGCCGGTGTGGACCGGCTTGCCGTCGAGGGCGACCGTGAAGCGTCCGGCGCAGCCGAACTCCAGGAGGTGCTCGCCCGGTTCGGCGAGGGTGATCCGGCCGGTCAGGACCACGTCGGTGACGCCGTCCGGCACGTCGAAGACCCCCCAGTCGCCGGTGCGGCGGACCTCCTCGCCCACCGGCGTGCCGTCCTCGAAGAGGTATGCGGCGCGCATCCCGGTGAGGCGCGCGGGGTCGACGAAGGGGGCGTGCCGCCGGGACGAGCCGCCGCGGTGCACGGTGAGGCGAACCCCGTCCGGCAGGGCGGCCCGCAGCCCCTCGGCGTATCCCACCGTGCGGACGGCGGGGACGTGGGCGCTGCCGCCGCCCTGGAGGTACGGCTCGACGGCGTTCGGCCCGATCAGCGCCACGCTGCCCAGCCGGTCCGGGTCCAGGGGGAGGAGGGCCCGCTCGTCGCGCAGCAGGACGGTGCCCCGGGTGAGGACCTCGCGCAGCGCGGCGAAGTCCGCCTCGCCGACCGGTGCGGGCGCGGGCGCGGCCGGCGGGGGCTGCCCGCCGGGCGTCCAGGGCTCGGTGAGCTTGCCGACGCGGGCGGCGAGCCGCATCAGCCGCAGGACCTTGTCGTCGACGGCCGCCTCGTCCACCTCGCCGCGGCGGACCGCCCCGACGAGGGCGTCGCCCCACGGCCCGTCGGGGCCGGGCATCACCAGGTCGAGGCCGGCGACGGCGGTGGCCGCGGTCGTCCGGGTGGCGGCCCAGTCGCTGATCACCGCTCCGTCGTAGCCCCACTCGTCCTTCAGGACGCCCCGCAGGACGCGCCGGTGTTCGAGGAGCGGGGCCGACTCGGTGCCGTCGTCGAGGCCCGAGTACGCGCCCATCACGCTCCACGGCCCGGCCTCGGCGAGGATGCGCTCGAACGGGGCGAGGTAGACCTCGCGGAGCGTACGGGGGTCGATCCTGGCGCGGTACCGCGTCCGGTCCGTCTCGGAGTCGTTCGCGACGAAGTGCTTCAGGCAGGCGGCGACGCCCTCGTCCTGGAGGCCCCGCACGAGCGCGGCGCCGAGCGCGCCGGAGAGCAGGGGGTCCTCCGAGAGGCACTCGAAGTGGCGGCCGGCGACCGGGGTGCGCTGGAGGTTGACCAGCGGGGCCAGGACGACGTCCACCTTCTTCCGGCGGGCCTCGGCGGCGAAGACGCGTCCGAGGCGCTCGGCCAGCTCCGTGTCCCAGGTGGCGCCGGTGGCGCTCGGGGCCGGGGCGAGGAGGCCGGTCTCGCCGGGCACCTCGCCGGTCCCCCGCACGCCCTGTGGTCCGTCGGAGGTGACGACGGGATGGAGTCCGAGCCTCGGCTCCCCGTGCAGCGTCCACAGGGACGCCCCGGTCAGCAGCCGCACCTTGGCCGTCAGGTCCAGGGCCTCGATCAGCGCGCCCCAGCGGCTCTCGTCCGCCGCCTCCGACCGGGCCGGAGGGGCGGGACGCGCGGGCGACAGGGCAGACATGGGGATCCCCTCGGGCCGTGACGACGGCGTGTCGTCGTGGTGACGGCCACATGAAAGCACACTCGCTAAGTACTTAGTAAGTGGTCTGGCTCACACTCCCCGAAGCGCCTCCCGGAGCGTCTCCCGAGCCGGTCTCCCGGCTTCCGGGGGCACCTATGCTGGCGCGCGTGAGCGACAACCCGGTAGGTAAGACGAAGCGCCCGCCCCGTACGCCCCGCAGCGCCGAGGCCAAGCGGCGACGGCAGGACATCCTGCACATCGCCATGGACACCTTCGCCGCCCGCGGTTACCACAACGCGCCGATCCAGGAGATCGCCGACCGCGCCGGACTCACCCAGGCCGGGGTCCTGCACTACTTCCGGACCAAGGCCCAACTGCTCACCAGCGTCCTGGAACTCCGCGACCAGTCCGACATCGAGCAGCTCGGGCCCGACCGGCCGCGCGGGACGGAGTTCCTGCGCCACCTCGTCGACACCGCCCGCCGCAACGCCGAGCGCGAGGGCATCGTGCGCCTGTACGCGGTGCTCTCGGCCGAGTCCGTCACCGTCGACCACCCGGCGCAGACCTACTTCCGCGACCGCTACACCGGGCTGCGCGCCTTCGTGGCCGACGCGCTGCGCGAGGCGGGCGGCCTCGCCGACGACGACGCCCGCGTCGAGCCGGCCGCGAGCGCGATCATCGCCGTCATGGACGGCCTCCAGGTCCAGTGGCTCCTCGCGCCCGACGCGGTCGACATGGCCGTGTCGACGGAACTCGCCCTGGACTCCCTCCTCACCGCGCTCGCACCGGACCGCTTCCCCGCCGGGGAGTGAACGCCGGGGGCCGTCACTCCGCGCCCCGTGCCAGGGTCTCGTCGACCGCCTGCGCGAAGATGCGGGCCTGGGGCGCGGGGTTCACGCGGCGGAAGACCACGCCGAGGAGGGAGTCGGGAAGGCCCTCGACCGGGACGAACGCGATGGAGCTGCGGCTGCCGTGGTAGTCGGCCGTCGAACGGCAGAGGAGCATCGCCCCCCGGTCCGCCGCCGTGAGCGAAAGGCCCTCCTGGAGGGTGTTGACCAGGGGCCCCACGGGGATCGGCAGGCCGCCCGGCGTCTCGCGGGGGGCCTGCGCCCGGCGCCAGTACTCGGGCGCGGAGTCCTGGATGCCGATCAGCCGGCAGCCCGCCAGGTCCTCCGCCGAGACCGAGGCGCGCCGTGCCAGGGGGTGCCGGGTGGAGACCGCCAGGGTCTGCGGCTGCCGGGAGAACACCGGCCCGAGCACCAGGTCCTCCTCCTCCACCGGCAGCAGCACCACCGCGCAGTCCACCTCCTTGCGGCGCACCGGGCCGAACGGGTCGGACAGCGCTATCTCCGCCACCTCGATCGCGCACTTCGGGCACCGGTCCTCGAACAGGGCGATGGCGCGGGCCAGGTAGTCGTCCACCGTCCCCTGGAAGCCGATCCGCAGCACGCCGTCGAAGCTCCGGGCGGCGGTCCGGGCCTCGTCCACGGTCGCCTGCAGCGCCTCGTACGCCGGGCGCAGCGACGCCAGGAAGGACTCGCCGAGCGGCGTCAGGCCCACCCGGCGGCTCGTCCGCTCCACCAGCGGGGCCCCGATCCGGCCCTCCAGCGACCGGAGGAGCTGGCTGACCCGGCTCTGGGACACGTACAGCCGCTCGCCCGCCCGGCCGAAGTGCAGCTCCTCGGCCAGCACGAGGAAGGCCTCCAGTTCGCGGATCTCCAGACTGCCCATGGTCTCCCTTTCCGTGCCGAGTGCCCCAGAGCTGTCTACCCGGTGACCCTCCGTTCCCGCCAGGCGGCCCGGACGAGTCGATCAAGTAGTCAGGCTCATCGAAGCATGAGGGATTGACCGTTGTTCCCGCAGGTGGCGGCGGGTTTGCTGAAGGCATGGCACAGACAGAGAAAATCGCAGGCGCGCCCCCGGAGGCCCCGCCTCCCCGGGGTGGTGGCTGGCCCGCCGTGGCGGCTGTCGCCGGCGCCACGTTCACGGTGGTCACCTCCGAGATGCTGCCGGTGGGCCTGCTCACGCCCATCGGCGAGGCCCTGCGGGTGACGGAGGGCACGGCCGGTCTGACGCTGACCATCACCGGTCTGGTGGGCGCGGTGTCCGCGCCGCTGCTCACCCCGGCGCTCGGCCGCTTCGACCGTCGCTTGGTGCTGTGCGGTCTGATGGCGGTGCTGATCGCCGGCAATCTCCTCGCCGCCTGGTCCCCGCACTTCGCGGTGATGGTGGTGGCCCGCGTCCTGGTCGGCGTCGGCATGGGCGGCGTGTGGGCCATCGCGGCCGGTCTCGCGGTACGGCTGGTCCCGGGGAAGTCCGTGGGCTCGGCCACCTCGCTGGTCTTCAGCGGGATCGCGGTGGCCTCCGTGCTCGGCGTCCCGGCCGGCACGTACATCGGGGAGCTGTCCGACTGGCGGACGGCGTTCGTGGCCGTCGCCGGTCTCGCGCTCGTGGTGCTCGTGGCCCTGGCGGTGCTGCTGCCGAAGCTGCCCGCCGAGCAGGAGATCCGGCTCGGCGGCGTGATGCGGCTCGTGGGCGAACCGCGGGTCGCGACCGGGCTCGGCGTGGTGGCGCTCCTGGTCACCGGGCACTTCGCCGCCTACACGTACGTGCGCCCCGCCCTGGAGGAGATCTCGGGGGCGAGCGCCTCCGCGATCGGCACGCTGCTGCTCGTGTACGGCGTCGCGGGCGTGCTCGGCAACTTCGCCGCGGGCGCGGGCGCCCCGCGCTCCCCGCGCGGCACGCTCCTGGTGATCGGCCTGGTCCTGGCCGGGACGGTCTGCCTGATGCCGCTGCTCGGAGGCTCGGTGATCACGGCGGCGGTGCTGCTCGGCGTCTGGGGCCTGTCGTACGGCGGGGTGTCGGTCGCCACCCAGACCTGGCTGCTCGCGGCGGCCCCCGAAGCACGCGAGGCGGCGTCCGCGCTGTTCGTCGGCGTGTTCAACGGCTCGATCGCGCTGGGGGCGTTCGTCGGAGGCCTCGCCGCGGACGGTCTCGGCATCGAGGCCGTGATGTACCTGGGTGCGGCGCTCGCCGCCGGCTCCCTGGCGGTCACGGCCCTGGGCCGCGCACCGGCCGACGGCCGCCTCTGAACCGGAGGACCCGGTCCCATGCGGGCGGCGCTCCGGGAGTCACTCCCCCCCTCCCGGAGCGTCGCCACCGGACGCACCGACGGCCGGCGCCGCGGATCAGCGGCCGACGCCGTCGAGGAAGTCCCGCACCACCTCGGCCCATTCGGCCGGCCGCTCGGCGGCCAGGGCGTGCCCGGCCTCCAGGACCACCGACTTCGCCCCGGGGATCGCGTCGAGGAGTTCACGGGAGTGAACGGGTGTGATGAGCAGGTCGCGCGCGGCGGAGACGACGAGGACGGGCACCCGGATCCGGGCCAGGTCGGGCCGTACGTCGATGTGGTCGAACAGGGCGAGCTGGGCGTCCGCGCCGGGTGGCATGCCCGCGGCGAACAGCCGGAGCTGCTCCTCGACCTCCGCGCCGGAGCGCCCGTCCAGCCAGTCGGGGCCGCCGACCATCAGTGACAGGTAGGCGGCCAGTTCGCGGCCGGCCGGGTCCCGGCGGGCCAGCGAGCGCCACGTCTCGACCGCGAGGCGCAACCGCGGGGTGGGAAAGGCGAAGCCGGCGGAAAGCACCAGTGCGGTCACCCGCTCCGGATGCCGGACGGCGGCCCGTACGGCCACGGCCGTGCCCATCGAGAAACCGGAAATTGCAAAGGAGTCCGCACCGGCCTGGACCGCGCTTTCCACAATTCCATCGGCCAGCATGTCCAGATTCAGTGGACCATTCGCGGAAGGAGTGGAACCCGAACCCGGGAAATCGGGCCCGACCACCGTCCTGGATTCCGACAGGGATTCGATGACGGGTCCGAAACTGTCCTGTACGTCGCTGCCCGCACCGTGCGCGAGCAGCAGGCCGGGGCCACTGCCCCACACGGAGCAGGAAAACGAGGAAGGGAGGGAAGAGGTCATGACGGCGAGCATAACGAAGCATCCGACCACTCCTCAGAATTCTCCGACGACTTCTTGAAGTTCCCGCGGACGACTACTCGATCGAGCGGCCGGCGGCTACTCACTCAGGTAGTGGTGGACGGGATCGAGCGAAACGTAGGCTCACGAGCATCGGGCAACGACAATTCCCTGAGCCTGAATTATCTAAGGAAGGCCGATGCTCACTTCACGTCAGTTCCCGCTGTCCGCCTACCAGCGCGACATCTGGGCTGCCGAATCCGTCGCCACCGCCGACCCCCAGTTCAACGTCCTCGTGCACGAGCGCCTGGACGGGGAGCTGGACACCGACGTGCTCCGGGAGTCCCTCCGGCACGTCCTGGGGGCCAACGACGCGTTCTCCCTGCGCTTCGACGACACCGACGGCGTCCCTCGCCAGTGGTTCGCGTCCGAGGACGCCGCGCCCCCGGTGGAGTACGTCGACCTCTCCGACGCGCCCGCTCCCGCGGCGGCGTGCGCCGCGTGGCAGCGCAACTCCTTCAACCAGCCCTTCACTTTGCGCCGTTCGCGGTTGTTCACGGCTGCCGTGCTGCGCGAGAGCGAGCGCGTGGTCCATCTGCACCTCACCGTGCACCACGTGATCGCGGACGCCTGGGCGCTGACCCTGGTCCTGCGGCAGGTCCACGACGAGTACCTCCGCCGCACCGGCACGACGCCCGCCGCACCGGCCGCGTCCGCCCCCTCCGTGACGACGCTGCTGGACGCGGAGGCCGCGTACCGCTCCTCCGCGGCCCACGGGCAGGACCGCGCCCACCACCGCGAGGCCCTCGCCGGCGTCGCGCCGGCGCTCTTCCCCCGTGCCGTCGCCGCCGACGCCTCCGTGCTCCGCGGCCGCCACACCGTCACCGTGGAGGCCGAGCTGGTCCGCGGGATGCGGAACGGGGGCCACTCGCCCTTCGCCTTCGTCGCCGCCGCCTTCGCCACCTACCTCGCGCGCGTGCACAACGCCGAGGAGGCCGTGCTCGGCGTGCCGTTCCTCAACCGCGGCTCCGAGGCCGAGAAGGCCGTCGTCGGCCAGGCCGCCAACAGCCTCCCGGTCCGCGTCGCCGTCGACGGGAAGGCCACGCTGCCCGAGCTGGCCGCCCGGATCCGCACCGGCACCGACACCCTGCGCGGCCACGAGCGGCTGGCCCTCGGCGACGTGGTGCGCGAACTCCCCGCCGACGGCGCGGGACCCCGCCGCCTCTTCGACGTCACCCTCTCCTACCTGCGCTTCCCCCGCCCGGCGGCGCTGCCCGGCGTCGAGGCCGAGATCGTCGTCAAGGCGCCCGTCCACGCCGGGGACGCGCTGTCGGTGATGATCCACGCCTTCGACGACGACGCCGACCTGCGCGTCGACCTGGACTACGCGCTCGACGTCTTCGACGAGGACCTGCCGATCACCGCCGTCGCGGACCACCTGCTGACCCTGATCAGGGCGGGCGTCGGGCGACCCGATCTGCCGGCCGTCGCCCTGCCCCTGCTCGACACGGACGGGTACGCCGAACTCGTGCGCGGCTCCCGGGGCCCCCGGGTGCCGTACGCCGACGACACCACCCTGCACGCGCTGGTCGCCGCGCAGGCCGCCCGCACTCCGGACCGCACGGCCGTCACCGGTGCCGACGGGGAGACCCTGACCTTCGCCGCACTCGACGCCCGCTCCAACCAGGTGGCGCGCGGGCTGCGCGAGCGCGGCGTCGCCACCGGCGATCGCGTCGCGG
The DNA here is from genome assembly GCF_042868165.1 of Streptomyces sp. NPDC007872. NCBI lineage: Bacteria > Bacillati > Actinomycetota > Actinomycetes > Kitasatosporales > Streptomycetaceae > Streptomyces > Streptomyces sp. NPDC007872. The sequence continues at coordinate 38,080 of NZ_JBIAEA010000007.1, forward strand.
TCCTCATGGAGCGCTCGCCCCTGCTGCTCGTGGCCCTGCTCGGCGTGCTGAAGGCGGGCGGCGCGTACGTGCCCGTCGACCCGGGCTACCCGGCCGAGCGGATCGCCCTGCTCCTCGACGACAGCCGCGCCGCCGCCGTGCTCGTCGATCCCGGCGCCGCCCCGGACGGGGCCGCCGCGGACGTGCTGCCGCTGACCGTGGCCGAGCTGCTCACCGGCCCCGACGGCCCGCTCGAACCGCACGCCGGACCGCGCGACCTCGCGTACGTCATCTACACCTCCGGTTCCACCGGCCGCCCCAAGGGCGTGATGGTCGAGCACCACTCCGTGGTGAACCGGCTGGCCTGGATGCAGCGGGCCTACCCGGTCGGCGCGGACGACGTGCTGCTCCAGAAGACGCCCGTCTCGTTCGACGTGTCCGTCTGGGAGCTGTTCTGGTGGGCCGTCGAGGGCGCGGGCCTCGCCCTGCTCCCGGTGGGCGGGCAGAAGGACCCGCGCGCGATCCTCGCCGCGGTCGAGGAGCGCGGGGCGACCGTGCTGCACTTCGTGCCGTCCATGCTCGGGCCCTTCCTCGACCTGCTGGAGGTCTCGCCGGAGCTCCGCGCCCGCGCCGGCTCGCTGCGCACGGTCTTCTGCAGCGGGGAGGCCCTGCCGGCGGCGCGCGTCGAGCAGTTCAACCGGGTCCTCGGCGCCGGTCCCGGCGCCCCGCGCCTGGTCAACCTGTACGGGCCCACCGAGGCCACCGTCGACGTGTCGTACCACGACTGCCCCGCGGAGCCGGGCGTGCCCGTCCGCCGGGTGCCCATCGGCCTGCCCATCGACAACACCGTGCTGTACGTGGTGGACGCGCACGGCGGCCTCCAGCCGCCCGGCGTCCCCGGCGAACTGTGCATCGGCGGCGTCGGCGTGGCCCGGGGCTACCTGGACCGGCCGGAGCTGACGGCGGAGAAGTTCGTCGAGGACCCCTTCCCCGCCCGGTACGTCCCCGGGGACGATCCCTTCACGCCGGAGGGCCGGATCTACCGGACCGGAGACCTCGCCCGGCGGCTGGCCGACGGCGGCATCGAGTACCTCGGCCGGATCGACGGCCAGGTCAAGATCCGCGGCAACCGCGTGGAGCTCGGCGAGGTCCAGAACCGGCTCGCCTCCTTGGCCGGTGTCCGCGACGCCGTCGTCGTCGACCGCGACACGGCGACCCGGGGCACCGTCCTGGTGGGCTACTACGTCGCCGACGAGGCCCGCGATCCGGCGGAGCTGCGCGTCGAACTCGCCTCGCGGCTGCCCGAGTTCATGGTCCCGTCGTACTTCGTCCGGATCGACCGGGTCCCCCTGACGCCGAACGGCAAGGCCGACCGGCGCGCCCTGCCCGCCCCGACCACCGCCCCCGGCGCCGGGGGCGGCGCGGAGCCGCCCCGGAACGCCACCGAGGCGACGCTCGCCGGCATCTGGGCCCGGGTCCTGGAGATCGAGCCGGGCCGGCTCGGCGTCCACGACGACTACTACGCCCTCGGCGGCGACTCCATCACCGTGCTGCGCATCCACGCGCAGGCCGAGAAGGCCGGCATCCGCTTCTCGCCGACCGACCTCATGAACCACCCCACCGTGGCCCGGCTCGCCGCCCGGGCGACCACCGGCGCCCCGGTGCGGGCCCCCGCGGAACTCGCGCCCTTCGCCCTGGTGTCCCAGGTGGACCGGGCCCGGCTCGAAGGCCGCGCCGACGCCCACCCCGTCACCCGCCTCCAACTGGGCCTGCTCTACCACAGCAGGGCGGAGGAGCACTCGGCCGTCTACCGGGACGTCTTCCAGTACAGCCTGGTCCTGGACTGGGACGAAGAGCTCTTCCGGGAGGCCTTCGGCCGTCTCGTCGAGCGGCACCCGGTGCTGCGCTCCTCCTTCGACCTCGGCTCCTTCTCCGAGCCGCTGCAGATCGTGGACCACACCGTCGACGGCGGTCTGGAGGTCCTGGACCTGCGCGGCCGCGCGGAGGCCGAGGCCCGTGCCGAGGTCGCCGCCCACGTCGAGGAACGCCGCTTCCACCCCTACGAGTTCGAGCGCGCTCCGCTGTACCTCTTCCGGGCGCACGTCCTGGACGGGACGGTGGAGCTGGTGCTCAGCTTCCACCACGCGATCCTCGACGGCGGCAGCGTCGCCACCCTCCTGCGCGAACTCCTCCAGGACTACCTGCACCGCCTGGGCCACCCGATCGGGCCCGTGCCGGACGGTCCCCTCCCCTCCGGGGCCCACCACGTCCTGGCCGAGCGCCGGGCCCTGGAGTCTGCGGACACCCGGCGCTTCTGGCGGGACCGGCTGGCGGGCGCCCCGCTGCCGCAGATGGAGGCCTTCCGGCCGCACGAGGCACCGCGGGGCACCGGACAGATCACCCGGCTGGTCGACCTTCCGGAGGAACTGACCCGCACCATGCGGGAGTTCGCCGCCGAGCGGGGTCTCCCCGCGAAGTCGGTGCTGTTCGCGGCGCACTGCCTCACCCTGCGGCTGTACTCCGGCTCGGCCGACGTCACCACCGGGCTCGTCACCCACGGCCGCCCCGAGGTCGAGGGCGCCGACCGCACCGCGGGGCTCTTCCTCAACACCATGCCCGTACGGATCGACACCGGGGCCGCCGCCGACTGGGCCGGCGTGGTCCGCGCGGTCTTCGAGGAGGAGCGGCTCAGCCACGAGCACCGCCGCTACCCGCTCAGCGCCGTCCAGGAGGACCACGGCACGACCGTCCTCGAAACCGCCTTCAACTACATCCACTTCCGTCAGCTCGCCGCCGTCCTCGAACTGCCCGGCGTGCGCATGCCGGCCTTCCGGACCTGGGAGGAGACCAACTTCCAGGTGCTCGTCAACGCCATGACCGACCCGGTCGAGCACACCGTGCGCCTGCGCATGGACTTCCACGGCCAGACCTTCACCCCCGCCCAGGCGGAGTTGTACGCCGACGCCTTCACCGCCGTGCTCGACCGCATCGTCCGGCACCCCCACGAGGCGCCGGACCCGGGCTTCCTCGTGCCGGCGCGAACGGAGTCCGCCGGCACGGACGACGCCGGGACCCCCTTCCGGGACGTGGCCCGGACCGTCGCCGAGCGAACGGCGCTCACCCCGGACGCGGTCGCCGTCGCCTTCGGCTCCCGCCGGTGGACGTACGCCGAACTCGGCCGCGCGGCCGACCGGGTGGCCGCCCGGCTGCTGGCCCTCGGCTCCCGCACCGGCGACCGGGTGGGCGTCGCCCTGCCCCGCTCCCCGGAGGCCGTCGCGGTCGTCCTGGGCGTCGTGCGGGCCGGGGCCGCGGTCGTGCCCCTCGACGTCGGCTATCCGGTCGAGCGCCTGACCTCGATGGTGGAGCAGGCCCGGCCGTTCCGGATCGTCGCGGACGCCGAGCACGCGGGCACGCTCGGCGAGCTGGCCCCGGTGCTTCCGGCCGAGGACCTCTTCGACGGGGCGGCCGACGGGACGGGAAGCGCGGACGGGACGGACGGGACCGGCGCGGCCCTCGCCGGGGCGCCCCGCATCACGGCCGCGGACGTCGCGTACGTCCTCTTCACCTCCGGCTCCACCGGAGCGCCCAAGGGCGTCGCCATGCCGCACCGCTCGCTGGCGAACCTCGTCGCCTGGCAGAACTCGCGGCCCAGCGGCGTCGTGGGCGGCACCACCGCCCAGTACGCCCCCCTGAGCTTCGACGTCTCCTTCCAGGAGATCTTCTCGACGCTCTGCGGAGGCGGCACCCTGTACGTCCTCTCCGAGGACGAGCGCCGCGACATGCCCGGTCTCCTGCGCCTGCTCGACCGCGAGGGCGTCGAGCGCCTGTACCTGCCCTACGTCGCCCTCCAGCAGCTCGCCGAGGCCGCGGCCGCGCTCGGGCTCGCGCCGCGCCGCCTGCGGGCGCTGCTCTCGTCGGGCGAGCAGTTGCGCGTCACCGACGAGATACGGCGGCTGTGCGCGTCGCTGCCCGGGGTGATCCTGGAGAACCAGTACGGGCCCACCGAGTCGCACGTGGTCACCTCGTACACCATGCAGGGGGACCCGGCCGGGTTCCCGGCCCTGCCGCCCGTCGGGCGGCCCGTCGACCGGTCCGCGGTCCACGTCCTCGACACGGGGATGCGGCCGGTACCGCCCGGCGTCAAGGGCGAGCTGTACCTGGCGGGCGACTGCCTGGCCGAGGGGTACGCGGACCGGCCCGACCTGACCGCGGAGCGGTTCGTGACCCACCCGGTCACGGGCGAGCGCCTCTACCGCAGCGGCGACCTGGGCATGCTGCTGCCCGGCGGCGACATCGTGTGCCTGGGACGGGTGGACGCCCAGGTCAAGGTGCGCGGCTACCGGGTGGAGCCGGCCGAGGTGGAGCTGGCCGTCAGCCGCTTCGCCGCGACGCACCCGGGCATCCGGGAGGCCGCCGCCGTCGCCCGCCGCCGCGAGGGCGACGACTCGTTCCTGGCCGTCTTCCTGACCGGCGACCCGGACGGCGCCGACCTGGCCCTGCTCCGCAAGCAGCTCCGCACCGTCCTGCCCGACTACATGGTGCCCTCGCACGTCGAGTGGCTGGACGCCCTGCCCCTCACGCCGAGCGGCAAGCGGGACGACGCCGCGCTGCGCCGGAGGCCGCTGACCTCCGGCACCGGGGAGGAGACGGCCGAGCCGCTCGACTCGTACGAGCGGACGCTGACCGTGATGCTGGCGGACCTGCTCCAGCTCCCGTCGGTGGGACCGCACCAGAACATCTTCGACCTCGGCGGCACCTCGCTCACCGCGATGCGCCTGGTGGTCCAGATCGAGCAGCGGTACGGCACGAACGTCCCGCTCTCGGACTTCGTCGCCGCCCCCACCGCCGCCGCCCTCGCGGCCCGGCTGCGCTCCGGGGAGGCCGGCGCCGCCTTCGACCCGCTGGTCCCCATCCGTCCCGAGGGCGACAAGCGGCCGATGTTCTTCGTGCACCCGATGGGCGGCAACGTCCTGTGCTACGTCCGCTTCGCCAAGCACCTGCCGGACGACCGGCCCTTCTACGCCCTCCAGGCGGCCGGGGCCGATCCGGGCACCGAGGCGCTGCGCAGCGTGGAGGAGATCGCGGCCGACTACGTCGAGGCGATCCGCCGGGTGCAGCCCAGCGGTCCGTACGTGATCGGAGGCTGGTCGTTCGGCGGCTTCGTCGCCTTCGAGATGGCCCGCCAACTGCGCACGGCGGGCGAGGAGATCGCCCGTCTGGTGCTGCTGGACACCACCGCGCTCAACCCCGGACGGCGGCTGAACACCGGTGACGAGGCGCTGCTGGGCTGGTTCTTCTGGGAGCTGCTCTGGCTGCGGCGCGGCGGGGACTCCCCGCTGGAGCTGATACCGGGCGAACTGTCCACGCTGGAGGAGAAGTTCGACTTCATCGCCCAGCTCGCCGTCGACGAGGGCGTACTGCCCGCCGGCAGCACGGGGGCGGTCGTGCGGCGCCTGTTCCACGTGTACGAGGCCAACTGGAAGGCGGCCTTCGCCTACCGCCCGGAGGTGGTGGACCAGGACATGGTCCTCATCCACGCCTCGGAGCCGCTGCCGGAGGTCCTCGACTCGATGCACACGGCGATCGAGAGCATGCACGCGGACCCCGCGAACGGCTGGAGCGAGCGCACCAGCGGCGTCCTCGACGTGGTCGACGTCCCCGGCGACCACCTCACGATCATGGAGGAGCCGCACGTGGGCCACATGGTCAGGACCGTCGTCGAGCTGATCGGCGAGTGACATGACCACCCACCCCACACGGAACGAACAGAGCGGGAAGGACACGGACGGCGTGACGGAGCGAAGCGGCGGCAGGACGCGGAAGGCCATCGTCCTCGGAGCGGGTATCGGCGGGCTCACCGCCGCCGTCGCCCTGCGCGAGGCGGGGCTGGACGTCGAGGTGTACGAGCGGGCGGGCGAGCTGCGCACCGCCGGTTCGGGGCTCTCGGTGATGAGCAACGCCGTCGGGGCCCTGGACTCCCTCGGGGTCGGCATCGACCTGGAACGGCGGGGTACGGCCCTGGAGTCGTACCACGTCAGAACCGCGAAGGGCCGGCTGATACGCGAGTTCCCCTTCCCGGAGATCATCGGCCGGCTCGGCGTCCCCAGCGTGCTGATCACCCGCGCCGACCTCCAGGCGGCCCTGCTGGAGGCGGCGGAGGGCATACCCCTCGTCCTCGGCAGTGCCGCCACCGGCTTCGAGACCGGGGAGGACCCGGGCGACGGGGTGCGGGTGCGCTTCGAGGACGGACGCGAGGTCGAGGGGGACGTGCTGATCGGCGCCGACGGCTTCCACTCCGTGGTCCGCCGGCAGCTCGTCGGGCCGGAGGAGTCCCGGGACAGCGGGTACATCTGCTGGCTGGCCGTGGTCCCCTTCTCGCACCCCCGGTTCGCCCCCGGCTCGGTCACCCACTACTGGGGCAGCGGCAGGCGCTTCGGCATGGTCGACATGGGCGGCGGACGGCTCTACTGGTGGGGGACGAAGAACATGCCCGCCGAGCGCTCCGCGAACTGGCGGGGCGGCAAGGAGGAGATCCTCGCCACCTACGCCGGGTGGGCCGACGAGGTGCGGGAGGCCGTCAGGGTCACTCCGGAGGAGTCGGTGATCGCGGTGCCCTCCCGGGACCGGGCGTTCCTGGAGCGCTGGGGCCGGGGCCCGGTCACCCTCCTCGGCGACGCCGCCCATCCGATGCTCACCAGCCTCGGCCAGGGCTCGGGCATGGCCATCGAGGACGCCGTCGTGCTCGGCCGGGCCCTCAGGGGGGCCGTCGACCTCCCGCGCGCCCTGCGCCGCTACGAGGACGAGCGCCGGGAGCGGACCCGCGGCATGGTGGCCGCCTCGCGCGGCATCAGCACCTTCGAGCAGTCGGAGGACCCGGTGCGCCGGCCCGTCCGGGACGCGTACTTCCGGTTCATGCCGGAGCGGAAGCTGATCCGCACCCTGGAGGGCTCGCTCGCCTTCCCGCTGAGCGCCCCGCGCGCGCCCCGGCCGTCCGCGGCGGCGTGACCACCACCGAATCACTGAGGAGACGACGCATGGCAGGCACTTCCTCCCTCACGCCGCACGGCAGGTCCGTGCTGGTCACCGGCGCGTCCTCGGGTCTCGGCCGGGTCTGCGCGCTCGAACTGGAGCGCTCCGGCTTCCGGGTGTTCGCGGGCGTGCGCGCCGCGGCCGACGGCGAGTCGCTGGCCCAGGAGGCCGCGCACGGCCGGATCACCCCGGTCCGCGTCGACGTGACCGAGGAGAAGAGCATCACCGCGGCGGCCGAGCGGATCGCGTCGGCCGTCGGGGACGGGGGGCTGTGGGGACTGGTCAACAACGCGGGCATCTGCGTCTCGGCACCGCTCGAGTGCGTGGCGCCCGAACAGCTCCGCCGTCAGCTCGACATCAACGTGGTCGGCCAACTCGCCGTCACCCAGGCCTTCCTGCCCCAGCTCCGCCGCTCCCGGGGCCGGGTGGTCAACGTGACCTCCGGGCTCGGCAGCGTGGCCATCCCCTACCTGGGGGCGTACGCCTCGGCCCAGTTCGCCAAGGAGGCCCTCACCGACGTGCTGCGTCGCGAGCTGCGGCCGCACGGCGTGGACGTGAGCGTGGTCCAGCCGGGGGCGATCATGACCCCGATCTGGGGGAAGGTCGCCGAGACGGCCCGGGCCGCCATGGACGGCGTCCCCGAGCACGTCGCCGAGCTGTACCGCGTGCCGTTCCACCGCTTCCTGCACGGCAACGAGCAGCAGGCCAGGGAGAGCGGGACGCGGCCGGAGGACTTCGCGCGGACCGTCGGGCGGGCGCTCACGGTCCGGCGGCCGAAGTCGCGCTACCGGGTCGGCAGGGACGCCCGTACCGTCAGCGTCCTGGCGCGGGCCCTCCCGGACGCGGCGCTCGACCGGTACCTGAGCCCGATCACCCGGTAGCCCGCTCCCCCGGAGGCCCGCTCGCCGGAGGCCCCCTCACCCGTAGGGCGACCGCCCGGAGCGCGGCCTCCGGGCGGTCCGGCCGTCCGGGGCGGACCACCGGTGGGAACAGGCCAGCCCGCGGGCCCGCCCGGCACGCTCCCCGAACGGATCACGCCACGATCATGACCCGAACCCTCTGCTCCGGGTGTGACGCGGAACCGTGCCCCCCGTGTTCCGGGAGCCCCGGGCGGGCCCGCCGGGGGCCGCGGGCCCCTCTCCTCCCCGTGTCCCCGGCGCACGGCGGGTCGTCGGTGCGCGGCACGGCGGGCGCGAACGGGCCGCCGCGCCGTCGTCCCGACCGCCTCCGTCGTCACACTGACCGAGTTTGCTGTGGAACCGGCACTCCCGTACGACAAGGATGAAGATCATGGTACGAACCACCGAGCGCGTCTCCCCCACCGACAACGCCTTCCCGGCGCTCCTGATCGACCGGCACCGGAAGACCCTGGAGCGGGCCCTGACGGCCGTCCGCACCCGCGAGCACTGGTCCCCCTACCCCGAGGACACCCGGGCCTACGGGTCCGGGGCGGCGGCGGACGGCGAGGCGTCCTTACGGGCCGTGCTCGGCCGGCCGATGGACCTCGGCCAGCCGGGCCGGGACGGCACGGTCGGGCCGGGGCCCGACCGGGGCGGCGAGCGCTCCCCGTACGGGACGGAACTGGGCGTCTCCTACCCCCACCACGACCCCGAGGTCCTGCTGCCCGCCATGACGGCCGCGCTGCCCGCGTGGCGCGACGCCGGGCCCGAGGTACGCGCCGCCGTCTGCCTGGAGATCCTGCACCGGATCAACGCCAGGAGCCCCGAGTTCGCGGCCGCCGCGGCGCACACCAGCGGCCACAACCCCGTCATGGCCTTCCACGCGGGCGCCGTCCACGCGCAGGACCGCGGCCTGGAGGCCGTGGCGTACGCCTACGCCGAGCAGAGCAGGCTGCCCGCCGGCGCGCGCTGGCGCAAACCGCAGGGTCCGGACCGGACCGTCGACATCGGCAAGCGGTTCAGGGCCGTGCCGCGGGGGATCTCCCTCCTCGTCGGCAACAGCGTCTTCCCCGCCTGGAACGGCTACCCGGGCCTCTTCGCCTCCCTGGCGACCGGCAACCCCGTCCTGGTCAAGCCGCACCCCGCCGCGGTCCTGCCGCTGGCGCTCACCGTCCAGCAGGCCCGCGAGGTGCTCGCCGAGGCCGGTTTCGACCCCGACCTGGTGTGCCTGGCCCCGGAGTACCCCGGCGAGGGGCTCGCCAAGCGACTGGGGACCGCGGCGGAGGTGCGCCTGGTGGACTACTCGGGCCGCACCGCCTTCGCCGACTGGCTCCGGGAGAACGCGCGCCAGGCCCGGGTCTTCACCGCCGCCTCCGCGGTCAACTCCCTGCTCGTCGAATCCACCCGCGACTACCGCGACATGCTCGCCAACCTGGCCTTCTCCGTCTCCCTCTACAGCGGCCAGCTCTGCACCAGCCCCCAGAACCTGCTGATCCCGCGCGGCGGCGTCGCCACCGACGAGGGCCACAAGAGCTACGACGAGGTGGTCGCCGACCTCGGCGCCGCCCTGGACGCCCTGCTCGGCGACGACCGGGAGGCGTGCGACGTCCTGGGCGCGCTGCTCGGTCCCGAGGTCCTCTCCCGGGTGGACCTCGCGATGTCCGGCGCCCTGGGTCCGGTCGGCGTCCCCTCGCGGGCGGTGCGGCACCCCGAGCACCCGGACGCGGTGGTCCGCACCCCCGTCGTGGTGAAGCTCGACGCCGGGCGGGAGGCGGACCGGGAGACCCTGCTCGCCGAGTGGCTCGGACCGGTCTGTCTCGCCGTGGCCGTGGACTCCGCGACGGCGGCCGTGGACCTCGTCGGGGAGACCACGCGCACGTGCGGCGCCCTCTCCGTCGGTCTGTACTCCGTCTCCCCCGAGGTGGAGACGGCGATGGAGGACGCCTGTCTGGAGGCCGGGGTGATGCTCTCGACGAACCTGACGGGCGACTGGTACATCTCGCAGTCCGCCGTCTACTCCGACCTGCACGGCACCGGCATGAATCCCGCGGGCAACGCCGTCCTCTGCGACGGCGCCTTCGTGGCGGAACGTTTCCGCACGGTCGTCGTACGACGTTACGGCGGTACCCCGTGAACACCCTCCTCGCCCACGAGGTCCCGCTGTACGGCCGGGAGCGCGAACTGGCCCTCATTCGCGAGGTGCTGGAGCACGGCCGCGGCGGGGGCGCCGTCGTGCTCTCCGTCGAGGGCATGCCGGGCATCGGCAAGACCCGCCTCCTGACCGAGGCGGCGGACCTGGCGCGGAGACTCGGCTACGTGCCTCCGCGCGGCCCCCACGGGCACGGGGCCCGGACCCACCGCCCGGCCGCCGCCCTCACCGGCCGCCGCGTCGGGAGTCCGTCCCCGGGGCCGCGTCTGGTGATCGTCGACGACCCGCGCGCGGCCCCCGGGCGCCCTCCGGTCCCCGCCCGCGCCGTCGGGCCGCGCGGCCGCTCCGGCACGGGCCGGGACGTGTGGCTGATCGCCCACCGGCCCGGTGAGGCCCCGCCGCTCCCCGCGGCCCTGCTCGCCCACCCCGCCGTGCGGACGGAACGGCTGTCCCTGGGGCCGCTGGCCCGCGCCGACACCCACCGGCTCGCCCACGACGTGCTGGGGGCCCCGCCCGCCCGGTCGCTCTCCTCCCTCGTCGACCGCGCCGGCGGGCACCCCCGGCTGGTGATCGACCTGCTGACCGGTCTGCGGGAGGAGAACGGCGTGCGCCTGTCCGGCGGGGAGGTGGAGCTGCTGACCGAGCGGTTGCCGGCCCGCCTCTCCTCCCGCGTGCGGGAGACCCTGGAACGGTACTCGCCGGTCTGCCGCCAGTTGCTCTGCGTGGCGGCGGTGTTGGGCGACGAGGTCGTGTACGGCGACCTGGCCCTGATGACGCGCACCTCCGTGTCCGCGCTGCTGCCCACCCTGGAGGAGGTGTACGCCACCGGGGCGGTCCGCAACGTCGGCACCCGCGCCGTCTTCCAGAGTCCGCTGCTGCGCCGCCTCATCGCCGAGTCCGTGCCGGCCTCGGTACGGCTGGCCCTGGAGCAGGAGGCCGCGGCGCTCCGGCCCGTGCACAGGGCGCAGCAGCACCCGGCCCCCGCCCGTCCGGCGCCGCCGGCCGCCGACCGCCCCGCGCGGCGCGGGGAGCTGAGCGAGCGGCAGCGGGGACTGGTGGCCCTGGTCGCGGAGGGGCTGACCAGCCAGCAGATAGCCAGCCGCCTCGCGCTCTCCCCGCACACCGTCAACTACCACCTCCGCAAGCTGTTCAAGCTCTACGGAGTGAGCTCACGGATCGAACTGCTGCGGGCCGCCCGCAGCAACTGAGCCGCCCCGGCCCGGCTCCCCCGTCCCGCCCGCTGCGAGTGAGCCGTCCCGGCCGGGTTCCCCTGTCCCACCCCACCGCAACCGAGCCGTCCCGGCCGAGTTCCCCTCCCCCGCCCGACCCACCCGTCCCGCCCCATCGGAGGATCCTCTCCCGTGTCCGAACTGCGCCTCTCCCCGAACTGGCCCCACGTCGACGCCCCGTCCCCCGCCCGCCGCACGCCCTGGCTGCGCGACGCGCTGGCCGCCGAGCCCGAGGACGGCCGCACCCCGGCGCTCACCGACGAACTGCGCTGCGACGTCTGCGTGGTGGGCGGCGGCTTCACCGGGCTGTGGACGGCGCTGGAGATCCTGCGCCGCGCGCCCGGCACCGACGTCGTGCTGATCGAGGCCGACGTGTGCGGCGGCGGGGCCAGCGGCGCCAACGCCGGTTTCCTGATGCCCATGTGGGCGCGGTTCAGCAGCCTGGTCGCGATCGGGGGCCACGAGGAGGCCCGCCGCATCGGCGAGGCCTCCGCCGCCGCCGTGGACGAGATCGTCGACTTCGCCGACGCGCACGGCATCGACGTCGGGCACCGCCGGGGCCCCTGGATGTGGGCCGCCTCCGCGCCGGCCCAGCGCGGCGCCTGGCAGCGGACCCTGGACGACCTGCACCGCGCCGGGATCGAGCCGCTGCACCGGATCACCGCGGACGAGGCCCGCCGGACCGTCGGCACCCGGAGCCACTACGGGGCGGTGCTCGACCCGGGCTGCGCCACCCTCCAGCCCGCCGCCCTCGTCCGCGGGCTGCGCAGGGTGGCCCTCGACGCGGGGATACGGATCCACGAGCGCACCCCGCTCACCGCGCTGCGGGCCGCCGAGGGGCGCACCGTCCGCGTCCGCACGCCGTACGGCGGTGTCCACGCGGACCGGGTGGTGCTCGCCGTCAACGCCTGGGCCGGGCAGATTGAGGACCTCGGCCGCCGCATGGTGACGGTGGCGAGCGACACCCTCCTGTCCCGTCCGGTGCCGGAGCGGCTCCGGGCCCTGGGGTGGCACGGCGAGGTCTCGGTCTGCGACTCCCGGCGGCGGCTGAACTACTACCGCACCACCCCCGACGGCCGCCTGTTGTTCGGCAAGGGCGGTTCCGGCGTCGCCTTCGGCGACCTCGGCCCCAGCACCCTGTGGGGCGACGCGCTGCGCCCCGCGGAGCTCCGGGCCCATCTGGGCCGCCTCTTCCCCGAACTGGCCGACGTGCCCGTGGACATGAGCTGGACCGCGCCGGTGGAGTACTCGGTGACCTCCCTGCCGTTCGCCGGGTGGCTGAAGTCCGTGCCGGGGGTCTGCTACGCCGCCGGGTACTCCGGCGACGGCGTGGGGCCCTCACGGCTGATGGCCAAGGTGCTGGCCTCCTTCGTCCTGGGCACGAGCGACGAGTGGTCGCGGTCGGCCTTCACCCGGACGCCGACCGGCTGGTTCCCCCCGGAGCCGGTCCGCTACCCCGGCGCGCGGTTCGTCCTGCCGGCCCTGCGCGCGGTGGAGGCCCGGGAGGACCGCGGGGGCCGGGTCCCGGACCTGGTCAAGCGGCTGGTGTCGGTGTTCTGACCGCCGGGGCGGCGGGCCGGGATCCCTTGCGGGCGTCCGCCCGCCGGTGGAACGATGCGACGGCATCCGCCCGACCCGACCGGAAGGACCCTCGTGACCGACGAGCGGCAACGGCCCCCCGCGGCAGTCGTGTTCGACGCGCTGGGAGCGGCGTACGAGAAGGCGTTCGCCGGCTCCGAGGCGCACCGGCGCTCGCTGGAGTGGCTGCTCGGACGGCTCGCACCGGGCAGCCGGGTGCTCGACGTGGGCAGCGGCACGGGCCGGCCCACCGCCGAGGCGCTCGCGGGCGCCGGTCACGAGGTCCTCGGCGTCGACGTCTCCCCCGTCATGGTGGAGCTGGCCTCCCGTCAGGTGCCGTCCGCCTCCTTCCGGTGCGCCGACGTCCGCGAACTGGCGCTCGACGAGGGCTCGTTCGACGCGGTCTGCGTGTACTTCTCCCTGCTCCAGTTGGACCGGAGCGAGCAGAAGGACGTCGTCCGGCGGCTGGCGCGGGCGCTGACGCCGGACGGCCATCTGGTCCTGGCCACCGTGCCGCTGGACGTGGAGGGCGTGGAGGCCGTCTTCATGGGGCAGCCCGTGCGCGTGACCAGCTTCGGCGCGCCGGACCTCGTCGCCGTGGCCGAGGAGGCGGGCCTCGACGTACTGGAGCGCGAGGAGACGCTGTTCACCCCGGCCCACCCGGACGCCGGTCCGGAACCGCACGTGTTCCTGCACTGCCGCCGGCGCCGGGGCGGCACGGCGGACGCCTGACGGACGCCGGGCGTCGGGCGTCGGGCGTCGGGCATCGGGCGTCGGGTCAGCCGGTGCTTCTCACCACGAGTGACACCACGGCCGTCGTCGCACCGGCCGCGCCCAGCGCGACGGCGAGCAGCCGGCGGCGGAGGCGGGCGTAGCGGTCGCCGTACTCGCGGCGGAGACCGTCCGCGCGGGCGGCGGCGTCCCGGAGCATGCGACGCCGCACGGCGAGGTGTTCCCGCGCGAACTCGCGGGCGATCTCCGACCGCTCCCGGGGCCCCAGCCACGGGAACCGGTCGGCGAAGACGGCCCCGGCCTCCGTGGCCTCGGTCCTGACCCGGTGCGCCAGGAGGTACCCCTCCAGTCGGGCGATGCCCGCGGCCGCCTCCACGGCCGGGGCCCGTGGCTCCCCGGGGCCGTACGCGGTCACGCGTTCCGGCCGGCGTCGGGGCCCTCGTGGGTGGCGGCGCCGGAGTCGTCGAACACGTCCCGCTTGTCCCCCTTGCCCTGGTCGAGGGCGGCGACCTCGGGGTAGTTGAGGTCGAAGGCGGGCGACTCGGAGCGGATGCGCGGGATGGTGACGAAGTTGTGCCGGGGCGGCGGGCAGGAGGTGGCCCACTCCAGGGAGCGGCCGAAGCCCCACGGGTCGTCGACGGTGACGCGGGGGGCGGTCCTGGCCGTCTTCCAGACGTTGTAGAAGAACGGCAGGGTGGACGCCCCCAGCAGGAACGCGCCGATGGAGGAGACCGTGTTCAGCGCCGTGAAGCCGTCGGCGTTCAGGTAGTCCGCGTAACGGCGCGGCATGCCTTCGGCGCCCAGCCAGTGCTGGACGAGGAAGGTGCCGTGGAAGCCGGTGAAGAGGGTCCAGAAGTGGACCTTGCCCAGGCGCTCGTCGAGCATCCTGCCGGTCATCTTGGGCCACCAGAAGTAGAACCCGGCGAACGTCGCGAAGACGACCGTGCCGAAGACGACGTAGTGGAAGTGGGCGACGACGAAGTAGCTGTCCGTGACGTGGAAGTCCATCGGCGGCGAGGCGAGGATGATGCCGGTCAGGCCGCCGAACAGGAAGGTGACGAGGAAGCCGATCGACCACAGCATGGGCGTCTCGAAGGAGAGCGACCCCTTCCACATCGTGCCGATCCAGTTGAAGAACTTCACCCCGGTCGGGACGGCGATCAGGAAGGTCATGAAGGAGAAGAACGGCAGCAGGACCGCTCCGGTGGCGAACATGTGGTGCGCCCACACCGTCACCGACAGGCCGGCGATCGCGATGGTGGCGCCAATCAGACCCACGTAGCCGAAGATCGGCTTCCGGGAGAAGACGGGCAGGATCTCGGTGACGATGCCGAAGAACGGCAGCGCGATGATGTAGACCTCCGGGTGCCCGAAGAACCAGAAGAGGTGCTGCCACAGCAGCGCCCCGCCGTTGGCGGGGTCGTAGACGTGCGCTCCGAACTTCCGGTCCGCCTCCAGGGCGAACAGGGCGGCGGCGAGGACGGGGAACGCGAACAGCACCAGCACCGACGTCAGCAGCACGTTCCAGGTGAAGATCGGCATCCGGAACATCGTCATGCCCGGTGCGCGCATGCAGATGACGGTGGTGATGAAGTTGACCGCGCCGAGGATCGTGCCGAAGCCGGCGAGCGCGAGGCCCATGATCCACATGTCGCCGCCGACGTACGGCGAGCGCTCCCCGCCGCTCAGGGGCGTGTAGGCGGTCCAGCCGAAGTCCGCCGTGCCCTGGGGGGTGAAGATCCCCGCGAAGGCGATCAGGCCGCCGAAGAGGAACAGCCAGTACGACAACATGTTCAGACGGGGGAAGGCGACGTCGGGCGAGCCGATCTGCAGGGGCATGATCGCGTTGGCGAAACCGGCGAACGTGGGGGTGGCGAACAGCAGCAGCATCACCGTCCCGTGCAGGGTGAACACCTGGTTGTACTGCTCGGGCGAGACGATCTGCAGGCCCGGCCGCGCCAGCTCCGCCCGGAGCACGAGCGCCAGCAGGCCTCCCAGCAGGAAGAACACGAACGACGTGATCAGGTAGAGGTGCCCGATCTTCTTGTGGTCGGTCGTCGTCAGCCAGTCCACGACGACCCGCCCCGGGCTCTTCGCCCTCACGGGCACGAGGGCGGGCGGCTCCGTGGCGACGGTCATGGGAACTCCTGCGGAGGGCTCGGAGAAAAGCACGCGGGCAGGGCGACCGTAGACCAATTTTTCCGGCGAAACGAACAAATACGGGCACTCGCCGTGAAACGCTTCACTTCACGGGCCGTGACCTGCGCCGTCCCACCGCCACGGACAGGAAGCACCCGTACGGCGGGCACGGAGAACGGCTCGCCGCACGGTTTCCGTCGCGCGGTCCGGGGCACACGCGCCGAACGGGATGTCCCCCGTTCGGAGTAAGGAGACGGCTGATGCTGATGGCCCACCCCTTGGTGCTGGAGAACCTCGTCGAGCAGTACGGGACACTGCGGGCCCTGTACGCCGAGAACGGTTCGGCCGAGGTGCGCCGACAGCTCGAGGACGTCACCTACACCCTGTGCGTGTCCACCGGCACCCGTGACGTCGACGCCGCCCTGATCGCCTCCCGCCGTCAACTGGCCCGCGCGCGTTCCGAGATCGACTTCGCCCTCGTCGGCTGACCGCGGCGGTCGCACCGCACCGCGGACACCCTCCCCCCACAGGGGCGGCCACCGGCCTCGTGGACCGGCGGTCGCCCCTGTCGGCGTGCGGTGACGCGGTGCTCAGTATCCCGCCCGTCCCGCGCCGCCGGAGGTGTGCTTCACGTCGTCGGCGGCTTCGCGGCCGACCCGGCGCAGTTCCCGGGCGGTCTCCCGGCCCGCTTCCCGCGCGTGCTCCTTGGTCGTCCCGGCGGCCTCCTGGGCGGTGCTCTTCACCGACTCGACGGCGTCCGCGGCGGGACCGCGCAGTTCCTCCCGGACCTCCTGCGCCGCGTCCACGGCCGTCCGCTTCACCGGTTCCAGCAGTTCGCCGGAGTGCTCCTTGAGCTGCTGCCCCAGGCGCTCCTCCGCCTCGGTGGTCGGCAGGAGGGCCGAGGCCAGCATGCCCGCCCCGAAGGCGATCAGGCCGGCGGCCAGCGGGCTGCCCTGGGTCTGCCGGCGCACCTGGGCCGGAGCCTGCTGGACCGCTTCGCTCACGTTGCCGCCCGCCTCCCGCGCCGTGTCCGCGACGCTGCTCGCCGCGCGGTTCAGACCCTCGGACGCCCCGTGCGCCGAGTCGTGTGCGCTGCCCATGACGCGCTCCTTCACTCCGCTCACCTGGTTCCGTATCGAATCGGCCTTGCGACGGGCGACCCTGCCCGGGGTGATCCGGTCGGCCAGGCGGTCGACGTTGCGGGCCAGATGGGCCCGTCGTTCCTCCACGTCGTTCCTCAGCTCGTCGGGTGTCGTGCCCACTTGGCGTCCTCCTTGAGGGTCTCCACGGTCTGTTCCGGCTTGAGGTTGACGGCGCGCAGGCGCTTGCGCCCGGCGGAGTAGAGCACACCGCCCGCGACCGCCCAGAGAGCGGTGACGATCAGGGCCGCCCAGGCAAGGTTCATCACGTTGCCCAGGGCGAAGACGACGGTCAGGCTGCCGAGCAGCGCCACCACGTGGGCCGCGTAGCCCGCTCCGCCGAGCATGCCGACCGCCTTGCCCGCCTTGACGGACTCCTGCTTGATCTCGGCCTTCGCCAGCTCTATCTCGTCCCGGACGAGGCGGGACAGGTCCTGCCCGATCTCGCTGACCAGATCGCCGATCGACGGTTCGGGCGCCTCGCCCGGCGGCACGGCCGCCGAGGTGGGGCGCTCCTGGAAGGAGAGGGCCATGGTCAGATCCCCCCGGTCGGACGCGAGGGGCCGCCGTACGTCTGCCCGCCGCCCGCGGGCGGGTGGTTCGGCGGAGCCGGCGTGACGTGCGGGGGCTGGGACTGGCCGTAGGTGTCGAGCGGGTCCTCGTACGTGCCCGGCGTGGCGCGCGGTAGGGGATCGGGAGCCGTGAGCGGCCGCTCCACCTCGTACGTCGCGGCGCGCGGTTCCGGAGAGCGGGTCTCCCCGCCCCTGTCGCCCGCGCCGCCGGAGGACGCCGCGCCGATGCTCTTGCCCGCACGGGCCACCACGAAGCCGGCCAGTGCCGCGCCGGCGAGGAAGACGCCCGGACGCCGGCGGGCGAAGCCCCGCAGGTCGCTCACCAGGCCGTCGGGGCCGCGCTTCTCCATGTGGGAGGCCATCTGGTGGCCTCCGTCGGCGGCCCGGCGGGCCAGGTCGGCCACCGTGGAGTCCGGCTTGCCGTTCTCGCCCAGTTCGCGCAGCTCCTGCGACAGGCGCCGTACGTTCTCCGCGAGGCGCTGGGTCTGGGTCTCGGCCTGGCCCTGCAACTGGGTGCGCAGTTCGCTCGCCAAGTCCTTGGCCTGGGCCGCGGCTTCGCCGACGACGTTGCCGGCCTGCTCCTTCGCCGTGCCGCCCACTTCCGCGGCCTTTCCGCCCACCAGCGAAGCGCCGTCTCCCGCCTTGTCCTGAGCGGTTCGCGCTACTTCCGCCGCCCTGTTCTCGTTCTGCCGGTTCGATTCCTGGAAGTCACTCAAGGCTCCTCCTGGGTGCCGGAAGGGGTTCCGTCTGCTTGCTGAATCCCCCACCTGCCCCCTTCCGGTCCGCTCATACGCCCGGACATCGAGGCGATGCCAGACCTTTCGCCGTCCGGCGCGCTCCCGCCCCGGTCGGGGGCGCGGGTTCACGCGCTGCCACCGCGTGGCGCCTCCCGTCCGCCGTGGCCGGCGGTGAACCGTGCCCCAGTGGGTACTCGCCCTCGGGGCACCCGTACGCGGTTGCCGCGAAGCCGTAGGAACCCTGCCGAGGGAAGGAACGGAGCCATGGAGCAGAGCACCCCGTCGCAGGCCGAGGGAGAACGGCCCGAGGACAGCGGCCCGGAGGGGACGGAGCACCGGGACGCCGGACCGGAGCGGACCACGCCGTCGCAGGCCGAAGGGGAGCGGGAGCCGGACGACGACGAGAGCGCGTGACGGCGAGCGGGGCGGGCCGCCCGCGCACCCGCTCAGGAGGGCGGCGGCGCGTGCCGTCCGGCCCGTGATCCCGCGTACGCGGCGAGGCGCAGCGACCGGAGCCGGTCGACGGGGCGGAAGCCGGGCAGGAAGTTGAGGTAGGGGTCGAACGCGCCGCCGTCCGGCGGGGGCGCCTCCCCGTGGAGGGTGAGCCGGGCCAGGGGCCGCCAGGCCGCGCCCGCTCCCTCCGCCCCGAAGCAGAGCTGGAACACCAGGGGCCGCCCGGCCGCGGCGGCTCCCACCGTCGCGGGGTCGGCGGGGATCCGCGGGGACCCGGGCGCCGGGAACGCGGCCACCACGCCCCGCCGCCCGCCGACGGCGTACGACAGGAGGCTGGAGTACGGGCCGGCCGTGGCGGACGTACGGGGAAGCGGTACGTGGCGGGTCCACCGGCCGCGGCCGCCGGTCGTGAGAAGCAGGTCCAGGGGGCGGTCCGGCCCGCCGGCGTCCTCCACCCGCAGCGCGAGGCCCAGTCCGTCCGGCAGCGGGCGCGGCAGTCCGGCGCCCCGGGACCAGCGGGCCGTCACCGCGTAGGAGCCGGGGGCGTCGAGCCACGGCACGCCCCCGTGGTCCCGGCGGCCGGGCACGGCGAGGCGCCCCGCGAGGGCCGTCCCACGGGGGTGCAGGGCCGGCCGGTCCCCGCGTCGGCGGGCGGTGGCCCGTGCCGTACGGAAGGCGATGCGGTCGAGGAGGTCCATGGGGCTGTCCGTTCCTGGTGCCGAGGGCGGTGTCCCGGTGGGACTCGGTGTGCCCGTCGTCTGCCCCGGATCGTGCCGGTCGACCGGACAGGCCCTCAGGCCTCCGGGCCCAGGCCTCCGGGCCCGGCTTCCAGTCCTCCGCGAGGAGGCCGAGCAGCACCTCGTCGAGGAACGTGCCCGTCACCCGGGCCGGGGAGCGCAGGACGCCCTCGCGGACGAAGCCGTCGCGCTCGGCGGGGCGCGGCATCGCCGTGTCGTCCGCCGGCGTCCCGGTCCGCGGCCGGTGCGGGCCGCGCACGACGAAGCCGTAGCGGCAGAGGACCGCGACCACGTCGGTGCCGTGGCCCTTGCCGCGGGAGGCCGGGAGCAGGCCGGGAGCAGGCCGGGGCCGATCTCCCGCTCAGACCTTGCGGGCCAGCAGGTGGATCTCCTGGAACTGCCGCCGGTCGGTGGGCCGCGGCTCGCGGACCGTCCGGGCCACCTCCGCGAGGCCGGACGCGCGCAGCGTCGCGGCGAGGTGGTCGGGCCACCACCGGTAGGCGGGCGCGACCGCGTGGTCGAAGACCTGCGTCGGGTGCGCCGGGCCCTCGCTCCCCGAGAAGGCGATCAGGAGGTGCCCGCCGGGCGCCAGGACGCGGTGGAACTCCGCCAGGACGGCGGGGAGTTCCACCGGCGGGACGTGGATGACGGACCAGCGCGAGAGCACGCCGTCCAGCGCGCCGTCGGCGATGTCGAGGGCGGTCATCGAGCCCACGTCGAACCGCAGGTCCGGGTGGGCCCGGCGGGCCAGCGCGATCATCGCGGGAGAGGCGTCGACGCCGAACGCCGACAGGCCGAGGCCGTCCAGGTGGGCGGTGACGTGGCCGGGCCCGCAGCCCAGGTCCGCGACCCGGCCCTCCCCGTCCGCGCGTACGGCCTCGGCGAGGACGCCGAGCATCGCGCGGTCCAGGGGGCTGTCCCGCAGCGAGTCGCGGAACATCTCCTCATAGGTGGGGGCGACGGCGTCGTAGGCCTCGCGGATGGAGGCGTGAACATCGTGTTCGACCATGCCCGTGACAGTAGCCAGGGGGCGATCGGGTGGAGGACGGGGGCCTCCCGGCCCCGGCGTGGACGTCCTGCTCCGCGCCGGGCCGGGAGGCCCCCGCCCCCGTCGTGCCTCAGAGGGCGCCGACGATGTCCTCGACCCGGGCCTTCGCGTCGCCGAAGAGCATCGAGGTGTTCTCCTTGAAGAAGAGCGGGTTCTGCACGCCCGCGTATCCGGAGGCCATCGAGCGCTTGAACACGATGACCTTGCCGGCCTCCCAGACGGTGAGGACCGGCATGCCCGCGATCGGGCTGCCGGGGTCCTCGGCCCCGGCCGGGTTCACCGTGTCGTTGGCGCCGATCACGAGGACGACGTCGGTCTTGGCGAAGTCGTCGTTGATCTCGTCCATCTCCAGGACGATGTCGTACGGCACCTTGGCCTCGGCGAGGAGCACGTTCATGTGGCCGGGCAGGCGCCCGGCGACCGGGTGGATGCCGAACCGTACGTCGACGCCCCTGGCCCGGAGCTTCGAGGTGAGCTCCGCGACCGGGTACTGCGCCTGGGCGACGGCCATGCCGTACCCGGGCGTGATGACCACGGACCGGGCGGAGCCGAGCAGTTCGGCGGCGCTCGCGGCGGTGATCTCGGTGTGCTCGCCGTAGTCGACGTCCGAGCCGGACGCCGCCTCGATGCCGAAGCCGCCCGCGATGACCGCGAAGAAGGAGCGGTTCATCGCCTTGCACATGATGTAGCTGAGGTAGGCGCCGGACGAGCCGACGAGGGCGCCGGTGACGATCAGCAGGTCGTTGCCGAGCAGGAAGCCGGAGGCCGCCGCGGCCCAGCCGGAGTAGCTGTTGAGCATCGAGACCACGACCGGCATGTCGCCGCCGCCGATCGAGGCCACCAGGTGCCAGCCGAGGGCGAGCGCCAGGACCGTCACGGCGATGAGCAGCCACAGCTCCGGCGTGATCACGAACCACACCGTCAGGGCGACGAACAGGCCGAGCGAGCCGAGGTTCAGGGCGTTCTTGCCCGGCAGCACCAGCGGCTTGGAGTCGATCTTCGCGGCGAGCTTCAGGTACGCCACGACGGAGCCGGTGAAGGTCACCGCGCCGATGAACAGGCCGATGAACACCTCGGCGTGGTGGATGCCGAGGGTGCCGAGTGCGTCCAGGGCCTTCGCCTCGTGGCCGTCCGGGTCGTGCTCGACGTTCAGGAAGCCGTTCCAGCTCACCAGGACGGCGGCCAGGCCGACGAAGGAGTGCAGCAGCGCGATCAGTTCGGGCATGCCGGTCATCTCGACGCCGCGGGCCCGCTGGAGGCCGATCAGGGCGCCGATCAGCATCGCGACGGCCATGAGGCCGAGGCCGGCGGTGCTGACGTCGCCGTCCACCGCGAGCACGACCGTCGCGACGAGCGCGACGCCCATGCCGAGCATCCCGAACGCGTTGCCGAGCCGGGCCGTTTCGTGCTTGGAGAGTCCCGCCAGCGCCAGGATGAACAGCAGCGCGGCGACGAGGTAGGCCGCCTGGGCGGCAATGGTCGCAGACATGTCAGCTCCGGTTGAACATGGCGAGCATGCGACGCGTCACCGCGAAGCCGCCGAAGACGTTGATACTGGCCAGGAGGATCGCCACGGACGACAGCACCGTGACCGCCGTGCTGGTGTGGCCGATCTGCAGGAGCGCGCCGACGACGATGATCCCGGAGATCGCGTTCGTCACCGACATGAGCGGCGTGTGCAGCGCGTGGTGGACGTGGCCGATCACGTAGTAGCCGATCACGATCGCGAGCACGAAGACCGTCACGTGGGGCAGCAGCGCCGTCGGCGCGAACGCGGCGAGGAGGAAGAGCGCCAGGGCGCCGAGGGCCACGCCGCCGAACCTCTGCCTCGCCGTCATCGGCGCCTTCTCGGGCGCGGGCTCCACCGCGGCCGCCGCGGGGGCGGGGGCCGGGGCCGCCGAGACCTGGACCGGCGGGGGCGGCCAGGCCGTCTCCCCCTTGCGCACGACGGTGATCGAGCGCTGGACCGGGTCGTCCCAGTCGAGGACGAGGCGGGCGTCCTTGTCGGGCGTCATCAGCTTCAGCAGGTTCACCAGGTTGGTGCCGTACAACTGCGAGGCCTGCGCGGGGAGTCGGCCCGCGAGGTCGGTGTAGCCGATGATCGTCACGCCGTTCTCCGTGACGGTCTTCTCGCCCTTCACCGTGCCCTCGACGTTGCCGCCGTTGGCGGCCGCCATGTCGACGATCACCGAGCCCGGCCTCATGTCCGCCACCATCTCGGCGGTGATCAGCGTCGGCGCGGGGCGGCCGGGGATCAGCGCGGTGGTGACGACGATGTCGGCCTCGCGGCACTGGGCGGCGTAGAGCTCGGCCTCGCGCGCCTTGTAGTCGTCGCCCATCTCCTTGGCGTAACCCGTCTGGGAGACCTCGGTCTCGGGGGACTCGATCGACAGGTACTCGCCGCCGAGCGAGCGCACCTGGTCGGCCACCTCCGGCCGGGGGTCGGTGGCGCGGACGATCGCGCCGAGCGAGCCCGAGGCGCCGATCGCCGCCAGGCCGGCGACGCCGGCGCCCGCGACGAGCACCCTGGCGGGCGGCACCTTGCCCGCCGCCGTCACCTGGCCGGTGAAGAACCGGCCGAACTCGTGCGCCGCCTCGATGACGGCCCGGTAGCCGGCGATGTTCGCCATCGACGACAGCACGTCCATCGACTGCGCCCGGCTGATGCGGGGCACGGCGTCCATCGAGAGCGCGGTGAAGGGGCGCCGGCCCAGGTCCTCGACCATCGCCGGGTCGAAGGCCGGGGAGAACAGGGCGATCACCGTCGCCTCCGGCCGGACCCGGTCGAGCTGGGACGGGGCCGGGGCGTTGACCCCCAGCACCACGTCCGCCGCCACCGCGTCGCCGACGGTCGCACCGGCGGCCTCGTAGGCGCCGTCGGTGAAACCGGCCGCGACGCCCGCGCCGGGGTCGACGACCACGCCGTACCCCAGTTTGCGGATCTGTTCGACCGTGGCCGGCGTGGCCGAAACGCGACTCTCACCTGCCCGCGCTTCCTTGAGGACTCCGACAATCACGAGTGTTCTCCGTTCGCTGCTCTGGCCGTCAACGGCGTGTTCCGACTCGATCAGAAGTGCGCCCGCGATGGTCCGGAGCACGCCGCTCAGCTTGACGCCGCGACCCCTTCTTGAACAGCACCCGCCGGTGAGGCACACGCAACACTTGACGGCCCCGGGGGACGTACTCCACGCGACGGCGTACGTCCCCGGGGCGGAGCCGGAACCGGAGACGGAGCCTCGGCCGGAGTCCGGAGCCTCAGCCGATGCGGGTTCCCGTGCCGCTGACCCGGACGCGCGGGTCACCCGCGCGCAGCGTCACCGTGAGCTCGCCGGGGCGGCCCAGGTCCTCGCCCTGGCGCAGGGTGAGGACGGCGTCCTCGGGGACCAGGCCGAGATCGCGCGCGTAGGCGCCGAACGCGGCGGCCGCGGCACCGGTCGCCGGGTCCTCGACGACGCCGCCGACGGGGAACGGGTCGCGCACGTGGAAGAAGGTGGCCGACTCGCGCCACACCAACTGGACCGTGGTCAGGTCCAGGCGGTGCATCAGGGCTTCGAGGCGCGCGAAGTCGTACGCGAGGTCGGCGAGACGGGCGCGGGTCGCCGCCGCGAGCACGAGGTGGCGGGCGCCGGCGAAGGCGATGCGGGGCGGGAAGGCGGGGTCGAGGTCGGCGGCCGGCCAGTCGAGCACGGCGAGCGCCTCCGCGAGGTCGGCGTCGGTGACCCCCTCGACGTGCGGCTCGACGCTGGTGAGGGTGGCCCGGAGCGTCCCGCCCTCCTCGGTCACCTCCACCGGCACGGTGCCGGCGGGCGTCGCGAACACCAGCTTCCCGGGGCCCGTCCGCTCGGCGAGCGCGAGGGCGGTGGCGACGGTGGCGTGCCCGCAGAACGGCACCTCGGCCTTGGGGCTGAAGTAACGGATGGTGTACGCCCGTTCCCCCTCGCCGCCGAGGCCCTCCGGGTCGCCGAGGCCCTCCGGGGGCGCCGTCAGGAACGCGGACTCCGAGTATCCGAGGTCGGCCGCGATCGCCAGCATGGCGCCGTCGTCGAGGCCGGTGGCGTCCAGGACGACACCGGCGGGGTTGCCGCCGTCGGGGTTGCCGGAGAAGGCGGTGTAGCGCAGCACCTCGGGCTGCGGCGTGTCGATCGTCATGCTCGTGGCAACCCGGGGCGGGCCCGGGGCTATTCCTGGCCGAGGGCCGCCTCGGTCGCGGGGAGTAGGTCCCGCGTCCCAGGCGCGCGCCGTACCCGTCCGACTAGGGTCGGCCCCCATGGAGATCGTGAGAACCGTCCGCCGCCGGACGTCGGAGCGCGTGCGCGACACCCGGGAGCGGCTCGC
Source organism: Streptomyces sp. NPDC007872 (assembly GCF_042868165.1). Classification (NCBI taxonomy): domain Bacteria; kingdom Bacillati; phylum Actinomycetota; class Actinomycetes; order Kitasatosporales; family Streptomycetaceae; genus Streptomyces; species Streptomyces sp. NPDC007872. Next base: position 62,835 of record NZ_JBIAEA010000007.1, read on the forward strand.
CGCCGAGCGGTACGTGTGGCTGTCGACGTCCCACCCCGAGCACGGGCCGCACCAGGTGCCGCTCTGGTTCCTGTGGGACGGGCGGGCGGTGTGGATGTGCACCGGCGCCGCCTCCCCGACCGCCCGGAACGTCCGCGCGGAGCCCCGCGTGCGCCTGGCCCTGCCGGACGCCTTCGACGTGGTGCTGCTCCAGGGCGAGGCGGAGTGCTTCCCGGACCGGGAGGTCCCGGCGGAGGCGGCGCGGGCGTTCGCCGACAGGTTCGGCTGGGATCCGCGCGGCGGGGAGGACTCCTTCCTCTACATACGCGTCGTCCCCGGGACCGTGCGCGCCTGGCACGGCGAGCCGGAACTGCGCGGGCGGGTCGTCATGCGCGACGGGAGCTGGCTGGAATGACGCCCGGTCCTCACCTCGGTTCACGGCCCCCGGCGTCGGTGTCAGTCCGCTGACGTAGTGTTCCCGCCACCGCAAGCCGACCGGGAGGATCCAGAGAAGTGACCGGCCTGTCCCCTTTCCCGCTGCCGTTCCAGGCTTCCCGTTCCACGGCGTTCGCGACGCCCCGGACCCTGCGGGAACTCCAGATGATGCGGTGCAGCGCGCACATCCGGGAGAAGCCGGGATGGTCCGACAAGAGGAACGACGCCGACGTCGTCGCCCGGTGGACGCGTGAAGCCGTCGCCCAGGGGCTCACCGAAGCGCAGATGCGCTACGTGCTCGCCGAACTCGCGCACTACGCCGCGCTGCGGGACGAACGCACCGGCGTGGAGGTGTCCGGCGTCGACGGGGTGTGGCAGTCGGACGCGCTGTTCGACGACGGACTCCGGTCCCGGCTGCGCGAGGCGGTCCGGGTCCTGGAGGAGGTCCCCGAGGCGGAGAGGGACTGGCACCCCGGATCCGGCGGACAGGTGCTGGACCTGGTGCACCCCTCGCTCTTCTGCCTGGTGAACGGGGTGAGCGGCGCTCCCGGGCGGGCTTGGCAGAACCCGACGGCCTCCTCCTCGAAGCACGAGTTCTCGGAGCGGTTCCAGTGGCTGCCCACGGACGTCGACGTCAGCGACGACGGCGCCGTCTCCTTCCGCTCGTACGTCAACAACGTCCACCCCGAGAACCACCGTGAACTGGCCGCCGTCCTGCCGGACCTGTTCGCGCGCATGCGCCCGCTCTTCGAGAACGTGCTCACCGATCTGCGCCGTCCGCGGCCCCTGCGGATCGAGGCGGACCCCTACGGGTGGTACGACTCGAAGCCGGAGTATCCGAACAGGTCCGCCCACGGCGACGACGCGGCCTATCAGGAGGCCCGCGGCGCGTGGGAGGAGGCCATGGACGACTGGTGGGAGAACCGCAGCCCGGTCGTCCCGGACGCCCCGGTCTTCACCCCGCCCGAGGTGCCCGACGCGTCCGCCCGGGTCGACCTGCGCGGCCGCGGCCTCCAGGTGATCGTCAAGCTCGCCACCCTCCACCTCACGCCGGAGAAGCCCGGGTACGCCGGCGGTTCCTGGCACGTCGAGGGGATGCTGAACGAGCGGATCGTCTCGACCGGCATCTTCTACTGGGACAGCGAGAACGTCACCGAGAGCCGACTGGGTTTCCGGGCGGCGCTCGACGACCCGGACTACGAGCAGAACGACGACGACGGCCTGCGCGAGGTCTACGGCCTGGAGGACGAGGACGCGCTGAACCAGGTGCTGGGATCGGTGTCGACCCCGGCGGGCCGCTGCCTGGCGTTCCCGAACGTCCTGCAGCACCGTGTCGGCCCGTTCCACCTCGCGGACCCCACCCGCCCGGGGCACCGCAAGATCCTCGCGTTCTTCCTGGTCGACCCGTCGGAGAGGATCGTCTCGACGTCCGACGTGCCGCCGCAGCAGCCCTGGTCCGGCACCTCGACCATGACGCGCGAACAGGCCGAGGAGTACCGCGAAGAGCTCATGCGGGAGCGCAAGTTCTTCGTCGACGAGCACAACGAGCAGCTCTACGAGCGGGAGTTCTCGCTCTGCGAGCACTGAGCACCGGAGGGCCGGCGGGCCCCGCGGTCTACCGGGCGGGTCCGGTGGCCCCGTCGGCCGGCAGGGCTTCGGCGGCGGCCGTCGCCACCACCTCGGCGAGCGCGGACAGGGCGGGCGAGTCCAGCTTCCACTGCTGCCAGTACAGCGGGACGTCCAGGGGCCGCTCGGGTGCCAGTTCCACGAGCCGGCCGGAGCGCAGGAGCGGTTCCGCCTGCGGCTCGGGCACCATGCCCCAGCCGAGGCCGAAGGCCACCGCGTCCCGGAAGCCGTCGGACGTGGGCACCAGGTGGCGGATCGGTCCGGCGCTCGAACGGCCCCGCGTGAGGGACCGGACGAAGGCGTCCTGGAGGCCGTCGCGCCGGTCGAAGGTCACGAGCGGTGCCTCGCGGAGGTCGTCCGCCAGGGACCCGGTGAGGTGGCGGGCGACGAACCCGGGCGCGGCGACGGCCCGGTAGCGGGCCAGGCCGAGCCGCCGCACCGTGCAGCCGGCCACCGGGTCGGGCGACGAGGTCACGGCCGCCATCACCTGTCCCTCGCGCAGCAGGGCGGTGGTGTGGGCCTCGTCCTCCCGGTGGAGCTCGAAGCAGATCGGCGGGTCCTGCGGGACCCGGGTGAGCGCGGGCAGGAACCAGGTGGCCAGGGAGTCGGCGTTGACCGCGACCGGGATCCGGACCGGACCCTGCCCGGCCGCCAGGCCCAGTTCCGCGCGGGCGTCCCGTTCCAGCCGCGCCAACTGGCGGGCGAACCGCACCACCACCTCGCCGGACTCGGTGGGGCGCACCGGCTTGACGCGCATCAGCAGGACCCGGCCGGTGCGCTGCTCCAGCGCCTTGACGCGCTGGCTGACGGCGGAGGGGGTCACGTGCAGGGCGGCGGCCGCGGCGTCGAAGGTGCCTTCGTCGACCACGGCGAGCAGGGTCCGGACCTGGTCCAGGGGGAGATCGTCCATAAGCAGGGCTAAGGATACCTAAGAACCTTTAGCTGTACTCACTCGCGTGTCCTTCCTAGGGTCGAAGCCATGACCAGCAGCATCATCACCGCCCTCCTCGCCGGGTTCGGCACGGGACTCTCCCTCATCGTCGCCATCGGCGCCCAGAACGCCTTCGTCCTGCGCCAGGGCGCACGCGGCCACGCCGTCCTGCCGGTGGTCGCGATCTGCGCCGTCTCGGACGTGGTGCTGATCGCGCTCGGCGTGGCGGGAGTGGGCGCGGTGGTCACCGCGTGGCCGGCGGCGCTGACCGCCGTGGGCCTGGCGGGCGGGGCGTTCCTGCTCGGTTACGGCTTCCTCGCGGCCAGGCGTGCCTGGCGCCCCGATCCGGCCGCCGCCCTGACCGCGGGCGGACCGGAGGCCGGCTCGGCCCGCCGCGCGGTCCTGACCTGCCTGGCCATGACCTGGCTGAACCCGCACGTGTACCTGGACACCGTCCTGCTCCTCGGCTCGCTCGCCTCCGACCGCGGCGACCTGCGCTGGGCCTTCGGCACGGGCGCGGCCCTGGCCAGCCTGAGCTGGTTCTCCGCACTCGGCTTCGGCGCCCGGCTGCTGAGCGGCGTCCTCGCCCGCCCGAAGGCCTGGCGGGTGCTGGACGGGCTGGTCGCGGCGACCATGCTGGCGACGGGCGGCATGCTGCTCGCCGGCGCCCGGGGGTGACGGCGCCGGTCCCGGTGACGTTCTCCCCGGGCGCCGGCTTCACGGTGGCGATCCGGTCCTGGTCCGTCCCGAGCTCGGCCGTGTCCGCCGTTCACCCGGACGCGGACGGGTACGGGCCGCTCCCGGGGGAACCGGTGCAGGGACGCGCGGACACCGAACGGAGACCTGCCATGACGTACGACGGAAGTGCGGCACCCGCCGCCCTGCTGCCCCTGCTGCGCACGTCCGTGGAGCGGTTGCACGACTCGGCGGCGGCCCTGACGGACGACGACGTGCGGGCCCCCTCGCCGCTGCCCGACTGGACCCGCGCGCACGTGCTCACGCACATCGCCCGCAGCGCCGACTCGCGCACCCGGCTGCTGATCGCCGCCCGCACGGGCGCGGACCTCGCGCAGTACGACGACGAGGCACAGAGGGAAAGGGAGATCGAGGAGGGCGCCGGGCGCTCGGCCGCCGAGCTGACGGCGGACCTGCGCACCGCGCTGAACGGGTTCCTGACGGCCGCCGCCGAGCATCCGGACGCGGCGTGGGAGGTGCCGGTGCGCTGGCTGGGCGGGGGGAGGCGCCCCGTCCGGGGGGCCGTCGGCAGCCTGCTGCGCGAGGTGGAGGTGCACCACACCGACCTGGGGTGCGGGCACCGGCCCGCGGACTGGCCCCCGTTCTTCGTCGCCCGCGAGCTCGCGACCACGACCGCCGGGCTGCGGGAGCGCGACGACGTGCCCGGCATGGTGCTGGTCGCCGACGAGGACCGGGTGCTGCGTCCGGTCGGCGACGGGCGCGGGCCACGGGTGTCGGGGCCGGCGGCGGCCCTCCTGGGCTGGCTGACCGGCCGCGCGGACGGACGCGACCTCGTCCTCGACCCGCCCGGTCCGCTGCCGGACCTGCCCGCCTGGCGGAGCTGACCGGGCGTCCGGCCGTCGAGCGGCGGTGGGCTCGGCGGCCGGACCCGCGGTCAGGCCAGGGGCGCGGTGGCGGCCTCGGTGATGGGCAGCACGTCCGGCCGGGCCGCCGTCAGGTAGTCGGCGGTGGACAGGCGCAGGGACCGGTCCAGCCGGGCGGCGTTGAAGTACATCTCCTCCTCCCGCAGGAGTTCCGGGTCGACGACCAGCGCGACGTCGGGGTCGAACGAGAAGGGCGGGATGGAGCCGCTGACGGCGCCGGTGAGCGACTCGGCCATGTCCTGCGGCGCGAACATCGCCTTGACGCCCCGGTAGTGCTCCCGGATCGCCTCGATGTCCACCCGCAGGTGGCCGGGCACCACGGCGATGACGTAGCGGCCCTTCTTCTTCGTCACCCCGACCCGCACGACGATGCACTTGGCCGCCTGCTCGATGCGGTTGCCGCGCAGCGCGCTGATCTTCTCGGTGTTCCCCTCCTCGACGTGTTCGAGGACGGAGTAACGGGCGCCGGTGGTGTCGAGCAGGTCGACGATCTGTTCGTAGGGGGTGGGTCGGGTGGTGCTGGATTCCACGGGGGTCTCCTTGAGCCGTGGTGCGGGGCCGGCCGGTCAGCCCCACGCCACCGCGCGGGTCAGGGTGTCGTCGGTGAAGCCGAGGAAGAAGCCCAGGGTGGTGCGCGTGGCACCGCGGACCTCTTCTATCTCGTGGTAGTGGGTGGGATTGATCAGGTACACATCGTAGGTCTGCGGCCGGAAGACGTGTCGCGGAACGCCCTCGACCACCCCGGCGCGGTACCCCAGTTCGGTGGGCACCTTCCAGCGCTCGTCCCGCGGCTCCCACGGTTTGGCGTACGTGATCAACTCCCCGCCGCCGTCGCATTCCTGGAGGCACACCACGCAACTGAGCTGCCGGACCACCCCGGCCAGGGACAGTCCGGTGCCCTGCGCGTCGCGTGCGATGTGGTCGTTGTGCAGGGGGTTGCGCACGCCGTCGGCGTGCAGCCGGATCACGGCCTCGCCGTAGGCCCTGCCGTCCGGCTCCCGGGCCGGTTGCAGGGACTCCAGGCCGAAGGTGCGCCGCAGGGCCGCGCGCACCCGCGCCGGCAGGTCGAAACCGGCGTCGGCCATCCGCCGGTTGGCGCGCGCGGACTGCTCGAAGTACGGATCCAGGCGGTCGAGGTGCGCGGCGAGGTAGGGGCCGACGGTGGTCAGGGAGCCGTTGCTGTAGTTCACGGTCGACGCCGATCCCAGCAGGTCGAGGGCGCGTCGGCGGGCCCGGTCGAAGTCGGGCGGCTCCAGCAGACCGCGGAGCCGGATCACGGCGGTCTCCCCCGCGCTGAGGCGGCGCAGGGGTTCGGGGCCCAGGTCGGGGTGGTGTGCGACGTCGTAGGTGGTGCGGTCCCAGGTGACCGCCTGCCGCGTCGTCGCTTGCGTCTCATGCCGCACGGTGGGCGCTCCTCGCGTGCCGGGGGGTGAAGGGCAGGTCGGTGATCGTGTGCGGGTCGAGTGCCTCCCACCGGTCCGCGGGGGCGAGGGCCGGGACGACCTCGGAGGCGATGACGTCGGCCTCGGGCAGGCGCAGCCGGCGCAGGGTGAAGTAGTCCTGGTAGGGGGCCGTCGGGGGCGTCCAGTGGACGACGTAGGCGCGCCGGGGATTGATGAGCAGGGAGTTGCCGCTTGTGCCGCCGGGCGGGATGTCCGCCAGCCGCTCCAGGGCGAGTTCGGTGTCCAGTTCGAACCGGCCGTGCGGCAGCAGGTAGTCGAAGTACTCGGCGGAGTCGAAGGCCGACGCGCTCAGGCCCAGACGCCGGTGGACGGTCGGCAGGAAGCCGTTGTGCATGAAGTACCAGGGGCCCGTGTCGTCGAGCCGCTCCAGCGGGTGGGCGAAGCGCGGGCCGGACTTCTCCGGCAGGGTGGCGTGGCGGACGTGGACGGCGAGCATGTCGGTGCGCAGGTCCAGGAGTTCGGCGCTGCGCGGGCTCTCGGCGAGGGCGCGGTGGTCGCGCAGGGCGCCGAGCGTGCCGTCCTCCCTGCGCCACACCGCTCCCCAGCCGTTGGGGTGCACGCGGGTCGGCACGTCCTGAAGGGCCGTCACGCCGGTGCTCATGCCCAGGGCGGCGTCCAGGACGGCCGCCGGGTCGAAGCGGCCACGGGCGATGATGAGCCGGCACATGGCGTCTCTCCTTTCACGGGTTCTCTCACGGGCTCCCGCGCGGTCCTCTTCACGGGGCGCTCACGCGGGTGGGGAGGGTGGCGCAGTCGGTGAGCAGGCGCCGGACGGCGTCCGGGTCCTCGCCCCGGACGACCACCCGTCCCAGGACCGCCGCGTGGCGCTTGCGGTCCGAGGCCAGTACGGCGGCGTGCGCGGGGTCCAGGGAGGCCTCCGGGGGGACGGGGGCGGCGGGCAGCACCGTCACCCGGGCCCCGGCCCGCGCCAGTTCTCCGGCGCGGTGCACCTGTCCGGGGTGGGTGCAGGCGAGCTGTCCGTAGAAGGGGCCCCCTCGGTCCCGGGGCGCGTGCGGGACGGGTTCCTCGCCGAGGTGGGCGGCGAGCGCCAGGTCGGCCCAGCGGGCCCCGACGGCCCGCTCGACCAGCGCCACCAGGCCGCCGCCGGACAGCCGGTAGCCCATTTCGAGGAAGTACAGGCCTCCGTCGTGGGCGGCGACGGCGTCGAGGTGGAAGGGACCGTCGCGGTATCCGGTCGCCGTCAGCGCCCTCTGCGCCAGGGCGCACAGCCCGGGGTCCGCGGCGGACGGCGGCAGCATCAGGTGGCCGGCCTCGCGGAAGCCGCGCGGCCCCCGGCCCGGTCCCGGTCCGGTCTCCGGCCCCGGCTCCGGTCCTGGTGCGCCTCCCGTCTCCGGCTCCAGCAGCACGATCTTCTCGCACACGCTCAGCACGTGGGCCCGTCCGTCGTGGGCGACGCCCTGCACGGAATACTCCGTACCGCTCACGTACTCCTCGGTCAGGACGCCGGTGAAGGCGCCGCCGCCATAGTTGGCGGTGCGTGCCAGGAGCCGGCGGGCGCGGTGGTCCTCCCGTTCGTCCTCGACGAGGTGCACGCCCAGTCCGCCCCCTCCGTCCACGGGCTTGACCACGCGCGGGTACGGGACGCCGGCGCCCTGGCCGTCCGTACTGTGGCGGGGCTGGCGGACCTGCGGGGCGAGCGCGGTCAGCAGCGCCCGCTGGCGTGCCTTGTCGGGGGCGCGGAACGGCGGGCGGCCGGGGAGGGCGGGCGGCACGGACAGGGTGGCGGCCGCGTCGAAGGTGGCCGCCGCGTACCGTTCGAAGCCCGCGAGGAGCACCGCGGGCCGCACGGCCGCGTCCCGCAGGGCGGCGAGCACCTGGGCCGGGTCGTGCGGCTGCCGGACGGCGATCTCCTCGTCGAAGGGCGCCCGGCCCAGTCGTCCGCGCCAGGCGAGGTAGGCGGGGGTCTCGACCAGCACGGCGGGCAGCCCGCGGGCCGCGGCGGCGTCCCGGTAGGGGTCCAGCCCGTCCCGGGTGGCGCCGAGCTGGACGAGGGCCGGGGCGGATGCGGTCACCGGGTCACCGTCCGGACAGCAGTTCGTGGACGATCGGCCCGTCCGCGCTGTGCCTGGTCCTGATCAGCTCCTTATGGGGATCGTCCTCCAGGATGCGGTTGACCAGCGCTCCGCTGTCGGGACGGTCGTCGGCGTACAACCGGCGCGCCTGGGGCAACGTCAGTCCGCTGATCTCCTCCAGGGAGACGGCCAGTTCGAGGCCGGGGCCGGTGACGGGTTCGTCCGCCGGCGCCGCCAGCAGCGCGCGGAGGGCCGGTTCGGCGGCCGCCAGCTCCGGGTGCTCCGCGCGCAGGAAGGCGGACAGCCGCTGTCCGCGGGCGGTGAACGGGGCGTGCACCAGGCACACCAGGTGCTGAGGGGTGAGGCCGTACGCCTCCGCGGCGAACCGCTCGACCGCGTCCCGTACGGCGGCCCGTGCCGGGGTGCCCGCGTAGCGCTCCGCCATCCGGTCGATGAGCCGCTGCGGGAAGTCCTTGCGCCGCATCAGCCGCAGCGCGAAGGACACGTACTCGTCCATGCCGTCGTCGTAGGAGCGTCCGTGGACGTGCTCGCAGGTCAGGCCGCGCAGATGGGCCATGAGGGCGGGGTTGGCGCAGTCGGACTCGGTGAAGCTGAAGGCGAGGTCGTCGAAGCGGAAGCCGAGGAACTCGGTCAGCAGTTCCCAGTGGCTGCCGGAGTCGTAGGGGGTGTCGTCGAAGATGGAGAAGAAGGACAGGTCGGCGGGCACGTCGGCGTGCACCCCCGGGCCTTCGGGGGCAGCCTCTCCGTGGATGGTCCGCGCGTAGGCGCGGCTCACCGTGTCCAGCGCGCCCAGGACGCGGGGGAAACCGGTGCGCCGCCGTGCCCGCGGGTCGTGGCCCACCTGGCGGCCCAGGCGGTTGATCCACACGGCGTAGTCGCGCTGCTCCTCCCGCGAGTCCCCCGTGACGATGAGGTCGGCGCCCCGGCCGTGCGCGGCGGCCAGGCCGAAGGAGTTGGCCATGGAGAGGTTGCAGGCGTTGCAGAAGGTGGGGCGGGCCTGGGCGGCCGTGCGGTGACCCGTCATCAGGATGTCGGCGCGGTTGCGGGCCGTCACGGCGGGGTCCGCGGGCAGGTCGTGCCGGAACGGGCGTATCCGGCCGCCGTCCAGCAGCAGCAGTTCGCAGGACGGGTCGTCGTACATGCCCAGCGCGCGGTAGGTCCGGTCGATGTTCTCCATCACCGCCCGCGGCATGCCCGCGTGGCGGTTGGTCGCGCTGCGGAGGACGAACGGGGCTCCGTCGCGCCGGGCCGTGAAGAGCTGGACGGCGCGGACGAACGCGACGGTGTAGCTGCTGTCCTTGCCGCCGCCGTACCCCACCAGGACGGTGCTGTCCCGCACGCCGCCGTGCGGGCGCAGGGCGTCGACGAGCCGGTCGGCGGCCGACCGGACGGCCTGCCGGTCCCGTGGGGCGAGGTGGTCGAGCAGCTCGCGCAGGACGTCCGCGTGGCGGTCCCGCGAGGAGGAGGGGGTGGAGGTGGGCGGGGCGGGGCTGGGATGTCGGGTCATGGCGTCCTCTTCGACGTGGGCGGTCGCGCGGCGGGGGTGCTGTCGCCCGCTCGGGCGGTGAACACGGCGTAGCGCACCTCGCAGGTGCGGCCGCCGTCCTGGTCGCCGAACCAGAGCTGTCCGGGGCCGGGGAGCATTTCGCTGATCTCCAGTGGGCCGCCCTCCGGTGCTCTGGCGGCCATACGGGTGAGGCAGCCCGCCAGGAGCGGGCTGTCCAGGTCGCAGTAGACGGGTTTGGGTTCGCCGGGGCAGCGCACGTACACGTGGCGGGGCAGTTCGAGCCGGGCGCGGAGCCGCTGGAGGCGGGCGAAGGCGTCGGGTTCCTCGTCGACGCCGGCCGCGGCGATCTCGGCGGGGTCGACGCGCCACAGTTCGCGCTGGAGCACGACCTCCCCGACGCTGATCCGCGGCAGGTGCGTCCGGCCGGCGCCGCCGACCGCCTTGGTCTCGGTGGTGGTCGGGAATCCGAACGGCGCGAACGGGTTGTGCCGCAGCATCGGCCAGGCCAGCGGCGGGACGGTCAGCCGCAGCCGCCGGCCGTCGGGGGCGAGCAACCGCAGTCGTCCGTCGGCCAGTTCCACGGTCAGCTCGGCCAGCCGCAGCCGGTCGGGCCCCGGGGCGTCGGAGCGGTCGTGCGCCTCGATGTCCGGCCCCGTGGGGGCGATCCGCGGGAACGTCTTGTTCAGGTGGCACTGGGTGACGTCGGCCAGGGTCTCGTCCGGTGCGAGCAGTCGTGCGTAGAGCTCGGCCTCCTCGGACGGGAACGAGGGAAAGGCCTGTTCGACGAAGGGGGCGATGGAGCCGTGGCTGAGGTGGTCGTCCATGGCGTGCAGGTCGCCCACCACCAGGGTCGGTTCGCCGTGTTCCAGGTGATCGCGGTCGGCGGCGGCGATCATCAGGTCGGGGTTGCACACGGCGGGTTCGTCCAGTCCGTACCGGTCGATGAGGGCCGTGACGCGGGCGCGCTCCACGTGGTGGCGGTGCGCGGTGGTGCCGGCGGGCGGCAACAGCGCGTCCTCCAGTTCCCCGGCGATGGCGCTCACCCGTGTCTCGCAGTCCCGGTAGCGGTCGGCGAGCCGGTCGAGGTCGGTGACGAACGCGGTCAGGTAGTCGCCGGCGGGGACGCGGGCCTCCGGGCCGAAGCGGTGCCGGAACCAGTCGGCGAGGAGCTCCCGCTCCAGTCGCAGTCGCCAGCGCGGGCGCAGCAGGAACAGGTCGTACAGGAGGGAGAGTTCGCCGCTCATCCGGCTGACGAGCGGCTCGCCGAGCACGAGGTCCCCGGCGACCCCGGTGCAGTGTTCGTGGAACAGGCTGTGGTCGCTGTAGAAGCCGCGCTGCGGTCGGTGCGGCGGCAGGCCGGTGATGTCGGTGAACAGCGACTTCAGGTCGCTCAGGGCCTGGGGCCGCCCGTCGGGGGGCGCGCTCTGCAGGGCGGTGACGGCCCGCGCGAGGCGGGCACAGGCCCGGGACGCGGGGTGCCCGTCTCCCAGGACGGACAGTCGGTCGCGCAGGGCCTCCAGCGCGTCTTCGACTCCGTAGGCCAGGTCCGGTTCCCCGGCCACGGCGCCCAGGTCCCGCAGGGCCGCGACGTCCCCCGCGACCTCGCGGGGTTCGCGGCCGATGTCGGCGGCGAGCCGCGCGACGGTGGTCTCCCCGTCGCAGCGGTCGAACAGCTCCAGCAGGGCCGGGGTCAGGTCGCGGGGCGGCGCGGGGTGGACGGTTTCGCGCACCTCGGTGCTCATGCGGCGCTGGTCGAGGCGGACGAGGTGCAGCCGGCCGCCTTCCGTACGGGCGCCGGGGGCGCGGCGGGGCCGGTCGAGCAGCCGCACGTCCTCGTGCGCCTCGCGCAGGGCCCCGGCGACCGCCTCCACCGCCCACCGGGAGAGCACGGTGTGGCGGCGCAGCGGCGCGGGCCGCCAGTGCACGCCGGTGCGCGAGCCGTCCAGTCGGGCCGGGGCGAGCGGGCCGAAGTGGCTGGTCGTGTCGTTCTTGGCGCACACCCGCTGGAGGTAGCGCACCAGGGTGGCCGTGTTGTTGCGGTCCTGCTTGCTCCACGTGCCCCGGGGGTCGGCCCGGTGCAGCCAGCGGACCAGTCGGGCGTGGGCGGAGTCGTTGGACACCAGGAGCATGTCCTGGAGCGAGGGAGTGGTGCGGAAGAGGTCCAGGACCCGCTCGGCGCCGCCGAGGCAGGCCGCCGCGTACGCCTGGCGGTAGGCGTGGTCGGCGTCGTCGCGGCGGCGCAGGGCTTCCTCGTGGCGTCGCGCCGTGCGGGCGAACGGCTCGGACAGCGGCTCGTCGCGCGGCGGGTAGGGGCGGCCCCGGCGCAGGGCCCGCAGCAGTGAGCGGTCGGCGTTGTTCGTCGCCTCCCCGCGCGAGGTCTCGGCCTGCCGGGCGAATGAGTCCAGCTCTTCCCGGGCGGCCAGGCGCAGGCGGGCCAGGCGCAGGCACTCCGGGTCGCTCAGCGCGTGGAGCAGGGCGAAGGGGTAGCCGGCCATGCGCAGGACGGCCGCGGACGCGGGCTGCCAGGGCAGGGCGGGCCGGTGGGGCGACGGCGTGGTGACGGGATCGGGGGACAGTGCGGTCATGGCGCTCCTCGGAGCCGCTGGTGGAAGGGGGAGCCGGGGGTCAGCACGCCGCCTTTCGCTCCGTGGTCCGCTCGTCCGTCCACGTCACCCGCCGGGGGTCGCGTGCGGCGCGCCGGGACAGGGCTCCCACCGGGACGGTGCTCAGCAGGAGCAGCGCCCCGAGCACCAGCCAGCCGGCCTCCCGCGCTCCGCTGACCAGGGCGGTGACCAGCGCGGGGCCCAGTGCCGTCGCGCCCGACTCGGTGCTGGCGGTGAGGCCCTGGTACTGGCCCTCGGCCTCCTTGACCATGAAGCCGAGGGACAGGCCCCAGCGGGAGGAGACGTAGAACAGCTCGCCGACGACGTGCGCGCCCATCCCGAGGACGATGACCAGGGTGGCCAGCAGCGGGCTGCCCGCCCAGGCAGCCGCGGCGAAGACCAGGCAGCAGCAGGCGAGGGCGAGGGCGGAGACGCGGTTGGAGCGCACGGAGCGGGGGATGTCCACCGCCTGCCGGGTGACGCGCACCTGGAACAGGGCGATGGCCAGGGAGCTGACCGCGACCGCCAGGCCGGCCGTCCACAGCGGTGCCTCGGTGCCCTCCGCGATCCACAGCGGCAGACCGCTGGAGAGCAGCGGCCAGCACAGCGACAGGAGCGCGGTGGTGCTCATCAGCCCCACGTACGGCAGGTCGCGCAGCACCGCCGTGCCCTTCTGCCGCCGTTCGACCGGGGTCGCCGGGACGTGCGGCAGGGCCAGGGTCAGGACCGCGGCGACGGCGAAGGTGACGGCGTTGACCAGGATGGACGCCACGAAGACGGAGCGCCCTCCGTCGGCCAGGACCAGCATGGCGGCGCCGGCGCCCGCGGCGTAGGCGATGTGCTGCACGACCCGGCCCTGCGCCAGGACGCGCAGGCTGTTGTCCTTGTCCATGAGCTGGTAGACGAGGCTGACCCGGACGCCGACGCCCGAACTCTGCACGGCGGAGTAGCAGCAGGAGACGAGGAGCAGCGACCAGAAGCCGTCCACGAAGATGTAGGCGGCGGAGGCCGCGCCGCGCAGCAGGACGATCAGGAAGAGGACTTCGCGCGGCCCGCGGCGGTCGGCCGCGGTGCCGACGGGTATCGCCGCGAGGAAGCCCGCCACTCCCCCGATCCCGATGGCCAGGCCCATGCTCTCGGCGGGGATGTGCTGGATGCGGGTGAAGTAGATGGCCCAGATGCTGAACCACAGGCCGTCGCCGAAGCCGTTGACCGCCTGGCCGCCGAGTAAGAGGGGTACGGTGGCGCGCTTCTTCATCCGGGCGCCTTCCTCCTTCGTACCACCGGAGCCGGCGGTCATGCGGCCACGGCGACGTTCTGTGCGGCCCCGTGCCGTTCCACGCTGATGACACCGTCCTGGCCGTCGGCGAAGTAGCGCGCCAGGCAGCCCGCCGGGGCGCCTCCGATGACGACCGGCCCCAGCACGGGCGCCACCTGCGTGGTGTACACCTCGCCGTCGGCGCCCTGCGTGGTCATCGGCCGGCGCACGGATTCCACCCGTTGCTGCGCGACGCAGTCCTCGCGCTGCACGGCCCGGCGCACCTCGGCGCGCCAGGTCTCCCGGTCGGTGTCCCGGCCCATGGTGACCTGCTCGCCCTTCATGCCGGTGGCGCCCTTGAGGAGGAACTCCTCCTGCCGCTCCAGCAGCAGGTCCTCCAGCGGCCACCGGCGGCCCCGGTGGACGACTTCGCGGTCGCCGGTCACGCGGGTCCACGGCACGTAGCGGTCCACCAGACGCCGTTCCTCGGGGGTCATCGAGGGGTGCCCCTCGGACGCGATGCCGAGGAGCTTCTTGTTGAAGAGCAGCGAGGAGGTCTCCGAGGAGACCAACTGGCAGCCCGCCTCCAGGACTTCGCCCACCGGTGTCCAGTCCACGCCCAGCTCGGTCCACTCCTGGACGGTGAAGTGGCGCAGCCCCACCGGGTAGCGCAATTCTCCGGTGGGGCTCAGCACGCCCTCCACCAGGTCCTCGGGTTCGAAGAAGGCGGCGTCGAATCCGCGCGAGCGCAGGTAGTCCACCTCGACGTCGAAGTAGCGGGTGCTGCTGACGCCGCGCACGAGGTCGGCGACGCTCCCCTGCAGGACGACCGCACGGGCGGTGCCCTCGCGGGCGCACATCGCCTCGAACATGTCGGCGCGGGCCCGGAAGGGACGGTGGGCGAAGAGCGACCGGTCGGCGTAGACGTCGTCGACCCAGGCGTCCGCGAGGAGCTGCGTCTGCACCACCGCGCCGACGCCGCCCCCGGCGTTGTACTCGATGAGCCGGATCCCGTCGGGGGTGACGAAGGCGTCCGGCCGGGCGATGGCGGCGGCGTAGCGCCACTCCCAGGCCTCGTCGGAGGTGAACAGCGGGCATTCGGCGGGATCGACGCTCAGCGCGGCGAGCCGTTCGGCGCGGTCCCCGCCGAGTCCGTGGGCCACCTTCACCAGCACCTGGAGCACCCGGGCGGCGGCGGCGTGCAGCTCCTCGTAGACGGAACGGGGCAGCAGCACCGGGTGGAGGGGAACCGCCCCCGGCGGGAAGGGCACGTCACGCATGCCGTACAGCAGCCGTTCGCGCACGTGCTGGGCGGACGGGGCCGCCAGCCCGGTTCCGGGAAGCTCGCAGGAGGTCGCTGACATGGTTCTCCTTGTTCTCGCGCGGGGCGATCAGGCGGTGGGATCCTGGGGCGGCCGCCGTCCCCAGGCCTGGAAGAGCAGCGGGTGGACGACGACGGTGTCCGGTGCGAGGACGTGGGCGCGCACCCGGCCGACGCAGTCGTCCAGCTCGCCGGCGGTGATCAGGTCCTGGTCGACCAGGGCGTCCCGGCACAGCTCGGCCCGGTCGGCCAGGAGCGTCTGGTAGGGGTGGTCCGGCTGGAAGGCCCGGGCGAAGACGTCGACGCGTACGTCGAGCAGGCCGGCGTCGCGCAGCAGGCGGGGCAGCCTGCGGCCGAGCCGTACGTCCATGCCGTTGCGCCGCCACAGCTCCGCGACGACGCCGACCAGCCGGTCCCAGGCGGGGTGGGGCGGGTCGCAGACCCGGGTGACCCAGTCCACGTCCTGCACGGCGAGCGTGCCGCCGGGCCGGGTCAGGGCGGTCATCTCGGCGAGCACGGCGTCGCTGTGGGGGACGTTCATCAGCACCAGGCGGGTGTGGACGAAGTCGAAGCTGCCGGGCTCCTCGCCGCTCACGGCCGCGTCCCCGTGGACCAGGCGGACGTTGTCCAGGCCCCGGGCGGCGACCTCCTCCCGGGCCCGCTCCACCATCGAGGCCTGGACGTCCAGTCCGACGACCTCGCCCCCGGGGCCGACCCGGTCGGCGAGCAGGTCCATGATGCCCAGCGGGCCGCAGCCGACGTCGAGGGCCCGCTCGCCCGGCCCGGGACCGCACCGTTCGAGGAGCTGCCGGGCCTCCGGGCGGAACAGCTCGCCCTGGAAGAGCATCCGGTCCAGTTCGGAGGCGGCGGCGCCCATCAGGTACTGGTCGGCCACGGTCATGGGGCAGCTCCCTGGAGTGAAGGCGTCGTGCGGGGGTCACTTGGCGGAGGCGGAGGCGGGGACGGGGGCAGGGCGCGCAGTCGGGCCCGCAGCCGGAGCACCGCCTCGCGCAGCGGCGTCAGCCGGGCCGGGGTCCACTCCTCGGGTACGTCCGGCCAGTGCGGGCGCAGCGCGGACAGCGCGGCCGGGGTGAGCCGGACGGCGCCGCCGGCCCCGGCGACCGCCCCGTCGAGCCGGCCGGCCTCGGTGTTCCAGCGCACCGCTTCGTCGCGGGACAGGCCGGGCGGCAGCCGCAGGGCGACGTGCCGGTGCGTGACGGTCACGGGGTAGCCGCCGGGCAGTCCGGCGGGGCCGGGCAGGTGCCCGGTGTGGTCGGGGCCCGCACCCGCGAGGGCGGCGAGGGGGGCCGCGGCGGCCAGCGCCCCCACCTCGTTGAGGTGGCTCCGGGCGCGCCGGCGGACCGCGGTCAGTTCGCCGGTCAGGTCGACGGGGGACCCGTCCAGCCAGGCCCGTGCGTCGAGGCCGGGCGCTTCGGGGGGGTGCAGGTGGGCGTGGTGGGCCAGCAGGTGCAGTCGCCGGGGGTCGGCGACGCCGGCCCGGCCGGCCAGCGCGGCGGCCAGGGTGGCGACGTTGCCCACCCCGCAGACCACCGGCGTGCCGAGGGCGGTGAGGAGCGGGTTGACGGCGTCGGGGAAGCAGGCGTTGACGAGCAGGGTGTCCGGTGCGGCCCGTTCGGCCGCCCGGGCGTAGCGCAGGACGTGCCCGGTCTGCAGGGGCAGGGTCAGGGCGAACCCGGCCCGGGACACCAGGTCCGTCCAGGCCGAGGGGGCGGTGCGGCTCTCCGCGGGGCTGTGTTCGGAGGTGCAGACCACCAGGACGTCGGGGCGGAGGGAGGCCAGCAGGCGCTCCGGCCCGTCCGGATCGCCGGGGTCGACCCCGTGTCCCCGGCAGGTGGGGGGAGCGCCGCTGAGTGCCGCGTGGTTGCGGGCCAGCTCGGCCAGTTCGCCCGCCCGGCCCGCGTCGGAGCCGAGGACGGACAGGTCGAGCGGTTCCCGGTGCCGGGCCAGGGCGCGCAGCAGGGTGCCGGCGAAGGCGCCGGTCCCGGCGATCGCGATGCGCGGCGGGCTCATCGGCCGCCTCCGAGGAAGGCGTCGAGGTCGAGGAGGCGCGGCTCGGGCAGTCCGGGGCAGCGTGCGCTGACGTCCAGCCGTGGCGGGCGCTGGGCGTCGGTGAAGTAGGTGGGCGTCATGCGCGGGCCGTCCGGTCCCGCGGTCCAGCTCAGCAGCGGGTTGGCCACCAGCAGGTCACGGACCCCGGGGGTGTCGTTGCGTACGTACAGGCGTATCCGCTTGCGGGAGAAGTGGTTGGGCGGCAACTGGACGCGGGGGGCGAACTTGCGCTTCCACTGGAAGATGCCCTTGCTGAGGAACGCCTCGGTGCCGAAGAAGTCCACGTGCGGTACGCGCCGCGCGCAGGCCCACCGCAGCAGCAGGTGGTACACCGCTTTGAACGCGCCGTCCGCGTAGTGCTGTTCGTCGCCGTCCAGGACGCCGAGGAGCCGGGTGGTGAGCGTACGGCGGTCCGGCGACCAGTGGCACAGCACGCCGGCCACCCGCCGGCCGCCGCTGGTCACGAACAGCAGCGTGCCCCGCGGCAGGATGGCGTGCCGCGCCACGGACAGGCTCTCGGTGCGGCTGCGGTCGCCGTGGCGGCGCCGCATGGTCGGCCGGTGCATGCGCCGGTAGAAGAAGTCGAGGGCCTCCGGGGAGGGGTCCTCCTGGAGCTCCCAGTCGTGCCGGCGCTGGTTGCGGTTGAACTCCCATCGCTCGCGCCGGGAGATCTGTCGTTGGAGCTCCTCCTGGGACGGGGGGACGTCGACCACCAGGTGCACCCGGAAGGGCGCGGTGAGCGCGGTGGTGTCGGGCAGCCGGTCCATCCGCGCGGCGTCGGCCCCCACGACCACGAGGTCGGCCGGCGGCCACCGCCCCTCGGCGAGGTGCCGCCAGCCGACGCGGGCGGTCTGACGGCGCGTCACGGGCGCCCCCAGGCGGGCGCGTTGGTGTTCGAGGAGCTGCAGGATG
Organism: Streptomyces sp. NPDC007872; assembly: GCF_042868165.1. Lineage (NCBI taxonomy): Bacteria > Bacillati > Actinomycetota > Actinomycetes > Kitasatosporales > Streptomycetaceae > Streptomyces > Streptomyces sp. NPDC007872. The sequence goes on from NZ_JBIAEA010000007.1 coordinate 80,613, forward strand.
TTGGCCTCTCCCTGGGGGAGGCCGACGTAGGCGATGACGGGTGCGCCGGGCGGGCCGTGCGAGACGGTGGCCCGGACGCTGCGGGGCGCGGTGTCGGCCAGCCGGCGGGCGGTCCGCCAGCCGGCGCCCGGGCTGTTGTTCCAGGCGTACGCCGCCCGGGAGCGCAGCGGTGAGGTGGGGCGGGCGGGGCCGTCGGGCGGGGCCGGGTCGGCGGTCCGGGCGGGCGGGAGGAGAGCAGGCAAGGGGGTCCCCTGACGGAAGAAGACGGGCTCCGGCGCGGGCTGCCGGAGGTCAGGCGGCCGCCTCCCGCACCAGTGCGCGCAGGTCGTCGAGGGAGTCGACGGGCCGGAGGTGTTCGTCGCGTACGGGGCGGAAGTCGCCGCTGTGGTAGGAGCCCGAAGCGTGCACCAGGACCTCGGGGTCGGTGAGCAGTCCCCGGTCGACGGCGTTGAACACGCCGGTGAGCGCCATGACGAGCGACCACTCCCGCAGTCGGCGCGGGTCGCTCGGCAGGACGACGCCGTGCGGGGCGAGCAGTTCGCGGATCGCGGGATAGCGTTCGACGCACTCGACGAGCGACACGACGATGCCGCCGCCGCCCTGCCGGCGGATGATCTCGTTCATCCGCGGGGAGGTGGCCGGGGTGTGGGTGTAGAACGTGGGGTCGAGCTGTTCGTCGGCCGCGTGGGCGGCGAACGGGAAGCGGGGGTCCTCGCTCTGGACGAGGAGCCCGTCGCGGGCCTCCCACGCGGGCCGGTGGTCGAAGCCGCCGTGGTGGAGGCTGGCGACCATGTCGGGCGTGCCGAGGTGCTGGACCAGGAAGTAGCCGGCGCCTTCGGCGGGCCACTGGCGGCCGGTGTGCCACTGCTGGCCGTGGAAGTGGCCGAGCAGTCCGAAGGCGCTGGACACCGCGTGGGCGTGGACGCGCGGTTCCCGCGGGAGGTTGTCGCGCTCGAAGAGGGCGCGTACGGCGTCGGCGACCATGTAGTTGCCCAGGTCCATGGTGTGCCACAGCCGGACCCCGTGGGCGGCGAAGACGGCGTCGGCCTCCGCGTCCACCACGGCCCGCGCGAGCTCCTTGACCTGGGCGGAGCCTCCGCCGTGCGAGACGGCCACCGGGTGGGCGCGGCGCCGTTCCGCGTCCTGCGCGAGCGGCGAGTCCCAGAGCTTCGTGGCGGAGACGGAGGGCACCACGCAGGCGATGCGCAGCTCCCGTTCGGTCGCCAGGCCCGCTTCGTGGGCGCGCAGCACGGCGTCGCGCAGTGCCGTGGCCTTGTTCGCGCTGGACGGGGTGACGATCATGACCGGTTCGCCGGTGCGGCGGACGTGGGCGACGGCCCGGGCCACGATCACCAGGGAGGCGAACGTCTTGGTGGTGCGGGTCCGCGGGTTGTGCATCAGGTTGAGCAGGCCCAGGCGGGTGCCGGCCCGCTCCCCGAGGTGGTGCGCGCTCATGGTGGAGGGCGCGAAGAACGTCTCCAGCGACGGGCTCGGCTCGGGCAGTTCCCAGCGGGGCGAGAATCCGGCGGGGGTCTCGGCGGCGTCCCCGGCCGCGGCCAGGATCTGGCGCAGTTCCCGGTCGTAGCGGGTCAGCGCGGCGGGGCACACGACGCTCTCCGGGGAGGCGGCGGGGGTGCCGGGGGCGTCGGTGGGGGCCGTCGTGTCGCGGGTGGCCGGCCCGGGTGTCGTGGTCGTCATCGGGCGGCTCCCTGGAGCACGTCGCCGCGGGTCAGTTCCGCGACGGGGGTCTCGGCGGGGTCGTGGCCGACGGTCACGGGCCGGTTGCTCCGGTCCACGAAGACGACGTGCGGCTTGTTGTCCCTGGCCTCCTGCTCGGCCACCGTGCGGTAGCCGATGACGATGACCAGGTCGCCCGGGGAGATCAGCCGGGCGGCCGCGCCGTTGATGCCGATGACCCCGCTGTCGGCCTCGCCCTCGATGACGTAGGTGGTGAGCCGGTTGCCGTTGTCGATGTCGACGATGTCGACCTGCTCGCCGGGCAGCAGGTCGGCCGCCTCCATCAGGGTGCGGTCGATGGTCACCGAGCCGACGTAGTGCAGGTCCGCCTGGGTGACCGTGGCGCGGTGGATCTTGCTGTGCAGCATGGTCCGGTACATGGGTGCCCCTCCGGGGTGTCAGCCGGCTATCTGGATGCGGCGCAGGTGGCGGTTGCGGTCGCTGAAGGCGTTGCGCGCGTGCAGGAGCCGCCAGTTGTCCCACACCAACATGTCGCGTTCGCGGTAGTCCACGGCGACGTGGTCGCGCTCGAAGCTCTTGTGCCAGCGGTCCTGGAGCTCCGCGACCGGGTCGTCGTCGTCCCGGATGAGGTTGTTGCAACTGAACCGGACGATCGGCCCCTCGGGGTGGTCCTCCAGAACGGGGTGGCGGGTGTGCAGGTCGAGGCCGAGCCGCTGCACGCCCTCGGTGGTCTTCCACGCGTAGTCCGTGTCCAGCAGCCGCTGCCTCTCCTGCTCCGACAGCGCTTCCACCAGGGGACGCGTGTCCATGAGGGTGGTCTCGCCGCCGGGTCCCTCGGCCGGGGAGACGCACCACAGGGCGATGTAGCGGGGCGGGGTGACGGCGAAGTCGTATCCCTCGGAGTGCGGGGTGAGGGGGCGGGTGTTGCCCGCGTGGTAGACGTCGTCCATACCCGGTTCGGGGCGTACGTCGCCCACCACGGCGCCCGTGTAGTTGGGCACGAAGTCGCCCAGGCTCCGGCACAGGCGCACCGGGTCGAACTCCTCGGTCACGTTGCACAGCAGCACGTAACCGTGTTCCTCCATGAGCTGGTGGAAGGTCCTCATCAGCAGCTCCTCCTGGAGCGGCTGCCGGTTGAAGTCGAGCTGGGACAGGATGCTGACGGGGGAATGGGCCACGTACTCCTCCGTGGACATGCGAGTGCTGACCACTCGGCGGTCTGATGTCCGCGGCGGCTGTCGAGCCGCGGGCGGATGTCGTAGGGCGCCGTGTCCCGCACGGCGCTTGCCGCGAAGGAACATCGCGGCGACCGGGTTCGTCGGATCCGGCAGGGCGCGCGACGCGCCTGTCGCATCAAGGGGGCGTGCCCGGCCGGTCCTCGGCACGGGCCTCGTGCGCTCCCCGGCGGCGGGGGGAGGCTGTGCGTCCTTCCCGCCGACAGGATCGGAACACTGCCACAAGCCTCTTCCGGCCGGTCCCCCCGTGGCCTGCAAATGCTTTCGCTAACGCATCAGTTCACGCCGAATATGCCAGCGGGAACTCGCTTCCCGCGGATCGCCGGAACCCCTGGTCAGCCCGGCCCGCGATCCGTGCCGGGCGCACGGGACGCGCCCCTCAGGTCGGCCGAAACCCTTCCCGCCCCTCCGGGGGGACCGGGGACTCCGGCCACACCTCCCGCTCCGAACATCCCTATGCCGCGCGCATCCGTCACAAGCGGAATGCCTCGCGCGGCAGGGAACCGGCCGTGCGGGCCCGCCGGCGAATGCGGGGTTCCGGCCTGAACGGGGAGGATTCCGCACGTCCGGAAGTGCCGGACGGGACCTCGGGCGCGCCGGTGGGTGGGGAGGCGGGCGGCGGGGCCGAGGGAGGCTTCGTGGGCGTCGGGGCGCCGTCCCGGTCGTCGAGGACCTCGGCTGCACCGCCGATCGGTCCGGGTGTCACGCACGCATGGACTCGTCACGCGATCTCGGCCTCGGACCTTGCCCGGAGACGGGGAACACGGCTCCCCCACCGCCACGAACGACGAGAGCACCGGACCCAAGGGGCCCTGAGGTCACTGGTGCGGCACGCGCCTGCTTCCGGCCGGCCACGGAGCCGGATGGGTTGTCGGTCGCGCCCCTGCCGCCCGGAGGATCTCGGCGGCGTCGGGATGAGGTCCGTTGTTCGCCCAGTCCAGTGGGGACTTGCCTGCGCCGTGGTCTTCGCGGAGGTGGGTACCGGCACCATGTGCCGACAACTGCCGGATCGTTTCGGTGTGTCCCCAGCAGGCGGCCGCGCACAGCGGTGTGCCCTCCGAGCCGAGGCCGCTGCTCTCGGTGTCGGGAGAGGCACCGGCTTCCACGAGCAGACGAGCCGTCTCGGCCTCGCCCTGCACCGAGGCCAGGTACAGCGCGGTGGTGCCGTCACCGTTCCGCCTCTCCGGACTCGGTCCACCGCGCAACAGTGCCTTCGCGCGCGGTGTCACCCGCCAGGACTGCTTCGAAGAGACGGCGGGACGGCTTCTTCTGCTGTCGCTGCTTCACAACGGGTGAACCTGGCGGTCACAAGCACGCCGGAGCCGCTCTCATCCCTCAGCCGATCGCCGCGACCGGCGCCGTGACTCCGCGGCTCCGTGGCGAACGGCGCGCTTGCCGTATCCCGCGGCGACAGCGCGATGCCCCTCGAGGCGATCGACGCTGGACTCGACCGCCGGCGCCGACGGTGGTCGGCCGGGCCCGAGGCGCGGCACGCGGACTTCACCAGGACCGAGGTGAAGGTTCCTAGAACACCGTGACCGGCACGAAGCCGAACAGGTCGGCGAGGATCGACAGCCCGAGAGCCACGCCGCCGCCCAGCAGGGGAAGGACGAGGACCACCAGGAGGACCAGTCCGATGACGAACTGCGCGGCGTTGCGGCGTCGCAACTGGTTGACGCCCGGGTTCCGCGGATCGTAGAGGATCTCCTCCTCGTCACGCCCCCCGTTCGTCCCCCGGTACGCGCGCATGGCTCCTTCGGCGTCCGTGAACAGGTAGACGTACGACGCGTCGGAGTCCCCCGCGTCCACAGAACCCGAGTTCTCGCGCCGCCCGTCGACCGTGATCCCCCGCACGGCCAGGATCCAGCCCTCGCGGACGGGCTTCCAGCCCAGTTCGGTCAGGCTGACTCCCGCGCCGACCAGCGTCGGGACGAGCGGCCAGAGGACGGCTCCGGTCCAGGACCGGGTGATCAGCAGCGCGGCCAGCACCAGGAAGAACGCGACGACGACGGCCACGTCCCACCGGACGGAGGGCAGCCCCGGGCGCTCCAAGGCCTCGACGCGCACCAGTGACGGGCCGGAAAGGGCCAGCTCGGCCGTGTCGCGCACCGGTAGCGCCTCTCGCAGGACGGTGGCGAAGCGTTTCACCGCAGTGGGCCTGAGCGAGGCGAACCGATGGGTCCGCGCCGCGTCCGGCTCCTGTCCGGTCAGGACGACGACGAGCGTACGCCCGCGGAGCCCGCGCACCTCCACACGCTCGATCGCCGCCACGGGTATCCGCCGGACCTCCCGCCCCGACCGCAGCAACAGCTCCCCCGAACGCAGCCGGGCACGCCGTCCGAGCGTTCCGCGAAGCACCAGCGAAGAAGAGATGATGGAGGTCATCGCCCCACTGTAGGGGCGCCCCGCGGGCACCGGTCCCGCTCTCCTTGACACTCCCCCTTCGGGACAGGACACAAGCACCCCCTCCGGTTCCCCTCGCCCTCGGAGCGATGGGCGCGCACCTGTCCGACGGGGTGTTCTGGGGCGCCCTGCTGGGTGGTCTCGCCGTCGCCTTCCTGATCACCACACCGGTCAACAAGTGGATGATCGGCCGCGGCAAGGGCCACGCCGTGGTCCACGCCCACCACTGACCCGCCATCCACGACGTCCGTCATCCGTCACCCGGGGCACTCCACTCTCCTGGATCGCCCCGGACGTCTTTGCGCGCCGTGCCGGTGGCGAGCCCCCGCGTCGGGCCGCTCCGGACACGGCGGCCCTTTGGCCCGCCGGGGCGCGGGGTCAGTTCAGGACGCGTCCGAGGAAGCCGCGGACGTACCCGGTGATGGTGTCGAGGTGGTCTTCCAGGGCGAAGCGGCCGGTGGCGAGGAGAGGGATCTCGGCGTCGGGCAGGTCGCGGCGGTATGCCTCGGCGCCGTCGGGGCCGAGGATCTCGTCGTTGCGGCCCCAGATCGCCAGGAGGGGGACCCAGGTGGCGCGGAAGTAGTCCTGGAAGGCGGGATAGGCGTCGAGGTTGTTCTTGTAGTCCCGGAAGAGGGCGAGCTGGATCTCCTGGTTGCCCGGCCGGTCCAGGAGGGCCTGGTCGTGGGTCCAGGTGTCGGGTCTGACCAGGGTGGTGTCCTTGACGCCGTGGGTGTACCGCCGGTGTGTGGCCTCGGCGGTCAGCAGGGCGCGCACGGCGGGCTCGGCGTCGGTGCCGGGGCGGGTGGCGTAGGCGAACAGCAGCACCGCTTCGGAAGCGCCCTTCAGACAGACGAGCACCCGGTCCTCCCCGGCGGAACGCAGCGTGGTCATGCGCTTGCGGAGGCTGTCGAAGGGGACCTCTCCGATCCGGGGGCGGGTCGCCGACAGTTCCACCGGGCGCGAGCAGCCCGCCTTGGTCGCGGCATGCGGGAGGACATGCGGGCACGGGCCACCTTCAGCCTCTTCGCGCGCGACCTGCCGCCGGAACGCGGATTCCTCGTAGCCGCCGGGCTCGAACCGGCCCTGGACCCGACCACGGCAGTCGGCATCCGCGAAGACGGTCGTCCGGCGGAGCGGCGACACCGCCTCCGGAAGGATCGTCCCGAGCACCCGACCGGGTGAGACGGGCCGTCAGGCGGTCTGGTCGGACTGTCCGGCGACCGGGGTGCGCGGAGCTCGGACAGGTACGGCGTCCGGCGGTCGTACCGGCAAGTGGCCCGTACGGCCGAGCACCGCGACCCAGGCGGCGCACGCGAGCCCCAGCACGGTCAGCGTCCCCCAGACCAGGTACTCCTCATGGCGTGTGGCGTCCCACAGGACGCCCGCGGCGAAGTTTCCGCCGGTGATGCTCAAACCCGCGACGGTGCTGTAGAGACCGTAGTGAGTGGCGACGAAACGGCCCCGCGCCAGCGCCACCACCATGTCCATCTCGAACGGGTGGATCACGGTCGATGCCACGGCCAGCAGTACGGCTGTCGTGGCCAGACACCCGCTCCTCACCAGGGTGGTCCCCTGGGGAAACAGGGTGAGCGGGACGAACGCCAGTCCCGTGAGCGACAGTCCTCGCACCAGGGTCTGCTGAGCGCTCCACCGGACTTTCACCCACGCGGTCAGGCGCAGCTGTGCCGCGACCGCCACGGCCGCCGACGCGACGAACAGCGCACCGGTCACGAGCGGGCCGTCGGAACCGAGCGTCTCGGAGGCGACGAGAGGAAGGAGCATGTAGGTCTGGAAGGTCAGGACGGAAGAGCCGGCCATGGCCAGGGAGAAGAGCGTGAAGGGCCGGTTGGCGGCTACCGCGCGCCACTGTGCCGCGACCCCGCACGGAGTCGGACTGCGCCGTGCGGGCAGGGCCCGCCACTGGAGAACCGCGAGGGCGCCGAACACACCGGCCGCCACCACGCACACCAGACGGAAGTCGACGGCCAGCAGGGCGAATCCGACGACCGGTCCCAGCAGCATCCCGCCCTGGAAGTAGACGTTGAAGACGGCGAACGCGTCGACGCGCCGCTCACCGGCCTCTGCCGCGAGACAGGCGCGGACGGCAGGGTTGAAGAGCGCGCTGGCGAAACCCGTGGCAAGAGAGGCGGAGATCAGGGCGGGGAGGGTCTCCGCCCAGCCCAGCATCCCGAAACCCGCCGTGCGCAGGAGACAGCCCGTCAGGATGGGCGTCTTGTAGCCCACCCGGTCGACGATCGTGCCTCCCAGCAGGTACATGCCCTGCTGAGAGAGGTGACGGAGGCCGAGCACCAGCCCCACGGCCGACGCGGCAAGTCCCAGGGTGCCCGCCAGGTGGAGGGCGAGATACGGCATCAGCATGCTGAAGCCGAGGTTGATCGCGAACTGGTTCACCATGAGCAGCCGCACGACCGGCGGGAACGACCGCGTCTGCGTCCAGAGCCGCTTCATCGATGTTCGTAACTCGCTCGGGGCCTGGACCCGTCCGTCCGTCGCATGGCACGCCGATTACACCTAGTGACAGAATCAATGTCCATGGATGCCGAGAGTAGTCAGGGTGGCGACTCCGGAGACGCGCTCATGCGCAGCACGGGCGCATGCTGGCATGAAGTCGCCACTGCGGTCACCCTCTCCGCCGGTGCGCGTCACGGTGCCTGGAACCGTGCCGCGTTCGGGCGGCGCGGCGGTCACCTGAACGGGCGGTGGGCCGAATGCCGTCGCGGTTCCCGGCCCGGCGGCCGGTCGGCGTCCCGCCGATCGCGTCGCGGAGACCGTCCCCCTCGCCAGGTGGCTCGTTTCGCGCGGGTGCCGTCCGGTGCCGTGCCCTCCATACTGCGGGAGAGGTCCAGACACGAACAGTGACAGCCTTCATGGCACGGTCTGCGTGAAAGGAATCCCCTTGCGCGAGACGGGCGGCATTCGAGGCACCGAGGTCGGCTCGACCGGATCGCGGGTGCGATGGCAGGTGGTCGTCCTGCTGTTCGTGGCCGTCGTCATCAACTACGTGGACCGATCGAGCCTGTCGGTGGCGCTCCCGGTCGTGGCGGAGGAGTTCGGCTTCGACGCCGGTGTGTCCGGGCTCGTCCTCGGTGCCTTCTTCTGGACGTACGCGGCGTTCCAGATCCCCTGCGGACGGCTGGTCGACCGGTTCGGGGCGCGTCGAGTACTGGCCGTCGCCGCGGTGACGTGGTCGCTGGTCACCATGGCGACGGGGCTCTCGGCCGGCTGGGTCTGGCTGCTGGGCTTTCGTCTGCTGCTCGGCGTCACCCAGGCCGCGATGTTCCCGGCCGGGACAAGCTGCATGGCGCTCTGGTTCCCACGCGACGAGCGGGCGCTGGCCAGCGGGCTGTACGACAGCGGCGCTCGTGTCGGCACCCTGGTCGCCCTCCCGGTGTTCGCCGCGCTGATGGTGGCGGCGGGGTGGAGGGGGGCTTTCGCCCTGGTGGGAGTTGTGGGCCTGGTGTGGGCGCTGGTGTGGTGGTGGATGTTCCGCGACCGGCCGGACCAGCACCCGGGGGTCTCGGCGGCGGAGCTGCACCACATTCGGCGGACCGAGCCGGCCCCCGTCGCGGGCGCGTCCGCGACCACCGGACCCGGCTGGCGCGTGGTCTTGCGCAGCCGCGCGGTGTGGGGCACGGTCATCGCCGTCGTCGCCCAGTCGTACGTGATCTACTTCTTCATCACCTGGTTCCCCTCCTATCTGGTCGACGCCCGTGGGTTCACCCTGCTCGAACTCGGCTTCTTCGGCACGATCCCGGGACTCGCGGCCATCGGGGGAAACTGGCTCGGCGGGTGGGCGTCCGACGCCCTCGTCAAGCGGGGCAGGACGCTCACGTTCGCGCGGAAGTCCTGTGGGGCGGGCGGACTGCTCGTGTCCGCGTCCGTGGGAGCCGCGGCCGTCGTGCCCGGCGCGGGCGCGGCCCTCGCCCTGCTCTCGCTGTCGTTCGCGGGGGTGTCGTTCGCGACGTCCGTGCTGCTGACCATCCCGGCGGACCTCTCGCCCCCGGGCGCGCCACTGGCGGGAACCCTGCAGAGTCTGCAGAACACGTTCTCGGGTCTGGCGGGCATCGCCTCGCCCCTCGTCGTCGGCGTGCTGAGGGACGTCACCGGGTCGTTCGTCCCCGGGCTGCTGTCCGCCGCTCTGGTCGCGGTCCTGGGCGCCCTCGCACTCCTCGTGGTCGTGGACCGGATCGACGCCGACGTGCTCGTGGCCGACGGAGGCGGTCTGGTGCCCGGGCTCCGGAAGGGGCAGGCTGACAGCGGCGTTCCCTACGGCGGCGACGGCGGACAGGAGGTGCGGTGATGGCGGACGAGGTGATCCCGCGGGTGGCGCGCGGGTGGATCGACGACCGGGCCTTCGCGGTCCTGGGCATCCCGAGGACGGACGGCTCCCCCCACCTGTCGGTGGTGTGGTGCATGACGGACGGGGACGAGGTGCTGGTCAGCACCCTGCGCGAGCGGCTCAAGTACCGCCTCCTGGAGCGGGATCCCCGCGCGACGCTGCTGGTGTACCCGCGCGAGAACCCCAACTCGTACGTCTCCGTGGAGGGCACGGTCGCCTTCCAGGAGGAGGGCGCCGCCGGCCTCATCCAGGCGTTGGCCATGAGGTACAAGGGGCGCCCCTATCCGGAGGAGCCGGACGCGGAGCGTGTGACCGTGCGTCTGAAGCCCGAGCGGGTCTTCGTCAGGGAGCGTCCCGCCGCAGGTCGGTGAGGGGCAGCTCCCGTCCGGTCCGTGCGGCCTCGGCGGCCACGGTGGCCACGTACACGGCCGTGTGGGCTTCCTGGAGCGTCGCCGCCCTCGGCGGCTTGCCGTGGGCGCAGCACTCGGTGAAGTGCTCGTGCAGGGCGACGAATCCGGCGTCGTCGTCTTCGAGGACGTCGGTGTGCGAAGGGCTGGCGCCGTCGGCCGGCGCCGTCTCGACGCGGAAGTGGCGGGCGTGGAAGCGTCCCCGTTCGAAGGCGGCGGAGCCGGCGGAGCCGACGACGTCGAGGCTGCCGAAGGGGACGTGGGGGTCGCTGATCCAGGAGCCCTCCACGGTTCCCACGGCACCGCCGGGGAAGCGGAGGAGCACCGTGGCGGCGTCGGCGACGCCGCCACGGCCGGTGTGCGTCATGGCCGCCACGGAGCGGGGCGGCTCACCCACCATCCAGATGATCTGGTCGATGCCGTGGACCAGGGATTCCACGATGATGCCGCCGCTGCGTCCCTCGTGCCACAGCCAGTCGCCCTCCCGGTCGCGCAGGCTGTACATGCGGTGGTAGGCGTGGGCGACGGTGCCGAGTTCTCCGGCCGCGATGCGGTCGCGGAGCCGCTGGAGGGGCGGGACGAACCGGAAGTGGTACGGCACCATCACCGTCAGGCCCCGGCTCTCGGCCAGTTCCGCGAGGCGCGGGACGCCGTCGGGGCGCAGGCCCACCGGCTTCTCGACCACCAGGTGCTTGTCCGCGCGCAGGACCGCTTCGGCGATCTCCAGATGGGTGTCGGGAGGGGTGCACACCACCACGGCGTCGACCGCCGGGTCGGTGAGGACGTCGTCGAGGTGGTCGGTGACGGTCGCGGTGCCGAAGTCGGCGGACACCCGAAGGGGCGTGCCGGGCTCCACGACGACCCGGACCAGCTCCGCCCGTTCGACCCGTCGCAGCACCCGGGCGTGTCGTCCGGCCGACCAGCCGCTTCCCACGATCGCGTAGCGGATCATGCGCTTCCTCCTGAGCTCGGGTTGTCCTTCGTGTCACGGACGGCCGTGGCGGCACGGCCGGCCAGCCGCTCGGCGGTCAGTCCCGTCGCCCGCAGCAGATCGGTGTAGTCACCGGAACCGGGCGGGGCGGCGAGATCGCACCGTACGAGGTGGGGGCGCGTGCCGTCCGCGGGGCCGGCGGTGAGGGCTTCATCGAGGGCCGCCGCCAGTCCGCCCGGGCGGTACTGGTCCTCGACCGCGAGCACGACGGGAAAACCGCGCAGAACGGCGGTGAGTTCGGTCGGGACGGGGGACAGCCTGCCCACGTGCAGGGCCGCCGCCGGAATGCCGTGGTGCCGGGTCAGCAGCCGGGCCGCCTGCTGGACCTGCTCGCTCAGGGCGCCGTGGGCGCAGAGCAGGACGTGGCCGCCCGGAGGCGGCGGCGTCAGCCAGCGGGTCGGCGTCCAGGAACGGGCACCCGTGGCGGGTCGCCCGTCCAGGTGGACGGGGCGTCGGACGAGTCGTACCCAGCGGGGCCCGGGGCGGGTGGCGCAGTGGGCGGCCAGGGCCCGTGCGTCCGCCGCGTCCGAGGGGGCCACGACCTCGATTCCGGGTACGGCCCGCAGCAGGGCGGCGTCCTCGGTGGCGTGGTGCTGGACGCCGTCCCGGCCCGCGCTGAGCCCGGTCATGCCGGCCAGGAAGGTGACGTCGGCGCCGTGGAGGGCGACCAGGGAGCGGATCGGTTCCAGGGCCCGCAGGGAGAGGAACGCGGCGAATCCGGCGACGACGACCTTGAGTCCGCCGCGCCACAGGCCGAACGCGGCGGCGACGGCGGTGGCCTCGGCCACCCCGACGTCCAGGACGCGGTCCGGGTGGCGGCGGGCGAAGTCGCCGAGCCGGAACGACAGGGTGGCGTCACAGGTCACGATCACGAACGGGTCTGGCCCGCGCAGGAGTTCGCCGCACAGGGCGTGGGTGAACGCCTCCATCTGGGTCTCCTCGGGGGTCTCCTCAGGGGTGGACTCGGGGGTGGACAGGGCGCTCACCTCCGGCCCGCGTGGCGCTCGGCGTACATCTGGAAGTCCGGGGACGCGGTGTCGGCGGCGAGCAGGACGTTGACGAGGGTCGGTCGCTCGGCGTCGAGACCCGCCTTCAGGGCCTGCTCGAAGGAGGCGTCGTCCCGCACGGTGTGCGCGTGCCAGCCGAAGCTCCGTGCCACGCCGGTCCAGTCGGTGGCGGCGAACCGGTCGAGCAGGTCCGGCCGGTCCAGGCCGACCGCCGAGACCCGGTCGAGCAGTCCGAAGGCGTTGTCGTTGAGGAGGACGAAGACGAGGCGGGCTCCGATCCTGATCGCGGTCTCCATCTCCTGGCAGGCGAGGGCGAAGCCGCCGTCGCCGCCGATGCCGACGACGGTGCGTCCCGGCTGGGCGACGGCTGCCCCGATGGCGGCCGGAAGGGCGTAGCCGATGCTGCCGCTGCCGCGCGGGGCGATGACCGAGCGGCCCGTGCTCCGGGCGCGGAAGTGGGCGCCGGCCCAGCTACAGGCGCGGGAGGCGTCGGCGACCAGGGCGGTGTCGTCCGGGCAGGCCCGCTCCACGGCCTGGACGAGGACGCCGGGGGCGGGAGGCGTGGTGTCGTGCGGCTCGTCGAGGAGGGCGCCCGCGGCACCCGTCCAGGCGGGGGCACCGCGCCAGTCGGCCGCGCGCAGGGCGCTCTCCAGGTCGGCGAGGGCTGCCGCGGCGTCGGCGTGCAGCACGCACCGGGGGGAGAGGATGCGGCCGAGTTCCTCCTCGTCGACGTCGATCTGGACGCAGACGGCGTCCGGTGCGGGAAGGCGCCCGAAGCCGGTGGACTTGTCCCCCGCCTTGCTGCCGACCCAGAGCACCAGGTCGGCGCGGGAGGCGAGGTCGTTGGCGGCGGTCGAGCCCTTGGCGCCGATGACCCCGAGGCTGTGGGGGTGGGTCTCCGCGAGGACGCCCTTGCCGTTGAACGTCGTGGCCACCGGGATGCGGAAGGCGTCCGTGAGGGCGGCCAGCCGGTCGTACGCCCCGGACAGGTGGACACCGCCGCCGGCGACCAGCAGGGGCCGTCTCGCCGAGGCGAGCAGGCCGACGACCTCGGCCACCGCCGACGCGTCGGGGCGGAGGCGGGACGGAGCGGGCCGGGCGACGGACGACGGGGCGGCGGGCCCGGGCGCGCCCGGGCCGGCCAGCAGGTCGGAGGGGACGTCGAGGTGGACGGGTCCGGGCCGCCCCGCCGTCGCGAGCCGGACCGCCCGGGCGGCCAGGGCGGGCAGTCGGGCGGCGTCCGGGACCGCGAGGGTGGCCTTGACGCACGGCCGGAACATCTCCTGGTGGCGGCAGGCCGCCGTCGGCCACTGGTCCTCCTGGCCGAGGGGCACGCCGCTGGTCAGCGCGACCAGCGGTATCGAGCTGTTGTACGCCTCGTGCAGCGCGGGCAGCAGCAGCGGCGAGCCGATGCCGCCGGGGGCGTCGACGACCGCTGCCTTCCCGGTGAACCGTGCGGAGGCGTCGGCCATGTATCCGGCGGCGGTCTCGCTGCGGGCCATCACGTGGCGCACCCCCGCACGGCGCACGGCGGCGTACAGCGGCAGGGTCGACTCGCCGGGCAGGCCGAAGAACGACTCGACTCCCGCGTCCCGCAGGGCTTCGACGAGGCTGTCCGCTCCGGTACGTGTCACGTTGTCCTCCTGGGGACGGTTCGGTCTGCGCGCGGACGGCCGGAGAACGCGGCGAGGTCGCTCTCGGCGGCCCGCAGCTCCGAGCCGAGCGCGTGTTCCGCCCTGGCGAGCGTGTCGTCGTCAGGGATCCAGCTCATGGGCACGGGCTTCTGTTCGATGACGGGGACTCCGCTGCCGCGGACGGTGGAGGCCCACAGCACGGCGGGACCCGCGGAGTCGTTCAGGAGGCGTTCGATCCCGGCGTCCAGATCCGTGAGGTCGTGGCCGTCGACCGCGGCGAAGGCGGGGGCCGTGGAGGCCAGCATCCGCCGGGAGGCGTCCCCTCCCCGGGTCGTGCCGCCCGACTGGTAGCCGTTGGCGTCCACGACGAGGAGGAGGTTGCGCAGTCCGGCACGCAGAGCCCACTGGTACCCCTCCAGGGCGATGCCGGTCTGGAGTTCGCCGTCCCCTACGACGACGGCGACGCGTCCGCTGCCGCCGCGCAGGGCCAACCCGTGGGCCAGGCCGGCCGCCGCCGGGACGCCCAGACCCAAGGAGCCGGTGGTCATTCCGGCACCGGGCAGGAACCTCAGGTTGGGGTGGCCCTGGTAGGGGCTGTCGAGGGCCGCGTACGTCCCGTCCCCCTCCCAGCCGGCCACGGCCGCGTACAGAGCGGGGGCCGCGTGCCCCTTGGACAGGACGAGACGGTCGTGGTCCGGTGTCTCCGGCCCGCCGGGGTCGGCGAGGTCCAGGTGCTCGACCAGTGCCGCGAGGAGGTCGGCGACCGACAGGCAGGACCCCAGGAACCCCCAGCGGGTGCTTCTCACCGCACGCACCGAGGCGAGCCGCAACCGCAGGGAACGGGTCCGGATGCGAGCCGTCCGCTCCGTGTCGGGGAGCGCGTGTCGTGCGTCAGTCATCGGCGCGCCCGTCCCGCTCCCCGCCGGTCAGGTTGACCAGGACGGGCTCGTCGCGGTCGATCTCTCCGCGTGCGGCGAGCTGGGCGACTCCGGCGAGGGCGGCAGCGGCCGCGAAGCACACGGGGATGCCCTCGTCCTCGGCGAGCCACCGGCGTGCCCGGACCATCTCGTCGTCGGAGACCGCTGCGAAGCCTCCGCCCGTTCCGGTGGTGATGGCGCGCATGAAGGGATAGGTGTTGCTGGGGTCGCCGCGCAGGATGGCCTTGGCGAGCCCCTGCGGCCTGCGCAGGACGTGCTGCGGCCGGATGCGGTCGCTGCCGTCCCGGTCGGCGCGCCACATGGGCGCGCAGCTGAGCTGCTGGACACAGACGAAACGGGGCAGCGCCGGGAGCCGGCCCATGGCGAGGTACTCCTGCGCCCCCTTGTGCGCTCCGTACACGCCCATGCCACTGCTGATCGCCTGGAACACCACGGCGGGCGGGCGCGGCATCTGGTCGTACGCCTCCAGGTAGGCGAGCTTCAGCCCTTCCCGTCGGCCGGAGTTGAAGAAGCCGCCCTCGAAGAGAAGCCCCTGATCGGCCGCGAAGGCCCGGCCCGCGGCGGCGGCTCCCACGAAGTCGTCGTCGACGACGTGCAGTTCGACTCCGGGGTGGTGGGTGTACTGGTGGCGGTCGACGAAGTCGCGCCCGGTGAAGAGGTGGACCTTCATGGCGTCGGTGAAGCGCAGCCCCCAGGCGAAGGAGGTGGAGCTGTTGCCGGTGGAGCTGGCCACGAACTCGCTGACGCCCTGCTCCTGGAGCACGGCGAGGACGCACGAGGCCATCCGGTCCTTGGTGGTGCGGGTGGCGTTGCGCGTCTCGTCCTTGAGGTAGAGGTGATCGAGCCCGAGCCGGGACCCGAGGGCGCGGGCACGCACGCATGGGGTGTTGCCGTCGCCGATGTGGAGGACGGAGTCGCGGCGGTGCAGCGGAAGGAGGTCGAAGTACCGTGCGGACGGCACTTCTTCGTCCTCGCGCACCCGGGCCGTCGACAGGTCGTAGACGGGGTCCAGGAGGCCGCCGCAGGAACAGCGGGGATCGACGGCCGCGTACGGGCGGGAGGCGCCGCATTCAACGCACGCCGCCCGGAAGTCCTTGGTGGTCATCGGGGCTCCTCTGCGGGAACGGTGAGGGCGCCCGGCCCGGTCGCGGAACGGGCGTCGGCCGGGGCGGTCACATGGAGTCGTCCACCGGGAACGAGCCCCCGCTGTCGTCCGGTCCGGCGGTCCTCGGACAGCAGGACCACGTTCATGTGGTTGGGCAGGTGGGTGTCGTCGAAGCCCAGGACGTGACCGAGGAGCTTCCCGTCCGCCTCGTGGACCGCGTCGCCCACTGCGAGCAGGCCGCCCGTGAACTCGGCGAAGCCCAGGTAGGACACCTCGTCGACCCGGTCGCCACCTGCGGGGGGCGGCACGGGGGTGGTCATGAGCTCGTGGACGGTGCCGGCCGGGACGGCGCGGGTCCGCCAGCGCTCCAGCTTCATGCCGCGGCTGAGTCGGCGGTGCTCCATCACCGCGACCCAGCGGCCGGTCAGGGCGGAGCGCGGCCAGCGCGTGGCGTCCGGCCGGTCGGGGACGGAGTCGGCGAGATGCCTTCGCTCCAGCTCACCGGCGATGGTGCGGGCCGAGTCGGCGTCGTACCCGTCCACGGCGATCCAGGGGTGAACACCGGTCTCCTCCGCCAAGGCGGTGCCAGCAGGGGCCTGCGGGGTCGCGCCGATGCCGTGCCAGGCGGGGAAGCGGGCGGCGGACACCCCGGCGGCCCTGCGCAGTGCCGTCTCCGGGCCTACTCCGCGCGGTCCTGCGAGGAGGGCGAGGGGGGCCTGTTCGAGCACCTGGCAGCCCAGGGCCTCGGCGAGTTCGTCCGGGGTGAACTCCACCGTGCCCCGCAGGTCGCCGGATGCGCTCTGGGGTGCGGCCAGTTCCGGATGGTCGGCCAGGCACACGTGCCGGGCCAGGGAACGGATCCGCCGCAGCAGGTTCACGGGGAGTTCGCACGGGGAGGGCAGACCGCGTAGTCGCAGGCCACCCGGTGCGCCGGGATCGCGGGTGAGCTGGACGGACGACCAGGACAGCAGGGCGTGTCCGTGCCCGTGGAGCAGCGGGACCGTCGCGGCGGCCGTCCCCTCGGCGGTGTCGAGCAGGAGCGCCGCCCCGGAGGCCGTGCCGACGGCCGCGCCCGCGAGGACCGGGCCGTCCTGCGCGGCGAGCGCGGTGAGCAGCGCGGCGGTCAGGGCGGCCGGCTCGGTCAGGGAGCGGGGGTCGCCGCACTGCCCCGCGTACAGGACGGACCGGGCCGCCGTGTCCGTGACGAAACGGTCCGCCCTGCCGGGCATCCGGACCAGACGGAACCCGTCGGCGGCGCCGAGCCGGGCGGCGAGTCCTCTGCGCCCGCCGTGCAGGTGCAGGTGCTCGGCGGGTTCACCGCCGGGGACGGTGAGCCGGTCCAGCCGGCGCGGGGGGAGCGGTACGGCCAGGCACACCGCGTCCGGCGGTCGGCCGCCGGTGTCGGAGCCCGACGGCACGTGCGCCGGGCGCAGGGCCGCGGTGGCGTAGCCGATGACGGCCGGGTCGCTGCTCAGCAACCGGACCCGGCGGGGGCCGACGGCGAAGTCGGCGACGTGACCGGGTTCGGCACCCAGGTCGGCGGCGAGACCGGTGAGTGGAAGGGCATGGTTCTCGGCAGCGATCACGGGATTCCCCTCTTCTCGCTGAATGGCGTTGCCGAAGTGGTGAAGACGCGTACGGGCCCGGCCGAGGGCACGGAACGACGTGCGGGCCGGGGTGTGGGAATCAGGCGAACCAGTGGTCCGGGACGGTCACGCCGAGACCCGGCTCCTCGGGCAGGCCCAGTCGCCCGTCCCGCACGGTGAAGCCACCCTGCGGGCCGTACTCGGGATCGAGGACGACGAGGGAGAAGTAGTAGTCGCAGCCGTCGACCAGGGAGGGAAGCGTGAGCATCTGGTGCAGTGCGGCGGTCGTCCCCAGCCGGGACTCCTCGAACGCCCCCGCGTACCCGTAGACGCCGTGCAGTGCCGCGGCGGCGGAGATCCGCCCGACCGTGCCGTAGCCCCCGAGTTTGCCGAGCTTGAGGCTGATCAGGTCGTAGGAGCCGTCCGCCAGCAGACGACGCGCGTCGGCAGGAGTGCGGCAGCCCTCGTCGGCGCAGAGGGGTACGGCGAAGGACCGGCGCAGTCGACTGAGCGGCTGGTGGTGCTCGGGGGCGAAGGGCTGTTCCACGAAGTCGATCGGCACGTCGGCGACGGCCCTCATCAGCCGGGGTACGTCCAGGGGGTCGCCGGTGCAGTTGAAGTCCAGCCGGATCACGATGTCGTCGTACCGGCCGGCGAGGGCCTCGATCCTGGCGGCGTCGGTGCGCCAGTCCCGCACCCCCGTCTTCATCTTGAAGATGCGGTACCCCTCCTCGTACCTGGCCCGGACGAGCTCGGCCTCCTGGGCGAGGTCCTGGGCCGACACGGAGTACGACAGTCCGAGGTCCGGGCGCCGAAGTCCGCCGAGCAGGGTGTAGACGGGAATTCCCAGGGTGCGGGCGGCGAGATCGTGAAGTGCCGTCTCGACGGCACTTTTCGCGGCCGGATTTCCGACGATGGCGGCATCAATGGCAGCGCGGCAGCCTTGGAGATCCAGGACGTCGCGGCCCTCTATCGCAGGTTGTAAGAGTTTCTCGGCCACGTGGCATATCCCCTCCGGAGTTTCCGATGAGAAGAGGTTCCAGGTGGCCGCCTCGCCGTATCCGGTGACCCCTTCGTCACTTCGGACACGCACGAACACATTGGTCACGGAATCGATCAGGGATCCGGCACCCATCTCCTGCTTCTCCCTGGTGGGGAGCGTGCGTATGGCGGTGGAGATGTCCTTGATGCGCATGGAATACCCCTTGAGGTTATGTCTTGTTTATGCATGTTCGTGGCCTTACGCCGCACGCTGGCGATCATTTACGGTATGAGCGGCAAGCGGACCCCCGTAAGGCGTTTTTCGGGGGCGCACAGGAGGCACGGAGGGGAGCACGTGAAAATTCTCGGGATCAACGCCATCTTCCACGATCCGGCTGCGGCACTGGTCGTCGACGGCGAGATCGTCATCGCCCAGGAAGAAGAACGTCTTTCACGGAAAAAGGCTCGAAAGACACCGGTGCCGTTCAACCGGTGGGAACTTCCGGAACTGGCCGTCGCGAGCTGCCTGGCCGAATCCGGACTGACGATGAGCGATCTCGACGCCGTGGTCTACTCCTACGAGCCGTCCCTCGTCCCCGACCAGGACACGAACGAGCCGCGCGGCTTCTGGGAACAGGTCCACAAGACGTACGCGCAGACGGCCCCGCAGTTCCTCCACCGGATGTTCCCGGACCTCGATCCGGCCAAGGTCACCTTCGTCCCGCACCACTTCGCGCACGCCGCCTCCGCCTATCTGGCCGCGCCCTACGACAACTGCGCCGTCCTCGTCCTCGACGGGCGCGGCGAAGTCGCCACGCACCTCGCCGGCCGCGCCGAGCACGGCGAACTCACCGTCCTGGCGAGCCAGCACCTGCCTCACTCGCTCGGACTGCTCTACGAGGACGTCACCGAGCACCTCGGCTTCCGCCGCTGCGCGGACGAGTACAAGGTCATGGCGCTCGCGGCCTACGGTCAGCCCGCCTATCTGCGACGCTTCCGCGAACGCGTGCGGGCGAACACGGACGGCACCTTCGTCGTCGAACCGCTCGACCTGCACGAGCTGATGCCGCGCCGGCTCCGCGGCGAGGAGATGGAATCCCACCACGCAGACCTGGCCGCCACCGTCCAGCGCCGCCTCGAAGAGGTCCTCGTCGACCTCGCCCGCTGGCTCCGGCGCGAGACTGGAGAACGGGATCTCGCCATGGCCGGCGGCGTCGCCTTCAACTGTGTGGCCAACTCGCGCATCGCCAGGGAAGGCTCGTTCGAGCGGGTGTGGGTGCAGCCGGCGGCGGGCGACGCCGGTACGGCGCTCGGCGGCGCGCTCTACACCGCACAGGCGGCGGGCGACCCCGTCAAGCACATGACCACCGCCGCCCTGGGGCGCGGCTGGAGCGACGCCGAGACGGAGGCCTGGCTCCAGTCCAGCCGGATCCCCTACTCCCGTCCGCCGGACGTGGCCGCCGTCGTGGCCCGTGCACTCGCCGACAACAAGGTCGTCGGCTGGTTCCAGGGCCGCAGCGAGTTCGGCCCCCGCGCCCTGGGGCACCGCAGCCTGCTGGCCAACCCCAGCTACCGCGGGAACCTCGAACGCCTCAACGACATCAAGGGCCGGGAGCAGTTCCGCCCGGTGGCGCCCATGGTCCTACTCGACCGCGCCGCGGAGATCTTCGACGGACCGCTCCCGAGCCCGTACATGCTCTTCACCCACCAGATCAAGCCGGGGTGGGCCGAGCGCGTCCCCGCGGCCCTGCACGTCGACGGAAGCGCCCGCATCCAGACCATCGCGGAGGACGACGAGCCCCTGGTGGCTCGTATGCTCAAGGAGTTCGAACGGGAGACGGGCGTCCCCGTCGTGATCAACACCAGCTTCAACGTGGCCGAGATGCCCATCGCCGATCACCCCCGCGACGCCGTCGCCTGCTTCGCAACCACCCCCATGGACCTGCTGGCCCTCGGCCCGTTCGTCCTCCGGCGCCGCGACCTGTCGGCGGACTGACCATGGGCAGGGGCCCGGACGCGTACACGGCCGACGCGTTCCGCCGTGCGCTGGAGGAGGCGTGCGCGACGGCCGGCCTCTCCGCGGAGGGCGCCGAGCCCCTGCACCTCACCGTGAACGCGGTCTTCCGGCTGCGTCACGCTCCCGTGGTCGTCCGTATCGCCGGCCCTCAGCTCGGCCGTGACGACGTCGTCCGCGTGGTCGCCCTCGCACGCTGGCTGGAACACGAGGACGTCCCCGCCGTCAGGCTCGCCCCCCTTCCCGTCCCCCAACCCGTGGTGACCGGGAGCGGGCTGCCGGCCACGTTCTGGCGCCATCTTCCCCAGGCACCTGGCCGCCATCCGGCGGTCGACGAGCTGGCCGGCCCCCTGCGCCGCGTGCACGCCCTGGGGGCGCCTCCGTGCCCGCTGCCGGACTGGGACCCGCTCGGCGTCGACCGAGCCCGCCTCCGCAGGGCACCGGCAGGTGCGGGCGCCGCCGAACTCGCCTACCTGCACGACCTCGCCGATCGCCTGGAGGACGAGCTTCCCCGGCTACGGTTCGCCCTTCCCCGCACGGTGATCCACGGCGACGCCCACATCGGCAACCTGCTGCACGACGCCCGGGGCCACCCGGTCCTGTGCGACCTGGACTTCATGTGCGTGGGGCCGCCCGAATGGGACCTCGTCCCCGAACTCATGGGCTGCGTCCGCTACGGGCGCCCCATGACCGGATACCAACGGCTCGTGGACGCCTACGGCTTCGATCCCCGCACCTGGGAGGGCCTCCCGACCATGGCCCGCGTGCACGCCCTGAACGTCCTCACGGTCGTCCTCCCCCTGCTCGGAGCGAATCCGGGCATGCGCGCCGAGTGGCGACGCCGCATCGGCGCTCTGCGGGACGGCGTTCCGACAGGACCGTGGACCTCCTACCGGTACACGGTCTGAGATGCCTGGAGGGCGCGGAACCCGCAGTCACCTGATCCGGTCCCGGGCCGCATTCGGGTGACGATGGCGGCGGCCCGCTTCATGACGGGTTCCCGGTCCGGGCCGGTGACGCCGGTGACGAGGATGCCGGGAGCGCGAAGGCCAGGACGAGGCAGCCGGCCAGTCCGACGACGGGGACGATCCGCGCCGGTCGGCCTTCGGCCATGGTGAGGGTCCGGGCGGAGGCGTTGGCGACGGCGTAGTACACGAGGACGCCGAAGGAGGAGAATCCGATCGCCCCGCGCACGTCGGCCGTCGCCGCGACCACCGCCACCACGGCCCCGACGGCGAGTTCGGCGCGGTGCGGCACCTTGTACCTCGGGTGCACCGCGGCCGGGGCGTGCGGCAGGTGCCGGTCGCGGGCCATGGCCAGCGTGGTGCGGGAGACGCCCAGGATCAGGGCGAGCAGGGAGCCGAGCGCGGCGACGGCCGCACCCACGCGCACGACGGGGGCGAGCCGGTCGGCCCCCGCGACCCGCGCGGCGTCCGCCAGCGGCGCGGTCGCCCCGGCCGGTCCGTCCGGACCAAGGAGCATCAGGACCGAGACCGCCACGAGGACGTAGACGACCAGGGCGATGCCCAGCGCGATCGGGATCGCCCGGGGAATCGTGCGGGCCGGGTCGCGGACCTCCTCGCCGAGGGTGGCGATGCGCGCGTACCCGGCGAAGGCGAAGAACAGCAGCCCCGCCGCCTGGAGCACCCCGCCGAAGGTCGCGTCGGAGCCGATGTCCAGCCGGGCCGCGTCCGCCGCGCCGGAGGTGAGGGAGGTGACCACCACGGCGGCGAGGACCGCCAGGACGAGGGCCACGATCGCACGGGTCAGCAGGGCCGGCCTCCGCACACCGGCGTAGTTCACCGCCGTCAGCGCCACCACGGCGACGACCGCGACCGCGTGCGCCTGGCCGGGCCATACGTACGAGCCGACCGTGAGCGCCATCGCCGCGCAGGAGGCCGCCTTGCCGACGACGAACGCTCAGCGGGCCAGATAACCCCAGAACTCCCCGAGCCGTTCGCGGCCGTAGACGTAGGTGCCGCCGGAGGCCGGGTAGCGGGCGGCGAGCCGGGCGGAGGAGGTCGCGTTGCAGTACGCGACGACGGCGGCGAGCGCGAGACCGATCAGCAGCCCGGAGCCGGCCGCGCGGGCGGCCGGGGCCAGGGAGGCGAAGATCCCGGCGCCGATCATCGACCCCAGACCGATCACGACGGCGTCGGGCACGCCGAGCGTCCGCCGCAACCCCCCAGGAGTGCTTCCGACGGCCGGCGGTTTGTCCATGGACGCGTTCCTCAGGGCTTGGAAGGGGTGCGGACGATGAAGAGCGCGGCGACGTGGCCGAAGCCGATGACGACCCCGTGCGCGTTCCGGGCGCCTGTCGTAGTCGTCGTCATGACGCGGTCAGCTCTCCTGCGTCTTCGCGTCGATGTCGGCGACGAGGTTCTCGATGAGGCCCTTGATCTCGTCACGGATGGGGCGGACGGCTTCCACACCCTGCCCGGCCGGGTCGTCCAGCCGCCAGTCGAGGTAGGTCCTGCCGGGGAAGTACGGGCAGGCGTCGCCGCAGCCCATGGTGATGACGTAGTCGGACGCCTGGACGGCCTGGGGGGTGAGGACCTTGGGGCGCTGGCCGGAGATGTCGATGCCGAGCTCGGCCATGGCGGCCACGGCGGCCGGGTTGACCCGGTCGCCGGGCAGGGAGCCGGCGGAGCGGACCTCCACGCGGTCGCCCGCCAGGTGGCGGAGGAATCCGGCGGCCATCTGGGAGCGTCCGGCGTTGTGGACGCAGACGAACAGCACGGAGGCGAGCGGGGACTCGGGCATCGGTTCTTCTTCCACGACAGACGGGCATCGGCCCGGACTGGCATCAGCGATCAATGATGTGACAGTATCAGCCCATGCTGACGTCAGTCGACACTGATCTCTTGAAGGTCCTCGCCGACCCGCTGCGGCTCCGGATCGTGACCCTGCTCGCCCACGAGACCCTGTGCACCACGCACCTGGTCGAGGAGACCGGAGCCAGACAGACCAACCTCTCCAACCACCTCAAGGTGCTGCGCGATGCCGGGGTGGTGGAGACGGAGCCGTGCGGCCGGTTCACGTACTACCGACTGAAGCCCGAGGTCCTCGACGCGCTCGCCGGCCAGTTCGCCGGACTCGCCGCCACCGCCCGCGCCCACGCCGACTCCAAGAGGTCATGTTGAGCCCCACCGCCCCCGCGACCACCGCCCCGGAGGCATCCGTGGTCGCGAAGCTGTCGACGCTCGACCGCTTCCTCGCCGTCTGGATCCTCCTCGCCATGGCGCTCGGCCTGGGCCTGGGGCGACTGGTCCCCGGCCTGAACGACGCGCTCGCGAAGGTCGAGATCGGCGGCATCTCCCTGCCGATCGCCGCCGGCCTGCTGATCATGATGTACCCGGTCCTCGCCAAGGTCCGTTACGACCGGCTGGACGCCGTCACCGGCGACAAGAAGCTCATGGTCTCGTCGCTGGTCGCCAACTGGGTCCTGGGGCCGGCGGTGATGTTCGCCCTCGCATGGACCTTCCTTCCGGATCTCCCGGAGTACCGCACGGGTCTGATCATCGTGGGCCTGGCCCGCTGCATCGCCATGGTGATCATCTGGAACGACCTGGCCTGCGGCGACCGTGAGGCGGCGGCCGTCCTCGTCGCCCTGAACTCGGTCTTCCAGGTCCTCGCCTTCGGCCTGCTCGGCTGGTTCTACCTCGACGTCCTCCCCGACCGGCTCGGCCTGGGCGAGGGCGAGGTCCTCGACATCTCCATGGGGAAGATCGCGCTCAACGTCGTCATCTTCCTCGGCGTCCCCCTGCTGGCCGGCTTCCTGACCCGCCGCATCGGCGAGAAGAGGATGGGCCGTGAGTCATACGAGCGGCGGTTCCTGCCGAAGATCGGCCCCTGGGCCCTGTACGGCCTGCTGTTCACGATCGTCGTCCTCTTCGCCCTCCAGGGAAAGACCATCACCTCGCAACCGCTGGACGTGGCACGGATCGCGCTTCCGCTGCTCGTCTACTTCGCGGTGATGTGGTTCGGCACCTTCGCGCTGGGCAAGGCGATCGGCCTGAACTACGGCCGCACCGCAACCCTCGCGTTCACGGCGGCCGGCAACAACTTCGAACTCGCCATCGCCGTCGCCATCGCCACCTTCGGCGTCACGTCCGGCCAGGCGCTCTCCGGCGTCGTCGGTCCCCTCATCGAGGTCCCCGTCCTCGTCGCCCTGGTCTACGTCTCGCTCGCCTGGCGCAAGACGTTCGCCCCCGGCCGGTCGTAGACGCGAAGCCCCCGCCCCTGAACGGTGCTCCACCTCCGCAGGTCGGGGCACCCCCCGCTACGACGATGTACGGGCCGGGGACACCAGCAGCGTCCATGTCCACGGCGACCTTCATCTGCCCGAAGGGGAGCCGCGGGTCCACCGCGACGAGTGGAACCGTCCCGCCGGTCACGAGGTGCGCATCGCTACCGGACGAGCATGCCGGGACCTGGGCAAAGCGGGTATGTCACTGCACGGTGCCGCTGCGGCGTTCAACCAGGATCACGTCCCGCCAGACGCCGTGGTGACGGCCGATGCGCTCCCGGATGCCGATGATCCGGAAGCCGGCCCGCTCGTGGACGGCGAGGCTGGCCGTGTTCTCGGGGAAGATCCCGGACTGGACGGTCCAGATCCCGGCCGCCTCGGTGGACTCGACGAGCGCCTTCAGCAGGGCGGAGGCGACGCCCCGACCCCGGGCGTCGGGGTGGACGTAGACGGAGTGCTCCACCACGCCCGCGTACGCGCACCGGTCGGAGACCCTGGTGGCGGCGACCCAGCCGAGGACGCGGCCGGTCTCGTCGACGGCGGCGAAGCGGTGCTCGGGCAACTTGGCCGCGTCGAACCGCTCCCAGGACGGCGCGGTGGTCTCGAAGGTGGCGTTGCCCTCGTCGATGCCGGCCCGGTGGATCGCGACGACCTCGTCGGCGTGGTCGGCGGTCAGAGGGACCACGAGGACGGAGGCGGTCATGCGCCGGAAGCCTTGGTGAGCAGCCGCCCCATGGCGGCGAGGACCGCCGGTTCGACGCGGTAGTACACCCAGGTGCCGCGCCGCTCGGAGGACAGCAGTCCGGCCTCCTTCAGCTTCTTCAGGTGGTGGGAGACGGTCGGCTGCGAGACGCCGACGTCGGAGATGTCGCACACGCACGCCTCCCCGCCCTCGTGCGAGGCGACCGCGGAGAACAATCGCAGCCGGACCGGATCACCCAGCGCCTTGAACATCTTCGCCGCCGGCCCTGCCTCCTCGGCGGTCAGCGGCCGCTCGTTCAGGGGCGGGCAGCACGGCTCGACGGCGGGCTGAAGCAGCGGCAGCACCTTCACGTTCGACATGCGTCTATGTTGACACACGTCAAAGCAAGCACCCAGGGGCTGTCGACCGCCGGGCTCCCGAGCGGTCCTCCGCGCCGCGCGTCACGGCCGACGCCCCGCAAGGAGGCCGACGACAAGCTGCGCCGCCATTCCAACCCCACGCGCGCCGGGCGAAGACGGGACGGCGAGGCGCCACCCCGGCGCAGCGGCCGGCCCGCCCGGTCGAGGACGTCGAGCGGAACGGGGCGACCGAGGTCGGGCAGGTGACCGGTGGCCAGGATGATCACGTCCGCTTCCCCTCCGGTCCCGTCGCCCCGGATGACGGCCGGGCCGTCGACACGCGTGAACATCGGACGCCGTTCCGGTCGGCCCGCGGCGAGGGCGGCGCGGTGACCACCGTCGCCGATGACCGCCATCGTGGCCGGACGGAACGGGAACCGGCCCGGCGGAGCCGCATCCAGGCCCGTGACGATCAACCAGAAGTGCGGATCCCGCCCGAACGGCTGCTGCGGGAAGCGGCGCACCGGTGCCGGCCGGCCAGGCTCACCCGCACCGGCGAGAAGAGGGTGCGGCCGTCGTGGACCGGGGCCAGGACCCGGCCGGCCGCTCCGACGCCTCGGGAACCAGCGGCCGGAGCCCCTCACGCAGAAGACCGTGCGCCACCGCGAGACCGGACCACCCGCCCCCCGACGGCAGCGGCATCGACGCGTCCCATGAAGCATCACCTTATTTCGATGAATGCCTATGTTGACGCTTGTCGATACAAGTGCCATGCTGAGAACGCAAAAGATCGACAGACGTCGAAACAAAAGGGGATTCGTCATGAACGCCACCGCCACGGAGCAGCCGCCCGTCGTGGTCGTCGGAGCCGGTCCCGCCGGTCTGGCCGCAGCCGCCCACCTCGTCGACCGCGGCATCGAACCCCTGGTCCTGGAGGCCGGGGCCCGGGCCGGCGCGGCGGTGCGCGAGTGGGCGCACGTGCGGCTCTTCTCCACCTGGGGCGAGCTCACCGACCCCGCCGCCGAGAAGCTCCTGATCCCCACCGGCTGGACGAAGCCCGACACGAAGGCGTATCCGTCCGGCGGCGACTGGGTCGAGCAGTACCTCCAGCCGCTCGCCGACGTCCTCGGCGACAAGGTGCGCCTCGGCGCCCGGGTCACCGGCGTCTCCCGCGCGGGCCGCGACCGGACCGTCGACGCCGACCGCGAGGCGCAGCCCTTCACCGTCCACGTGGTCCACGCCGACGGACACGAGGAGAAGCTCCTCGCCCGTGCCGTCATCGACGCCTCCGGCACCTGGACGATCCCGAGCCCGGCCGGTGGCGACGGCCTGCCCGCCCTCGGCGAGCGTGCGGCGGCCGACCGCGTCTCCTACCGCGTCCCCGACCTGAACGACTCCGCCACCCGTGCCCGCTACGCCGGGAAGCGAATCGCCGTCATCGGCTCCGGCGCCTCCGCCTTCACCGCCCTCGCCACCCTCGCCGACCTCGCGAAGTCCGAGGGCGGGGCCGGCACGCACGCCACGTGGATCCTGCGGCGCGGGCTCTCCGGCTCCACCTTCGGCGGCGGCACCGCCGACCGGCTCCCCGCGCGCGGCGCTCTCGGCCTGGCCGCCAGGGCCGCCGTCGACGAGGGGCACGCCGACGCCGTCACCGGCTTCCGCACGGAGGCGATCGAGCGCGACGGCGACCGGCTGGTCCTGGTGGCGGAGGACGGTCGCCGCCTCGACCCGGTCGACGAGGTCGTCGTCCTGACCGGCTTCCGCCCCGACCTGTCCTTCCTCGGCGAACTCCGCCTCGGCCTGGACGAGCGCCTCCAGGCCCCCCTCGCCCTCGCCCCGCTCATCGACCCGAACCAGCACTCCTGCGGCACCGTCTACCCGCACGGCGCGGGCGAGCTCTCCCACCCCGAGGAGGGCGTCCACCTGGTCGGCATGAAGTCCTACGGCCGCGCGCCCACGTTCCTGGCCCTCACCGGCTACGAGCAGGTCCGCTCCGTCGTCGCCGCCCTCGCCGGCGACCGCGAGGCGGCCGAGCGCGTCGAACTCGTCCTGCCCGAGACCGGGGTCTGCGGCGGCGCCGGCCTCTTCGACCGGGCGACCACCGATCGGGCGAGCGACGGGGGCGGCTGCTGCGCTCCGGCTCCGCAGCCGATCCAGCTCGACACCACCTCGGCGCCTTCCTGCCGCTCGTGACCCACCTCGACCTCCACGCGGCCGGGACCGCGACCGGGACGGGGTCCGGTCGCGGCCCCCGCACGATCATGACCGCGGGCTCCGCAACGGGCGTTCCGAGCCCGGCCGTCGCGCTCGCGCCGAACCCGGCGGTGTTCTTCGCCGGCCGGACCTGGCCGGGCTCGCCATGTCCGCCGCCTTCCACCAGCCCGCGTTCGCCGCCCTCATCCGCCGGTGGGCCCCCGCACAGGGGGCTCCTGTGGTGTGACTTCCCGTCGATGCACGACGACACATGTCGGCACTGCGCGCATCGATCCTTCCTGACGCCCCGCGCGGAGGCCGGCATCGACCCCCCGAATCCCGACACCGGCCTTCCCCGGCAAGAAGCTTGTCTTCCGCACTCCCCCACACGGGCCGTCGGCGCCTGAAAGGAGGCGAAGACGTGCCTTGTCGCGAGGTCAACGTCCCCATGCGAAGCACCACCGGAGACAGCGGAGTTCACGTCTCCACCGGAACGGCCACGGATTCCGGTGCCGCCATCCGCATCGCACAGCGGTCGTACCAGGCCGCGCAGAAAGCGCAGCGGGTGGGCCAGGGGATACCCGGCGAACGCCCCGACGGGTGGGGTGCCCGCGGCTACCGCCCGGGCCGGGGCGGCCAGGGCGGCGTCCATCGCCCCCTGGCACGGTGACCCGATCGCGAAGATCAGCGAGGGCGACGCCGGTGGCGCGAAGCACCGCATCAGCACCCGCAGCGGCCGCGACCGGCATGCGCGGGGCAGCATCGGGAGCGAGCCCGAGTTCGACACCCGGGGTTCGCGACGCCCGGTCGCGCTTCAGTGGCTCCGTCCGGGCCCGGCGCTCGACATCCGGGCGGCAGACGGTGACCAGCGCCACCTGACCACCGGTCAGGAAGGTCGACAAAAGGTCGGCACCGATCCGATCGAACGCTGACACACGAGCCCGAACATGAGGCTCGGCGCGCTTCCCCTCGCTCCCGGCAGACTCCCGAAGCCGAGCACAAGACAGGATGCGGAGCAAGGGGCCCAGCACGATGGCCGTCAGTGGGATCACAGCCCATCCGAGCATGGGTTTCCGCAGGTCAGCGCACTCGCCCGCGCGGCTTCAGCGGGGTGGTGGGCAGGGCCGGGGCGGGCAGCCGCGCACCGTCGTAGCCGTGCACCTCGCCGAACCGCAGACCCTGCTCCCAGTCGTTGCGCGCCTGTACGATCTCCTCACCGGACCGGCCGACGAAGTTCCACCACATGACGATCTCCTCCCCGAACGGCGGGCCGCCGAGGAGGACCGTGCGGGCCGGGGCGGTCGACTCGTTCGTCAGCGTGAGGGCGTCCGGGCCGGGGGCCGCGTAGCCCAGTTCGGCCGGGTGCAGGAGGGTGCCGGCCAGGCGGACCTCTCCTTCGTCGACGAGCAGGCCGTGTTCGAAGGCGGGGTCCGTGGGGAGGGTGACGGCCGCGCCAGGGTCGAGGAGGATCTCGGCGCCGAGCAGCGGGGTGAAGGTCCGCACCGGGGAGGTCTCGCCGGCCAGGGAGCCGAGGAAGACCCTGACGTCCGCCCCGTCGAGGCGGACGGTCCCGGGGGCGTAGTGCTGGAAGTCGCGGGCGGTGTCCCGGTGCTCCCCGGGGAGGGCGACCCATAGTTGTACGCCGTGCAGGACCGTCGTACGGGCGGTGGAGACCTCGGAGTGGCTGATGCCGTGACCGCCCGTCATGAGGTTGAGCTCGCCGGGGCGTACGAGCGCGTGGCTGCCCAGGCTGTCGCGGTGCTCGATCTCTCCGCTGAACAGCCAGCTCACGGTCTGGAGGCCGATGTGCGGGTGCGGGGCCACGTCCATGCCGCCGGACTCCGCGACGTCGTCGGGACCGTAGTGGTCGGCGAAGCACCAGGCCCCGATGAGGCTACGGGTCCGCTGCGGGAGCGTGCGCCGCACGGTCATCGCCCGCGGGCCGCCCAGGGGGACGTCCCGCGCGGACAGCACCTCCACCCCGATCCCGGCGGCTCCGGACTCCGTCCCCGTCCCCGTCTTGTCGCTCATGCGCGTCCCCCTCCGGAAACCTGTAGTTTCGTTTTAAACAATCATGGACGATGATAGCTTCCGCGACCGCGGAAGGCCCCGAGGACGGAGTGCGCAGTGAGCGATGCGGCGGAAACCCCCACGACCGGACGGATCCACCTCGACAAGCAGAGCCCCCAGGCCTACCACGCCCTGGTCCGGACGGCCGAGGCGGTCCGCGCGACGGCCGCCGACGCCGGGCTCGACCGGATCCTGGTGGAGCTCGTCAACCTCCGGGTGTCCCAGATCAACGGCTGCGCCTCCTGCCTCGACGTGCACACCCGGGCCGCCCTGCGCGCCGGCGAGACGCCCCGCCGCCTCGGCGTGCTCGCCGCCTGGCGCGACACCGGGCTCTTCACCCCGCGCGAGCGCGCGGCGCTGGCCCTCGCCGAGGCCACCACCCGCCCCGCCGACGCCCTCGCGCAGGAGCGCGCCTACGACGACGCCCGCCGGACCCTCACCGACGACGAGATCTCCGCCGTGATCTGGGTGGCGATCACCATCAACGCGTTCAACCGGGTGTCGATCCTGAGCAAGCACCCCGTACGGGACGCCTCCCCCGGGGTCTGATCCACCGGA
Source organism: Streptomyces sp. NPDC007872 (assembly GCF_042868165.1). Classification (NCBI taxonomy): domain Bacteria; kingdom Bacillati; phylum Actinomycetota; class Actinomycetes; order Kitasatosporales; family Streptomycetaceae; genus Streptomyces; species Streptomyces sp. NPDC007872. The sequence continues at coordinate 111,083 of NZ_JBIAEA010000007.1, forward strand.
CGGGGGTGTACGGGCGGTTCACCGGACGTCCGCCTCGGCGAGGCGTTCCCGGGCCTCGGTGAGGCGCTGGGGGTCGGCCGCGGCGCCGAGGGCGAGGCACCGGGAGAAGGCGTCCCGGGCCCCGGCGCGGTCCCCGGCGGCCAGCAGGCTGTTGCCGAGGTGGACCAGGGCACGGCTCTCCATGGCCGCGTTGCCGCCGGCACGGCAGAGCTCCACGGCGACGCGCAGGTGCTCGGCGGCCTCGGACCAGTTCCCGAGCTGGGCGTGGGCCCCGCCGATGAGCACCCGCAGGTTCGTGCGGGTGAAGTCGGCGATGTGCGGTTCGATGCGGTCGCCGGCCTGGTCGAGGAAGGAGAGCGTGTCCAGGATCTCCGCGACGGACTCCTCCTGCCGGCCCCCGTCCACCAGGATCTGGTCGTGCTCGACCCTGCACTGGAGCGCGCCGTGGAGGTCGCCGGCGGCCTCGAACAGCGTGGCCGCCTCACCGTTGTGGCGCGCCGCCGCCGCGTAGTCGCCGAGCAGCCTGAAGGCCCAGGCGGTATACTTGTGGGCCCATCCCTGTTGCGGGAGGTCGCCGGCGCGCACGGCCGCGGCGAGGGCCTGGGCCGAGCGGTCGAGACTGTCGTGGTGGCGGCCCTCGCAGACGAGCAGGGCCCAGGCGTGGTAGTTGAGGTGGGTCGCCTCCAGGACGGGGTCGCCGAGGGCCTGGGCGCAGCGGGCGGCCGTGGCGAAGACCTCGGGCCAGTGCCCCCAGAAGATCCACTGGTCGGAGAACCAGTGCAGCGCCTCGGCGGCCTCCACCACGACGGCGTGGTCCCCCGCGGCGGCGGCCGCGCGCAGGGCGGCCAGCCAGTTGACGCCCTCGACCCGGAGCCACCGGCGGGCGTGCCCGGCGGTGGACAGGTCGACGGTGCCCTGCCACGTGGCGGGCGGGGCGCCGTGGTCGGGCTCGTACCAGCGGCCGGCCATGACGGTGGTTTCGAGGAGCCAGCGGTGCAGCGCCGTCCGGGCGGCCTCGGCCGCCCCGGCCGGCTCCTCGGCCCGCAGCCGGTCGCGGGCGTACAGGCGCAGCAGGTCGTGGAAGCGGTAGCGGTCCCGGTCCGCGCCCAGGAGACCGGTCTCGACGAGTTCCTCGAGGGTGTCCTCGGCGTCGAACGGTGACTGCCCGGTCAGCCGGGCGGCGCCGGCGACTCCGGCGTCGGGCCCGTCGACCAGCGCCAGCAGCCGGAACATGCGCGCGGCCGTGGGGGTGAGCTGGCGGTAGGACAGATTGAAGGCCGCCGACAGACGGAGGTCGCCGGCGGCCAGCGCGTCCAGGCGGCGCTCTTCGAGGGCGAGGCGGTCGGCGAGGCGGCGCACCGTCCAGCCGGTGCGCGTGGCCAGCCAGTTGCCCGCCACCCGCAGGGCCAGCGGCAGGTGCCCGCAGTGGCCGGCCACCTCGGCCAGCGCGCCCGGTTCAGCCTCCGCGCGTTCCCCTCCCACCAGGGAGGTCAGGAAGACGGCGGCCTCGGCCGGGGAGAGCTCGCCGAGGGGCAGGCGGTGGACGCTCTCCAGGCCGGTGAGCATCCTCCGGCTGGTGACCACCACCATCCCCGCGCCCGCGCCCGGGAGCAGCGGACGCACCTGGGCCTCGTCGCGGGCGTTGTCGAGGACCAGCAGACACCGCCGCTCGGCCAGCACCCGCCGGCACAGCTCCGGGTGCCCCTGAGGACCGGCCATGGCCAGGTCCCGGTCGGCCACCCCCAGCGCCTTCAGGACGCGGAGCAGGAGTTCGGCCGCGTCCGGCGCGTCGTCGTCCGTCCCCCGCAGGTCGAACATGAGCTGACCGTCCGGGAAGCGCCCGGCCAGGTCGTGGGCGGCGCGCAGCGCCAGGGTGGTCTTGCCCGCGCCGGGCGGCCCGGACACCGCCACCACCACCGGTATCCCCGCGGTCCCCTGCCCGGTCAGCGCCCGCAGCCGCGCCAGCTCCGCCTCCCGGCCCACGAAGTCGTCGATGCCGCGGGGGAAGGCGTGCAACCCCGCCGGGCGCGGGCGGGGGTTGCGGCCGACCCGGGCGACGGCGAGCAACCGCTCCCGCTCCGTCCCGTCCAGCCGCAGCCCGTCCGCGAGCGCGGCCACCGTCCTGCGCTGGGGAGTCGCGACCCGCCCCCGCTCCAGGTCCCCGATCCCGCGGACGCTCACCCCCGACGCCTCCGCCAACGCCTCCAGGGTCAGCGACGCGTCCAGGCGCAACCGCCGCAACAGCGCCCCGAACTCCAGACCTGCTCCGGTCACCCGCTCATTCCTCCACTGCCCCCCGAATCGAACAATGTGCCCATCCTGCCCGAGCGGGGGTTCCGGAGCGCGCCCCGGCCTCCGGCATTCCTGCCTGTGGTTCTGCCTGGAGGCGGAAAAGGGCCGCTGCTTGGCTGTGTGGTGCGGGCAGGCACCGGACCCACCGAAGTGGTTCGCCGGCCGCGCCCCCCACCCCACTTCTCCCCTCTCCCCGGCCGGAGGCCGACATGAGCCCGGTGTTGACGACCGCCTCGGTGCCCGACCGGGACAAGGTCGCGTACTGGAACGACGCGGTGAGCAGGACGCTGGTGCCGGTGACGGTCACCCCCCGGGGCGACGGCCCGTTCGAGGGCCGGATCACCGCCGACCGCCTCGGACACCTGCGGGTCTCCACCGTGGAGGCCGACGCGGGACGGACCAGCCGTACGCCGGCGCTGATCGCCGGGTCGTCCGGGGCGTCCGAGTCGCCGGTGGCGGTCGGCGTCCAGGTGTCCGGCACGGCCGTCTTCGCGCAGGACGGCCGCCGGACCGAGCTGGGCGCGGGCGACCTGGTGGTGTACGACACGGCCCGGCCGTACTCCTTCGACCATCCGCGGCGGTTCGCCCTGCACGTCTTCCAGTTCCCGCGCCACGCCCTCGGCGTGTCGGACCACGACCTCCGGCAGGTCACCGGCCGGGCCGTCGGCACCGGGGACGGCTTCGGCGCGACGCTGTTCCCGTTCCTGGTGGACCTGGCCTCCTCCCCCGCCGACGGACATCCGCCGGCCGTCGCGAACTGGCTGGCCGGCCACGTGGTCGACCTGTTCGCCACCCTGATCACCGAACGGGCCCGGCCGGAGGAGACCGACGCGGACGCGCGGAGCCGGCTGATGATGCGCGTCCTCGACCACATCAACCGGAACCTGGGCGACCCGGACCTGTCCCCGGAGCGCATCGCGCGGGAGCACCGGATCTCCGTCCGGTACCTGCACCGGCTGTTCGAGGGCGAGGGGACCACCGTCGGCCGGCTCGTCAAGCAGCGGCGCCTGGAGGAGTGCGGCCGCGAGCTGGCCCGCCCCGGCGGAACGGCCCCCACCGTGGCGGCCGTGGCCCAGAGGTGGGGCTTCGTCAGCCCCGCCCACTTCAGCCGGACCTTCCGCGCCGCCTACGGCGTCTCCCCCCGGGAGTGGCGCGGTCGGCACGCCGCCGGGGACGGCCTCGTGCGGTCCCCGGTGTCGGGCGGGTAGGACCCCCGTCCCAGGAACTGCCGTGCCGCGGGGAGCGTCCTCCAAGGTCGACGAACGACCGCCCCGCCCCGCGGTGTGACGGGGCTCACGCGCCTTCTTCGGAAACGGTGTCGACCGTCGAGGCCGTGCCAGGCGTATGCCCGGTGAAGCGAGAGACCCGGGAGTTGCCGTTGACCGTCGAAGAGTTCGAAGCGTTCTACGTCCAGTCGGTCGGGCGGCTCACCGGGCAGCTCTACGTCATGCTCGGCGACCTGCAGGAGGCTGAAGACGTTGTCCAGGAGGCGTTCGTCAAGGGCTGGAACCGGCGGCGCCACCTGGACGGCGACAGCGGACCGGAGGCGTGGATCCGCACGGTCGCCTGGCGCCTCGCCGTGAGCCGGTGGCGCTTCCGGAGGCGTACGGCCGACGCCTGGAACCGGCGGGCGGCCCCGCCCCACGCGGCCGGGCCGGGACCGGAGCACGTGGTCCTGGTCGACGCCCTGCGGACCCTGCCCGCCCAGCAGCGGCGCACCGTCACCCTGCACTACCTGTGCGACCTCACCGTCGAGCAGATCGCGGGCGAGACCGGGCTGTCCGCCAGCACCGTCAAGACACACCTCGGCCGGGGGCGCGCCGCCCTCGCCGACCGGCTCAACGACACCGAGCAGGAGGCCGGATCCCGGTGAACGACCCCACCGATCCCTCTCTGAGGGCCCTGTTCCAGGCCGCCGCCGACCACGGCAGCCGGGAGGCCACGACGCTGCCCGTCGCCCAGGTCGCCGAACGGGGCCGGCGGGCCCGGCGGCGCCGGGTGGCCCTCGCCACGGTCACGGCGGGCGTCGTCGCCGTCCTCGGCGTGGCCACGGCCGCCTCGCTCGCCCCCGGTCCCGCCGGACCCGCCCTGCCCGCGACGAGCCCCTCCGTGCCCGATCCCGGCCCCAGCCCCACCCACCGCCCCGGGCCCCTGCCCCGGGAGACGGAGAACAGCACTCCGCCGGGTCCCGGCAGCGCGACGACGGAGGGGCGACAGACCCGTCCGCCGGCCTCCGGCCGGACGACGACGCCACCGACGGCCCCGCCGGCGACGGCGACGACCATGGCGACGACGACACCGCCGCCGGACTGATCGGCCCGCCGCCTTCCCGTTCTCCCGGACGCTCCCGACCGGCCGACCGGCCCACCCGCCGACCGGCCGACCCGCCGATCAACCGACCGGCCGACCGGTCGACCGACCCGCCCACCGGCCGACCGCCGACCGCGTCCGTGCTCCCGGGGCGGCCCCGCACCACCGGGCCGCCCCGCCCTCCCCCGTACCCGCGTACCCGCGCGCACCGCCCCTCCGGCGTGCCCGCGTCCTCACGGAGAGACCTCACCCATGCCGATCTCGGCACCGCCCTCCCCCGGGCGCGCCCCCGTACGGACGGATCCCGCCGTGCGCACCGCCCTCGTGGAAGGCCCGCCCGCGGCCGTACCGCCGCTCCGGCTCCGCCCCGCCGACCGCGAGGTCCTGTGGCTGTACCTGCTGACGCGGGCGGCCGTGTGGACGACCGCGTACTGCACCCGCTGGCTGTTCCCGGCGTCCGGTGACGCCCGGGTGCCCGAGCCGGTCCTCGCGCCCTTCGAGCGCTGGGACTGGGGGCACTTCCTGAACATAGCCAGGGACGGGTACTTCCCCGGCGGGCCGGGCGAGGGGGACAACCGGGAGGCGTTCTTCCCCGGCCTCCCCCTGGTCCTGCGCGCCGTGCACGTGCTCGTGCCCCACTGGACCGCCGCCGGGCTGCTCGTCTCGCTCGTCGCCGGGGCGGTCGCCGCCGTGGCCCTCGCCCGGATCGCCGCGCTCCACCTGCCCGGCTCGCGCGCGGGCGGCCGCGCCGCGCTGTTCCTCCTGGTGTCGCCCTGCGCGGTCTTCCTGGCCGCCGGGTACAGCGAGGCCCTCTTCCTCGCCCTCGCCCTGCCGGCCTGGCTCGCGGCCCGGCGGCAGCGGTGGCTCCTCGCCTCGGTGCTCGCCGCCGGCGCCACCACCGTCCGCGTCAGCGGGCTCTTCCTCGCCGCCGCGCTCGTCGTCCTCTTCCTGACGACGCGGCGGGACGAAGGGGCGGGCCGGAAGCGCGAGGCCGCCTGGCTCCTCCTCCCCGGTCTGCCCGCGCTCCTCTACTTCCGGTACCTGTACGGGCGGACCGGCGACCCCATGGCGTGGAAGCACGCGCAGGAGCGCGGCTGGTACCGGCACTTCCGCGCCCCCTGGGAGGCCTGGTCGCAGACCTGGCACGAGGCCTTCGGCCACACCCAGGCCACCGGTTACGCCGCCCAGTTCCAGGCCGACCTCCTCGCCATGGCGCTCGGCCTGGTGCTGCTCGCCGCCCTCGTCGCGCGGCGCCGCTGGCCGGAGGCCGTGTACATCGCGCTGACGCTGTGGGCGCTCGGCACCTCGTACTGGTACATGTCCGTGGCCCGCAGCACCCTCCTGTGGTGGCCGCTGTGGGTGGGCCTGGCCGTCTGGAGCGTGCGCCGGCGGTGGGTCACGCTCGCCTACCTGTGCCTGGTCGCGCCCCTGAGCACCGTCCTGGCGATCACCTTCATGACGGGACGCTGGGCGGGCTGACCGCCGGGGAGCGGCCGTGCCGCGCGTGGCCGCGCAGGGTGGCGAGGGAGACCTCCTCCAGGCTCTCCGCGAAGACCCGTCCCGGCCCCGGCTCCACCGGGAGCAGGGAGGGGACGACCAGGACGACGCAGCCCGCCGCGTCGGCCGAGGCGGTCCCGTCCGGCGAGTCCTCGACGGCCACGCAGGACGCGACCGGGACTCCCAGGCGGCGGGCGGCCGTCCGGTACGGGTCGGGGTGCGGCTTCGTACGGTCGGTGTCGTCGGCCGAGAGGGTGAAGGCGAACGGGACGTGCGCGAGCGCGCCGCCGGTCACCGAGTCGACCACCGACCGGGGGGAGGCGCTGACCAGGGCGAACGGCACGCCCGCTCGCTCCAGTTCGGCGAGCAGCCGTCCCGCCCCCGGGCGCAGCGGCGCGCCCGCGTCGACGCGCCGCCGGAACGCGGTGGTGAGCGCGGAGGCGATCCCGGCCGTGCCCGACGTGCCGGTGGTCCGTACGAGGTGGGCGGCGGTGTCCTCGACGGCCCGGCCGACGACCTCGGGGGCGTCGGCGGCCGTCAGGCGGTGGCCGAGCCGGGCGGCGACCTCCTCCGTGGCGTCCCACCAGAGGGTCTCGGTGTCGACAAGGGTGCCGTCCATGTCGAAGAGGACCGCGGCGAGTTCACCCACCGGTCGTCTCCCGGGCCACGACGAGGGCGGGGTGGCGGACGGCGCCGAGGGCGACGCGTACGCCCGGGAGTAGCGCTCCCGCGTCCCGCGACGGCAGGTCGGCCTTGACCGGTGTGCCGGCGCGGTCGAGGTGGACGCGGGTGACCGGGCCGAGGAAGGAGGTGGAGACCACCGTCGCGTCGCCGTCGGGGTCCTCGGTCACGGTGAGGTTCTCGGGGCGGACGAGCACGTCGACCCCGGGCCCCTTCGGCGCCTCGCCGTCGACGGGCAGCCGGACGCCCGCGACCTCGACGAGGCCGGGGTCCACGAGGCGGCCCGGCAGCCGGTTCATGGTGCCGACGAACGCGGCGACGAACGCGGTCGCGGGGCGCCGGTACAACTCGGCCGGGGTCGCGCACTGTTCGAGGCGTCCGGCGTTGAGGACGGCGACGCGGTCCGCCATGGACAGCGCCTCCTCCTGGTCGTGGGTGACGAAGACCGTGGTGATGCCGAGGTCGAGCTGGAGCCGCCGGATCTCCTCCCGCAGGCTGAGGCGGACCTTGGCGTCGAGCGCGGAGAGCGGCTCGTCGAGGAGCAGGACGCGGGGGCGCAGGGCGAGGGCGCGGGCGAGGGCCACACGCTGCTGCTGGCCGCCCGACATCTGGTGCGGGTAGCGGTCGCCGTGCTGCGGCAGGCCCACCAGGTCGAGGAGTTCGGCGGCGCGGGCGCGCCGCTCGGCCGCCCCCGCCTTCCGCACGCGCAGGCCGAAGGCGACGTTGTCGCGGGCGGTGAGGTGGGGGAAGAGGCTGTACGACTGGAAGACCATGCCGGCGTCGCGGCGGTGGGCCGGCACGTGGGTGACGTCGGTGCCGTCGACGAGGACCTCGCCCGCGTCGGGCCGCTCGAAGCCGGCGAGGACGCGCAGCGCGGTGGTCTTGCCGCAGCCCGACGGGCCGAGCAGGGCGAGGAGTTCGCCCGGTTCGACCGTCAGGTCGAGTCCGTCGAGGGCGGTGGTGGGGCCGAACGAGCGGCGCAGGCCGCGGAATTCGACGCGGGCCCCGGTGACGGCCGCGGTCTCCGTCCGTTCCGCTGTTGCTGAGGACATGGTGGGTCAGGACTCCTTGCGGACGGTGCGGCGGGAGGTACGGGGGGCGGGGGCGCCGGTCGGCGCCGTCCCCGCCCGGGACAGGACGAGCAGCAGGGCCCAGGTGACGAGCAGGCTGAGGAGCGAGACGGCCACCGACATGCGGGCCTGGGCGCCGGAGATGGAGACGATCCACACCGCGAACGGCCGGAAGCCCAGGAGCGAGGCGACGGTGAACTCGCCGAGGACCAGGGCGAGGGTGAGGAAGGCGGCGCCCGCGAGCGAGGAGCGCAGGTTGGGCAGGATCACGCGGACCATCACGTACGTGCGGCTCGCCCCGCAGTTGCGGGCGGCCTCGACGAGGGTCGGGACGTCGACGGCGCGCAGTCCGGCGTCGAGGGAGCGGTACACGAACGGCAGGGCCATGACGGTGTACGCGAGGACCAGGACGACGGGGAAGTCCTCGTTCTGGACGGCGAGGAACGTCTGGTAGAGCGGGGTCCGCGAGAGGTGGTCGGGTCCCCAGCGCAGGACCGTGCTGATGCCGGTGACCAGGGCGATCGGCGGCACCACGAGCGGCAGCGTGCACAGCACCTCGATCACCGGGCGCAGCCGGGGCGCGCCGAGTCGTACGGCCACCAGGGCGGGCACGGCGAGGAGCAGGGACAGCGCGATCGTGGCGGCGGCGAGCCCGAGGGAGAGCGTCAGGCTGCTCAGGAAGCCCTCGGCGCCGAGGAGTTCGGTGTACGCGGCGAAGGAGACGCCCTGGCCGGGGGTGCGGACCGTGAACACGAACGAGGCGATCAGCGGGACCAGGAAGTACGCGCCGCCGAGGCCCAGGACGAGTCCGCGCCACACGCGGGGGCGGCGGCGGGGCTTCCGTACGGGAGCGGCGGGCCGGTCCGTCCGTGTCCCGGTCTCCGGGGCGGTGGGGGTCATCGCAGCCATCGGGCGCTCCTGCGTTGGAGGGGGAGGTGGACGGCCATGACGAGTCCGGCGACGAGGATCATGTCGAGTCCGAGGGCGAGGGCGACGTTCTCCTGGCCGACCAGGACGTTCCCGGAGAGCGCGTCGGCGATCTTCAGGGTGACCAGGGGGACGGAGCCTCCGACGAGCGCGGCGGCCGTCGCGTGGGCGGCGAAGGCGCTGCCGAAGAGCAGCACGAACCCGCCGAGCAGCGAGGGCGCGAGGACCGGGAGGGCCACGTGGCGCCAGTACTGCCGGGCGCCGGCGCCCGCGTTCCGCGCGGCCTCGCGCCACTGGGGCCGCAGTCCGTCGAGGGCGGGGACGGTCACCAGGACCATCAGCGGGACGAGGAAGTACAGGTAGACGACGGTGAGGCCGGTGAACGAGTACAGGTTCCAGCCGAGGGAGGTGAGGTCGGCGAGCTGCGTGACGACGCCGGAGATGCCGAGGGTCGCGATGAACGCGAACGCCAACGGGACGCCGCCGAAGTTGGCGAGGACGCCGGAGGCGGTGAGGACCGCGCCGCGCAGGGCCCGGGAGCGGGAGGTGACGACGGCCTGGGCGATGAGGACGCCGAGGACGGTGCCGAGGAGCGCGGTGAGGGCGGAGAGCTGGACGCTGCCGATCAGGGAGCCCAGGTAGGGGCCCTGGAGGGAGCGGCCCAGGTGTTCGCCGGTCGCGGTCGTGGCGCCGGTGGCCGGGTCGGTGCGGGTCACGGCCCCGTACGCCAGGGCGCCGAGCGGGAGCCCGGAGCACAGGGCGGTGAAGGCGATCAGCGGGAGGGCGGCGAGCCAGGTGCGGGGGCCGCGCCGCCGGCGGCGGGTGCCGCCGGCGGTTCCCGTGGCGGGGGCGGCCTGCGGCGCGGCGGCGGCTCCCGTGGTGGGGGTGGGGGAGGCGGAGGACATCAGGAGACGGCCTTGTCCCACTTCTCGGCGAGGGTGGCCTTGGCCTTGTCGAGTTCGGCGGAGGCCGGGAAGGAGGGGGTGCCCCCGACCTTCGGGAGCTTGGCGACGAAGGTCTTGTCGGCGGTGCCGTCGGCGGTCATGGCCGGGAGCAGGACGGGACGGGCGTATCCCTTGAGCCAGAGGTTCTGGCCCTCGGTGCTGTAGAGGAACTCCATCCACAGGCGGGCGGCCGCCGGGTGGGGGGCGTCCTTGTTGATGGCCTGGGAGTAGTACTGGGCGTAGACGCCGTCGGTGGGGACGGCGACCTTCCAGTCGACGCCCTTGGACGCGAACTGGTCGGCGTAACCGGCGTTCAGGTAGTCCCAGTCGATGCTGATGGGCGTCTCGCCCTTCTCGACCGTGGCCGGGGTGGACTCGACGGGGATGAAGTTGCCGCTCTTCTTCAGCTCGCCGAAGAAGTCGATGCCGGGCTGGATGTCGGCGAAGGAGCCCTTGCGGGCGAGGGCGGCCGCGTAGACGCCGCCGAAGGCCGAGCCGGACTTGGTCGGGTTGCCGTTGAGGGCGACCTTGCCCTTGTACTCGGGCTTGAGGAGGTCGGCGAAGCTCGTCGGGCAGTTCGGGATCCGCTTGGCGTCGCAGCCGATGGAGACGTAGCCGCCGTAGTCGTTGTACCAGCGGCCGGCCCCGTCCTTCTGGCCGGCGGGGATCTTGTCCCATGCCTCGACCTTGTACGGGGCGAAGAGGCCCTCCTCGGCGCCGCTGCGGGCGAAGGCGATGCCGAGGTCGAGGACGTCGGGGGCGCGCTTCTGGCCCTTGCGGGACTTGACGGCGGCGATCTCGTCGGCGCTGGAGGCGTCCGGGTTCTCGCTCTCCACCTCGATGCCGTACTTCGCCTCGAACGCCTTGATCAGCTCGCCGTAGTTGGCCCAGTCCGGCGGCAGCGCGATGACGTGGAGCGCGCCCTCCTTCTTGGCCGCCGCGGTGAGGGCGTCCAGGCCGCCGAAGCCCTCGGCGGAGGCCGCGGTGGCGGCCTTCGCGCCGTCGCCCTTGCCGGTCTCGCCCTCGGGGGCGGCGCCGCAGGCGGTGACGGTGGTGAGGACGACGGCGCCGAGCAGGACGGCGGCGCCGCGGGCGGGGGTTCTGTGCACGGGTTCTCCCAGGAGCGAGGGTGAAACTTGTCTGGACAAGACGCCCCTAGTTCGCCCGGACGTCCTGTCCGGCGGGTGAACGGCGCATGACGGCTCCCCCACGCCTCCCGGAAGAGCCGGTGGCGGTGAACCCCAGGTGAACACCGTGGAGTTGAGGCTTCCCGACGAGCCGCCCCGCGCCCGTACCTCGGGTTAGGGTGGAGGGAGTGACAGCACACGCCGTGACCGGGTGTGCACAGCCATGCGCGCGAAGGGGGAGGCCGTGACGGCGCTCTACGTGGAGATCGCGGAGGGACTCCGCCGCTCGATCCTCAGCGGCGAGTACCCCGTCGGCGCCCGGCTGCCGTCCGAGAGCGACCTCGCCGACCGCTGGTCCGCCTCGCGCGGCACCGTGCGCCAGGCCGTCGCCCTCCTCACCTCGGAGGGGCTCGTCGGCTCCCGGCAGGGCGCCCGCCGCATCGTGCTCCGCCGCGAGCGCCGGCACAGCTTCGCCGAGCTGCACAGCTTCGCCCAGTGGGCGCGGGCCATGGGCTACCGGGCCACGAGCCGCTTCCTGCACCGCGAGCGGCGCCCCGCCACCCCCGAGGAGGCGCGCCGGCTCGTCCTGCCGGAGGGGGCCGGGGTCCTCGACGTGCTGCGGCTGCGGTACCTGGACGGCGAGCCGGTGATGGTGGAGCGCACCGCGTACGCGGCCTGGGTCGCCCCCGCGGTCGAGGCCCTGCCGGTGGACTGTGCCTCGATCATGGACAGCATGGCCGAGGGGGCCGGGATCGTCGCCCACTACGGCGAGCACCTCATCGACGCCGTGCCGGCCGGCAGCGACGACGCCCGGCTGCTCCGCGTGCGCCGGGGCAGTCCCCTGCTCCGGCAGCGCCACCTCACCAGCAATCCGGACGGCCGCCCCATCGAGTGGACCGAGGACCGCTACCGGGCGGGGAGCGTCACCTTCAACGTGAGCAACTCGGTCGGCACGGCCCCGCTGGTCCGGGATCCGGGCGCGCTCCTCATGTGACGGCCCCGCTCGTGTGACGGCCCCCTCGTGTGACGGCCCCCTCATCCGTGGCGCGGCGCCCGGGGCGGGTTCCTCGGGGCCGTCGCCCGGTCGATCGCCGCCTCGACGGCGGCGACGCGGTCGGCGAGCAGCCCGAGGGCAGCGACCGCGCGGGCCAGGGGGTCGTCCCCGGAGCCGCCGAGCGTCCGCGCGCGGACGTACGCGGCGGACACCTCGTCCCGGCGCGCGGCCTGCTCGGGGGTGAGGGTGCCCCGGAGTTCGGCGAGCCGGAGGAGGTTGGCCTCGGCCTCGGTGGTGAGGGTCTGGGCCTCGGCGGTGTAGTGGTCGTCGATCACGGCGGCCAGCTCGGCGTCGTTCATGGCGGGCGAGATCCGGGCCGCGATCCTGTTCATGGTGCGGTACGAGCCCTGGAGCCGGAACGGCGGCGCGGTGCGGGCCGCGTCGCTGCGGGCGGCGGAGGCGATGTACTCCTCGTTGACGGCGAGGACCGTCTCGCGGGCCGTGAGGAGCCGGCCGAGGACGGCGAGGATCCGCTCCAGCTCGGCCGGGGCGTACGGGTGGGCGAGCCGGTCGCGGCGCGCGGTCGGGTCGCCGGCCGCGAGGCGGACGAGCAGCTCCAGGTCGGCCCGGTCGCGTCCGGCGAGCGGGGCGAGGGCCGCGTGGGAGGTGAGGGCGTTCTCGACGAAACTGAGCGCGAAGGCGTCCTCCTTGCCGGTCAGGACGTCGCCGAGGTTCCACACGTCGGCCCGGTCGGCGAGCATGTCGGGCACCCGGAAGGCCCGTCCGGACTCGGTGTACGGGTTGCCGGCCATGCAGACGGCGAAGCGCTTGCCGCGCAGGTCGCGCCCGTTCAGGGTGCGGGTGGCGTCGCAGAGCGGGATGAACCTCTGGAGGAACTCCGGCGAGGCGTGCTGGATGTCGTCCAGGTACAGCAGGACGTTGTTGCCGGCCTCCAGCGCGAAGGCGATCTTCTCCAGCTCGCGGCGGGCGGTGGCGTCGGGCGCCTCGGCGGGGTCGAGGGAGACCGTGCGCCGTCCGAGGGCCGGTCCGTCGACCTTGACGAGGAGCAGGCCGAGGCGGTCGGCGACGTACTCGACGAGGGTGGTCTTGCCGTAGCCGGGCGGGGAGAGGAGCAGCAGCAGGCCGTGGGAGTCGGTGCGCTCGGCGTCCCCGGCGGCGCCGAGCTGCTTGGCGAGGTTGTCGCCGACCAGCGGCAGGTAGACCTCGTCGACGAGCCGGTTGCGGACGAAGGAGGACATGACCCGGGGGCGGTACTCGTCGACGCGGAGCCGGGTGTGCTCGGCCGCGACGAGCGCGGCCCTGCGCTCCTGGTAGGCGCGGAAGGCGGGCACGTCGACGGCGGCGAACTCCCTGGTCCTGGAAAGGAATGCGTCGAGCCTCACCTCCAGCGTGCGGTGGCGTACGCGGGGGTGGGCGCCCAGCAGTCCGGTGACCGTCGCGGTGGTCGGGGCGTCGACCTCGTACCGTGCGAGTCCGGGGCAGAGTTCGACGGCGACGGCCTCGGCGAGCACTCCCCCGTCGAGCCCTTCGCCGTCGAGCCCTTCGCCGTCGAGCCCTTCCCCGTCGAGCCCTTCCCCGTCGTGCTGTTCGCCGTCGAGCGGCTTGCCGATGGCGGAGGCGTAGGCGGTGAGCCAGGCCTCGACGAGGCAGCGGCGCGCGCCGAGGTCCGTGAGGCCGGTGAGGGCGTCGTCGTACCCGGAACTCCCCACCGTACGGCGGAACGCGTCGAGCAGGGTGCGGGCCGCCGCCGAGACGGCGAAGCCGCTCGGACCGGCGGCGAGTTCCTCGACGAGGTACGCGGCGGCGGTCGCGTCGCCGATCTCCCCGGCCAGTTCGTCGCGCAGCCCCCGGACGGCCGACGCGGCGCCGAAGAGGTCGCGGGCGCGGGTCAGCGAGACCGCGGTCCGGGTCCACCGGTCGCGGGCCTCCTCGGTGGCGGTGTGGGCCCAGAAGAGCTGGGCGGCGGCCCGCGCCGCCGCCGGGTACCGCAGTGGTCCGGCCTTCGCCCGGAGACCGAGGAGCGTCTCCAGGATCGCCGCCGCGTCGTGGTCGTGGACGCCGCGCTCGTACCCCTCGTCGTGGGCGGCCTCGGCGGCGGACCGGGCCAGGGCGGGCAGGTCGGCGCCCGACAGGCCGTCCGCGCCGTGCTCGGCGAGCAGCCGGGCGGCCAGGTGCTCGGCCCGGTAGACCGCGGGTGACTCGGAGGGCAGCGTCCGGTCCCAGAACGGGCGGGTCGCGGCGAAGTCCGGGTCGGTGACGGGCGCGCGGTAGTCGGTCCCGGTGAGGGCGAGGGCCAGGGTGTCCCCGTACGGGACGAGGGTGAGTTCGGAGGCCTGCCGGTTGACGGCGAACCGGTGGCGGCCGAGGCGGACGGTGTCGCCGCCGTCGGAGAACAGCTCGGTGCGGTCGCGCAGCGCGCGCCCGGCCTCCTGGCGGGCGGCGCCGAGCCTGCCCTCCAGCTCCTCGGCCCGTACCCGGTCGTCGAGTGCGCGCAGGTCGGCGGCGGTGCGCCGGACCTTGGCGACCATCGGGTCGGAGGCGAAGTAGGTGTGCACCTCGTCCAGGTCGGCCAGGGTCGCGGCCCGGCGGGCGATCGCCTCCAGGACCCGGTCCGCCGATCCGGCGAGCCGCTCGGCGCGGCGGGCTCGGGCGTCCTGGAGGGACTGCTTGCGGGCGGTGAAGGCGTCGTGGATCCCGGTGCGCCGCTCGGCGAGGTCGGCGAGGAAGCAGTCGTGCTCGGCGAAGCGGGACTCCAGGTTCTCCAACTGGAGCAACAGCAGGCCGAGTTGGTCGTCACAGTGGTCGGGGGTGTCGGCGGCGGCGAGCGCGCCGGTGACGGCCTGGCCGAGCAGGGCGAGTTCGGCGGCGAACTCCGCCCGGCCCTCGCGGTCGAGGAGTTCGGCGCGGCGCGCGGCGAGGACGGCGCGGGCGCGGTTCAGGGCGCCCAGGACGTCCGCGACGCGGCCCAGGACGGCGGTGCGGACGGTGGCGTCGCCGATGTCGAGCCCGGCGACGATCTCGCTCAGGGTGCGCAGGCCGGTGGTGCGCTCGTCGATCAGCTCGCCGGCCGGGCCCGTCTCCGCGACGGTGGCGACCTCCCCGGCCTCTGCGGCGAGCCGCTCCGCCTCTGCGTGCTGCCCGGCGAAGGCGTCCTCGCCCCGGAGGAAGGCGACGGCCCGCCGGCCGGCCGAGGCGATGTCGGACTCGATGTCCGCCGCGAGGCCGTCGATGGCGTCCGCGTCGGCGTACCGCATCTCCTTCAGGGTGATCACATGGCCCTGGGAACGGCGGAGTTCGGTGATCCGGGAGATCCACTCCTCCGCCGTGGCGGGGGCCTCGCCACGGACCCGCCGGACGAGCCGGGCGATCCGTTCGGTCGTCTCCGCGAGGGCGTCGGCGGCCTGCCGGGTGAGGGCGGTGACGGTGGCGAACTCGTCGAGGACCTGGCTCGCGGTGGCCCGGAGTGCGGCGAGCGGGGTGCGCAGGTCCCCGGTCTCCGGGTCCCCCAGCCAGTGGTGGACGTCGCCGGCCCGCTCGCAGGCGGCGACGAGCGCCTCGTACACCTCGCCGGCGGGGGTGAGTTCGGTGGCCTGCCGGGCGATCGACAGGCAGTCGGAGATGCCCCGGACGAGGTCCGCGTTGCCGATGCGGGCCAGCGGGTCGTCGCTCACCGGGGCCGCGTGCGCGTCGGAGACGTACGGCGTCGACCAGATCTGCACGGGGTGGATCCGGCCGGGTTCGCCGGAGTCGCCGCGCAGGACGACCATCGTCCCGTCGTCGAGCAGCGCGTACCCCCGGCAGCCGAGCGGGACGGCGATCTCCTTGCGGATCAGGTTGTACGACAGGAGGAGACCGCGGCCCTCCGCCTCGGCGTGGAAGGCGAAGAGGAGGTCCTCGCCGTTGGGCGAGCGGACCGTCCGGTCGAAGGCGAGGCCGGAGGTGTCGGTGTCGAAGGTCTTCACGGCGCCGGAGGAGAGGCAGTAGCCGCCGGGGAAGACGACGCCCTCGTCGCCGGGCAGCCGCAGACAGGCCTGCCCGATGCCGTCCAGCCGGACGACGCTCCCGGTCAGCGCGTTGAAGACGAGGTACCGGACGGCCTCTTCCTTGTACGGGCGGACCCGGATCAGGGTCAGGGCGCCGACGACGGCGTGGGCCACCTCGGCGTCGGCAAGGGCCTGGAGCGGCTCGTCGACCGGCTCCGTGTGGATGCCGTCGGCGGTCTCGGGGTCGTTCTCCGTCTTCACGGTGAGCGCCCCGCCGGTCGTGGAGACGTACAGGCGGCCGCCGAGCGAGATGTGGGGGTGCCGGCCGGAGACGTGGTCGTCCCGGGTGCTCTCCGTCCAGTCGAGGTCGTGCGCGGGCGGGAGGGTGTGGTCGCGCTCGCCCCGGGCGTCGAGGAAGCGCGCCCCGCCGGACGGCCCGAGGGCCCAGCGCAGCACCCGCAGGTCGTCGGTCTTCTCGCCGGTCCGGAAGACGGCGAGGAGCCGGTCCTCGACGCGCCGCAGCCGGAGCAGCCGCGCGCCCCGGAAGTAGCGGTGCAGCGCGGCGAACTCGCGGACGAAGCCGGGGTCGTCCAGGAGGCCGGGGACCGCGTCCCCGGGCAGCGGGTTCAGGTCCCGGTCGCGCAGGGTGAGGACGTCGGCGACCGCCGGCTCCTCACCGCTCGTGGTGACCGCCGGACCTCCGATGCCCTTGGCGACCGCCGGTCCCCCACCGCCCCCGGCGACCGCGCGGCCGCCGAAGAGCAGGACGTCGTCCGCGACGGCGACGACGTCCAGGAGCACTCCGGCGCGGTCGGTGCGGACGCGGTCGGTGCCGGTGAGGGCGAGCCCGCCGGAGCCGAAGGCGGCGGTGCGGGCGGCGTTGAGCGCCTCGGCGCGCCGGGCCAGTTCACCGGCCTGCGCGGTGAGGCGGTCGCGCAGCACCGCGTACGTGTCCCGGTCGATTCCGCCGCTCATCCCTGTGCTCCCTCGTACCGTGGTGACTGCGGGTCCGGTGCCGGCCACTCCCCCGTTCGCCGGCACCGGACCCGTTCCGACCGCACCCCCGTGGCGGTCAGTTCTCGGCCGCGCCGTTCGGCGCGGCGGTCCCGGCGGGCGCGGACGGGGCCGGCAGGTACCCGTCGAGCGCGCCGGACTTCATGAGCTTCGCGAGCAGCGCCGAGACGCTGAGGTCGCGCACGTCGGAGCCGGAGAGCGAGCCGAGCACGTTCGTCAGGTCCTCGGTGAAGGGCTGCGAGCCGTTCAGCCAGGGGCCGGCGAGGGCCTGCGCGGTCTCCGAGTGGCCGACGAAGCCGTCGACGGCCTTGCCGAGCGAGACGGACTGCACGAGCCGGTCGAGGAAGACGGACTCGCCCCCGACGATGTTGATGTCGGCGTTCTCCAGGCCGGTGGCGAGGACGGTGGCCTGCGCCTCGGCGACCTGGCGCTGTGCGTCGAGGCCGGCGAGCCGAATCTCCTTCTCGGCCTCCAGGCGGAGGCGGTACTCCTCGTGCGTGCGGGAGGCCTCGTCGAGCGCGGCCATCGCCGCCGCCTTCTCGGTCAGGCCCGCCGCCTCGGCCTTCAGCTTCTCGCCGATCGCGGTGGCCTCCGCGAGCGCCCTCTCCCGGGCGCCCTCGGCCTCCGCGAGCGCCTTCTCGCGGGCGCCGGCGGCCTCGGCGCGCAGCCGGGCCCCGGTGGCCTCCGCCTCCGCGCGGCCGGCCTTCTCGATGACGTCGGCCTCCTTGTCGCGGACCTGGACGGCCGCGAGCCCCTCGGCGGCCGCCTCGGCCTGGACGCCCTCGGCGAGGCGGATCTTGGCGCGGGCGTCCATGTCGGCGGCCTTGTGGCGGGCCTCGGCGAGGGTGAGCTCCTCGGCGGCCCGGTGCACGGCGGCCTGCTCGGCGGCCTCCGCGGCCTTGATGTCCTTGACCAGCCTCTCCTGGGCCTCGGCCTCGGCGGCGATCACGACGGCCTGACGGGTGCGCTCGGCCTCCTCGACCGTCCGCAGCCGCTTGATCGACTCCTCCTGCTCGGCGACCGTGCGGTCCACGGCGACCCGCTCGCGGATCACCTCGGCGATCTCGCGGCGCTCCGCCTCGACCTCCTTCTCGGCGGAGATGCGGGTCAGTTCGGTCTCCCGGTCGCGGGCGATGACCTCCAGGAGGCGGTCCTTCTCGATCCGCTCGTTCTCGACGGCGATGACCCGCTCGCGGTTCTTCTGCGCGACCGCGACCTCGCGGGCCTGGTTCTCGCGCTGGATGCCGAGCTGCTCCTCGGTCCTCAGGAAGGCGCTCTGCGCCCGCAGCCGCTCCTCCTCCACCACCCGGGCGGTCTCGGCCTCCTCACGGGCCCGTACGGTGTCGATCTCGCGCTTCTGCTTGATCTCGGCGTCGGCCTGGCGGCGCTCCAGCTCCAGGATGGCCTCGCGGGCGTCGACGTTCTGCCGGGTGATCTCCTTCTGCTCGTGCTGCCGGAACTCGTTGGTGCGCACGTTCTCGGCGGCGGTCAGCTCGGTGATCTTGCGGATGCCCTGGGCGTCGAGGATGTTGCCGGGGTCGAGCTGGGTGAGGGGGGTCTGCTCCAGGTAGTCGATGGCCGCGTCCTCCAGGCTGTAGCCGTTGAGGTCGATGCCGATGATCTCGATGATCCGGAAGCGCAGTTCCTCGCGCTTGGTGTAGAGGTCGGTGAAGTCGAGCTGCTTGCCGACGGTCTTGAGGGCCTCGGAGAACTTGGCGTTGAACAGCTCCTGCAGGGTCTCCTTGTCGCTGGCGCGGGCGGTGCCGATGGCCTGGGCGACCTTGATGACGTCCTCGACGGTCTTGTTGACCCGGACGAAGAAGGAGATCCGGATGTCGGCGCGGATGTTGTCCCGGCAGATCAGGCCGTCGCGGCCGGTCCGGGAGATCTCGATCGTCTTGACCGAGATGTCCATGACCTCGGCCTTGTGCAGCACGGGCAGGACGACCTGTCCGGTGAAGGTGACGTCGACCTTCCGCATCTTCGAGACGATCAGCGCCTTGCCCTGCTCCACCTTGCGGAACAGCCGGCTGACCACGAGGACGAGGACGAGGGCGAAGAGCAGGACGACGGCGACGAGCACGCCGATGCCCAGGGTGATGGCATCCATGGAAACCCCGTGTGTAGGAGGGAGGTCGGTGCGCGGCGGGCCGCCGGAAGCCTGGTCCGGCGGTGCGCGGCGGCGCGGGTGCGGTGCGCTGTCGTGCGGTGCCGACAGCGCGTGGACACGGCCGCGGTGGAGCCGTCCCGTGCGGAGACCCCGCGCCCGGTCCGGGCGCTGCCGCCGGCCGGCCGTGGAGGGGCCGCGTCCGGCGGACCGGAGTCCTGCGGGACGGCTACGGTTCGTCGGGGAAGAGCTTCGCCGCGGGCCGCGCGGGGCCGCGCCGTGCCGGGGGCCCCGGGAAACGGAAGCCGACGGGGAGTTCGCTCATCGTGCTTCCCTCCCCCTTCGACACGTGCCCTTCGGCGTACGGCCTTCGGCGCGCGGCCTTCGCTGCCCGCCCGCGGCATCCAGCCGCCGGACGTGCCCTCCGTGGAACCATCGTGGCAGGGCCACGCACTTGTTCGCATTGCCGGTGTCCGGCAATCTTGACGCGTCCTTGATGCCGGTCACCGCCCCTCGGGCGGCGCCGGTCCGCGACCGGGCCCGTGCGTCGCGGGGGGGGTGAGCAGGGCACAGGGGCGGGGAGGACGACGGTGGAACGAGCGGTGTCCGGGGAGTACCTGGAGGGGTACGCGGAGATCCTGGCGGAGGCGTCGGCGACGGGCCGGCGGCTGACCCGCGACGAGCTGGAGGCGCTGCGGGCCCGGGGCGAGCGGGCCGCCGAGGCCGGGCTCGGGCTGCGCGCCCTGATACGGGAGCACCTCTCGGCCGCCGGGGAGCTGCGGGCGGAGCTGCCCCGCGCCGCCGGCGACCACCTCCTCGCCGTCGTCGAGCAGGCCGTCGACGCCTTCGCGGAGGGGCACGAGCGGGCGGGGATCCTGGCGGTGCGCCAGGAGGAGGCGGTGCGGCGCGAGTTCATCGACGACCTGCTGTACGGGCGGAGCGACCTCGGGCGCCTCGCCGAGCGGGCCGAGCGCTTCGGCCTGCTGCTCGCCCACGCGCACGCGGTGGCCGTGGCCCAGGGCAGGGAGCCGTACGAGGACGGCGCCTCCGTCACCCGGACCGTCGAGGCGGCCCTCGTGGCCCGGTTCGGTCAGCGGCGCGTCCTGATCACCACGAAGGAGGGACGCCTCGTCTGCATCGCCCCGGCCGACCAGCCGGAGGTCCTGTCCTTCTTCGCGAAGCAGGCGTACGCGGCGACCGACGGCGGACAGGTCGCCGTCGGGCGCGCCCACTCCGGCCCGGGCGGTGTCGTCCACTCGTACGAGGAGGCCCTGAACGCCCTCGACCTGGCCGCCCGGCTCGGCCTCGACGATCCGGTCCTGCGCGCCGCCGACCTCCTCGTCTACCCGGTCCTCACCCGCGACCGCCAGGCCATGGCCGATCTGGTGGTCAGCGTCCTGGGCCCGCTCCGGGAGGCGCGGGGCGGCGCCCGGCCCCTGATCGACACGCTCGCCGCGTACTTCGACACCAACTGTGTGGCCGCCGAGACGGCCCGGCGGCTCTCCCTGAGCGTCCGGGCGGTGACGTACCGGCTCGACCGCGTCCACCGCCTGACGGGCACCGACCCCGGCGACCCCGGCCAGCGCTACACCCTCCAGACCGCCGTCATCGGCGCCCGCTTCCTGGGCTGGCCGGACCGGGAGCTGTGACGGCCGTTCCCGGTCTTCCGGTTCAGAGTCCGCGCCCGGAGGCGGGCGTACGGGGCCGTTCGAGGAGTTCGGCGAGGCCGGCCCGGGTCGCGGCGATCACGACGCGGTCCTCGGGGCGCAGGACGTAACCGGCGTGGAGGTCCCACAGGAGGCCCGGCGGGGCGTCGCGGTCGTGGGCGGCGGTGAGGTCGGGGCGGCGGGCCTGCGGAGCGGTGGTGTCGAGGGCGAGGACGCGCCAGGCGCCGGGCCGGAAGGCCTCCCGGACCGTCCGCCCCTCCAACTGCGGCTGTCCGGCGACGTCGAGCGCGGCGAAGAGCAGCACCCGGCGTTCGACGGGGATGGCGCCGAGGATCTGCCGGCCCATCATGGCGGTGGCGAAGGCGGGCGCGGCGAGGGTGGACACGCTGCGGCTCCGGGTGAGCGCGTCGGGGTGGGCGGCACGCAGGGTGCGGTAGACGGCGGTGGCGAAGTCGTCGTCGTACAGGCGCAGGGCGACGAGGAGGTCCGGCGCGAGCGTGCGCGCGTACAGGGCGGCCTCCAGGTTGATGGTGTCGGCGCTGGTGAGGGCGAGGAGCGCGTGCGCGCGGTGGACCTTGGCCGCTTCCAGTACGCCCTCCTGGGTGACGTCGCCGAGGACGACGGGGACGCGCAGGCTCCGGGCGAGCGCGACGCCGCGGGCGTCGGGGTCGTCCTCCACGCACACCACGGGAATGTCGAGCTCGCGGAGCCGGGCCAGGACGCGGGTGCCGATCTTGCCGAGGCCGAGCAGGACGACGTGGCCGGCCAGGCCGCGCGGCGGCCGGCGCAGCGCGGCGGCGCTGCGGTAGGCGCCGAGGGCCTCCAGGGCTCCGGCGACGAGCAGGGGCAGCAGGGCGAGGCCGACGAACCCGGTGAGGAGCTGGAGGATCTGGCGGGGGGCGGAGTCGTCGACGGCGGGATCGGCGATGGCGAACAGGTCGAGCAGGGTGATGTAGACGGCGTGCACCGGGGAGTCGTCGGTGACGAGCGAGGAGACGACGGCCAGGACGGTCACGGCCGCGACGACGCCCGCGAGGGCCCAGCGCAGCCGGCGCGAGAGGAGCTCCTTGAACGAGGCTCCCCGGCTCGTGCGTCTGCGGGGCGTGGCCGGCGCGTGGGTGACGGCCTCCAGGACGATGGTGCCGCGGCCGGCGGCGGCCCGTACGGCGTCGTCGTCGGGGAGCAGGCGCGGGGCCTGCGGGCCGCTGCGGTCGGAGCCCTCGGCACCGGCGGGGTCGCTGGTCGTGGAGGACAGCAGGGCGAGGGTCGCGAGGCCGGGCGCGGCCACGTCCCCGGGGCGGCCGGGCAGCCGCTCGGCGGCGCGCAGCAGCAGTCCGTCGGCCTGGACGATCTTGCGGGTCCCGGCGACGGCGGTGGCGGCGAGCGCCGGGGCGGTGGTGTCGGCGTCCGACAGGACGATCGTCGAGGTGTCGTGCCGACCGCGGACGTTCTCGGGGAACGTGAGGTCGGTGGCCTGGTCGAGCAGGTCCGCCATGCGGCGGCCGAGGTTGCGGTTGTACATCCGCAGGACGAGCCGGATCCTCGGGTTGAGGCGGCGGGCGAGGAACGCGGCCCGCATGTTGGCCTCGTCGTCCTCGTAGAGGAGGGCGAGGGCCTCGGCCCGCGCCACGCCGACCTCCGAGAGCGCCTGCTCGTCGGGGACGGCGGCGGTCACCTCGCGCACGCCCGCGCCCTGCGCGGCGTCCCCGGGCAGTCCGCCGGGCCGCCCGACCGCCGCGCTCATCCGCCCGAGCAGCGCCGAGGCCCGGGAGAGGCCGGCCGGCTGACCGGCCACCCCGTCGAAACCGGCCGGCGGCGGTACGACCAGGGTGACGGACTGCCGGTACACGTCGGCGAGTTCGACGGCGATCCGGTGCGCGAGCGCGTCGTCGCCGCAGACGACCATGTGGCCGCCGCTCCGCGGCCGCCCGTCGGCCTGAGGTACTACGGTCATGGTCTCCCCCTCGACTGCCGGGGCCCTCGGCCGGCACGGCCCCTGACGCCCCCTCACGGACTCTCGGGCCGCTCCGGCGCGGGCCGGTCCATGCTGTCACGCGGCGGTACGGGGGTTCACTGCCGGATCCCGGAAGCGTTCCCCGCCGACGGCTGCCGCCTCCCGCCCCCGCGCGGCGACCGAGTGACCGCCCGGGGCTCCCGGGGCCCGTCCGCGCGTGTCACTCCGGATCGTTCCGGATGCCCCGCGCGGTGCTGCCGTGGCTACCTTGCCGGCAGGCCGACGGCCTCGGTCGGGGTTCGGGGGTCAGGGTCCGGGCTTCGGAGTTCGCGGCCCGGGTTTCGTAACCCGCAGCTCACAGAACCGCGGAGCACGTAAGGCCGACCATGAGCACGGAGGGGAGAGACCATCCACCGGCCGACAGGACGACCGCATTCCGCGGAACGCCGCCCGGGGTAGCATTCCCCCGGCCGATCACCCACGGCCCACCACCGGCCGGGCGTGCCGGCCGGTCGAGCGCCGGGCCGGGCCGCCCCGTGCCCCGCAGGAGGCCCCTCGTGACGACACCCCCGACCACGGACCGGCTGGTCCTCGGCTGCATGGGACTCGGCGGCCCCTGGGACGCCGAGTCGTACACGGCGGCCGACATCGAGACCGCGGAGAAGGCCGTCGAGGCCGCGCTGGACAGCGGGATCACCACCTTCGACCACGCCGACATCTACGGGCAGGGCAAGGCCGAAGCGGTCTTCGGCGAGGTCCTGTCCCGCCACCCCTCGCTGCGCGCGCGCATCGGCATCCAGTCGAAGTGCGGCATCGTGCTCGCCCGTGACGACCGGCCGGGCCTGTACGACCTGCGGGGCGCGTCGATCGTGCGGAGGGTCGAGGAGAGCCTGACCCGGCTGCGCACCGACGTGCTCGACACGCTGCTGCTGCACCGCCCCGACCCGCTCGCGGACCCCGAGGACGTGGCGGACGCCCTGCACTCCCTCCACGAGCAGGGCCTCGTCCGCCGGTTCGGCGTCTCCAACATGAACGCCCCGCAGATCGCCCGCCTCCAGGCCCACCTCTCGCTGCCGCTGGCGGTCGACCAGTTGGAGATGAGCCTGGCGAGGCGCGACTGGCTGGAGGACGGGGTCCTCGTCAACACCCCGGCCTCGGCCGCCAACGGATTCCCTACGGGCACCGTCGAACACTGCCTGGCCCACGGCATCGCCCTGCAGGCCTGGGCGCCGCTCGCCCAGGGACGCTTCACCGGCCGGCAGGAGACCGCGGAGGAACACGCCACCGCCGCCCTGGTGACCCGCCTGGCCGAGGCCAGGGACACGACCCCGGAGACGATCGTCCTGTGGTGGCTCCAGCGCCACCCGGCCCGCGTCGTCCCCGTCATCGGCACCACCAGCCCCACCCGCATCAGATCCTGCCGCGACGCCGCCACCACCGACCCCCGCCTCACCCACGAGGAGTGGTACGACCTCTGGATCACGGCCCGCGGCCTGCCGCTGCCGTGACCGGAGGGGGACGCCGTGAGGACCCGGGCCTCGAAAGCGCGGGTCCTTGTCGGAGTGGTGTCACACGGTGACGCCGTGTGTCGGAGCGCGGGCCTTGTCCGCCCCATCCTCCCCGTACGTCATGACCGAGCCCACCTGCTTCACAGCAGCGGAGACGTCCTTCACCGGCTTTCGGAGATGCCGGCTCATGCGGGCCATTTCATCCGCGGACGTACTGAAGAAGCCGAGCTGCGCCAGGCTTTGCGGACGCTACCCCCCGCGCACCGCCCCGGAACCATTCCCCGGAAACGACGGAGGGTCTGTCTCGGATTGCTCCGAGACAGACCCTCCGTACGACTCTTTCGAGTCGGGACGACAGGATTTGAACCTGCGACCCCTTGACCCCCAGTCAAGTGCGCTACCAAGCTGCGCCACGTCCCGATGCGCGTCCTCGGCGGGGTGTTCCCGCGTCGGCGTGCAGGGGAAACATTACCTCACTCCGGAGGGTGGGACGACGCACGGGCTGTCACCGCGTCGGAGGTGACGAGGGACGCGCCGCAGGTGGTGGCCAGGGCGGTCGCCTCGGCGAGGGCCTCGGGAGAGCCGGTGACGCGGGCCAGGTCGAGGCGGGCGCGGGCCTCCTCGTAGCGGGACGGAGACGCGGCCAGGTGGGCGACCGCCTCGGTGAGGAGGCGGCGGGACTCGGGCGGGTCGGCGACGAGGGCCGCGCAGCGGAGTGCCTCGCCGAGGGCCGTGGGGGTGCCGATGCGTTCGGCGTGGACACGGGCCTCGGCGGCGAGCGCGGCCGCGCGGTCCGGGTCCGTGGGGGCGAGCGCCCGTGCGAGGTCCAGGGGCCAGGGCGCCCACACGATGTGGTGGCGGCCCCGGCCGACCAGCGCCTCGGCCGCGGCCTCCAGGGTGGCCACCGCCTCCTCGACGCGTCCCTCCGCGAGCAGGAGCCGGCCGAGGATGCTGGGCCCGTCGGGCAGGACGATCGCGTCCGGCCACGGCGGCCCGAAGGAGTACTGGTCGGCCACGCTCCGCGCCTCCGCCGTGCGGCCCCGGGCGACGAGCGTGTCCACGAGCAGGCAGGCGGTGTCCCAGTGCACCGGGAGGCCGTTGCCGACCCGGTCGGCCAGGCGCAGGCCCTCCTCCAGGTAGTGCTGCGCCCTCGGCAGGTTGCCGCGGCGCCGGTGGACCAGGCCCAGGAGCGTGTGGGCGAACGCGAGGTGGGCGCCGCTCCAGCCCGAGATCTCGAAGGCGCGGACCGCCTCCGTGAAGAGGATCCCGGCCTGGTCGGGGCGGTCGGAGAACGCGTACGCGATGCCGGTCAGCGCCGGGATCTCGAAGCCCCACGTGGCGTCGGTCCAGCCGAGACCGCGGGCCGGTATGCCGTCCACGAGGGCCAGGTCGCAGAGGCGTACGACCTCGTCGGCGGGTTCGCCGCGCATCATGGCGTCGAACCCGCGCACCGTGAGCAGGGCCCGCTCGGAGTTGTCCGCGCCGGTGAAGTGCGCGGTGAGGTCGGCCAGGCGGCGGGAGCGGCCGGGGCCGTCCTCCTCGACGGCCTGGAACCCCTCGTACATGAAGTTCGCGGCCTGCAGGCGGCGGCGGTCGGTGCCGGGCGGGGTGCGGACGGCCTCGGCCGCGAGGACCCGCGCGGCGTCCCGGAGCTGGTTGTTGTGGGCGAGGGCCTGCGCGAGCCGGTAGGTCGCGTCGATCCGCAGGCCGTCGTCCAGGCCCGGCAGGTCGAGCGCGGAACTCAGGTGGCGGACGGTGGCGGCGGGCGCGGTCAGCAGGGAGGCGCAGCCGAGTTCGTACAGCACCCTGGCGTACGAGTCCGGGCCCGGCGGTTCGGCCAGGGCCCGCTCCAGACAGCGCCGGGCCGCGTCCGGGGCACCCACGGCGAGGTGTTCGACGGCGGCGGCCCGTAGTTGGTCGACGACGTCCTCGTCTTCGTCCGGGTGCACTTCGAGGAGGTGCCGGGAGACGGCGGCCGGACCGTGGCCGGCCTCGGTGAGCGCCCAGGCCGCCCGTCCGTGCATGGCGGTCCGCGCGGCCGGTGACATCGCGCCGTACACGGCGGACGCGATGAGGGGGTGGGCGAACTCCAGGTGGGCGGCCCGCCCCGTGGGTGTCGTGGGCGGCGCGGCGGGGTCGGTCCCCGGTGCCGGCCCGGTGGCCGGTTCCGTCTGTGCCCGCCGGTCCGCTTCCGTCGTCACGATCCTCGCCTGGCGGAGGAGTTCGGTGTGCTCGGCGACCTGCGCCCCGCTCGTGCCGGTGAGCAGCGCCAGGAGGTCCGGCGTGCTGTCCGCGCCGAGGACGGCGATCGTCCAGGCCAGGCGGGTCGGGCCGACGCCGAGTTCTTCGAGGCGGGCGACGAGCCCGCCGCCGCGCGCTTCGGCGCCGAGGCCGCGCAGGAGGGAGGCGGAGGTCGCGACGGGTTCGAGCATCCGGTCGCGGGCCTTGGCGAGGAGCTCGACCGTCTCGTACGGGTTGCCGGAGGTCACCGACCACAGCTCGCGGCAGAACGGCTCGTCCGCGTGGCCGCCCAGCGTGTCCCGGGCGAGCGCGGCGGTCGCGTCGGGCGTGAGCGCGTGCAGGCCCAGGGTCACGACGGCGCGGTCGGCGAGCGCGGCGAGGACGGCCGGCACCCCGGTGCGCTGCGGGCCTTCCGGCAGGGGGCGGTGGGCGAGGACGACGAGGGCGGGCAGACGGCGGTCCTGCCGGAGCCGGGTGAAGGCGTCGAGCCACGCCAGGGATTCGGCGTCGGCCCAGTGCGCGTCGTCCACGAGCAGGACCGGGGGCCGGTCCCGCAGCCGGTCCGCGAGCCGCCCCAGGAGCTTGGCCAGACCGTCCCGCACGCCCTGCGGGTCGGCCGGCGCGGCCGACGGCGGAGGCGGCGGGGCGAGGCCGAGCGCGGGGGCGAGCAGGTCGAAGTGGCCGCCGAAGAGGAGGCGGACGTCCTCCTCGTCGAAGCGGTCGAGCGCGGGCTGGAGCAGTTGGCGGGTGACGTGGAACGGGACCGAGGTGAGGGTCTCGCCGCCCCGGGCCCTCAGGACGGTGCAGCGGTCCCGGGCGGTCCGGTGTATCGCGTCGAGCAGGGTGGTCTTGCCGATCCCCGCCTCTCCCCGGTAGACGAGGATGCCGCCGCGCACCGGGCCGTCCGCCGCCGCTCCGGCGACGAGTTCGTCGACGGCATGGGCGGCCGCGGCGAGTTCCGGGTCGCGTTCGAGCAGTCCGCCGCGGGACCCGTCCGGGACCACGGGAACGAACGGCGTGACGGGCGACGGCTGTTCGGGATCCGACGGCACCGGTGACTCACTCCCCTACCCGAGCTCCTTGCGCGCCGCGGCCGGCGAGACCCACACGGACCGGCACGAAGCGCTTGTCGGACGAGCCTAGCGTTCCTGATCGTTCCGGGGGCGACAATGGAGGGGTGAACCGGACCACGAGTGACCGAGGCAGGGACCGCGACGAGGAGGGGCGGGCCCGCAGCGCCCGTCCCCGCGACGGGCTCGGCCGGCCGCTGCCGTACGGGGCGGAGGGGGTGCCCCGGCAGCCGGAGGGGGTCGTACGGGATCCCGGCGCGACCCTGCGCGAGGCGCAGCGGCTGTTCGACGCCGGGATGCCGTTCCACGCGCACGAGGTCTTCGAGGACGCCTGGAAGTCCGGTCCGGAGGCGGAGCGGGACCTGTGGCAGGGGCTCGCCCAGCTCGCCGTGGGCCTGACGCACGCCGCCCGGGGGAACGCGACGGGCGGGGCGCGCCTGCTGCGGCGCGGCGCCGACCGGTTGGCGCGCGGGGCGAACGGAGCGGACGGGGCGACCGGGGCGGGTGCGCCGGGATCCGGGAGGGACGGGAGGGCGGAAGCCGGTTCGCCGGAAGGCAGTGCGTCGGAGGGCGGAGCCCCCGAGGCCGGTGCGTCGGAGGGCGGTACGCCAGGAGCCAGTGCGCCGGAGACCGGAGCCCCCGACGCCGGTGCGCCAGGAGCCGGTACGCCGGAGACCGGAGCCCCCGACGCCGGTGCGCCGGGAGCCGGAGCGCCGGAAGCCAGTACGTCGGAAGCCGGGGCCCCCGCCTCCGGCCCGTACGGGATCGACGTCGGCGGGCTCGTCTCCTGGGCGCGGGAGTTGGCCGACCGTACGGAAGGGGGCGGAGGGGACGGGGGTCCCGTCGTGGTCGACGCCGTCGTCGAGGCGCCGCGGCTGCGCCGGGACGTCTCCTGACGCCGTCCGCCGGGTCCGCTGCTCCCCGTCCCCCCGATCTCCTCGCGCAGGACGGCCGCGTGGCCGGTCGACGGGTCCTCGACCGCCGTGAGGGGCGTGACCGTGCCGCGGCTCGCGAGGTCCCTCGGGCGGGCGAGTGCCTCGGCGGCGGCCGGGGCGGCGAGTTCGGCCCCGTAGCGGCGGCGGAACTCCTCGTACTCGCCCTCGGGGCCGTGGTACCGGCGGCGGAGCTCCGTGGAGGGCGTGAGGGCCTCGGGCCACTCGTCGACGTGCGCGTCCGCCCCGGCGGGGCCGCGTGGCCGGAGGCGGTCGACGAGGGCCCGCACCCCGTCGTCGGGCGACGGGGTCTCGTGGACGCGGCGGACGCGGACGGCGGGGGTGCTCGCGGCCATGGGGTCGGGGTGCCGTACGGCACCCCGGCTCACCCGGCGACGCGCAGCGCCGGGAGGAGGACGGCGTCGACGAAGGTCCGCATGGTCGAGGTGTCCGTGAACCGCTCCTCGCAGATCCGCTCGACGCGGAGCATGCCGAGGAAGGAGGGAGCCACGAAGCCGACGGCGGGGTTGTCGGCGTCGACCTCGCCCCGCTCGACCGCGCGCGCCACGATCGCGTCGATGGCCGCGATCTCGGGGGCGATGACGGTCTCGCGGAACGCGGCGCGCAGGTCGGGATGCTGGATGTACGCCTGGGTGACGGCCTCCATGAGGCCGGCGTCGCGCTCGTGGTGGGAGGCGGCGATGCGGGCGGCCTCGCGCAGGTCGCCGGCGAGGGTGCCGGTGTCGATGCCGGCGAAGACGACGCAGCGGCGCCGGGCGAGGGCGGCGGTGACGAGCCGCGGCTTCGTTCCCCACTGCCGGTAGAGCGTGGCCTTGCCGCACTTGGTGAGGGCCGCGACGCCCTCCATGGTCACCGAGTCGTAGCCGCCCTCGCGCAGGAGGCGGAGCACCGCGTCGTAGAGCTCGGTCTCGCGCTCCGGCGTGATCTTGCTGCGCCGGGCTGCGGCGGTCGCGGCCTGTGTGGACATCGGTCCCTCCCGTACGGGTCTCCCTCTGCACATACGAGAGTAGGGGGTGCACAATCGAGACGCAAACGTATCGAGACGCTTGCGTCTCGCTGAAAACGGATCTAGGCTTCCTGCGTTTGTTGCCGATTTGACGGATTAGAGGGCCGCGCGATGGCTGCCGGGATACGCGGGATACGAGGACCACGTCCTGCCGGACCCGGGGCGACGCCTACCCCCGGCCCCGCCGGTCCCGACGCCGGAGAGGGGGAGGGGGCGGACGGGGAGGGCCCGGGAGCGGCCCCGCGGCCGCCCCTCCTGCGGGAGCTGCTGCTCGTCACCGCCCTGTTCCTCGTCTACAAGTTCGGCCGGCTCTTCGCCAACGGCCACGAGGCCCGCGCCTTCCGGAACGCCGACCGCGTCTGGGACGCCGAGCGCGCGCTCCACCTCCCGGGCGAGGGAGCGGTCCAGCAGCTCCTGATGCACGGCGAACCGCTGGTCCGGGCCGCGAACACGTACTACGCGACCGTGCACTTCCCCGCCACGGTCGCCTTCCTCGTCTGGCTGTACCTGCGCCGCCCGGCCCACTACCTGTGGTCGCGGCGCGTGCTCGCGCTCCTCACCGCCGCCGCGCTCGCGCTGCACCTGCTGATGCCGCTCGCGCCGCCCCGGATGCTCGCCGCCGCCGGACTCGTCGACACCGCCCGCGTCTACGGCCCCTCCGTGTACGGGGCGGTGCCGGAGACGGACTCGATGGCGAACCAGTTCGCCGCCATGCCGTCGCTGCACTTCGGCTGGGCCCTGATGGTCGCGGTCGGCCTGATCGCCGCCACCCGCTCCCGGTGGCGGGCGCTCTGGCTGCTGCACCCGCTGCTCACCCTGTTCGTCGTCGTCGGGACCGCCAACCACTACTGGTTCGACGCGCTCGCCGCCGCCGCGCTCCTCGGCCTCGCGCTGCTCGCCGTCCGCGCCCCCGGGCACCGGACGACGCCCCCACCCGTACGCCGCCCGCTCGAGACGGCCCCCCTCCCCGTCGGAGCCCTGCGATGACCCCCGCCGCCGGCACCGTGCTCGCGGTGCTCCTCTCCCTCGTCTCCGCCGCCGGGTACGCGCTCGCCGCCGTCGCCCAGTTCCGGCTCGCCGCCGCGTCCCCCGCCGCCCCCGACGGGCGCGGGGCGCTGCGCGCGCTGCTCGCCCGCGGGCAGTGGTGGTGGGCGGTCGGCCTGAACGCCGCCGGGGCGCTCGCCCACGTGGCCGCCCTGCACTACGGGCCGCTGACCCTGGTCCAGCCGCTCGGCGCGCTGACCCTCGTGGCGGCGCTGCCGCTCGGTGCGTACCGCGCGCGCCGGCGGGTGACCCGCACCGAGTGGCGCGGGGCCCTGTGGACCCTGGCCGGTCTCGTCGGCCTGGTCGCCGTCACCGGGCCCGCGGCCCCCGGCGAGGCGCTCAGCCTGCGCGAGTCGCTGGTCGTCGCCGCGGCGACGGCCCTCCTGATCGCCGTCCTCGCCTCGGGCCGCCACCACGGGAACGGCGGGCGGGCCGGGCGCGGACTCGGGCACGCCACGGCGTCCGGCATCGCCTCCGGCGTCGCCTCGGCACTCACCCAGACCCTGACGGCCGCGCTCGCCCGCGGCCTGCCCGGCACCGAACCGACCTGGTGGCAGACCGCGCTGCTCGCGGTGCTCATATCCGGCTTCGCCACGGGCGGGCTGCTGCTCTCGCAGGCCGCCTACCGGGGCGGGCTCGCCGCGCCGCTGGCCGTCGTCAACCTCTCCAACCCGGCGGCCGCCGCCGTGATCGGCGTGGCCCTCCTCGGCGAGACCTTCCGGGCCGGGGCCTGGGGCTGGTGCGCCGCCGCCGGCGCGTCGCTGATCGCGGCGCGGGGCGTGGTGCTCCTGACGAAGGGCGGCGGCGGGGGGACGGGGGACGCCGGGGCCGGTGGCGCCGCGGAGAGCGGTGGCGCTGCGGGGGCCGGGGTCGTCGCAGGGACCGGTGGGGGTACGGGAGCCGGTGCCGCCGCGGGGATCGGTGCCGTCTCGGGAGTCGGCGGCCTCACCGCGGCCGGTGCTTTCGCGGAGACCGGTGGCTTTGCGGAGATCGAGATCGGCGGAGCCGCGCGGGCCGGTGCCGTCGCGGGCCCCGTCGGACGTACCGGCGCCGGTGGCCTCGTGGCGGGCGGTGCCGTCACGGGCATCGCCGTCCGCACCGGTGCCGGTGCCGCCCCGGAGGGCAACGCCGTCGCGGGGGTCGCCGGAGGCCTTCCCGTGGCCCGGATCGCCGGGCTCGCCGCGCCGGAGGTCGAACCGGCGGGCGTGCCGCTCGCCGGGTGAGGACGGGCGGCCCCCTCACGGCTCTTCCATTCGTCACCTTGACGACAACTGGATCCACCCCCTATCGTCAACATGACGACAAGGGGGATTCCATGGCCGACATCACCCGGCGGGCCGGCTGGCGCCACCTGCGCTCCGCGCCCACCGCGCACATCCGCCACCAGCGACGGGGAAAGCTCGTCCACGACGGCGAAGGGCTCAGCTTCTGGTTCCGGCCGCGCACCGCCGCCCTCTCCGAGGTCCCGGTGAACGACCGGGAGCTGGCGATGGCCTTCCACGCCCGCACGGCCGACTTCCAGGACGTGAGCGTGCAGTCCACCGTCACGTACCGGATCGGCGACCCGGGCGCGGCGGCCACCCGGCTCGACTTCTCCGTCGACCCCGACACCGGCGCCTGGCGCGGCACCCCGCTGGAGCAGATCGCCACCCTCCTCACCGAGACCGCCCAGCAGCACGCCCTCGACGTCCTCGCCCGCACGCCCCTGGCCGCCGCGCTCGTCGACGGCGTGGCGGCGGTGCGGGACCGCATCGCGACCGGCCTCGCCGCCGAGCCGCGCCTGCCGGAGACCGGCATCGAGGTCGTCGCGGTCCGGGTCGTGGCGATCCGCCCCGAGCCCGAGGTGGAGCGCGCCCTGCGCACCCCCGCCCGCGAGCAGATCCAGCAGGAGGCCGACCGGGCCACCTACGAGCGCCGGGCCGTCGCCGTCGAACGGGAACGCGCCATCGCCGAGAACGAGCTGGCCAGCAAGATCGAGCTGGCCCGGCAGGAGGAGCGGCTCGTCGAGCAGCGCGGCACCAACGCGCGCCGCGAGGCCGAGGAGAACGCCGCCGCCGACGCGGTGCGGGCCGAGGCCGAGGCCGTGCGGAAGGTCCGGCTCGCGCGGGCCGAGGCGGAGGCCGCCCGCGAGGTCGGCGAGGCGCGCGCCGGGGCGCAGTCCGCGTGGCTGCGGGCGCACGCGGAGGCCGATCCG
Organism: Streptomyces sp. NPDC007872; assembly: GCF_042868165.1. NCBI lineage: Bacteria > Bacillati > Actinomycetota > Actinomycetes > Kitasatosporales > Streptomycetaceae > Streptomyces > Streptomyces sp. NPDC007872. The sequence goes on from NZ_JBIAEA010000007.1 coordinate 143,687, forward strand.
GCCACCCTGCACGCCCTCGCCGTGCACCGGGCCGCCGAGAACCTGCCCCGGATCGAGCACCTGACGCTCTCCCCCGACGTGCTCACCGGACTGCTCGCCAGGCTGGGCGGCGAGGGCGGGACCGGCGGGGCCCGGTCGTGAGCCTCGCGCCGCGCGCGGTGCTCGTGCACCGGACGACGGAGTACGAGGAGCTGCTCGCCCGGCACGGCACGCACGGGCAGGCCGCGTTCTTCCTCTCCGCGCGCGGCCGCTCGGTCGAGGACGTGCGGGAGCGGCACGAGCGGGCCCACCGGGCGCTCGCCGAGGTGGCGGGCGCGGTGCCGCTGACGTGGCGGCAGACCCGGGTGGAGCGCGCCGATCTGGACCGTTTCCTGTTCGGGCCGGAGGACGTCGTCGTGGTCGTCGGACAGGACGGTCTGGTCGCCAACGCGGCGAAGTACCTGACCGGGCAGCCGGTCGTCGGCATCGACGCGGACCCGGGGCGCAATCCGGGCGTCCTGGTCCGGCACCGGGCGGACCGGGCGCGGCGGCTGCTGCCGTACGCGGCGGGAGGGGGCGCGGCGGCCGACGAGCTGACGATGGTCGAGGCCGTCACCGACGACGCGCAGCGGCTCCTGGCGCTCAACGAGATCTACGTCGGGCCGCCGGGCCACCAGACCGCCCGCTACACGCTCGGGCTCGACGGGACGGACGCGCCGGCCGAGTCCCAGGCGTCGTCGGGCGTCCTCGTCGGCACCGGCACGGGGGCCACGGGCTGGCTGCGCTCCCTGTGGGAGCAGCGCTCCAGCACCCTCGCGCTGCCCGCGCCGTCGGACTCCCGGCTCGCCTGGTTCGTCCGCGAGGCCTGGCCGTCGCCGACCACCGGCACCACCCGCGTCGAAGGGCTCCTCGGCCCCGGGCACGGCCTGCGCCTCACCGTCGAGTCGGACCGCCTGATCGCCTTCGGCGACGGCGTCGAGTCGGACGCGCTCGAACTGACGTGGGGCCAGACGGTCCACCTCACCGTCGCCGCGGCCCGCCTGCGTCTGGTGCACTGAGCCGGGGGCGGGTACGGGAGGGGGCAGGTCGGCGCCGGGGAGAGGACGTCGACCGGCGCCGGGACGGGGGACCCTCCTGGGCACGGGCGGGGGATACGCGGACGCCTCCACCACCCCCGCGGCCGGATTCGATCGGTGCGGTCCGGGGCGCGGTGCGGGCGGCGTTATGATCGGCGCGCTTTGCCAGGATATCCGCCCGGCCGTCGCCGGGCCGTCCGGGCCGCCCCGTACGCTCCCGTCGCTTCCCGGTCGTCGAAGGACATCCCATGGCCCCCGGCTCGCTGACCGTCTCCCCCGCCACGCCGCAGGACTGGGAGCTGGTGCGCTCCTGGGCCGCCGAGGAGGGGTGGAACCCCGGGCTCTCCGACGTCACGGCGTTCTTCGCGCAGGACCCCGGCGGTTTCTTCCTCGGCCGGATCGACGGGGAGCCCATCTCCGCCGTGTCGGTCGTCGGCTACGACGACGCCTACGCCTTCCTCGGCTTCTACCTCGTGCGCCCCGAACTCCGCGGCCTCGGCCACGGCCTGGCCACCTGGCGGGCCGCGTTCGCCCGCGCGGGCGGCCGGGCCGTCGGGCTCGACGGGGTGCCCGCGCAGCAGGACAACTACCGGCGCTCCGGCTTCACGACGGCGTACCGCACGGCGCGGTACGTGGGCGAGGTGCCGGCCCCGGACGGCCCGGTGACCGGTCTGGTGGCCGCCGAGCGGGTCGGCGCCGCCGCCCTCGCCGCGTACGACGACGCCTGCCACCACGCGCACCGGCCGCGGTTCCTCTCCGCCTGGCTCGCGACCCCCGGGCACCGCGCCCTGGCCCGGGTCGTCGACGGGCGCCCGACCGGGTACGGGGTGGTCCGTCCCGCCCAGGGCGAGGCCCGGATCGGGCCGCTGTTCGCGGACACCCCGGCGGACGCGGCGGCCCTGCTCGACGGACTCGCGGCCGAGGCGCGGGGCTTCGGCTCGGACCGGATCGCGGTCGACGTGCCGGAGGTCAATCCGGCGGCGGTGCGCCTGGCCCTGGAGCGCGGTCTGGAGCCGACGTTCGAGACGGCCCGGATGTACACCGGGCCCGTCCGGCCGGTCGCCCGCGAGCGCGTCTTCGGCGTCACGACGCTCGAACTCGGCTGAACGAAGGACTGACGAAGGACTGACGAAGGACTGGCGAAGGGCTGACGAAGGGCTGACGAAGGGCTCCGGCGGGTCCGCGGCCCCTCCCCTCACCGACCCCCCGCCACCCCCTGAGGGGTGACAAGGGTTTTCCCCGTATCGGGTTCACCTCCCCGTTCCCTACTGTCCTCCGCACCGGCAGATGTCATCCCTCGGGTCGCACCGTGACAGGTGCGCGCGAAGGGTGGCGTCCGCCGGTGACGGCCTTGACCCGGGCCGTCGCGCCGGTGGCGGCGCACGGGCCCCCCAAGCCCAGGGAACGCCGGACCGCGACCCCACATCGCCCCGTGTGTCCCGCGCCGCCGCCACTGCTCCGCAGTTACGTCGTAATCGAAAGGGCCACACCTTGAACGGTTCCAGGCGGAGAGTCATATCCGTGGTCGCGGGCGCCGCGATCCTCGGTGCCGCTGCCACCACCTCCGGGGCGTTCGCCGCCGCCCCGGCCGCTCTGACCCCGAAGCCCGCCCCGGCTTCGCAGACGATCCGGGCGCTGCCCAGCGCCCCGGTCGAGAAGCTCATCGTCACCTACAAGAACCAGGCCGCCGAGGCCGGTTCCAACGCCGCCGCGAAGAGCGACACGGCCGAGAAGGCCGCGAAGACGGGCGAGAAGCTCTCCTTCGAGCGCCGCCTCGCCGCCGGCGGCGCCCTGGTCGACCTGGGCGACAGCGCCACCCAGCAGGACGTGTCGAAGGTCATGGACGCCTTCCGCGCCGACCCGGCCGTCGCCTCGGTCGAGCCCGACATCCGCGCCTACGCGATGGCGGTCACGCCGAACGACACCGAGTACGCCAAGCAGTGGGACCTCTTCGAGGCCACCGGCGGCATGAACGTCCCGGGAGCCTGGGACAAGACGACCGGCTCCGGCGTCACCGTCGCCGTCATCGACACCGGCTACGCCGCCCACTCGGACCTGGCGGCCAACGTCGTCTCCGGTTACGACTTCATCTCGTCGTCCGCCGACGCCCGCGACAACAACGGCCGTGACGCGGACGCCAAGGACGAGGGCGACTGGAACGCCACCGACAACGAGTGCGGCAGCGGCTCCAAGGCCTCCAGCTCCTCCTGGCACGGCACCCACGTGGCCGGCACCATCGCCGGCGTCACCAACAACACCAAGGGCATCGCGGGCATCGCGTACGGCGCGAAGATCCAGCCCGTGCGCGTGCTCGGCAAGTGCGGCGGCTCGTCCGCCGACATCGCCGACGCCATCACCTGGGCCTCCGGCGGCACCGTGCCGGGCGTCCCGGCCAACCCGACCCCGGCGAAGGTCATCAACCTGAGCCTGGGCGGCGCGAGCTCCACCTGCCCGAGCGTCTACCAGACCGCCATCAACGGCGCCGTCTCGCGCGGCACCACCGTCGTCGTGGCCGCGGGCAACAGCAACCTCAACACCTCCGGCTTCACCCCCGCCAACTGCTCGAACGTCATCACCGTGGCGTCGACCAGCCGCGAGGGCAACCGGTCGTACTACTCCAACTTCGGCAGCATCGTGGACGTGGCCGCGCCCGGCGGCGAGACCCGCCGCGCCACCGACACGCCCGGTACCGTCACCACCCCCGAGAACGGCATCCTCTCGACGCTGAACTCGGGCGCGACCACCCAGTCGGCCGAGAACTACAAGCCCTACCAGGGCACCTCGATGGCGGCGCCGCACATCGCCGGTCTCGCCGCCCTCCTGAAGTCGGCCAAGAGCACCCTCACCCCGGCCGACATCGAGTCCGCGATCAAGGCCAACGCCCGTCCGCTGCCGGGCACCTGCACCGGCGGCTGCGGCGCGGGCATCGCCGACGCGGCGAAGACGGTGAACGCCGTCACCACCACCACGCCGCCGGCCGGCAACGTCTTCACCAACACGACCCGCGTGGCGGTCCCGGACAACACCACCGTGTCGTCCTCGATCGCCGTCACCGGCCGCACCGGCAACGCCCCCGCCGCCCTCAAGGTCGGCGTGGACATCACGCACACCTGGCGCGGGGACCTGGTCATCGACCTGGTCGCCCCCGACGGCACGGTGCGCAACCTGAAGGCGTCGTCGTCCTCGGACAGCGCCGACAACGTCGTGACGACCTACACGGTCGACGCGTCGAGCGAGGTCGCCAACGGCACCTGGAAGCTCCAGGTCCGCGATGTGGCCACGGGTGACACCGGCTACATCAACACGTGGAGCCTCACCTTCTAGAGCACCACCGCACCACCTTCGACCCACCCCCCACATCAGCATCATTGCTGGTCAGCGACGCGCTCGTGGTCTACACCACGGGCGCGTCCTGGCGTTGTGGGAGCGCGTGCCACCGGAGCGCGCTGTCCGTATGCCGGACAAGGGGCCTGGACTCCGCCGGTGGGCTCCGTATTCTCTGCGCACGGGGCTCGTGGGCCGGGGGCCCGAGCGGCCGGAGGTGGTGGACAGTGACGACAGCTCCGCAGGTCGCCCTGCGCCCCGCGGGCGTGGGGGCGAATCCCGCGCCGGTGGGCCGCGAAGAGCTCCTCGCCCGGCTGGAACGCGCCCTGCACACGCGGGGCCGCGCCCTGCTCACCGGGCCCGCCGGCGTCGGCAAGACCGAGGTCGCGCTCGCCGAGGCGGCCCGTGCCGAGGCGCGCGGCGAGACCGTGCTGTGGCTCGCCTCCCTGCCGTCCGACCGCGAGATGCCCGGCGCCTCGGCCGCCGCGCTCGTCGCCTCCGTGGCGGCGACGGTGACCTGGGCCGGACCCGGCGCCGTCGGTCCCGAACCGTCCGACGCGCCCGGGCCCGGGGCGTCCGTCCCGGTCCTTCCGGCCCTCGGCTCCCCCAGGAGCCCCGGCGCGCGGACCCCCGCCCCGGCCCCCGGCGCCGCCGGTGCGGACACCACGGGGGCGTACGCCACCGGCGTGTTCGCCTCCGGGATCTTCGACGAGCTGCCCGGTCCCCAGCGCACCGCCGTCGCCATGCTCTGCCGCGAGGCGCCGATCGACGCGGACGGCTGGGACACGATCGCGCTGCGCCTCGGCATCGCCCGGATCCTGCGCACCCTGACCTGCCGGGGGCCCGTCCTGCTCGTCGTCGACGGGGTGCAGCACGTGGACCCGGACAGCGCGGACCTGCTGCGGTTCGCCCTCCACCTGGCGCCGCCCGCGCTGCGGGTGGTGGCCGTGGAGACCCCCGAGCCGTACGGGGAGGCCCACGACCCCTACGGCGAGCCCCACCGCTGCGAGGACCCGCACGCCCGCCACCTCTGGGTGCCCTCGGAGGCGGACGTGCTGCGCGTCCCGCCGCTGCACGCCGACGAGATCGCCGAACTCCTCATCCACCACCGGCTCCCCTCCCGGATGGCCGGTCGCATCCACCGCGCGAGCGGCGGCAATCCGCGGCTCGCGCTCGCGGTGGGCCGTTCGCTGGCGGACGCGCGGACCCCCGTGCACCACGCCGAGGCCCTGACGCTCTCCGGGCGCGCCCGCGACCTGGCCCGCCAGCTCCTGGGCGCCGCGCCCCCCGCCGTACGGGAGACGTTGCTGCTGGCCGCCCTGGCGCTGCGCCCGTCGGCGACGCTGGTGCGCCGGGCCGGGCGGCCCAACGCGGAGGCGGACCTGGCGGCGGCCGAGCGGGCCGACCTGGTGTCGCTGGCCGAGGACGGTTCGGTGACCTTCACCGCGGGGCTGCTGCCCTCCACGCTGGTGCACGACGCCTGCTGGGCCGAGCGGAGCGCCGGGCACGCGGCCCTCGCGGAGGTCGTGGACGATCCCGTGGAGTCCGTACGGCACCGGGCGCTCGCCACCGACAGTCCGGACGAGGAGCTGGCCGCCGAGGTCGCGGCCGCCGCCGATCTGGCCCGGCGGCGCGGGAACAGCGCGCTCGCCGCCGAACTGGCCCTGCTCGCGGCCGAGTCGACGCCGGGCCGGGACGGCACGCGGCGGATCGCGCGGCTCGTCGACGCGGCCGAGGAGGCCGCGCGGGCGGCCCGCGCCGACCTCGCGATGCGGGCCGCGACCGATCTGCTCGCCCGGGACGCCGTGCCCACCGACCGGGTGCGGGCGCGGCTCGCCGTGCTCGACACGGCGGGCCAGGGCCTGACCGGCCTCGACGAGATGTACGTCCACGCCATGGAGGACTCCGAGGGCGACACCGCCCTGCGGGCCGCCGTGCAGCTCCGGCTCGCCCTCAAGTACGTGCTCGCGGACGGCGATCCGGAGCGCTCGCGGACGGCGGCGGTCGAATCGGCCGCGCTGGCGGCCTCGATGGGCGATCCGCGCACGGCCTCGCAGGCGCTGACCGTGCAGGCGCGGATGGAACGGGCGCTCGGTTCACCGGACGCGGAGGCCGTGCTCGCGCAGGCACGGTCCCTGGAGCTGGCCGAGCGTCCGCTCGGGATCCGCAACGCCGCCCAGATCCTGACAATCCGCCACGCCCTGTTCGACGACCGGCTCGTGGAGGCCCGCGACGAGCTGGGCGCGCTCCTGCCGCTGGTGCAGCGGCGCGGCTCCGTCGAGGATGCCATCGAGCTCTTCCGCACGCTGGCCGAGATCGAGTCCCGGATCGGGCCGTGCGCGGCGGCCCTCGCCCACGCCGGGCAGTCCCTCGCCCTCACCCTGGAGGCGGGGCTCTCCCCCGGGCCCGCCTGGTACGCGCTCGCGCTCGCGGAGACGGCCGGCGGCAGCTTCGCGCGGGCCGCGAGCTACGCGCGCCGCAGCGTGCAGGCCTCGGAGGAGGAGGGCGACCGGGTCTTCCTCTCCCGCAGCCGGTACGCGCTCGGCCGGGTCCAACTGGTCAACGGGGACGTGGCGGCCGCCCTGGAGACCCTGCGCCGGGTCCAGGCCGACGAGCGCGCCCAGTCGACCGTGGACCCGTCGATGCTCCGCTGGCACGAGGAGCTGGCCGAGGCGCTCCTCGCGAACGACGCCGGGGACGAGGCCCTGGCGCTCCTCGCGGAGGTGCGGCCGGTGGCGGAGCGCCTCGGGCGGTCCACGGTCCTGCTCGGCTGCGACCGGGCGTACGCCCTGTGCCTGGCCGCCGAGGGGCGTACGGACGAGGCGGCGGAGCTGCTGACCCGTACGGTCGTGGAGTTCGGCCGTGCCGGGCTGCCCCTGGAGCGGGGCCGGGCGCTGATCGCGCTGGCCCGGGTGGAGCGCCGCCGGAGGCGCCGGTCGGCGGCGCAGGCCGCCCTGCACGAGGCGGCGTCGGTGTTCGAGCGGGCCGGGGCGGCGCCGTGGCTGGCCCTGGCGGGCGAGACCCCGGCGGGCGAGGGACCGGCGGGCGGTCCCGGGGCCGAGGAGACCGCTCCCGCGCTCTCCTCCCTGACGGAGGCGGAGCTGCGGCTCGCGCGGCTCGTGGGCCAGGGCGCCAGCAACCAGGAGGCGGCGGCGAAGCTGTACCTGAGCGTGAAGACGGTTGAGGCGCGGCTCACCCGCATCTACCAGAAGCTCGACGTGCGCTCCCGGGCTCAGTTGGCGACGGCGCTCAGGCCGTGAACTCCGTGAGCCCCGCGGCCGCCGTGAGCGCCGTGGCGTAGGTGCCCCGGGCGGTGGTCCCGTCGGGCCGCTGCCACGCGCCGGTCACCCGGCCCCGGGCGCCGTCGGCCGTCCCGCCGTCCCCGTCGGCCCGCAGGACGCGCCGCACCCGCAGGACGAGCGGCGCGGGCGCGCCGGGCTCCCGCACCACCACGTCGGTGTGGTCGGGGCCCTCCTCGACCCGTACGGGCTCCGCCCCGGCCCCCGTGCCGCCCGGGGCGAGCGGCGAGACGGCGACGGTGGGGTCGGGGGTGTCGGTCGCGGTCTGGGCCTGCGGCTCGGCGCGGCCGGCGAGCAGGGCGTGCAACCGCTCGACGAGGACGGGGTCGTGGACGCCGTCGTAGACCCAGCGCTTCCCCAGGACCCCGTGCTCGGCGGTGCCGACGAGGGCGTGCCCGGCGCCCGCCAGCGGGTCCGCGCGGTAGGTCAGGGGGACCTGGTAGGCGACCGCGTCCGGTCCGGTGCCGTCGGTCACCACCATGAACTCGATGCCCACCTCGCCCTCGGGGTCGTCGAGCCGGAACCCGCCCGCCCTGACCGGCCGGGGACCGTCGGCGCCGGCGGCGTACCAGGGGCGGGTGGGCAGCCACGCGGCGAGCAGTTCCGTCTTGCCGGGCTGCATCGTGGTGCGGTGGATGACGGCCATCGTGCGCTTCTCCCTCTCGGTCGGGCTTTCCCGATCACCGTACGAGGTCGTGCGGTCGGTCCTCGCGTTCCACGCGCACCGCTCCTGATAACGTCCTGAATCACTCATTTAGGATCTTTGCGGCAATCGTCCGCGTCCTCGTCTGAACGGGAGCAGGAATGACCGGTGGACCCGAGCCCATCAACGCCGTCGCCCGCGAGGAGCTGGAGAAGGAGCTCGCCGAGCTGCGCGCCGAGCGCGATTCGGTGACCGCCACCCTGCGGGACGGCGGCGGCGACCAGACGGGCGACAGGGCCGACCAGGCCGACGAGTTGATGCGCGCCGACGAGGCCGACCGGCTGAACGGGCGGATCCGGGAGGTCGAGGACCGGCTGAAGGAGGCGTCCGTCGCCTCGCCCCCGGCCGCCGGCACGGTCGGCGTCGGCAGCAGCGTGACCGTGCGGTTCGAGGACGGCACCGAGTCCACCGTACGCATCGCCGAGCTGGCCGACGCGCTCGACCCCGGCCTGGTGACCGGCGACAGCCCGCTCGGCGGGGCGCTGCTCGGCCACGGCGCCGGCGACACCGTCACGTACGAGACGCCCGAGGGCCGGGCGACCGCGACCGTGGTCTCGGTCGGCTGACGGCGCCGTGCCGGAGGCCGACGCCGGACAGGAGCGGGAGGGGTTCCGGGAGGCCGACCGCAAGGGCGGGCCCGGACACACCGTCCTGGTGGCCCTCGTCCTCGCCGTGCCGGTCACCAAGCTCACGTACACGGTGGGCGGCGGCGACGCGGTCCGTGACGTGCTCGTGGGCATGGAGCCGGCGAACTGGCCGGACGTCCTGCTCGGCATGGTGATCACCGATCCGCTCCTCGGGTCGGTGCTCGCCGTCGTCGTCTCCCGCGTGGTCTTCGCCCTCTTCGCCGCGCGCGGCGCGGTGCCGGTGGGCGGCGGCGGGGTCCGGTTCCTCCAGCGGCTGGGGCTCACGGCCGTCACCCCGATCGCCGTGGGCGTCATCGACGCGTGCTTCTTCGGGCCGTGGTGGGGGCTCGGGACCGGCCTCGCCGCCTTCGCGCTGCGGCAGGGCGTGATCGAGGAGTACCGGACGGGGCGGCGCCGGCCGCACCGGTCGCACGGCCGGGAGGCGCACCACGACACCGGTCGCCGGCCGCCCGACTGGCTGCGCCGGGCCGCCGGGGCCGAGCAGTGGGCGGCCCTGGTCCTGACCGTGGTCGTGCTGCCGGTGCTGTTCTTCGCCTCGGCGCTCGACGGGCAGTCGTGGACGTCGATCGTGACGTGCCGGGTCACGAGCGGCGCCGGGACGGCGGACGACCGCCTGATCGAGCTGAGCCGGAAGGGCGACGGCGTCGTGGGGTGGAACCTGGACTCCGAGCAGATCTCCAACGGCCTCGACTGCACGAGCGAGGAGAGCCGCTTCGTGCGCGAGCCGTGGTGGCGCGGCTGAACCCCTTCCCGGAACCGCCGGGGGCTCAGCCCGTGACGATGCCGGTGACCAGGTTGATGGTGGTCGCCAGGATGCAGGCCCCGAAGACGTACGACAGCAGGCAGTGGCGCAGGACGATCGCGCGGAGTCCGGCGGTGGAGACGTCGGTGTCCGAGACCTGGTAGGTCATGCCGAGGTTGAAGCTGAAGTAGAGGAAGTCGCTGTACCGGGGCGGCTCCCTGGTGTTGAAGTCGATCCCGCCGCCCGGCTCCGGGACGTAGTAGTGGTACGCGTAGCGGGTGGCGTACATCAGGTGGAGCGCCGCCCAGGCCATGAAGACGCCGCAGAGCGCCGTCGCGGCCGCCGCGTGGCTCAGGTCGGTGCGGCCGACCAGGAGCAGCACGACGATGCCGACCAGGCCGGCCAGGGAGGTCGCGACGACGGCGAGTTCCTCGACGACGGGCCGGAACTCCTCGCGGCGGACGTTGCGGCGGGTGGCGGTGGCGTCCATGGGCCACAGGACGGTCCAGCCGGCGACGACGAAGGCGGTCTCCGCGGCGGCGATGCCGGCGAGGACGCCGAGCGGCGCGTGGGTCGCCACGGCGACGACGGCGCCGGCCGCCGCGCCCACGAGCGCCGACCCGACGAGCCGGGGGACCGCACCGAGCAGCCGGGGGCGCACGGGTCAGGCCTCCGTACGGGGGGACTGGGGTACGGCCATGGCGCTCCTGCCGGAGGACGGCCCCGCGCGACGGGACGGGAGGTATGGGAGGGGAGGGAAAGCGGAGGACACCGCGGAACAGCGACAGCGTAGGCGCGCGTGATCCGCCGCGCAGCCCGGCGCGGTGCTCCTTCCGGGACCGGGTGACGCGCAGCCCGGCGCCGTGCTCCCTCCCGGGCCGGGCGGCGCGCAGCCCGCACGACTTCAAGGACATGGCCACCTTCCGCGCCACGCGGACCGGCACGCTGAACCTCCAGGTGCGCATCGGCGGTGACATGGCGCTGCTGCGGGGCATGGCCAAGGCGCTCCTGGAGCAGTCCGCGACCGACCCCAAGGCCCTGGACCGGGAGTTCGTCGAGCGGCGCACCACCGGCTTCGAGGAGTACCGGGCGCTGTGCGCGGCGACCCCGTGGGAGGAGCTGGAGACCCAGTCGGGGCCGGGCCGGGCCGGCATCCTGGAGGCGGCCCGCGTCTACCGCGAGGCCGACCGCTCGATCATCAGTTGGTGCCTGGGCGTCACCCAGCACGAGCACGGCGTGGACACCGTCCGCGAGATCGTCAACCTGCTGCTGCTCCGCGGCAACCTGGGCCGCGAGGGCGCCGGCCCCTGCCCCGTGCGCGGGCACAGCAACGTCCAGGGGAACCGCACCTGCGGCATCGACCACCGTCCCCGCCCGGAGTTCCTCGACCGGCTCGCCGAGGTCTGCGGGATCGACCCGCCCCGCGAGCACGGCAAGGACACCGTCGCGAGCATCAGGGCCATGCGCGACGGGAAGATCAAGGTCTTCGTCGGCATGGGCGGCAACTTCGCGCTCGCGGCCCCCGACACCCCGGCCACCCACGCGGCGCTCCGCACCTGCGAGCTGACCGTCCAGGTGAGCACCAAGCTGAACCGCAGCCACGTCGTGCACGGCCGGCGGGCGCTGATCCTGCCCTGCCTCGGCCGGACCGAGAAGGACCACCGGCGCAAGGGCGTCCAGAGCACCTCGGTCGAGGACTCGATGAGCATGGTGCACCTGTCGGTCGGCATGAAGCGCCCCGCCTCGCCGCACCTGCTCTCCGAACCGGCGATCATCGCGGGCATGGCCCGGGCCGCGCTGCCGGACAGCGCCACGCCGTGGGAGTGGTACGTCGAGGACTACGACCGCGTCCGGGACACCATGGCCCGGGTCCTCGACGGCTTCGAGGCCTTCAACCGGCGGGTGCGCCTGCCGCTCGGCTTCCGCATCAAGCAGCCCGCCCGCGAGCTGGTCTTCCTCACCGCATCCGGCCGGGCCGAGTTCTCCTCCTCCGCGCTGCCCGGCGTGGTGCCCGCCCCCGGCGAGCCGGCCCTGGGCACCCTGCGCTCCCACGACCAGTGGAACACCACGATCCACTCCGACGACGACCGCTACCGGGGCGTCAAGGACCTGCGCACGCTCGTCTTCATGAACCGGGCCGACATGCGCGAGCGCGGCATCGCCGACATGGGCCCGGTCGACATCACGAGCACCGCGCGGGACGGCGGCCACCGGCGCCTCGACGGCTACCTCGCCGTCCCGTACGACATCCCCCGGGGGTGCGCGGCCGGCTACATGCCCGAGATGAACGTGCTGTGCGCGCTGGACGACCACAGCACCCAGAGCGGCCAGCCGATCATGAAGCACGTCCGGGTCACCGTCGTTCCCTCGGACGCCCCCTCCTGACCGCGTGACGGTACGGGCACGGCCCCGGGGCGCACCCCGCGTCGCGCGCGCCGCTCCCCGGACGGCTACCGTCGGCGGTCGGGCGGCGTGACACCGCGGCCCCGGGATCCGGCGTCCGGTCCACCGGCCGGAGCCAGAGGGAGGAGGAACCATGGGACGAGTGACCGCGCGGCGGCGCGTCCTGCGCGTGCGGGAGGGAGGGGCCTCCTACCGCCCGGACACGCTGGCCGCCGAGGAGCCGATGGAGATCAGGGTCGGCGGGCGTCCGCTGACCGTGACGATGCGCACCCCGGGCGACGACTTCGACCTCGCGGCCGGGTTCCTGGTGAGCGAGGGCGTGGTGCACGCGGCCGGGGACGTGGCCGGAATCCGGTACTGCGCGGGCGCCACCTCCGACGGCGGCAACACGTACAACGTGGTCGACGTCGTCCTGGCACCCGGCACGGCCGCCCCCGACGCCTCCCTGGAGCGGAACTTCTACACGACGTCCTCGTGCGGACTGTGCGGCAAGGCGAGCCTGGACGCGGTGCGCACGACGGCCGCCTGGACGGTCGCGGAGGACCCGCTGCGGATCGGTACGGAGGTGCTCACGGCCCTTCCCGACCGGTTGCGGGCCGCGCAGCGGGTCTTCGACAGCACGGGCGGCCTGCACGCGGCCGGGCTCTTCTCGGCCGAGGGCGAGCTGCTCTGCCTGCGGGAGGACGTGGGCCGGCACAACGCCGTGGACAAGGTCGTCGGCCACGCCCTGCGGTCGGGGCTGCTGCCGCTGCGCGGGACGGTCCTGATGGTGAGCGGCCGGGCCTCCTTCGAGCTGGTGCAGAAGGCGGTGATGGCGGGGATCCCGATGCTCGCGGCCGTCTCCGCGCCCTCCTCGCTCGCCGTGGACCTGGCGGCGGAGAGCGGACTGACCCTGGTCGGGTTCCTGCGGGGCACGTCGATGAACGTGTACTGCGGGGACGAGCGCCTGGAGACCGTGCCGGTGGCCTGAGGCCGGGCGCCGGGGCGGGGGCGGCGCGGGCGGTATCCGGCATGTCGGCACACCGCCCGCGCGGGCGCCCGGCGGCCCTACGCCGCTTCGGCGGGGCCCTCCGCGTCCTCGCGGTGGGCGCCGCCTCCGGAGTCGCCCTTGCGGACCGTGCAGTGGATCGAGTCGCCCACCACGTCGGCGACGATCGTGTCGCCGGGTCCGGCGTCGCCGCCGAGCAGCAGGGAGGCGACCCGGTTGTCGAGTTCGGTCTGGATGGTGCGGCGCAGCGGCCGGGCCCCGAACGCCGGCTGGTGGCCGTGGGCGACGAGGAGCTTCTTGGCCGCCTCGGTGACCTCCAGGGTCATGCCCTGCGCGTGGACGCGGTGCTTGCTGCGGTCCAGGAGGTGGTCGACGATCTCCGACAGGTCCTCCTCGGTGAGGCTGTGGAAGACGATGATGTCGTCGATGCGGTTGAGGAACTCGGGCAGGAAGCGTCCCCGCAGGTCCTCCATCAGTCGGTCCTTGAGCTCGGCCGCGTCCCCCTGGTGGTCGAGGATGCGGTGGGCGCCGATGTTGGACGTCATGATGACGACGCAGTGGCGGAAGTCGACCGTGCGGCCCTGGCCGTCCGTGAGCCGCCCGTCGTCGAGGATCTGGAGCAGGGTGTTGAAGACGTCCGGGTGCCCCTTCTCGATCTCGTCGAACAGCACCACGCTGTAGGGCTGGCGGCGGACCTTCTCGGTGAGCTGGCCGGCCTCCTCGTAGCCGACGTACCCGGGAGGCGCTCCGACGAGCCGGGCGACCGTGTGCTTCTCCTGGAACTCGCTCATGTCGAACCGGATCATGCGGCCCTCGTCGCCGAAGAGCAGGTCGGCGAGCGTCTTGGCGAGTTCGGTCTTGCCGACGCCGGTGGGGCCGAGGAAGAGGAAGGAGCCCACGGGGCGGTCGGGGTCGCCCATGCCGGCCCGGTTGCGGCGCACGGCCTCGGAGACCGCCGTGACCGCCTCGTCCTGGCCGACGATCCTGGCGTGCATCTCCTCCTCCAGCCTGAGGAGCTTCTCCTTCTCACCGGCGGTGAGCCGGGAGACCGGGATGCCGGTACGGCGGGACACGATGTCGGCGATGTCGGCGGCCGTGACGGAGACGACGCCCTCGCGCCGCTCCTCGATGCCCGCGAGCTCGCCCTCGACCTCGGCGATCCGCCGCTTGAGGTCGGAGGCCTTCTCGAACTCCTCGCCCGCGACGGCCTGGTCCTTCTCGCGGCGCAGCTTCGCCAGCGTGTCCTCGCGGCCGACCACCTCGGTGGAACGCCCGCCGCTGCGCAGCCGTACCCGGGCGCCGGCCTGGTCCATCAGGTCGATGGCCTTGTCGGGCAGGAAGCGGTCACTGACGTAGCGGTCGGAGAGCTCCGCCGCCGCGGTGAGGGCGCCGTCGGCGAAGCGGACCCGGTGGTGGGCCTCGTACGCGTCCCGCAGCCCTTCGAGGATCTGCACGGTCTCCTCGACGGTCGGCTCGGGGATCAGGACGGGCTGGAAGCGGCGTTCGAGGGCGGCGTCCTTCTCGATGTGCTTGCGGTACTCGTCGATGGTGGTCGCGCCGACCACGTGCAGCTCGCCGCGGGCGAGGGCCGGCTTGAGCATGTTGCCGGCGTCCATCGAGCCCTCGCCGGTGGCGCCGGCGCCGACGACGGTGTGCAGCTCGTCGATGAAGAGGACGATGTCGCCCCGGGCCTCCTGGACGTCCTCGATGACCTTCTTCAGACGCTCCTCGAACTGTCCTCGGTACTGGGCGCCGGCCACCATCCCGGAGAGGTCGAGGGAGACGACCCGCTTGTCCTTGAGGGTGTCGGGCACCTCGCCGGCCACGATGCGCTGGGCGAGGCCCTCGACGATGGCGGTCTTGCCGACGCCGGGCTCGCCGATGAGGACGGGGTTGTTCTTGGAGCGCCGGGAGAGGATCTCGACGGTCTGCTCGATCTCCTCGGCCCGCCCGACCACGGGGTCGAGCTTCCCGGCCCTCGCCTCCTCGGTGAGGTCCCGGCCGAACTCGTCGAGGGCGGTGGCCGGCTGCTTCGGGGCGGGGGCCTCGCCCTCGCCGCCGAAGGCCGCCCGGTCGGCGGCGCCGCGCAGTTTCGAGACGTCCAGGTCCTCGGCGCGCAGGAAGCGGGAGGCGCCGGAGTCGGGGTCGCCGAGGAGGGCGCCGAGGATGTGCTCGGGGCCGATGTAGGAGACGCCGGCGGCCTGGGAGCGGGCGTGGGCGAGGGCGAGGGTGCGCTTGGCCGCCGGGGTGAGGCCGGGCTCCGAGGAGGGCTCGGCGGACTCCCCGGGCAGCACCTCGGCGATCCGGTCCGCGAGGGCGTCGGGGTCCACGCCGCCCCGGGCGAGCAGCCCGCGGGAGGGGTCGACCCGGGTGGCGGCCCACAGCAGGTGTTCGGTGTCGAGGTCGGACGTGCCGTCCTCTGCGGCCTTGCGGGTGGCCAGGTTGAGCAGTTCGTGCGAGGACTCCGTGAGCAGCCTTCCGATGGGCACGCGCTGCACGGCCGGGGGCGAGGAGGCCGGCGACATGCCGAAGAACCGGTTCAGCATCTCGCTGAACGGATCGGAGGAACCGAAAGGTGAACCGAACGCCATCGACATGTCTGCTCCAGTGAAGCGTGGGGGGAATCCCTCTCACTGAAACGCCATGTCCACCGCTCCGCAAACGGACGAACGGGACGGCCGGGGCCGCGGGACCGGCGCGAACGGAACGTCCGCCGCGCCGGCCCGTCCCACGGCCCGGGCGGGCGGTCCGGCTACTCCTCCTCGTCCCACGGCGGTTCGAGCTCGTCGAAGTCGAAGGGCGGTTCGTCGTCGTACGGGGCGGCGGGCGCGGGCGCGGACGCCGCGTCCGTCCGGACGGGCGCGGCCGGGGCGGGTGCGGCCGGGGCGGGTGCGGCCGGGGCGTCTCCCGCCGGGGCCGGGGCCGGGTCCTGTCCGGCCGGGGCCGCGGGGCCGGTCTCCGCCAGGGTCTCCAGGACGCCCTCGGCGTACTTGGTCAGCTTGGCCTCGCCGACCCCGCCGACGGTGCCCAGTTGCTCGACCGTGGTGGGGCGCAGGGTCGCGATCTCCCGCAGCGTCGCGTCGTGGAAGACGACGTACGCCGGAACGCCCTGCTCGCGGGCGGTCGCGGCCCGCCAGGCGCGGAGCGCCTCGAAGACCGGCACGGCCTCGGCCGGCAGGTCGACCGGCACGCGGGCGCCCTTTCCGGAGCGGCTCCCGGGCTCCTTCCGGGCCGGGGCGACCGCCTTCTCCTTGCGCATCTGGACGGTGCGGCGTCCGCCCAGGACCTCGCCGCTCTGCTCGGTGAGGACGAGCGTCCCGTAGTCCCCCTCGACCGCGATCAGCCCCTGGGCGAGGAGCTGGCGGACGATCCCGCGCCACTCGGCGGTGCCCAGGTCGGAGCCGACGCCGAACACCGAGAGGGCGTCGTGGTCGAACTGGATGACCTTCGCCGTCCGCTTGCCCTGGAGGATGTCGATGATCTGTCCCGCGCCGAACTTCTGGCGCCGCTCCTTGGCGAGCCGCCACACCGTGGACAGCAGCTTCTGCGCGGCGACCGTGCCGTCCCAGGACTCGGCCGGGGTCAGGCAGGTGTCGCAGTTGCCGCAGGGCTCGCCGTTCTGCCCGAAGTACTCCAGGAGGCGCACCCGGCGGCAGTCGACGGTCTCGCAGAGCGCCAGCATGGCGTCCAGGTGCATGGCGAGGCTCCGGCGGTGCTGCTCGTCGCCCTCGGAGGAGTCGATGAGCTTGCGCTGCTGGACCACGTCCTGGAGGCCGTACGCCAGCCATGCCGTGGCCGGTTCGCCGTCGCGGCCCGCGCGGCCGGTCTCCTGGTAGTAGCCCTCGACGGACTTCGGCAGGTCGAGGTGGGCCACGAACCGCACGTCCGGCTTGTCGATGCCCATGCCGAAGGCGATCGTCGCCACCACGACGACCCCGTCCTCGCGCAGGAAGCGGGCCTGGTTCGCGGCGCGGGTGCGGGCGTCCATGCCCGCGTGGTACGGCACGGCGTCGATGCCCTGCTCGACCAGGAGCGCGGCGGTCTTCTCGACGGAGGACCGCGAGAGGCAGTAGACGACTCCGGCGTCCCCGGCGTGCTCGGTCCTGATCAGCTCCAGGAGCTGCTTGGTCGGGTTGTTCTTGGGGACGATGCGGTACTGGATGTTCGGCCGGTCGAAGCCGGCAACGAAGTGCCGGGCGTCCTCCAGGCCCAGCCGCTTCGCGATCTCGGCGTGGGTGGCCTCGGTGGCCGTCGCCGTCAGCGCGATCCGCGGCACCTTCGGCCACCGCTCGTGCAGCATGGACAGGGCGAGGTAGTCGGGCCGGAAGTCGTGGCCCCACTGGGCGACGCAGTGCGCCTCGTCGATCGCGAAGAGCGACACCCGGCCCCGGTCCAGGAGCCGCTGCGTGCCCTCGGTCCGCAGCCGCTCGGGGGCCAGGTAGAGCAGGTCCAGCTCGTCCGCGAGGAACGCCTGCTCGACGGCCTGCCGCTCGTACGGGTCCTGCGTGGAGTTCAGGAACCCGGCCCGCACCCCGAGCGCCCGCAGCGCGTCCACCTGGTCCTGCATGAGCGCGATGAGGGGCGAGATCACGATGCCCGTGCCGTCTCTGACCAGGGCCGGGATCTGGTAGCAGAGCGACTTGCCGCCGCCGGTCGGCATCAGCACGAGCGCGTCGCCGCCGCCGACGACCTGCTCGATGATCTCCTGCTGCTCCCCGCGGAAGGAGTTGTAGCCGAAGACACGGTGGAGCACCCGGGCGGGCTCGGAGATCTCTGGGGAAGCGTCGGAGAGGACCATTCGTGAAGCGTATCCGTCCGCGCCGACAGCCCGGTCCCGTCCGCCGCAACCTGTGGAAAACCCGGCCGACCGGGCCTCCGGCCGCCTGTGGACGACCCGCCCGGGTCCCCCTCGGCCCGTCACCGGCGCAGTTCGGCCCCCTCCCTGGTGTCGTCGAGGAAGCCGCCCGACTGGTGCTGCCACAGCTTGGCGTAGGCGCCCTCCGCGTCGAGCAGCGCCTGGTGCGTGCCCTGCTCGACGACCCGGCCGCGGTCGAGGACGACGAGCCGGTCCATGCCGGCCACCGTGCTCAGCCGGTGGGCGACGACGAGCGCGGTCCGCCCCTCCATGAGGCGCCACAGCGCCTCCTGGACGAGGATCTCGCTCTCGGAGTCCAGGGCGCTGGTGGCCTCGTCGAGGAGGAGGATCGGGGCGTCGCGCAGGATCGCCCGGGCGAGGGCGACCCGCTGGCGCTGACCCCCGGAGAGCTTCACGCCCCGCTCGCCCACCATGGTGTCGAAGCCGTCGGGGAGCCCGTCGACGAACTCCGTGACGTGCGCCGCCCCGGCCGCGCGCAGGATCTCGGCGTCGGTGGCGTCCGGCCGGGCGAAGGCGATGTTGTCCCGCAGGCTCCGGTGGAACATCGCCGGCTCCTGCGGCACGTAGGCGATCATGCTCCGCAGGTCGGCCTGGCGCAGCTTGCCGATGTCCTGCCCGCCGACGAGGATCCGGCCGCCGTCGACGTCCGTCATCCGCAGCAGCAGCCGGGTCAGGGTGGTCTTGCCCCCGCCGGACCTGCCGACGAAGCCGATCTTCGCCCCGTCGGGCACGTCCAGGTCGAGCCCCTCGAAGAGCGGCTTCGCGCCCGCGTGGGCGAAGGTGACCTTCTCGAAGCGGACGCCGGCGCCCCGGGGCTCCAGCGGCTCCGGGTCCTCCGGGTCGAGCACGGTGGGCGGTTCGAGGAGCAGTTCGGTGAACTGCCCGGCCTCCGTCATCGCGCTCTCCAGGCGCCGGTAGATCTGGTTGAACTCGAACATGATCCGGGTCGCGTTGGAGTAGTAGGTGAAGGCCACGATGACGGCCTCCACGCCGTGTTCTCCCCCGCCGAGGGTGACGGCGAGGACGAGTCCCAGGACGTTCGTCAGGACGGACATCGGCGCGACCAGCGTGTCGATGCGCAGGTTGCCGTAGTCCCAGGACCGCAGGGTGAGTTTCCGCGACTCCGCGACGCGGGAGCGGTGTTCGGCGGCCTCCCGGTCCTCGGCGGCGAAGGCCCGGACCGTGTCCATGTTCGTGAGGCTGTCGGCGACGTGGCCCGCCACCCGGGCGATCGCCTGTTCGCGCCGGGCGACGAGTGCCTGGCGGCGCCGGATCAGCGGGGCGACGCAGACGCCCGTGAAGGCGATCAGCGTCAGGAGGCCGACCACGAGCAGCGGGTCGTAGCGCCAGAGCACCACCGAGGCGAAGAGCAGCGGCACGAAGTTGCCCATGATCGAGAAGGTCAGCGTGTCGACGAACACCTCGAAGCGGGAGGCGAAGCCGAGGACCCGCTTGGTCAGCGATCCGGCGAAGTTGTCGTGGAAGAACGAGGAGTCCTTGGCGAACAGCTCGTCCATGCCGACGACGTAGAGGTGCTCGATGCCCCGGGCGTCGAGCCGGTTCAGGCAGTGCAGTCCGACGCGCCACAGCGCCTCGCTGAGCAGCAGCACGCCGGCGAACCCGAGGACGTACGGAAGGTGCGCGCCGATGCCGTCGGCGCCGGCGCCGTCCCCGGCGACCTGTCCGACGAGCTTGGCGACGACGAGCGGCGCGACGTAGAAGATGCCGATGTTGCCGAGCGCCGGCAGCAGCATGGCCGGAGCGGTCAGCCGCCGCAGACGGAGCAGCTCCCGTCCGTAGTGGCGCAGCGCGAGGAGGACCGAACCCGCGGAGGGTAATCCTTCCTGCTTTTCGGATGATCCCATCCCCAACCCCCTTTCTGTCGTACTGAAGGCGGGAAAGGGGAAGTCTTCCGTGCAAATGCCGCCGGGGTCCACGTGTTTTCCGGGGCCCGCGGGGCTCTTCGGGGGCCGGGGCAACCCGCCGCGCCCGGGCCGCGTCCTTCCGCACAGGACCCGACGCCGCCCGGCGGCCAGCGACCCAGGAGCCAGGACACCCCATGAGCGACAAGGCCCGGACCCTCTTCGACGCGCTCGACCTCGACCGGGACGGCTCGCTGACCCGTACCGAGGTCATCAACGCCCTGCGGTCCAAGGGCCCCACGCTCGCCGCGCGGGGCGTGATCCCCTTCTGGGGCGTGGGGACCGACGACGACTCCTCGGCCCTGTTCGACGAGGCCGACCTGAACGGCGACCGGGTGCTGTCCTTCGAGGAGTTCGCGACGCTGGTGAACCGGCGCTTCGGCTGGTGATCCCCGGGTCCCCGCCCGTACGCGCGAACGGCACCGCGCGGGTGGCGCGGTGCCGTTGCGGGGGCCGGTGACGGCCGGGGGGAACGGGGTCGGACCGGGTCAGACGGAGACGGCGGGGAGCACCCCGGTGACCGGCGCGGCCAGGTCGGTGAGCTGGTGGAGCTGCTGGAGGTCGTGGATCCGGTTCAGCCCGCCCAACTGCTCGGAGATGCCGGGGAGCTGCGCGGCCTGCTCCTCGGGGAGGCCGGTCGCGGCGAGGGAGTCGAGCTCCGTGACGGGGTTGATCGGCGGGCCGAGCGGACCGGCGGCAGGGGTCGCGCTCGCCGCGGACGCGCCCAGGCACGAGAAGGCGGCGGCGACGGCGAGGACGGAGGAGATGCGTCGTGCTGAGGTCATGCCCTCACCAACGCGGTCGGCCCGCCGGCGGTCACGGCCGCCCCCGTCCCCACCGCCCGAACGGGGGCCCGCCGCGGAAGCCGAAGGGCGAGGAAAGCGAAGGGACTGATTTCACGGGAGGAGAGAAGGAAGCCCCTTCACGGCCCCGCCCGGGACGACCGTGGCGGTCAGGCGGGGACCAGGACGCCGATGCGTAGCCGTCCGGTCACGGTTCAGCGCGCGGAGGGATCGGCGGGTCCGGCGGACGGGATCGGATCCGGACGGTTGGCGCGCGGGATCCGGGGAACCCGCCTAACGTGACCGAAGTACCCCAGTCGACCAGAAAAGGGGCATAGCAGTCATGGGTGAGAGCCACGTGGACAAGGCCAAGGGCAAGCTCAAGGAGGCCGCCGGCAAGGCGACCGGCAACGAGCGGCTCAAGAGCGAGGGTCAGGCGGACCAGATGAAGGGCCAGGCCCGCAAGGTGGGCGAGAAGGCCCAGGGGAAGGTCGAGGGCGTCCGCGACTCCCTCGAGCGCGACGACTCCTAGGGCTCGCACCTCCGAAACGCTCGGGCCGCCGTACCGCGCTCTGGAGGACGGCCCGAACAGCGGAAGGACCGCCCGGCACCCGCCGGGCGGTCCTCCTCGCGTCTCCGGGGCCTCCGCCGGCGCGGAACCGCCCTCAGGGGGTCGTCCGCACGGGGAAGCTGAAGGCGTGCCCCTGCTGCTTGAGCCACGGCAGCACCTGCCGCAGCGCCGCGACGGTCTGGCCGCGGTCGCCGCCGCCGTCGTGGAAGAGGATGGTCGGGCCGTTGGACAGCTCGTTCTTGACCGTGTTCACGATCGAGGCCGTGCCGGGCAGCTCGAAGTCCTTGGTGTCCACGTTCCAGCCGAGCGGACGCATGCCGGCCGCGGCGGCGATCCGCCGGCTGTCCGGGGTGAAGGCGCCGCCCGGCGCCCGGTAGTACTCGACCTTCGCTCCCCCGGCCGCGTCCTCGATCATCTTCTTCGCGTCCAGGATCTGCCGCTTCTGGTACGCGACGGACTTCTTGTCCATCGAGGTGTCGTGGGAGATCGTGTGGTCGCAGAGCCGGTGTCCCTCCGCGACGACCTTCTTGACGAGGTCGGGGTGCCGCTTCGCCTCGGGTCCCACCATGCAGAAGACGGCCTTGACGCCGTTCTCCTTCAGGATGTCCAGCATCTGGGGCGTCCAGCGCGGGTCGGGCCCGTCGTCGATCGTGATGTTCACCGCCGTGCCGCCCGCCTCGGCGTCGTGCGCGATGCTCTCCGGCATCTTCTTCGGCGGCGCCTGGGCGGGCCCCTTGGCGTCCCCGGACGGCGACTGCCCGGCCGTCGGCCGCCCGCCGCCCGCACTGGCCTCGGCCTCCGTCTGCGTGACCGCGCTCGCCGCCCACACCGCCAGGCTGAGCCCGACCGCGGAGGCGACCACGGCTATGTGCGCTGTGTACTTGTTCCGCCCCATGGAATTGCCCACTCCCCGTTGTTCCAGGTCCTTCTCCCAGGTGAGAGGACGGTACAAGCGGTGGGAAGGTTTCACCCAAACGGCGGGACTTACGTCCCGGAAGCGGAGGACGCACGTCCCAACGCCGGGAGGACGTACGGCCTTCGGCCCGGTGGGACGTAAGGCCTTCGGCCCGGCGGGGCGTACAGCCCTCGGGCCGGAGGGCCGCACGCCCTTCCGGACCGACCCGCCTCCCATCCCGTGGTTTTCCGTCACCCGCCCGGCCGTTGCCGAACGTCCCGCCGACGGCACCGAAAACCGGCCCCCTGGCCGGGAGCGAGCGGTGTCCGGCCGCCGCGGCCCACCCGCCGGACGCGCGGAACTGTTGCGTACGCGCCAATGGTGTAGCCCACACTGGGGAGACGGGCCGGGAGCCGGACCGGCAGACGACACGGGGCCGCACCCGTCGCGGCGTGCGCGGACGTGATCGGCCGGGGCCCCTCACGGTTCCCCCGCGGCTCCTTCACGGGAAGCGCACTTTCGGCCGTCGCGCGCCCGGTCCGCCCGCGCGGGGGCAGACGCCGGGCCGCAGCCGTCCCTAGCCTCCCGGGCCATGCGATCCCACCTCACGAGACGCCTGGGTCTCACCGCCGTCCTCGCCCTCTTCCTCGCCGTGTTCGGCCTGGCCCCGGCCGCGAGCGCCTCCGCGTCGCTCGCCCCCGCCGAGCTGTCGTTCAGCACCGACGCCGCCACGACCACCCCCGGCGGCACGGTGAACCTGTCCATGACGCTGACGAACAACAAGACCCACGACATCTGGTTCGTCTACCAGACGATCGACCCGACCTGGCTGACCACCCAGCGCCCGGACCTGAAGTACTCCTTCAGCGGCTGTTCGCTCGCCGGCCCCGGCGGCAGCACCCCCTGCGCCGGCACCGGCCCCGCCAACCTCGGCGGCAACTACGGGACCACCGTGCCGCCCGGCCAGAGCAGGACCGTGACCCTGACCCTCCAGGTCGCCGCCGACTCCGGCTGCAACGGCAACATCGGCTTCTACTCGTACTTCTACGCCGAGTTCAGCGACAGCTCCAGCGCGAGCGGCGGTCCGGTCTACACGCCCGAGACCCGCGTCCTCTGCGCCTGACGGACCGACGGCCGGGCGGGGGCGCGTCCGAAAACAGACTCCGCCCCCGCCCGATCCACCGGTCTACACCAATGACGGCCGCTGCGGCGGCCCCACGGTCCACCGGCGCCGCTCCACCCTCTCCCACCTGCGCCCCGGGTCCCGGGCGGGAGGACGACCGAGCCCCGGGGCGCCTTCCGCACCGATGGTCACACCGGAACCCCCGCCCCGGGAGCCCACGTTTTTTCGCCACCTTTCGCGACGGGACCACAAAAGCTCCACAGATACCTCACCATTTGACGCGACGGATGCGTGGACGACCGGCCTTCGAGGGGGATGCCGGCGCCCACGAGGGGGTGCGTCCGCTCCTCGGAGCCGTACCCACCCCTGCTCCGGGAGGGGACACCACCGCATGAAGCGGCTCATAGGCACCACTCTGTTCACCACGGGCGCGCTCGTCGCCGCCCTGACCCTGCCGGGCGCCTCGGCGCAGGCGTCCGAACCGGAACCCCGCATCGACCTGCGGGTCCTGGTCGTGACCGACGGCGGCCCGGCCACCGAGGCCATCGCCGCCGAACTGGACGCCGCGGGAACGCCGTACACGAAGGTCGACCTCAACCGCGCCGACCGGCCCGTCATCGACGCCGGCTACCTGGCGGACACCGTGGGCGACCGGAACCGGGCCAAGTTCCAGGCCGTCGTCCTGCCGAACGACAACCCGTTCCCGGCCGGCTCCGCGGAGATGACCGCGCTCGCGAACTACGAGCGGACCTACGACATCCCGCAGGTCGACGCGTACACCTACGCCCGGCCCGAGGTCGGCCTCCAGTACGCCGTCTACGGCGGGTACGCGGGGAGCCTCGACGGGGTGCGGGCCCAGACGACCGCCGCCGGGCTCTCGGGGCCGTTCGGCTACCTCGAAGGCGCCGTGCCCTTCGAGGACAACTCGCCCGCGGTGGGAGAGAGTTACGCCTACCTGTCGACTCCGGCGGCGGGCGCGGACTTCACCCCGTACGTCGAGGCCGCGATACCCGGGACGACCAAGCGCGGGTCCCTGGTCGGCGAGTACCGGCACGACGGGCGCCGCGAGCTGGTCGTCACCTTCGTCTACAACCAGTACCAGCAGCAGTTCCGCCTGCTCTCCCGCGGCATCGTGGAGTGGATGACCGGCGGGACCCACCTGGGCTCCTCCCGGAACTACTTCGCCGTCCACGTCGACGACGTGTTCGCGGCGGACGACCGCTGGAACTCCACGCTCAACTGCACGCCCGGCGACGTGGACTGCACCGACCCCGACGCGGTGCCGGACCCGATCCGGATGACGGCCGCCGACGTGGACCACGCCGCCTCCTGGCAGACCTCCCGCGGCTTCACCCTGGACATGGCGTACAACGCCGCCGGCACCGTCGACTTCCGCGCGGACAACAACGGCGCGGACCCGCTGGCCGACCGGTTCGTCGCCAAGCGCAACGACTTCCGCTGGATCAACCACACCTACACGCACGCCTTCCTCGGCTGCGAGCAGAACACGAGCGTGGTGCCGTGGCAGTGCGCCACCCACCCGAACGGCTCGATCAAGTGGGTCTCCCGGCAGAGCGTCTCCGACGAGATCGCGCTCAACCGCGTGTGGGGCCAGACCGCCGGACTCCCGCTGCAGAACGACGAGCTGGTCACCGGCGAGCACTCCGGGCTGCGCGTCCTTCCCCAGCAGAACGTCGACAACCCCAACCTGGGGCCGGCCCTCGGGGACAACGGCATCGGCTGGCTGGGCTCGGACAACTCCCGTGAACCCGGCCAGCGCCAGGTCGGCACCGCCACGACGGTCCCCCGCTACCCGATGAACGTCTTCTACAACGCGGGCCGGGCGGCCGAGCAGGTCGACGAGTACAACTGGATCTACACCAGCCGCGCGCAGGGCGGCAGCGGGATCTGCGAGGACAACCCGGCCACCACCACCTGCCTGGGCGCCCCGCTCGACCCCGCCACCGGCTACACGAACCACATCGTGCCCCTGGAGCGGCAGATCGCCCTGGGCCACGTCCTCGCCAACGACCCCAAGCCGCACTTCATCCACCAGTCGAACCTGGCCGAGGACCGCATCGCCTACCCGGTCCTGGACGGCGTCCTCGACGCGTACGACGCGCTGTTCGCCCCGAGCACCCCGGTGGTGAACCTGCGGATGAAGGACATCGGCCAGGAGCTCCAGCGGCGCTCCGCCTGGCGCACGGCCGTCCAGAGCGGCCAGGTCACCGCGTACCGCATCGGCGAGACGGTGACCGTCGAGGGCCCGAGCGGCACGACGGCTCCGGTGACCGTGCCCGAGGGCACCCTGCGGCCCGACGGCTCCGCCTTCGGCGAGGCGTACGCGGGCGGGCGCTCCGGCTGGACGTCCCTCGCGGGCACCTCGCTGGCCCTGGAGGTTCCCTACGTCCAGGCCCTGACGGCGGCCGGTCCCGCCCCGGCGCGGGTCGCGGCTCCGGCCCCGGCCGCCCGGATCCCCGCGGGCGTGGCCGACCCGGTCACCCCCGGCGCGAACGGCTGACCACCGCACCGCCGGCGCCGTCCCCGTCCGGGCGGCGAGGTCCCGGCCGCCCACCGGCGGCCGGGACCGGCACGACCACTCCCACCACGGCCGTGGAGTCCACACCCATGCACGTACACCGCGCCGCGCGGCGCTCCGGCGCCCCGCGCGTCACCCTCCTGACCGAAGGCACCTACCCGCACAGCCACGGGGGCGTCAGCGTCTGGTGCGACCAGCTCGTCACCGGCATGCCGGACGTCGACTTCGACGTCCTCGCCGTCACCGGCTCCGGCCGCGAACCGCTCGCCTGGGACCTGCCGCCGCACGTCTCCCGCGTCCTGTCCGTCCCCATGTGGGGCCCGGCGCCGGAGGGCCGGCCGCCCCGCGGCAGGGCCGGCAGACAACTGGCCGACGCCTACGAGAAGTTCCTGACGGCGCTGCTCGACCCGGGTGCCGAGGCCGGCTTCGGCCCCGCCCTGTACGCCCTCGCGCACGCCGCCGGGGACGGGCGGCTCAGCCCGTTCCTGCGGAGCGACGCGGCGATCTCGGTGCTCACCTCCGTGTGGCGGCGGCCGGGCATCGCCGTGCGGGAGGCCGGGCCGACCGTGCACGACGCGCTCACCGCCACGGCCCTGCTCGAACACGCGCTGCGGCCGCTGTCCGCGCCGCCGCCCGCGGAGGGGGTCGCGCACGCCGTCAGCGGCGGGGTGGCCGCCCTTCCGGGCCTCGCCGCCCTCGAACGGAACGGGGTGCCGCTGCTGCTCACCGAACACGGCGTGTACCTGCGCGAGCGCTACCTCGGCTACCGCACCGCCCCCTACCGCTGGCCGGTGAAGGCCGTGATCCTGGGCTTCTTCCGGCTGCTCGCGGAGGAGAGCTACCGCCGGGCGGCCCTGATCACCCCGGGCAACCGCTACAACCGGCTGTGGGAGGAGGAGGGCGGCGCCGCCCCCGAGGCGATCCGCACCGTCTACAACGGCGTCGACCCCGCCGCCTTCCCGCCCGCGGGACCCGAGCCGGACGCCCCCACCCTCAGTTGGGCCGGGCGCGTGGACCCGATCAAGGACCTGGAGACCCTGATCCGCGCCCTCGCCCTGGTCCGGGAGCGGATGCCCGCCGTCCGGCTGCGGCTCTTCGGCGGCACGCCCCGGGGCGGAGAGGCCTACCGGGAGCGCTGCGAGGCCCTGGCGGCCGAGCTCGGCCACGCGGACGCGGTGACCTTCGAGGGACGCGTCGACGACATCAAGGACGCCTACGCGGCCGGCAACGTCGTGATGCTGTCCAGCATCAGCGAGGGCTTCCCCTTCACCCTGATCGAGGCGATGTCGTGCGGGCGCGCGACCGTCTCCACCGACGTCGGCGGGGTCCGGGAGGCCGTCGGCGACACCGGGCTCGTGGTGCCGCCGCGCGACCCGGCCGCGATGGCGGACGCCGCGCTCGCCCTCCTCGGCGACGCGGCCCGGCGCCGGGCGATGGGCGAGGCGGCCCGGCTGCGGGTGATCGAACGGTTCACCCTCCGGCAGACCGTCGACACCTTCCGCGCGATCTACCACGAACTGGCCGCCGGCGGACGGCGGTCGGAGCCCGTCCGGATCGTGCTGCCCGTCCCGGTGGCCAGCGGCACGAGGAGCCTCGCCGGATGAGCGGCCCGATGTTCCTCGAACCCGGCGGGGCCGAGCAGGACACGCTCGCCATCCGCCTGGCCGTGCCGCGCCCCCGTCGCTTCCTGGACGACGCGACGCTCGCGATCCGGCTCCCCTCGAAGGGCCCCGACGAGGAGGCGGTCAGCGCGCTCGCCGCCGAACTCGCGGACCGCGTCGGCCCGGCCGTCCACCCCTACGAGGTGGCCGCGCTCCTGGAGGCGGACGGCCTGTCCGCCTCCGTGATCAAGGAGCGGTACGGCCATCCCACCCTGTTCTCGCTGGCGGCGGCGCTGTACGAGCGGGTGCCCCGGGCGTTCCCCGAGCCGGCCGCGCCGCCCGACCCGTGGCGGCCGGACACGGTCCGCTGCCTGCTGCGCGGCGTACTGTTCGCACTCCCGGCCCTGGCCTATCTGCTCACCGGCCCGCTGTGGCGCATCGACGAGCACGCCCCCGTCCTGATCACGGCGGGCGTCGTCTCCTGGGCGTGGGGGCAGGGGCTCGGGCACCGGGCGCACCTGCGGCTCACCACGGGGAGGCGGGAGGCGTCGCGCACGCTGCTCGCCGGTTCCCTGCTCGGGGCGTGCGTGGCCACCGGCCTCGCCGCGATCCCCGCCGGGGGCGGCCCGGCCACCGTCGCGGCGGCGGCCCAGTCGCTGTACCTGGCGGCGGCGGGCGTCCTGCTCGTGCTCGGCCGGGAGCGACTGCTGCTCGCCGCGCTCAGCCCGCTGATCGCCGGCGCCGCGGTGCTGCCCTGGTGGGAGCCCGGCACCCTGCTGCGGCTCACCTTCCCGCTGCTCGCGCTCCTCGCCACGCTCGCCGTCGCCCTGCGGGTCCTGGCCTCCGGCCTCGCCGTCCCGGCCGCCGGGGGCCCGCGCCCCAAGCTGCGCGGCTCCGTGCCGTACGGCCTGTTCGGGCTCGCGGCGGCGGTGCTCGTGACCCTGGAGGGCCGCCAGGACGCGTACGCGGTCATCGTCCTGACGCTGAGCATGGGCCCGGCGGAGTGGCTGCTCTACCGCTACCGGGGCTGGTCGGTCGCCGCGCTGCGCGCCAGCGCGACCCCGCGGGCGTTCCTGTTCCGCTCCTCCGGCGTCCTCGCCCTCTGTCTCGTCTGCTACCTGATGCTCCTGCTGGTCCCCGCGCTGCTCCTGGGCTCCGGGCCGGTCGCGCTGCTCTCCCTCGCGGCGGTGCTGTGGGCCGCCCTCCTGCTCCAGGCGTTCGGCGTGGCCTGGCCGCCGGCGGTGGTCTGTCTGACGACCGCCGCGGGCGCCGTGCTCATCACCCGGGCGGACCTGCCCGACGGGTCCGCCGTGCTGCCGTCGGTCTGCGCCGCGGCCGCGGTCTGCCTGGCGGCCTGTGTCGTCGCCCTCCTGGGCCGGCCGTCCCCGCACGCCTGACGGACCACCCGCCGCTCGTCACGCACGACCACCGTCCCGATCTGTTCCTGTCGAAAGGACCGAAGAGTTGACCTCCGCACCGCTCGCCGCCGTCACCGGGGCCGAAGGGTTCATCGGCTCGCACCTCACGGAGGCGCTCGTCGCCTCCGGCCACCGGGTCAGGGCCATGGCCCAGTACAACTCGTTCTCCTCGTACGGCTGGCTGGAGACCCTCTCCCCCGAGGTCCTCGACCAGGTGGAGATCGTGCTCGGCGACGTCCGCGACCCGGGCTCGGTGCGCGGCCTGCTCGACGGCGCCGACTGCGCGTACCACCTGGCCGCGCTCATCGCGATCCCGTACTCCTACCAGGCGCCGCACAGTTACGTGGACACCAACGTGACCGGCACCCTCAACGTCCTCGAAGCCGTGCGCGCCCTGGGGACGCCCCGCCTGGTGCACACCTCGACCAGCGAGACGTACGGCACGGCGCAGACGGTCCCGATCACCGAGGACCACCCCATCAACACCCAGTCCCCGTACGCTGCTTCGAAGGCGGGCGGCGACCGGCTCGCGGACAGCTACCACGCCAGCTTCGGCACCCCCGTGGTGACGCTCCGCCCGTTCAACACCTTCGGTCCCCGGCAGTCGATGCGGGCCGTGATCCCCACCGTCATCGGCCAGGTGGCGGCCGGGGAGCGCACCCTCACCCTCGGGGACCTGCGCCCCACGCGGGACTTCACCTACGTGAAGGACACCGCGCGGGCGTTCCTCGCGGTGGGCACGGCCCCGGCGGAGGACGTCGTGGGCCGCACCTTCAACGCGGGCACGGGCGGCGAGATCTCCGTCGGCGACCTGGTCGCGCTGATCGGGAAGGTCATGGACACCCCGCTCGACGTCCGCGAGGACGCGGCCCGGCTGCGGCCGGCCGACTCCGAGGTGATGCGGCTGGTCGCGGACGCGTCCCGGCTGACCGCGGCGACCGGCTGGCAGCCGGACCACTCCCTGGAGGAGGGCCTCGCGCGGACCGCCGAGTGGTTCACCGACCCCGCGAACCTGGCCCGCTACAAGACCGGC
Organism: Streptomyces sp. NPDC007872; assembly: GCF_042868165.1. NCBI lineage: Bacteria > Bacillati > Actinomycetota > Actinomycetes > Kitasatosporales > Streptomycetaceae > Streptomyces > Streptomyces sp. NPDC007872. The sequence continues at coordinate 173,608 of NZ_JBIAEA010000007.1, forward strand.
ATCTACAACATCTGACCCGTCCGGCACGTCCCGCAGGAGGTATGCCATGCACGCTGTGATCCTGGCCGGTGGAAAGGGCGTCCGGCTGCGGCCGTACACCACCGCGCTGCCCAAGCCGCTCGTCCCCATCGGCGACCAGCACGCGATCCTGGAGATCGTGCTGCGCCAGTTGTCCCAGGCCGGCTTCACCCACTGCACCCTCGCCATCGGACACCTCGGCGAGATCATCCGGGCCTACGTGGGCGACGGTTCGCAGTGGGGCCTGAGCATCGACTACGCCACCGAGGAGAACCCGCTCGGCACCATGGGTCCGCTGCTCAACCTGCGGGACCGGCTGCCGGAGCACTTCCTCGTCATGAACGGCGACGTGCTCACCGACCTCGACTACGCCGACGTGCTGCGCCGGCACGAGACGTCGGACGCGCCGCTGACCATCGCCACGTACGCCCGCAAGGTGCACATCGACTTCGGGGTGCTGACCACCGACGACAGCCGGGTGGTGGCCTTCACCGAGAAGCCCAGCATCGACTACCGGGTGTCCATGGGGGTGTACGGCGTCTCGCGGAGGACCCTCGACGCCTACACCCCGGGGCTCCCCCTCGGCTTCGACGAGCTGGTGCTCGACCTGCTCGCCGCCGAGACGCCCCCGCACGCCTACGACTTCGACGGCTACTGGCTGGACATCGGCCGTCCCGACGACTACGACCGGGCCAACGCGGAGTTCACCAGCCGCAAGTCCCTCCTGCTCAAGGGAGCCTGAACAGCAATGCGCATCCTCGTCCTCGGCGCCGGCGGATACCTGGGCGGCCACGTCACCGAGCGACTGCGCGCCCTCCCGGGCGCGCGGGTCCTCGTCGGCGGCCGTTCCCCGGGGGCCGACGTGGCCGTCGACCTCGCCGCCGACCGCCCGTACCTCCTGGCGGGGGCGCTCGCGAAGGCCGCGCCCGACGCCGTGGTCAACTGCGCGGGCGCGACCGGCGGCGACGCCGTCACGCTCGCGGAGGTGAACGCGCGCGGACCGGCCGCCCTGTGCGCGGCCCTGCGCGAGGCCGCCCCCGAAGCCCGCCTCGTCCACCTGGGGTCGGCCGCCGAGTACGGGCCTGGCACGCCCGGTCTGCGGGTGACCGAGTCGGAGCCGTGCGCCCCGGCGGGGCCGTACGGGGCGACCAAGCTGGCGGGGACGGTGGCGGTGACGTCGTCGGGGCTCGACGCGGTGGTGCTGCGGGTGGGCAATCCGGTGGGCGCCGGGGCGCCCGCCACGGGCCTGCCGGGCCGGGTGGCCGCGCTGCTCGCCGAGGTGGCGGATCCCGGGGATCCGGAGGGGGAGCTGCGGCTCGGCGACCTCTCCGCGTACCGCGACTTCGTGGACGTACGGGACGTGGCGCGCGCGGTGGAACGGGCGGCGACCGCGCCGGGGCCGCTGCCGCCGGTCCTGAACGTCGGCGGCGGCGAGGCGCTTCCCGTACGGGAGTTGGTGCGGCGGCTCGCGGACGCGGCCGGGTTCCGCGGCCGGATCGTGGAGTCGGGCGCGGACGGGGGCGGTTCGGAGCGGTCCGCGCGCGTGTCCTGGCAGTGCTCGGACATCGCCGCGGCAGCCGCCGCCCTGGGCTGGGCCCCGGCCCACTCCCTCGACGCGTCGCTCTCGGCGCTGTGGGAGGCCCGGCCCCGGTCCTTCGTGACCGACGGGGCGGCGGCGTCGTGAGCCTGCTGATCCCGCTGTACGTCCACCCGGCCGAGGACCCGGACGCCTGGAACCGGCTGATCAACGGCGCCGCGCACACCTACGCCGTCGTGCTCAACCCGGCGAGCGGCCCCGGCGACGCGCCGGACCCGGCGTTCGCCGCCGCGGCCCGCGCGCTGCGCTCCGCGGGGGCCCGGCTGCTCGGCTACGTGGACACGGACTACGGCATGCGCGACGCGGAGGTCATCACCGAGGAGGCGCTCCGGCACCGCGAGTGGTACGGGGTGGACGGCTGCTTCCTGGACCAGACGACGGCGGGGCGCGACGGCCTGCCGGCCGCCCGGCGCGTGGTGCGTTCGCTGCGCAGGGAGGGCGTCTCCCCCGTGGTCATCAACCCGGGGGTGCACCCCGCCCCCGGTTACGTACGGCTCGCGGACCTGACGGTCACCTTCGAGGGCCACTGGTCGACGTACGTCTCGACGTTCAGCCGCCCGTCGTGGACGGCGCGGTCACCGTCCGAACGGCTCTGCCACCTGGTGTACGGGGTGCCCGCCCCGCTCGTCCCGCTGGCCGTGCGCACCGCGCGCGAACGGGGCGCGGGGGTCTGCGGCCCGGTCACGGGCGAGCCGCCGAACCCGTGGGCGGGGCTGACGCCGGCCCTGGCGGAGGCGGACCGGTGAGGCGGCGACCGGGCGCGGTCCTCACGGCCGCGCTCCTGGCCCTGACCGTCCTGGCGGGCTGCTCGGGGGAACCGGAGGGACCGGCCGGGGGCGCGGGCACGGGCGGACCGGGCACGAACCCTTCCTCGACCGCCCGGCCGACGGGCCCCGCACCCCCCTCGACGCCCGCCCCCACGACCGGCGGCCCGACGACGTCCCGCCCGCCCGGCCCCACGCCCGCCCCCACGTCCGGCCGGCCGACGACCACCCGGCCCGCGCCGGACCGCACGCCCACCCGTCCTCCCGCGTCCGGCGCGCGCTGGCGGCCGCGCCCCGGCCTCTCCTGGCAGTGGCAGCTCGACGGCAGGGTGGACCCGTCGGTCGACGTGCCGGTGTACGACATCGACGGCTTCGAGAACAGCGCCGCCGACGTGGCCCGGCTGCACCGGGACGGGCGGAAGGTGATCTGTTACGTCAACGTGGGCGCCTGGGAGGACTACCGCCCCGACCGGGACGCCTTCCCCGAGTCCGTCCTGGGCGGCCCCAACGGCTGGCACGGCGAACGCTGGCTGGACATCCGCCGCGTGGACGTCCTGCGCCCCCTGATGGAACGGCGGTTCGACATGTGCCGCGACAAGGGCTTCGACGCGGTGGAACCGGACCTGGTGGAGGGCTACGGCAACGACACCGGCTTCCCGCTGACGGCGGACGACCAGCTCCGCTACAACCGCGTGATCGCGGACATCGCCCACGAACGCGGCCTGGCGGTGGGCCTCAAGAACGACCTCCCCCAGATCCCCCGCCTGGTGGACCACTTCGACTTCGCGGTCAACGAGGAGTGCGCCCAGTTCGACGAGTGCGGCCTGCTCGAACCCTTCATCGCGGCGGGCAAGGCGGTCTTCCACGTGGAGTACGAGGAGCCCCCGTCCCGCTTCTGCCCCCGGTCCCGCTCCCTGCGCCTGTCGTCGATGCTGAAGAACCCGGAGCTGGACGTGTGGCGGAAGCCCTGCTGATCCGGAACCGCCTTCTGTCCTCCCGACCTCGGTGAAGCCGCCCGCATGCCTCACGACGGGCGGGGCAGACGCCCCTCGCATACCGTCGACGCAGGCGAAGGCGAGGAGGAGGACCTGTGGAATCCGTGGACCGATCCGTGGACCGGAGCACAGCGGCGGGCCGGGTCACAGGTGTCCCTCCCGAGGCCGCTTCCACCCTCACCCTGCGGGTCAACGGCAAGGACCGGACCCTCACCGTGGACAACCGCACCACCCTTCTGGACGCCCTGCGCGACCACCTGGACCTCACCGGTTCGAAGAAGGGCTGCGACCACGGGCAGTGCGGGGCGTGCACCGTGCTCCTCGACGGGCGGCGGGTGAACGGCTGTCTGCTGCTCGCCGTCGCCTGCGCGGGCGCGTCCGTCACCACGGTCGAGGGGCTCGCCGACGGCGACCGGCTCCATCCGGTCCAGGAGGCCTTCGTCGCCCGGGACGCGTTGCAGTGCGGCTACTGCACCCCCGGGCAGATCTGCTCGGCCGTCGCCCTCCTCGACGAGGCCGCCGACGGGCAGCCGTCGTACGTGACGCCGCCCGAGCGGTCGCCGGACGGCCCGGTGCCCCTCACGCCGGAGGAGATCCGCGAGCGCATGAGCGGGAACATCTGCCGCTGCGGCGCCTATCCGAACATCGTCGACGCGATCGAGGAGGCCGCGCGGTGAAGCCCTTCGCGTACGTCCGGCCGGAGCGCACCGAGGAGGCCATCGACCGGTTCGCGGCCCAGCCCGGCGCCCGGTTCCTCGCGGGCGGGACCAACCTCGTGGACCTGATGAAACTGGGGGTCGCGGGGCCGCCGCTGCTCATCGACATCAACGGTCTGCCGCTCGACGCCGTCGAGGAGACCGCCGCGGGAGGCCTGCACGTCGGCGCGACCGCGCGCAACAGCGACGTGGCCGCCCATCCGCTCGTGCGCGAGCGCTACCCCGCCCTCTCGCAGGCCCTCCTGGCCGGCGCCTCCCCGCAGTTGCGGAACGCGGCCACCACCGGGGGCAACCTGCTCCAGCGCACCCGCTGCCCGTACTTCCAGGACGCGTCGAAGCCGTGCAACAAGCGCGTGCCCGGCTCGGGCTGCCCGGCCAGGGAAGGGGTCCACCGCGACCTCGCCGTGCTCGGCCACTCCGCCCACTGCGTCGCCACGCACCCGTCGGACATGGCGGTCGCCCTCGCCGCCCTGGACGCGGAGGTCCGGCTGCGCGGGCCGGCCGGCGAGCGGACGGTGCCGGTCGCGGAGTTCCACCGGCTGCCCGGCGACCGTCCGGACCGGGACACCGTCATCGAGGACGGCGAGCTGATCACCGGCGTGACGCTGCCCGCGCCCCCGGCCGGCGCGCGCGGCACCTACCGCAAGGCCCGCGACCGCGCCTCGTACGCCTTCGCGCTCGCCTCCGTCGCCGCCGTCCTGACCGTCGAGGACGGGCGGATCGGGCACGCGGCCCTCGCCTTCGGCGGTCTGGCCCACAAGCCCTGGCGGGCCCGCGCGGCGGAGGAGGTGCTGCGCGGCGCCCCGGCGACCGCCGAGACGTATCAGCGGGCCGCCGACGCCGAGCTCGCCGCCGCCGAGCCGCTGCGCGACAACGGCTTCAAGGTCCCCCTCGCCCGCAACCTCGCCGTGAGCGTGCTGCACGACCTCGCGTCCCGCGCCGACACGGCCTGACCACCCGCCCGTCCCCCCAGCCCGTCCATCCGACGCCCACCACAGGAGGCACCGCGCCATGACCAGCCAGCTCGTGCGGCCGACGACGGGGGCCGTCCGCCGCGACGCCCGGCAGAAGGTGACGGGCGAGGCCCGCTACGCCGTCGACCGGACGCCGTCCGGCTGCCTCCACGCCTGCCCCGTGCCCGCCACCGTCGCCCGCGGCCGGGTCACCGCCGTGCACGCCGACGCGGTCCTGGAGCGCCCCGGCGTGCGCGCCGTGCTCACCCACGAGAACGCGCCCCGGCTCGGCGCGTCGGACGACCCGACGCTCCTGCTGCTCCAGGACGACCGGGTGCCGCACCGCGGCTGGTACGTGGCCGTCGTCGTCGCCGACACACCGGAGATCGCGCGCGAGGCCGCCGAGGCCCTCGACGTCGAGTACGCCACCGAGGACCACGACGTCCTGCTGCGCGCCGACCACCCGGACCTCTACACGCCGGAGGAGGCCAACGGCGGCCATCCGGCCGTGCGCGAGCGCGGCGACTTCGCCGCGGCGTTCACCGCCTCCCCGGTGCGGATCGACGCGACGTACTCCATGAGCGCCCTGCACAACCATCCGATGGAGCCCCACGCGTCCACGGCCCGCTGGGAGGACGGCGGCCTCACCGTGTACGACTCCAGCCAGGGGGCGTCGACGGTACGGGACGTGCTCGCGGGCCTGTTCGAGCTGCCCCCGGAGCGGGTCACGGTCGTCTCGGCCTTCGTCGGCGGCGGCTTCGGCTCGAAGGGCACGCCCCGGCCCCCGTGCGTCCTGGCGGCGATGGCCTCCCGGCACACCGGCCGTCCGGTGCGGCTCGTCCTGCCCCGCCGGGAGCTCCCGGCGGTCGTGGGGCACCGCGCGCCCACCGTCCAGCGCCTGCGCATCGGCGCGTCCGAGGACGGGGTGATCAGCGCCCTCTCCCACGAGGTCGTCACCCAGACGTCGACGGTGAAGGAGTTCGTGGAGCAGGCCGCCGTCCCCGCCCGCGCCATGTACACCTCTCCGCACAGCTTCACCGGTCACCGGGTGGTGGCCCTGGACGTGCCGTCCCCGTCGTGGATGCGGGCGCCGGGCGAGGCGTCCGGCATGTACGCCCTGGAGTCGGCCATGGACGAGCTGGCCGGGGCGGTGGGCGTCGACCCGGTGGAGCTCCGGCTGCGCAACGAGCCGGACGCGGAGCCCGACAGCGGCAAGCCGTTCAGCAGCCGGGGCCTTGCCGACTGCCTGCGGGAGGGCGCGCGGCGCTTCGGCTGGGAGGGCCGCGACCCCCGGCCGGGCGTCCGCCGCGACGGGGACCTGCTGTGGGGCACGGGGGTCGCCTCGGCCACCTATCCCGTCCTCCTGAGCCCGTGCAAGGCGTCGGCGCACGCGGGGCCGGACGGGCGGTACACCGTACGGGTCGACGCCACCGACATCGGCACGGGCGCGCGCACCGTCCTGGCCCAGATCGCCGCCGAGGCCCTCGGCGTCCCGCTGGACGCGGTGCGGGTCGAGCTCGGCAGCAGCGTCCTGCCCGACGCCCCCGTGGCGGGCGGTTCCTCCGGCACGGGCTCCTGGGGCTGGGCCGTGCACAAGGCCTGCACCGCCCTGCGCGAGACGCTGGCCGACCGCTCGGGAGCGCTGCCGTCCGAGGGGGTCACCGCCGAGGCGGACACCGAGGAGGAGACGGGCGGGGACTCCCCGTACGCCCGGCACGCCTTCGGCGCCCACTTCGCGGAGGTCCGCGTCGACACCGTCACCGGCGAGGTCCGGGTGAGCCGGCTGCTCGGCGTCTACGCGGCGGGGCGGATCCTCAATTCCCGTACGGCCCGCTCGCAGTTCATCGGCGGGATGACGATGGGCCTCGGCATGGCGCTCACCGAGCACAGCACCATGGACGCCGCCTTCGGCGACTACACCGAGCGCGACCTGGCCTCCTACCACGTGCCGGCCTGCGCGGACGTGCCGGCGATCCAGGCGCACTGGGTGGACGAGCACGACCCCCACCTCAATCCGATGGGCAGCAAGGGCATCGGGGAGATCGGCATCGTCGGCACGGCCGCGGCGATCGCCAACGCCGTCCACCACGCGACCGGCGTGCGCCTGCGCGACCTGCCCCTGACCCCGGACCGGCTCCTGCCGCACCTGTCGGAGGCCGACCGCACGCGGTAGGAGGGGGCCGGTCTCAGTCCCGGGGCGCGGCGGTCCGCCGCGCCCCGGGACCGTACCGGCGGAGGGCGGCGCCCTGGAGGGCATGGTCGCGCGTTCGCGGACGGGGTGAGACGCATCCGGACGGGGCGACGCCCGCGGGCGGGGTGCGCGACGCCCCCGAACGCACGAAAGGCCGTCCTCTCGATGTGAGAGAACGGCCTCCGACCTGCGTTTCCGCGTGGTCGGGACGACAGGATTTGAACCTGCGACCCCTTGACCCCCAGTCAAGTGCGCTACCAAGCTGCGCCACGTCCCGTTGCCCGTCTGACCTGGGGTTTTCCCCTGGCCGAACGCGCATGAGAACAATACCGCACTTTCCCGGGTGGTCACGAACCCCTTTCCCGGTGCCCCCGGGCGTACGCGGGCGCGCACCGACGGAGAGGGGGCGGAGAGGCGGCATCGGGGGGCGACATGCCGCTCTTCTGCGGAAGAAGCCGCTCATACGGCGAAGACGAGGGCCTCGCGACCCTATGTCCGGACCTTTCTTGCCCCTGGCATGTGGCAGAAACATGCCCACGGGCGGGAGGGGCGGATAGGGCCGAGCAGGCCAAGAACACCCGAAACATAGCCGAACCCGATCGTCAACCGCTCCTGTTTCAGACAAACTTCGCTCCGTTATTGATCCGTCACGGAAAGATCAACACCATGAGGAGGTCGGCCTGTTCGGGACGGGACCACTGCCGATGCACCACCTGGTCGGACAACCCGACGATCAGGCGTTTCGCGGGAGGAACTCGTCATGGACAGCTACTTCGGCAGTCGGCTGCATCATGAGCTCAGGGAGACGGTGAGGGACTTCGCGGAGCGCGAGGTCCGGCCGCGCATAGCCGAGATGGAGGCCTCCCGGACGGTCCACCACGAGCTGTCCCGGATGATCGCCGAGCAGGGCTGGCTGGGCGCGACGATCAGTCCCGAGTACGGCGGCATGGGCGCCGGCCACCTGGCCAAGACCATCATCATCGAGGAGCTCTCCCGGGTCAGCGGCGCCATGGGCGCCATGGTCCAGGCCTCCCAACTGGGCACCGCCAAGATCGTGCACTTCGGCAGCGACGAGCAGCGCAAGACCTGGCTCCCGGCGATCGCCGCCGGCGAGTGCCTGCCGACCATCGCGGTCACCGAGCCCGACGCCGGCGGCCACGTCCTCGGCATGAGCGCCAGTGCGGTCCGGGACGGCGACGACTACGTCCTCAACGGCAGCAAGGTCTACGTCGGCAACAGCCACGTGGGCGATCTGCACGGCGTCGTGGTCAGGACCGGTCCCGGCTCGAAGGGGCTCAGTGCGTTTCTGGTCGAATCCGATCGACCGGGTTTCAGGACCGGTCCGCAGCAGACGGCCATGGGACTCCACGGCTTCAGCTTCGGCGAGCTGATCTTCGAGAACTGCCGGGTGCCGGCCGCCAACCGGCTCGGCGACGAGGGCGACGGCCTCTCCGTCGCGTACTCCTCCAGCGTGCTCTACGGGCGGGCCAACCTCACCGCCGTCTCCCTCGGCATCCACCGGGCGATCCTGGAGGAGACCACCCGCTTCGCCTCCGAACGCATCCGCTACGGAAAGCCGCTCCACGACCTCCCCACGGTCAAGCTGAAGCTGGGCCAGATGCAGTCCCGGCTCATGACCGCCCGGCTGGCCGCGTACCACGCCGTGCACCTGCTCGACCAGGGCCTCTCCTGCGACGCCGAGCTGATGAACGCCAAGCTCGTCAACGTCGAGTCGGCGATCGACTCCGGCCGCAACGCCATGGAGGTCCACGCCGCCGCCGGCCTCTTCACGGACCGGGCCATCGAGCGGTACCTCCGGGACGCGCACCACATCTTCGCCCCGGCCGGCACCTCCGACATCCAGCTCCTGCGCCTGGCCGAGGTCGCCCTCGGCCAGGACAAGGGAAGCTGGTCGGAGCGGCTCTCCGAGGTGGTCCGCACCCCCGTGCCGGAGCCGCTGCCCGTCTGATCCGCGACCGGTCCCGACGGCCCGGGGCCCGGTACGGCCACCGCCGTACCGGGCCCCGGGCCGTCGTCGGACGCCGGCGGTCAGAGCACGCCGTCCTCGCGGCGGTGGATCTGCTCCACCAGCTCCGCGGCCATCGCCTTGATGGTCTCCAGACCGGCGCGGCCCCACGGGCGCACGTCGGTGTCGACCACGCAGATGGTGCCGAGCGCGACCCCGGTGCGGTCGATCAGCGGCGCCCCCATGTAGGAGCGGATGCCGATCTCGTCCACGACCGGATTGCCCGCGAAGCGCGGGTAGTCGCAGACGTCCTCCAGGACGAGCGCCTTGCGCCGCACCACCACGTGCGGGCAGTAGCCGTGGTCACGGGCCATGAAGCGGCCGACGCCGCCCCCGCCCGCCGCGGCCGCGGCGCCCAGGTCGCTGCCGGAGTGCGTGCCCTCGGGGGTGTGGAGGCCCGCGAAGAACTGCCGGTTCTCGTCGATGAAGTTGACCATCGAGAACGGGGCGCCGGTCATCTCGGCGAGCCGGTGCGCGAAGTCGTCGAACGCCGGCTCCGGCCGCTCCCCCAGACCGAGCTCGCGCAGCCGCCGCACCCGGGCCGGTGCTTCCTTGTCGTTCGGGGTCAGCAGGAGGTGACCGGTCGGGTCGTAGGTCATGGCGTGGCTCCGTAGCTCGGCACGGTGTCCGGGATGGTGGTGAGCAGGTACTGGACGAGGGTGAGCAGGGTGCGGATGCCCGAGCTGGAGATCCGGGCGTCGCAGAGGACGACCGGCACCTGCGGGTCGAGGTCGAGCGCGGCCCGCACCTCGTCCGGCTCGTAGCGGTGGGCGCCGTCGAACTCGTTGATCGCGACGACGAAGCGGATCCCCCGCCGCTCGAAGAAGTCGACGGCGGCGAAGCACTCCTGGAGCCTGCGGGTGTCGGCGAGGACGACCGCCCCGAGCGCCCCCTCGGAGAGCTCGTCCCACATGAACCAGAAGCGCTCCTGGCCGGGGGTGCCGAAGAGGTACAGCACGTGGTTGTTGTCGAGCGTGATGCGGCCGAAGTCCATGGCGACGGTGGTCGTGGTCTTGGACTCCACGCCCTCCAGACTGTCGGTGGCCGCGCTGACCGAGGTCAGCAGCTCCTCGGTGCTCAGCGGTTCGATCTCGCTGACGGCGCCCACGAGGGTCGTCTTGCCCACGCCGAAGCCGCCCGCCACCAGGATCTTGACCGCGGTGGGGAAGGAGTCGGCGGGGAAGGAGTCGGCCGCGGAGCTCTCGTGGCGCTCAGAGCCGTTGTCGTAGGCCATCGAGCACTGCCTCCAGCAAGGAACGGTCGGTGGGGTTGGCGTGGAAGCGGGGCGCCCGGGCGGTGAGCGCCCCGCAGTCCACGAGGTCGGAGAGCAGGACCTTGGTGACGACGGCCGGCAGCCTCAGGTGCGCCGCGACCTCGGCCACCGAGGTGGGGCCGCCGCAGAGCCCGAGGGCCAGGCTGTGCTCGGGGCCCATGTGCGCCTGGGGGGACGAACCGGTCGCCATCACCATCGACAGCAGGTCGAGGGCGGTGGTGGGCTTGGTCCGGCCGCCGCTGACGGTGTACGGACGGATCAGCCGGCCGGCCGCGTCGTCGAGCCAGGGTCCTTCCTGGGGGGACGTCACGGTTACTGTCCGAAGCCGCCGAGGGCGCCGGCGGCCTGCCGGGCGGGAGTGACCAGATACGGCCGGACGCTCTTGACGAGCATCGCCATCTCGTAGCCGAGGACGGCGGCGTCCGCCTCGCGCCCGGCGAGGACGGCCAGGCAGGTGCCGGAGCCGGCGGTGGAGACGAACAGGAGGGTGGAGTCCAGCTCCACGACCACCTGGCGGACCTCGCCGCCGTCGCCGAAGCGGGCACCCGCGCTCCGGCCGAGCGAGTACAGGCCGGAGGCGAGCGCCGCCATGTGGTCGGCGGCGTCGGGGTCGAGTCCGTGGACGGATTTGACGAGGCCGTCGGAGGAGAGCAGAACGGCGTTGCGGGTGTACGGGACCCGCTGGACCAGTCCGCTCAGCAGCCAGTCGAGGTCCGAGGAATGGCCGGTCGGCGCATTGCTCGCCATGGTGCATCTACTCCTTGTACGGGTCGCCGGGACGCGGCGACTCATGGGGGGCGGGCTGGGATTCCGCGAGGCCGATGCCGCGCTGGAACGCGGCCATCAGACCCGGGTCGTGCAGGGCGTGCTCCTCGGTCCTGCGGGCCGCCGGCTCGTCGCGCAGTTGCGGGACGAGGTGCTCCTGGGCGCGCCGCTTGGGGAGCAGGGGCCGTCCGTTGTCCCCGGTGGGGGGTGCCGGGGGCAGGGGCGAGACCAGGGAGGCCGGCGGGCCCTGGTGTCCGGTGTCGGCCGGACGGTCGGGGACCACGGGTACGGGACCGGTGTCCCCGTACCCGCCGGGCCGCTCGGTCGTACGGGGGTACGCGTACGAGCCGGTGGCGGGGGTCTCCTCGTGGCGGGCGGCGGCCCGTTCCGGGGAGGGCGCGGACGCCGGTGCGTGGGAGGCGGGCACTGCGTGGGAGGCGGGCGCTCCGTTCCCCTGCGCGGGCACGGGAGCCTGCGGGTGGGACGGGGCGGGAGGCGCCTGGTGGAGCGGGGCCTGCGCCGGTACGGGGGCCGGGTGCGGGTCGGGGGAAGGGGCGTGGGACGGGGCCTGTACGGGGGACGGGGCCGTGGCCGCGGGTTGCGCCGGAGGCTGGAGCTGCACCTGGCCGGGCGGGATCGCCGAGGACCCGGCGGTCGCGGCGGCCTGGCGCTCGTGCTGGGCGAGGCCCTCCGGGTCGGCGCCGAGGAGGCCCTGCGGGAGGACGAGCACGGCCTGGACGCCGCCGTAGATGTTGGACTGGAGGCGTACGGCGATGCCGTGGCGCCGGGCGAGCGCCGAGACGACGAAGAGGCCGATGCGGCCGTCCTGGAGCAGGTGCGAGACGTTGACCTGGTCGGGGTCGGCAAGGAGGGCGTTCATCTTGTTCTGCTCGGCGGCGGGCATGCCGAGTCCGCGGTCCTCGACCTCGATCGCGAGGCCCGCCGTGACGTACTGGGCGCGCAGCAGCACGGTGGTGTGCGGCGCGGAGAACAGCGTCGCGTTCTCGACGAGTTCGGCGAGGAGGTGGATGACGTCGGCCACGGCATGGCCCCGGAGCGTACCGTCGATCGGGGGGACGAGCTTCACGCGCGGGTACTGCTCGACCTCGGCGATGGAGGAGCGGAGCACCTCGGTCATGGTGACCGGGTTCGACCACTGGCGGCGGGAGATGGCGCCGCCGAGCACGGCGAGGTTCTCGGCGTGGCGGCGGATGCGGGTGGCCAGGTGGTCGACGTGGAACAGGCCCTTGAGCAGCTCCGGGTCCTCGACCTCGTTCTCCAGCTCGTCGAGGAGCTGGATCTCGCGGTGGACCAGGGACTGGAGGCGCCGGGCGAGGTTGACGAAGACCTCGACCTTCTGTTCGTTCCCGACGCTGCTGGAGAGCCGGGACGCCTGCACGACGGCCGCCACGGCGGCTTCGTGGGAGCGCGTCATCTCCTGCGTGAGGAGGTCGAATTCGTCACCTGTGGTGGAGGCGGCCGGCGGGGCGGGACGGGGCGGGATCCCCTCTCCCCTGCGCAGTTGTTCGACGATCGCGCGCAGTTCGCTCTGACCGCGGGCGCTGGTGCGGCGCAGGGCGTTGCAGCGGTCGAGGACCGCCTTGGCGGCGCGGTCGGCGCCGAGCGCGGCGGCCGCGACGGAGGCGACGGTGAGGGCGGCGGCGCCGGTGAGCGCGGCCCAGAGGCCGGGGGTGGGGGTGGCTCCGGTGGAGCGGATGGTGAAGAGGACGGCCGCCGCGCCGCCGAGGGCCACCGCGACGGCGGGGAGGACCGAGGTGCGCAGGAGTTGGGGCCGTATGCGGGCTTCCGCGGGGAGCGGCGCGGGGGACTGCGCCGTGGGGGTGCTGCCGTTGCCGGTGGCGGAGCGGGCGCCCGGCCGGCCGTGCCGCCCGCCCTCGCGTCGGTCGGAACGCGGAGCGGGTGCGCGAAGTTGAGACATGAGTGTCCTTGGTACGTGCCCAGGAGTCGGCGTACTGCGGGGAGCGTGTCAGGGGGGCGAGCCGGGTGGTCTCCCGGATGGACTACGGGGATCGTCTACGGGTTCGTCTACAGGGGCAGGGGGGAGCCTACCGATGATCATCAACCACACACTGTAGTCGTCAACCGTTCATGTGCGGTGCGCAGTTGGCAAACTTACCCGTAGTGCGACCCGGTCCGGTATCGCCCCTCGCACAACAGGCCGAGAACCGTCGGCCGAAAGTCGTTGCCGCGGTGCGGGGTGATCGTCCGGGGGCGGGAACGGAAGGGGGCGGAGGCGCCTTCGCACCCCCGCCCTCCATGGGAATCGTCCCCGACCGGAATTCCCGGCGGAAAGGCGGACCCGTCCGGTCCGCCCCTCCCCCGCGGGCGCCCGCGCCCTCCCGCGGGGCCGGATCCGCGCCGCGGCGCACGCCTCCCGCCGCCCGGCCGGCGCCCGCTCCGGCGGCCGGATCCGTACGCGCGGCGGCGCCGGCCGCGACCGGTCCCTCACCTTGGGTGAGGGCGGTCCTTCCCCGGCGCGGCCCGCGGGTGCGGGGCGAGGTCGGCCCCCATCAGTTCCGCCACGCGCCGGACGTGCTCGGTCAGGTAGAAGTGGCCGCCCTCGTACGCGTGGAAACGGCACTCCCCGGTGCCGTGCCGCTTCCAGTCCAGGACCGCGTCCGCCGGGGTGCGGGGATCGCGGTCGCCCGTGAGCACCGTCAGCGGGCAGGCCGGTTCGGGGCCGGGCCGCCACCGGTAGGTGCGTACGGCCCGGTAGTCCGCCCGCAACGCGGGCATGATCAGCTCCAGGGCCTCCGGATCGGACAGCAGTTCGCCGCTGGTGCCGTCCAGCGTGCGCAGGTCGGCGAGGATGTCCTCGTCACCGGTGGTCTCCCCCTCGCCCCCGACCCCGCGGGAGGGGGCCGGGCATCCGGACACGTACAGCCGCGCCGGGTTCGGGAGGCGGGCCGCCTCGTACGCCGTCCGGTACGAGGACGCGGTCATCGGGGCCGAGGTCCGCTGCCGGCTGCTGCTCGCCTCCGTGACCGCCGAACTCGGCGACCTGGCCGAGGCGTTCCGCCTCAGCGAGGACGCCTGCGCCCAACTCGGCGCGCGGACCGGCGCACTGGCGGCCGAGGCCTTGTGGACCGCGGCGACGGTCTCGACCCGCCAGGGGAACCACGACCTGTCCACCGCCTTCCTGGAGCGGGCGATGGCCGCGCTGTCCAGCCGCGACGACCTGCTCCTGTGGCTGCGCCTGCGCCACGCCGCTGCCGCGCTCGCCCTCCAGGCCATGCCGCCGGACCTGGAGAAGGCGCGGCAGTACCTGGACGAGGCCCGCCCCGCCGTGGAGCTCGTCGGCACGGCGCAGCACCAGCAGGAGCGCGCCTTCCTCCTCGCCCAGTTCGCCTACGCCCGCGGCGCGTACGAAGAGGCGGAGCGCCTGTGCGAGCAGGCCGCCGCCGACGAGGGCCAGCTCAGCTTCCGGGACCGGATCCGCCGGGAGATGCTCCAGGAGCAGATCCGCGTCAAGCGGTCCGACCCCACGGCCCACGCGCGGCTGCGCGCCCTGGCCGCCAAGGCCCAGACCCACGGCATGCTCGACCTCACCGCCGAGGTGTGGCGGGCGGCGGCGGAGGCACAGCCGCAGTGAGCGCCGGCCCGCGCCCCGGACGCGGCCCGGTCCGCCGGTCCGCGCTCACCGCCTCACCGCCTCACCGCTCGCCGGCGAGGTCGAGGTCGTCGCCGCGCGGCTCGGGCCCGGCCCCGACGGGCCGGGGGCGGCGCCACGGGCGGGCGAGGGGCCGGGAGATCCCGCGCCACCACGGGTCCGAGGGCAGCTTCCCCGCCGGCTCGAACGGCTCGCCGGGGTGGGGGAACGCCACCGCCTGACCGGCCTCCTCCGCCGCGTCCCCCGTCCACTCCCCCGGCTCGGCCCACGGGTGCGGGGCGAGGTTGAAGGTGCCCCAGTGGATCGGCAGCAGCACGCCGTGCGGGCGCCCGCCCTGGAGGTCGAGGTGGGCGCGCAGGCCCTCGGCGGGGGTCATGTGGATGTCGGGCCAGAACTCCGCGTAGGCGCCGAGCTGGATCATGGTGGCGTCGAAGGGGCCGTGCTCCGCGCCGATGTCCCGGAAGCCGGGGAAGTAGCCGGTGTCGCCGCTGTGGAAGATCCGGTGACCGGGCCCCTCGGCGACCCAGGAGGCCCAGAGGGTGTGCTGCTTGTTGCGCAGGCCGCGGCCGCAGAAGTGGCGGGCCGGGGTGGCCGTGAGGCGCAGGTCGCCGATCTCCGTGGACTCGTTCCAGTCCAGCTCCCGCAGCCGGGAGGCCGGTACGCCCCAGCGCTCCAGGTGCGCGCCGACGCCGAGCGGCACCGCGAAGAGGGTGTCGGTGGTGGCGAGCTCCTTGATCGTCGGCAGGTCCAGGTGGTCGTAGTGGTCGTGCGAGATCACCACCACGTCGACCGGGCCGAGCGCGGCGAGCGGGGCGGGCACCGGATGGAGCCGCTTGGGGCCCGCGAACGGGAACGGGGAGCAGCGGTCGCCCCAGACCGGGTCGAAGAGGACCCGGTGGCCGTCGATCTCCGCGAGGACGCTGGAGTGCCCCGTCCAGGTGAGGCGCAGGCCGGAGGCCGGGGGACGGGCCAGGTCGGCCACGGTGGTGGGGTGGACGGGGATCGAGCCGGCGGGGGCCCTGCTCGCGCGCCCCTCCTTCTCGAAGTAGACCCTGGCGAACTCGACGGCGGAGCCGGACGGGCTCCGGCGCGCCTCCTCGGGGTTCTGGAAGATCCCGTTCCGGAAGTTCGGGGAACGGCGGATGCGGGCGAGGCGCTCGCCGGCGGGTTCCGCGCCGAAGGACTCGGGGCGCGGCACGCGCGGCCGGATCCGCGGTGAACGGTCTGGGCCTGTACCGGTCACAGGACCTCCTGATCTCTGGGGGTCATTCCATTATGGGCGGCCCGCGAGCGGAGGAACGGGGCGGGGCGGTGGGGCCGGGCGGCGCCGGACCTCCGGCCCCGGCGGGGAACGGCGGAGGTACGGTCGGCGGCGGCGGTCGCGGAAGGTGCGGGGACGCGTACGCACCGGAGCCGTTATTGATCATGCTCTTGTCATGTGCTGTGTAGGCTGCCGGGCGTGACGAGAGTGCGGTTGAGCGTGGCCGAGCGGCGGGAGGAGCTGCTGCGGGCCGCGGTGGAGCAGATCGAGGCGCGCGGGGTCGCGGCCGTGCGGATCGCCGACGTGGCCTCGGCGCTCGGCGTGAGCAACGCGCTCGTGCTCTACCACTTCGCTTCCAAGGAACAGTTGGTCGCGGCCGCCTTCGCGCACGCCGCCGAGGCGGACCTCGCCCATCTGCGGCGGCTGCTCGGCCGGCGCACCACGGCGGTGCGGCGGCTGCGGGCGGCGGTCCGCTGGTACGCCCCGACCGGGCAGGCCAAGGGCTGGCGGCTGTGGATCGAGGGCTGGGCCGCGTCGCTGCGCGACCCGGAGCTGCGCCGGGTCGCCGCCTCCCTCGACCAGGAGTGGAAGGCGGCGCTGACCCGGGTGATCGCGGAGGGCGCCGCCGCCGGGGAGTTCCCCTGCCCGGACCCGGCCGAGGCGGCCTGGCGGCTCACCGCCTTCCTCGACGGCCTCGCCGTCCAGACCACCGCCTACGCCGGCTCCCTCTCCCGCACCGCGATGCTCCGCTGGGCCGACGCCGCCCTCGCCCGGGAACTGGGCCTCCCGGACGGGGAGCGGGCCGGCGAAGGGAGCGGGCCCGGATCCTGAAGCGGGTCCCGGACCCGGGCGGGGCGGGCGACCCTCAGGAGCCGGAACGGTCCGGCGGGGCCCCGGCCCGTCAGAGCAGTTCGAAGACCGCCGAGACGGTGACCTGCTCCTCGATCTCGCCGGGGGCCAGCGGCACGCCCGGCTCCTCGGCGGCGAGGGCGGGAGCGGCCCCGCCGGGACCGGGGCGCACGGACTCGCCCTCGCTCAGCGAGACGAGACGGCCGAGCCGGTGGCCGCTGAGCCGGGCGTGCTGCTCCGCCTTGTCGTACGCGTCCCGGAAGGCGGCCTCCCGCGCCTTGGCCCGCAGCGCCGACGGGTCGGCCACGTCGAACACGACGCCGTTGATCCGGCCCGCGTCCCGGGTGGACTCGTTGACCGCGCCGACGACCTGCCCGGTCCTGTCGATGTCCCGGACCTTCACGGAGAAGGCCTGACCGGCCTGGTAGCCGGACACCCGGCTCTCCCCCTCGGCGCTCTGGGTGTAGACCGGGGCCAGCGAGAGGCTGTCGGTACGGATGTCCCGCTCGGCGATCCCCTGCTGGTGGAGCACCACGAGCAGGGCCTCGGCCGCGGTCTTCTGCGCCGCCATCGCCTCCTTCGCCGTCGCCCGGCTGGCCTCGACGCCGATGGACAGGATCGCCAGGTCGGGCGCGGCGGACGCGCGTCCGTGCCCGGCGACGGTGACCGTGGCGGGCTCGGCCTCCCGGACGGCGGTGGGGCGGGCCGCCCCGCCGGGCGCGGCGGCCAGGGCGGGGGCGGTGGCGCCGACGAGGAGGCCGCCGAGCACGGCGGTGGCGGCGAGGAGGCGGGTGGTGCGGGCGGCGCGTGGCCGGCGGGTCGTCACAGGCGGTCCCTTCGGGTGTGGGTGCCGGGGCTCCGGCGGGCACATCCCAGCACCCGGTGCCGCCGCGCTCCGTGCGCCACTCCTGACCGGCGTCCCCCTTACCCCTGTCCGTACCAGCCGGGCACCGCCACCGGGGCACCCGGCTCAGGTCCGGACGAGCGGCTCGTACGCCTCCGGGCGGAGGCCGAAGGTCCAGGCGACGCCCTCCCGCGCGGTCCGGGTGGCGGGCGGCACCCGCAGCCGGTACGTGCGGTGGGCGCCGTCCGGTTCGGGCGTGGAGTCGACGACCTCGACCATCGCCACGTCCTCGTCGTCGGCCGGCCCGATCCGCCACGGCACGCCACTCGCCCTGTGCGGTGGTGCGGTTCATGTCCCGGTGTCCCCCGGGTTCCCCGGGTCGGTCGGTCGATGTGCGGGTGCGTCGGTCCGCGACGATCCGGTGGGCGCCGGGCACGTACTCCCGCCGGCGGACCATCCGGTACCAGCCCTTCGGCAGCGGTATCGGGGCGTGCTCCTCGTGCACCACCCGGCCGCCCTCGGGCAGTTCGAGCAGGAAGGGGCCGTGGGGCCCGGCTCCCGCACGAGCCGGCCGGGGCCGGGGATCGCGCGGGCGTGTCCGGTGACCTCGCCGAGGGCGAGGACGAGGCGGCCCCGGGCGTCCCTCGGCTCCCCCGCCGCCGTCCTGGCGCGCTCCGGAACGGCCGTCTCGTCGACGGACGCGATCAGCACGTCTCCCTGCCGGTACATGGCTGTCCCCTCCCCGTCCGGCACGGTCGCCCGAACATGAGAACGACGCCGGAGGCCGGCACTGACCATCGCCCCGGGGCCCGTGGGCATCCGGTCCGGGCGCGTGCGACACCCGATCCGGGCCGCTCGGCACCCGGCGCGAGCCCGTACGGCACCCGGCGCGGCGCACTGTCGGTGCCGCTTGGTAGAACTCAGGGGTTCAGCGACCCACGCCGTCCGTCCTCTGGAGCACCGTCATGACCATCGGCCACCACCTGCGGGAGTTCCACGGCCTTCCCGTCTTCGAGTTCCCGGACGCGGCCGCGCCGGTCGAACTGCCCGACGCGGCCGGGGTCGCCTGGCGGATCTCCGCGCCGACGTACTCCGACCCCGGGGACGAGCACTGGGGCCCGCGCTTCGAGCGGTTCCTGAGGGCGGTCGACGCCCCGCGGGTGCGCGCGCTCGTCGTCGGCGGCTGGGACGAGCCGTACGAGACCTCGTCCGCCGGCGTCGTCACCGCTCTGATGGGCGCCAACGACCGGCTCACCGGCCTGGAGGCGGTCTTCCTCGGCGACATGACCTTCGAGGACTGCGAGATCTCCTGGATCGTCCAGTCCGACGTGACGCCGCTGCTCGCCGCCTACCCGGCGCTGCGCGAGCTGGGGGTGCGCGGCGGCACGGAGCTGGTCTTCCCGCCGGTCCGGCACACCGCCCTGGAGACCCTGGTGGTGGAGACCGGCGGTCTCGGCGCCGAGGTGGTGCGCGGGATCGTCGGCAGCGACCTGCCCGCCCTGGAGAACCTGGAACTCTGGCTCGGCACCGACGAGTACGGTGGCGACAGCACCCCCGAGGACCTGGCCCCGCTGCTCGCCGGCACGTCCTTCCCCGCCCTGCGCCACCTGGGCCTGCGCAACAGCGTGATCGAGGACGCGGTCGCCGCCGCCGTGGCGGGCGCGCCCGTCGTCGCCCGGATCGAGCGGCTCGACCTGTCCATGGGCGTGCTCACCGACGAGGGCGCGGCGGCCCTGCTCGACGGGCAGCCCCTGACCCACCTGTCGCACCTCGACCTGTCGCACCACTACCTCTCGGAGCCGATGCGGGAGCGGGTGCGGGCCGCGCTCGTCCCGCACGGCGTGACCGTGGTCCTCGACGACGCGCAGGTGCCGGAGGAGTACGGCGACGGCGAGGTCCACCGGTACGTCGCGGTCGCCGAATGACCTCCGGCCCGCGCCCCGTGGTCGTCGGCGTTCCGGCGGGCCGCCGCGTCGCGTTCTTCCAGGACGCGCTGCGGTCCGCCGGGCTGCCCGGGGCGCGGGTCGTGTCCTGGCCGGACGTGCTGCGGGGCCGGGCCCGGTTCGCGGCGGGCGAGACCGTGCGCCTGGACTCGCCGGGCGAGGAGCCGGAGGCCGACCGGCTGCTGCGCGGGGTCGACGATCCGGCCCGGGTCGAGGGCACCGGCCGCTGGTACGCGCGGTTCACCGCCGCCGTGGCGGACCTCGCCCGGAGCGTCGGGGCGGCGGGCGCGGTCCTCGTCGACGACCCCGCCGAGCTCCCGGTCCTGTTCGACAAGCGGCTGACCCACGGCCGGCTGCGGGCGGCCGGCGTGCCGGTGCCCCGGTCGCCGACCTCCGGCGCCGCCGCGCCGGCCGTGCGCGGCTGGGCGGACGTGCGGGCGGTGACGGCCGGGGCGGGGATGCGCCGGGTGTTCGTGAAGCTCGCGCACGGCTCCTCCGCCTCGGGGGTCCTCGCGGTGGAGACGAACGGCGCGGGCCGGGTCCAGGCCACCACCTCGGTGGAGCGCGGGCCGGACGGACGGCTCTTCAACTCCCTGCGGGTACGGCGCTACACGAGCGAGCGGGAGGTCGCCGCGATCGTGGACGCCCTGGCCCCCGACGGCCTGCACGTCGAGCGGTGGCTGCCGAAGGCGACCCAGGACGGGCGGGCCGCCGACCTGCGGGTGGTGGTGGTCGACGGGCGGGCCACCCACGCGGTGCTCCGCACCAGCCGCTCCCCCCTGACCAATCTGCACCTGGGCGGGGCCCGGGGCGACCTGGACGCGGCCCGGGCCGCGATCGCCGCCGCCGGCGGACGCTGGGCGGACGCGCTCGGAGTGTGCGAGCGGGCCGCCGCCGCGTTCCCCGGGACCCGGTGCGTGGGCGTCGACCTGCTGCCCGCCTCGGGATGGCGGCGCTTCGCCGTGGGCGAGGTCAACGCCTTCGGCGACCTGCTGCCCCGGCTCACGGGCCTGCCCGGCGGCGGGGCCGAGGGCCTCGACACCTACGCGGCCCAGGTGGCCGCGCTGTTCCCCCGTACGCCTTGCGACGCAAGCCCCACCAGCACCACAAGCACCGCCCGCACCACAGGAACGAGCACCGCGTGAACCAGCCCGACATGAACGCGATCGTCGGCAGCCACGACCTGCTCCTGGTCACCCTCGACACGCTCCGGTACGACGTGGCCGCCGAGCTGGCGGCCGCGGGCCGCATCCCGCACCTGGCCCGGCACCTGCCCGGCGGCGTCTGGGAGCGGCGGCACGCGCCGGGGAGCTTCACCTACGCCTCCCACCAGGCGATCTTCGCCGGCTTCCTGCCGACCCCCGCCGCGCAGGGACCCCATCCCCGGCTGTTCGCGGCCCGGTTCGCGGGGAGCGAGTCGACCGCCGACGGCACCTGGGTGCACGACACCCCCGACTTCGTCTCCGGCCTCGCGGCCGAGGGCTACCGGACGGTCTGCGTCGGCGGGGTGGGCTTCTTCAACAGGCGGCCGCCGCTCGGCTCCGTGCTCCCCGGGCTGTTCCGGGAGAGCCACTGGGAGCCCTCCTTCGGCGTCGCGTCCCCGACCTCGTTCGAGTCCCAGGTCGAGCGCGCCGAGGAGGTCGTGGCCGGACTCCCCCACGAGGAGCGGCTCTTCCTCTTCGTCAACGTGTCGGCGCTGCACCAGCCCAACTGGTTCCACCTGCCGGGGGCGACCCGCGCGGCGGGCGACTCCCGGGAGACGCACGCGGCGGCCCTGGAGTACGTCGACCGGCACATCGGGCGCCTCTTCGCCGCGATGGGCTCCCGGCGCCCCTGTTTCGCGATCGTCTGCTCCGACCACGGCACGGCGTACGGGGAGGACGGCTTCACCGGTCACCGGCTCGGCCACGAGGTCGTGTGGACGGTGCCGTACGCGCAGTTCGTCCTGCCGGGCCCCGCCGGACCCGCCGGACCCGACGAGGAGGCCGCCGCGTGAAGACCACCGACCACGCTCCGGGAGGCCACCGCGTGACAACCGCCGGAACCCCCGCCCCCCGCCCGTACCGCAGCTACGTCTACGCCTACCCGCACAAGACGGCGTACCGGGAGCTGTCCGATCCGCCGGAGCTCGCCGCGCTCTGGGCCGGGGAGCCGAAGGACGCGCTCTCGCTCTACGCGCACGTGCCGTTCTGCGAGGTCCGCTGCGGCTTCTGCAACCTCTTCACCCGGATCGGCGCCCCCGGCGAGCTGACCACCCGTTACCTGGACGCCCTCGACCGGCAGGCGACCGCCGTGCGCGAGGCGCTCGGGGACGGGGAGCCGGTGCGGTTCGCGACGGCCGCGTTCGGCGGCGGCACGCCCACCTTCCTGACCGCCGCCGAGCTGGAGCGGCTCTGCGACATCGCCGAGCAGCGCATGGGGGCGGACCTGCGGGCGGTGCCGCTGTCGGTGGAGACCTCGCCCGCGACGGCGACCGCCGACCGGCTCGGGCTGCTCGTCGAGCGGGGCGCGACCCGGCTCAGCATCGGGGTGCAGAGCTTCGTGGAGGCCGAGGCGCGGGCGGCGGTCCGGCCGCAGCGCCGCGCGGACGTGGAGGCGGCGCTCGGCCGGATCCGGGACACCGGCGTCCCCGTGCTCAACATCGACCTGATCTACGGGATCGGCGGGCAGACCGAGGAGTCCTGGCGCCGCTCGCTCGACGCGGCCCTGGCCTGGCGCCCGGAGGAGCTGTACCTCTACCCGCTGTACGTCCGGCCGCTGACCGGTCTGGGCCGGACGCCGCCGGAGGACGACCGGGAGTGGGACGAGCGGCGGCTGCGGCTCTACCGGCACGGCCGGGACCACCTCCTGGCCCACGGCTACGAGCAGGTGTCGATGCGGATGTTCCGGCGGCGGGACGCGGTGCCGCTCGGCCCGGACGACCACGCCTGCCAGACGGACGGGATGATCGGCCTGGGCTGCGGGGCCCGTTCGTACACCTCGGCCCTGCACTACTCCTTCGACTACGCCGTCGACATGCGGGAGATCCGCTCGATCATCGACGCCTACGCGGAGACCGGCGACTTCTCGCGCGCCCGGGTGGGCCGGTGGGTCGACGCCGGGGAGGCCCGGCGCCGCCATCTGCTCCAGTCGCTGCTCCAGGCGGAGGGGATGCCGGTGGCCGGGTACGAGGAGCGGTTCGGGTCCTCGCCCTTCGCGGACTTCCCCGGGGAGCTGGGCCGGTTCGAGGCGCTCGGCTGGCTGGACGGGGAGGCCCCGGCGGGGCTGCTGCGGCTCTCCCCCGAGGGGCTCGCGCACTCGGACGGGCTCGGTCCCGAGCTGTTCTCCCCCGGGGTGCGGGCCGCGATGGCCGCGTACGAGCCGAAGTAGGGGGCGGCCGTGGACCTGACGCTGCTCTACCGGGGGCCGCTCTCCTCCTGCGACTACGACTGCCCGTACTGCCCCTTCGCCAAGCGCCGGGACAGCCGGGAGCGGTTGCGCGCGGACCGGGCGGCGCTCGAACGGTTCACCGGGTGGGCCGCCGCGCAGACCGGCGACCGGCTGCGGATCCTGTTCACGCCGTGGGGCGAGGGCCTGGTGCGCTCCTGGTACCGGAGGGCGCTCGTCGAACTGTCGCGGCTGCCGCACGTCGAGCGGGTGGCGATCCAGACCAATCTGAGCTGCCGGACCGACTGGCTGGCGGAGGCGGACCGGGAGGGCGTGGCACTGTGGTGCACGTACCACCCCGGGCAGACGCCGTACGAGCGCTTCCTCGGCAAGT
Source organism: Streptomyces sp. NPDC007872 (assembly GCF_042868165.1). Classification (NCBI taxonomy): domain Bacteria; kingdom Bacillati; phylum Actinomycetota; class Actinomycetes; order Kitasatosporales; family Streptomycetaceae; genus Streptomyces; species Streptomyces sp. NPDC007872. The sequence continues at coordinate 197,194 of NZ_JBIAEA010000007.1, forward strand.
GCCGCGATCTCGCGGACCGGGGCGTCCGGTTCAGCGTGGGCGTGGTGGGGCTCCCGGAGCACCGGGAGGACGCGCGGCGACTGCGGGAGGCGCTGCCGCCGCACGTGTACCTGTGGGTGAACGCGGCCGAGGGGCATGCGTACACCGACGCGGAGGCCGACGGGTGGACGGAGCTGGACCCCCTCTTCCCGTACAGCCGGCATCCGCACCGCTCGGCGGGGCTGCCCTGCCGGACCGGGGAGTCGGTGGTGTCGGTGGACGGCGGGGGGACGGTGCGGCGCTGCCACTTCGTCAAGGCCGAACTGGGGAACCTGTACGACGGTTCGTACCGTTCCGCCCTGCGCCCCCGCGCCTGCCCCCTCGCCGTCTGCGACTGCCACATCGGCTACGTCCACCTGGAGACGCTGCCGCTGTACGACGTGTTCGCGGGCGGGGTCCTGGAGCGGATCCCCGCCGCCGTACCGCCCGCTAGGCCCGCTGGAGGGGCATGAGGTCGGGGCGCTTGGCCTCGACGTGGTCCCCGGAGCTCTCGCCGCGCAGCCGGCGCCCGATCCAGGGCACGAGGTACTCCCGCGCCCACTGGATGTTGTCGCGGCGCACCTCGAGCGAGCCGCGCGGCGGGACCGGCGGCCACGCCTGGTCGGGATCGGCGGGCACCGGCAGGCCGAGGACCTGGGCGGCGCGCAGGGCGACCCGGGTGTGTCCCTCGGGCGAGAGGTGCAGCCGGTCGCCGTCCCAGGCCCGCCGGTCCTGGACGGACCTGAGCGACCACAGGTCGAGGACCGGGCAGTCGTAGCGGTCCGCGATGGCGCGGACGTGCGCGGTGTAGGTGGCGATCTTGCCGCGCAGGTGCCGGAGCACGGGCACGTCACGGGTGTCGAAGCCGGTGGTCACCATGACGGTCCCGACGGCGGAGGTCAGGTCGGCGACGGCGCGCTCGAAGCGCTCGGCCACGTCGTCCGGGTCGGTGCCGGGGCGGATGATGTCGTTGCCGCCCGCGCAGAAGGTCACCAGGTCGGGGGCGAGTTCCCTCGCCCGGGGGACCTGTTCCGCCACGATCTGGTCGAGGAGGCGCCCGCGTACGGCCAGGTTGGCGTAGCGGAAGGCCTCGTGCTCCGGCAGTTGGTCGGCGAGCAGGACCGCGAAGCGGTCCGCCCAGCCGACGTACGTCCCGTCGGGGCCGGGGTCTCCGACGCCCTCGGTGAAGCTGTCACCGATCGCCGCGTACGACCCGAATGCGTTCTTGTCTCTTGATCTCGAATCGTCTGCCACGGGGGCACATCCTTCCCTTTCGCGTGTGACCTACGCGACCGTAAGGAGGGGTTGACGGTGGGTGATATATGCCACCGATAAAGATTCGCCCAAGTCGGAATAGGCCGAAGGCCCGGAGCGCATGCGCCGGGCCTTCGGAAAAGGGTGTGTCCTTCGGGGCGTCAGAGGGAGACGCCGTGCTGGCGCAGGTAGGCCAGCGGGTCGATGTCCGAGCCGTAGCTCGGGGTGGTGCGGATCTCGAAGTGCAGGTGCGGGCCGGTGGAGTTGCCGGTGGAACCGGAGAGGCCGATCTGCTGCCCGCCGCTGACGCTCTGCCCGGCCGAGACCGAGAGGGAGGAGAGGTGGGCGTACTGCGAGTAGTTGCCGTCCTCGTGCTTGATGACGACCTCGTTGCCGTACGAGCCGCTCCAGCCGGCGGAGACGACCGTGCCGGCACCGACGGCGCGGACGGTGGTGCCGGAGGAGGCGATGAAGTCGACGCCGGTGTGGTAGCCGGAGGACCACATGGAGCCGGAGGCGTGGTACGGGGTGGAGAAGCCGGCGAGGGCGACCGGGGAGACCCAGCCGGTGGAGGAGGCGGTGGAGGCCGAGGAGCCGGTGGAGCTCTCCTCGGCCTCCGGGGCGGCGGGGCGGCCGCTGTCGCGGGAGGCGCGCGGGGCCTCGTCGCCGTTCTTGCCGGAGGCCTGGGCGCCGGTGGTGCTCTGGGGACCGGTGGGGGCGGAGCCCTTGGCGCCGATGGTGAGCTTCATGCCGGGCAGGATGAGGGAGGGGTCGGCGCCGATGGTCCGGCGGTTGTCCTCGTAGACCTTCTGCCAGCCGCCCTGGAGGTGGTGGTCGGCGGCGATCTTCGACAGGTAGTCGCCGGCGACGACGGAGTACGTCCGGGGGCCGGTCTCCGCGGCGGCCTTCGCGGGGGCGGCCTTCGCCGCGACGGCGTGCGCGGTGACGACGGACTGGACGGAGGCGGCGGCCGGGGCGGCCTGCTCGGCGGCGTGGGCCCCCGTGGCGCCGAGGAGCGGGAGGGCGACGACGGCGCCTCCCGTACCGGCGGCGGCGAATCCGCGGGTGAGGGGGTTGCTCTTGGGACGGCGGTGCTTACCCTTCGCGGGCATGGCGAATCCTCTCCGGCGCCTGCGAGGTGAGCTGTCGGGTTCGGACTGGAGATGTCCGGCCGCGCTCTCGCGCGGCTTCACCCCGAGCCGTCCTGCGTCGCGGGACCGGCGTACTTCCTGGGTCCCCCGCTCCTGCCACGCATGGGATGGGTGGAATTCCGGGCGGTGGCAGGATTCGGCGGTCCGTCCGGATTGAGCGTGACGCTAGACGAGCGGGGTCGGCGCGAACAAGCCGCTGTTTTGTCCCGGGATTCCGCCCTAGATCGTTCCCCCGGAATTCCGGTCACCCTCCGTGGAGGACGTTCCTCCGACTCCCTTTTCCCGCACGGAAATCGCGCCGGACCCCCGGCCACGATCCGTCACTTCTATGACGCTGCTCACGCGCCGAATCCCATCTCGCCTGTAAACAGGGCGCGTTATACCCAATAGGCCAATTCGGACAGATCACCCATTCCCGTCCGAGGGGGTGCGCCGCACCGCTCCCGTCTGGATGATTGCCCCAGGAACCGATCAGGAACCGACGTCGCGTCGGACATCCGCGCGCCAACCTTCCAGGAGCATCCGTGACGCAGCAGTTGCCGCAGGTCCCGCCCGTCGAAGCCGACGAGCCCGAGCTGACGGAGGTCCGCAACTTCCGGGACGTGGGCGGTCTGCCGACGACGGACGGGCGGGCGGTCCGTCCCGGCCGCCTCTTCCGCAGCGGCCACCTCGCCCACGCGACCGAGAGCGACGCCGCCTTCCTCGCCGGTCTCGGGCTGCACACGGTCTTCGACTTCCGCAACGAGGCCGACCGGCGGATCGAGGGCCCGGACGTCGAGCTGCCCGGGGTGCGGAACGTGAACATACCCCTCAACGACCCGGCCGACGGCAAGGAGTTCTGGCGGCTGGTGCGGGACGGCGAGACCGCGCAGTTGCGGGAGGTCCTCGGCGACGGGCAGGCCGCGGCCCGGATGTCCGATTCGTACTGCCGGATGGTGGTCGAGCGCACCGCCGAGCACAGCCGGATCCTGCACTCCATGGCCGAGGAGAGCGTCCCGGCCCTGATGCACTGCGCGGCGGGCAAGGACCGCGCCGGGCTCGCCGTCGCGATCACCCTGCTCGCCGTCGGGGTCGAGCGGGCGGCGATCGAGGCCGACTACGTGAAGTCGAACGAGCCGCACCGCCGCTACAAGGTGCGCCGCAGCTCCACCGCCCCGGACGCCATGGGGCCCGAGGTGATGGAGCTGCTGAGCCCGCTCTTCGACGCGCGGGCGGAGTACCTGCGGGCGGCCTTCGGGACGATCGAGACGACCTGGGGCTCGGTGGACGCCTACTTCTCCGAGGGCCTGGGGCTGTCCCCGGAGACCCGCGAGCGGCTGCGGGAGCGCCTGCTCACCGAGGCGTAGGGCCTGCCGGCCGGGGTCCTACTTCGCGCCCATCGCGAAGAGCAGGTAGAGGAAGCCGGCGAAGAGGTGACCGGCGATCAGGTAGGCGAAGAGGCGGAGCACCAGGCCCTTGGGGAACTTGCCTTCCCCGCGCTCCTCGCCGGTGACGGCCGCAGGCTTCTCGGACATGTCGGTCCTTTCCTGAAAAATGGTTACAGCGGCTTTGTGGCGGTCAGCGCCGGTGCGGGGTCCCGTCGCCGAAGCACAACTCGGCGGCGGGGCTCTGGAGCAGGGTGTGGACGAAGAGCAGCTCGGCCCCGCCGGGGGTGGCGGCGCCGATCCGGTGCGGGGTGAGCGAGTCGAAGTGCGCGCCGTCCCCGGGGTCGAGGACGTGGACCGTCTCCCCGAGCGCGAGCCGCACCCGCCCCTCCAGGACGTGGATCCACTCCTCGCCGGGGTGGACGCGCACGATGTCGGCCCGGGTGGCGTGCGGCACGTGGACCCGCAGGCACTGGAGGGCGCGTCCGGCGCCGCCCGCCTGGCGGTAGATCCAGCCGTCGGCCTCGACGGGCTCGGAGCGGTCGCCCCGGACGACGGGGTCGTGTTCGGGCGGGGTCTCCCCCAGGAGCTCGGAGACCGTCGTACCGTAGATGCGGGACAGGGCGAGCAGCATCGGCAGCGAGGGCTGCCGGTTCCCCGTCTCCAGACGCGAGAGGTGGGCCGGCGAGAGGCCGGCCCGCCGGGCGGCGGCCTCCAGGGTGAGTCCCCGGCGGCGGCGCAGGGCCCGCAGTTGCGGGGCGACGTCCGGCAGGACGTCGGTGGCGGAGGCCGGGGAGGTGTCCCCGGGGACGTGGTCCATGACTCCATTCCGCCAGGATCGTGCCTCTGAGGCAAGTTTCTTGCCCCAGAGGCAAAACCCGGAGGGCCTCGCGGAGACCCGGACGGACCGTGTGAGAACCCGGAAGGACCGTACGGGGACCCGGAAGGATCCGGTTCGGGTCAGCGCTGGGCGACCGCCTGCCTGACCAGCGTCTTCCCGAAGTCCCACATCAGCCCGCTCCCGCCGTGGGCCTCGTCCATGACCGTCGTGAAGGCGGTGACGAACCGGTCCACGTCCGCCTCGTCGACGACGAGCGGCGGGATCAGCTTGATCACCTCCAGGTGGTCCCCGGAGACCTGGGTGAGGATCCTGTGCCGCTGGAGCAGCGGGACGACGACCATCTGGGCGAAGAGGCCCTTGCGGGCCGCCTGGAGCATCGTCCAGCGGCCGCGCAGTCCGAGCGAGGACGGCCGGCCGAACTCGATGCCGATCATCAGACCGCGCCCGCGGATCTCGTGGAGCAGTTCGTAGCGGGGCACCAGCTCCTTCAGGCGGCCGGAGAGCAGGTCGCCGATCCGGCGCGCGCGGGCGACCGTGCCCTCCTCCTCCATCACCGAGAGGACGGCGAGCCCGGCGGCCATGGCCTGCGCGTTCGACCCGAAGCTCGCCGAGTGGACCAGGACCCGGTCCATGGACGAGTAGACCTTCTTGAAGATCCAGTCCTTGCCGAGGGTGGCGCCGACCGGCACGTAGCCGCCGGAGAGCGCCTTGGCGACGCAGACCAGGTCCGGCTCGACGCCCTCCTCGTGCTGGTACGCGTAGAAGTCGCCGGTCCTGCCCAGACCGGTCTGCACCTCGTCCGCGATCAGCAGGGCGCCGTGCCGGTGCAGCAGCTCCTGGGCCCCGCGCAGAAAGCCGGGCGGCGCCTCGTGGACGCCCTTGCCCTGGATCGGCTCCACGACGAAGCCGGCCACGTCTCCCTTGCGCAGCTCCCGTTCCAGGGCGTCGAGGTCGCCGAGGGCGATCGCGGTGTCCGGCAGGAGCGGGGCGAAGCCGTCCCGGAAGCCCCGCTCCCCGTTGACGGAGAGGGAGCCGGTGGTGAGCCCGTGGAAGGCGTGGTCGCAGTAGACGATCCTGGGCCGCCCGGTGGCGTACCGGGCGAACTTGAGGGCGGTCTCCACGGCCTCGGTGCCGCTGTTGCCGAAGAAGACCCGGTCGAGGTGGGGGCTGTGGGCGAGCAGCCGCTCGGCGAGGAGGCCGGGCAGCGGCGGGCAGTCGAAGCGGGTGAGGTCGGCGAGCCCGGCGTCCAGGACGTCGTGGAGGGCCTTGCGGACGACGGGGTGGTGCCGTCCGAGGCCCATCACGCCGAACCCGGCGAGCATGTCCAGGTGGTCGTTCCCGTCGGCGTCCCAGAAGTGGGCGCCCTCGGCCCGCTCGTACACCTTGTCGAAGCCGATGGTGCGGAGCATGCGCGGGAGCTGGGGGTTGAGGTACCGGGAGTGCAGCTCGTACCGCTCGCCGCCGCGCTCGGCGAGCAGGGCCCGCAGGTCGAACCCGCCGCCGGTCACGCGCCGCTCACCTGCTGTTCCCGGAGGCGGTCTCCCGGACCGCGCGCAGGGACTCCTTGAGGGAGCCCATGGTGGCGAGGACGGCGGTGGGCTCGTAGCCGCAGTGCGCCATGCAGTTGGCGCAGCGCGGGTCCTTGCCCCGGCCGTACTTCTCCCAGTCGGTCTCCTCCACGAGCTCGCGGTACGTGGGGACGTAGCCGTCGCTCATCAGGTAGCAGGGGCGCTGCCAGCCGAAGAGGGAGTAGTTGGGGATCGCCCAGGCGGTGCAGGGGAAGTCCGCCTTGCCCTCCAGGAAGTCCAGGAAGAGCGGCGAGTGGTTCAGGCGCCAGCGGCGCCGGTTCCCCCCGGCGAACGCCTTCCTGAAGAGCTCCCGGGTCTGCTCGACGCCCAGGAAGTGCTCCTGGTCGGGGGCCTTCTCGTAGGCGTAGGCGGGCGAGATCATCATCTCGTCGACCTGGAGGTCGTCGTTGAGGAAGTTGAGCACCTCGATGATCGTCTGCGGGGTGTCGGTGTTGAAGAAGGTCGAGTTGGTGGTGACCCGGAAGCCGCGCCGCTTGGCCTCCTTGATCGCCGCCACCGCCTCGTCGAACACGCCCTCCTTGGCCACGGACTCGTCGTGCCGCTCGCGCAGCCCGTCGATGTGCACGGCGAAGGCGAAGTACGGCGAGGGGGTGAAGTTCTCCAGCTTCTTGCGGAGCAGCATCGCGTTGGTGCAGAGGAAGACGTACTTCCGCTTCGCCACCAACTGGCGGACGATCTCGTGGATCTGAGGGTGCATCAGGGGCTCGCCGCCCGCGATGGACACCATGGGGGCGCCGGACTCCAGGACCGCGCCGACCGCCTGGGCGACCGGCATGCGCTGCTTGAGGACACCCGCCGGGTGCTGGATCTTCCCGCAGCCCTCGCACTTGAGGTTGCAGGCGAAGAGCGGTTCGAGCTCGACGATCAGCGGGAACTTGTCGCGCTTGCGGAGCTTCTGTTCGAAGAGGTAGGTCCCGACCCGGATGGACTGACGGAGCGGCATGGCCATAACTCGCTCACCTCCTGGGGAGCAGCAAAGAACGGTGCCATTCGAAGAAAGCGGGAAGGACGGCACGAAGGACGCGAAAGGCTGATATTCCCCCGCGTACCGTGCCAATACGGACCAGCTCATGTTCTGGAGCGTCCACGACCACCCGGACGGCCGCAACCGGACGCGCGCCCGGCCCCTCCCCGAAGGCTCCGGCGGCCCGTGCGGTACGCAGGGTCGCGGCGGACTCCATGTCGACGGCGATCGCGCCGGTGCCCCGCAGCGCGGCCCGCTCGGGTCCCCGCACCACGTGGTCGGAGCCGCTCAGCGGACCGAGGTGCACGGCCCGGCCCGGCACCGCCCTGACCAGGGCCTTCACCAGGAGGTCCGTACCGGTGCACGCGGTCGTGCCGTCGGGTCCGCGGGTCTCGTCGGCGACGATCAGGTCGCCGGGGTGCATGCCCGGGGCGAGCCCCGCGCAGAATCCGGAGGCGATCACGGCCGCGTCCCAGCGGCGCCGCTCCCCCAGCGCCCGGGAGACCGCCTCCCGGGCCCGTTCGGGCCCCATGCCCGTCCGCAGCACGGTGACCGGGCCGGGGGCGCCGCCCCGGTCGCCGCTGCGCAGGGCGAGCTGCTCGATGCCGAGCGCGCAGGCGATCAGGAGCGGCGGGGCGGCGGCGCCGGGGGCCGGCGCGCGGCCCATCAGCCCTCCTTGCGGGGCGACGGCTCCCCGTACACGTACCGGCCGAGCGCCGTGAGCGGGAAGACGAGCCGGTAGAGGTGGTAGTTGATCGAGAAGTCCCAGGGGAAGCCGGTGCCGGTGAAGTACGGCTCGTCCCACGAACCGTCCGGGAGCTGGGTCTCGACCAGCCAGGCGATCCCCCGCCGGACCGGCTCGGACTCCCGTTCGCCCGCGGCGAGCAGGGCGATCAGCGCCCACGCGGTCTGGGAGGCGGTGGAGGCGCCGCGCCCGACCCACTGCTCGTCCTGGTACGAGCGGAGGTCCTCGCCCCAGCCGCCGTCCTCGTTCTGCGCGGAGCCGAGCCAGGCGACGGCCCGGCGGACCGCCGGGTGGGAGGCGGGGATCCCGGCGGCGGCGAGGGCGGGGAGCACCGAGCCCGTCCCGTACACGTGGTTGACGCCCCAGCGGCCGAACCAGCCGCCGTGCGGCTCCTGTTCGGCGAGCAGCCACTCGATGCCCCGCTGGGTGCGGGGGTCCCGGGCGAGGCCCTCGTGGGCCAGCATCTCCACCACGTGGGCGGTGACGTCGGCGGAGGGCGGGTCGACGACCTCGCCGAAGTCGCAGAAGGGCAGCTTGTTGGGGAAGGGGCTGGTGTTGTCGGCGTCGAAGGCGCCCCAGGCGCCGTTGCGGGACTGCATGCCGAGGGTCCAGCGCGCGCCCCGGGCGGCGGCGGCCTCGACCCGGGCCGGGTCGGGGTGCCGGACCCGGCGCAGGGCGAGCAGGACCTCGGCGGTGTCGTCGGTGTCGGGGTAGTTGTCGTTGTGGAACTCGAACGCCCAGCCGCCCGGCGGGAGTCCGGGGCGGCGCACCGCCCAGTCCCCGGTGCGGGTGATCTCCTCGTCGAGCATCCAGTCGACGGCCTTGACCAGGGCCGGGTGGTCGGGCGGGAGCCCGGCGTCGGCGAGGGCGACGGTGGCGAGGCAGGTGTCCCAGACGGGCGACTGACAGGCCTCGACCATCCGGGAGCCGTCCTCGCGCCGGACGGCGAACCGGTCGAGGGACTCCAGGCCGGCCCGCATGACGGGGTGACCGAGGTCGTAGCCGAGGAGGTGGAGGGCGATGACCGAGTAGACGGCGGGGGGCTGGATGCCGCCCCAGCAGCCGTCGTTCTCCTGGCGCTCGACGATCCACCGCGCGGCGAGGTTCATGGCCACCTTGCGCAGCGGGCGCGGCGCCACCCGGTGGTAGAGGTGCAGCGCCCGGTCGAGCCGCTGGAAGACGCCGTCCCAGCCGGTCGGCGGGGCGAGCGGGCGGGGCGGGTTCGGGCGGGCCGGATCGGTGTGCAGCTCGTCGAGCGGGAAGGGGGCGGGGCGGACCGGGCGCTTCGCGGAGACCACGGTGAGCGGCACGATCGTCTGGCGGGCCCAGCAGCCGAAGTCGTAGATGTTGAGCGGGAACCACTTGGGCAGGAAGAGCAGCTCCGGGGGCAGCTCGGGCAGGTCCTCCCAGCGCCACCAGCCGAAGAGGGCGAGCCAGATCCGGGTGAAGACCCGGGCGGCCGCGATGCCGCCGCGGGCACGGACCCACGCGGAGGCGCGGGCCATGTGCGGGGCCTCGGGCGGGTCCCCGGCGAGCCGCAGGGCCACGTAGGCCTCGACGGTGGCGGAGAGTTCGCCGGGCCCGCCGTAGAAGGTGGCCCAGGCGCCGTCCTCGCGCTGTTCGCGGCGGATGTGGAGGGCCGCGGCCCGGATGGTGTCGGGGTCGAGGATGCCCAGGAACTGGCGGAGGAGCAGGTCCTCGGCGTCCATGGTGACGTTGGTCTCCAGGTCGCCCTTCCACCAGCCCGCCGGATCCTGGCGGGCGAGCAGGTGCTCGGCGGCCCGTGCCGCGGCCCGCGCGGCGGTCTCGTCGAGTCTTCCCGGGGCGGGAGCGGTCCCCTCCGGGGAGGTTCTCCCCGGGACGGGGGCGGTCCCTTCCGGGAGGGCGGTGTCGGTCGTCTCTCCGGCCACGGCCGTCCGGGGGCTCACGGCCCCGGCGTTTCCGTCGGTCGTCGCTGTCATGGCTTCCCCTTCGCGCAGTCTGTTTCCTTCTGCTCCTGCGGGTCTGCCGTCGGCCGGCGCCGGGTGGCACCGGCCGGCGACCGCGAACTCATATCAGGGTGATGGTGATCATCTCTTCCGTACGACCACGAAGTCGGCGAGGGCGACGAGCTGGTCCCGCACCCGGGCGGGCATGTCCACCTCGTCCAGGGCCGCGATCGCGACGGCGTGCTGGCGGCGGGCCTCCTGGGAGGTCCACTCCCGGCCCCCGGCCTCCTCGATGAGGGCGGCGCGGGCGGCGAACTCCTCCTCGGAGAAGGAGTCGAAGTCGCTGGACTTGGCGTCCGTGGCGAGCAGCTCGCCGAGCCGCTCGGAGGCCGGGCCGCCGGCGGCGAGGGCGGCGACGACGGGCAGGGACTTCTTGCGCTGGCGCAGGTCGCTCCAGGTCTGCTTGCCGGTGGACTCCGGGTCGCCCCAGATGCCGAGCAGGTCGTCCACGGCCTGGAAGGCGAGGCCGAGGTGGTAGCCGTACTCCTCCAGCTTGTCGGCGGTCCGGTCGTCGGCCCCGCCGAGGACCGCGCCGATGGAGACGGCGCAGGCCAGGAGGGCGCCGGTCTTGTTGCCCTCCATCTCCAGGCACTCCGCGACGGTGACCCGCTCGCGGTGCTCGTAGGAGATGTCCTGGGCCTGTCCGTCGATGAGCTTGCGGGTGGCCGTGGTGAGCCGGCGGGTGGCCCGTCCGGCCTCGACGGTGCCGAGTTCGAGGAGCAGCTCGTTGGCGAGGGCGAAGAGGGCGTCGCCGACGAGGATGGCCTGCGCGGGGCCGTGCACCTTCCACACCGTGTCGCGGTGGCGGCGCTGCTCGTCGCCGTCCATCAGGTCGTCGTGGAGCAGCGAGAAGTTGTGGACGAGCTCCACGGCGACGGCGCCGGGGATCCCGACCTCGGGCGCGGCGCCCGCGGCCTCGGCCGACAGCAGGGCGAGCGCGGGGCGGACGGCCTTGCCGCCGTCGCCGTCGGCGGGGTTGCCCTGCGCGTCGATCCAGCCGAAGTGGTAGGCGGCCACGGTGTCCATGGGCGGCGCGAGGCGGTCGACGGCCGCCCGCAGTACGGGGGTGGACAGGGCCCGTCCCCGCTCCAGCAGTGCGGACACGTCCGCGGTGTCGACGGCCGGGTGTCCCGGCGGCGCTGTCGGCACGGTCTCTCCTCTTGTTCCGGTACTCACACTCATACCGCCTCCTGCAGCGGATGGTCATGGCGGCGGCCGAGGGCGGAGAGCGCGGCGCCCGCAGCGCTGAAACCACTGCGGACGGCCCCCTCCATGGTCGCGGGCCAGTTGGTGGCGGTCCAGGCTCCGGCCAGGTGGAGGCCGGGTGCCCGGGTGCGGGCGCCGGGGCGGAGCCGGCCGGTGCCCGGGGCGGGGTCGAACGTCGCCGTCCGCTCCCTGGTGACGAAGAAGTCGCGCACCCCGGCGCCGCGGGCGGCGGGCAGCAGCCGCTCCAGCTCCGGGAGGTAGCGCTCGCGCAGGACGGCGACGGGCTCGTCGATGTCGTCCTGGGCGGCGGACTGGGAGACGGCGAGGTACTGGCCGCCGCCCGTGAGGCCCGAGGCGTCGGTGCGGTCGAAGACCCACTGCACCGGGGAGCCGAGGGCGGTGAAGAAGGGCCGCCTCAGCACCTTGCGGTCGTAGACGACGTGCAGGTTGAGGATGGGGGCGGTGCCGATGTCGAGGAGCCGGTCGGGGTCGTCGAGGGCGCCGTCGGGCAGCAGGGCGTGGGTCTCGTGCTGCGGTACGGCGAGGACGACGGCGTCGGCCTCGATCGTCTCGCCCGGCACCTCCACGGCCCAGCGCCCGTCGGCGGTGCGGGAGATCCGCTCGGCCTTGGTGCGCAGCTCGGTGCGCACGCCGAGGGCGGCGAGGGCCTTTCCGGCCAGGGTGTCGTGGAGTTCGCCGAGCGGGACGCGGGCCCAGCCGATGTCGGCGGCGCCGGGCTCGGAGAGGAGTCCGGTCTTGAAGACCATGGCGGCCAGGCCCATGGAGGCGTGCGGGGCGGTGGCGTTGAGGGTGGCGACGCCGACGAGGTCCCACAGGGCCTCGACGGCGCGCGGGGACTGTCCGTGGCGGCCGAGCCAGGTGGCGAAGTCGATGCCGTCCAGGGCCGGGTCGGCGGGGTCGAGCCGGCTCAGGGCGAGCGCGGCCCGGCCGACGCTCACGCGCTCGACGGCGCTGAGGTGGGGGTAGGTCGCCAGGCTGCGGGCGAGGTGGAACGGGACGGGCAGGTCGTCGCGGCGGATCCGGCCGAGCCGGGGGCCGCGGCGGTGGCCGACGTCGAGGACGGGCACGTCGAGGCGGTCCTGGACGGGGGCGAGGTGGGCGCCGTCGATCCGGTCGAGGAACCAGCGGTAGGCGGTGCAGCAGCGCAGGTAGACGTGCTGGCCGTTGTCGACGGTCAGGTCTCCGCGGCGGAAGGAGAAGGCGAGGCCGCCGAGCCGGGGCCGGCCTTCGAGGAGGGTGACGCGGACGCCCGCGTCGGCGAGCTGGAGCGCGGCGGTGGTCCCGGCGAGGCCGCCGCCGACGACGACGGCGTGGGCCTGCCGGGCGTCCCGCCCGGTCGCGTCCTGGGTCACGCGGCCTCCGATCGGTTCGTCGTGGTCGGACCCGTCGGGTCCGGGCCGCACGTGACGGCCGTGGTCGGGGACGCCGGGACGGCGCCGGGGGTCGCGGCACGGCCGACGGCCGCACGGGGGGCGACCGTGCGGACGGCGGACGCACGGGAAACGGTCGTGCCGGGGACGGCCGCGCGGACGGTGATCGTACGGGGGGCGGCGCCGGGTCGGCGGTTCGCCGCGCGGACGGGAAGCGCGCCGGGAACGATCGGGAGCGCGGTGCCGGGCGCGGCCGGGCGCTCCGGCGCGTACGGGTTCATCGGGTGCGCCTCCCGGCGTCGCGGCGGGTGACGTGGCGGGCGTCGAGGCCGGAGAGGCCGCGCACCGCTACGTACGCCTTCTCGCGGCCCGGCAGGGAGACGCGGCCGCGCAGGACCGCCTCCGGGTCGCGCTCGATCCGGTCGAGCAGGCGCCGGTAGATGCCGGCCATGGCGGCGACGCAGGCGCCGCTGCGCCGGTCGAGCAGGGGAAGCAGCCGGTAGCCCTCGGCGAACAGGGCGCGGGCGCGCCGCACTTCGAAGTGGACGAGCCCGGCGAAGTCGGAGCCCTCGGGCAGGGGGCCGCCGAAGCCGTCCCCGCAGCCGAACTTGGCGAGGTCGTCGGCGGGCAGGTAGGTGCGCCCGTTCTCCGCGTCCTCGCGCACGTCCCTGAGGATGTTGGTGAGTTGGAGCGCGAGCCCCAGGGTGTCGGCGTACTCGGGGGCGCGGTCGGCGCCGTGGGCGCCCGGGTGGGTGCCGAAGACGCCGAGGGAGAGGCGACCGATGGCGCCGGCGACGCAGCGGCAGTAGACCTTGAGGTCGTCCCAGGTCGCGTAGGTGGCGCCGTGGACGTCCATGAGGACGCCGTCGATGAGTTCGTCGAGGCCGTCGAGCGGGATCGGGAAGCGCCGGGCGGAGTCGGCGAGGGCGACGGCGACCGGGTCGGTGTCGTCCTCGCCGACCTTGTCGGAGCGGATCCGGTCGAGCAGGTCCCGGGTGGCCTCCAGGCGCTCCTTCTTCTCGCCGGGCGCGAGGGTGCCGTCGCCGATGTCGTCGACGCGCCGCGAGAAGGCGTAGAGCGCGGACATCGTCTGGCGCTTCTCGGCCGGCAGCAGCCGGATGCCGTAGGCGAAGTTGCGGGCCTGCTGCCCGGTGACCGCCTCGCAGTAGCTGTAGGCGGCCTGTACCGGCGCGGACGGCTGGTGCTGTCCCTCCACGGTCACGGTCACCCCTCTCCCCGCGCCCGGAGCAGGACCGCTCCCGCCCGGCGCAGCAGGCTCGGCTTGGTGGGCCCGGGCGGGCCGGTCAGTACGTCGTATCCGGCGTCGGTGATCGCGTCGAGGGCCGCGAGTCCCCCGGCGGTGAATCCGGCGAGGAGGAGGCGGAGGCGGCCGTGGACGCTGCCGACGAGGGGGACGCCCGCGTGGAGCAGCGCGCGGACCCGCTCGGCCTCGAAGGCGATCAGGGCGCGGACGGAGGCGCCGGCGGTGGGCCGGGCGAGGTCGTCCTCGGTGACGTGGAAGCGCTTGAGGTCCTCGGCGGGCAGGTAGATCCGGTCGCGGCCGAGGTCCTCGGCGACGTCCTGGAGGTGCTCGACGATCTGGAGGGCGGTGCAGATCTCGTCGGAGCGCCGGATCCGCTCGGGGGTCTCGGTGCCGGTGATCCCGAGGACGAGGCGGCCGACGGGGTTGGCGGAGAGTTCGCAGTACGCGAGGAGGTCGTCGTACGTCTCGTAGCGGCCGACCACCTGGTCCTGGCGGTTGGCGGCGATCAGGCCGAGGAAGGGCCCGGGGGCGAGTCCGCACCGCTCGACGGTGGGCTGGAGGGCGCGCAGCAGGGGGTGGCGCGGGGTGGAGTCGAAGACGCGGTGGAGGTCGGCCTCGAAGGCGTCGAGGAGGGCGAGCCGGTCCTCGGCGTGCTCGGGGGCGACGCCGAGCCGGCGGGCGTCGGCCCCGCCGGGGGCGAGGTCGCCGTCGCCGATGTCGTCGACGAGCCGGGCGTAGCCGTAGACGGCCATGAGGTCGTCGCGCCAGGCGCGGGGCAGGAAGAAGGGGGCGACGGGGAAGTTCTCGTCCGCGGCCTTGCCGAGGGTGGCGCGCGAGGTGGCGCCGGGGCGCGCCTGCCGGGGGTCCGTCACCGGTCGCTGCCCGACGGAGGGACGGCGACACCCTCGTGGAGCTGGAGATTCTGCGTCATGGCCGTCACGTCTCCCGTTCTACACTGCTGACCCAATCCATCCTATTTCGGACACGCCGCCGACCCCTGCCCGTAGGGCCGCCACCCGGGGCCCGATGGCCGTGGGGTATCGCCCTACTTGCCGCGAAACAGACCGGTCCAGCTTACGTTGTACGACGACCGTCGCCGTTCCGGGGTGGCGGGCGTCGGGAACCTCACCCGTACGGGACGTCAATCTGCCCGTACCGCAAGGGAGTTCGGGTCGAACCGAGGCTCAGGGGGCGCGTGTCCCGGTGACGACCATGGCGAGGGTGGACTCGACGACGGCGTTCCTGCGCTGTGCGGGAAGGCGCCGAAGAGGCCCTTCGAGCAGCAGGAGTGACAGCCCGTGCACGGCCGACCACGCGGCGGCACCGGCGGCGGGGCGGACGGTCCGCTGCGGGGCGTTGCTCCCGGCGAGGGCGTCGAGGGCCTCGCCGAGCAGGGCGAAGGCCCGCACCTCGGGCTCGTGCGGCTGCCGCTCCGGCACCGCCGCGCCCGCCCCGGCCGGGCGGGGCAGGCAGAACGCGGCCCGGTAGAGTCCCGGCTGCTCCACGGCGAAGCCGACGTACCCCCGGCAGAGGGCGGCGAGCCGGCGCTCGGCCGCGAGGACGGGGTCGTCGGCGCCGGGTTCGCGGGCGGCGGCGCGCTCCATGGAGTCGGCGAGCATCCGCTGGGCGTGGGCCCTGACCGTGCGGAGGAGCTCGCCCCGGCCGTCGAAGTGCCGGTAGGCGGCGGTGGGCGAGACGCCGACCCGGCGGGCCGCCTCGCGCAGCACGACCCGTTCGGGGCCTCCCTCGGTGGCGAGGCCGACGGCCGCGCAGATCAGCGCGTTCCGCAGATCGCCGTGGTGGTAGGTCTTTCCCCCCGAGATCGCTGCCATGGGCTCATCCTGCCCGATGTTGACCGCATGAACATTCCGGGTGGCCGCACGCCGCGCGGAAACGGCGCCGCCCCCGGCGCGGGGGACGCGACGGGGGCGGCGGCTCGGGCGGGGGGCGCTCAGCGGGCGGTCTCCCGCTCGTACGCCTTGAGGACCTCGTCCGTGGGGCCGTCCATGAGGAGCTGGCCCTTCTCCAGCCAGAGCACCCGGTCGCAGGTGTCCCGGATGGACTTGTTGCTGTGGCTCACCAGGAAGACCGTGCCGGCCTCCTTGCGCAGCTCGCGGATGCGCTCCTCGGAACGGATCTGGAACTTGCGGTCACCGGTGGCGAGGGCCTCGTCGATGAGGAGGACGTCGTGGTTCTTGGCGGCCGCGATGGCGAAGCGGAGCCGGGCGCCCATGCCGGAGGAGTACGTGCGCATGGGCAGGCTGATGAAGTCGCCCTTCTCGTTGATGCCGGAGAAGTCGACGATGCCCTCGTAGCGGGAGCGGACCTCCTCGCGGCTCATGCCCATGGCGAGGCCGCCGAGGATCACGTTGCGCTCGCCGGTGAGGTCGTTCATCAGGGCCGCGTTGACGCCGAGGAGCGAGGGCTGGCCGTCGGTGTAGACCTTGCCGCTCTCGGTGGGGAGCAGGCCGGCGATGGCGCGCAGCAGGGTGGACTTGCCGGAGCCGTTGGAGCCGATGAGGCCGATGGCCTCGCCCCGGTAGGCGGTGAAGGTGACGCCGCGGACCGCGTGGACCTTGCGGACGCCCCGGGAGACCTCGGCCTTGCCGCGGCCGACGATCCGGCTGAGCGCCGCCGTGGCGCTGCCCTTGCCCCCGCCGCCGGCGTTGACCCGGTAGACGATGTGGACCTCGTCGCAGATGACGGTGGGGACGTTGCTCTTGGTCGGGTCAGCCACGGCCGTACCTCTCCTCGGCCTTCCAGAAGTAGACGAAGCCGCCGATGCCGAAGGCCAGGGCCCAGCCGAGGGCGGTCATCCAGACGTGGGACGGCAGGTTCTCCGCGCCGTAGCCCTCGATGAGGGAGAAGCGGATCAGGTCCATGTAGACGGCCGCCGGGTTGTACATGAGGACGTCGGCGATCCAGGCGGGCTTGTCGGAGAGCATCGCCGGGATCGAGAACATCACGCCGGAGGCGTACATCCAGGTGCGCATGACGAACGGCATGAGCTGGGCGAGGTCGGGCGTCCTGGCCCCCATCCTGGCCATGATCATGGCCAGGCCGATGTTGAAGACGAACTGCAGGAACAGCGCGGGGACCACCAGCAGCCAGCGGAGCGAGGGGTAGCTGCCGAAGGAGATCGCGACCGCCACGAGCACGATCATCGAGAACAGGAGCTGCTGGAGCTGCTGGAGGGAGAAGGAGATCGGGAGGGTGGCGCGCGGGAAGTGCAGGGCGCGGACGAGGCCCAGGTTGCCCGAGATCGCCCGGACGCCGGCCATCACCGAGCTCTGGGTGAAGGTGAACACGAAGATGCCGGTGACCAGGAACGGGATGTAGACGTCCTTGGACAGTCCCTTCCCGGCCCCCAGGATCAGCCCGAAGATCAGGTAGTAGACCAGGGCGTTCAGGAGGGGGGTCGCCACCTGCCACACCTGGCCCAGCTTCGCCTGGCTGTACTGGGCGGTCAGCTTGGCGGAGGAGAAGGCCAGGATGAAGTGGCGACGGCTCCACAGCTCACGGACGTACTCGAACAGGCCGGGCCGGGCGCCGCTGACCGAGAGGCCGTACTTCGCGGCAAGGTCGGCCGGAGCCAGGCCCTCGTCGACGGACGGGGGCGCGCTCGTCGCGACCGCCCCGCCCTGGTGTGTGTCACTCACAAGTCGAAACTTTCATGTTCAAGATGCGCGGCACGTCGGGTACCACGATGTCAGACGACCGGGGGGCGACCCAGCCGGGTCAGCCGCCACACCGTACGCCACCTCATGGGGCGGCGCGGTCCGCAGGGGGTGGTCCAGCCCGCCCGGAATCCGCCGCACCACGCCTTCAGTGCGGAGGGCGAGGGCCGCCGGGCCAGCGTGAGCAGCAGCCAGACGCCGAGGTAGACCGGCACCAGGGGCGCGGGCAGGTTGCGACGGGCCAGCCACACGCGGTTGCGCGCCACGTTGAAGTGGTAGGAGGCGTGCCGGGAAGGTGCTGTGGTGGGGTGCAGCAGCACCATGTCGGAACGGTAGTCGATCATCCAGTCGGCGTCGAGCGCGCGCCAGGCGAGGTCGGTCTCCTCGTGCGCGTAGAAGAACTCGCCGGGCAGACCGCCGACTTCGGCGAAGACCTTGGTGCGGACGGCGTTGGCGCCGCCGAGGAAGGTGGTCACCCGCGAGGAGCGCATCGGGTCGGCGGCGCGCAGCCGCGGCACGTGCCGGCGCTGGGTGGCGCCGGTCTCCGGGTCGGCGATGCGGAAGCTGACGATGCCGAGGCGCGGGTCGGCGGTGAAGGCCTGCCGGACCAGCTCGGCGGTGTCGGCGTGGGCGAGCAGGCCGTCGTCGTCGAGGAAGAGCAGGACGTCGACGTCGGTGCCGCCGGGGCCGAAGGCCTCGATGCCGACGTTCCGGCCGGCGGGGATGCCGACGTTCTCCGGCAGGTCGACGGTGCGGACCCGGTCGGGCACCCCGGTGACCGGGGTGCCCTGGCCGACGACGACGACCTCGACGGGGTCGCCCTCCTGCGCGGCGATCGAGTCGATCAGCGCGCGCAGGCCGTCGGGGCGGTCGCCCATCGTGATGACGACGGCCCCCATCCTGAGCGGCGTGTTCACGGCCGGCCTCACTTCAGCCTGCTGGAGACCATGATCGACACCAGGTGCAGCACGGTCTGGAGCAGGGCGATGCCGGCGAGGACGGCGACGCCGAGCCGGGAGAAGAAGAGGTCGCCCCTGACCTGGTCCGCGATCGCGAGGACCAGGATGAGCAGGGAGGCCTCGATCCCGAGGATCAGCCGGTGGAACTTGAGCGCGGCGGCGGCCCGGCGGGCCAGCGCCATGCCGGAGGAGCGCGGCTCGGCGGCGGACTCCTTGACCGGCGGGAGGCCGCCCTGGTGGCGGGCGACGCCGACGAGGTCGGTCTCGGCCTTGATCAGGATGGCGCCGAGGGCGGCGAGGGTGCCCAGGAAGGCCCACAGCCAGTCGATCCGTCCGGTGCCCCACAGGTCGGCGGCGCGCAGGCCGAAGCCGACGAGGACCGCCGCGTCGCACAGGTAGGCGCCGACCCGGTCCAGGTAGACGCCGCCGAGCGAGAACTGCTTCTTCCAGCGGGCCAGCTCGCCGTCGACGCAGTCGAGCAGCAGGTAGAGCTGGACCATGAGCACGCCGAGGACGGCGCCCGGGATGCCCGGCACGAGGAGCGCCGGGGCGGCGAGCGCGCCGAAGACGGTCATGAGGTAGGTCAGTTGGTTGGGAGTGACCCGGGTGTTCGCCAACTGCCGGGTGATCCGCAGCGAGATCTCCCGCATGTACAGACGGCCGCCCCAGTGCTCGCCGCTCCGCCGGTCCTTCACGCCCGGGGGGTGGACGACCGGGCGGAGCTCAGCTACCGATGGCTTGTGCATAGTCGGCGTACGCGTCCCTGATCTCGTCGTCGGACAGGTCGAGGTGTTCCAGGATGGTGAAGCGGCCCGGCCGGGTCTGCGGGGCGAAGGACACCGCGTGGACGAACTCGTCCACGGTGAAGCCCA
Source organism: Streptomyces sp. NPDC007872 (assembly GCF_042868165.1). NCBI lineage: Bacteria > Bacillati > Actinomycetota > Actinomycetes > Kitasatosporales > Streptomycetaceae > Streptomyces > Streptomyces sp. NPDC007872. The sequence goes on from NZ_JBIAEA010000007.1 coordinate 216,477, forward strand.
TCTCCTCCGGCGTGACGGGCAGGCCGTGCCGGCGCAGCGTGGCGACCATCTGCGCGGACTCCGCCCGGGCGCCGCGCAGGTGCATGGCGAAGGCCGCCCCGAGGCCGCACTGCTCGCCGTGGCTGGCGGCGCGGGCCGGGTAGAGCAGGTCGAAGGCGTGGCTGATCTCGTGGCAGGCGCCCGAGGAGGGGCGGCTGTCGCCGCTGATCGACATGGCGATGCCGGACATCACCAGGCCCTCGGAGAGGGTGACGAGGAAGTCGTCGTCGCCGACGCCGCCGGGGTGGCGGAGCACGGCCTCTCCGGCGCTGCGGGCCATGGCGGCCGCGAGGCCGTCGACGTGCTCGCCGGTCTCGCGGTGGGAGAGCTCCCAGTCCGCCAGGGCGGAGATGTTGGAGATCGCGTCGCCGATGCCGGAGCGGACGAAGCGGACCGGGGCGTCCCTGATCACGTCCAGGTCGATGACGAGGGCGATCGGGGTGGGGACGCCGTAGGAGCCGCGCCCGTTGTCGTTGTCCAGGGTGGAGATCGGGGAGCAGATCCCGTCGTGCGACAGGTTGGTGGCGATGGCCACCAGCGGCAGCCCGACCCGGGCCGCCGCGTACTTGGTCACGTCGATGATCTTGCCGCCGCCGAGGGCCACCACCGCGTCGTACCGCTTGCCGCGCATGGCGTCGGCGAGCTTCACGGCCTCGTCGATGGTGCCGCCGGCGACCGGGTACCAGTCGGCGCCGGGCAGCTCGGCGGCGAAGCGGTCCCGGAGCTTGAGGCCGGAGCCCTCGCTGATGGCGACGGCGATCTTGCCGTTGCTGGAGATCCGCTGGTCCGCGAGGAGCGCGGACAGGTCGTCCAGCGCTCCTCCGCGGATGTCGACGACGACCGGCGACGGGATCAGCCGGGTCAGTACTGGCACGCGATCTCACGGCCCTTCGCGAGGTCGTCGTGGTTGTCGATCTCGACCCACTTGACGTCGCCGATGGGGGCCACGTCGACGGTGAAGCCGCGGTTGACCAGCTCCTGGTAGCCGTCCTCGTAGTAGAGGTCGGGGTCGCGCTCGAAGGTGGCCTTGAGGGCGTCGGCGAGCTCCTCGGCGGCCTCGGCCTCGATCAGGGTGACGCCGATGTACTCGCCGGTGGCGGTCGCCGGGTCCATGAGCTTGGTGATCCGCCGGACGCCCTCGCCCTCGGCGGTGATGACCTTCATCTCCTCGTCGGCGAGGTTCTTCACCGCGTCGAGGGCGAGGATGATCTTCTGCCCGTCGCCGCGGGCGGCGAGCAGGGTCTTCTCGACGGAGACGGGGTGGACGGTGTCGCCGTTGGCGAGGATCACACCGCGCTTGAGGACCTCGCGGGCGCACCACAGGGAGTAGGCGTTGTTCCACTCCTCGGCCTTGTCGTTGTCGACGAGGGTGATCTTCAGCCCGTACTCGGCCTCCAGGGCCTCCTTGCGGTCGTAGACGGCCTCCTTGCGGTAGCCGACGACGATCGCGACCTCGGTGAGGCCGATCTCGGCGAAGTTCTTCAGGGTCAGGTCGAGGATCGTGGTGTCCCCGTCGACCGGCACGAGGGCCTTCGGAAGGGTGTCGGTGTAGGGGCGCAGACGCCGTCCGGCACCGGCTGCCAGTACGAGACCGATCATGCTGTTTCTCCTTCGTCGTGAACGGCGGGTGCTCCGGCGGAGACCCAGAAGCGGATGGACTCCACGAGCACCACCAGCGCGACGGCGACCGCGAGGGCGGCCAGTGCCGGGGTGAAGTCGTCGCCGCGGCCCGCGAGGAGGGCGGCGAGGACGGTCACCAGGAGCGTGCGCCCCTCGTGTCCGCCGGTGACGCGCACCAGCCAGGCGGGCGGCGCGCCGGTGCCGCCGCGAATGCGGTACACCGTGTCGTAGTGATGGTAGGCGACCGCCGCGACCAGCCCGAACGCCGCCGGGAGGGCCCCCGGGGAGTCGGAGCGGACGGCCAGGACGAGGACGGTGGTGTACTCGGCGGCGCGGAAGAGCGGGGGGACGAGCCAGTCGAGGGCGCCCTTGAGGGGGCGGGCGACGGCGACGCCGGCGAGCACCGCGTATCCGGCGGCCGCGGCGACGGTGACGCCCGGCCCCGCGCCGAGCGCGCAGCCGACGACGAGCGCGGCGCCCAGGAACGCGACGACGGGGGCGGGGAGCGCGAGGCGGCGGGCCGCCTTGGCGACGGCCTGTGCCAGGGGACCGGAGTCCGCGAGGTCGGCGAGGGCGCGGGCGGCCCGGTCGGTCCTCCTCGCCTTGCGGGTCAGGGAGCGCAGGACCCGGCCGGCGGTGGTGTAGCAGGCGCCGAAGGCGCAGCCGACGATCAGCGCCCAGAAGACGATCCGGGGAGTGGTGACGGCGGTGAGGACGGCGATCATCGCCCAGCGCTCGCCGATCGGCAGGATGATCATGCGGCGGGCCCAGACGGTCCAGCCGAGGCCGTCGAGCCGGTCGGAGAGGGCCGCGGTGGGGCTCGTGTTCGCGGTGGCGTCGTGGTTGGCCTCGTTGAAGGAGAAGTCCACGACGTGGCGGCAGGTCATCAGGACCATGGAGCCGAGCGCGAGGGCCCAGACGTCGTCGCCGTCGCGGGCGGCGCCGAGGGCGAGGCCCGCGTAGAAGGCGTACTCCTTGGCGCGGTCGAAGGTGGCGTCGAGCCAGGCGCCCATCGTCGAGTACTTCAGCGCGTAGCGGGCGAGCTGCCCGTCGGTGCAGTCCAGGACGAAGGAGACGAGGAGGAGGACGCCGGCGGCGACGTAGCCGCCGCGCTCGCCGGTCGCCGCGCAGCCGGCCGCGATCAGGGCGGTGAGCAGCGAGGCGGTGGTGACCTGGTTGGGGGTCAGGCCGCGGCGCGCGCACCAGCGGGCGATGTGGCGCGAGTACGGGCTGATGAAGAAGGTGGTGAAGAAGCCATCGTGCGCCTTCACGGCCGAGCGGAGGCGTACGGCCTCGTCGTCGACGGCCTCGACGGCGGCGCGCGCCGCGTGGCGGGCCTCGGCGTCGGTGGGCACGGTGGCGACGAGGGTGCCGAGCTGGGGGCGGTGCACGGCGACGCCGTCGGCGTCGAGGGCGTCGGCGAGGCTGCCGGGGAGGTCGTCGGCGGGGGCGGCCGGGGCCCCGGACGTCACGGAGACCTCGCTCAGGGCCCGGGCCAGGGCGGGACGGGCCTCGCCCTGCGCGGTGAGCGCGCCGGGGACTCCGGCGGCCGGGAACCGGGGGTCGGTGAGGGCGAGGCGCAGCGCGTGCAGGTGGCCGACGAACCGGGGGTCGACGAGCGCGACGCGCTCGCCCGCCGGGACGGCGGTCAGCAGGGCGCCGGCCTCCTCGGCGCCGGAGGCGATCCGGACGTCGAAGCCGAGCGACCGCAGATCACCGTCGAGCGAGGATCCGGGTGCCGGGGGGCCGGTGAGGATGGCGGTCGACAGACGAACTCACTCCTTGGAGCTGACGGAGGGGCCGGCGGGGCCCATGGCGGCCCCGGGCGCGGCGGTGCGGCCCGGCACCGGGCGGCGACACGTCGGCTGAGGCTATCCGATGAACAGAAGGACGAGTTCATCGAGGCTTCGCGGGCAGGACTCCCCCGGGCACGCTCCTGTCCGCCTCGGTGCGTCCCGCCCGCCGGAGATCATGATGGGCGATCACCCGCCCGGCCCACAAACCCCGGTCCGGGGGTTGTGCGGGGGCCGTCTTCGAGCCCCTCTCCACACGCGCTGTCCGGAATGCATCACCGCAGGTCAGAGCATATGACAACGGTGTTCAGTACCGTGTTGCGCATACCCCCCACCCGTAGTTGACTTGCGCACCGGGGCATACGGACGACACGACCGGGAGGCCACGTCATGGGGGCTGGACACGATCACGGGCACGGCCACGGGGGCCCGCCGCCCACGGGCACCGCGGGGGCCGCGTACCGGAACCGGTTGCGGATCGCGCTCGGCATCACGCTCTCCGTGATGGTGATCGAGATCATCGGCGGCGTGGTCGCGGACTCGCTCGCGCTGATCGCGGACGCGGCCCACATGGCGACCGACGCGGTCGGCCTCGCGATGGCGCTCCTGGCGATCCACTTCGCGAACCGGCCGCCCTCGGGCAACCGCACCTTCGGGTACGCGCGGGCGGAGATCCTGGCGGCGCTCGCCAACTGTCTGCTGCTGCTCGGCGTGGGCGGCTACGTGCTGTTCGAGGCGGTCCAGCGGTTCCTCGAACCGGCCGGGACCAGGGGCGGCCCCGCCATCGCGTTCGCGACGGTCGGCCTGGTGGCGAACGTGATCTCGCTGTCGCTGCTGATGCGGGGCCAGCGGGAGAGCCTCAACGTCCGCGGGGCGTACCTGGAGGTGCTCGCGGACGCCCTCGGCTCGGTCACCGTGATCGTCGCGTCCGGGATCATCCTGGCCACGGGCTGGCAGTACGCGGACCCGATCGCCTCGCTGGTGATCGGCCTGATGATCGTCCCGCGCACGGTCAAGCTGCTGCGCGAGACCCTGGACGTGCTCCTGGAGGCGGCCCCCAAGGGCGTCGACATGGCGGAGGTGCGGGCCCACATACTGGCCCTGCCGGGGGTCGAGGACGTGCACGACCTGCACGCCTGGACGATCACCTCGGGCATGCCGGTCCTCTCGGCGCACGTGGTCGTCGACCAGGGGGCCCTCGACTCGGTGGGGCACGAGAAGGTGCTGCACGCGCTCCAGGGCTGCCTGGGCTCGCACTTCGACGTGGAGCACTGCACCTTCCAACTGGAGCCGGTCGGCCACGCGGAGCACGAGGCGAAACTGTGCCTGTAGCGCACCGGGCCGCCTGTTAGTCTTTTCGTACGAACGCGTGAGGAGAGGAGCTGGGGTCGATGACCGTCGCGATGGAGGCTGCCCCGTGCGGCAGCGCCCGGTCGTCCCTCAGCCTCCGGGTCTCCGGCTGACCTGATCCCGGTCCTCGCACCGGTACGTCACGTCGTCGGCCGGGGCCCTCTCACCCAAGGGTTTCCCACGTTGTCCGACAACGCTCTTCGCGATGCCTTCTTCGCCCTGCACCACGGCCTGCCGCGCCAGGGTCCGGGCTCCGACACCACCACCCGCCGGCTCCTCTCCCTCGCGGGGCACCTCCCCGTGCGTCCGCGCGTGCTCGACCTGGGCTGCGGCCCCGGTCGTTCCGCGCTGCTCCTGGCCGCCGAGGCGGGCGCCGAGGTGACCGCCGTCGACACCCACGGGCCGTTCCTCGCCGAGCTGCGGGAGTCCGCCGCCGCGCGCGGGCTCGACGGCACGGACCCCGACGGCGGCTCCGTCCGCGTCCTCCGCGCCGACATCGGCTCCCTGCCCTTCCCCGACGGCTCCTTCGACCTGGTCTGGGCCGAGAGCTCGGTCTTCGTGCTCGGTTTCGACCGGGCTCTCGCCGAGTGGCGCCGTCTCCTCGCGCCCGGCGGCACGCTCGTGCTCACCGAGTGCGTGTGGACCACCGGGGAGCCGGGCCCGGCGGCCCGCGCCTTCTGGGAGGAGCACTACCCGCTCCGCACCGTCGCCGGGAACGCGGCGGCCGCGGTCGCGGCCGGCTACCACGTCCTGGGCGCCTTCGGTCAGCCGGAGGGCGACTGGGACGAGTACTACGGTCCGCTCGCCGCGCGCGCCGGGGCGGCGGACACCTCCGTGCCCGGCATGGCCGAGGCGGTCGCCGGGGCCCGCGCCGAGATCGCGCTGCGGCGCGAGCACGGCTCCGACTACGGCTACGCCGGTTTCGTCCTGCGCCCCGCCGATCCGCGCTGGCGCACCCGGCCGGAGGAGCCCGGCGAGGAGGCGGAGGTCCGGCGGGTCGAGACCGCGGCCTTCGGGTCGGCGGCGGAGGCCGATCTGGTCGACGCGCTCCGGGCGGACCCCGGGGCCTGGCTGCCGGGCCTGTCGTACGTGGCCGAGGCCCCGGACGGTACCGTCGCGGCACACGCCCTGATCACCCGCTGCCGGGTGGGCGGCGCCCCGGCGGCGGCGCTCGCCCCGGTCGCGGTGGCGCCGGAACATCAGCGGACGGGGGCCGGACAGGCCGTCGTCCGGGCGGTCCTCGACGCGGCCCGGCTGCGGGGCGAGACGCTGGTGCTCGTCCTGGGGCACCCGGAGTACTACCTCCGGTTCGGGTTCGAACGGGCGTCCGCGTATGGAATCAGGCCAGGTTTCGAGGTTCCGGACGAGGCGATGAGGGCGCTCGTCCTGGACGGCTCCGGGCCCGTTCCCTCGGGTGCGCTCGTCCATCCCGCCGCTTTCGGGGTGTAGTGCCGCTCCTGACCCCTCCCGCTCCCGCCGCCCCGGTTGTACTCCGGTGCGGTGGGAGCGGTCGCGTCCGGCCGTCGAAGTACGGACAAGCCGCTTTTGTACGGCAGACTGAGGGGGCCCCACCGGGCCGAGGACCGAAGCGAAGGATGGGTATGCCGACCACACCAGCCACCGCGGCTCAGATCTCTCCGGAGATCGCGTCGAACGGTGTCCAGCCGTCCGGAGACCCGGCCCCGATCATGCTCGAACTGGTCGACGAGGACGGAAGGACCATCGGCACGGCGGAGAAGCTCACCGCCCACCAGGCGCCGGGGCAGCTCCACCGGGCCTTCTCCGTCTTCCTCTTCGACGAGTCGGGCCGGCTGCTCCTCCAGCGGCGGGCGCTCGGCAAGTACCACTCCCCCGGCGTCTGGTCGAACACCTGCTGCGGCCACCCCTACCCGGGCGAGGCGCCGTTCGCGGCGGCGGCCCGGCGCACCTTCGAGGAGCTGGGCGTCTCGCCCTCGCTGCTCGCGGAGGCCGGCACGGTCCGCTACAACCACCCGGACCCGGCCTCGGGCCTGGTGGAGCAGGAGTTCAACCACCTCTTCGTCGGCCTGGTGCAGGCCGAGCCGCGCCCGGACCCGGAGGAGATCGAGGACACCGCCTTCGTGACCCCCGCCGAGCTGTCCGAGCGGCACGCCGCCGCGCCGTTCTCCGCCTGGTTCATGACGGTGCTCGACGCGGCGCGCCCGGCCGTCAGGGAGCTGACGGGTCCGTCCGGGGGCTGGTGACCACCGGCTCCTGGGGCGCCGCCCCCGGCCCCGGTGCCATCGGGGCCAGGGGCAGCGCCGCCCAGATGATCTTGCCGCCGCTCGCGGTGTGCTCGACGTCGCAGGCGCCGCCGGCCTCCTGGGCGATCTCGCGGACCAGGAGCAGGCCCCGGCCGCCGGTCTGCCCCCAGTCGGCCTCCAGGGCCTTGGGTCGGTAGGGGTGGTTGTCCTCGACGGACACCCGGATCCACTCGGGGCCGATCGCCACCTCGACCGCTATCTCCGGGGACAGCAGCGCCGCGTGCCGCACGGCGTTGGTGACCAGCTCGGAGACGATCAGCAGCAGGCCGTCCATGATCTCGTCGTGGAGGGGGACGCCCTGGCGGACCAGCAGGTCGCGCACGGCGTGCCGGGCCTGCGGGACGGAGACGTCGACCGCGGCAGCGGTGAAGCGCCAGACTCCTTCGTAGGACGGGTGTCGGGCAGGGCCGCCTTCGCGGGGCTCCACCGTCCGGTTCCCACCCTCGTGCTCGATTCTCGCCACGGATCGAGTCTTGGCAATCCGCGGGGGTGGACTCACCTACTGACCACAAGTCGACACTTATCGGCTGCCTTCTGATCGGGTGAGTATGCCGATGTCAGTTGTTCGACTGATCGCGCACGCTTTCTGAGGACTCCGGAGAGGGCCTCGGAGAAGGCTCCGACGAGGGGTCCGGCGGGGTCTTCGGAGAAGGGGCCGGAACCGGTTCCGGCGGGGTCACCATACTGACGATCCGTCGGCCGCCCACCCCGATCGCGAGCAGGCCGAGGCCGTCGAAGAGCAGCGCGAGCGAGAAGAAGACCCCGAGGACGTACCGGCTGCTGTGCGGCCAGTCGAAGAGGACGAGCAGGCCGAGCAGCAGGCCGAAGGCGCCCTGGAAGAGGGTCCAGCCGAACTGCGGGCCGCGCACCACCACGCTGCCGACGAGCCGGAACAGCCCGCCGGTCAGGAAGAGCAGGGCCGCGAACATCGTCAGCGCCTCCGCCGAACCCTCGGGGTGCCGGATCACCACGACGCCGGCCGCGATGTTCAGGGCGGCCACCACCGCGGCGAGCCAGAAGTAGCCGGTGCCCCGCGACTGGACGGCCTGGAGCAGTCCGACGGCGCCGCCGATCAGCAGCAGCCAGCCGAAAAGCAGCATCGAGGTCAGGGTGGCGGCGCCCGTGTAGACGAGGCCGACGATCCCGCCGACCACCAGCAGGGCGCCGAGCGCGGCGAGCCAACCGAAGCTGCGGTTCAGCTTCTTCCCCCGGCGCCGCACGTCCCCGGCCGGGTCGGGAGCGTCCTTCGCCTCGCGGCGGTCCTCGGTCATCCGGTGCCTCCTCGGCAGGGCGGCCCCTTCCTGATCGTACGTTCGGGCGTGCCGGATAGCATCCGGCCCATGGAGCCGAAGCTGCAGGAGAGCGTCACGGACGGGATCGCCACCGTCGTCATCGCCAACCCGGCCAAGCGCAACGCGATGAGCGCCGGCATGTGGCGCGCCCTGCCGGGCGTCCTGGAGCGGCTCGCCGCCGACCCGGCGGTCCGGGTCCTGGTCCTGACCGGCGAGGGCGACACCTTCTGCGCCGGGGCGGACATCTCGGCGCTGCGGGAGCCCGGGGACGAGCAGCAGCGCCTGGCGGTACGGGCGGAGGAGGCGCTCGCGGCCTTCCCCAAGCCGACCCTGGCGGCCGTCCGGGGCTTCTGCGTCGGGGGCGGCAGCCAGCTCGCCGCCGCCTGCGACCTGCGGTTCGCCGAGGAGGGCGCCCGCTTCGGGGTCACCCCCGCGAAGCTCGGCATCGTCTACCCGTCCTCGTCGACCCGCCGCCTCGCCGCCCTCGTGGGCCCGTCGGCCGCCAAGTACCTGCTGTTCTCCGGCGAACTGATCGACGCGGAGCGGGCGCTGCGGACGGGGCTCGTGGACGAGCTCCACCCGGCGGGCGAACTGGACAAGCGGGTGGCGGAGTTCTGCCGGGTGCTCGCCTCCCGTTCGCCGCTCACCCAGGCGGCGGCCAAGGAGTTCGCCGACGGGCGCACGGACCGGGACGCCCACTGGGCGGAGCAGGCGCGCGGCAGCGGCGACACCGCGGAGGGGGTCGCCGCCTTCCTGGAGCGCCGCCCGCCCCGCTTCACGTACGGGCTCTGAGGCCCGTACGGGCTACGCGGCCCCGGGCCGACCGGTCTCCGCGCGCCACTTCGCGACGATCCCGGCCGGGGCCTTCTCCGTCGAACCCGCGTCGCAGGGCGGCTGCGGGTCGTACTCGGTGCGGAGCTGGACCGCCCGGGCGGTCTCGTCCCCGGCGATCCGGCCGAGGAGGTGGAGGGCCATGGCGATGCCGGAGGAGACCCCGGCGGAGGGAACGCGCCGCTCCCGCCGGGGGAAGGGGTCCCTGTCCCCGCCGGCCGAGGGGACGCGTCGACTCCCGCCGGCCGAGGGGGTGTGGGCGCTCCCGCCGCCGGAGGCCCCGCGCCTGTTCCCGTCGTACCGACCAGTCGGTAACGTTGAGGGCATGACGAACGCCCTTCCGCCGCGTGCCGGACGCCGATGCCACAACGCTCTGAACTCGCTGCACTCCTCGCTGTACTTCTCGCCGGACCTGGACCGCGAGTTCTCCGCCCTCGGCTTCGCCGACCAGAGCGCGATGCGGCTCGCCGCCCGGAGCGCCCCGCTCGGTGCGGTGGGCGCGGGCACGGTCACGGCGACCTTCTACAACTACAACCACGAGCTGCTCGCCCGGCACCTGCCCGCCGTGTGGGAGACCGCCTCCCCCGCCGAGGTCCTGGCCGCGCGGCTGCGCGCCGTCGACGCCACCCTGCGCCGGCTGCTCGGCGAGGACGCCGTCGCCTCCCCGGAGATGGCCGAGGCGGCGGAGCTCGCGCTGCGGGCCGCCGAGGCCTGCACCCGGCACGCCCGGCCCCTGTACTCGGCCAACGCCGACCTGCCGGTCCCCGAGGAGCCCCACCTCGCCTACTGGCACGCCACCACCCTGCTGCGCGAGCACCGGGGCGACGGGCACCTCGCGGCCCTGCTCTCCGCCGGGCTCGACCCCGTCGAGGCCCTCGCCTCCCACACCGCCACCGGCAGGGGCATGGCCCCGCGCTGGGTCCTCGGCTCCCGGGGCTGGCGGCGCGTCGACTGGGAGGGGGCGGTGCAGCGGCTGCGCGACCGGGGCCTGATCGACGCCGAGGGCGAGCTGACCGAGGCCGGGACGACCCTGCGCGCCGAGCTCGAGGAGCACACCGACCGGCTGGACTCCGCCCCGTACGAGCACCTCGGCGCGCCCGGCGTCGAGCGCCTCACGGAGCTGGGCCGCGGCTTCCTCTTCGCGGCGGCGGCCGCGGGCGCCTTCCCGGAGGACCTCGTCGGCAAGGGCTGAAGGACGCGCGGGACGGGTCGGTTGCCGCGTACGGGTGACCGACCCGGCACAATGCAGTCGCAAGCTTGAGGCACGAGAAGGCGAGTCGGGACACCGTGACGACGTCCATCGAAGCAAGGATCGCCGAGGAACTCGGCGTACGCGAGCGACAGGTGAGGGCAGCCGTCGAGCTCCTCGACGGCGGTTCGACCGTGCCGTTCATCGCGCGCTACCGCAAGGAAGCGACCGAGACGCTCGACGACGCGCAGCTCCGCACCCTGGAGGAGCGGCTGCGCTACCTGCGCGAACTGGAGGACCGCCGGTCGGCCGTCCTCGACTCGGTCCGCGAGCAGGGCAAGCTGACGGAGGACCTGGAGGCCCGCATCCTGGGCGCCGACACCAAGGCGCGCCTGGAGGACATCTACCTGCCCTTCAAGCCGAAGCGCCGGACCAAGGCGCAGATCGCCCGCGAGGCCGGTCTGGAGCCGCTGGCGGAGGGGCTGCTCGCGGACCCGTCCGTGGAGCCGTCGGCCGCCGCGGCGGCCTTCGTGGACGCCGGCAAGGGCGTCGCGGACGCGGCGGCGGCCCTGGAGGGCGCGCGGGCGATCCTCGCGGAGAAGTTCTCCGAGGACGCCGACCTCATCGGCGAGCTGCGCGAGCGCATGTGGGGCCGGGGCCGTCTGGTGGCGAAGGTGCGGGACGGCAAGGGCGACGGCAAGGAGGGGCCGGGGGCGAAGTTCGCCGACTACTTCGACTTCGCCGAGCCGTTCACGGCGCTCCCCTCGCACCGGGTGCTCGCCATGCTGCGCGGCGAGAAGGAGGACGTGCTCGCCCTGGACCTGGAGCCGGAGGAGCCCGTCGAGGGCCCCTCCTCGTACGAGGGGATCGTCGCGCACCGCTTCGGCGTGGCCGACCGGGGGCGCCCCGGGGACAAGTGGCTCCAGGACACCGTCCGCTGGGCCTGGCGGACCCGGATCCTGGTGCACCTCGGGATCGACCTGCGGCTGCGGCTGCGGACGGCCGCCGAGGACGAGGCCGTGCGTGTCTTCGCGGCGAACCTGCGGGACCTGCTGCTCGCCGCGCCGGCCGGCACCCGGGCGACCCTGGGCCTCGACCCCGGTTTCCGCACGGGCGTGAAGGTCGCCGTCGTGGACGCGACCGGCAAGGTCGTCGCCACCGACACGATCCACCCCCACGTCCCGGCGAACAAGTGGGACAAGGCCCTGGCGACCCTCGCGCGGCTCGCGAAGGAGCACGCGGTCGAGCTGGTCGCGATCGGCAACGGCACGGCCTCCCGCGAGACCGACAGGCTGGCGGCCGAACTCGTCGCCGGGCACCCCGAGCTGAACCTGACCAAGGTGATGGTCTCGGAGGCCGGCGCCTCGGTCTATTCGGCCTCCGCGTTCGCCTCGCAGGAACTCCCGGGCCTGGACGTGTCGTTGCGCGGCGCCGTCTCCATCGCCCGGCGGCTCCAGGACCCGCTGGCGGAGCTGGTGAAGATCGACCCGAAGTCGATCGGCGTCGGCCAGTACCAGCACGACCTGGCCGAGGTGAAGCTCTCGCGCTCGCTCGACGCGGTGGTCGAGGACTGCGTGAACGGCGTCGGCGTGGACGTGAACACCGCCTCCGCGCCGCTCCTCTCGCGCGTCTCGGGCATCAGCTCCGGCCTCGCGGAGAACATCGTGGCGCACCGGGACGCCCACGGGCCCTTCCGCTCCCGCCGGGCGCTCAAGGACGTGGCGCGGCTCGGCCCGAAGGCGTACGAGCAGTGCGCGGGCTTCCTGCGCATCCGGGGCGGCGACGACCCGCTGGACGCCTCCTCCGTGCACCCGGAGGCGTACCCGGTGGTGCGCCGGATGGCGAAGACGACCGGCGGCGGGGTCGCGTCGCTGATCGGCGACACCGGCACGCTGCGCTCGCTGCGGGCGGACGACTTCGTCGACGAGACCTTCGGTCTGCCGACGGTGACGGACATCCTGCGCGAGCTGGAGAAGCCGGGCCGCGACCCGCGTCCGGCGTTCCGGACCGCCACCTTCAAGGAGGGCGTCGAGAAGATCGGCGACCTGGCGTCCGGGATGGTCCTGGAGGGCGTCGTCACCAACGTGGCGGCGTTCGGGGCGTTCGTGGACATCGGCGTGCACCAGGACGGCCTGGTGCACGTGTCCGCGATGTCGAAGACCTTCGTGAAGGACCCGCGCGACGTGGTGAAGCCCGGCGACGTGGTCAAGGTGAAGGTCCTGGACGTGGACGTCCCCCGCAAGCGGATCTCGCTGACGCTGCGGCTCGACGACGAGCCGGGCGCGGACGCGGCGGGCGGCGCGGGCGGGCGCGGCCGGGGCGAGCGCGGTGACCGGGGCGAGCGCTCCGGCCGGCCGCCGCAGCAGCGGCAGGGCGGCGGCGGCCGCCGGGCCGAGCGCGACGGCCAGGGCGGCCGGGGCGGCAACGGCCGGGACCGGGGCGCGGCCCCGGCGCCCGCCAACAGCGCCATGGCCGACGCCCTCCGCAAGGCGGGCCTGCTGGGCGAGGGCGGCGGCAAGCGCCGGTAGCGCCGGGGTACGGGAAGGAGCCGTGGTCCCTTCCCGTACGGGCGTCGCTACGGCAGGAAGCGCAGGGCCCAGTCGGCGCGGTGGGCGACGGCGAGGTCGTCGTCCTCCGTCAGGGGCCGCAGCAGGGCCTCGGCCTGCTGCGGGTCGGCCTGGACGAGGTCGACGATCTCGGCGGCCAGGCCGTCCTGGTCGTCGCCGAGGTCGACGGCGGAGGCCCGCACCAGGACCGGGAGGCGGCCGGTGCCGCCGATGCCCGCGACGACGCCGCCGAGCAGCTCGCGGGCGTACCCGTTGCGCTCCTCGACCGCCCGGCCGAGTTCGGCCTCCAGGCGCGGCAGCAGCTCCGGGCCGCCCGTCGCCGCGATCTGGTCGGCGAGGTCGATCGTCGCGTCGACGTCCGCGTCGAGGTCGTCCAGCATCGCGAGGAGCCGGGTGATGCCGTCGTCGGTCATGTGGTGCCTCCTGAAGAGTGCCGTCCGCGGGGACGGGGCCGGCCGCGCCCCCGCGGAGAGCCGTCGTGCGTACAGTTCACGGCCCGGGTCACGCCCGTGCAAGACGGGCGGCCCGGGCCGGGGTGTCTCAGAGTTCGGTGACCTTGCCGTCGGCGACCTCGACGCGGCGGGTGGTGCGGACGGCGTCGAGCATGCGCCGGTCGTGGGTGACGAGCAGCAGCGTGCCGGTGTACGAGTCGAGGGCGGACTCGAGCTGTTCGATCGCCGGGAGGTCCAGGTGGTTGGTCGGCTCGTCGAGGACCAGCAGGTTCACGCCCCGGCCCTGGAGCAGCGCGAGCGCGGCCCGGGTCCGCTCGCCCGGCGAGAGCGTGGTGGCGGGCCGCAGCACGTGGACGGCCTTCAGGCCGAACTTGGCGAGCAGGGTCCTGACCTCGGCGGGCTCGGTATCGGGCACGGCCGCGCAGAACGCCTCCAGGAGGGTCTCGGTGCCGTGGAAGAGCTTGCGGGCCTGGTCGACCTCGCCGACGACGACGCCCGGGCCGAGCGACGCGTCGCCCGAGTCCAGCGGGAGGCGGCCGAGGAGGGCGGCGAGCAGGGTCGACTTCCCGGCGCCGTTGGCACCGGTGACGGCGACCCGGTCGGCCCAGTCGATCTGGAGGGTGACGGGGCCGAAGGAGAAGTCGCCGCGGCGCACCTCGGCCTCGCGCAGGGTCGCCACGACCGAGCCGGAGCGCGGGGCGGCGGCGATCTCCATGCGCAGCTCCCACTCCTTGCGGGGCTCCTCGACGACGTCGAGGCGCTCGATCATGCGCTGGGTCTGCCGGGCCTTCGCGGCCTGCTTCTCGCTGGCCTCGCTGCGGGCGTTGCGGCCGAGCTTGTCGCCGTCGGTGGCCTTGCGGCGGGCGTTCCGGACGCCCTTGTCCATCCAGGACCGCTGCATGTGGCCGCGCGCTTCCAGGGCCGCCTTCCTCCCGGCGTACTCCTCGAACTCCTCGCGCGCGTGGCGCCGGGCGGTCTCCCGCTCCTCCAGGTAGGCCTCGTAACCGCCGCCGTACAGGGTGATCTGCTGCTGGGCGAGGTCGAGTTCGAGGACCTTGGTGCAGGTGCGGGCGAGGAACTCGCGGTCGTGGCTGACGACGACCGTCCCGGCGCGCAGCCCCTTCACGAAGGCCTCCAGGCGCTCCAGGCCTTCGAGGTCCAGGTCGTTGGTGGGCTCGTCGAGCAGGAAGACGTCGTAGCGGGAGAGGAGGAGGGAGGCGAGGCCGGCGCGGGCGGCCTGGCCGCCGGAGAGGGAGGTCATCGGCTGGTCGAGGCCGACGGTGAGCCCGAGGGAGCCCGCGACCTCCTCGGCGCGCTCGTCGAGGTCGGCGCCGCCGAGGTCCAGCCAGCGCTCCAGGCTGACGGCGTACGCGTCGTCGGCGCCGGGGGTGCCGTCGACGAGGCCTTGGGTGGCCTCGTCCATCGCGCTCTGGGCGGCGGCGACGCCGGTGCGCCGGGCGAGGAACTCCCGCACGGTCTCGCCCGCGCGCCGCTCGGGCTCCTGCGGGAGGTGGCCGACGGCGGCGGTGGGCGGGGAGAGCCTCAGCTCGCCCTCCTCCGGGGCGTCGAGCCCGGCGAGCAGCCGCAGCAGGGTCGACTTGCCGGCGCCGTTGACGCCGACGAGGCCGATGACGTCGCCGGGGGCGACGACGAGGTCGAGCTGGGCGAAGAGGGTGCGCTCGCCGTGGCCGGCGGCGAGGTCCTTGGCGACGAGGGTTGCAGTCATCAGGGGACGAATCCTAGGCGACGGGAGGAACCGCCTGGGGTCCCGGGGCGCGGTGGGGGCGGGGCCTGGGGCGCGGGCGGAGGCCGGGGGCGCGGGCGGAGGCCCGGGGCGCGGCAGAGGCCGGAGGGAGGCAGAGGCCGGAGGGAGGCAGAGGCCGGAGGGAGGCAGAGGCCGGAGGGCGCGGCGGAGGTCCGGGTCAGCCGCGGGAGGCGCCCACCGGGACGGGGGCGGTCCCGGGCCGGGTCCCGTCGAGGAGCCGGAGGAGCACGGCCCGGTGGGTGGGGCCGTGGAAGCGGTAGGGGCCGGTGCCGGGGTAGCCGTCGCGCGCGAGGTCCACGGCGGGGCCGGTCCACCAGGCGAAGTCGCGCCAGACGACGTCGTCGCCGTCGCGCTCCACGACGGCCGTGACGGCTCCGCAGCCGGGGTCGTCGCAGTCGGGGCAGGAGTGGATCACGTACCGGCCGCCCGGGAGGCCGTGGTCGCCGGCGTCGAGGAGGCGGCGGACGTGCTCGGCCCGGAGGACGGGCGGGAGGTCCGACGCCAGGGGGGAGACGGTGTCCGCGCCGTCGGCCCCGTCGAGCCGGTGGAGCAGCGGCCTGCCGCCGACCAGGAGGTCGGTGGGGGCGAGGTCGGTCGCGGGGGTCAGGTCGAGGCTGGTGTACGCGGACGGCATGCTCCGAGTATTTCCCCGCGGAGCGGCCCGTTCCATGGCTGATCCGTCCTGGGAATGTCCCGATCCGGGTACGGCGGCGGGCCCCCGGGAGGCGGGTGTCCGACGCCCTGGACGGCCGCGGGGCGGTCGCCGGCCTTTCGGTCGGCGACCGCCCCGCGCGGGGTGTCACTTGCCGAACGGCGGGCGGCTGCTGTTGTCCGCGTCGGCGCACTGCTTGGCGCGCTTCTCCAGGGCGGCGGCCTTGGCGAGGGCCTTCTTGGCCTCCGTCGTGGCGCCGAGGCGCTTGAGCTTGGCGGCGCGGTCGCGCTCCTTGCGGGCGTCGGCCTTCAGCTTGCTGACGTTGCAGGTGTAGGCGGCCGCCGCGGGCTCGGCGGTCACCGTCTGGCCGGCCAGCACACCGCCGGCCAGCAGCATGGTGGCGAGCAGGGCCGGCAGGACGCGGCGCGCGGTCTGGGTGGGACGCATGGCGTTTCTCCAACTCCCGGGCCAGGAAGACCCGTTCGAGGCATGGTCAGTACCGGCAGGTAACTTTACCTCGGCAAACATCGGCATCACGCCAGGGGGCCCGGGGCCCACGGGGTCGTCAACACTCCTCCACAGGACTCCCACTGACGAGGTGGTAGGCGGCCCGTCCGTCGAGCAGCAGGGGGACGAGCGCGCGCTGCGACTGCCGCAGCGGTACGAACGCCCCCGCCCCCTCCCGCCGTACGGTGACGCCGTGCAGGGCGAGTTCGTCGCCGGCCTCGGCGTACTGCGCGGCGTCCAGGCGGTAGCCGCAGGGCGGGTCGGCCAGGATCTCCTCCGGCTCCGGCGGGTCGTCGTCGGCGCCGCCGAGGAAGACCGGGCCCCGGTCGGCGAGGCCGGCGAGCCGGGCGCGGACGGTGGCCGCCGCCAGCGGACCGCGCCGCGCGTCGAGGTAGGTGAACATCCCCTTCAGGGCGGCGTGCTGACTGGCGACCCGGCGCCGGTGGTTGCGGGGCGGGTCGTCCTTCTCGGCCGGGTCGAGCGCGTCCACCCGGGTCTCGACGAGCAGGCCGGCGGCGTGCTTGATGCCGGCCGTGTTCCGCAGGATCCGCTCCTGGCCGTCGCCCGCGACCTGCCGGACCGGTTCGCCGGTGAGCGGGTCGGTCCAGATGCCGTAGATCCCGGTGCTGTACCCGGCGAGTCCGGCGGCGGGGCGGACGTACGTCTCGGAGAGCGTCCGGGACTCGTCGTGGACGTGCGGGTCGGCGTCGAGGCTGCGGGGCCAGAGCGCGAGCAGGTCCTTCTCGTAGTACCGGGGGGTGGCGCCGTACTCGTGCAGGTCGTACACGAGGTGGGGGCGGCGGTCGCGGACGACGGCGGCGACCGCCCGTGCCTCGGCGGTCCGCAGGGCGATGTGGTCGCGGTTGACGTCGACGCCGTCGGCGTTGCCCCGGGTGTCGGCCTCCCGGCCGTCGGGGTTCGCGGTCGGGACGACCAGGACGGTGGTGCGGTCGAGGAAGCGGCGGGTCTGCGGGTCCCGGGCGAACGCGAGGTCGCGGATCGTGCTCAGACAGGCCTCGCGGCCGGCGGGCTCGTCGCCGTGCTGGCTGCACACGAGGAGCACGGTCGTGGCGGCCCGGGCCGCGCCGAGGGCGGCGAGGCGGAGCGGGCGGCCCTGGGCGGTGGTGCCGATCTCGCGCAGCGACACCCGGTCGCCCGCCCGGTCGACGGCCGCGAGGAAGTCCCGCTCCTCGGCCTCGGTGGTCCACCGGGCGCCCCGGCTCGTCTCGAAGCCGGTGCGCGGCGGCGGTTGCGCGGGGGCGCTGCCCGCGGTCTCGGCGGGGACGGCGACGAGCGGCAGGGCGAGGACGGCGGCGCCCGCCAGGAGGGCGAGCGCGCGCCGTGAGCCCCGCCGCGCGCTGGGGGTCGTCATCGGGCGGCCCCCGCTCCGGGCAGGCGCGGCCCGGCGACGGCGGCCGGCGGGACGGATCCGCCCGGCGGCAGGAGGAGGGACGGCGGCGCGGAGAGGGCCGGGGCCGGTCCCCTCGTGGCCCGGACGAAGGCGCCCGCGCCGCCGACCAGGGGCAGCTCCGCCCGGGTCCGGGCGAGGTCCAGGGTGAGGGTGGGGGTGGTCGACGGGGGGTCGAGCAGGTCCCGGTCGGTGCCGCCGACGATCAGGGCCAGCTTGTGGCCGGCCGGGACGACGTGGTCGGTGGCGGCGAGGTCCAGGGTGAGGGTGTACGCCCTGCCGGGGGTCAGCGGGCGTCCCTTCCGGGGGTCGGCCCAGGTGCCGAGGTCGGCCCAGCCCCGGCTGACGACCGTGTGCCCGACGTCGGCGGTGCGGGCCGCGGTCTCCTTGTAGCAGGCGCTGTCGCCGGGGGTGCTCGCGCCCCAGCAGGTGCGCCCGTCGAGGGTGGTGATGCCCTCCCCCGCCGCCGCGTAGTCGCGGATGGTGGCGGGGCCGAGGTCGACGAGGACGGCGGAGAGGTGGGCGGTGGCGGTGGTCGGGGTGGCGGTGACCGTCACCCGGGAGGAGCCGGCGATCCGCAGGTCGCGGGAGAGCGGCCGGGTGACGAATCCGGCCTTCTCGGGGGTCGCGGTGTCGATCCGGGCCGCCCAGTCCAGTTCGCCGAGGGCCGGGTCGTCGGTGAAGGTCGCGGTGGAGCCGGGGGCGGCGGGGGCGCGGCCGAGGACGCCGGGCCCGCCGGCGGTGCCGGGGGCGGGGCGCAGGGTGGTGGTCGCGGTGCCGGTCGGCGGCCAGTGCCGGTCGGTGGCCCAGTGGTCCGGGGCGCGCTCGACGTCGGCGACGGGCTCGCGGTCGATGCCGTTGTCGTAGCCGAGGAGGTAGTGGTCGAACCAGCGGTGCAGGGTGCGGACCCAGTCGGCGCGCCGGAAGTCGAAGGGGTCGACGTGGCCGGTCTGCGAGAGCCAGACCTTCCGTTCGACGCCGTGGGCGGCGAGCGCGTCCCACCACCGGCCGAACTGCCCGGCCCGCACGTTGAGGTCCTGGAGTCCGTGCACGGCGAAGACGCTGGCCTTCACCCGGCCGGCGTCCTTGACGTGGTCGCGCTCGCTCCAGGCGGCGGTCCAGTCGCCGCTGTAGGGGGTGGCGGTGGTGATGCGGTCCTGGACGGCGCCGCAGCGGGCCCGTGCCTCCGGGCTGCCGACGTAGTCGGAGAGCCAGCTCGGGTTGGCGTCGTAGAGGGGGGCGCCCTGGGAGTGGAAGTAGTCGTACCAGGAGGAGATGGCGCCGATGGGGACGATCGTCTTCAGCCCTTCGACGCCGGTGGCGGCCACGCCGTTGGCGATGGTGCCGTCCCAGCTCTTTCCGATCATGCCGACGTCGCCGGTGCTCCAGCCGGTGGCGCGGGCCGGGGCCGTGCCGGTGCGGGTGGTGTAGCCGCGGGCGCGGCCGTTCAGCCAGTCGACGACGGCCTTGGCGGACCGCACGTCGGAGCGCCCGCCGACGTCGTCGCAGCCGTCGGAGCGGTTGGTCCCGGCGAGGTCGACGGCGACGAAGGCGTAGCCGCGCGGGACGAAGAAGTTGTCGTAGTACAGCGGGAACCGGACCGGTTTCCCGTCCGCGTCGTACGTCTTCCTCTGGCTCTCGTTGCCGCGTCCGCAGCAGGCGTAGTACGGGCTGGCGTCCATGATCACCGGGATCCTGCGGCCGGCCGCGGCGGGTTCCCGGGGGCGGACGACGTCGACGGCGACCCGGTCGGCGCGTCCGTCGCCGTCGCCGTCGAGTCCGGTGTCGACCCAGACGGACTCGCGGACGGCGTCGGCGTACGAGTGGACGGGGCGCGACTCGCGCACGGACCCGGTCGCGGGCGCGGCGGGGCCGGTCCGGGCGCCGGCCGGGGTGACGAGGGTCGCGAGCAGCGCGGCCGTGGCCGCCGCCACGAGGGCTCCGTACGGCGCTCGGGCTCCGCGGGTGATCCGCTTTCGCATCGGCATGGGCGGGAACGTACCCCGGTCAACTCCCGTGCAAAAGAGCGCCGGAGGGAATCAGGGTCCATTCGGGGGGATCCCGTGGGTGGAGGGGTTCGTGTCGGCCGAATGGCGATCGTGTGACAGGAGGTCCTCTGGACGTGACGGCCCGTCGGGGGTCTGAATAGTGTCGTTGCTAAGGACCGACGACTACCCGCGCGTCTTACGTTTCTTATGACTTGGGGAGCACCTGTGCACCGCAGAATCATCGTTCCGAGCGCCCTCGCGGCCTCCCTGCTGCTGGCGATCCCGGCATCGGCGGCCGACTTCACCCCCGGGGCCCCGGGCATCGGCGACTCCTACTACCCGGCCAGCGGCAACGGCGGCTACGACGTCTCGCACTACGACCTGCGCCTGAAGTACCAGCCCGCCACGGACCTCCTGGAGGGCACGGCGACGATACTCGCCACCACCAAGCAGAACCTGTCCCGGTTCAACCTCGACCTCGGTCTGAAGGTCAGCGAGGTCCGGGTGAACGGCCGGGTCGCGAAGTTCACCGCTTCGGGCGACCACGAGCTGGAGGTCACCCCGGCCGTCCCGCTGGAGAAGAACAAGGAGATCTCGGTGGTCGTCCGCTACGCGGGCAAGCCCTCCGAGTTCAAGGTGGACGGCTGGTCGGCCTGGGCCCGCACCCCGGACGGCGGCGTCGCCGCGCAGGAGCCGGACTCGGCCGTGTGGTGGTTCCCGTCCAACGACCACCCGCTGGACAAGGCCACCTTCGACGTCTCGGTCTCGGTGCCGGCCGGTCATCAGGCCATCAGCAACGGCGTGTTGCAGTCGCAGTCCACGTCGCTGGGCTGGACCCGCTTCAACTGGCGCTCCGACAAGCCGCAGGCGACCTACCTGGCGACGCTCGCCGTCGGCAGGTTCGACATCACGACGGACCGGACCGCGAACGGTCTGCCGGTCCTCAACGCGTACAGCAAGGACCTGGGCGCCAACGCGGGCGCGGCGCGCGCCTCCATCGAGCGCACGACCGAGGTGGCGGAGTGGCTGGAGTCGGTCTTCGGGCCGTACCCCTTCAACGCGCTCGGCGGTTACGTGCCCAACGTGACCAGCGGTTTCGCCCTGGAGACGCAGACCCGGCCGTTCTACAGCCCGCGGCAGTTCGCCAACGGCGCGAACGTGTCGGTGGTCGTCCACGAGCTGGCGCACCAGTGGTACGGCGACAGCGTGTCCGTCCGGGACTGGAAGGACATCTGGATCAACGAGGGCTTCGCCCGCTACAGCCAGTGGCTGTGGTCGGAGAAGGAGGGCGAGGGCACGGCCCAGGAGCTGGCGGACTACGTGTACGCGCTGCGGGGTGCCGACGACCCGTTCTGGACGGTGAAGCCGGGTGACCCGGGCGCGGAGAACCAGTTCCACGGCGCCGTCTACGACCGGGGCGCGCTGGCGCTCCAGGCGCTGCGCAACGAGGTCGGGGACGAGGACTTCTTCGCGATCCTGAAGGGCTGGCCGAAGCAGTTCGCGTACGGCAACGCGCGGGTGGCCGACTTCGTGCGGTACGCGGAGCGGGTCTCCGGCGAGCCGCTGGCCGAGCTGTTCGACACCTGGCTGTACGAGCCGTCGAAGCCGGCCGCTCCGGCGGCGGCCGACGCCGGCCCGTCCGCCCGGACGGCCGCGAAGGCCGGGGCGGCGGCGAGGGCCCGGGCGGGCGCGGCGGCCGCGAAGCCGGCGCAGCCGAAGTCGTGGAAGAAGATCGCGGCGACGAACACGGTCCACGACCACGAGCGCGGTCACGAGGGCCACGGCGGTCACTGAGCCGTACCGCATCCCTGGAGTGGGACCGGGGCCGTCCGTCAGCGCCGCGCGCGGCGGGCGGCCCTCCGGGCTTCCCTGGCCAGGGGGAGGTAGCGCAGCCGCTCGGGCAGGACGGGGACGACGGCCCGCAGGACCCGGCAGAGGCGGCGCAGGGCGCGCTCCTGCGCGTCCGTCCACTCCAGGCCGATGGCCTCGCGGGCGTCCGGGGGCATGAAGCCCGCGGTGAGGAAGGCCCGCAGCCGCAGGAAGGGGCGGCGCAGGAGGGGCCAGAGGAGGCGGAGGAGGAGCCGGACCGGCAGCGGTCCCCGGTCGGGGGCGGGGACGGGC
This sequence comes from Streptomyces sp. NPDC007872, assembly GCF_042868165.1. Classification (NCBI taxonomy): domain Bacteria; kingdom Bacillati; phylum Actinomycetota; class Actinomycetes; order Kitasatosporales; family Streptomycetaceae; genus Streptomyces; species Streptomyces sp. NPDC007872. Next base: position 238,333 of record NZ_JBIAEA010000007.1, read on the forward strand.
AGGTCGGTGTCGAGGAGCTCCCGTACGACGACGGTGGCCTCCAGCTCCTCGGCGAGGACCTTCCGGTAGTACGGCCAGAACTCCTCGATCGTCTGCGGCATGTCCCGGTCGTGGATGCCGAGGACGCGGCCGACCCGGAGCCACTCGGCGTAGAGCTGCCGTTCCTGGGCGTCGGTGAGGGGGCGGGCGAGCAGGCGGAGGCCGTGCCGGTAGACGGGGAAGCCGGTGGCGTGGACCCAGGAGTAGTAGGCGGGGGTGAGGGCGTGGTAGCGGCGTCCGTGGGCGTCGGTGCCCCGGATCGTGCGGTGCAGCTCGCGGAGCCGGCGGCCTTCGCGGGCGGCCTCCTCGCCGCCGTAGATCCAGAGCTGGACCGAGCGCAGGGAGCGCTCGCCGCGGCCCCAGGGGTCGGTGCGGAAGACGGAGTGCTCGTCGACGCCGGCGCCGATCGCGGGGTGGGCGACCTGCATGGTGAGGGCGGCGGGCAGCATGAGGAGCGCCCGGACGTCGCCGGCGACGCTCCACAGCACCCCGCCGACGGGCGGCGGTGCGGGGTCGGCCTGCTGCGCGCGTTCCACGGTCGTTCTCCTCTGCGGTCGTCTCCAGGGTGCACCCGGGGCGGCGGACACGACGAAGGGGCCGTCGCCCGGGCGACGGCCCCTTCCGGGTGTACGGGTCAGGCGCGGTCGGCGCCGACCGGCTCGCCGACGATGCGGGCGGCGAGGGCGTGGGCCCAGGCGTCGACGTCGGCGTTGAGCTCGCGCTCGGCGGCGGCGCGCTCCTCGGCGATCTTCGCGGTGCCGGTGGCGAGGATGGCGTCGCGCTCGGTGGTGCCCTCGGCGCGGGCGGCGGCGATGGCGGCGGAGCCCTCCTCGACGGCCTTGGAGCGGATGCGCGCGGCCTCGTGGCGGGCCTCGGCGAGCTCGGCCTCGTACTGCTCGCGGACGCGGGCGGCCTCGGTGCGCAGGTCGTCGGCGCGGTCGGTGCCGCCCTCGATGGCGTCCTCGCGCTCGTCGAGCGTGCGCTTGATCTTCGGCAGGACGCCCTTCGCCAGGATGAGGAAGGTGATGCCGAACAACACCAGGCCGAGGATGAGCTCGGCCCAGACGGGGTTGAGCGGACCGAGGTCCATCTTGAAGATCTGCGAGTTCGCGAGGGTCATGCGCGCATTCTACCTGGAGCAAATGGGTGCAAATACGGCACCGGAGTGAGAGTTGGCACGCTCGTGCGGGTCCGGCCAGATTCCCGGCACCCGGAGGCTACCGGAAGGTAACCACGGCTGATTGTATGTGCGGCGCCAGGCCAATCCCCCACGTCTCCACGGGAGTTCACGTGTCGTTCGCCGCGCTCCGCCGCGCCCCCGGCGCCGCCCTTTCCCTCGCCCTCGCCGCCGCCACCCTGACGGCGACGGCCCCGGCCGCGTCCGCCGCGGCCACCGAGGCCCCCCGGCTGAAGGTCCTCACCTACAACACGTTCGTCTTCTCGAAGACGCTCTATCCGAACTGGGGGCAGGACCACCGGGCGAAGGCGATCCCCGCCGCCCCCTTCTTCCAGGGGCAGGACGTCGTCGTCCTCCAGGAGGCCTTCGACAACTCCGCCTCCGACGCGCTCAAGGCGAACGCCGCCGGGCAGTACCCGCACCAGACCCCGGTCGTGGGCCGGAGCAGGAGCGGGTGGGACGCCACCGGCGGGTCCTACTCCGCGACCACGCCCGAGGACGGCGGCGTGACGATCCTGAGCAAGTGGCCGATCGTCCGCAAGGAGCAGTACGTCTACAAGGACGCCTGCGGGGCCGACTGGTGGTCGAACAAGGGCTTCGCCTACGCGGTGCTCGACGTGAACGGCAGCCGGGTCCACGTCCTCGGCACCCACGCCCAGTCCACCGACCCGGGCTGTTCGGCGGGCGAGGCGGCGCAGACGCGCAGCCGCCAGTTCAAGGCGATCGACGCCTTCCTCGACGCCAAGAAGATCCCGGCGGGCGAGCAGGTGATCGTCGCGGGCGACATGAACGTCGACTCGCACACGCCCGAGTACGACACCATGCTCGCCGACGCGGGCCTGGTGGGGGCCGACGCCCGCACCGGCCACCCGTACTCCTTCGACACCGAGCTGAACTCGATCGCCTCCGAGCGCTACCCGGACGACCCGCGCGAGGACCTCGACTACGTCCTCTACCGCGCCGGAAACGCCCGGCCCGCCGGCTGGACCAACCACGTGGTCCTGGAGAAGAGCGCCCCGTGGACGGTCAGTAGCTGGGGCACCAGCTACAGCTACAGCAACCTCTCCGACCACTACCCGGTCACCGGCTTCTGACGGCCGGGCCGGGGGCCGCCGCTCAGTAGCCGGGGCCCCCGAAGAGGAAGAGGCCGTAGAGCCAGGAGCCGAGCACCGCGGCGACGCAGAGCAGGACGAAACAGGAGGCGGCACTGGTGTGCCGCTCCTTCCGGGGACGGCCGGGACGGGGGGCGCGAGCCTTCCGCCCCGGCTTCTCGCGCTTCCCGGCCCTCTCCCCGCGACCCGGCGCGAGCGCCGACTCGTCCGTCGCGGCGACGTCGGCGAGCAGGCTGCGGCAGACCGCCGCCAGCTCCGCCGTCCCGGCCGTCAGGTCGACGACCACCTCCGTGCGCGCCGGCGCCGTCGTCCCCCCGTCCAGGATCCGCCCGGCCCGCAGCAGCGCCCGGTCCTTGCCCCCGGTCGGGGCCAGGCTGATCCAGCGGCGCACGTGCTCGCCCCGGATCACCACCCCGCCGCCCCGCTCGCGGTAGACGGTGTGCTCCCGCCACAGGATCCCGGCCAATTCCCCGGCCGTGTCCCTGAGTTCCGCGTACATCGATTCCCCCACTCCCCTGTCCCCCGCTGCGACAGCGGCCGACTCTAACCTCCGCGCCCGGGCCCCGCGCCGCCGCCCCGGCCCGGCGCCCCTTACGCGCCGAAGTCGTACGCCGTGACCGGTATCCCCCGGTCCACGAGCCGTCGGCCGTGGAGGGTTCCCGTTCATGGCGATCACCCTACGGGCGGCAACTGACAATCGCGCCGGTCTTTTACACAGGTGGTGAGACAGCAATACTGTTCAAGCGGTCCGGACACGCGGGCCGACGGCTGGGGAAACGAGGCGGCTCGGATGGACGTCGGGAGTGACGTGGAGCGGGGACCGAGCTACACCGTCGACGAGCTGGCCGCGCGGGCCGGGGTGACGGTGCGGACCGTGCGGTTCTACGGGACCCGGGGGCTCCTTCCGCCGCCCGTCATCGGGGCCCGGCGGGTCGGGCACTACGGGCCGGAGCACCTCTCCCGGCTCGCCCTCATCGAGGAGCTCCAGCGGCAGGGCATGACGCTCGCCGCGATCGAACGGTACCTGGAACAGCTCCCGCCCGACCTCAGCGCGCGGGACCTCGCGGTCCACCGGGCGCTCGTGGCCTCGTGGGCGCCCGAGTCCGCCGAGTCGATCACCCTGCGCGACCTGGAGCGGCGGGCCGGGCGGGCGCTGGCCGGGCGGGACGTCGACCGGCTCGCCGCGATGGGGGTCCTGGAGCGGACCGACGACGCCGACACGTACCGGCTCGACGGCTCGCTGCTGCGGCTCGGCGTGGAGATGCTGGACGTGCCCATCGAGCACGAGACGATCCTGGCCTCCCGGACCGTGCTCCTGGAGCACGCGCGGGCCGCCGCCCAGGAGCTCGCCCGGCTCTTCCGGGAGGAGGTGTGGAACCCCTACCGGGAGAGCGGCGAGGACCCGGACCACCTGAAAGCGATGAGGTCGCTCTCGGCCCACATGCAGCCGATGGTGATCCAGGCCCTCGTCACGGCCTTCCAGCGCTCGCTGAGCGAGGAGCTGCGGACGGCGTTCCGCGGTCCGTGACCGGTCAGGCGTCCGTGAAGACCTCGCCCCGCTCCGCCTTCTCCACCAGGAGGGCCGGCGGGGCGAAGCGCTCGCCGTACGTCTCCGCCAGCTCGCGGGCGCGGGCGACGAAGCCGGCGACGCCGCCCTCGTAGCCGTTGACGTACTGGAGGATGCCGCCGCTCCAGGCCGGGAAGCCGATGCCCATGATGGAGCCGATGTTGGCGTCGGCGACCGAGGTCAGGACGCCCTCCTCCAGGAGGCGGACGGTGTCGATGGCCTCGGAGAACAGCATCCGCTCCTGCATGTCGCGGAAGGGGATCTCGTACCCCGGCTTGGTGAAGTGCTCGCGCAGGCCGGTCCAGAGCTTGCCGCGCTTGCCGTTCTCGTCGTACTCGTAGAAGCCGGCGCCGCCGCTGCGCCCGGGACGCTCGAACTCGTCGACCATGCGGTCGATCACGGCCTCGCCCGGGTGGGTCGCCCAGACGCCGCCGGCCTCCTCGATCGCCCGCTTGGTCTCGTTGCGGATCTTGCGGGGCAGGGTCAGGGTCAGCTCGTCCATCAGCGAGAGGATCCTGGCCGGGTAGCCGGCCTGCGCCGCCGCCTGCTCGATGGAGGCGGGCTCGATGCCCTCGCCGACCATGGCGACGCCCTCGTTGAGGAACTGGCCGATCACCCGCGAGGTGAAGAAGCCGCGCGAGTCGTTGACCACGATCGGCGTCTTGTTGATCTGCCTGACCAGGTCGAAGGCGCGGGCCAGGGCCTCGTCGCTCGTCCGCTCGCCCTTGATGATCTCCACGAGCGGCATCTTGTCGACGGGCGAGAAGAAGTGCAGGCCGATGAAGTCGGCCTGGCGCTCCACGCCCTCGGCGAGGACGGTGATCGGCAGGGTGGAGGTGTTGGAGCAGAGCAGCGCGTCGGGCTCCACGACGGACTGGATCTCCTGGAACACCTTGTGCTTGAGGGCGGTGTCCTCGAAGACGGCCTCGACGACCGCGTCGCAGCCCGCGAGGTCGGCGGCCTCGGCGGTGGGGGTGATGCGGGCGAGGAGGGCGTCGGCCTTCTCCTGGGTGGTGCGGCCGCGCGAGACGGCCTTGGCGCACAGCTTCTCGGAGTACTCCTTGCCCTTGGCGGCGGACTCGGCGGAGACGTCCTTGAGGACGACCTCGATGCCGGCGCGGGCGCAGGAGTACGCGATGCCGGCGCCCATCATGCCGGCGCCGAGGACGGCGACCTTGCGGACCTCGCGGGGCTCGATCCCCTTGGGGCGGCTGGCGCCGGAGTTGACGGCCTGGAGGTCGAAGAAGAACGCCTGGATCATGTTCTTCGCCGTCTGGCCGGTGACCAGCTCGGTGAAGTAGCGGGACTCGATGACGGACGCGGTCTCGAAGTCGACCTGGGAGCCCTCGACGGCGGCGGCCATGATGGCGGCGGGCGCCGGGTAGGGGGCGCCGTTGAGCTGCTTGCGCAGGTTGGCCGGGAAGGCCGGCAGGTTGGCGGCGAACTTCGGGTGCGAGGGGGTGCCGCCGGGGATCTTGTGGCCGGGCACGTCCCAGGGCTGGTGCGACTCGGGGTGGGTGTCGATGAAGGCGACGGCCTTCGCGAGCATCTCCTCGGGGGTGGCGGCCAGCTCGTGCACCAGGCCGTTGTCCAGGGCCCGCCCGGGGTTGTACTGGGTGCCCTGGAGCAGCACCTTGAGGAGGGCGTCGGTGATGCCCATCAGGCGCACGGTGCGGGTGACGCCGCCGCCGCCCGGCAGCAGGCCGAGGGTGACCTCGGGCAGGCCGATCTTGGAGCCGGAGGCGTCGAGGGCGATCCGGTGGTGGGAGGCGAGGGCGATCTCGTAGCCGCCGCCGAGCGCGGCGCCGTTGATCGCGGCCACGACCGGCTTGCCGATCGTCTCGATGCGGCGCAGGGCCCTCTTCATCTCCAGGGCGCCCTCGAAGATGTCCCGGGCGTGCTCGGGGCCCGCCTGGATCATGTCCTTGAGGTCGCCGCCGGCGAAGAAGGTCTTCTTCGCGGAGGTGTAGACGATGCCCCGGATGGAGTCCTTCTCGGCCTCCACGCGGTCGGCGACGGCGATGATCGAGGCCCGGAAGGCCTGGTTCATGGTGTTGGCGGACTGGTTCGGGTCGTCCAGGACGAGGGTGACGATCCCGGTCTCGTCCTGCTCCCAGCGGATGGTGGTGCTCTCGCTCATGACTGGTGCTTCTCCGTAAGAAGGGGTTCGGACGGGACGGTCAGACGCGCTCGACGACGGTGGCGATGCCCATGCCGCCGCCCACGCACAGGGTGGCCATGCCGTAGCGCTTGTCCTGGCGCTCCAGCTCGTCCACGAGGGTGCCCAGGATCATCGCGCCGGTGGCGCCGAGCGGGTGGCCGAGCGCGATGGCGCCGCCGTTGACGTTGACCTTGTCCAGCGAGATGCCCATGTCCTTGACGAAGCGCAGGACGACGGCGGCGAAGGCCTCGTTGATCTCGACCAGGTCGATGTCGTCCATGGTCAGACCGGCCTTGGCCAGGGCCTTGCGGGCGGCCGGGGCGGGGCCGGTGAGCATGATGGTCGGCTCGGAGCCGGAGACGGCCACCGAGACGATCCGGGCGCGCGGCGTCAGCCCGTACCGTTCGCCGACCTCCTTCGAGCCGACGGCGACGAGCGCGGCGCCGTCGACGATGCCGGAGGAGTTGCCCGCGTGGTGGACGTGGTCGATCTCCTCGATCCAGTGGTACTTCTGCAGCGCCACCGCGTCGAAGCCGCCCAGCTCGCCGATGTCCGCGAAGGACGGCTTGAGCTTCGCCAGGGAGTCGGCGGTGGTACCGGGACGGAGGAACTCGTCGTGGTCGAGGACGGTGAGGCCCGCGCGGTCCTTGACGGGAACGACGGAGCGGGCGAACCGGCCGTCCTTCCAGGCCTCGGCGGCGCGCTCCTGCGAGAGGGCCGCGTACTCGTCGACGTCGCGGCGCGAGAAGCCCTCGATGGTGGCGATGAGGTCGGCGCCGATGCCCTGGGGAACGAAGTTGGTCTCCAGGTTGGTCATCGGGTCGGCGAACCAGGCGCCGCCGTCGGAGCCCATCGGAACGCGGGACATGGACTCCACGCCGCCGGCCAGGACGAGGTCCTCCCAGCCGGAGCGGACCTTCATGGCGGCCATGTTGACCGCTTCGAGGCCGGAGGCGCAGAAGCGGTTCTCCTGGACGCCGGCGACGGTGTCGGGGAGTCCGGCGGCGATGGCGGAGACGCGGGCGATGTCGGAGCCCTGGTCGCCGACCGGGCCGACGACGCCGAGGACGATGTCGTCGACGGCGGCCGGGTCGAGGCCGGGGTTGCGGCTCTGGATCTCCTTGATCAGGCCGACGACCAGGTCGATCGGCTTGGTGCCGTGCAGGGAGCCGGTGGCCTTGCCACGACCGCGCGGGGTGCGGATCGCGTCGTACACGTACGCTTCGGTGCTCACGGGAGGCCTTTCGCGATGAGGGTGGGAGGGGTTGCGCCGAGGGTGTCGCGGGGGTGGGGGTCAGCCGAGGAGGGAACGGCCGATGATCTCCTTCATGATCTCGGTGGTGCCGCCGTAGATGGTCTGGATGCGGCCGTCGGTGTAGGCCCTGGCGACCGGGAATTCCGTCATGTAGCCGTATCCGCCGTGCAGTTGCAGGCAGCGGTCGGCGACCTTCTTCTGGAGCTCGGTCGCCCACCACTTGGCCATCGAGGCGTCCACGGCGTCGAGCGCGCCGTTCGCGTGCTCCTCGATGCAGCGGTCCAGGAAGGCCCGGGTGACGGCGCACTCGGTGGCCATCTCCGCGATCTCGAAGCGGATGTGCTGGAGCCGGGAGAGCGGGCGGCCGAAGGCCTCGCGCTCCTTGACGTAGGTGGTGGTGATCTCCAGGAGGTGTTCGGCGGCGGCGATGCCGGCGACGGCGATGGCCATCCGCTCCTGGGCGAGGTTGGTCATCAGGTGGATGAAGGCGCCGTTGAGCTCTCCGAGCAGGTTCTCCTTGGGGACGCGGACGTCGTGGAAGAACAGCTCGGCGGTGTCCTGGGACTTCTGGCCGATCTTGTCGAGGTTGCGGCCGCGCTCGAAGCCCTCCGCACCGCGCTCCACGACGAGCAGGGAGAGGCCGTGGGCACCGCCGTCGGGGGTGGTGCGGGCGACGACGACCACGAGGTCGGCCAGGATGCCGTTGGAGATGAAGGTCTTGGAGCCGTTGAGGATCCAGTGGTCGCCGCGGTCCTCGGCGGTGGTGCGGATGCCCTGGAGGTCGGAGCCCGCGCCCGGCTCGGTCATGGCGATGGCGGTGATGGTCTCGCCGGAGCAGAAGCCGGGCAGCCAGCGCCGCTTCTGCTCGTCGGTGGCGAGCGAGGTGAGGTACGGGCCGATGATGTCGTTGTGCAGGCCGAGGGCGAGGCCGGGGGTGCCGGCCCGGGTGAACTCCTCGGCCAGGACGGCGCCGTAGCGGAAGTCGGGGTTGCCGCCGCCCCCGTACTCCTCGTCGACGGCGATGCCGAGCAGGCCCTGCCGCCCGGCGGCGAGCCAGGCCTCGCGGGAGACGATGCCGTCCTTCTCCCACTGCTCGTAGTGGGGCAGCACCTCCTTCTCCAGGAAGGTGCGCACGACCGCCCGGAAGGCTTCGTGGTCCTCGGTGTAGATGCGGCGCTTCATGCGGAAGTCTCCTGGGGATGCAGGGAGGGTACGGCCCAGTCGCGGGCGACCTCGGCGGTGTCGGCACCGGGCAGGGCGGGGCCCGTGCGCAGGGTGCCGGGGGTGGCGGAGAAGCGGGGTGCGGGGGCCGGCTGGACCTGCCCGCCGTGCTCGGTGAAGGTGCCGCGGGCGGCCAGGTGCGGGTGGGACGGGGCCTCGTCCAGGGAGAGGACGGGGGCCACGCAGGCGTCGGAGCCGTCGAAGACGTCGGTCCACTCCTGCCGGGTGCGGCCCAGGAACGCCTTGGCGACGGCCTCGCGCAGTTCGGGCCAGCGGGCGAGGTCGTAGCGGGCGGCGGCGGCCTCCTCGCCGATGCCGAGGAGACGGACGAACTCGGCGTAGAACCGCTCCTCCAGGGCGCCGACCGCCATGTGGCCGCCGTCGGAGGTCGCGTAGACGCCGTAGAAGGGGCAGCCGCCGTCGAGCAGGTTGGTGCCGCGCCGGTCCTGCCAGCTCCCGGCGGCCAGCATGCCCCGGATCATGGTGGTGAGGTGGGCGGTGCCGTCGACGATCGCGGCGTCCACGACCTGGCCCTCGCCGTGGGCGCGGGCGTGCTGGAGCGCGGCGAGGACGCCGATGACCAGGTAGAGCGAGCCTCCGGCGTAGTCGCCGAGCAGGTTGGCGGGGATGGCCGGCGGGCCCTCCGGGTCCGGGCCGATCATGCCGAGGGCGCCGGTGATCGCGATGTAGCCGATGTCGTGGCCGGCGGTCGGGGCGAGCGGCCCGTCCTGGCCCCAGCCGGTCATCCGGCCGTAGACCAGGCGCGGGTTGCGGGCCAGGCAGGCGTCCGGGCCGACGCCGAGGCGTTCGGCCACGCCGGGCCGGTAGCCCTCGATCAGGACGTCCGCGCGCTCGGCCAGGTCGAGGACGGTCGCGGGGCCGTCCCCGGCCTTGAGGTCGACCAGGACCGAGCGCTTGTTGCGGTTGGTGAGGTCGCGGGCGGGGTCGATGCCGAGGCCGGGGCCGCCGGGGCGGTCGATCCGGACGACGTCCGCGCCGAGGTCGGCGAGCAGCATCGCGGCGAAGGGGCCGGGGCCGATGCCGGCCAGTTCCACCACGCGCACCCCGGCGAGGGGGCCCGTGCGGGTGGTGTGCGTCGTGCTCATCGAACCCCCGGGGGTGTGTGACACCAATGATGTAACACCAGAGATGCTAGGAACGTGTTCCACTCGGCACAAGCCCCCCGGCCGAGCAAGCGCTTGGAAATTCCGGAGAGGCCCGTTCGCCCGGGGGCCCGGGAGGTCCGGAGGGGTCTTCCGCTATCCTCCGCCGACGACGACCGCGCACGGCGGCGCGGTCCGGCCGAAGCGAGGGGCTGCATGGACACAGGGGCGGGCGTGGGGAGCGGGGCAGGGGCGGGCCCGGAGCGCGGGGGCAGGCCGTACGACGTGGTCCTCTTCGGGGCCACCGGGTTCGTGGGCGAGCTGACCGCGGAGTATCTGGCCGAGCACGCCCCCGCCGGGTGCCGCTGGGCGCTGGGGGGACGCAGCCTCGGCAGGCTGGAGGCGCTGCGGGACCGACTGGCCTCGGACCGGCCGCACCTGGCCGGCCTCCCGCTGGTCGTGGCGGACTCCGCCGACCCGGCGTCGCTGCGCGAACTGGCCGGGTCCGCACGGGTGGTGGCGACGACGGTCGGCCCCTACGTCTGGTACGGCGAGGAGCTCGTCGCCGCCTGCGCGGAGGCCGGCACGGACTATCTGGACCTGACGGGCGAGGCCGAGTTCGTGGACCTCGTGTACGTGCGGCACGACGCGCGCGCCCGGGAGACCGGCGCCCGGATCGTGCACGCCTGCGGCTTCGACTCGGTCCCGCACGACCTGGGCGTGCACTTCACCGTGGGGCAGCTCCCGGAGGACGTGCCGCTGCGGGTGGACGGTTTCGTACGGGCCGGGGCCGCGTTCTCCGGCGGCACCTTCGCCTCCGCGCTGACCGCGCTCGGCCGGGGCCGGGAGGTCCTGCGGGCCGCGCGCGAACGGCGCCTGCACGAGCCCCGGTTGGTGGGCCGGCGGTCGCGCGCCCCGCTCGGCGGCCCCCGGTTCAGCCGGGAGACGGGCACGTGGGCGCTGCCGCTGCCGACGCTCGACCCGCAGGTCGTGGCGCGCTCGGCGGCGGCCCTGGACCGGTACGGGCCGGACTTCCGCTACCGGCACTACGCCTCCGTGAAGACGCTCCCGATGGCGCTCGGCGGCGCCGCCGCCGTCGGCGCGAGCGTGGCGGCGGCCCAGCTCCCGCCCGTGCGGAGCTGGCTGATGGAGCGTTACAGCGCCGGGGAGGGCCCGTCGGCCGAGCGGCGCGCCCGTAGCTGGTTCTCCGTGCGGTTCGTGGGCGAGGGCGGCGGGCGGCGGGTCCTCACCGAGGTGTCGGGCGGCGACCCGGGGTACGACGAGACGGCCAAGATGCTCGCCGAGTCGGCCCTCTGCCTCGCCTTCGACCCGCTGCCGAAGACCGCGGGCCAGGTGACGACGGCGGTCGCGATGGGCGACGCCCTCACCGCCCGGCTGCGGGAGGCGGGCATCCGCTTCCGGGTGGCGCACCGGAGCTAGGCACGGCGGATCGGGCCCTGATCCACCGGGGGCGAGGCCCGGTCCGGCGGGTCAGGGCCGTACGAGGCGGAAGGGGTGGCCGGCCGGGTCCGCGTAGACGCGCCGGGCCGGGTCGCCTCCCCCGTCGTCCAGCGGTACGGCTCCGAGCGCGAGGACGGCCTCGTCGGCGGCGGCCAGGTCGTCGACCCGCACGTCGAAGTGGAACTGCTGCTCGGGCGCGCCCCAGACGGGCGACCGGTGGCCCGGGACGCTCTGGAAGGCGAGGACCGGGCCGCCGTCGCCGCGCAGGACCACGCAGCCCTCGCCGACGGCCCACCGGGGATCGGGCGCGTCGACCACACCGCCGACCAACCGCTGGTAGAACAGGGCGAGTTCGTACGCGTCGGGGCAGTCGAGGACGACGCACCGCAGCCGCCCGATCACGCACGGCCCCCGGGGGCGGCGGGGATCGGACGCGAGCCGCGCGGGACGGAACGCGGCGGAACGGGAAGGGGAGTCGTCATGGCCCCCACCCTGCCGGGTGGTCCGGGGATCCGGCATCCGTACGCGTACTCAGAAGGCGCCGGGCGCCCCGGAAGGGCCCGGACGCTCCCCGAGCGCCTCCGCGAGGGCGCGGCGGCAGAGGGCGTCGGCGCGGCGGGTGGTCTCCGGGACGCGGTAGCGCGGGGTGAGGTGGAGGGTGTGGGCGCAGGCGCCGGCGAGGGAGATCCGGTGGCCGACGGAGACGAAGACCGGTTTGACCCCGGCCCGGGTGCGCACGGCCCGTCCCACCTCCTCCCCGTCGGCGAGCAGCGGGGACGCGTCGCCGCGCGCGGGGCCCGGCTGCTCGTACGCGAAGGTGAAGGGGTTCTTGGCGACGCCGACGGACGGCCGCCCGGTGAGCACGCCGAGGTGGCTGGCGAGGCCGAAGCGGCGGGGGTGGGCGAGGCCGTAGCCGTCGCAGACCAGGAGGCCGGGGTCGGCGGTCAGGGCGCCGAGCGCGGCGAGCACGGTCGGGACCTCCCGGAAGGCGAGGAGGCCGGGGACGTACGGGAACGAGACCCGGCCGACCGCCGTCGCCTCCTCCACGACCTCCAGGGTCCGCGCGTCGAGCACGACGGCCGCGGCGGCGACGAGGTCGCGCTCGTCGTCGTAGGCCACGTCGAGCCCCGTGACGTGCCCCTCGCCGACCGCCGGCCCCTCCTCGTCCCGCACCAGTCGGTCCCTCAGCTCCCGCTGGACGGCGAGGGCGGCGGTCTCGTCGGCGGGCCAGCCCGCCGGAATCTCGGTGATCGTCATGATGCGGGCCACCCTACGGCCGGCCGGGCCTCCGTTCCGAGGGGCGGAACGGGGGCCCGGGGCCGGGGAGGCGGCCGGTAGCCTGGCGATCATGTTCGTACTGGAATTGACCTACACCGCCCCCGTCGAGCGGGTGGACGCGCTGCTCGACGCGCACGTCGAGTGGCTCGACGCGCAGTACGCCGCCGGCGTCTTCCTCGCGTCCGGCCGGAAGAACCCCCGGGACGGCGGGGTGATCCTGGCCGCCGGGGTCGACCGCGCGGAGATCGAGAGGATCGCGGCGGCCGACCCGTTCAGCACCGGGGGCGTGTGCGCGTACCGGATCACGGAGTTCTACGCGACCAAGACGGTCGAGGGGATCGCCGCGTACCGGGAGGAGCTGCCCTCCTAGCCCCGCGTCAGGCGGGCGACGCGGCCCTGTTCGCCCGCGGCCCAGCAGGAGCCGTCCGGGGTGCAGTCGACCGTGTCGTACGAGCCGGTGTCGACCGTGCGCCAGGTGCGGCCGCCGTCGGTGGTGAGGTCCGTGCCGGTGGGGCCGACGGCGAGCGCGGACGTCCTGGCGTGCGGGAGCCAGGCGACGCCCGAGCGGTAGGCGGGCGGCGGCGCGGCCGAGGGGCGCCAGGTGCGGCCCGCGTCGGCGGTGACGGCGGCGGCCTCGGGGGACGGCTGGTCCTTGCGGTAGTCGCCGCCGACGGCGATGCCGTGCGCGCGGTCGCGGAAGGCGAGCCCGAAGACGCCCCGGGCCGGGTCCCCGGCCGGGACCGGCGAGGCGGTGGCGGTCCAGGTCAGGCCCCGGTCGGCGGAGTGCAGCACGCGCGCCGCGGCCGCGCCGCCCGTCGCGAGCCACACGTCCCGGGGTCCGGCCGACACCAGGCACTGGCCGCTCGCCGCGAAGCCCGCCTCGCCGGGGAGCGCGTCCGGCATCCCCCGGTCCGGCAGGACCCGCCAGGACCGGCCGCCGTCGCGGGTGGAGAGGATGCGGTACTTCCCGTCGACCGGGTCGCTCATGGCGAGGCCGTTGCGGCGGTCGAAGAAGGTCATGCAGTCGTAGAAGGCGCGCGGGTCGGTGTTGCGGAAGGACTCGGTCCAGGTGGCGCCGCCGTCCTCGGTGCGCAGCACCCGCGAGGCCTCCCCCTCCCCGATGGCGAGGACGACGGCCCGGCGGGCGTCGAAGGCCTCCACGTCGCGGAACTCCAGCCCCTCCGCGCCGGGCGGCGAGACGTTCCGCCAGCTCCGGCCCCCGTCGGTGGTGCGCAGCACCGTGCCCTTGGAGCCCGCGGCCCAGGCGGTGCGGCGGTCGACCGCCGCGAGCCCCCGGAAGCGGGCGTCGGTCCCGGTGGGCGTGAGCCGCCAGCCGGGTGCGGGCCGCCGGTCGGGCGTGAGCTGCCGGTCGCCCGTCGGCTCGGGCCGCCGGTCGGGCGTGGTCGCCGGGTGCCGGTCGCTCACCGGTGCGGGTCGTCCGTCGGTCGCGGCCGTGGGGGTCTCCCCGGCCCGCGCCGGGGCGGCCAGGGTCAGCGCGAGCGCCGCCCCGACCAGTCCCGCCGACATCGTTCGTCTCGTCTTCCCCATGGACGTCATGGCGCCGGAAGCTAGCGCCCCCGCCCTCTCCCCGTCCAGGGTGCGTCCCCGGTCTGACCGAGGTGTTCGACACCTCCCGGCGCCCGTGGGTGCTGTCCGGCGCCGCCGCGCCCGACCGGGTCGCGGGTGGTCCTGTGCGGCTGCGGCACCTCCGGATTCCAGCCGTACCGCGACCTTTCGGGCCCTCGCGCCGCATCGGCCGGAGAGCTTTCCGGACAGAGTTGAGCCGGTGGCGGAAAGGCTCCGGCCTGGCCGGACGCCCCTCCCGGTAGGGTCGGTGACGCAGCTCACGTGGATCCGGAGTGCACGTTCCGGCCTCCTCGCCCGTCTTGCCGGGTGTCAGGAGCCCCGGTGTCGGGGAGACGCACAGGATCCGAAACCCGCGCGAGAGGAGCCGGTCTTGTCCGCCGTCATCGAGCAGGCCGTCCAGGCCCGTCTGGTCGCATCCGCTCCCCGGATGGAGACCGTCCCCGCCACCCTGCGGTACGACCGCGAGGATCCGTACGCCGTCAGCATGGCCTTCCCCCCTCCCGCGACCCTGGAGGGCGTCGAGGTCTCCTGGGCCTTCGCGCGCGAGCTGCTCGTCCAGGGGGTCGAGCGCCCGGCCGGGGTCGGGGACGTGCGGCTGCGCCCGTACGGGTACGACCGGACCGTGGTCGAGTTCCACGCCCCGGAGGGGGTGGCCATGGTCCACGTCCGGACCTCGGAGCTGCGCCGCTTCCTGGAGCGCTCGCAGCACCTGGTGCCGGAGGGGCGCGAGCACCAGTACCTGGACTGGGACCAGGACCTGACGGAGCTGTTCCGCGAGCGCCCGTGACCCCTCGCCGCCGGACCGTCCGTTAAATCGTTTGCCGCCCTCCCGGTCGGGCTCGTATCGTCGGCATCGACCTTGTCGTCACCCGATCGGAGAAGGACGTTGCTCGTCTGAGGTTGCGAGACACCGAGCCGCGCGTGCCCCCTGTGCCGCGTGTGCCGTTCTCGACCTCGGCGTACGAGCCGTTCTCCCGCTGCCCGCGCCCCGGTGTCTCCACGCGTTGCATCCCGTCACGCCCGCGCAACCGGAGGCCTTCATGGCGCATCACCCCACCTTCCTCACCTGTTCCTCGCTCTCCTTCTCCTGGCCGGACGGCACGGAGGTCTTCGACGACTTCCGGCTCGTGGTCGGCCCCGGCCGCACCGGGCTCGTCGGGCTCAACGGCTCCGGCAAGTCCACGCTCCTCAAGCTGCTCGCGGGCGAGCTGACGCCCTCCTCCGGCACGGTCCGGGTCACGGGCGAACTCGGCCACCTGCCGCAGAACCTGGTCCTGGACACCTCGCGCCGGGTCGACGAGATCCTCGGCATCGACGCGAAGCGGGCCGCCCTGCACGCCATCGAGGCGGGCGACCCGGCCGAGGAGCACTTCGCCGCCCTCGCCGACGACTGGGACGTCGAGGAGCGGGCCCGGGCCACCCTGGACCAGCTCGGGCTCGGCGGCATCGGCCTGGACCGGACCGTCGGCGAGATCTCGGGCGGCGAGTCCGTGCTGCTGCGCCTCGCCGCGCTGCTGCTCGCCCGGCCCGACGTCCTGCTGCTCGACGAGCCGACCAACAACCTGGACCTGCACGCCCGCGCGCGCCTCTACGAGGCGGTGGAGAGGTGGTCCGGGGTCCTGGTCGTGGTCAGCCACGACCGCGAACTCCTGGAACGGGTCGACCAGATCGCCGACCTGCGCGACGGCGAGGTCGCCTGGTACGGCGGCTCCTGGTCGGACTACGAGGCGGCGCTCGCCGCCGAACAGGAGGCGGCGGAGCGGATGGTGCGGGTCGCCGAGGCCGACGTGCAGCGGCAGAAGCGGGAACTCGCCGACACCCAGATGAAGTTGGCGCGCCGCAAGCGGTACGGGCAGAAGAGCTTCGAGAACAAGGTCGCCTCCAAGCTGGTGGCGAACAGCCAGAAGCGCAGCGCCCAGGTCACCGCCGGCAAGCAGCGCACGCTCCACGGAGAGCGCCTCTCGGAGGCCCGGGAGCGGCTCGACGCGGCGGTGGAGGCGGTGCGGGACGACGACGAGATCCGCGTCGAACTGCCGCGCACCTCGGTGCCGCCGGGCCGCGAGGTGCTGCACCTGCGGGACCTGGAGCTGCGGTACGGGGCCCGCGTCGAGGGGGTGTTCGAGCTGCGCGGTCCGGAGCGGATCGCCCTCGTGGGGCGGAACGGCGCCGGGAAGACGACGTTGCTCCGGACGATCGCCGGGGAGCTCGAACCGTCGGCCGGCGAGGTGGACGCGCGGGTGCCGCTGCGCTTCCTGCCGCAGCGGCTCGACGTCCTCGACGACGGGCTGAGCGTGGTGGAGAACGTGGCCCGCTTCGCGCCCGCCGCGACGCCGAACGCGATCAGGGCCCGGCTCGCCCGGTTCCTGTTCCGGGGGGCGCGGGCCGACCAGGCCGTGGGCACGCTCTCGGGCGGGGAGCGGTTCCGGGCGACGCTCGCGGCGCTGCTCCTCGCGGAGCCGGCCCCGCAGTTGCTGATGCTGGACGAGCCGACGAACAACCTGGACATGGCGTCGGTGCGGAAGCTGACGGCGGCCCTCGACGCCTACGAGGGCGCGCTGGTCGTGGCGAGCCACGACGTGGCGTTCCTGGAGTCGCTCGGGATCACCCGCTGGCTGCTGCTCGACGGCGCGCTGCGGCCGACGACCGCCGAGGAGGTCCGGGAGGTGGCCGGGGAGAGGGCCTGAAGGTCGCGCGCTCGTCGCCGCCGAACGCCCCGGGCGGGATGCGCACCCAGCGCCGCCGGATGCTCGCGCCGCGTAGTCGGCCGGGTGTCCGGCGGACGCCGCGCCGGACGTGACCTGCGTCTCCGCCACCCGGGCCGAGCAGGGAGCATAACGGAACGTAACCGGACAACGTCCGGGACGGGGTTGGTGGACGCCTTACGGAGCCTTAACCTACGGTTTCGTAACCTACGAATCCGTAGGTACGCACGTATGCGTTCTTCCGTCCCCTTCCGTCCCCCTCCGTCCCCAGGAGTTCCCTTGACGCTCACCTCTCCCCACCTCGGCAGCTCGGCAGAGTGGACCGACGCGCGGCTCCTCCACGCCCTGGAAGAGGTCGTGGAGAAGGAGCTCAACCGGCACCTGAAGGTCACCAAGGACTGGATGCCGCACGAGTACGTGCCGTGGTCCGACGGCCGGAACTTCCCGGGCTTCTTCGAGGACGGCGAGGCCTGGGACCCGCGGCAGTCGAAGGTGACCGAGATCGGCCGGATCGCCCTCGTGGTCAACCTGCTCACCGAGGACAACCTGCCGAGCTACCACCACGAGATCGCCACCCTCTTCGGCCGCGACGGCGCCTGGGGCACCTGGGTGCACCGCTGGACCGCCGAGGAGGGCCGGCACGGCATCGTGATGCGCGACTACCTGCTCGCCTCGCGCGCCGTCGACCCGGACAAACTGGAGCAGTTCCGGATGGCGCACATGAGCGAGGGCTTCGAGTCCGACAACCGGCACTCGATGCTGCACTCCGTGGCGTACGTCGCCTTCCAGGAGCTCGCCACCCGCATCTCGCACCGCAACACCGGCCACCAGTCCGGCGACCCGGTCTGCGACCGGATGCTCGCCCGCATCGCCACCGACGAGAACCTGCACATGGTCTTCTACCGCAACCTGCTGGGCGCGGCCTTCGAGATCGCCCCGGACCTGACCATGCAGGCCGTGCGGGACGTCGTGGTCAACTTCCGGATGCCCGGACACGGCATGCCCGGCTTCGAGCGGGCGGCGGCGCAGATGGCGATCGGCGAGATCTACAACATGCGCATCCACCACGACGACGTGCTCCAGCCCGTGCTGCGCTTCCTCAAGGTCCTCCAGATCGACGGCCTGGGGCCGGAGGGCCTGCGCGCCCAGGAGGAGCTGGGCCTGTACATGAACGGCCTGGACGGCGAGGCGAGCAAGTTCGACGAGAAGCTCGCGGCCCGCAAGGCCCGGATCGCGGCCCGCGCGGCGGGCTGACGCCCGACGGCCGACCGGCCGGGTCACCGCGCGGCGGGCGGACGGTCCGCCGCGCGGGCTCAGCCCCGGTTGCGCTTCAGCCGGAACCGCTCCTTCTCCGAGAGCCCGCCCCACACGCCGAACCGCTCGTCGTGCGCGAGGGCGTACTCCAGGCAGGCCACCCGCCCCTCGCAGGCCCCGCAGAGCTGCTTCGCCTCGCGGGTGGAGGAGCCGGGAGCCGGGAAGAAGAACTCCGGGCCGGCCTGGGCGCACAGCGCGTTCTCCTGCCAGGTCATGTCGGGCTCCGGTGCGGTCAGTACGCTCGTGTCGGTCTGCATGCCGTACACGGTGCCGGGGCGTCGTAAACGAGCCATCAACGTTCGATCAATGCGGCGCGCCGAACCCTTGGCCGAAAGGTCCGCCCCCGACCTCAGGGCGTGACGCCCAGGGCCGGCAGGACCGTTTCGGCCACCCGGTAGGCCTCCTCCAGGAGGGGGTTGCCGGAGAGGATGAAGGTGTCGACGCCCAGCTCCCGGAACTCCTGGAGGCGTGCGACGACCTGGGCCGTGGAGCCGACGACCGCCGTGCCGGGGCCGGGGCGGAAGAGGCTCATGCCCGGCCAGAGGTTGGGGTGGGTCTCCAGTTCGCGGGCGCGGGCCGGGACCCGGCCGCCGTGCTGGCGGAACTGGCGCTGCCAGCCGACCCCGTCCTCCCCGGACCGCTCGCCGAGCTGCCGGGCGTACGTCGCCTCGCTGGTGACGTCGAGGAGCCGGTCGGCGGCGGCCCATGCCTCGTCCTCGGTGTCACGGACGATGAGGTGGAGGCGCAGGCCGATGCGGAGGGTGCGCCCGTGGGCGGCGGCCCGGGCCCGTACGCGGTCGAGCTTCTCCCTCAGGAGGTGCGGCGGCTCGCCCCAGGTGAGGTAGACGTCGACGTGCTCGGCGGCCATCTCGATGCCGGCGGCCGAGGAGCCGCCGAACCAGAGCGGCACGTGCGGTTCCTGGACCGGGCGCAGGTCGCGGAAGGAGGCGCCCGCGTTCTTCAGGTCGTAGAAGCGCCCCTTGTGGTCGAAGACCTCCCCCGCCGTGAGCCGCTTCACGATCGACCAGTACTCGGCGCTCAGTTCGTACCGCTCGTCGTGCTCGACGTGCAGCCCGTACTCGCGCAGGGAGGCGGTCGAGCCGTTGACGACGTTGAAGCGGAGCCGGCCGCCGAAGAGGTGGTCGAAGCTGAGCGCCATCTTGGCGAGGAGGGTGGGGGAGATCAGGCCGGGGTGGACGGCGAGGAGGGGCTTGAAGCGGGTGCTGGTGGAGGCGGCGAGCGCGGAGCCGAGCGGCCAGACGTCGTAGAGGTCGGTGGCGAGCAGCGCGCCCGTGTAGCCGAGGCGTTCGACCGTCGCGGCGAGGTGCCGGAGGTAGCCGAGGTCGACGGGGCGGCGGCCCTCCGGCTCCCACGGGTAGGCGCCCTCGCGCGGGATGACGTACCAGAGGACCTCGGGGGCCTGCGTCGGTGAGGTCACGGGTCAGGCCTTCCGGGGCAGCGCGTCCGCGACGGTGACCGCGCGGTCGATGAATCCGGTGCGGTGGAAGACGTCCGCCGCCCGCTGCTGCTCGGCGACGAACTCCTCGGTGACCTCCTCGATCGTCCAGGGCAGGGCGCGCAGCGCGGTCTCCCAGTCGTCCACCGTGCCGCCCTGGTCGGCGGCGGCGGTCCCGGCGGCCTCGCGCGGATGGGCGGCGGCCCACTCGTCGGCCCGGCGCAGGGCCCGGACCAGCGCCTCGACGACCTCGGGCCGCTGCTCGGCCAGGTCGCGGCGGGTGAAGAAGACGGACCGGTCGCTGATGACCTCGCCGGTGGGGATCAGGGTGCGCAGGCCGCCGGCGCGGCGGGCGGCGGCCAGTTCGGCGCCCTGGGCGACCCAGGCGGCGATCCCGCCGGAGCGCAGCTTCTCCTCGCTGCCGGAGTCCCCGCGCACGGGGGTGATGTCGGTGGCGTACGAGAGGCCCGCGTCGTCCAGGGCCTGGGCGACGAGGTGGGTCTGCCAGGAGCCGACGGCGAGGTGGACGGTGCCGCCCTTCAGGTCGGCGACGGTGCGGACCGGGCCGTCCTCGGGGACGAGGAGGGCGCCGTGGTCGGGGCGGGGCGCGGAGACCGCCGCGTAGACGATGTCGTGCCCGGCGGCCTGCGCGGTGACGGGCGGGGTGGAGCCGGTGCCGCCGAAGTCGATGGTGCCGTCGGCGAGGTACGCGCCGGTGCGGACCCCGTCGGTGTACGGGTGCCAGGTCGCGGTCTCGCCGAGGGCGGCGAGCTCCTCCTCCGCGTAGCCGAGGCGGGAGAGGTGGTAGAGGGAGGGGTTGCTGCGGTGGACACCGATGACGACGGTCATGCGGGCGCTCCTTCGAAGGACTCTTCGGACGGGACGGTGGCGGGGGCGGACGCTCCCCCGGGGGCGGGCGCTTCCCCGGAGGCCGGTGCTTCCCCGGAGGCCGGCGCTTCTTCGGGTGTGTGGACGCCGAGGTCCGCGAGGAGGCGGCGGCGGAGGGCGACGAAGGCCGGGTCGCCGGGGTCGCGGGGGCGGTCGACGGCGACGGGTTCGTCGGTGACGAGCCGGCCGTCGCGCAGGACGGCGACCCGGTCCGCGAGGCGCACGGCCTCGTCGACGTCGTGGGTGACGAGCAGGACGGCGGGGCGGTGGATCCGGCGCAGTTCGCCGACCAGGTCCTGCATGCGGAGCCGGGTCAGCGCGTCGAGGGCGGCGAACGGCTCGTCGAGCAGCAGGAGTTCAGGCTCCCGCACCAGGGCGCGGGCCAGGGCGACCCGCTGGGCCTCGCCGCCGGAGAGGGTGGCCGGCCAGGCGTCGGCGTGCCGTTCGAGTCCGACCTCCGCGAGGGCCCGCAGGCCGGTCTCCCGGGTCGCCGCCCCGCGCGGGAGGCCGACGGTCACGTTGGCGAGGACCTTCTTGGAGGGGACGAGCCGGGGCTCCTGGAAGACGATCGTGCGGGCGGCGGGGACGAAGGCCTCTCCGCCGTCGGAGCCGTCGAGGGCGCCGAGGATGCGGAGCAGGGTCGTCTTGCCGCTGCCGCTCGCCCCGAGCAGGGCGAGGAACTCGCCGCGCGCCAGGGTGAGGTCGAGTCCGTCGAGGACCGCGCGAGTGCCGAAGACCCGGCGCAGGCCCCGGACCCGTACCGCCGTCCCTCCGGCCGGAGGGGTGGGTGCGGTCATCGGGCTCCTCCCCCGGGGCCGGCCGTGCGCCAGGGCATGAGGACCCGTTCCAGGCCGCGCACGAGGACGTCGGCGGTGAGGCCGAGCAGGCCGTAGACGAGGATGCAGACGGCGAGGACGTCGGTGCGGGCGTAGCTCTGGGCCTGGGACATCAGATAGCCGATGCCCTCGGTGGCGTTGATCTCCTCGGCGGCGATGAGCGCGATGACGCTCAGCGTCATGGAGAGCCGCAGTCCGGCGAGGAGCGGGGGCAGGGCGCCGGGCAGGACGACCTGGCGGACGATCGCGAGCCGGCCGAGGCCGAAGCTGCGCATGGCCTCGACGAGCTTGCGGTCGGTGTTCCGGACGCCGCCGACGGTGGAGACGTACATCGGGAAGGTGGTGGCGACCGCGATGAGCAGGATCTTCGCGGTCTCGTTGATCCCGAACCAGACCATGAAGAGGGGGACGAGGGAGAGGAAGGGGACGGTGCGCAGGGTCTGGAGGGAGGAGTCGAGGAGTTCGTCGCCGAGCCGGGTGAATCCGGTGGTGATGCCGAGGACGAGCCCGGCGGCGAGGCCGATGACGAGCCCGATGCCCGAACGGGTGAGGGAGGTGGCGAGCGCGTCGGGCAACTGCCCGTTGCCCCACAACTCCCCCACAGCGCGTAGCACTTGGGCGGGCGAGGCGAGCACGTCGGGGGTGAGGAGCCCGGTGGCCGAGGAAACCCACCAGAGGACGAGGAGGGCGACCGGGCCGAGGGCCCGGACGGTGAGGGAGGACGCGCGGGAGCGGGCGCGGTGGGCGGGCGGGCGCGGGGCGACGAGCCCGGCGGTGTCCCCTCCGGTTCCGGGGGACTCCCCCGGCGCTCTCCCGGCGGTGACCGGGGCCGTCACGACAGCTTCTCCACGTCGAGGAGGTGGGCGGCGATGTCGACCTTGCCCGGGGTGACCTTCTGGTCGGCGTAGAACCGGGCGACGGTCTCGAAGCGCTTGACGTCCTCGGGGCCGATCGGGTCGACGGTGCCCGCCTTGGCGGTGAAGGCGATCTGGACCTCCTTGGCCTTGCCGTTGACGGCGGTGGGGCCGGCGTCGGTGAAGACGTTGAGGTAGGCGGCCGGGTCCTTCTTCTCCTTGGCGCTGTTCTCGTGGAGGTAGGCGTAGAGCGCCTCGACGACTTCGGGGTGCTCCTTCGCGAACTTCGAACGGACCGCGTTCAGGCTGTAGTTGTCGGAGCCGATGGCGGTTCCGTCGGCGACGAAGCGGGCCTTGCCCGAGCCGATCTCGGCGACGGCGTAGGTGGACCAGACGGCCCAGGCGTCGACCTGGCCGGCGTTGAAGACGGCGGCGGTCTGGTCGGGGCGGAGGTAGACGCGCTCCACCTTGTCGGCGGGGATGCCGGCCCCGGCGAGGGCCTTGAGGAGGAGGTACTCGCCGGTGCCGCCCTTGTTGACGGCCACCTTGCGGCCGACGAGGTCCTTCACGGAGGTGATGTCGGAGCCCTCGCGGACGAGGATGCCCTCGCCGACGGGGTCGGGGTCGGTCGCGGTGAAGAAGGCGAAGCCGGGGCTCTGGGAGAGGGAGGTGATGCCGGAGGTGATCGAGCCGGTCGCGATGTCGAGCTGGTCGGCGTTCATCGCCTGGGCGGCGGGGGCGAAGGGGCCGGCGCTGCCGGTCCAGGCCACCTTGGCGCCGACCGCGGCGAGGGCCTTGTCGAGGCTGCCGTCCTTCTTGCCGCGGGCGAGGACGCCGGAGTTGCCGGGGTCGGGGATGCGGACGGTGACCGTTCCCTCCGCCCCCTTCCGGCCGTCGCCCCCGCCCGCGGCCGTGTCGGCGGCCGGGCTGCCGCCGCAGGCGGTGACGGTGGCGAGGGCGGCGAGGGCCGCCAGGGCGGCGAACGGGGTGAGTGGGCGCATGGCGGTCGTCCTTCGGGGTCGGGTACGGGTGCGCTTGTGCCGGTTGGCGGGGCGGGGCGGGTGTGCTCGTGTCGCTTACGGGGCGGGACGGTGGGGCAGGTTCTTGTGGACCGGTTACGGGGCGGGGTCGTGCGGACCGGTTACGGAGCGGGGGCGGCGGTCGCGGGAGCGGTCGTGAGCAGGCGGGCGCGGCGCAGCGGTTCGGGGTCGGCCCAGGCGCGTACGTCCACGGCCTCGGGCAGGAAGCCGTGGGCGCGCAGGGCCTCCTCCTGCCGGGCCAGGAGGCCGAGGCGGGTGTCGGACAGGTCGGGATGGAGGGTGCGGTGGGTGCCGGGCCGGTAGGCGCCCGCGACGCCCTCCGCGCCCGCGCCGGTCTCGGCGCCGAGGATGCGGGCGACCTCGTCCGGCTCCCCTGCGGCCCAGTCGGCGGCGCGGAGCAGGACGGAGAGGAACCGGTCCACGAGGTCGGGGCGCTCGTCCAGGAGGTCCTGGTGCACGGTGAGGGGCCGGGGGGTGCCGTTGTTGACGCGGTGCGCGGGGTCGGGCAGCTCGTCCAGCTCGACGGCCACCTCGGCTCCGGCGCGCCGCGCGGCCTCGACGGCGAGGGCGCCCTTCACGTAGACGGCGTCGACCTCGCCCCGGCGCAGGGCGGCCAGCTCGCCGGCCCACTGGCCCTCGTACCCGTCGGCGGGCACGTCGACGAGGACGGCGTCGGCGAGTCCGTACCCCGCCGAGGCGAGGACGCCCTCGAAGCCGCGCAGGGCCATCGCGCGCCAGAAGTCGACGGGGACGGAGTGGCGGGGCACGGCGAGCCGGAGTCCGCGCAGGGCGGCGGCTCCGCGCACCGGGGAGCCGGGGGCGACGAGCACCGCCTGCCGCTCCTCGATCCAGGTGAGTCCGACGAGCCGGGTGCGCTCGCCCCGGGAACGGGCCCACAGCGCGGGGACGTTGCCGCCCTCGCGGAAGAGGCCGGGGAGGGCGTGGGTGAAGTGGGTGGCGCGGTCGGCGCCGGGTTCGGCGTCCTGGAGCGAGCGGACGGCGATGCCGTCGGCCGCGAACTCCCCGGCCAGCCAGCCCCGGTCGGCGGCGACGCCGGTGGCGGTGGGGACGGGGCAGCGGGTGAACCAGAGCGTGTCGGGAACGCGGGCGTGCGTCATGGAGGGCTTCCCAGGGTGTGGGTGTGTCGGGACGGGGGACGGCGGTGGGCGCGCCGGGGTCCGGGGCGGGTGACGGCAGCGGTGTGCCGTTCCGTTCCGTCGCGGAAGTCGGGGTGCGGTCCCGGCGGACGCCGACCTGAGGCTTTTCGGCCACGGGTCTCTCGGGCGGGTGCCGCCGGACGCGAGTGTCAGGGGTGTCGGCGCGGGCGCCGGAGGTGCCGCCGGGGCCTCATGCAGGTGACGGCGAGGACGGGGACGGTCCGAGCGGAGACGGTCCGAGCGGGGACGGCCGGGGCCTGTCGCCGTTCGCGTCGGCGGCGGGGGACGTCAGCGACGGGCGGTGTCAGCGACAGGTGGCGCCGGCGACGCGGGCCAGGTCGATGTGGCGGCGACGGGTGAGCCCGAGCGGCGCGGGGGAGCCGGCGGGCGTGCGTCGCGTCGTACGGCGTGCGTGCGTCATCGTCCCTGCTCCCTTCCGCTCGGTACCGTCGTGGTGGTGCGTTGGCCGGAACCTTGCCACGGAAGCCCGACCGCCCACAACACGCCTCCCACCATGTGGGATTGCTTGTGAACGGAGTGTTTCCGACCTCGCCGGACCGCTGATTCGGCTCCCGCCATGTGGGAGCGTGGGAGCCCGATCACCCACGGGGAGCGAACCCTATGACGACCGAGGCCGGCATCGTCCGACCCCCGGCGGGCGCCCAGGCGGTCCGCCGCGCGCTGGACGTGCTGCACTGTTTCCACGACAACGGGCCCGACCTGAGCGCCTCCGACCTCGCGCGGCGGCTCGGGCTCTCCACCTCCACGGCGCACCGGCTCGCCCGGACGCTGCTCGGCGCGGGCTTCCTCGAACAGGACGCCAGGACGGCCCGCTACCGGCTCGGTCCGGCGATGACGGAGCTGGGCCGGCTCTCGTACCACCAGCGGGGGCTGCACCTGGCCGCGCCCGAGCTGTCCGACCTCGCCGAACGGACGGGCGCGACGGCCGACTTGGCCCTGCGCAGCGGCCCGCACGCCGTGATCGTGGCGGGCGGCTCGGTGACCCCGAAGGTGGGTCTGCGCAGGCCGCTGCACTCGACGGCGCTCGGGAAGGTGCTCCTCGCGTGGCCGAGGGCGGGCGAGGGCGGACCGCGCTCGCTGCCGCCGCTGTACGCGTTCACCGAGCGGACCATCGTCGAACCGCCCGCGCTCGCGGCCGAGTTGGAGCGCGTACGAGAGGCGGGGTACGCGCTCAACGACGGCGAGTCGGCCCACGGGGTCCGGACCGTGGCCGTGCCGGTCCTGGAGCGGGCGGGGCACGCGCGGTTCGCGCTCGCGCTCCGGGCGACCCCGGAGCTGATCACCGACGAGCGGCTCGACCGGTACCTGGCGCAGGCGCGGACGACGGCGCGCGCCCTGGAGGTGCTGCTGCTCGCCCCGGCGGAGCGGCGCGGCTTCGACGAAGGGGCGTGAGGGGGCGGGGCACCCGGGCGGACGGGGCCGCGACGAGAATTCCGCACGGTCGTGCGTTCAGTACGATGGAGGGATGAGCGGCAGCACCGGCGGTACCGGCACGAAGACGGACGGGCGCGTCGAGCGCGGCAACCAGACCCGGCGCCTCGTGCTCGGCCGGACGATGGACATCGCCTCGGTCGAGGGCCTCGAAGGCCTGTCCCTGGGCCGCATCGCGACCGAGCTGAACCTGAGCAAGAGCGGTGTCTTCGCCCTCTTCGGCTCCAAGGAGGAGCTCCAGCTCGCCACCGTCAGGGCCGCCGTCTCCGTCTTCTCCCACCGGGTCGTCACTCCCCTGCGGGACGTGCCGCCGGGGGCGGCACGGGTGCGCGGGCTGTGCGGGAACTGGCTCGCGTACTCCTCGGAGCGGGTCTTCGCGGGCGGCTGCTTCTTCTCCGCGGTCTCCGCCGAGTTCGACGCCCGTACGGGTCCGGTCCACGACGCCGTCGCCCGGGCCCGCCGGGAGTGGGCCGCGTACGTGGAGCGGACCCTGTCGGAGGCGCGCGCCGCCGGGGAGCTCGTGGCGGACCTGGACGTGGAGCAGACGGCCTTCGAGGTGATCGCCCTGATGGAGGCGGCCAACGCGCACTCGGTGCTGTTCGACGACCCCCGGGCGTACGACCGCGCCGAGCGGGGCATCGCGGCGCGGCTGCGCGCGGCGGCGACGG
Organism: Streptomyces sp. NPDC007872; assembly: GCF_042868165.1. Lineage (NCBI taxonomy): Bacteria > Bacillati > Actinomycetota > Actinomycetes > Kitasatosporales > Streptomycetaceae > Streptomyces > Streptomyces sp. NPDC007872. Next base: position 264,661 of record NZ_JBIAEA010000007.1, read on the forward strand.
ACCGGGGCCGGGAGGCCCTGGGCGCCGCGTAGCTCCCCGGGAGGCGGGACCCGCGCCCCGGGCGACGACCGCCGGTTCAGCCGGTCGCCACCCGCTCCCCCGGCGTCTCGACCGCCGGTGCCGTCACGAACTCGACGGCCTCGGCGACGACGGCCGGGTCCTTCAGGATGCGCCGGTGGCCGAGGCCCCGGGTGGTGACGAGCCGGGCGCGGTCGCCGTGGGCGCGCAGGAGCAGGCGCGACTGGGAGGGGGAGACCATGTCGTCCTCCTCGTCGTGGAGGAGCAGGACGGGCGTTCCGAGCGGTTCGGGGTCGCGGTCGGCCTCCAGGCGGAGCCAGAGGCCGGGCTCGCCCGGTGCGAGCCGGCGCTCGACGTGGGCGCGCAGGACCCGGACCACCCGCTCGTCCACGCCGAGGAGGCCCTGAAAGCCCGTCGCGAGGTACGTGAAGGAGCCGACCGCGCCGATGCCGACGAAGCGGGCCGTGCGCACGCCGTCCCGCAGGGCGAAGAGGGAGGCGAGGGCGCCGAAGGAGTGGGCGACGACGGCGTCGAAGTCGCCGTGCCGGGCGTGCAGCCGCCGGATGATCTCCCGGTACTCGACGATGTTCGACGCCCGGCCCGGGGACTCGCCGTGGCCGGGCGCGTCGAAGGCGACCGGGCTGTAGCCGCGCGCGAGCAGCGCTTCGGCGAAGGCGCCGAGGCGGGAGGCGCGCGAGGACCAGCCGTGGACGAGCAGGACGGGCCGCCGGCCGTCGCCCCAGGCGTAGGTGACGACCTCCTTGCCCCGGACGCGGAGGCGCTCGACGCGGGCGGCGGCCATGACCGCCTGCTCGTCGGGCTTCGGCCGGGCCCGGCCGAGCGGGCGGACGAAGAGGTGGAAGGCCAGGCGTCCGGCCGGGCCGGGGGCGACGCGGGCGGTGGCGTTCAGGAAGGTGCGGACGAGCGGAGTCATCGGGTGCATGCCGGATCTCCTCGGTGACCGGGGTGTGAAAAAATGCTAGCACGACCGTTCGTGTTGTTTCATGAACAGGGGAACGCGCGGAAGAGACAGGGGAACGTGCGGAAGAAAGGAGCGGGGGCGCGAGCACATACCCCACCCGCCCCGAAAGACTCCGGACCGACGAGTGAGATCCTTCACATTGCGCCGGAACTGGATCATCCTCACCACCCCCCTCCCGGGCCGCTCGGCCGCCGCACGCGCGGCCGATACGCAGAGAAGATGCGCAAACCGCCGCCGGCCGCGGACCCCCGCACCTGCGGGAACGTCCCGCGGAAGATCGTCCTCCACACCCGGTCCGCTCCCCCGCCGCCCCCGCGGCCCGCCGGCGACACCCGGGACCGTCGCCGTCCCGCGACGTCTCCGTGGCCGAACCCGCGGCCCCGTCCAGTACGTATGAGGGGAGAGACTCTTCCGTACGCTTCCCGGACCCATTAGGACTGACCCGTGATCACCTCGCCCTCGCGCCTCGTCCCCGTCCCGATCCCCGACCGCGTGGCCGCGATGATCGGCGCCTGTCTGCCGCTGCACGTCCTCCAGGCCGAGGTCGACGCGGACTGCGCGGCGCGCGAGGTGTACCGGTTCCGGGGACCGCTCTGCGCGGAGGACCGGGCGGACCGCGAGCACGCCCTCGCGGCGCTCGCGCGGGCCAACAAGATCCTCGCCAAGCACCACCCCGAGCTGCCCGTCACCCCCTGACGGGGTCCGAGGGGGGCCCGGCGCGTCCGTGCCCGGAGCCGTGACGGGACGACACACCTGTCCGGCCGTCCCCCGCATGCGTGGGGGCGGGGCCGGTGTGACGCTGCGAGGGTGACCACGACCAGCGACGCAGCGCCCGCGCCCCCGGCCGCCACCGAACCGCCCGTGCTCGACAGACGCCGCCGCAACATCGTCTTCGGCACGATCATGCTGGGCGTCCTCCTCGCCGCCCTCGACCAGACGATCGTCGGCACCGCCCTGCCCACGATCGTCGCGGACCTGGGCGGCGCCGCCCACATGTCCTGGGTGGTCACCTCGTACCTGCTCGCCGAGACCGTCGCGACCGTCCTCGTCGGCAAGTTCGGCGACCTCTTCGGCCGCAAGGTGATCTTCCAGATCTCCGCGGTCGTCTTCATCACCGGCTCGTTCCTCTGCGGACTCGCCACCAACATGACGCTGCTCATCGTCTGGCGCGGCCTCCAGGGCATCGGCGCCGGCGGTCTGATGGTCACCTCGATGGCGCTCATCGCGGACGTGATCCCGCTGCGCGAACGCGGCAAGTACCAGGGCGCGATCGGCGCCGTGTTCGGCGTCTCCACCGTCATCGGCCCGCTCCTCGGCGGTCTGTTCACCGACCACCTGAGCTGGCGCTGGGCCTTCTACGTCAACGTGCCCGTCGCGATCCTGGTCGTGATCGCCGCCGCCCGCACGATCCCCTCCGTCCGCTCGGCGAGCAGGCCGGTCATCGACTACGCCGGCATCGCGCTCGTCGCCGTCGGGTCCAGCGCCCTGATCCTGGCCACGAGCTGGGGCGGGAACGAGTACGCCTGGGGCTCCGGCGTCATCATCGGGCTCTTCGCGGGCGGGATCGTCGCCCTGGCCCTCTTCTGCCGGGTGGAGACCCGGGCGGCCGAACCGATGCTGCCCATGCGCCTCTTCGGGAACCCCGTCTTCACGGTCTGCTCCGTGCTCAGCTTCGTGGTCGGCTTCGCCATGCTCGGCGCGATGACCTTCCTGCCGACCTACCTCCAGTACGTCGACGGGGACTCCGCGACCGTCTCCGGCATCCGCACCCTGCCCATGGTCGTCGGACTGCTCATCGCGTCGATCTTCAGCGGCAACGTGGTCAGCAAGACGGGCCACTACCGGATCTTCCCCGTCGCCGGCTGCCTGGTGATGGGCGTGGGCCTCTATCTGCTCTCGCTGATGGAGCCGGGGACGAGCACCTGGCTCGCGTCCCTGTACATGTTCGTCCTCGGCACCGGCATCGGCCTGTGCATGCAGGTCCTGACCATCGCCGTGCAGAACACCGTCGACTACGCCGACCTGGGCACCGCCACCTCCGGCGTCACCTTCTTCCGTACGCTCGGCAGCTCCTTCGGCACCGCCGTCTTCGGCACGATCTACGCCAACTCCCTGGCGCCCCGCCTCACGACCGGGGTCGGGGAGGCCTCCGCCGTCGCCGGGGGCCTCGGGCTCGACCCGGCCGCCGTCGGACGGGCCGCGCAGAGCCCGGCCGGGGTGCACGGCCTGCCGGACGCGGTCGCGGAGCCGATCGTGAACGCCTACGCCGACACCCTCCACACCGTCTTCCTGTGGACCGTGCCCGTCGCCGCCGTGGGCTTCGTCGTGGCGCTCTTCCTCAAGCAGGTGAAGCTGCGGGACTCGGCGCGCGCCGCCGCCCCCGACATGGGCGAGGGCTTCGCGTCGCCCACCACGTCCGGCGACTCGGCGAAGCTCCTCGAACTGTCCGTCGGGCGGATCCTGCGCCGCACCGGCCCGGACACGGCCCGGCGGATCGTCGACACGTCCGACACCCGGCTCGACGCGGCCGGCGCGTGGGCGGTGATGCAGGTCGAGCTGTACACCCGGACCGTCGGGCACGCAAGCCTCGGCCTGATCGCGGCCGGGCGGCGGGTGCCGCCGGAGGTGCTCCTGCCGGTCTTCGACCGGATGGTCGACGAGGGCTTCCTCACCCGCGACGGCAACCTGTTCTCCCACACCCCGGCGGGCGAACGGGAGGCGCGGGTCATCACGCACGCCTGGGGGTCCTGGCTGGCCGACCGCGTCGAGCGGGAGCGCGGCCGGCCCAGCGGGCCCGAGCTGCGGGTGGCGACGGACGCCATCGCGAAGAAGATCGTCGCGGAGGACCTGGCGAGCGGCATCCCGCGCTCGGGGTCGCGCGTGGCGGCGGGGGCCCGCTGAGACCCGCCGGGCCCGGGGCTACTCGTCGGCGACGTCCCCGTCCACGTACACCCACGCCCCCTCGTGGCGGGCGAAGCGGCTGCGCTCGCGCAGAGCGCCCGGGGCGCCGCCGTGGACGTAGCGGGCCGTGAAGGTGACGGTGCCGCGCCGGTGGAAGGCGGTGCCCTCGGTGGTCGCCTCGATCTCCAGGCCTGTCCAGCGCAGCCCCGGGTCGAAGTCGACCTCGGCCGGCCGCGTCTCCGGCGCCCAGGTGCGCAGCAGACAGGCCTCGTCGCGGACGACGAAGGCGCTGTAGCGGGAGCGCATCAGGAGCTCGGCGGTGGGGGCCGTGCCGCCCGCACCCGAATGGAAGCGGCCGCAGCACGCGCCGTACGCGGCGTCGAGACCGCAGGGGCAGGGCGATTCCGGGGTGACGGAAGGGGCGGCGGGGGGCGGGGCGGTACGGGGTGCGGTGCGGGGGCGGGGCTTGCGTCGGGACATGGCTCCCATTGTCCCCCGGCCGCCGCCCCACCCGGTTCCAGCCGCCGCCCCGCCCGGTCCCGGCCCGTGTGCGCGGGGTCCCGGCGGGGGCGTCCGAGTAGCGTACGGGCATGGAACTGACGATTCTCGGAGGCGGCGGATTCCGGGTGCCGCTGGTGTACGGCGCCCTGCTCGGCGACCACGCCGAGGGGCGGGTCACCCGGGTCACCCTGTACGACCTCGACGAGGGGCGGCTCTCCGCCGTCGCGCGGGTCCTCGCGGACCAGGCCGAGGGGGTGCCGGACGCGCCGGCGGTGACGGTGACGACGGACCTGGACGAGGCGCTGCGCGGGACGGACTTCGTGTTCTCGGCCATCCGGGTCGGCGGCCTGGAGGGCAGGGCGGCGGACGAGCGGATCGCGCTCGCCGAAGGGGTGCTCGGGCAGGAGACGGTGGGGGCGGGCGGGATCGCGTACGGCCTGCGGACCGTGCCCGTCGCGACGCACATCGCCCGGCGGGTCGCGGAACTCGCCCCGGACGCCTGGGTCATCAACTTCACCAACCCGGCGGGCCTGGTCACGGAGGCGATGTCCCGGGTCCTCGGCGACCGGGTCGTCGGCATCTGCGACTCCCCCGTGGGCCTGGGCCGCCGGGTCGCCCGGATCCTGGGCGCGGACCCGGACGAGGCCTGGATCGACTACGTGGGCCTCAACCACCTGGGCTGGCTGCGGGGGCTGCGGGTCGGCGGCCGGGACGAGCTGCCCCGGCTGCTCGCCGACGAGGAGGCGCTCGGCTCCTTCGAGGAGGGCCGGCTCTTCGGCCCGGAGTGGCTGCGCTCGCTCGGCGCGGTCCCCAACGAGTACCTGCACTACTACTACTTCAACCGGGAGGCGGTGCACGCCTACCGGAGCGCCGGGCGGACGCGCGGCGCGTACCTGCGCGACCAGCAGGGCGCCTTCTACGAGGAGATGGGCAGGCCCGGCACCCCTGCCCTGGCCGCCTGGCACCGCACGCTCGCGGACCGGGAGGCCACCTACATGGCCGCCAACCGGGAGGCCGCCGGGGTCGGGGAGCGCGACGAGGAGGACCTGGAGTCGGGCGGCTACGAGAAGGTGGCGCTGGCCCTCATGCGGGCCATCGCGCGCGACGAGCGGACGACGCTGATCCTCAACGTGCGCAACGGCACGACGCTCTCCGTGCTCGACGCGGACGCGGTGATCGAGGTGCCCTGCCTGGTCGACGCGAACGGCGCCCGGCCGGTGGCCGTGGCCCCGCTGCCGTACCACGCCGTCGGCCTGGTGACGGCCGTGAAGGCGGTGGAGCGGGAGGTGCTCGCGGCGGCGGAGGGCGGCTCGCGGGAGACGGCGGTCAAGGCCTTCGCGCTGCACCCGCTGGTGGACTCGGTCGCGGTGGCCCGCCGGCTCGTGGAGGGGTACGCGGCGGCGCACCCGGGGCTCGCGTACCTGCGGCGCTGAGCCACCGGCGCCCCCCGTACGGCCGTCCGACACGGCCGACGGACGTCTTCCGCGAGGGCGGGGGCGCGGCCTAGGCTCGCGCCCCATGACCTTACGGAACAAGGGAGTTCGGCGGGGCGCGGCCCGGCTCGTCGCCGCCTGTCTGCTGGCCGCCGGGCTCGTGGGAACGGTGCCGGCGGCGGCGGAGACGGGAGTGCCCGGCGAGCGGCCGGCCTCCGCCGGAGGGCCGGTCGTCGTCCCCGTGCAGACCTCCGGACCCGCGGAGCGGCGGTTCAACCTGGTGTTCATGGGCGACGGCTACACCGCCGGGGAGATGCCGGAGTTCCGGGCGGACCTCGAACGGCACCTGAACACCCTGTGGAGCGTCGAGCCGTTCGCCTCCTACCGCTCGTACGTCAACGTGTGGGCGGTGGAGGCCCCTTCGGCGGAGTCCGGGGTGGACTGCGACCCGGGGCTCGACGCGCCCGCCCGCGACACGGTCCTCGACATGGGCTTCTGGGGCGGCTGCGACCCGGGCAGCGTGCAGCGGCTGCTGACCGTCGACGGCCGCAAGGCCGCCGCGCTCGCCGACCTCGTCCCCGGTACGAGCGCCGCCAACCGGCACGTCGTCGCCCTCGCCCACAGCTCCACCTACGGCGGCGCGGGAGGCGGTTACGCGACCGCGTCCGGCGGCAACGCGCTCTCCGCCCTCATCACCCCGCACGAGCTCGGGCACTCGCTCGGCGGCCTCCAGGACGAGTACGACTACTACGCGCGCGGGGTGCCGGGCGGGACGTACTCCGGCCCGGAGCCGGCCTCCGCCCACCACACGCTCCTGAGCGAAGGGCAGATGCGGGAGCAGCGGGCCAAGTGGTGGCGCTGGCTGGGCGAGGAGAGCGAGTCCGGCGGGGTGATCGGCCGGTACGAAGGCGGCCTGTACAGCACGGCGGGGGTCTGGCGGCCGAGCCGCCACTCCCTGATGAAGACCCTCGGCTACGCCTTCGACCAGGTGGAGCGCGAGGTGATGGTCCGGGCGATCGCGGCGAAGGTGAACCTGGTCCAGGACCACACGCCGAACGCGGCACCGATCGGGGCGGACCGGTCGGTGTGGGTGGACGTCCTGCACCCGGTGGGCGGTGAACTCGCCGTGACCTGGCGGCTGGACGGGCGGGCCCTGGACACGCGCGGCGCCCGCACCGTCGACCTGCGGGGGCTCCGCCTCTCCCCCGGCCCGCACGCGCTGACGGCGACGGTCACCGATCCGACGCCGTTCGTCCGCGACCCGGCGGTCCGCGCCTCCGAGGCGCTCACCCGGACCGTCCGCTGGACGGTGGACCCCTCGGTCGTCACCGCGCGGGAGCCGTCCGGGGCGGCGTTCACCGGGCACACCCCGACCGGCTCCCCCGTCGGCGCCCGGAGCGTCGTCCACGCGGACACCACCCACGCGGTGGACGGCACCCCGGCCGTGCGCTGGCGCCTCGACGGGCGTCCCGTGGCGACGGGCGACCGCAACGACCGCGACCTGGACCTGGGCGCGCTGCGGATCGCCCCGGGGAGCCATGTGCTCACGGCCCGGCTCGCGGACACGGGGCGACTCGCGGTCACGGGCCAGGAGTTGCGGTGGACGGTCGACGCCCGCCCGGCCACGGCCGCGTACGAGCTGTCGGAGCCGCTGCGCACGGTGCGGCGGCCGGGGCGGCCGGTGGAATACGTCTACGACGGGGCGTTCACGATGCGGCTGACCGCGCGGGACGACCGGGAGGGCGCGGTGGTGAGCCGCTTCCGGGTCGACGGCGACGGCTGGTACACGTACTACGGCTGGCCGACGGACGCGGACGCGCCCTTCCGCTTCTCACCGGGCGGCACGGTGATCGACGGCCTCGTGTACGGGAAGCTGGGCCGGAGCCGGGCGGTGCCGTGGGACGACGCCACCCCGGACCACGGCACCCACACCGTCGAGTACCGCGCGGTCGACGCGGCCGGGAACGAGGGCCCGGTGCGGAGCTTCCTGGTGACGCTGGTGCCGCCGAGGGGCTGAGACGGGCCGGCCCCGTGGACCGGTGGGTCCGCGGGGCCGCCGTTCGCGCCGTTCGTACGGGGTGGGGTCAGGGCTTGCGGGCCACGCCGGCCCAGCCCGGGATGGGCTCGTCGCCCGGGACCGAGACGGGCTCGCCCAGCTCCGGGTGCCACTCGGCGGTGAGCGAGACGCCCGGCTCGACGAACTCCATGCCGTCGAAGAACGCGGCCAGCTCGTCGCGCGAGCGGGGCCGCAGGGTCAGCCCGCGCGCCTTGTACATGGCGGCCGCCTGCGCCGCTCCCTCGGGGTTGAAGTCCCCGGTGACGTGGGAGAGGACGAGGTAGCTGCCCGGCGCGAGCTGGTCGACGAGCTTGGAGACCAGCTCGTACGCGCCGTCCTCGTCCCCGACGAAGTGCAGCAGGGCGAGCATGGACAGCGCGATCGGCTGGTCGAAGTCAAGGACCTTCCCGGCCCTTTCGAGGATGACCTCGGGCTCGCGGGCGTCCGCCTGGATGTACTCGGTGGCCCCCTCGGGGGTCGAGCGCAGCAGGGCGGCCGCGTGCGCGAGCACGATGGGGTCGTTGTCGCAGTAGACGATGCGGGCCTCCGGCGCGGCCTCCTGCGCGATCTGGTGCAGGTTGGGCTCGGTGGGGATGCCGGTGCCGATGTCCAGGAACTGGCGGACGCCGTGGGCGCTGAGCCAGCGGATGGCGCGGTGCATGAAGGCCCGGTTGACCCGGGCCATGTCCCGGCCCCGGGCGTCGACGGTGAGGAGCTGACGGGCCATCGCCTCGTCGACCGGGTAGTTGTCCTTGCCGCCCAGGAACCAGTCGTACATGCGTGCCGGATGCGGCTTGCTGGTGTCGATGCGTATCTCGGTCCGCGGGGCTGCGGGGTCCTGGGTCATCGGCTCTCCTGGTCGGGATGAACGAGTGGCGCTACGGCAAGAGGTACGTGACGGGAGGGGCGGGACGGAAGGGTTAGGTGAGCAGAAAGTCGGCCTGACCGGATTTCGCTCCCCGGATGAAGGCTTCGATCTCCCCGTGGGTGTAGATGAGCGCGGGTCCTTCAGGGTCTGCGGACTGTCGCACGGCGACCCTGCCGTCGGCCAGCTTCATGGCCTCCACGCAGTTGCCCCCGTTCCCGCCGCTCCAGGGCTTGTGCCATCCCTCGGCACCGAGCTCCGCGGCGGGCATGCCGTTGTATATGCGATCCATTCACAGCTCCTTGCGGAGATTCCGGAGAATCTCCTTCGTGCGTTGTGCAGTCGCGGCCTGAGCCGCCATGCGGTCCATGACCTCCAGGTGGGACGCCACCTCGGGACGCGCGTCGAGGTAGACGGCGCCGGTCAGGTACTCGCTGTAGACCATGTCCGGGAGTTCGGGCACGGCGAAGCGGAAGAGGACGAACGGTCCGTAGGTGCCGGGGTGGTGGCCGGACGCGAACTCCGCGATCTGCAGGGTGACGTTCGGCAGCTCGGACGCTTCGAGCAGCCGGTCGAGCTGGTCGCGCATCACTTCGGGCCCGTCACCGACCGGCCGGCGGAACACCGTCTCGTCCATGATCACCCAGAACTTGGGGGCGTCGTCCCTCAGCAGCAGGGACTGGCGCTCCATCCGCAGGGCTACATGCCGCTCGGTGTCCTCTTCCCTGGCGGCGTCGGTGCCGCCTCCGACCGCCCCGCTGCGCAGAATGGCACGGGCGTACTCCTCGGTCTGGAGCAGACCGGGGACGAACTGGGGCTCGTACGCCCGGATGAGGCTCGCGGCCCCCTCCAGGCTGACGTACATGGAGAACCAGCCGGGCAGCACGTCGTGGAACCGCTGCCACCAGCCGGGGAGGTTGGCCTCCTCCGCGAGGGCGACGAAGCCCTCGGCCTCGGAGTCCGTGATCCCGTACTCCTTGAGCAGGAGCTGGACGTACGGGATCTTCAGCGCGACTTCGGCGGTCTCCATCCGCCGGACGGTGGCCGGGGCCACCCGGAGGATCTTCGCGGCCTCTTCCCTCTTCATGCCGGCCCGCTCGCGCAGGTCCTGCAACCGCTTTCCGAGGACGACCTGTCCCACCGTGGGGGCGGACCGCGGCTCGCTCACTCCCAGACCTCCCCGACGCGCCGTTTTCGACGAGTGTGCCACGAAGCCGGGCCGGAGAGAACACGGCACTCTGCAATTTCCAGAGTGCCACTTGCCAAGTGTCCGACGCAGGAGGACAGTGTTCCGGTGAACCAGTACACGCTGCCGTCGTGCGCCTCCGCGCCCCGGCGCGGCGCCGTACGGCAAGTCCTGCCCACTGTTGTGAGGAACCGGTCGTGGCTTCTGGTAACGCGCAGCCTTCAGGTCTCATGAGTCCCCGCGTCATGGCCCAGCGCCCGCAGCCCCAGACCGATACCGGCGCCGTGCGGCGCTTCGCCTTCGAGCTTCCGGCCCTCACGGCGTCGGTCGCGCGGGCCCGGCGCCTCGCGGAGGAACGGCTCATCATCTGGGGCTGCGGTCCCGAGATACGCGACACCGTCTCCCTGATCGTCTCGGAGCTGGTCACCAACGCCGTCGTGCACACCGCCAGCGGCCGGTTCGTCTGCGAGCTCCGCGAGGGCGAGGAGAAGCTGCGGATAGCGGTGCGGGACGAGGGCGGCCCGGCGGGGCCGCGGATCCGCGACTGCGGCGAGGACGAGCGCGGCCGCGGGCTGATCATCGTCGACGCGCTGTGCAGCGCGTGGGGCGCCGAGCGCACCGGCCACGGCACGTCGCAGACCGTCTGGGCCGAGCTGGCCCACGGCACGGGGGAAGCGTGCTGAGGTCGATGGCGGACCGCATGCTGCCGCGGGCCCGCCGCCACTCCGGCCTCGGCCTGGTCCCGGCCGCCGGCCGCCCCCTGGAACTCCGTCTCGAACGGGACGACCGCCGCGCCGCGGACGCCCCCTCCCGCGGGGGCCGGGGTCCGGCGGACCCCGCCCGCTCCCGGCGGCCGGACGCCACCACCCGGCTCGCCGTCCCCGCCGACCTGCGCACCGGCCTCGGCCGCGACGCCGTCGGGGTCCCGGCCCGCTTCGGCTTCAAGATCCTCTCCCGGCTGCCCGTCAACGGCTGCGTCTACGCCGACGCCGACTGGTGGTGGTGGCTCGTCCCGGCCGGCTCCGACCTGGACCTGACCTGGCCGCTGCCCGCCTGCTACGCGTCCGGTGCGGTGATCCCGGACCGCCGGCCCCGGCTGATCCACCACCCCGACGGCACCTCGCCCTACACGCCGCCGATCCCCCTGTACCTGCTGACCTGCCAACTGACGGGCGTCGCCCCGGCCTGGTCGGCGTCCTCGGTGCGCAGCGCGCTCTGACGCACACGGTCCGCCACGGCATAGGGTCGGGGGTCATGTTCACTCCGCAGGGTCCGACGCTCCGCGAACTGACCGTCCAGGCCCTCTCCTCGGTGGAGCACGGCTACGACCTGCTCGCGCACAAGTTCGACGCGACCCCCTTCCGCACCTCCGACCGGCTCCTGGACGCGGTGACCCGCACCCTGGAGGCCCTCGGCCCGTTCGACTCGGGCCTCGACGTCTGCTGCGGCACCGGCGCGGGGCTCGGCGTCCTCCGCGCGGTCTGCGCGGGCCGGATCACGGGGGTCGACTTCAGTACGGGCATGCTGGCCGAGGCCCGCCGCGCCCACCCGGACGCCGACCTGGTCCGCGCCGACGCCCTGGACCTGCCCTTCGGCCCCGCCTTCGACCTGGCGGTCAGCTTCGGCGCCTTCGGCCACTTCCTGCCGGAGGAACAGCGCGTCCTCTTCGGCCAGGTCCACGCCTCCCTCCGCCCGGGCGGCACCTTCGCCTTCCCCCTCCCGGCCCCGCCGCGCGTCGGCTCGCGCCCCTACTGGATCCTGTGGGGCTTCGACGCGGCGATGCGGGTCAGGAACGCGCTCCGGCGCCCGCCCTTCGTCATGTACTACCGCACCTTCCGCCTCCCGGACGTCCGCGCCCGCCTGGAGGCGACCGGCTTCGAGGTCACCCACGTCCCGGTCGAGTCCCTGGGCCGACGCGAGGACGGCAGCCCGGTGTGCCGGCTGGTGGTGGCGCGGAAGGTGTGAGAGGGCGGGAAGAGGCCGCATACGAGAAGTGCCGGTCGATGCGAGATCGACCGGCACTTCTTCTCTGTGTCCGAGGGGGGACTTGAACCCCCACGCCCGATAAAGGGCACTAGCACCTCAAGCTAGCGCGTCTGCCATTCCGCCACCCGGACCGGGTGTGTGTGTCGTTTCGGGGTTTCCCCCGCGGCGACAGAGATAACTCTACCAGGGGTTTCAGGCGCCTTTCACCAGCGTTTTCCGTGGTCAGTGGGGTGGGACGGCCCCTTCGACCCCGGTCCGGCCCGGATTGTCCGGACGTGCGCGCGACGGGTGCCCCTTCGCGCACGGAGAGTGGTGCGGGGCCGTAAGAGCCCGACGCCCCCCGACGCCGGCTCCGTGGGAGCCACCTTGGCGACCGTCCCGTGGTCCGGGCCAATGCTTCGGAGGGAGTCCGTCAGGTCGGCCCGGGTCCCCTCCCCGGGGCGGCGGCGAGCGGATCAGCGGACCCCGGTCAGCCGGGCCGAGACCACCACGTTGCCCGCGTAGCCGCTCTCCTGCGTGAACGTGCCGCCGCAGGTGATCAGGCGCAGCTCGGGACGGCCGGAGTCGGCGTAGACCCGCCGGGCGGGGAATCCCTCCTTGGGGACGACCTCGACCCCGTACACGGTGAAGACGGCGGTCCTGCCGTCGCGGCGGAGGACCTCGACGCGGCTGCCCCCGCGGAGGGCGCCGAGTGCGTAGAAGACGGCCGGTCCTCCCGGGGTGTCGACGTGGCCGACGACGACGGCGGTGCCGCGTTCGCCGGGGGTGACCGCGCCGGTGAACCAGCCCGCGAGCCGGTCGTCCTCCGGCGGCGGGGCCTCGATCCAGCCGTCGGCGTCGAGCCCGACCGCCGTGACGGGCGCGTCGACGCGGACGGCCGGGACGCGGACCCGGGCCGGGGGCGAGGCGGGCAGCGGGTCGGGTACGGACACGGGGGCGAGGACGGCGGCGTCGGCGCGGGCGCCGTCGGGGGCGGCCGCGGCGAGGGGCTGCGGCGGGTCCGCCGCCCGCAGCTCCTCCGCACCGCCGCGCACGAGGTGCACCCCCACGAGGAGGACGACCGCGACGAGGCCCCAGGCGCCGTGCCGGCCCGTGCTGTCCGCTCGCCCCACGTCCGTTCTCCTCACGATGACGACCACATGTCCATCACGACCGCGACGACCGCACGACCGCGGTGATCGGGCGGTCGTGCGGTCGCGCATGGCGCCCCTCCGCCCCGGACCTCGTCACACCGGGGCGGAGGGGCCGTCAGAGGCGGCCGTCGGCGGTGCGGCGGCGGGTCAGGACGACGGCGGAGCCGAGCGCGCCGGCGATGAGCAGGACGCCCGTCACCACCTCGGCCGTACCGAGCCCGTCGGTCCCGTACCCGGCCTTCACGCCCTTCTGGGCCCCGGTGTGGGTGCCGGGGCGGTCGCCGGTGTCGTATCCGCCGGTGCCTCCGGCCTCGGTGGGGTCGACGGGTTCGGCGGGTCCGACGGGAACGACCGGCTCGGCGGGGTCCGTGAGGCCGGTGTCGTGTTCCCGGGCGCCGCCCCCGGTGACGGTCAGGGTGGTGGTGCCGCGTTCGCCCTTGCAGTCGAAGGTGATCTCGTACTGGGTGCCGGCCTCGGCCTCGGCGTCCACGGTCGCGGTGCCCGGGCGGCCCTCCGCGAGGGTCACGGTGTCGAACACGCCGGAGGTGACCGTCACGGACGGCTCCTCGCAGCCCTCGGACGTGAGGGTGACGGTGCCGCCGGGGGCGACCGTCGCGGGGGTGACGGAGAAGCCGAACGACGTGATGGTGCCGTCGTCCTCGACCGCCAGGGCCGCCGGGCCCGCCGTCATCACGGCGGCGCCGCCGAGCAGGGCGGCGAAGACGGCACCGCGTATCGCGCGCATGGCGTTCCTCCAGTCGCGGGAGGGCCCGGACGCGGAGCGGTTCCGCTTCCGGAAACACGACCCTCACCGCGTTCGAAGCTAGGTCCGCCTCCGGCGCGCCGCCACCGGTCTCCGCCGAACGGGGCACGGGCGCCTCCCCGCCCCGGGGTCCGTTACGGGACCCGGACCACCTGGCCCGCGTACGAGAGGTTGCCGCCGAAGCCGAAGAGCAGGACCGGGGCGCCGGAGGGCAGTTCGCCGCGCTCGACCAGCTTGGACAGGGCCAGCGGGATCGAGGCGGCGGAGGTGTTGCCGGAGTCGACGACGTCACGGGCCACGACCGCGTTGACGGCCCCGATCTTCGCGGCGAGCGGCTCGATGATGCGCAGGTTGGCCTGGTGGAGGACCACGCCCGCGAGCTCCTCGGGGGTGACGCCGGAGCGCTCGCAGGCCTTGCGGGCGAGGGCGGGGAGCTGCTGGGTCGCCCAGCGGTAGACGCTCTGGCCCTCCTGGGCGAAGCGGGGCGGGGTGCCCTCGATGCGGACGGCGTGTCCCATCTCCGGGACCGAGCCCCACAGGACGGGGCCGATGCCCGGGGCGGGTCCGTCCCCGTCGCCGGTGGGCCCGACGGCCTCGACGATCGCGGCGCCCGCGCCGTCGCCGACGAGGACGCAGGTGGTGCGGTCCGTCCAGTCGGTCACCTCGGTCATCTTGTCGGCGCCGATCACCAGGACCCGGCGGGCCCCGCCGGCCCGCACGGCGTGGTCGGCGGTGGCCAGGGCGTGGGTGAAGCCGGCGCAGACCACGTTGAGGTCGAGGGTGGCGGGCCCGGTCATGCCGAGGCGGGCGGCGACGCGGGCGGCCGTGTTCGGCGAGCGGTCGATCGCGGTGGAGGTGGCGACGAGGACCATGTCGATGTCGTCGGGGACGAGGCCGGCGGCGGCCAGGGCCTTGCCCGCGGCGTGCGCGGCGAGTTCGTCCACGGGCTCGTCGGGGCCCGCGACGTGCCGGGTGCGGATGCCGACCCGGCTGGTGATCCACGCGTCGTCGGTGTCGACGAGTGCGGCGAGGTCGTGGTTGGTCAGCACCTTGGCGGGCTGGTAGTGCCCGAGCGCGGCAATGCGAGTGCCCGTCATGCTCAGGGTCCCCCTAGGTGATCGGTCGTCCGGCAGGACCACCCAGTCTCGTCAGCGACTGATGGGTAACCGGTGACGTAAACCACCAACATTCGCCCGTACCGCTTGGCCGACCGTGACAAGGGCCCGTGGGGGGCACGGGCGCCGTCCGGGTCCGTGCCCCGCGGGTTCCGCACGGACCCGGACGCGGCTCAGTTCTTCGGCGGGTCGACCATCTGGAGGACCAGGGTCGCCGGGGGCGGGGCGATGCCGGGGCCGCCGGCCTCCGCCCAGGCGAGGATGTCGTCGAGGCAGTCGTCGTCCAGGGTGAACCCGACCCACGCGGCCCGTCCGCCGCGCCGCCGGCCCTCGGTGGAGGGCTGCACCACGACGATGTTGGCCTGGGCGCAGGGGCCGAGGCAGTCGCTGGTGCGGACGGCCAGCCGGCCGCCGGAGGCCGCGGCGGCCTCGCGGAGCCGGGCGAGCTGGGCCTCGTGGTCGGTGCCGGGGTTCTTGCGGGCGTCGCCGCAGCAGCAGCCGCGGCAGACGACGAGGGAGCAGGGGCGGGCCCCGTACCGTATCGGCACCGGGGTCACTCCGGGCCGTCCAGGGTGATCGCGGCGACGGGGGCGACCGTGCCGAGGCGGGGGAAGTCGAGGGCGACGGAGGCGCGGTGCTCGTCGGCGGTGAGGGCGGACATGGCGTCCTCGGCGAAGACGAGTTCGTAGCCGAGGTCGCAGGCGGCGCGGGCGGTGGACTCGACGCCGAGGTTGGTGGCGATGCCGCCGAGGACGAGGGTGGTGGCGCCGAGGCCGGAGAGCAGCTCGTGGAGGCCGGTGTCCTGGAAGCCGCCGATGGTGCGCTTGACGACGACCGGGTCGCCGTCCCGTACGAGGTCGGGGACGAGCTCGCTGCCGGGCGGCTGAACGGCGGTGTTCGGGCGCTCGACGCGGAGGTGGACGACGGGCGCGCCGGCGTCCCGGAAGGCGTCGGCGAGCCGGGCGGAGGCGGCGAGGACGTCGGTGCCGGGGCGGGGGGCGAGGGGCAGCGCGACGATGCGTTCCATGAGGTCGACGAGGACGAGCGCGGTGCGGCCGGGATCGAGTGCGGGCATGGGAGCACCGTAGCGGCCCCGATGATCATCCAGGGCCCGTCCGGGGTGTGATCCGGCCTACGGGACCTTCGCCGCCGGGAGGGGCTGCGCGTGGGGTTCCGGGGCGGTCGGTTCGCCGTCGTGGGCGCGGCGCTTCGCGATGACCGCGCAGACCATCAGTTGCATCTGGTGGAAGAGCATCAGCGGGAGGACGGCCAGGGATGCTTGGGGGCCGAAGAGGACGCTGGCCATCGGGAGCCCGGCCGCCAGGCTCTTCTTCGAGCCGGCGAACTGGATGGCGATCCGGTCGGCCCGGTCGAAGCCGAGGCGCCCGGCCCCGTACCAGGTCACCGCCAGCATCGCCGCGAGCAGGACGGCCTCGACCGCGAGGAGCAGGCCGAGCCGGGCGGGGGTGACCAGGTGCCAGATGCCGGCGACCATGCCCTGGCTGAAAGCGGTGTAGACGACGAGCAGGATCGAGCCCCGGTCCACGTGTCCGAGGACCTTCTTGCGGCGGACCAGGAAGCCGCCGACCCAGCGGCGCAGGAACTGGCCCGCGAGGAACGGCACGAGGAGCTGGAGGACGATCCTCAGGATCCCGTCGGCGGAGAGGCCGCCCGCGCCGCCGCCGAGGAGCACCGCCGCGAGCAGCGGGGTCAGGACGATGCCGGCGAGGGAGGAGAACGAGCCGGCGCAGATCGCGGCGGGCACGTTGCCGCGGGCGATCGAGGTGAAGGCGATGGAGGACTGGATGGTGGACGGCACCAGGCAGAGGAAGAGCAGCCCGCCGTAGAGCTGGGGCGTGAGCACGGCGGGGACGAGGCCGCGCGCGGCCAGACCGAGGAGCGGGAAGAGCAGGAAGGTGCAGCCGAGGACGGTGAGGTGGAGCCGCCAGTGCCGGAGGCCGTCGAGGGCCTCGCGGGTGGAGAGCCGGGCCCCGTAGAGGAAGAAGAGGAGGGCCACGGCCCCGGTCGACGCCCCTTCCGCGACGGTCGCGGCGGTCCCGGAGGCGGGCAGGAGCGCGGCGAGGACGACCGTGCCGAGCAGCGCCAGGACGTACCCGTCGACGGGCAGCCGGGAGAGGAGGCGGGGGGCACGGCCGGTGGTGCGGGGGGTCATGGGCTCCACTGTCTGTGTGCTGCGGCGGACGGGGCGCGGGGGCGGGGGCACGTACGGGTACGGGCACGAGTGCAGGTACGGGTGCGGGACGAGTACGCGTGCGGGCACGAGACCGGCACGAGTACGGGTGCGTCCATCCTGCTCCACGGCCCGGTGATCGGGAATCCCGTACAGCGCTCTGACTGTCATCACGCACCGCGATAACCTCGGCCCGTGTACGAGCCCGCCCGACTGCGCACCTTCCTCGCCGTGGCCCAGACGCTGAGCTTCACGCGGGCCGCGGACCGGCTCGGGCTGCGCCAGTCGACCGTCAGCCAGCACGTGCGGCGCCTGGAGGAGGCGACCGGGCGGCCGCTCTTCAGCCGGGACACGCACCGCGTGGAGCTGACCGAGGACGGCGAGGCGATGCTCGGCTTCGCGCGGACGATCCTGCAGGCGCACGAGCGGGCGGCGGCGTTCTTCGGCGGGACGCGGTTGCGCGGAAGGCTGCGGTTCGGCGCGTCGGAGGACTTCGTGACGACCCGGCTGCCGGAGATCCTGGAGTCCTTCCGGCGCGAGCACCCCGAGGTCGATCTGGAGCTGACGGTCGAGCTGTCGGGGGTGCTCCAGGCGCGGCTCGCGGCCGGCCGGCTCGATCTGATCCTGGCCAAGCGGCGGGGCACGGAGAGCGGGGGCCGGCTCGTCTGGGAGGACTCCCTGATCTGGATCGGGTCGCCGGGGCTGCGGCTCGAACCGGACCGGCCGGTGCCGCTCATCCTGTACCCGCCGCCGGGGATCACCCGGGCGCGGGCCCTGGAGGCCCTGGAGGCGCAGGGCCGGGCGTGGCGGATCGCCTGCACGAGCTCCAGCCTGAGCGCGAACGTGGCGGCGGCCCGCGCGGGGCTCGGGGTGATGGCGCACACCCGGGGCCTGGTGCCGCCGGGGCTCGTCCCGGTGCCGGCCCGGGCGGGCCTGCCGGACCTCGGCGAGGTGGGCTTCGTGCTGCGGAGGGGGCGCCGGGGCGGGGAGGCGCAGGAGGCGGCCGACGCGCTCGCGGAGGCGATCCTGGCGGGCGGCGACCGGCTGCACCGCCCCCGCTGACGGAGCCGCCGGTTCCGTACGGGCGCGCCGCGCGGGGGGTCCGCCGTGAGCGCTCCGTACAGATTCCGTGGAGATTCGCGCCCGGCGGACGTACCGCCCGGTACGCAATCCCCCCGCCGCGCTTCCGACTTGGCTCCTCCACCCATTCTGACCTGTGGGAACGGCGAATGTCCCGGCTTGGTGAAGGTCCTCCCGCCG
The DNA here is from genome assembly GCF_042868165.1 of Streptomyces sp. NPDC007872. Classification (NCBI taxonomy): domain Bacteria; kingdom Bacillati; phylum Actinomycetota; class Actinomycetes; order Kitasatosporales; family Streptomycetaceae; genus Streptomyces; species Streptomyces sp. NPDC007872. Next base: position 283,051 of record NZ_JBIAEA010000007.1, read on the forward strand.
GGCAGGCGGGTGGGGTACCGTCGCCCGCGCCGTACGGAGAGCGACCAACGGGCTTTTTCAGCCATCGAGCCGTCGAGGAGCAGGTCAGTGCGCGAGTTCACCGTGCCGCCCGTCGAGGCGGCGCCTCAGGTCGGCGGTCTGGCGGACGCCGTGTTCGCACACGCCCTGGCCGACCCGGACCGGATCGCTTTCGGCCGCAAGGGCCCGGACGGGGAGTGGCGGGACGTGACGGCCGCCCGGTTCCGGGACGAGGTCCTGGGCCTCGCGAAGGGGCTGGTGGCGGAGGGGGTGCGGTTCGGCGACCGGGTCGCGATCATGGCCCGCACCCGGTACGAGTGGACGCTCTTCGACTTCGCCCTGTGGACGCTGGGCGCGCAGCCCGTGCCGGTCTATCCGACCTCCTCGGCCGACCAGGTCCTCTGGATGCTGCACGACGCCGAGGTCACGGCGTGCGTGGTGGAGCACGAGGACCACGCCATGACGATCGGCTCGGTGGTCGACCGGCTGCCCCGGCTCCGGCGGCTGTGGCAGTTGGACGCGGGCGCGGTGGAGGAGGTGACGGCGGCGGGGGCCGGCATCGACGAGGAGGTCGTGCACCGGCACCGGCGGGCGGTGACCCCCGAGACGGTGGCGACGGTCATCTACACGTCGGGCACGACCGGCCGGCCCAAGGGCTGTGTGATCACCCACTCCCACCTCATGTTCGAGACGGACATGGTGACGGGCCGCTGGGAGCCGGTGTTCCGCTCCCGCCCCGGGGAGCAGGCCTCGACGCTGCTGTTCCTGCCGCTGGCGCACGTCTTCGGGCGGATGGTGGAGGTCGCGGCGGTCCGGGGCGGGGTGAAGCTGGGGCACCAGCCCGTGATGGCGGCGGCCGAACTGCTCCCCGACCTGGCGGCCTTCCGGCCGAGCTTCGTCCTGGCCGTGCCGTACGTCTTCGAGAAGGTATTCCACGCGGCCCGGCGCAGGGCGGAGGGCGAGGGGAGGGCGGGCCCCTTCGACAGGGCGGTGGAGGTGGCGGTGGCGTACGCGGAGGCGCTGGAGCAGAAGGCGTTCGGGCGCGGGCCGGGGCCGTCGGCGGCGCTGCGCGTCCAGCACCAGTTCTTCGAGAAGACGGTGTACGGGAAGGTGCGCGGGGCCCTGGGCGGGCGGGTCCGGCACGCGATGTCGGGCGGTTCGGCCATGGACCGCAGGCTGGGCCTCTTCTTCGCGGGGGCGGGGGTCACGGTCTTCGAGGGGTACGGGCTCACGGAGTCCTCGGCGGCCGCCACGGCGAATCCGCCGGAGCGGATCAAGTACGGCACGGTCGGACAGCCGGTGCCGGGGACGACGGTGCACATCGCGGAGGACGGGGAGGTGTGGCTGCATGGCGGCCAGGTCTTCTCCGGCTACCTCAACGACCCGGAGGCGACCGCCGCCGTCCTCAGCGACGGCTGGCTGGCCACCGGGGACATCGGCAGCCTCGACGAGGACGGCTATCTGACGATCACCGGCCGGAAGAAGGAGATCCTGGTGACGTCGGGCGGCAAGAGCGTCGCCCCGGGCGCCCTGGAGGAGCGGGTGCGGGCGCATCCGCTGATCGCCCAGTGCATCGTCGTCGGCAACGACCGGCCGTACGTGGCCGCCCTGGTGACGATCGATCAGGAGGCGGTGGAGCACTGGCTCGCGATGCAGGGGCGGCCGCCGCTCGCCCCGGCCGAGCTGGTGCGCGACCCGGCCCTGGAGACGGAGATCCGGCGGGGCGTGGTCGCGGCGAACACGCTGGTCTCGCAGGCCGAGTCGATCCGGACCTTCCGCATCCTGGCGCACCCCTTCAGCGAGGAGCACGGGCTGCTCACCCCCTCCCTGAAGCTGAAGCGGAGGGCGATCGAGCGGGCGTACGCGACGGAGGTCGCGGCGCTGTACGGCTGAGGCGGGGCGGGACCGGCCGGCGCCGGTGTGCGGGGGCGCGGCCGGTGCGGGTGCGGGGCCCGGGCAACCGGGACGTCCGTCGCGGAATGCGGGGCGGTCCGTGATCGTTGACGCTGGGAGTACCCCCGTACGACCACACGACGTAAGGATCTCCCTCACGTGAGCACGGACAGCAAGGTTCCCCAGGTCACCCTGAACAACGGCGTGCCGATGCCGCAGCTCGGCTTCGGCGTCTGGCAGGTGCCGGACGACGAGGCGGAGAAGGCCGTGGCGACCGCCCTGGAGGCCGGCTACCGCTCGATCGACACCGCCGCGATCTACGAGAACGAGAAGGGCACCGGCCGCGCCGTCGCCACGTCCGGGATCGCGCGCGAGGACCTGTTCGTCACCACCAAGCTGTGGAACAGCGAGCAGGGCCACGACACGACGCTGCGCGCCTTCGACGCCTCCCTGGACAAGCTGGGCCTCGATTACGTCGACCTGTACCTGATCCACTGGCCGGTGCCGGCGAAGGACGCGTACGTCGACACGTACCGGGCGTTCGAGAAGATCCTCGCGGACGGGCGCGCGAAGGCGATCGGCGTGTCGAACTTCCTCCCGGAGCACCTGGAGCGGCTGATCGGCGAGACGTCGGTCGTGCCCGCCGTCAACCAGATCGAGCTGCACCCGCAGCTCTCCCAGCAGGCCTCGCGCGAGGCGCACGCCCGGTACGGCATCGCGACCGAGGCGTGGTCGCCGCTCGGCCAGGGCAAGGGCCTCCTGGAGGTCCCGGCGATCGTCGCGATCGCGCAGAAGCACGGCCGGACCCCGGCCCAGGTGGTGCTGCGCTGGCACCTCCAGCTCGGGAACGTGGTGATCCCGAAGTCGGTCACCCCCTCGCGCATCCGCGAGAACATCGACGTCTTCGGCTTCGAGCTGGACGACGAGGACCTGGCCGGGATCGCCGCCCTCGACGAGAACCGGCGCCTCGGCCCGAACCCGGCGGAGTTCAACGCCGGCGCCTGACCCCGCGCGGGGCGCCGACGGGCGCCGGGGCCGTTCCGACGGCTCCGGCGCCCGTTGTCGTACCCCGGGCGTAGGGTCGGTGACGGCCCGTGGGGGCCGGGGACGCGGTGCGTCCCGACCGGTCGGTGGAGCGTGAGGAGTCGGTACGGTGAGCGGTGCGCCGGGGCCCGTGGAGGAGGGCGTCTACCGGGTGCGGAACGTGGCAAGCGGGCTGCTCCTGGAGGTGTACGAGGGGTCCTCGCGGGCCGGTGCGAAGGTGCAGCAGGGCACCGAGAGCGGAACTCCCGGGCAGCACTGGCACATCGCGCCCGTGCCGAACGGCGGCGGGCTCCACCACCTGGTCAACGCGGCCAGCGGCAAACGGCTCGACGTCGCGAACGCGTCCACGGAGAACGGCGCGCGCATCCAGCAGTGGCGGGCGAACAACTTCGGCGCGCAGGAGTGGATCATCGAGCAGGACCTCCAGTCGCCGGGCACCGTGGCCCTCGTGAGCTTCGTCAGCGGACTGTTCCTGGAGGTGGCGGACGGCTCGGAGGAGGACGGCGGGGGCGTGCGGCAGTGGGAGGACACCGACTCGCCGTTCCAGTGGTGGCGGTTGGAGCCGGTGTCCTGAGTCCCGGGGGCGTGGTGCGGCCCGTGGGCCGGGCCGGTCGGCGGATCAGCGGGCGCCGTGGCCGGGGGCGATCCGTTCGACGCGTTCGGCGAGTTCGAAGTCCTTCTCCGTGAGGGCGCCGCCCGCCGAGTGGGTGTGGACGGAGAGGGCGACCGAGTCGTAGCCGAGCGTCAGGTCGGAGTGGTGGTTCAGCTCCTGCTGGACCTGCGCCACGTGGACGACGAGGGCGGTCGCCGCGAAGTGGTCGCCGAGCCGGTAGGCGCGGGTGAGGCGGTCGCCCTCGACGGACCAGCCGGGGAGTTCCCGCAGACGGTCCTCGATCTCCTTCTGGGACAGCGGTTCTGTGGGCACGGCGGTGCTCCCTCCGGTGGGGTGGCGGGCGGGCGGTGGTGAAGGTGCGCGGGGGTTCCCGGGAAAGGTACCCGGCCCGCCCCTCTGGGATACCGTCTGGCCATGACGACCGTCGTGAACGACACGGGAGTGGGGCCGCTGCTGCGCGGTTGGCGGGGGCGGCGCCGGTTGAGCCAGTTGGAGCTGGCGCTGCGCGCGGGCTCGTCGGCGCGTCACATCTCGTTCGTGGAGACGGGCCGCTCCCGGCCGAGCGAGGAGATGGTCCTGCGGCTCGCCGAGCACCTGGAGGTGCCGGTGCGGGAGCGGAACGCGCTGCTGCTCTCCGCCGGTTACGCCCCCCGGTACACGGAGTCGCCGCTCGACGCCCCGCGCCTGGAGGCGCTCCGGGAGGGCGTCGAGCGGCTGCTGCGGGGGTACGAGCCGTACCCGGCGCTCGTGGTGGACGGCTCGTACACGGTGGTGGCGGCCAACCGGGGGGTGCACCTGCTGCTCGGCGGACTGCCCGGGCACCTGCTGACCCCGCCGCTGAACACGATGCGGATCGCCCTGCATCCGGAGGGCCTGGCGCCCCGGATCCGGAACCTGCGGGAGTGGCGGGCCCATCTGCTGTCCCAGATGGAGCGTCAGATCGGCCTGGTCCGCTCGGAGCCGCTGCGCGCGCTGTACGAGGAGGTGGCGGCGTATCCGCCGCCTCCCGGCGCGGAGGGCGGACCGGAGGGGGCGGAGGGCGGACCGGAGGGGGCGGAGCCGTATCCGTACTTCGCGCTGCCGATGCGGATCGAGCACGACGGGCGGGTGCTGTCGTTCGTGTCGTCGATCTCGACGTTCAACACCCCGATGGACGTGACGGTCGCCGAGCTGGCCATCGAGACGCTGATCCCGGCCGATCCGGAGACGGCCGCGTACCTGCGGTCGCTCGCGGAGGCCGAGGAGGCTTCCGCCGGCGGCTGACGGTCCGCAGGGCGGTCCACTGGAGCAGGGCGAACCCGGCGACGGTGGCAGCCTGGAGCGGTGTCCACACCAGGCCGGCGGTGGTCGGCTCCAGCCAGGCCGCCAGGGCGACGACGCTCAGGGCGGCCCACAGGAGGTGGGCGTCGACGACCAGCTTCACGGCGGGCGCCGGGGGCTGCGGGCGGCTGCCAGCCAGGCGACGCCGTTGGCCCCGGTGACGGCGGCGTCGAGGGCGAGGAAGCGGCGCAGCGCCGTGTGGGGGCGGGTGGGGCGGGCGAGTCCGGCGAGCGGGGCCTGGGACATGGCGGATCACCTTCCGGGGCGTTCGTGCGGGTGGTGGGCCCGGAGCCCGGACGGAGTGCGCCGCCCGGGTTCCGGTGTCCCCGAGCATGCCGGGCGGTGGGCGGGGGGTCGATGACGCGGGAGGTAATGCGGGGGGCGGCGGGCGCCGGCACCGCGTCGGGAGCCGGCACCGCGCCGGGGCCCGGGCCGGACGCGGGCCCGGCGGGCCGGTCGGGGCCGGTGTTCCGGTCGGCCGAGGTCGTCGGATCGTCCTCGCGCCTCCGGACACCGGTCCGCACGTCGGATGTCGCCGTGGCCCGCGCCGGGCCGTGCCCGGGTGTCAGCGGACGGGTTCGTTCCGGGACGCGGGCGGTTCCGGAGCGGGGGCGGGTGCCGGGGCGGATTCCGTTGTCGGGGCGGATTCCGTTGTCGGGACGCCGGGTTCGGGCGCGGTCCGGGCGGTGCGCCGGGCACGGGAGGCCTCGGCCCTCATCAGGGCGTGGAGGACGGCGAACGGATCGACGGGCATGGTGAAGCTCCTCGCGGTGCGAAGGGGGGTGATGGGGAACTGCGGGAGGGGCACGGGCCCCTCAGCAGCGCATCACCACGCACCGGAGCGCGTCCGCGCGCGAGGCGGGGACGGGGGCGGGGAGCGGGTCGCGTCGGCGTCCCCGGCGTACGCGGGGGCGCCGCCGGGTCCCGGCGGGACGCAGGCCTCCGCAGTGCCGTCGGGTGCGGCCGGGGAGCGCGGTGTCGGCGGCGGCCTGGTCGTGGGTCTCGCCGCCCGGGTCGGAGGCGGGGGCGGCGGCCGCCGCGGGGAGCGGGGAGGCGCCGGAGAGCAGCGCGGGGGCCCCGGCGCCGAACAGCGCGGCGAGGACCAGGAGGAGGACGACCCGGCGGTGGCGGCCCGGACGCGCCCGGCGGCCCGCCGGGGCGGCGGGCGCTGCGGTCGGCTCGGGCGCGGGGCTCACGGAGATCCGTACTGCCCCGCACGGGTCCCGGCGCGGCGCCCGGGGGCCGAGATCCACCCGGGCGGCCTACGGCCCGTCCGGCGGATCGGGCCGGATCGGGGAGCGGGGCCCGGTGCGTGCGATCGCAGGGCGGAGGAGGGGGCCGACGCGGGGCGTCGGCGACCGGAGACGACGCGGTGGGGAGCGTCCCCCGTGTCCGGAGGACTGCGGGGGCGGGCGTGCCGGGCCCGGCGAGCCCGGCATGATCCGCCGGACGGCTCCGCCCGGGGCCCGTCCGGCGGATCGGGGCCGGGCGGGACGCCCGTCCGGTGCGGTACATCGCAGGGCGTCGCGGCCCCGGCCATGATCCGCCGGGCAGGTCCCGCGCGCGAGCCTCCGGGGTTCACCGCACCGGCGGGCACCGCCGGATCAGCGCTTCTCGTCCCGTGCGACGGGCTCGTGCACGGGTGGTTCGCGCACCGGCCCGCGGACGGGCCCGCCGGGGGCGCCGTCGACCGGCCCTCCGCCTGGCCTTCCCGCTTCCGGCCTTCCTGCTCCCGGCCGACTCGCTTCCGGCTTTCCCGCTCCCGCCTTTCCCGCTTCCGGCCTTCCCGCTCCCGACCGACCTACTTCCGGCTTTCCCGGTACCGCCGGAACGGCAGGCGTGTCCACCGGCACCTGGGGTCCCGAGGCCTCCCGCAGCCAGCGGCGCAGCACCCGGTGGACCTGTTCCGCGCCGATCAGCTCCCCGTCCTCCCCGTCCTCCCCGACCGGCGGCGAGAGGTCAGGCGGCGAGAGCAGGAAGGGCTCCGACTGTTCGCCGCCGAGGCCGCCGTGCGAGCCGATCTGCTCCTCGAAGGCGTGCACGGCGCCGGTCCCGGGGTCGTACATGGAGTTGACCATGATGTCCGCGACGTGCGGGAAGCCGTCCGTGCGCCGCACCGCCCGCGCCGCGCCCGGTCCGAACACGGCCAGCGGCCCGTCGTCGGTCAGCTCGGCGACCGGGACCTCCGTCCCGTCGCCGGCCAGGACCACCGAGCCGTGCTCGGCGCTCGCCACGAGGACGAAGCCGACGCCCGGGTGGTGGGCGAGGGTGCGGAGCAGCGCCGGGTGGCGCCGGTCGATCTCCTCCCGGGTCATCCGGTGCGGCACGTCCGGGAAGGAGACGAGACCGAGGTTGCCGGAGGCGAGGACCACCGGTTCGGAGGGCTTGGCGGACAGCTCCCGCGCCGTCTCGTCGCGCTCGTCGACCGGCCGGTGCAGCGCGCCGCGCAGCGCGTCCCTGGCCGCGTCCCGCGCCTCCGAACCGCTGCGGGTGCGCCGTACCCGGCGCGGCACGGGCAGCCCGCACCCGGCCCTGACCAGGTCCTTGAGCGTGAGGCCGTACACCGACTCGAAGGTGTCGCCGGGGCTCTGCCCGTGGTCGGAGAGGAGCACGATCCGGTACGGGCGCGGGGCGTGCTCGGCGACGTCCGCGATCAGCGCGATCGCGCGGTCGAGGCGGCGCAGGACCTGGTCGGTGTCCCGGCCGTGCGGGCCGGAGTGGTGGGCCACCTCGTCGTACGCCACGAGGTCGGCGTAGACGGCGGTCCGGCCCGCCAGCATGTCCCCCATCACCGCCGCGACCACCACGTCCCGCTCCACGACCGTCGCGAAGGCGCGGACGAAGGGGTACGTGCCGCCGCGCGAGATCCCGGGGGTCTCGCGGCGCAGCCTCGCCCGTGCCGACTGGCACACCTCGCGGACGCACTCGGTGACGAACGAGCCGGCGGTGCGGACCGCGTTGGCCGGGTCGGAGAAGTACGCGAAGTAGCCGGCCCGGGAGCGGTTGCGGCGGCCGCGCCGGGCGGCCACCGACAGGACGAGGGCGAGCTGGTCGGCGCCGCCGCTGAAGAGGTTGCCCCGGGAGGCCCCGTCGAAGGTGAGGAGCCCGCCGTCGCCGGTGCGGCACACCGCCCGCCGCTGGAGTTCGACGGCACTGGCCGGGCGGTTGGACACCATGAGCCGGCCGGTGTCCTTCTCGTACCAGCGGAAGGCGGGCACGTCCTCGTTGGAGCCGTGCAGGATGCCGAGCTGGCTGGCGCCGGTCTGGCTGGACCAGTCGGTGCGCCAGGGGGTGAGCCGGTGGCCGGCCTCCAGCCAGGCCGCGACGGTCGGCATGAGCCCGTCGGCGACGGCGTCGCGCAGGACGCGGTGGCCGACGCCGTCGAGCTGGAGGAAGACCGTGCCGGGGACGGTCTCCGCCGCGTCGCCGGAGTCGCGGGGCCGGGTGCGGCCGGTGAGCCGGTAGAGGCGGCGCCGGTAGGCGTCGTCGTCGCGGACGGCGAGGCCGGTGGAGGTGGCGGAGGCGACGGCGGACATGACGGCCGCGACCACGACGGCGGTCTCGGGGTCGGCGGCGCCGCGCCCGTCGGGGGTGACCCAGAGCGCGACGAGCAGCAGCGAGCCGTTGAGGAAGAAGCCGAGCAGGCCGAGGACGAGGGCCGGGACGAGCAGCAGGGCCCGTACGAGGAGCGGCCAGACGAGCGCGCCGAGCAGACCGAAGGCGCCCGCCGCCCAGGCGGCGGTGATCGCGGTGCGGGTGAGGCTGTCCCCGCCGGGGGACTGGAGCTGGAAGTCGGGGAGGAGCCCCGCGAGGAGGAGCAAGGTGAGCGTGGAGACCGCCCAGACCGCGATCACGCGCCCCAGCGCGCCTCCCGCGGACCGCCAGCCCCTCGTTCTCGTGGACCACCGGCCCTTCGCGGACCGTTGCCCCGTCCCGGACCCCTGGCGGTCGGCGCCGCCCCCTCGTCCGTCACCCACGCCCGCCTCGCCCTTCGTCCGCCTCGCCTTCCAGCCGTTTCCTGCCCCAAGCGTGTCACAACGCCCGGGGCGGGACCGGAGGAGGGCGGGCGGGCCCGGCGGGGTCAGGAGCCGTCGTATCCGGCGGTGGGCATCGAGAGCCGCCGGTGCACCCCGGCCTTGGCCGCCGTGTCGTACGCCGGTTCGTCGGGACGGACCGTCTCCAGGCGCACCCCGCGCCGCTCGCACTCGGCGCGGAAGCCGGTCACCGAGGTCAGCGCGCGGGCGAGGACCCGTTCGCTGGCCGCGACGAAGAGGTCGACCGCGCCGGCCTCCACGTCCGCCCACAGCGCCTCGTGGTCGGGCCGGATGCCGTAGAACAGCAACTGGCGGGCGATCACGTACCCCTTGTCCTCGGCCCAGCGCGCGCACACCGCGTGCTGGCCGCGCGTGTCGACGAGGAAGGGTTCGCTGTCGAGCTCTTCGAGCGGGGTGAGGCTGGCGATCGCCGCCACCCGAACGTCGTCCATGGAGGGACCCTACTGCGGGAAGCCGCGGCCGAACATCCTCCGGCGGCCGCTCCGGACATCTACCCTCGTTACGGGGGTACGGAGGGCCCGGGGGCACGGAAACGGACGGACGACGGACGGAAGGCGGCATGCCGGTGGAGGTCACCTGGTGGGGTCACGCGACCTGCACGGTCGAGGACTCCGGGGTCCGCTTCCTCACCGATCCGCTGTTCGCGCGGCGGCTCGCCCACCTGCGGCGCCGCCGCGGCGCCCCGCCGCCGCCCGAGGCCGCGGCCGCCGAGGCGGTGCTCGTCTCGCACCTGCACTCCGACCACCTCCACCTGCCGTCCCTCGCGCGGCTCGCGCCCGGGACGCGGCTCCTGGTGCCGCGCGGAGCCCCCGCCGCCGTGCCGGGGCTGCGCCGCCTGGAGCGCTCCGGGCTGCGGCTCACCGAGATGGAGGCGGGCGACGAGGTGGCGGTGGAGGGCGTGACGGTACGGGCCGTCCCCGCGCGCCACGACGGGCGGCGGCTGCCCGTGGGGCCGCACCGGGCGCCCGCGCTCGGATACGTGGTCGAGGGCGCGGCGCGGACGTACTTCGCCGGGGACACCGGCCTCTTCGACGGCATGGCGGAGGCGGTGGGCCCGGTGGACGTGGCGCTGCTCCCGGTCGGCGGCTGGGGGCCGTACCTGGGTCCCGGCCACCTGGACGCGGGCCGGGCCGCCGAGGCGCTCGCGGAGCTGTCGCCGGCGGCGGCGGTGCCGGTGCACTACGGCACGTACTGGCCGATCGGGCTCGACGGGGTCCGGCCGCACGAGTTCCACTCCCCCGGGGACGAGTTCGTCCGGCACGCGGCGCGCCTGGCGCCGAAGGTGGCGGTGCACCTGCTCGGGCACGGCGAGCGGGTGCGGCCGGAGGTCGCCCGGTGATCGACGGGATCGCCCGGTTCGTCACGGCGGTGCGCGAGCTGCCGCCGGAGTCCACGCAGCAGGCGGTCGGCTACCCCTCGCTGTTCCTGCTCGTGGCGCTCGGCGCGCTGGTGCCGGTGGTGCCGACGGGGGCGATCGTCAGCTCGGCGGCGGTGGTGGCGTTCCACCAGACCTCGCCGCTGTCGCTGCTCTTCGTCTTCCTGGTGGCGGCGTTCGCCGCGTGCCTCGGGGACACGGCGCTGTACTGGCTGGGGCGACGCGGGGTGCACTCCGACAAGGGCTCGCGGTGGCTGGCCGCCCTGGAGCGCCGGGTCACGCCGGAGCGGCTCGCGCACGCGCGGGAGCGGCTCGACACCCACCAGGTGTCGGTGCTCGTCCTGTCCCGGCTGGTGCCGGCGGGCCGGATCCCGGTGATGCTGGCGTGCCTGCTCGCGGAGATGCCGCTGCGCCGCTTCGTCCGGGGGGACGTGGCGGCCTGTCTGGCGTGGGCGGCGACGTACCAACTGATCGGGATCCTGGGCGGTTCGCTCTTCCCGGAGCCGTGGCAGGGGGTCGTGGCGGCGGTGGTCCTGACGGTGCTCGTCAGCGCGGTCCCGGGGCTGTGGCGGCGGGTGCGCGGGACGCGGCCCGGAGCCCCGGCGGCGGGGGCGGCCGGCGACCCGGGCCCCGGCCCCGGCACGGGGTTTCCCGACGGGCCCGGCGGGTCACGGCACGAGCACCCGTGAGCCGCCGACCGGCAGGTCCCACAGGTCCTCGCGGGCGAGTCCGGCCCGCTGCCAGGCGGCTCTGACCCGGGTGAGCGGTTCGAGGACGGGCTCGGAGGAGAGGACGAAGGTGGCCCAGTGCATGGGCGCCATCCGCCGGGCCCCCAGGTCGCGATGGGCCTGGACGGCCTCCTCGGGGTCGGTGTGGACGTCGCGGAGCCACCAGCGCGGGTCGTAGGCGCCGATCGGGAGCAGCGCCAGGTCGATGCCGGGGTACCGGCGGCCGATCTCGGCGAACCAGTGGCCGTATCCGGTGTCCCCGGCGAAGTACACGCGGTGTCCGGAGCGGTCGGTGAGCACCCAGCCGCCCCACAGGGAGCGGCAGGTGTCCAGGAGGGTGCGCTTGGACCAGTGGTGGGCGGGGACGAAGTCGAAGCGCACGCCGTCGAGTTCGGCCGCCTCCCACCAGTCGAGCTCGGTGACCCGGCTGAAGCGGCGGCGGGTGAACCAGCGGCCGAGGCCGGCCGGGACGAAGACGGGGGTGTCCCGGGGCAGCCGCTTCAGGGTGGGGGCGTCGAGGTGGTCGAAGTGGTTGTGGCTGATGACGACGGCGTCGACGGGCGGCAGGTCCTCCCAGCGGACGCCGACAGGGGTGATCCGGGCGGGGGTGCCGAGGATGCGGCGGGACCAGACCGGGTCGGTGAGGACGGTGAGGCCGCCGATCCGCACCACCCAACTGGCGTGCCCGGCCCAGGTGACGGCGAGGGTGTCGGGTCCGGCGGGCGGCGGCGGGCCGGGTTCGAACGGCAGCAGGGGGATGTCGCGGAGGCCCTCGGGGCGGGGCCGTACGGCGCCCTCGCGGGCGAAGCGGGCCATGGAACGGACGCCGGGGAGGGGCGCGGTGAGCCGGTCGACGAAGGTGCGGGGCCAGTCGTGGCGCAGTCGGCCGACGGGCTGGAGGGGACGTGCGGGGGCTGCGGCACGGTCGGTCTCGTACGGGGCGGCTGCCGTCCGTTCGGTCATCTGCGGGCTCCGTTCCGCTCGGCGCTTCATGGCGGGCTCGTGGGACGTCGGCGCGCCGCCGGGGTCACCGGAGTTCCTCCAGCGCCGCGCCGAAGTCCGCGAGGGCCCGGGCCACCCGGGGGAGTTCCCGGGGGTCCTCGGCCCCGAGGGCCTCGGTCCGCTCCTCCCCCGAGGCCCCCAGGAACATGCGCGTGCCGAAGCGGACCCGCAGGGCGCCGAGTTCGTCGCCGAAGCGGTGGCCGCCGGCCGCCGGGACGCCGAGCCGTTCGGTGAGGAGGTTCTCCAGTTCCAGGGAGTCGGTGACGCCCCGGGCGGCGAGGCCGGCCCGCAGCGGTCCGAGGTCGGCGTAGAGGTGGCGGCCGGCCTGCGGGGGCAGGGAGAGCGCTCCGGCGGCGAGGACCGCGTGGTGGGCGGCCCGGGCGAGGCGCCCGTGGACGGCGGCGGCGCGCCGGGCCGGCGCGGTGACGTCCTCGGGTTCGTCGAGGGCGTGGGCGAGGGCGGGGGCCAGGGGGCCGGGGACGACGGAGCCGAGGGCGGTGAGGACGTCGAGGACGCGGGCGCGGGGGTCGGTCCAGCGGTCGGCGCGGGAGGGGTCGGTGGGCGGGAAGCGGGCGACGGCGCAGGGCCAGGCGGCGGGGGTGAGCGCGCCGCCGAGGTCGCTGAGGACGGTGACGTCGTCGGGGCACATCTCGGCGGGGCTGACGAGGACGGTGTCGTGCGGGTCGTGGCGGGTGTCGCGCCAGGTCTCGTCGCTGACGACGTGGAGGCCCTCGGCGACGGCGGCCTCGCAGGCCTCGCGGACGAGTTCGGGCGGGGCGACGGTGCCGGTGGGGTCGTCGGCGACGGAGAGGAGCAGGACGCGGGGGTGGCCGCCCTCGGCGCGGATCCGCCGGACGGTCTCCAGGAGGGCGTACGGGTCGGGGACGCCGCCGCACTCGGCGGGGGTGGGCACGTGGTAGGCGGGGCGGCCGAGGAGCCGGGCCTGCGGGGCCCACCAGGCGGGGCAGGGTCGGGGCAGCAGGAGGTCGCCGCCGTGGGCGGCCATCAGGGCCAGGAGGAGGGCGGGGGCGCCTGGGGCGGCCACCACGTCCTCGGGGTGGGTGCGCAGGCCCCGGCGCCACCAGTGGCCGGCGGCTGCCTCGCGCAGGACGGGGCCGCCGCCGGGCGGCTCGGGGTCGGTGCGTCCGGCGGCGGTGGAGAGGAGGCCGGCGAGCACGGGCGGGACGGGCAGGCCGGTGTCGGGGGCGGGGGGACCGTAGCGCACCGGACCGCGCCCTTCCGGAGCCTTCTGCGGCATGTCCCGTACCTCCTGAGCGCACGGGGGTACCGGGCACGGCACCCTCGTGCCCTTTATACGGAGGTTCGGACGGTTCCGCCGCTTCTGGGGTCGCTCCGGGGGACGGCGCGGGGCGGGGCCGGACGTCGGACCGGGGCGGCTCAGGCGACGGTGACGGGGTGGCGCACGACCGCGTTGAAGAGATAGCCCTGGGTGTTGTGGACGGCCCGCTCGGGCTGGACGTCGCCGGCGGCGTCGGTGGTGCGGGAGAGCAGGGTGACCGGGCCGCCGCGGTGCGGACGCCACGGGGCGCTCCAGCGGACCCAGCCGTCGCGCCGGGGCGCGTCGTGGAGCTGGGCCGGGCGCCAGCGGGCGCCGCCGTCGGTGGAGACCTCCACCTTCCGCACGGGGGCGAGGGCGGACCAGGCGCGGCCGGTCAGCCGGTGGACGCGGCCGGCCTCCAGGGTGGCGCCGAAGGGGAGCTGATAGCCGGACTTGAGGGTCTGGCGGCCGAGCGGGGCGCTGCCGCCCTCGGGGTGGGCGTCGCCGAAGAGCCGGTACCAGTCGGTGGACCAGGGCGAGGTCAGGGGGCGGGCGGAGACCTCGATGTCGCCGAGCCACTTGATGGAGGCGATGCCGATCCAGGAGGGCACGACGAGCCGGACCGGGTGCCCGTGGTCGTACGGGAGGGGCTCGCCGTTCATCTCGTACGCGAGGATCACGTCGTCCAGGGCCTTGGCGATCGGCAGGGGGCGGCGCACCCGGCCGTGGTCGACGCCGCCGGAGACATACGGGTCGTCGAGGCCGCGCGGCTGGACGGCGACGGCGTCGCGGGCGATCCCGGCGCGCCGGAGCACGTCGGCGAGGCGGACGCCGCGCCAGCGGGCGGCCCCGACGGCGCCCAGGGTCCAGGCGGTGCCGGTGACGGCCTCGCCCTGCTGGCTCGTGTAGAAGCTGCGGCCGTTGCCGGCGCACTCGATGAGGGCCGTCCGGGTGACGGACGGCAGGTCGCGCAGTTGCCCGTAGGTGAAGTGGACGGGCCGGCGGCCGTGGAGGCCGTCGCCCCAGAGCGTCAGGCGCCAGTCGCGGGCGTCGAGGACCGGGGTGGAGGTGTGGTTGCGGACGAAGAAGCGGTCGGCGGGGGTGAGGTGCCCGGTGTCCGCGAAGGCGTCGAACCGGGCCTCGGCGTTGGTGCCCCGGACGGTGAAGTGCTCGGCGGGGAGGGCCTTGACGATCCCGGGCGCGGTGGGGCCCGCGGTCGCCGCCCGCGCGGGGGCCGCGGCGGCGAGCCCGCCGAGGGCGGAGACCGCCGGGCTCGCGGCGAGCAGCTTCAGGAGGGAGCGTCGGACGGGCACGGGCGAGTACGGCACGGGTCTCCTCGGCGGAAGGAAGGGGGGAACGGCCGAACGGGCGGCGCGCCGATCCTAGGGGCGCGGGGCGCGTTCGAACGGCCCGTTCACAGGCCTGTCACAGAGGCTCCGAGGAGCCTGGCAGACGTGAGCGCGACCTCCGGCGGGGGCCGGAAAATGCGAGGTCGCCCGGTGGGGGCCGGGCGCAGAATGCACGGCATGCCGATACGTGAAGCGCTTCCCGGGGACGCGGCCGCCCTCGCCGCCGTGCACGTGCTGTCCTGGCGGGCCGCCTACCGCGGGCTCCTCCCCCGCCCGTACCTGGAGGGCCTGGACGTGCAGGAGCGCGCCGCCGCCTGGCGCGCCCGTCTCACGGCCCCGGACCGGCCCACCGTGCTGCTCGCGACGGGCGGGGAGGGGGACGTCGGGGGCGGGGACGGGCGGCTGGTCGCCTTCTCCTGCTTCCGTCCCTGGCCGGGCGAGGGGTTCGACCCCGCGCCCACCGCCGAGTTGGCGGCGCTGTACGCCCTGCCGGAGGTCTGGGGCACGGGGGTCGGCCGGGCGCTCCTGTCCGCGGCCGCCGGGGCGCTCGTGGCGGCCGGTTTCCGCTCGGCGGCACTGTGGGTGTTCGCGGGGAACGGGCGGGCCCGGCGGTTCTACGAGGCGGCGGGCCGGCGACCGGACGGCGGGGCCGTCCAGGAGGAGACGGGCGGCGTCCTCCTGGAGGAACTCCGTTGTCGACGGGACCTGTTGGAGTGAGAAAGTGTCCACATCCCAAGACGTCTATCTCATCATTCGGCCGAGGCGCATACGGTGGGAGCATCCGCCCACACCGAGGGAGCCGGTTCCATGACGCACGCCTCCACACCGCCCGCGGCCCACGAGACCGCCGTCTACACCCACGGCCACCACGAGTCGGTCCTGCGCTCGCACAACTGGCGGACCGCCGCCAACTCCGCGGCCTACCTGCTGCCCGAGCTGCGGGCGGGACTGGACGTCCTGGACGTGGGCTGCGGGCCCGGCACCATCACCGCCGACCTGGCCGCGCTGGTCGCCCCGGGCCGCGTGACCGGGGTCGATGCCGCCGAGGACGTCCTGGCGAAGGCCCGCGCCGTCGCGGACGGACGCGGCCTGGAGAACGTCCGGTTCGCCGTGGCCGACGTGCACGCCCTGGACTTCCCCGACGACTCCTTCGACGTCGTCCACGCCCACCAGGTGCTCCAGCACGTCGGGGACCCGGTCCGGGCGCTGCGCGAGATGCGGCGGGTGTGCCGCCCCGGCGGGATCGTCGCGGCCCGGGACAGCGACTACGGGGCCTTCGCCTGGTTCCCCGAAGTGCCCGCCCTGGACGGGTGGCTGGAGCTGTACCACCGGGTAGCGCGCGCCAACGGCGGCGAGCCGGACGCGGGACGGCGCCTGTACTCCTGGGCCCGGCGGGCCGGCTTCACGGACGTCACGACGACCGCCGGGACCTGGTGCTTCGCCACCCCCGAGGAGCGGGCCTGGTGGAGCGGCCTGTGGGCGGACCGCACGACCGCCTCCGGCTACGCGGACCTGGCCGTCTCGGGCGGCCACGCGACCGCCGGGGAGCTGGCGGCGATCGCGGAGGCCTGGCGGGAGTGGGGCGGGCGGGAGGACGCCTGGTTCATGGTCCCGCACGGAGAGGTCCTGTGCCGGGTGTCCTGACGGCCGTCCGGGTGGCGGGGCCCCTCGCGGGGCGCCCCGCCCCCGTCCCGGGTCACGGGTTCGGGCGCATCCGGAACTCGTAGGCGTCCGGCAGGGGTTCGTCGGTGGTCCGCGCCCAGAGCTCGCCGAGCGTCTCGGCGCCCTCGCCCAGGTCCGGCACCTCGAAGCCCTCGTCGAAGACGGCGCGGGCCGCGTCCGGGCGGCCCTCCGCGAGGAGGATCCGCACCTCCAGGAGCCGGAACGCGCCCCTCCCCCGTATCCCGTCGGGAAGGCGGGCCCAGAGCTGCCGGGCCCGGTCGGTCCGGCCGGCGGCGAGCAGCGCCGTCACGGCCTCGCGGCCGAGGGCGGCGGTCGTCTCCTCTCCCCCGTCGGAACCCGTGTGACCCGCGTGGTCGGCGAAGGCCTCGGCGAACCGCTCGGCGGCCCGCTCCGGGTGCCCGTCCTCGCGGTCGGCCACGGCCAGGCAGTACAGCAGCGGCCAGGAGGCCCCGGCCCCGCGCAGTCCCCGCTCCCAGCTCCGTACCGCCTGGGCGCGGTCCCCGGCGTGCCACTGGGCGATGCCGAGGTGGTACTCGGTGGAGGGGTCCGCCGGGGCGGTCTCCAGCATGTCCCGCCAGGGGGCGGAGACGAGCGGCGCGCCGGGCCCGGCGCCCTTCGGCGGGGGCGGCAGGACGCCGGTGCGCAGGAGTTCGCGCCACGGCTCCTGCTCCGGGCCGATCGCCGACTCGGGGAAGGGCGTGCCGGGCAGCTCGTACCCGCCGCGCAGGACTTCGAGGGCGCCCCAGCTGGAGCCGGTCGCGAGGACGGTCTCCGGCGCGGCGTCGGCGGCGTGCTCCCGCCAGGCGGTGTACGCGGCGTCGACGGCGGCCCGGGGCAGGGCGTCCTCCAGGGCGCGTTCGGCGTCCGCGCGGGCCGCCTCCCCGTCGTCGCCGCGCACGGCGGCGGGGTCGGCGGCGAGCGGGCCGTACGCCTCCAGCCAGGCGAACTCCTCCCCGCCCGCGAGCTCCAGGTGCTCCAGTTGGGTGCGGGCGAGCCCGGCCTGCATCTCGGCGTAGCCGGGGGCGCCGGGTCCGGTCAGCCACTCCTGCCAGCGGCGGCCGCCGCGCCCGGTGCCCCAGACGAAGAGCTTCCGGCCGCGCAGGGCGTCGGTGGAGGTCTGGACGAGCCCGGTCCCGTCCGCGCCGAGGGCGGCGATCCAGCGCCGCCGCCCCTCCGGGAGGTCGTAGAACCAGTCGGCGGCGTGGGTGCTGTTCAGGGGGTACGAGCGGTCGGTGCCGGTGTCGTCGACGGGTACGGGCACGCGGTTCAGGCCGCGCTCGTAGCCGTGGTGCCAGGCCGCGTCGGCGGGCGCGAGGATCCGCCGGTCCTCGGGGACGGCGGTGTTGGACCACCAGTAGACGGGGGCGGGGCGCTCGTGGGGGTTGCGGATCCGGACGCCGACGCGGAGGAAGTCGGAGCCCTCCGGGAGCCACAGGTCGACCTGGAACGGCAGGTCGCGCAGCCGCTCCCACTCCCAGAGGCGGAGCATCGGACCGCCGTCGGGCGCGCGGACGGTCGCCGCGTGGAGGGGCGAGCAGGAGAGGGCGGTGTGGCCGGTGGCGCCGGTGTTCCACTCGACGCCGCCGGCGAACCAGGCCCCGTTGAGCGCGAAGGCGGCGGGCTGGAGGACGGGGTTGCGGTGGACGAGTTCGCGGCCGGTGGGCTTGTGGTGGAGGGAGTGGATCCGGCCGCCGAGGCCGGGGAGGACGGTCACCCGGAGCCGGTCGTTCTCGATCACGAGCGTGTCGAGGTCCGTGGGGACCCGGTCGCGGCCGTAGCCGTCGCGCACGGGGACGGGCAGGAGGCTGCGCAGCGGCGCCCGGCCGATGCCCCGGGCCATGTCGCGCGGGAGTCCGGCGAGGGTCCGCTCGTCGACGGCGTGCGCCCCGGCGCGGGCGGGGGCGCGCAGGGCGGGGAGGGGGTTGTCGGGTCCCAACGGGGCCGCGGGCAGCGTCAGTACGGCACGTCGTACGGTCGTCATCGCCCCATGGAACACGCCGGGGCCCGTCCTCACCAGGGGTTCTCGGCGTCAGGGTTCGGCAAAGGGGACGGGTGGGACGGCCCGGCGGGGCGGCCCCGCGGGACGACCGGTGGCGCGGTCGGATATTCCGGGCGGCGCGGGCGCCCGTCGTCGTACGGTGACGGGTCGGCGCGCCGCCGTGGCGCGCCGGGAGCAGCGGTACCAGGGGCACAGGGAGTACGAGGAATGGGCACGCAGCACACCTACCGGGTCATCGTGCGCGGCACGTTCGACGGTCTGTCGGAGGAGGGCCGGTCCCGGCTGCTCGCCGAGGTGGACGACCACGGCCTGACGGCGATGCAGTTCACGGAGGAGGGTTCGCTGGCCTACGACCGGACGCTGAAGCACTTCTCGTACCGCCTGGTCGTCGTCTCCGACGCCGAGGACGGCGAGGAGATGGCGGGCGCGCTCGCGGAGGACCGTGTGGAGACGGCGCTCGGGGAGCTGGGGCACGGGTACAAGGGGCTGCGCTCGACCGTGACGGACCTCGACACGATGAAGATCAACCGCAAGCGCTGAGGCCGTCGCGCGTCACGCCGCGGGTTCCGGGGCGGTCGCGGGTTCCGGGGCCGCCGCGGGTGCCGTGATCGCCCAGCGCTCGTGGTCCCGCCAGGCCCCGTCGATGAACAGCATCGCGGGCGAGAACCCCTCCAGGCGGAAGCCGGCGCGGCGGACGAGGGCGCGGGAGGCCGCGTTGCCGGGCTGGATGTTCGCCTCCAGGCGGTGCAGGTCGAGGGGCCCGAAGGCGTGCTCCAGGACCAGGCCCAGGGCCTCGGTGAACAGACCCCGCCCGGCGGCGTGCGCGAAGGCGCCGTAGCCGAGGGCCCCGCTGCGGAAGGCGCCCCGGACGATGTTGTTGATGTTGACGAACCCGGCGATCCGGCCGCCCTCCGCGCGCTCGCACACCAGGAACCCGGTGCGCGCCGGGTCGCCGAGGAGCGTCCCGGCGTAGGCGGCGTACGCCTCGGGCGTGCACGGCGGGAACAGCCACGGCCGGTGCAGCTCCCGGCTCTCGCGGGCCCGCGCGGTGAACTCGCCGGCGTCACCCTGCGAGAAGGGCCGCAGGCCCACGCGGGGGCCGAGGGCGAGATAGGGGGCGGGATCCCTGGAGGACGTACCCGGGACGGAGGGGTGCGGACCTGGGGCGTCGGACATGCGGCCAGGTTACGCGGGACGGCCGTACGGAATCGGTCGGCGGCGGGCCGTACGGGCGTGGGGGGCGGCATCGGACCGTACGGCGTGGGGGGGCGGCATCGGACCGTACGGTGTGGGGCCGGTCGGCGGGGGGCCGTACGGTGTGGGGCCGGTCGGCGGCGGGCCGTACGGTGTGGGGCCGGTCGGCGGCGGGCCGTACGCGCCTCGGGACCGGGCAGCGGTGAACCGTACGGCCTCCGGCCACCAGTCCCGGTCCCGGGACCCGTCAGCGACGGGCCGTGCGGACGCGGGGCGGGCAGGTCTCGCCCCTGCGGACGACCCCGAGCATGACGGTGGTCCGCCGGTCGAGGTCCGTGCCGGCCGCCGGGTACTGGGTGCAGACCTGCCAGCGCGAGGGCCAGAGCACCCGCCGGTCCCGCCCGCTCACGTCGTGGACGTCGAGCCGGGTCCGGCGGTCGAGCCGGGTGAAGACCCGCCACAGCCCCAAGCCCAGGAAGTCCGGCACGGTCCGTTTCTCCGTGTCGTCCCCGGTTCCCAGCCCGGACCCGCGCCCGGCTCCGCCCCCGGTCCCGGCCTCGGAGGTCTCCTCCGCCGAGGTCACAGCGACGGCCGCGAGCGCGAGGAGCGCGCCCGCGCCGACGACGGCGGCCCGCCTCACTTCCGCCTCCGGGCGGGCACGGAGACCCCACCGGACCGGGACGCCACCCGCTCCCTCTCCTGGGAATCCTTGGAGCTCATCGCTTCGGGGCCTCTCCTCGTCGTACCGCCGTGCCGTCCGTACCGTCCGTACCGTCCGTACCGTCGCGCCGTCGCGCCGTCCGTCCAGAATGGGGGGATCGGGGGCCCGCCGTGACGGCGTGGAGAGCCGTACGGGTGACTTGTCAGACAGCGTGACCCGACTACGGTGGTGCCGGGACGAGGCCGACAACGAGAAGCCGACAGCGAGAAGAGGAGGGGCCGTGGCGGTCAGCGGACAGCGGCGGCGGCCGGTCGTGGCGCTCTACGAGCGGATCGCGGACGCCGTCCACGACGGCACCTATCCGCCGGGTTCCACCCTCCCCTCCGAGCCGAAGCTCGCCGCCGAGCTGGGCGTGAGCCGGCCCGCCCTGCGCGAGGCGCTGCTGCTGCTCCAGGAGGACGGCGTCCTCACCGTGCGGCGCGGGGTCGGCCGGACCGTGAACGACCGCCCGCCCCGGCGCGGCTTCGAGCAGGTCCAGCCGCTGGAGGAGCTGATCGGCGGGGGCGCCCCGCTCCGCGTGCGGGCGCTCCTGCGGACGGTCGAGGAGCCGACCGACTTCACCACCCAGCACCTGCTCGCCCCGGCCCGTGCCGAGCTGCGGTTCTGGGAGTCCGTGCTCTCCGGGGAGGGCGCTGCGGCGGCCCTGAGCCACGAGTGGGCCGCGCCCGACGGCCTCCTCGACCGGGTGCACCCCGACTTCGCGCGGGCCCTGCGGGAGACGGACGGCGACGGACGCCCCGCCGTCTCCATGCTCTCGGTCCTGGTCGGGGCCTCGCGCGAGACGGCCCTGAGCGCGCACAGCGGCATCACGGCGACGCTGCTCGGGCGGCGGCGCGGGGACCAGCTCGGACGCCCCGCCGACACCCCGGCCGTCCTGGTCACCCAGGTCGTGCGGGTCGGCGAGGTCCCGGTCCTGGCCGCCAAGCACATGCTGCCGACGGGCGCCCCCGCGCTGCCGGTGCTGCACTCCCACTGAGCGCCCCGGCTCCGGGCCCCGCCGCACCTCCTGTCGGAGGCGCCACAGCGCGCCCCCGCTCCGTCGCGTACACTTCCCCGCCATGCACTTGTCTGACAACCTCACCGCGCCCACCGCCGCCTCCGTCTCCGACTGGATCCGGCGGGCCCCCAAGGCCGTCCTCCACGACCACCTCGACGGCGGGCTGCGCCCCGCGACCATCGTCGAGCTGGCGCGCGAGTGCGGATACACCGCGCTGCCGACCGAGGACCCGGCCGAGCTCGCGGTCTGGTTCCGGGACGCCGCCGACTCCGGCTCGCTGGAGCGGTACCTGGAGACCTTCGCCCACACCTGCGCGGTGATGCAGACCCGCGAGGCGCTCGTGCGCATCGCGGCCGAGTGCGCCGAGGACCTCGCGGCGGACGGCGTCGTCTACGCCGAGGTCCGCTACGCCCCCGAGCAGCACCTGGAGGGCGGCCTCACCCTCGACGAGGTCGTCGAGGCGGTCAACGACGGCTTCCGCGAGGGCGAGCGCCGTTCCGGCGGCCGCATCACCGTCCGCACCCTGCTCACCGGCATGCGCCACACGGACCGCTCCCTGGAGATCGCGCGGCTCACGGTCGCGCACCGGGACAACGGCGTGGCGGGCTTCGACATCGCGGGCGGCGAGATCGGCAACCCGCCGGCCCGCCACCTCCCCGCCTTCCAGCACCTGAAGCGGGAGAACTGCCACTTCACCATCCACGCGGGCGAGGCCGTCGGCGCGGAGTCGATCCACGAGGCCGTGCAGGTCTGCGGCACCGAGCGGATCGGCCACGGCGTGCGGATCACGGACGACATAGCCGAGGACGGCACGCTCGGCCGGCTCGCCTCGTACGTCCGGGACAACCGGATCGCCCTGGAGGTCTGCCCGACCTCCAACCTGCAGACGGGCGCGGCGAAGGACTACGCCACGCACCCGATCGACGAGCTGCGCCGCCTGGGCTTCCGGATCACGCTCAACACGGACAACCGCCTGGTCTCAGGCACCACCATGAGCGAGGAGTTCCAGCACATGGCGGACGCCTTCGGCTACGGCCCGGAGGTCTTCGAGGAGTTCACGGTCGCCGCCCTGGAGGCCGCGTTCCTGCCGCTGCCGGAGCGGCGGCGGCTGATCGACGAGGTCGTGCGCCCGGGGTACGCGGCGCTCTGAGACGCGCCCGGAGGGGCGGGCCGGCGCGGTCGCGCCCGGTCCCGCCCCTCCGGTCCTGCTCCGTGGACCGGGCTACTTCGCGAAGCCGTAGTCCAGCAGCTTCTTGACGTCGGCCGTCCGGTTCGCCTCGGACGAGGAGGCCAGCACCGTGCCGATGACCGTCTTGCCGTTGCGGGTGGCCGCGAAGACGAGGCAGTACTTGGCCTCCGGGCCCGAACCGGTCTTCACGCCGATCGCGCCGCTGTAGGTGCTCAGGAGCTTGTTGGTGTTGGTCCACGTCATGTACCGGTAGCCACCGGTCTTCGTGGTCACCTTCTGCTGCGTGGACTTCGTCGCGACGACGGCGCGGAACGTGGAGTTCTTCATCGCGCTGCTCGCGAGCTTGGTCAGGTCGCGCGGGGTCGAGTAGTTCTGCCCGTTGCCTATGCCGTCGAACGAGTCGAAGCGGGTGTTCTTCAGGCCGAGGTTCTTGGCCTCGGTGTTCATCTTGCCGATGAACGACTTGACCCGGGCCGCGCGGGTGGTGCCGGTGCCGAACTTGTCGGCGAGGGCGTAGGCGGCGTCGCAGCCCGACGGCAGCATGAGGCCGTAGAGGAGCTGGCGGACGGTCACCTTGTCGCCGACGATGAGCCGGGCCGAGGAGGCGTTCTTGGCGACGATGTAGTCGCTGTACGCCTTGTCGATCGTGACCTTGGCGTCGAGGTTGAGGCCCTTCTGGGCGAGCACGACCTTCGCGGTCATGATCTTCGTGGTGGAACCGGTCGACCGGCGGGTGTCCGCGGTCTTCCCGTACAGCGTCGCGCCCGTCCCGTTGTTCATGACGAAGCCGCCCTGGGCGGTGATCGTCGGGACGGCCGGCGCGGCGTACGCCTGGCCGGCGAAGAGGCCGCCGGCCAGGACGGCCGAGGCCGTGAACGCGACGGTCACGGCGCTGCGCACCCCGAGTGTGGGAGTCTTCAAAGTCTTCTGCCCTTGGATCGATGCCTTCCGGGTCCGCACGGACCCGGCGCACACAAGACGCACGGAAGGGCCTCGGGGATGTACGGCCGGGCCCGTGACCTTCCTCGCATTCCGGCGCCGCCCCCACGGGCCGGGGAGGCGGCGCCGGGGCGCCCGGGGTCAGGCGCGGCAGCGCAGCATCGTCAGCGGCGGGTTGGCGTCGTGGTCGGCCCAGAACTCCTCGCCGTACGCCTCCACTCCGGCCTCGGAGATCTCCAGGGGGACCCAGGTGATCCCGTCGAACCCGGCCGCCCGCAGGCTCTCCTCCAGGACCTCGCGGCGGGGCGGGTTCACCTCGAACGAGATCGGCGGGTCGAGGAGCGCGGTGAGCCTCTCGCGCGGCCCGATCCCGGTCTCCTCACCGAGCGATTCGCACAGGAAGCCGTACTTGGCCAGGGAGGGCCCGCCGAAGCGGAAGTCCGGGTTCTGGGTGAAGACGAAGAACTCGGCCCCGGCCACGAGGCTGCGGTGGACGTTCTGGCACATCCGCTCGATGGTGGCGACGGCGTCGGCGTAGTTGAAGAGCTGGACCGCGACCGCGAGGTCGAAGGGCTCGTCGAAGGTACGCAGCTCCGCGACGTCGCCGACCTCGTAGCGCACGCCCAGGGGTTCGGCGTCCTCCAGGGCCCGGGCCGCGCCGACCATGGCTCCGGAGATGTCGACGCCGAGGACGTCGGACGCGCCCCGGCGCTTGAACTCCCGGCTGTAGAAGCCGGTTCCGGAGGCCAGGTCGAGGACGGACCGGCCCTTCACGTCCCCGACGAGGGCGAGGAAGGAGGGCACCTCCCCGTAGCGCGCGAGGGGGAGGCCCTTGAACCCCTCGAACGCCTCGCCGATCCCGTCGTACAACTGACCGCTCATCGTGCCGTTCCCCTCGTCCTGGCGTCGACCTTCGGGCAGGCCGCGGCCCCTGCCGGGCAGTCTCTCCCCGGCCGTCCGGGGGGTCGTACTGGCGGAAACCACGAAGATGACGAAGGCGCTTCGTCGTCACGACGAACATGCGGACGGCACGGGCGACTTGGGGGAAGTCCTCAGCCCACCCTCCCCCGCACCAGGGGCAGGGAGAGCGTGCCCGTCGACCCGGGGGCGCTGACGACGGTCACCGGCTTGATCCCGCGGTTGCCGGAGTACGCCGTGTCGCTCGCCGCGATCACGAACTCCAGTCGGTGACCGGTCTCGTAGCGGTGGACGATGCCCGGCAGTTCGACCGTGAACGGGCGGGTGACGTCCGGTACGCGGACCGGCGCGACGAGCCGGTTGACCAGGGTCTTCGTGCCGTCGGGCGCGACGTCGTAGAGCTTGGCGAAGAGGACGAGCTTGTCGGCGGCGTCGCCGGAGTCCTGGACCCGCTCGGTCGCCGGGGAGACGACCCTCAGGGTGGCCTTCGGGGCGCCGACCAGGTCGACGGGGGCGGTCAGTGGCGCGCTGGTCCAGCCGAGGTGGGTGCCGGGGGTGTCGTACGGCCGGGGGTCGGGCAGTCCGATCACGCCGGCGAGCGAGGACTCCGAGTGGCTCGTCGGGACGAGCCAGTTGGTGTACGTGCGGGAGCCCCGGGCCACCTTCGCGCGGTCGTCGACGAGCTTGCCGTTCCCGGAGAGGTACAGCTCCTGGCTGAGGGCCGGGACCTCGTCGGCGGTGCCGTAGCCGTCCTCGCCTTCGCGGTACCAGGCGAAGGCGGGGCCGGTGTCCGCGGCCGCGTCCTTCCGCAGGTACCGGTCGAACCAGGCGAGGATCCGCTGTCCGACGTAGCTCCCCTCCGGGTTCCCGAGGTCGAGTTCGCCCGGTTTCTGCCCTCCGCTGTGGCCCCAGGACTGCCAGATCATGCGGGTGTCGACGCCCCGCTCGCGGAGCCGGTCGTAGGTGGCCCGCGCCTCGTTGAGGTTGAAGAGGGTGTCGGACTGGCCCTGGACGATCAGAGTGGGCGCCGTGACCCGGTCGAGGTAGGAGACCGGGGAGACGCTGCGGGCGTAGGCGAGCATCTTCGCGGTCGCGGCCCCGGGCAGGCGGCCGGAGTTGAGGAGCCGTACGGTCTCGCAGGCGTCGGTGGTGAAGTGCAGGCAGCCGAGCGCGTTGATCCGGCTGGGGTCGAGGGAGGGGACGAGCAGCGGCTGTCCTTCGCCCATGAGGTAGAAGCCGTTCGCCCACTGCCACTTGAAGACGCCGGGGGTGGCGCGGTCGGCGGCGTTGGGGGAGAGCGAGTACGCCAGGTCGTTCCAGGTGATGAGGGGGACGAGGGCGTCGAGGCGCGGGTCGACGGAGGCGGTGGCGAGCTGCACGGCGCCGCCGTACGAGCCGCCGACCATGCCCACGCGCGGGTCGTCCGCGCCGTCCCGGGTGACGAAGTCGACGCGGGTGCCGTCGTCGGCGGCCCGGGTGCCCGCGAGGAAGTCGACGAGCCGGGAGGCGGCCCGGCCGTCGGTCTCCGGGTCGTCCAGGGAGATCAGGCAGCCGGTCTTCCCGAAGCCGAGGCCCGAGTAGACGAGGCCGACGTAGCCGCGCTCGGCGAAGGCCCTGCCGATGGCGTCGGTGGAGCCGTCGCTCTTGCTCCCGCCGAAGCCGTTGGTGGCGAGGACGGCGGGCGCGGGGTGCTCGGCGTCCACGCCGGCCGGCCGGTAGAGGTCGGCGTCGACCGCGCACCTCCGGCCGCCCGCCTCGACGGTGAACTTCAGCGGGGTGACGGTGTACGTGCCGACCTCCCCGGCGGGGGCGGCCCCGGCCGGGGCCGCGAGGGCGAGGGGCGCGGCCAGCGCGGCCGCAGCGGCCGCGAGGGCGAGGAGCTTGCGGGGCCGGGGCACGGCACGGGACACAGGGACCTCCACGCTGAGGACGACACCGGGCGACCCACGGGTACGTACCGACTGGTCAGTACCAGGGCAGCGCGCCCATCGTGTGGCACGCCTCACAGGGCCGTCAACGCGCGCGTCAAAGGTTGTTGACGGAGATTCAGTGAAGGCGGGCGGTCCGTGAAGACGGGCGGCCCACGGGGGCCGCGGGCCGTGGGGGAGCTGTGGTCCGCGGAGGGTCTCCGCTCCTCAGCGCAGCGCCGGTACGTCCAGGGTGAGCGTCCCCGCGTCCGCGTCGAGCACCGCCGGTATCCCGAGCGGCACGGTGAGGGCGGTTGGGCCGTGTCCGAAGCCCAGTTCCTCCACGACCGGCACCCCGAGGCCGCCGAGCCGGTCGGCGAGCACCGCCCGCACCTCCTCGTACGGCCCGCACTCCTCCCAGGAGCCGAGCGCGACGCCCGCGACCCCGTCGAGCCAGCCGGAGCGCAGGAGTTGGGTGAGGATCCGGTCGAGACGGTACGGCTCCTCCCCCACGTCCTCCAGGACGAGCAGCCCTCCGCGCGCGGAGGGCCGGGCGTGCGGGGTGCCGAGGTCGGCGGCGAGGAGGCTGACGCAGCCGCCGAGGGTCACGCCCCGGGCGCGGCCCGGCACCAGCGGCCGCGCCGTCTCCAGGCCCAGGGTCCGTACCGACTCGGGTGCGAACAGGGTGGCCCGCAGCGACTCCCGCGTACGCGGGTCCGACAGGAAGGTGCCCGCCGCGGTCATCGGTCCGTGCAGGGTGGCGAAGCCCGCGCGGACGGCGAAGGCCTCGTGCAGGGCGGTGACGTCGCTGTAGCCGACGAAGACCTTGGGTCCGGCCGCCCGGACCGCCGTCCAGTCGACCAGGTCCACCATGCGCTGGGCCCCGTACCCCCCGCGCGCGCAGATCACGGCGGAGACCGAGGGGTCGCACCAGGCCTCGGTCAGGTCCCGGGCCCGCGCCCGGTCCGCCCCGGCGAGGTGCCCGAGGGCGGGGTGGACGCCCAGGGCGTGCGGGGCGACCACCGGCTCCAGGTCCCAGCCGCGCAGCACGTCGAGCCCCGCCCGCAGCCGCTCCTCGGGGACGGGTCCACTGGGGGCGACGACGGCGACCCGCGCCCCGGGCCGGAGCCGGGCGGGCCGCTCCAGGGGTCCGACGGCGAGCGGCTCCCGCGCCGCGCGGCCGGTCACGTGCGGTACTCCAGGGCCGGGACGTCCGTACGGTCGAAGCCGAACACCGTGGCGTACAGCGACAGTTCGGCCTCCAGGGCGCGGACCAGGGTGTCGGCCCCGCGGAAGCCGTGGCCCTCCCCCGCGAAGGCGAGGTAGGCGTGCGGGACGCCCCGGCCGGCCGTGCGGGAGAGGAAGCGCTCGGCCTGCGCGGGCGGGCAGATGACGTCGTCGAGTCCCTGGAGTAGCAGGAACGGGGCCGTGATCCGGTCGACGTGCTCGATGGGCGAGCGCTCCTTGTAACGGCCCGGGACCCGGTCGAAGGGGCCGATCAGGCCGTGGAGGTACTGGGACTCGAAGTCGTGGGTCTCGTCGGTGGCCCAGCCCCGCAGGTCCAGGACGGGGTAGAGGATCGTGCCGCAGGCGTACACGTCCGTGCCGGTGAGGGAGGCGGCGGTCGTCCAGCCGCCCGCGCTGCCGCCGCGCACGGCGAGCCGCGCCGGGTCGGCCGTGCCCTCGGCGGCGAGCGCCGTCGCGACGGCCGCGCAGTCCTCCACGTCGACGACGCCCCACTGCTCGCGCAGCCGCTCCCGGTACTCCCGGCCGTAGCCGGTCGAGCCGCCGTAGTTGACCTCGGCGACGCCGATGCCCCGCGAGGTGAAGTAGGCGATCTCCAGGTCGAGGACGAGCGGGTCGTGCCCGGTGGGCCCGCCGTGGGCACGGATCACGTAGGGCGGCAGCTCTCCGGCGGGGCCGGTGAAGCCGGGGTGGCGGGGCGGGTAGAGCTGGGCGTGGATCTCCCGGCCGCCGGGCCCGGTGAAGGTGCGGACCCGGGGCTCGGGGTAGTACGCGGGGTCGACGGCGTCGGTGTGCGCGGCGCCGACCACCCGGGCGCGGCCGGTGCGGGTGTCGAGCTCGACGAGTTCGTAGGAGCTGTACGGTCCGGCGGCGACGCCGACCACCCGGGTGCCGTGGACGGCGAGGGAGGGCGCCCACTCGGTCCAGGGGCCGACGGCGTCGACGAGCTCGCCGCGCTCGGGGTCGAGGATGCCGAGGGAGGTGGTGCCCGTGCCGTGGACGACGGCGACGAGCCCGTTCTCCAGGGGCGCGAACCAGGTGAGTCCGATCTTCCAGAGCGGGCCGCCGAACTCCTCGGAGCGGGGGCAGAGCGCGACCGGTTCGGACAGGGCGCCGTCGTCGCCGACCGCGGCCCGGTAGAGGTTCCACCAGCCGGTGCGGTCGCTGACGAGGAGCAGCCGGCCCGCCGCGTCCCAGTCGACCTGCGGGATCGACTCGGCCGGTCCGCCGGCGACGGTCCTGGCGTCCCGGAAGGTGCCGTCGGGGGCGACCTCGGCGAGCAGGACCTCGGTGCCGTCCCACGGCATCCGGGGGTGGTCCCAGCCGATCCAGGCCGCCCGGGCCCCGTCCGGGGAGAGCCGGGGGCCGGTCACGAACCGGTGCCGTTCGCCGGTGAGTTCGCGCACGGCCGTGCGGTCCCCGGCGGCGGAGCCGTCGAGCGGCACGGCGACGGGCACCCGGCGCACGTCGGTCGGCGCGGGCCCGGTGAACTCCTCCAGGACGCACCACACCTCGCCCCGGTCCGGGTGGACCACCGGGTCGGCCCAGCGCAGTCCGCCGCCGACGGCGGAGACGGGGGTGAGCGGCCGGGGCTCCGCGCCGGGCCCGGCGTCGGGCTCGTACGCGTACAGCCGCTGGTCGGGGAAGTGGCAGAACACCACGAGCGGTCCGTCCCCGGGGCGGTCGGCCGCCGTCCAGGGCCGTCCGCCGTATTCGAGGACCCGGTTGCGGACGTTCCACGGGGCGGGCAGTACGGTCTCCTCCGTGCCGTCGGCGCGCCGTCGCACGAGGGCCCGGCGGCCGCCCTCGGCGGGCCGGGGCGCGATCCACCACAGCTCGTCGCCGACGGCGCCCGGATACTCGGGCCGTCCGTCGTGCGCGGCGGTGAGAGCCGCGTCGACGGGCGAGGGCCAGCTTCCGTAGGCGGCCGTGTTCATGGTCTCCGCTCCCCCTGTCACAGGTTCGTTCCCCCTCGTGTCCTACGTGTCCCGGACGCTCTGCGTGCCCTAGGCGGTCTTCAGATAGTGGTCGAGCACCCGGACCCCGAAGTGGAGGGCGTCCACGGGGACGCGCTCGTCGACGCCGTGGAAGAGCGCCGCGTAGTCGAGGCCCGGGGGCAGCTTCAGCGGCGAGAAGCCGTAGCCGGTGATGCCGAGCCGGGAGAACTGCTTGGCGTCGGTGCCGCCGGACATGGTGAACGGCACGACGTGCCCGTCCGGGTCGAAGCGCTCGACGGCGGCCCGCAGCTTGGCGAAGGTCGGGGAGTCGACGGGGGCCTCCAGGGGCACCTCGCGGTGGTGGAACTCCCACTCCACGTCCGGCCCGGTGAGCCGGTCCATCGTCTCGGCGAACTCCTCCTCGGCGCCCGGCAGCGTCCGCCCGTCCACGTACGCGACGGCGGCGCCCGGGATGACGTTGACCTTGTAGCCGGCCTCCAGCATGGTCGGGTTGGCGCTGTTGCGGACGGTCGGCGCGACGAGGGCGGCGGCGGGGCCGAGCTTGTCGAGAATGAGGTCGGTGTCGAAGTCGGGGGCGTGGGTGTCGACCTCGATCCCGTACAGCGCGGCCAGTTCGGTGAGGGCGGCGCGGACGGTGGTGGTGAGCCGGACCGGCCAGGTGTGGGCGCCGATCCGGGCGACGGCGGCGGCGAGGCGGGTGACGGCGTTGGCCGTGTTCACCTTGGAGCCGTGGCCGGCGCGGCCGTGGGCGGTGAGCTTGAGCCAGGCGGTGCCCCGCTCCCCCGCCGCGATCGGGTAGAGGGTGGTGCCGGGCTCCGGGTGGAAGCTGAACGCCCCGGACTCGCTGATGCCCTCCGTACAGCCCTCGAAGAGGGCCGCGTGGCGGTCGGCGAGGAAGCCGGAGCCGTCGGCGGCGCTGTCCTCCTCGTCGGCGGTGTAGGCGAGGACGACGTCCCGGCGCGGCCGGACGCCCTGCCGGGCCCAAAAGCGGACGACGGCCAGGACCATCGCGTCCATGTTCTTCATGTCGACGGCGCCGCGCCCCCACACGAGGCCGTCCCGGACCTCGCCGGAGAAGGGGTGGACGGTCCACTCGGAGGGGTCGGCGGGCACCACGTCCAGGTGGCCGTGGACCAGGAGCGCGGGGGCCGTGGGGTCGGTGCCGGGGATGCGCGCCACGACGTTGGTGCGGCCGGTGGTCCGCTCCAGGAGGGCGGGCTCGATCCCGGCGGCGGCGAGCCGCTCGGCGACGTACTCGGCGGCGGGGCGCTCGCGGCAGTCGCCGCCGCCCCGGTTGGTGGTGTCGATGTGGATGAGCTCCGAGGTGAAGGTGACCACCTCGTCGAGCGCCGTCGCGTCCGGTTCCCGGACCTCCTCAGCCATACTGCTCCTCCACCGCGGCGGAGACGATGGTCGTGACCGCCTTGAACGTACGGATTGCCTCGTACATCGTCCCGCTCGTGTACGCGACGCGCCGCTCCCCGCTCCGCGCCACGCCGGGAACCACCGTGGCGGCGGCGCCCAGGTGCTCGGCGTCGAACTCGACCTCCACGGTGAAGGGGCCGCCCCGGACCGGTTCGCACCGCACGGCGAGCGCGGCGGCGGCCTTCGCCGCGGCCCGGATGTCGGCGGCGGTCCTGGCCGGGGTCCGGCACACCGCCGCGTACCGCGAGACGTGGTCCTTGACGGCGACCTTGGGGGCCTCGGGGGCGTAGCCGAGGGCGTCCTCGCAGGTCAGGTCGTCGCCGGTGACGAGGACGACGGGGACGCCGTACTCCGCGGCCACCCGGGCGTTGAGCAGGCCCTCGCTCGCCCGCTCGCCGTCGAGCCAGACGCCGGTGATGGAGTTGGCCAGGTAGGTGTGGGCGAGGACCCCCTCGGCGCCCGCGCCCGTGTGGTAGCCGACGAAGGCGACGCCGTCGACGTCGCCGTGCTGGACGCCCTCGACCATGGAGAGGGACTTGTGCCGGCCGGTGAGCATCTCGGCCCGCTCGTCGAGCCGCTCCAGGAGCAGGTTCCGCATGCTCCAGTGCGCCTCGTTGATCAGGACCTCGTCGGCGCCGCCGTCGAAGAACCCGAGCACCGCCGCGTTCACGTCGGACGTGAACATCGCGCGGCACCGCTCCCACTGCGGCGTGCCGGGCAGCACGTCGGCGGGCCAGGTCACGCCGGTCGCGCCCTCCATGTCGGCGCTGATGAGGATCTTCATGCCTGGCACCGTACGCGCCGCCCGGCGGCCGTACCACCCCTGTGGAAAACCACCGGTGCCACGGACCGACGGCACGGGCCGGACGGCGGACCGGCGAGGTCCCGAAACGGACGAAACATCGCCAAGAGGCCTGTATAGGCTGTCGGTCGCAGTTGTCGTACCCAACCCTCGGAGAACCCCGGTGACCATCGCCTTCACCCCGTCCGAAACCGCGTCCGCCGAAGGGGCCGCCGGGCCCGTCATGGCGGAGGAGCCCGAGTTCTGGGAGCCCCCGGCCCCGGAGCCCCGGGACGAGCACGACGCGCAGCACACCGGGGACCGGGAGGAAGAGGGCCGGGAGGAAGGGGAACGAGAGGAACGGGAGGAAGAGGATCAGGACCCCGGAGAGGTCGACCCCGTCGTCGTCCGCGACGCCCACGACTTCGGCGTCTACGCCCGTACCGGCGGCTGGGCCTTCGCGCTCAAGGTGGCGCGGAGCGTGCGGCCCGGCGGTCAGGCCGCCGAGTGGGAGGCCCGCAGGAAGGTCTCCGCGAAGGCGTTCGCGGAACTCGCGGGGTGCTCGCCCGAGCGGGTCATGCGCCACTACAAGGCCTGGGACATGGCGGCCGACGACGGCCTGGTCCCGCAGTTCGAGGTGCTGGTCCCCGGCGAGGACGTCGAGCTGCCCGACGCCGACGTCTGGATCTCGTACTACTCCTCCCGCAACAGCGCCGGCTCGGTGCGCGGTCAGGCGATCAGCGCGGTGGCCGAGGCCGAGGGCATCCGGCCGACGAAGGCCCTGGAGGTCGCGGAGAACCCGACGGCGCTGCGCGCGGCGATCCTCGCCGACCCCGGGACGGCGGAGGCGGCGCGCGGCGCGCTGCTCGACCGGATGAAGGAGGACCCGGCCCTCCAGACGGAGATGGCCCGCGCGTTCGTGCGCACCGACGACCTGAAGAAGGCGGTGGCGAGCGAGGCGAAGGCGGCCGACCGCATCGGGTACGTCCGGCAGATCGTGGAGAAGGGGCAGATCAAGACGCCCGCCGGGCAGACCGTGGAGGCGCCGCCCGAGCTGCGGGCGGAGGCCGAGCGGCACCTGTCGCTCCTCGACGAGCTCGACGACTCGGAGGAGGCCGGCGAGTGGGCCGGCGAGGCGTACGACACGGTCAAGGGGCTCGTCGCCAAGGCCGTCGAGGAGGACCCGGCGCTGCGGGTCCAGGAGCGGCGGACGAAGTTCTACAGCAGCCTGCAGAGGGCGACGAAGGTCTTCGAGGAGCTGACGCTCGACGAGGTCCTGGAGGAGGAGGTCTTCGAGGACGACATGCTCCAGCGCCTCGAAGCCCTCCAGGAGGCGATCGGCTCCTGCATCAGCGCGCTGCGCAGGGCGTCGACCGCCTCCTGAGGCTCTCGCGGGTCCACGGGAGGGAGCACCTCCGCCTCCTGAGCCCCTCGCGGGGATCTCCGGAAGGGGGGCCTCAGTCCTGGTGGCCGAGCTGGAGGTCGCGCTCCGTGCGGCCCCCGCCGGCCACCTGGAGGACGGTGGCGACGGGCGGGTACCCGGCGGCGATGACCGTGTACTCGCCGGAGGACAGGTCGATGAAGCGGAAGGTGCCGTCGGCCCCGGTGGTGAGGGTGTCGACGACGTTCCCGGCCGCGTCGAGCAGGGTGACCCGGGCGTCCTCGACGGCACGCCCGCCGCCCGCCCGCACCGTTCCGCGCAGCACGGCCCCGCCCGCGAGCTCGATGTCCTGGCGGGTCTCGCGGGAGGCCTGGACGCTCACCGGGAGCGCGGCGGGCCGGAAGGCGGGGGCGCTGGCGGCGAGCGTGTACTCGCCCGCGACCAGTTCGGTGATGACGTACCCGCCCTCGCGGCTGCTGCGGGTGGAGGCGACGACCTCGCCGCGCACGTCGGTGAGGGTGACGGCCGCGTCCCGCACGGGCGTGCCGTCGGCGGTGACGACGCTGCCCGCGAGCCGGCCCGCGCCGCCGAGGACGACGTCGAGCTCCACCGGGCGGTCCCCGACGGTGACGGAGACGGCCTGCGGCTGGTGTCCGCCGGCCGCCGCGATCAGGACGTAGGCGCCGCCGCCGGGCACGCTCAGCGCGTACCGGCCGTCCTCGCCGCTCGCGCCGCGGCCGACCTGCCGCCCCTGGACGTCGATGAGGGTGAGGGCGGCCCGGGGGACCCGGCTGCCGTCGTGGTGCTGGACCGTGCCGCAGACCGGGAGTCCCGAGTGCGGCGGGGCGGCGGCCGGAGCGGGCTCGGGAGCGGCGTGCCGGGCGTGCGGGACCGCCTGGGTGGCGAAGTCCGCGGCCTCGGCGGTGGGGGTGTGGTGGGACACCAGCGGTTTCTCCTTGAGGAAGAAGGCGAGGACGAGGCCGAGCACGAGGACCGGCACGAGGTAGAGGAAGATGCGCGGCATCGCGTCCGCGTACGCCTGCACGTACGCGTCGCGCAGGGCGGGCGGCAGGGTGTGCACCGTCTGCGGGGTGATCGACTCGGCCGGGAGCGGGGCGGCGGAGCCGTCCCGCGGCAGGACGCCGGCGAGCCGGTCGCCGAGGGCGTCGTCGAGCCGGGAGGCGAAGAGGGTGCCGAAGATCGCGGCGCCGACGCTGCCGCCGATCTGGCGGAAGTAGGTGTGGGCGCTGGTGGCGGTGCCGAGGTCGGCGGGGCGCACGGAGTTCTGCACGGCGAGCACGAGCACCGGCATGACCAGGCCGATGCCGGTGCCGAGGACGGCCTGCCAGAGGCTGTGCTGGAGGCGCGGGGTGTCGGTGCCCATGTGGGAGAGCAGCCACATGCCGAGGGCGGCGAGCGCCCCGCCGGCCAGCGGGTAGGCCTTGTAGCGGCCGGTGCGGCTGATGAGCTGGCCCGAGACGACGGAGGCGACGACGATGCCGCCCATGAGGGGGAGCATCAGGAGGCCGGACTCGGTGGCGGTGGCGCCCTCGACCATCTGGAGGAAGCTGGGCAGGTAGCTGGCGGCGCCGAAGAGCGCGATGCCGACGACGGCGCCGACGAGGGCGGTGACGGTGAAGACGGAGTCGCGGAAGAGCCGGAGCGGGATGAGGGGTTCGGGCGCGAAGTGCTCGACGACCAGGAAGAGCAGGGTGGTTCCGGCGGCGCCGCAGGCGAGGGCGAGGACGACCCGGGAGTCCCAGGCGTACTCGGTGCCGCCCCAACTGGTCAGCAGCACCAGGCAGGTGGAGGCGGCGGCGAGGAGCAGGGCGCCGAGGACGTCGAAGCGCGCGCGTGCGGCGGGCTTGGGGAGCTTGAGGACGGTGGCGACGACGGCGAGGGTGACGAGCCCGAAGGGCACGTTGAAGTAGAAGCACCAGCGCCAGGAGACGTGGTCGGTGAAGAAGCCGCCGAGCAGCGGTCCGGCGACGGAGGCGAGGCCGAAGGCGGCGCCGATCATGCCCATGTACCGGCCGCGTTCGCGGGGCGGGACGATGTCGGCGATGATCGCCTGGACGCCGATCATGAGGCCGCCCGCGCCGATGCCCTGGACGGCGCGGAAGGCGATGAGCTGGTCCATCGTCCGGGACCAGCCGGCGAGTCCGGAGCCGATGACGAAGACGATGATGGCGAAGAGGAAGACGCCCTTGCGGCCGAGGAGGTCGCCGAGCTTGCCGTAGACCGGCAGGCCGATGGTGGAGGTCAGCAGGTAGGCGGTGATCGCCCAGGACATCCGGTCCAGGCCCTGGAGTTCGCCGACGATCTTCGGCAGGGCGGTGGCGACGATCATCTGCTCCAGCGCGGCGAGGAGCAGCGCGAGCATGAGGCCGAGGAAGACGAGCCGGACGCGGCGGGGGTCGAGGGGGGTCGGTCCGGAGCCGGGGCCGGGTGGCGGCGTGGGCCCGTCGGACGGGGCGAACGGCTCCGCACCTCCGGCACCGCCGACACTCGCGGCATCCGCAGCGTTCCCGGTGTTCTTCACCACGGTGACCGCACCCACGTGCCTGCTCCCCTCGTCACGGCGTCTGCGCCGCGCCATTCTTCGCATTGGGCGCGAAGGGGGAGCAAGTCGGGCGGTACGGGGGTCAGCGGCGCCCGGGGCGGTGAACGGCCCGGCGGGACGGCGCACTTGGGTCGCTCATCAGCGCGTTTACGAGAGGGCCCGCGCCCCCGGCGCGCGCGGGCGCGGTCACGGGAGGCGCGGGCGATCCACTCGAACCGGTGAACGCTCCGGGCGTTGCTTCTCGCGCTCCGGGCGTTGTCCGTTCCGCCCCGGACCTACTTCTCGACCTCGGTCGCGAGCCTGGCGAGGACGAGGTCGTAGATCCGGCCGAGCCCCTTGGGCGCGAAGGTCTTCTCGAAGAAGCCGCCGACGCCGCCGGCGCCGTTCCAGACCGTGCTGACGACGGTGCGGGACGTGCCCTCGCCGGCGGGGGTGACGGTCCAGGTGGTGACCATGGAGGAGTTGCGGTCCTTCTCGACGAGCTGCCCGTCGGTGGGCTCGCTGACCTCCAGGAGGCAGTCGCGGACGCGCTTGCTGGTGGCCTGGAGCTTCCAGTGGACGAGGGTGCCCTCGCCGTCGCCGCCCTCGCGCACCTCGTACTCGCTGAACTGCTCGGGGAGCAGCTTCGCGCGCGTGCCGCTGTAGTCGGCGAGGGCGTCGAACACCGTCTCGGCGTCCGCGGCGATGATCCGTTCCGTCGTGGCCTCGACCTGCGCCATTGACTTCCTCCAGCTCGTGGTTGGTCGGGGTTGCGGGCCAAGCGAACCACGTGCGCCGCGGGGCGCGAAATCCGGGTTGCGACGATCAAGGGAACAAGTGTTCTATTCTGAGCGAACGGCCGGATCCGAGCGATCGAGGAGGCGTCCATGCGCTGGGACAACCTGGGTGAAACCCCTGCGAACCCCTCCGCCTCCCCCATCCCCTCCGCCCCCGCCGACCTCGCCCTGTTCGGCACGGACGCGGTCACCACCCGGACCTTCGACACGCCCGAGTTCCGGGGCGTCACCTTCCACGAGGTACGGGCCCGGTCGATCCTGAACCGGGTCCCCGGCGCCTCCCGGATGCCGTTCGAATGGACGGTCAACCCCTACCGGGGCTGCACGCACGCGTGCGTGTACTGCTTCGCCCGCAGGTCCCACGCCTACCTCGACCTCGACACCGGCCTCGGCTTCGACTCCCAGATCGTGGTCAAGGTCAACGCCCCGGAACTGCTCGCCCGCCAGCTCGCCTCCCCCCGCTGGCAGGGCGCGCACATCGCCGTGGGCACCAACGTCGACTGCTACCAGCGGGCGGAGGGGCGGTACGGCCTGATGCCGGGCATCCTCACCGCCCTGCGCGACCGCGCCAACCCCTTCTCGATCCTCACCAAGGGCACCCTGGTCCTCCGCGACCTGGCGCTGCTGACCCAGGCGGCCCGGGTCACCGAGGTCGGCGTCTCCGTCTCCGTCGGCTTCACCGACCGGGAACTGTGGCGCACGGTCGAGCCCGGCGCGCCCTCCCCGCAGAGCCGCCTCGACGTCGTCCGCGCGCTCGTCCGGAACGGCATCGACTGCGGGGTCCTGATGGCCCCCGTGGTGCCCTTCCTGAGCGACCGGCCCGAGCAGTTGCGCGCGACGGTCCGGGCGGTGGCCGAGGCCGGGGCGAGCTCGGTCACCCCGCTCGTCCTGCACCTGCGGCCGGGCGCCCGCGAGTGGTTCGCCGAGTGGCTGGGGCGCCACCACCCGGGTCTGGTGCGGCGGTACGAGCGGATGTACGCGGACGGGGCCTACGCGCCGACCTGGTACCAGCGCCGGATCACCCGTCAGGTGCACGAGTTCGCGGCCGAGTTCGGCATCGGCCCCGCGGGGCGGGACGGGACGCGCCGGATCGCCCTGCCGGAGGAGCCGGACGCGGCGACCGACCCGGAGCAGCTCACCTTCCTCTGAGCCCCGGGAACCGAGACCCCGAGACCCCGAGATCCCGAGACCCCGAGACCCGGAAACGGAGACCTCCGCGTCCCGGGGACCGAGACCTCCGGCGGCCGGGCGGATCATCGGACCGGCCCGTCTGACGCGCCGTCCGATCCCCTCCTTTCGGGTCAACTCCGGGCGGAACGGGTCCCGCCGGCGCCCGTGCGAGGCACAAAGGCCCTATGACCCCACGCGCAGGAATGCTGATCGCCGCTGGAGCGCTGGTGGCCGGGACGGTCACCGCGCTGCCCGCCGCGCCCGCGGACGCCGCCGACCCGGCCCCCCGCCCGCTCCCCCGGCTCGCCTGGACCGACTGCGCCACCCAGGCGTACCCGAGGCTCCAGTGCGCCGCCCTGGAGGTGCCGCTCGACCACGACGACCCGGACGGGCGGCGGATCACCCTCGCCCTGACCCGGGTCCCGCACACCGCGGAGACCTTCCAGGGTCCGCTGCTCGTCAACCCGGGCGGGCCCGGCGGCAGCGGGCGCGGCATGGCGGGGTACGTGGCGGCGTCGCTGCCCCAGGAGGTGGCCGCCCAGTACGACGTGATCGGCTTCGACCCGCGCGGGGTCGGGAAGAGCGAGCCCGCGCTCGACTGCCTGCCCGGCCACTTCGACCCGGTCCGCCCCGACTCGGTGCCGCGCGGTTCGCGGGCCGAGCGGACGGGGATCGAGCGGGCGCGGGCCTTCGCGCGGGCCTGCGGCGAGAAGTACGCCGACGTGCTGCCGTACGTCGACACCGTGAGCGCGGCGAAGGACCTGGACGCGATCCGGGACGCGGTCGGCGCGCCGAAGCTCAATTACCTCGGCTACTCGTACGGCACCTACCTGGGCGCCGTGTACGCCCGGCTCTTCCCCGACCGGGTGCGGCGCATGGCGCTCGACTCCGTCGTCGATCCGCACGGGGTCTGGTACGAGAGCAACGTCGCCCAGAACTCCGCCTTCGACGCGCGCCACAAGGACTTCATGGCGTGGGTGGCCCGGTACGACGCCACGTACCGGCTCGGCACCGACCCGGCGGCGGTCGAGGCCGCCTGGTACCGGATGCGCGACGCGGTGCGCGCGGAGCCGGCCGGCGGGAAGGTCGGGCCGGGCGAGCTGGAGGACACCTTCCTGCCCGGCGGGTACTACGACGGCTACTGGCCCAGGCTCGCGAGCGCCTTCTCCGCGTACGTCAACGACGGGGACTCCGGGCCGCTGGTCGAGGCGTACGAGCGGTACGGGGAGGCCGACGCGGCCGCCGACAACGGCTACTCGGTCTACGCGAGCGTGCAGTGCCGGGACGCGGGCTGGTCCCGCGACTGGAACGTCTGGCGCGAGGACGCGTGGAAGACGCACACCAAGGCACCCTTCTCCACCTGGAACAACACCTGGTACAACGCGCCGTGCGCGTTCTGGCCGGTGGAGTCCCTGACCCCGACCGACGTCCGCAACGACCGGTTGCCGCCGGTCCTCGTCCTCCAGGCGACCGACGACGCGGCGACGCCGTACGAGGGGGCGGTGGCCGCGCACCGGCTGCTGCGCCGCTCCAGCCTGGTCGTGGAGGAGGGCGGCGGCAACCACGGCGTGACGCTGGCCGGGAACGACTGCCTGGACGAGCACCTGGCCGCCTACCTGGCCACGGGCAGGGTCCCGCGCGGCGAGGACGGCGCCGAGGTGGACGCGGTCTGCGCCGCGCTCCCGGAGCCGGAGCCCGAGCCCGTCGTCACGAACGGCTCGAAGCCCCCGGAGAAGAGCGGCACGCGCGCGGGCACCGGGCGGAAGGCACCGGCCGGCACCACCCTGCACGGCCTCCTCGGGCACGTGCGCTGAGCGGGCGTACGCACCGAACTCCCCTTCCCTCAGGCGCGGTCGGCCGCGCGCTCCGGGCCGAGCAGGCCCAGTGAGCGCGCGGCCGCCGCGCCGAGGCGCGGATGGGGCAGGGCGGCCTCCAGGGCGGGGCGCGCCCGGGGGTCGCCGAGGGTGCCGAGGCCCTCGACGCAGGCGAGGCCGACCCGCCAGTGGGGGTCGTCGGCCGGGAGGCGCCGTTCGAGGACGGTGATCAGGGCCGGTACGGACTCGGGGGCGCGCAGTTCGGCGAGGAGCCGGACGGGCAGCAGGGCGTAGGCGGCCCGGAGTTCGTTGGTG
Organism: Streptomyces sp. NPDC007872; assembly: GCF_042868165.1. Lineage (NCBI taxonomy): Bacteria > Bacillati > Actinomycetota > Actinomycetes > Kitasatosporales > Streptomycetaceae > Streptomyces > Streptomyces sp. NPDC007872. The sequence goes on from NZ_JBIAEA010000007.1 coordinate 322,702, forward strand.
GCGAGGGCGGCGGCCGCGCGGGCGGTGCGGGGGTCGCCGAGCCGGGCCAGGGCGTGGGCGGCGGTGACGCAGCGCTCGGGGTCGCGGTGGTTGAGGAGGAGCACGAGGGCCTCGAAGGCGCGCGGGTCGCCGGCGACCCCGAGGGCGTAGGCGGCGACCTCGCGGGCCCAGAGCGGCCGGCCGGGCTCGGTGAGGAGGCGGTGCAGCTCCTCGGGGTCGCCGGGCAGTTCCGCGGGGTCGCCGGTTTCCGCGAGCCGGCCGAATGCCGCCGGGACTTCTCCGGTGCCATTCCCGATCTCGTCGCGCAATCGATCGATCATCGAGCAGAATTCCGGATCCTCGGCGTATTCCATGAAACCGAGCGTATCCGCGATCCAGATCACATCTTCTCGACTTCCCGGGACTGGCGCGCTCGTTACCCGCCGGTTAGTCTCAGGTGAGCGGGTCAACCCCCGCTTCTCACAACGGCCTGGTGACGCAGCCGTGGTGAGCGTACGTCGGTTCGGCAGTTTCGACGCGGCTCCGGGACAGAGCCCGTCGCCCCTTTCTCCACCGGGCGCCGCCCCTTTCCGCGGGCTCCTTCCCGTGTGTTTCCCGCGATTCGCCCCGCGCTCGCGCAATTCCGCGGCACCACCCGCACGCACTGCCCTCAGTCGTCACTCTTCCTCTCTGGAGTCCCCTGATGGACACCCCTCTCTCCACCATCGCCGTCGTCGGTCTCGGCACCATGGGCGCGGGCATCGCCGACGTCCTCGCCCGGGCCGGCCGCGAGGTCATCGGCATCGACGTCAGCGACACCGCCGCCGCCCGGGCCGTCGCCGCCCTGGAGGCCTCCACCGCCCGCGCCGTGGCCCGCGAGCGGATCACCGAGGAGGAGCGGCAGGACGTCCTGGCCCGCTTCCGCACCTTCTCCGACCTCCAGGCGGCCGCCGGTGCCGACCTCGTGATCGAGGTCGTGCCGGAGTCGTACGAGGCGAAGCAGGAGGTCTTCCGGGCCCTGGACGGCATCGTCCGGCCCGACGCGATCCTGGCCACCGGCACCAACGCGCTCTCCGTCACCCGGCTCGCGGCCGACTCGGCGCACCCCGAGCGGGTCCTCGGCCTGCACTTCTTCACCCCGGTCCAGGCCATGAAGCTGGTCGAGGTGGTCTCCTCGGTGCTGACCGACCCGCGGGCCGTCGACGCCGTCACCCGGCTCGCCCAGGACCTCGGCAAGGAGCCGGTGGCGGTCGGGGACCGGGCCGGTTTCATCGCGGACGGGCTGCTGTTCGGCTACCTGAACCAGGCCGCCGCCATGTACGAGGCCAAGTACGCCTCCCGCGAGGACATCGACGCGGCGATGAAGCTGGGCTGCGGCCTGCCGATGGGCCCGCTCGCGCTGCTCGACCTGATCGGCGTGGACACGGCCCGTACGGTCCTGGAGGCCATGTACGCCTCCTCGCACGACCGGCTGCACGCCCCGGCCCCGATCCTCAAGCAGCTCAGCGAGGCGGGCCTGACCGGCCGCAAGGCGGGCCGCGGCTTCTACACGTACGCGGCGCCGGGCTCCGACGAGGTGGTGCGCGACGCGCTGACCCCGCTGACCGCGGCGGAGGGCGGCGGCGGGCGCGAGGTCCGCTCGGTCGGCGTCGCCGGCTCGGGCACCATGGCCTCGGGCATCGCGGAGGTCTTCGCCAAGGCCGGGTACGAGGTCGTGCTCGCCGCCCGCTCCCAGGAGAAGGCGGACACCGCCAAGGCCCGGATCGCCACGTCCCTGGACCGCTCGGTCTCCAAGGGCCGGATGACGGCCGAGGCCCGCGACACCGTGCTCGCCCTGATCACCCCGGCCGGTACGCTCGACGCCTTCGCCGAGGTCGACCTGGCGGTCGAGGCGGTCGCGGAGGACCTGGAGGTCAAGCAGGACCTGTTCGCGCGGCTCGACAAGATCTGCAAGCCGGGCGCGGTGCTCGCCACCACGACCTCCTCGCTGCCGGTCGTGGCCTGCGCCCGGGCCACCACGCGCCCGCAGGACGTCATCGGGATGCACTTCTTCAACCCGGCGCCCGCGATGAAGCTGGTGGAGATCGTCCGCACGGTCCTGACCGGCGACGACGTCCACGCCACCGTCCGCGAGGTCACGGCGAAGATCCGCAAGCACCCGGTGGACTGCGGCGACCGGGCCGGCTTCATCGTGAACGCGCTGCTCTTCCCGTACCTGAACAACGCGATCAAGATGGTCCAGGAGCACTACGCGACCCTGGACGACATCGACGCCGCCATGAAGCTGGGCGGCGGCTACCCGATGGGCCCGTTCGAACTGCTCGACGTGGTCGGCCTGGACGTCTCGCTCGCGATCGAGCAGGTCCTGCACCGCGAGTTCCGCGACCCCGGCCTCGCCCCGGCCCCGCTCCTGGAGCACCTGGTGGCGGCCGGCTGCCTGGGCCGCAAGACGGGGCGCGGCTTCCGCGAATATGCCCGGCGCTGAGCCCCGCACTCCCAACTGGGGCGGGCTCCTGAGCCCCTCGGGCACCTCCGGTGCCCCGGGGGGCTCCCCGCCCCCACCTGGGCACACTTCCCCTCCGATGCAGTACGTTCGGACCATGCCCAAGGCCGCGAAGTCACCCCGTGCCACGTCCCCGTCCGACGCTCCGGAGAGCGCGGCGGGCACCCGTGCCGCCGCTCAGCGGCTCAAGATGCGCCGGGAGCTCGCCACCGCCGCGATGGAACTCTTCGCGACCAAGGGGTACGAGGCCACCACGGTGGACGAGATCGCGGCCACGGCCGGGGTCGCGCGGCGGACCTTCTTCCGGCACTTCCGGTCCAAGGAGGAGGCGATCTTCCCCGACCACGACGACACCCTGGTGCGGGCGGAGGCGGTCCTCAACGCCGCGCCGCCGCACGAGCACCCGCTCGACACGGTGTGCCGGGGCATCAAGGAGGTCATGAAGATGTACGCGGGGTCCCCCGCGGTCTCCGTGGAGCGCTACCGGCTCACCCGCGAGGTGCCGACCCTGCGGGAGCGGGAGATCGCCTCGGTGGCCCGCTACGAGCGCCTCTTCACCCGCTACCTCCTCGGGCACTTCGACGAGCGCGACCACCACGACGGCAACGACGACCCGCTGCTCGCCGAGGTGGCCGCCTCCGCGGTGGTCACCGCCCACAACCACGTGCTGCGCCGCTGGCTGCGGGCGGGCGGCCGGGGCGACGTGGAGACCCAGCTCGACCACGCCTTCGCGATCGTCCGGGAGACCTTCGGATCGGGCATAGGCGCCGGCCGGCCGGCCCCGTCCGCCGCCTCCTCCGCCGCTCCGGAGGAGACCGCCCCGGCCGCCCCGGCCGTCCGGGCCTCCACCGCCGGTGACGTGGTGGTCGCCGTGGCGCGCACGGACGCGCCCCTCGACGAGGTCATGCGGACCATCCAGAAGGCGCTCGGCACCGCCTGAGCCCCTCCTCCCCCTCCGAAGCCTTTTCGCCGTGTGGGCCGTTCCCGGGATCCGGGGGCGGCCCACACGGCGTTTGCCCAGGTCGGAGCGGTTCGAGGGGTCGATTCGATCGATCATCGCTCATGTGTGACCACCAGATTGCATCTGAGTGAAATTGTTGGCACCCAGTGCCTTGTCAGGTGACACGGCGTGCCATACGTTGATGTTGTCCGGGCGGCCGGCGCGCAGAGACCAACCTCGTGCGCCGGCTGTCCCCACAAGCCGACGGCTCGTGTGCCCGGACGCCTGCGTCACAGGCAACCCCGCGCCCGACCGGCGCCGCGCCACCGCACGACCCAGCCGAACCGACGGCACACCTCCACAGCAGCACCCACCGCCGTAACCCTCAGGCGTCCTCCCCTCGGACGCTCACCGCCGGAGGCAACCCGTGAAGGAAATCCTGGACGCGATCCAGTCCCAGACTGTGACATCGAGCGGCTCCGCCGCGGTCACGTCCGCCGACTTCGCGAACATCAAGCTCCCCGAGTCGTACCGCGCCGTCACCGTCCACAAGGACGAGGCGGAGATGTTCACCGGACTCGCCAGCCGCGACAAGGACCCGCGCAAGTCGCTCCACCTGGACGACGTCCCGCTGCCCGAGCTCGGCCCGGGCGAGGCGCTCGTCGCCGTCATGGCCTCCTCGGTCAACTACAACTCGGTCTGGACCTCGATCTTCGAGCCGGTCTCGACCTTCGGCTTCCTGGAGCGCTACGGCCGGCTCTCCGAGCTCACCAAGCGCCACGACCTGCCGTACCACGTCATCGGCTCCGACCTCGCGGGCGTCGTCCTGCGCACCGGCCCGGGCGTCAACTCCTGGAAGCCGGGCGACGAGGTCGTCGCGCACTGCCTCTCGGTCGAGCTGGAGTCCTCGGACGGCCACAACGACACGATGCTCGACCCCGAGCAGCGCATCTGGGGCTTCGAGACCAACTTCGGCGGCCTGGCGGAGATCGCCCTCGTCAAGTCCAACCAGCTCATGCCGAAGCCCGGCCACCTGAGCTGGGAGGAGGCGGCGGCCCCGGGCCTGGTCAACTCCACCGCCTACCGCCAGCTCGTCTCCCGCAACGGCGCCGGCATGAAGCAGGGCGACAACGTCCTCATCTGGGGCGCCAGCGGCGGCCTCGGCTCGTACGCCACGCAGTTCGCCCTGGCCGGCGGCGCCAACCCGATCTGTGTCGTCTCCTCCCCCGAGAAGGCCGACATCTGCCGGTCCATGGGCGCCGAGGCGGTCATCGACCGCAACGCCGAGGGCTACAAGTTCTGGAAGGACGAGAACACCCAGGACCCCAAGGAGTGGAAGCGCTTCGGCAAGCGCATCCGCGAGCTGACCGGCGGCGAGGACATCGACATCGTCTTCGAGCACCCGGGCCGCGAGACCTTCGGCGCCTCCGTGTACGTCACCCGCAAGGGCGGCACCATCACCACCTGCGCCTCCACCTCCGGCTACATGCACCAGTACGACAACCGCTACCTGTGGATGTCGCTCAAGCGGATCATCGGCTCGCACTTCGCGAACTACCGCGAGGCCTGGGAGGCCAACCGCCTGATCGCCAAGGGCAAGATCCACCCGACCCTGTCGAAGGTCTACTCCCTGGAGGAGACCGGCCAGGCCGCCTACGACGTCCACCGCAACCTCCACCAGGGCAAGGTCGGCGTCCTCGCGCTCTCGCCCGAGGAGGGCCTGGGCGTGCGCGACCCGGAGCTGCGGGCCCAGCACATCGACGCCATCAACCGCTTCCGCAACATCTGAGCCCGGGACCATAGATGACTGAGCGCCAGAAGGACCGTCCGTGGCTCATGCGGACGTACGCCGGTCACTCGACCGCCGAGGCGTCCAACGAGCTGTACCGGCGCAACCTCGCCAAGGGTCAGACCGGCCTCTCGGTCGCCTTCGACCTGCCGACGCAGACCGGGTACGACCCCGACCACATCCTCGCCCGCGGCGAGGTCGGCCGGGTCGGCGTCCCCGTCTCGCACCTCGGTGACATGCGCCGGCTGTTCCAGGACATCCCCCTGGAGCAGATGAACACCTCGATGACGATCAACGCCACGGCGATGTGGCTCCTGGCGCTCTACCAGGTGGTCGCGGAGGAGCAGGGCGCGGACGTCACCAGGCTCCAGGGCACCACCCAGAACGACATCGTGAAGGAGTACCTGTCGCGCGGGACGCACGTCTTCCCGCCCGGCCCCTCCCTCCGCCTCACGACGGACATGATCACCTACACGGTGAACAACATCCCGAAGTGGAACCCGATCAACATCTGCAGCTACCACCTGCAGGAGGCCGGGGCCACCCCGGTCCAGGAGATCTCGTACGCGATGTCCACCGCCGTCGCGGTGCTCGACGCGGTCCGGGACTCCGGCCAGGTCCCGGAGGACCGCTTCGGCGAGGTGGTCGCCCGCATCTCGTTCTTCGTGAACGCGGGCGTCCGCTTCGTCGAGGAGATGTGCAAGATGCGCGCCTTCGGGCGCATCTGGGACAAGGTCACCCGGGAGCGGTACGGCATCGAGAACGCCAAGCAGCGCCGGTTCCGCTACGGCGTGCAGGTCAACTCGCTCGGTCTGACCGAGGCCCAGCCGGAGAACAACGTCCAGCGGATCGTCCTGGAGATGCTGGCCGTCACCCTCTCCAAGGACGCCCGCGCGCGGGCCGTCCAGCTCCCCGCCTGGAACGAGGCCCTCGGCCTGCCCCGGCCCTGGGACCAGCAGTGGTCGCTGCGCATCCAGCAGGTGCTCGCCCACGAGTCCGACCTGCTGGAGTACGAGGACATCTTCGCCGGCTCGCACGTCGTCGAGGCCAAGGTGGACGCCCTCGTCGAGGAGTGCCTGGCCGAGATCGACCGGATCCAGGAGATGGGCGGCGCGATGGCCGCCGTCGAGTCCGGCTACCTCAAGTCGCAGCTCGTCTCCTCGCACGCCGAGCGGCGCGCCCGGATCGAGGCCGGCGAGGAGAAGATCGTCGGCGTCAACATCTTCCAGTCGACCGAGGAGAACCCTCTCACCGCCGACCTGGACACCGCGATCATGACGGTGGACCCGGCGAACGAGGCGCGGGTGGTCGCCGCCCTCCACGAGTGGCGCGACAACCGCGACGAGACCCGCGCCCAGGAGTCCCTGGCGGCGCTGAAGGCGGTGGCGGCCGGCGACGGCAACCTCTTCGCCGCCACCCTGGAGTGCGCGCGTGCGGGCGTCACCACCGGGGAGTGGTCCTGGGCGCTGCGGGACGTCTTCGGCGAGTTCCGCGCCCCGACGGGCGTCTCCTCCGCCCCGGTCGCGGTGACGGCCGAGGCGGGCACGCCGCTGGCCCTCGTGCGCGAGAAGGTGGCGCGGACCGCCGAGGAGCTGAACGCCGGGCGGCTGCGGCTGCTCGTCGGCAAGCCCGGCCTGGACGGGCACTCCAACGGGGCCGAGCAGATCGCCGTACGCGCGCGTGACGCCGGTTTCGAGGTGGTCTACCAGGGGATCCGGCTGACCCCCGAGCAGATCGTCAACGCGGCCCTGGCCGAGGACGTGCACTGCGTGGGCCTGTCGATCCTCTCCGGCTCGCACGCCGAGCTGGTCCCGGACGTCCTCGACCGCCTCCGCGAGGCGGGCGCGGCCGACATCCCGGTCATCGTCGGCGGGATCATCCCGAACGCCGACGCCGCAGAACTGAAGCGCGCGGGCGTGGCCGCCGTCTTCACACCGAAGGACTTCGGCATCACGGAGATCATCGGCCGTATCGTCGACGAGATCCGGAAAGCGAACAAGCTCGATCCCCTGGAGGTCCCCGCATGACCAGCCCCGCGTCCCCCGTGAACCGGCTGCGCCCCCGCCGCTCCTGCCTGGCGGTCCCCGGGTCCAACCCGCGGTTCCTGGAGAAGGCCCAGGGCCTCGCCGCCGACCAGGTCTTCCTGGACCTGGAGGACGCCTGCGCCCCGCTGGCCAAGCCCGAGGCCCGGCACACCATCGTGAAGTTCCTGAACGAGGGCGACTGGACCGGCAAGACGCGCGTGGTCCGCGTGAACGACTGGACGACCCACTGGACGTACCGGGACGTCGTCACGGTCGTCGAGGGCGCCGGCCAGAACCTCGACTGCATCATGCTGCCGAAGGTCCAGGACGCGCAGCAGATCGTCGCGCTCGACCTGCTGCTCACCCAGATCGAGAAGACGATGGGCTTCGAGGTCGGCAAGATCGGCATCGAGGCGCAGATCGAGAACGCGCAGGGCCTGACCCACGTCAACGCCATCGCGCAGGCCTCCCAGCGCGTCGAGACGATCATCTTCGGCCCGGCCGACTTCATGGCCTCCATCAACATGAAGTCGCTGGTCGTGGGCGAGCAGCCGCCCGGCTACCCGGCCGACGCCTACCACCACATCCTGATGAGCATCCTGATGGCCGCCCGCGCCAACAACCTCCAGGCGATCGACGGTCCCTACCTCCAGATCCGCAACCAGGAGGGCTACCGGGCCGTCGCGCAGCGCGCCGCCGCCCTCGGCTTCGACGGCAAGTGGGTGCTGCACCCGGACCAGGTCGCCGCCGCGAACGAGATCTTCTCGCCCTCGCAGGAGGACTACGACCACGCCGAGCTGATCCTCGACGCGTACGACTACTACACGTCCGAGGCCGGCGGGAAGAAGGGCTCCGCGATGCTCGGCGACGAGATGATCGACGAGGCCTCCCGCAAGATGGCCCTGGTCATCTCCGGCAAGGGCCGCGCCGCCGGCATGCAGCGCACCAGCAAGTTCGAACACCCCTCGACGGAGAAGAAGGCGGAGGCCTGAGTCCCATGCAGTTCGGCCGCACGTACGAGGAGTTCGAGGTCGGTGCCGTCTACAAGCACTGGCCCGGGAAGACGGTCACGGAGTACGACGACCACCTCTTCTGTCTGCTCACGATGAACCACCACCCGCTGCACATGGACGTGAACTACGCCGAGAACACGACGGACTTCGGCAAGAACGTCGTCGTCGGCAACTACATCTACTCGCTGCTGCTCGGCATGTCCGTGCCGGACGTCTCCGGCAAGGCCATCGCCAACCTGGAGATCGAGTCGTTGCGGCACGTGGCGCCGACCTTCCACGGCGACACGGTCTACGGCGAGACCACGGTCCTCGACAAGACCCCGTCGAAGTCGAAGAACGACCGCGGGATCGTGTACGTGGAGACCAAGGGCTACAAGCAGGACGGCACCCTGGTGTGCGTCTTCCGCCGCAAGGTGATGGTCCCCACCGAGACGTACATCAAGGAGCGCGGCGGGGAGCAGCCCGGCCGCCCCACGCTCGTCGAGCCCTCCAAGAAGTCGGAGAAGTAGTCATGGCGCGACTCGCCCAGACCCACGGTCTGACCGATGTCCAGCAGGAGATCCTCGCCACCGTCCGGGACTTCGTCGACAAGGAGATCATCCCGGTCGCGACGGACCTGGAGCACCGCGACGAGTACCCCCAGCAGATCGTGGACGGGCTCAAGGAGCTCGGCGTCTTCGGCCTGATGATCCCCGAGGAGTACGGGGGCCTGGGCGAGTCGCTGCTCACCTACGCGCTGTGCGTGGAGGAGATCGCCCGCGGCTGGATGTCGGTCTCCGGCATCATCAACACGCACTTCATCGTGGCGTACATGCTCAAGCAGCACGGCACGCAGGAGCAGAAGGATCACTTCCTCCCGCGGATGGCGGCCGGCGAGACGCGCGGCGCTTTCTCGATGTCGGAGCCGGCCCTCGGCTCGGACGTGTCGGCCATCACGTCGAAGGCGGTGAGGGACGGCGACGAGTACGTCCTCAACGGCCAGAAGATGTGGCTGACGAACGGCGGGACGTCCTCGCTCGTGGCCGTTCTGGTCCGAAGTGACGAAGGACACCCCGAGGGCACCGCGCCCCACAAGTCGATGACGACCTTCCTCGTGGAGAAGGAGCCGGGCTTCGGAGAGGTCCGCCCCGGCCTCACCATCCCCGGGAAGATCGACAAGATGGGCTACAAGGGCGTCGACACGACCGAGCTCATCATGGACGGACTGCGCATTCCGGCCAATCGTGTCCTGGGCGGGGAAACCGGCCGGGGGTTTTACCAAATGATGGACGGTGTCGAGGTCGGGCGCGTGAACGTGGCGGCCCGTGGTTGCGGCGTCGCTCAGCGTGCGTTCGAACTGGGCGTCTCGTACGCCCAGCAGCGCCACACCTTCGGCAAGGCCATCGCCCAGCACCAGGCCATCCAGTTCAAACTGGCCGAAATGGCTACCAAGGTCGAGGCCGCTCATGCGATGATGGTCAACGCAGCACGCAAAAAGGACTCCGGAGAACGAAACGACCTCGAAGCGGGGATGGCGAAGTACCTCGCCTCCGAGTACTGCAAGGAGGTCGTCGAGGACGCCTTCCGTATCCACGGTGGATACGGGTTCTCGAAGGAGTACGAGATCGAGCGCCTCTACCGCGAGGCGCCGATGCTGCTCATCGGCGAAGGTACCGCCGAGATCCAGAAAATGATCATTGGTCGTCGGCTGCTCGAGGAGTACCGATTCCAGGGATGATTGTCGCTTTTGAGCCGGTTGGGCCGCGAAGAAGATCACACCCTGTGTTCGTCTTCCGGCCTCCGACTCGGTTCCTGGCTTGCCCAGTTGCGCCCCGCAACCGATAGCATCGCCGGAAAGCCGCCGTCCCTGTTGCCTGCGCGGCATCATCCGCTACGAAGGTCATCCATGCCCCACAGCCAAACCTCTGCACACCGCGACAGCCTCAAGGGCGTTCGCCTCGCGCGCGGAGCATCGCCGTGGCTCCTGCCGACCGTCGCCACCGCGGCGCTCAGCCTCGTGCGCGCCCGCAGCTCGCGGCGCGCCGCGGCCATCGCCGTGCCGACCACCGCTCTCGCGGCCGGCATGCTGTGGTTCTTCCGCGACCCCGAGCGCGAGATCGCTCAGGGCCGGGTCGTCTCCCCCGCCGACGGCGTGGTGCAGAGCATCATGCCGTGGAAGGACGGGCGGACCCGGGTCGCCATCTTCATGAGCCCCCTGAACGTCCACGTCAACCGCGCGCCGCTGGCCGGCACGGTGACGTCCGTGGAGCACGTCCCCGGTGGGTTCGTGCCGGCGTTCAACAAGGAGAGCGAGAACAACGAGCGCGTCGTCTGGCACTTCGACACCGAGCTCGGCGACATCGAGATGATCCAGATCGCGGGCGCCGTCGCCCGTCGCATCGTGCCGTACGTCCCCCAGGGGACGAAGGTGGAGCAGGGCGACCGCATCGGCCTGATCCGCTTCGGCTCGCGCGTCGACATCTACCTCCCCGAGGGCGTCGAGGTCGCGGTCGAGGTCGGGCAGGTCACCACGGCGGGGGTGACTCGCATTGACCGTGATTGATCCCGACACACGGGCGGCCGACTGGGCCGACGCGGCCGAAGAGGCCGAGGAGATGCCGCTGTCGCTGAGGCTGTCCATAGCGGACGCCCTCACGCTCGGTAACGCCACGTGCGGATTCATGGCGGTGTACTTCACCACCACCGGCATCCTCATCCCGCACCTGACGGGCAGCACCGAGACCGGCATGGCGCGCAACAGCGCCGCCACCGCCGTGATCCTGATGCTGTGCGCGGCGATCTTCGACCTCTTCGACGGGATCGTGGCGCGCAAGCTCCGCTCGTCCCCGATGGGCGCCGAGCTCGACAACCTGTCGGACCTGATCAGCTTCGGCCTGGCCCCGGCCTACTTCGTGCTCGTGTACGGGATGGTCGCGGACGACGCGCAGCAGAAGGTCTCGGCGGTGGCCGCGATCGTGGTACTGCTCGCGGTGGTGCTGCGCCTGGCGAGATTCTCCTGCGTGACCATGAAGGACGGCATGTTCCAGGGCATGCCGAGCCCCTTCGGCGCGCTGACGGTGGTCTCGATCGTCCTCCTGGAGCTGCCGTTCATCCCGACCCTCCTCGCGATCATCGGAGTGGCCTGGCTGATGGTGAGCCGGGTCGAGTACCCGAAGCCGCGCGGTGTGCTCGCGGTGGCGATGCTCTCCTGGATCGTCGGCGCGATGGGCATGCTGGCGGCCTGGGCGTTCGACGCCCCGGGCGGTCAGTTCCTGCTCCAGACCGGCTGCGCGCTCCAGGTCGTGATGGGCGCCGTGATCCCCCTCTTCGCGACGGCCCGGCGGGTGAACACCTTCCGCGGCAACCGGCGCGAGAGCCGGGAGGCGCGGGCGGCCCAGCTCCCGTAGCGGACGGTACGCGTACGACAGGGCCCCGGAAGGCGAGCAGCCTTCCGGGGCCCTTTCGCGTGCCCTAGCCGAGCTTCTTGTAGTACAGCGTGGTCGCGCGGAGGACCCCGGCCGGGTCGGCGGCGAAGTCCGGGATCGTCCCGGCGGCCGTCCAGCCCGCGCCCCGGTAGAGGCGCTCGGCCGGGCTGCCGGCCTGGGTGTCCAGGACGAGCAGGGTCAGACCGATGGCGGCGGCGTGCGCCTCGGCCGCGGCGAGCAGCCGCCGCCCGAGGCCCCGGCCCCGGGCGGAGCGGTGGACCAGGAGCCGGGCGATCTCGCCCCGGTGCCGGCCGTTGGCCGCGGAGGCGCGGACGAGGGTGACGACCCCGGTCGGGCGTCCCGCGCCGTCCAGGGCCGCCCAGACCTCGCGTACGCCCTCCTCGGCCTCCTCGGCGGCCCCGAGCCACCAGGAGGCCGCCTCGGCGGCGTCCAGGGGCGCCGTGAAGCCGACGGAGGCCCCGCCGTCCACGGCGTCCACGAGGAGGGCGGCGAGGCCGTCGGCGGCGTGGGCGCGCACGGCGCCGGGAGCGAGGAGCTCGACGCGGTCGGCCGCGAGGGGCTTCTCCAGGCAGAGGAGGCCGGGGCGGGGGTCCCAGGAGGGGACCGTCTCGAAGCCGAGGCTCCGGTAGAGGGCCAGCGGCTCCCGCCGCCAGTCCCAGACCGTGAGGCGCACCGAGGGCGCCCCGAGGGCGGCGGCCCGGCGCAGGGCCTCGGCCACGAGGGCCCGCGCGAGGCCCTTGCGGCGGGCCGCGGGCACGACCCAGAGCCGCTTGACCTCGGGCGCGCGCCCCGCGCGGGGGGCCTTCAGGACGACGCAGCCGGCCGGTCCGTCCCCGCCGGGCGGGATGGCGAGCAGGACCGTGTCGGCGGCGAACGCGGCGGCCGGGTCCTCGGCCTCCCCGCGGTAGGCGGCCGGGAGCTCGGCGACCGTCGCCACGGGCGTCCCCTTCTCCTCCTGGTTGGCCAGGTGGTAGGCGCCCAGCAGGTCGGCGAGGTGCGGGTGGGAACGGTTCTCCTCGATGAGGGGAGCGGTGTACGGCTTCATGGGCCCGAGCTTCACACCGGCGTGTTTCCGGGAGGTGACGATCTCCTCAAGGGCTTCTAGGGGGCGTAACCCTTCGCCGCGTCCGAGACGAAGGGCTGCCGGACCGTGCGCATGCCGCCGGGGACGGACTTGTCGGGCTGGACGATGACGGACTCGCGGGACGACGGGGCCTTCGGGTCGCCGAGGTCGTGGGTCATGCCGAAGCCGGCGTCGTGGGCGGTCAGGGTGAGCAGCGCCTTCCCGACGCCCTCGCGGGTGAGGTCCTCGGCGGCGCAGGCCTTCTTCAGGGCCTCGCCGAAGACGCTCGCGGCGGTCCAGCCGGCGACGACGCCGTTGTCGAGGGCATCGCCCGGGTAGGCGGCCCGGTAGTCCGCCACCAGCTTCCTCGCGACCGGGGTGTCCGCGCCGACGGGGAGGCTCGGGGAGGCGAACCAGTACATCTTCTCCAGGGCGGGTCCGGCCTGGGTGCCGAGGAGCTGCGGGGCGAAGGCCGAGTTGTTGCCGACGACCGGGACCTTCAGGCCGGTGGCGGCGGCGACGCCGACGAGGGAGGCGGCCTGGCGGGGGCCCGCGCTGACGACGACGGCCTTGACCCCGGCCTGCTTGAGCGCGGCGACCTGCGCGGACATGTCGTTGTCGGTGGGCTTGATCTTCTGCTCGACGACGGTCAGGCCGGCTTTCTGCGCCGCGTACTTCGAGCCCTTGAGGGCGTTCTCGCCGTAGTCGCCCTCGAAGTAGACGTGGCCGAGCCGGTCGCCGGCCCTGAGCCCCTTCTCCTTCAGGAGGAAGTCGACGGCGTTGATCGTCTCGACGTCGTACGTGGAGCCCAGGACGCGGATGTACGGGGAGCCGAGCAGCGAGGCCGACCAGGCCTGCGGGAGGACGAGGCCCTTGTCCCGGGCGTCGACGCGCTGCTTGACGGCGGCGACGAACGGGGAGCCGATGAACTGGACGTAGCCGACGACCCCGGGCTCCAGCTCGGTGTAGGCGGCGAGCGCCTTCTGCGGGTCGTAGCCGTGGTCGCGGACCGTGAGCTCCAGTCGCCGGCCGCAGATCCCTCCGGCGGCGTTGACCTGCTTCACGTAGAGCTGCTGGGCCTGGGTGACGCTCTTGCCGAGGGTGGCGTACACGCCGGTCATGTCGGTGAGCGCGCCGAGCGCGATCGTCTCGTCGGTGACGCCCTTGCCGGTCTTCACCCCGCCCGCGCCGGTCTGCTTTCCGTCGCCGGTCCTGGCCTTGGAGCTGCATCCGGCGGCGGTGAGGGCGACCAGTGCGGCGAGCGCGGCGGCCAGGCCCCGCACGGCCTGTCGTCTGTGGTTCATCGTGTCTCCCCTGGGGGTTCGGTGGACGTGGGGGTCGTGGGTGTCCCGGGTGCCGCGGCGGCCCCGGGCGTCCGGGCGGCGAGGCGGGCCAGGCCGCCGGGCAGGAACAGCACCACCGCGACGACGGCGGCGCCGTACAGGTAGCGGGCGGCCTCCCCCGGTGCGATCCCTCCCGTTCCGGGGGCGGAGACCAGGGGCAGGGCGTCGCCGTAGCGGGTGAGGAGCTGGGGCAGGAGGGAGACGAAGACGCCTCCGGCGACCGCCCCCGCGACCGAGCCGAGGCCGCCGATGACGATCATGGCCAGGTACTCCAGGGAGAGCGCCATGCCGAAGTACTCCGGGACGGTCCGCTGGAAGACCAGGGCGAGCAGGACGCCGGCCAGGCCCGCGTACACGGAGGACAGGACGAAGACGGTGGCCCGGTGGCGGGCCACGGGGACGCCCAGGACGCCGGCGGCGATCCGGTGGTCGCGGATGGCGTTCATGGCGCGCCCGGGGCGGCCCCGGAGGACGCCCCGGGCGAAGAGCGCCCCGCCCAGGAGCAGCGCGAGCCCGAGGTACCAGAGCTTCTCGACGGCCCCGAAGGGGACCTGGGCGACGAGCAGCTCGGTGTCGTCGAAGGTGAGGCCGAGGAGGGAGAGCGGCGGGACGGCCCGGCCGTTGTAGCCGCCGGTGAGGTCGTGGGCGTTGAAGAGGACGTGCTGGCCGATGAAGATCAGCGCGAGGGTGGCGATGCCGAGGTACGCGCCGTGCAGCCGTCCCGCGATGGGGCTGAACACCCCGCCCGCCAGGCCCGCGAGGGCGACCGCGAGGACGGCGGCGAGCCAGCCGGGCAGACCGAGTCCGGCGAGGCCGTCGGCGCCGTCCCCGGCGAGGGCGCAGTAGCCGTAGGCGCCGACGGCGAGGAAGAAGGCGTGGCCCATGGAGAGCTGTCCGGTGGCGCCGGTCAGCAGGTTGATCCCGAGGGCGCCGAGGGCGGCGGCCATGGCGAACAGGCCGGCCTGGAGCCAGAAGCGGTCCAGGTAGAAGGGCAGGGCGAGCAGGACGAGGCCGGCGGCGGCCCCTCCGTACGCCGCGGGGCGGAGCCGGAGGCCGGGGCGGGCGGGGGTCTCAGACACGGGCCGGTTCCTTCGTGCCGAAGAGGCCGGACGGGCGGATCAGGAGCACGGCGACCATGACGAGGTACGGGGCGAGGTCGCCGATGCCCCGGCCGAGGAACGCCAGGTCGCCCTGGTAGCCGGTGGCGAGGGACTCGGTGACGCCGACGAGGAGGCCGCCCACGAGGGCGCCCGTGGTGGAGTCGAGGCCGCCGAGGATCGCGGCCGGGAAGGCCTTGAGGGCGGCGAGCGAGGTGGCCCGTTCCAGGCCGGGGGTCGGGAAGACGGTGAGGAAGAGCGCGGCGACCGCGGCGAGGCCGCCCGCGACCGCCCAGGCGCCGAGCGAGACCCGGCCGAGCCGGATGCCCATGAGGGCGGCGGTCTCCTGGTTCTCGGCGGCGGCCCGCATGGCGACGCCCCAGGAGGTGTGCCGGAAGGCGAGCAGGAAGGCGGTGATGAGGAGGGCCGCCGCGAGGAGGGCGGCGATCCGGGTCTGGGCGATCGTGACCGGTCCGGCGGTGACGACGGCGTCGCCCCAGGGGTCGCCGAGGGCGAGGATGTCGGTGCCGATCCGGCGGGTCAGCTCGGTGGCGAGCAGGATGTCGACGCCGATGGTGACGATCGCGAGGACGCTGTGGTCGGCGCCCCGGTGGCGGCGCACGACGAGGAACTCGACGGCCGCGCCGACCACCGCCGCGCCCGCGATCCCGGCGAGCAGGGCGGGCCAGAAGCCGATCTCGTCGTGGAGGACGGCGGTGACGTAGCCGCCGGCCAGGAGGAGGGAGGCGTGGGCGAAGTTGACGACCTCGGTGGCGCGGAAGACGACGACGAAGCCGAGGGCGACGAGGGCGTAGACCGAACCCAGGGAGACGCCGTTGATCAGGAACTCGGCGAGGGTGCTCACGCGGCGGACTCCTCTCCGAGGTAGGCGCGGACGACCGCCGGGTCGTTCTGCACGTCGGCGGGCGCTCCGTCGGCGATCCGGCGGCCGAAGTCGAGGACGGTGACGGAGTCGGCGAGCCGCATCACCAGGCCCATGTCGTGCTCGACGAGGAGGACCGAGATGCCGAGGCCGTCGCGGACCCCGGCGATGACGGAGGCGGTGCGGCGCCGCTCGTCGGCGGTCATCCCGGCGACGGGCTCGTCGAGGAGCAGGAGCCGGGGTTCCATGCAGAGGGCGCGGGCCAGTTCGGCGAGCTTCTGCTGCCCGTACGGGAGGGAGCCCGCGGGTCTGGAGAGCTCCCGCTCCAGGCCGACGAAGGCGGCGATCTCCCGCACCCTGGCCCGGTGCCGGGCCTCCTCGCGGGCGGCGGAGGGGAGCCGGAGCCCGGCAGCGAGGAAGCCGGTGCGGGTGAGCCGGTGGCGGCCGAGCATCAGGCTGTCCTCGACGGTGGCGCGGGGCGGCAGGGCCAGGTTCTGGAAGATCCGGCCGACGCCGAGGTCCGCGATCCGGTGCGGGGGCAGGCCGGTCAGCTCGCGTTCCCCGAGGCGGACGGAGCCGGAGGTGGCGCGGTGGACGCCGGAGAGGACGTTGAAGCAGGTGGACTTGCCGGCGCCGTTGGGGCCGATGAGGGCGTGGACGGTGCCGGGCCGGACGGTGAAGCCGACGGCGTCGAGGGCGGTGAGCCCGGCGAACCGGACGGTCAGGTCGCGGACGTGGAGGGCGGGGACGTCGGAAGCGCCGGGGGCGGTGCCGGGCGCGGGCGCGGTGCCGGGGGCCGGTGCGGGTTCCGCCGGTGGGGGCTGCGGTGGCTGCGGTCTCATCGGGTCTCCTCCCAGCGGGTCAGGACCGGGTGGGCGGTGGCGGCGCGGGCCGCGTCGGCGGCGGCGTCCTCGTCGACCACGCCCAGGTAGCGGCGGCGCACCTCGTCGGAGGCGGCGAGTTCGGCGGCGGGCCCGGAGAGCGTGACCTCGCCGACCTCCAGGACGTACGCGCGGGAGGCGAGCCGCAGCGCGAGCGCCGCGTTCTGCTCGACGAGGAGCACCGCCGTCCCCTGGGTGTTGATCTCGCGGACGGCGTCCGCGATCCGGGCCGCCATCAGCGGGGCGAGCCCGAGGGAGGGTTCGTCCAGGAGGAGCAGGCCCGGCGCGGCCATCAGGGCGCGGCCGACGGCGAGCATCTGCTGTTCGCCGCCCGAGAGCAGCCCGGCCGGCCGGCGGGCGCGCTCGGCGAGGACGGGGAAGAGCTCGTGGACCCGGCGGAGGGCGGCGGCCCGGGAGGCCCGGCCGCCGCGCCGCCCGAGCGCCCCGGCCCGCAGGTTGTCCTCGACCGTCATCCGGGCGAAGACCTGGCGGCCCTCGGGCACCTGGGAGACGCCGGCGGCGACGACCCGGTCGGGCGGCAGTCCGTCGAGCGGCCGGCCGTCGCGGCGCACCGTGCCGGAGACCACGGCGCCGCCGTGGAACCGCAGGGTGCGCGAGACCGCCCGCAGCAGGGTGGACTTGCCGGCTCCGTTGCCGCCGAGGACGGTGACGACGGCGCCCGCGGGCACGGTCAGCGACACCCCCCGCAGCGCGCGCACCGGTCCGTATCCCGCCGTCAGGTCCGTGACCTCCAGGGCGGGTGCGGTACCTCCCATGGCTCCCCTTTCCCGGGCCTCCCACGTCGGCCCGGCCGTTCGGTGGCGCTCACCCCAGCACCGCACCGGACCGCGCGTCCACGCCCGGCGGCCGAATCGCTGCCGGTGACCAGCGGGTGCGGCGGAGGGCTGTGCACGGGCACAACGGTGCGCGTCAGGGGGTGTGCGAAGGGGGTGGGGGCGGGGGATCCTCCCGGCATGGGACGGCGCAGACGGCGGACCGGTGACGACTGGAAGGTGCTCGCGCGGGCGTGCACGGAGCTTCTGGAGCGGGTGCCGGAGCTGGTGGACGAGCATCTGAGGGAACTCCACGCGTACGAGCCCGCCTACGGGCGGATCCTGCCGTACGACCAGCACTGGCAGGAGGCCCACGAGGCGATGCGGATCGGGATCGAGATGATCTCGGCGCCCCGGAACTCGCCCCGGCGGGACCTGGAGCACGCCGACGGGATGGGCCGGCGGCGGGCCGCGCAGGGCATGCCGCTCGAACTGGTCGTGCACGCCTACCGGCACGCCGGGCACCTGGTGTGGGACGCGCTGATCGAGGGCGCGGGGTCGGACGCGGTCCGCCTCGCGGCGCTGATGCAGTCGGCGACGACGGTGTGGTCGGCGGTGGACGCGCAGGCGGACACGGCGTCGGAGGCGTACCGGGAGACGGAGCTGGAGCTGCGCAGCCGTACGGACGAGCAGTTGCAGGCCCTCCTGGACGCGCTGCTCCAGGGGCAGCGCTCCCCCGAGCTGGTGGCGCGGGCGGCGGCGGGCCTGGACCTGCCGGAGCAGGGGCGGTACGCGGTGGTGGTGCTGCGCTACGACCGGCGGGAGGAGCGGGAGGCGTTCCACCGGCAGGTGCAGGGCGAGGGGGTGCGGTTCCTGTGGCGGATGGGCGCGGACTGCGAGCTGGGGGTGGCCGCGCTCGCCGGTGACACCGGTCTGGACGCGCTGTCGGAGCTGCTCGACGGGCGGTGTCCGGGGCCGGGCGGGATCAGTCCGGTGGTGGTGGGTCTGACCGAGCTGGGCCGGGCGCGCCGGCTCGCGGAGCTGGCGCTGCGCACGTGTCCGCCGGGCAGCCGGCGGATCGTGCGGCTCGACCGGCGGATGACGGGGGCGCTGGTGGTGGGCCAGCCGGAGATGGCGAGCCTGCTGGTCTCGGACGTCCTGGGCGGTCTCCTGGAGCTGGATCCGGCGGACCGGGCGGTGCTCCTGGAGACGCTGGACGCGTGGCTGGAGTGCGAGGGGTCGGCGGGACGGGCGGCCGGGCGCCTGTACTGCCACCGCAACACGGTCTTCAACCGGCTGCGGCGGCTCGAACAGCTCACGTCGCGGTCGCTCTCGCGCCCGCGGGACCTCACGGAGATGACGCTGGCGCTCGACGCGTTCCGGCTGACGGGGCCGGGGTGACCGGGCCCCGCACCTCCTCCCGGCCGGCGGACCGGGCCGGCCGGGCCCCGTCCCCGCACCCCTCGGGGGCTACTGGAGGAAGTCCCGGGCGATGTCCGCCGCGGCCTCCTCCAGGAGCGGGCCCGCGTTCGCCATGGACTTCGCGGGGTCCGGCTCCAGGGCGGCGAGGGGATAGGCGCGGCGGATGCCGGCCCTGCCGAGGGCTTCGGCGGGGAGGGCGAGGCGGCCGCAGACCGCGACGACCTCCTTGCCGGCCGCGCGGGCCGCGGCGGCGACGCCCGCCGGGGCCTTGCCGTGGAGGGTCTGCTCGTCGAGGGAGCCCTCGCCGGTGATGACGAGGGTGGCGCGCTCCAGGGCGGGGGCGAAGCCGAGGACCTCCAGCATCAGCTCGATGCCGGGGCGGAAGCTCGCGCCCAGGATGAGGGCGCCGTAGCCGATGCCGCCGGCACCGCCCGCGCCGGGCGCGAGGGCGGCCTCGGCCGCCTTGGGGCCGATCGCCTTCTCCAGGACGGTGGCGTAGTGGGCGAGGGCCGCGTCGAGGGTCCGCACGTCGTCGGGGGTGGCGCCCTTCTGCGGGCCGTAG
This sequence comes from Streptomyces sp. NPDC007872, assembly GCF_042868165.1. NCBI lineage: Bacteria > Bacillati > Actinomycetota > Actinomycetes > Kitasatosporales > Streptomycetaceae > Streptomyces > Streptomyces sp. NPDC007872. The sequence continues at coordinate 342,399 of NZ_JBIAEA010000007.1, forward strand.
ACGGCGGGGGCGCCCTTGGGGCCGGTGAGCGGGTTGTCGACGTCGCTCGCGAGGATCAGGTCGACCTCGGCGAAGCGGGGGTCGAGGCCGGTGAGGTCGGCCGTGGCCAGGTCCGCCAGGGCGGCGCCGCCGGGGGCGACGGGTTCGCCGGACGCGTCGAGGAAGCGGGCGCCGAGCGCGGCGAGCATGCCGGCGCCGCCGTCGGTGGTGGCGCTGCCGCCGACGCCGAAGACGACGGTGGTGGCACCGGCGTCCAGGGCGGCGCGGAGCAGTTCGCCGGAGCCGTACGTGGTCGCGGTGAGCGGGGCGAACTCGCCGGCCGGGAGGAGCTGGAGGCCGGAGGCCTCCGCCATCTCGACGACCGCGGTGGTGCCGCGCAGCGCGAACGCCGCGGTGACCGGCTCGCCGACCGGTCCCGTCACCGTCGCCTCGTGGCGCTCGAACCCGGCCGCGACGGCCGCCGCGACGGTGCCGTCGCCGCCGTCCGCGACGGGGAGCGTCTCCACCTCCAGGTCCGGGACGATCCGTCGCAGACCCGTCGTGACCCGCTCGGCGACCTCCACGGCCGTGAGCGAACCCTTGAACTTGTCGGCCGCCACGAGCACGCGAGCGACCGTTGCTGCTCCGTCCGTCACCTTGCATCCCTTGCTTTCGAACGTGCAGTCGCGCCGCCGCCGACCCTATCCGGACCGCCGGACGGCGTGCCACCCCCCTGATGTGCGGACATTCCGCACCATAGCGGGGTCGCCCGTGTACGGGACCGAGCGGGGCGGCGACCGCCGCCCCCACTGCGGCGCGCGGCGGGGGCCGGCGGTCTCAGCCCTGCTGCGGCTCCGGCGGGACGATCTCGCCGGTGCGCACCGGCTCGTCGCGGCCGGCGGTGCGGGCCTCGGTGCGGTGGCCGCGGGCGATGCAGTCGCGGACGACCGCCTCGACGGCGTCCTGCGGGTTGTTGATCCCCCCGAGGACCATGACTTCCACGACGAGTTCGGCGTCGAGCGCGATGTTCACCTTGGCCGTGCCGGGAACCTCACACCCGGGCGGCGGGAGGACACCGGGTTCAGAACAGGGCGTCGGGCTCCTTCGCCCCCGACTCGAAGGCCAGGAGCCGCTGCTTGCGGTCGAGGCCGCCGCCGTAGCCGGTGAGGCCGCCGCCGGTGCCGATCACGCGGTGGCAGGGGACGACGATGCTGACGGGGTTCTTGCCGTTGGCGAGGCCGACGGCGCGGGAGGCGCCGGGGCTCCCCAGCTCCTCGGCGAGTTCGCCGTACGTCCGGGTCTCCCCGTACGGGATGAGGCTCAGGCGTTCCCAGACGCGGAGCTGGAACGGGGTGCCGACCAGGTGCAGGGGCAGGTCGAACGCGGTGAGTTCGCCCGCGAAGTAGGCGTCGAGCTGGCGGATCGCCTCCCCGAAGGGGCGCGGGTCGGGTTCTCCGAAGGTCTCCTCGGGCGGGCGGTGGCGCTGGCCGGTCATGTGGACGCGGCTGAGGACGCCGTCGACGGCGACGAGGGTCAGCGGCTCGTACGGGCTGTCGACGACGGTGTGCCGGACGGTGGACACGGGGCGGCCTCCTCAGGAGGGCAGGTGGTTGATCGGGTGGGTGTCGGTGGCCCAGAGGTACTGGACGGCGTAGGCGCGCCAGGGGCGCCAGTGCGCGGCGCGGGCGGTCAGCGCGGCCGGGGTGGCGGGCAGGCCGAGGCCTTCGGCGGCGCGGCGGACGCCGAGGTCGCCGGGGAGGAAGGCGTCGGGGTCGCCGAGGGCCCGCATGGCGATGATCTCCGTGGTCCAGGGGCCGAAGCCGGGCAGGGCGAGCAGCCGGGCGCGGGCCTCCTCGCGGTCGTCGGCGGGGCCGAGGGGCAGCGAGCCGTCGGCGAGGGCCCGGACCAGGGTGAGCAGGGTGGCGCGGCGGCTGCGGGGCAGGGCCAGGGTCTCGGGGTCGAGGGCGGCGAGCGCCCCGGGCTCCGGGAAGAGGTGGGTGAGGCCGCCCTCGGGGTCGTCGACCGGGGTGCCGTGGGTGGCGACGAGCCGGGCGGCGTGGGTGCGGGCGGCGGCGGTGGAGACCTGCTGGCCGAGGACGGCCCGTACGGCGAACTCGGCGGGGTCGACGGAGCCGGGCACCCGGCGGCCGGGGGCCGCGTCGACGAGCGGGGCGAGCAGCGGGTCGGCACGCAGCCGCTCGTCGACGGCGACGGGGTCGGCGTCGAGGTCGAGGAGCCGGCGGCAGCGGCTGATCGCGTGGGTGAGGTCGCGCGGGTCGGTGAGGGAGAGCCGGCAGGCGATGTGGTCGGCGCGCGGGGCGAGGGCGACGACGCCGTGCCCGTACGGGAGGTTCAGGGTCCGGCGGTAGGCGCCGTCCCGCCACTCCTCGACGCCGGGGACGGCGGTGGCGGCGAGGTGGCCGAAGAGGTTGGAGGGTTCGAGGGGGGCGCGGAACGGCAGCCGGAGGGTGATCGCGCCGGAGGCGGGGGCCCGCCGGGCGGCCGGGCGGGCGGCGCGGGCGCGCAGCTCGCCGGGGGTGAGGGCGAAGACCTCGCGGACGGTCTCGTTGAAGGTGCGGATGGAGGAGAACCCGGCGGCGAAGGCGACCTCGCCCAGGGGCATCGGGGTCGTCTCGACGAGGATCCGGGCGGTCTGGGCGCGCTGGGCGCGGGCCAGGGCGAGGGGTCCGGCGCCGAGTTCGGCGAGGAGCTGGCGCTCGATCTGGCGGGTGGACCAGCCGAGCCGCCGGGCGAGCCCGGGGACGCCCTCGCGGTCGACGACGCCGTCCTGGATGAGCCGCATCGCGCGGGCGACGGCGTCGGCCCGGACGTTCCACTGGGGGGAGCCGGGGCTGGTGTCGGGCCGGCACCGCTTGCAGGCCCGGAAGCCGGCGCGCTGGCAGGAGGCGGCGCTGGGGTGGAACTCCATGTTCTCGGGCTTGGGCGGGGCGACCGGACAGCTCGGCCGGCAGTAGATCCGGGTGGTGCGGACGGCGGTGAAGAACACGCCGTCGAAGCGGGCGTCCTTCGACCGGACCGCCCGCACGCAGCGCTCGGTGTCGGTGTGCATGCCTCCATGATCGGGGGCGGACGGCGCCGGGGCTGGCGGAAAAACGACATGGCCGTCCGGGCCGGGGTCCGTCCGGTGCCGATCCGCCGGCCGGGCCCCGGGGGCCTGGGCACGGGGCCCGGGGGCACGGGGCCCGCTACTCGAAGCGGGTGGTGTCCCCCGCTCCCCGGCGGACGATCTCGGGTTCGCCGCTGGAGAAGTCGACGACGGTGGTGGGTTCGGTGCCGCAGTCGCCGGAGTCGAGGACCGCGTCGACCTGGTGGTCGAGCCGCTCCTTGATCTCCCAGCCCTGGGTCAGCGGCTCGTCCTCGTCGGGCAGGAGCAGGGTGCTGGAGAGCAGCGGCTCGCCGAGTTCGGCGAGGAGGGCCTGGGTGGCGACGTGGTCGGGGATGCGGACGCCGACCGTCTTCTTCTTGGGGTGGAGGAGCTGGCGCGGCACCTCCTTGGTGCCGGGCAGGATGAAGGTGTACGGGCCGGGGGTGGCCGCCTTGACGGCGCGGAAGACGTCGTTGTCGATGTGCACGAGCTGCCCGAGCTGGGCGAAGTCCCTGCACATGAGGGTGAAGTGGTGCCGGTCGTCGAGGTCGCGGATCGCCTTGATGCGGCCGATGCCGTCGCGGCTGCCCATGCGGGTGCCGAGCGCGTAGCAGGAGTCGGTCGGGTACGCGACGAGCGCCCCGTTCCGGATGCTGTCGGCGACCGCGGAGATGGTGCGCGGCTGCGGGTTGTCGGGGTGCACGTCGAAGTACTTGGCCATGGGGGCCAGTCTAATTTTCGCGGGCGGAGGCGCGCAGGCGCCGCCAGACCGCCTTCGCCGCGTTGTGTCCGGACATGCCGTGCACGCCGGGGCCGGGCGGGGTGGCGGAGGAGCAGAGGAAGACCGCGGGGTGCGGTGTGTCGTAGGGGCGCAGCGACAGGGTGGGGCGCAGCAGGAGCTGGAGGCCGCGGGCGGCGCCGCAGGCGATGTCGCCGCCGACGTAGTTGGCGTTGTGCGCGACGAGTTCGGCGGGGCCGGCGGTGGCGCGGGCCAGGACGCGGTCGCGGAAGCCGGGGGCGAAGCGCTCGATCTGGCGCTCGATCGCCCCGGTGAGGTCGCCGCGCCAGTTGTTGGGCACGTGCCCGTACGCCCAGAAGACGTGCTTGCCCCCGGGGGCGCGGGAGGGGTCGACGAGGCTGGGCTGGGCGGTGATGAGGAAGGGGGCGTCGGGGGCGGTGCCGGAGGAGGCCTGGTTCAGGGCGGCGCCGATCTCCCCGGCGGTGGGGCCGATCTGGACGGTCCCGGCGCGCCGGGGTTCCTCGGCGGTCCAGGGCACGGGTCCGTCGAGCGCGTAGTCGACCTTGAAGACGGCGGCGCCGTACCGGTAGTGGTCGTAGTGGCCGCCGAGGCCGGCGATCCGGGCGAGGGCGGTGGGCGAGGTGTCGAAGACGTAGGCGCGGGCCGGCGGCAGGTCGTCGAGGCGCTTGACCTCGAAGTCGGTGTGGACGGCGCCGCCGAGGTCCTTCAGGTACGCGGCGAGGGCGTCGGAGACGGACTGCGAGCCGCCCCGGGGCAGCGGCCAGCCGCCGGCGTGGGCGGCGAGCGCGAAGACGAGGCCGACGGCGCCGGTGGCGAACCCGCCGAGCGGGGCGATGACGTGGCCGACGAGCCCGGCGAAGAGCGCGCGGGCCTTCTCGTCCCGGAAGCGGCGCATCAGCCAGGTGGAGGGCGGCAGCCCGGCGAGGCCGAAGCGGGCGAGGGTGACCGGGTCGCGGGGCAGCGCGGTGAGCGGCAGTTGCATGAAGTCCGCCGCCAGGGTGTCCCACTTGCCGAGGAAGGGGGCGACGAGCCTGCGGTACGCCCCGGCGTCGCGCGGTCCGAAGGAGGCGGCGGTCTCGGCGACGGAGCGGGAGAGGACGGCGGCGGTGCCGTCGTCCCAGGGGTGGGCCATGGGCAGTTCGGGGTGGAGCCACTCCAGGCCGTACCGGTCGAGCGGCATGGTCTTGAAGACGGGCGAGCCGGCGCCGAGGGGGTGCACGGCGGAACAGGGGTCGTGCCGGAAGCCGGGGAGGGTGAGCTCCTCGGTCCTGGCGCCGCCGCCGACGGTGGACTTCGCCTCGAAGACGGCCACGGAGAGGCCTCTGCGGGCCAGCTCGACGGCGGCGGTCAGACCGTTGGGCCCCGCCCCCACGACGACGGCGTCGAGCATCGGCGTCCTGTGCGTCACCTGCGGGCTCCTTCGTCAGCCGGTGGCCGGGTTCTCAGGATAGGGGGCCGGGTGCGGCGGCCTCACCGGCCCCCGAGGAGGGTCCGTATCCGCTCGGCGGTCGCCGCGTCGCGGGCCGCGGTGAACGGCAGCGCGTTGCCCCCGGTGACGCGGAAGGGCTCCCCGGCGACCGTGGTGTCCGTGCCCCCCGCCTCGGCGACCAGGAGGAGTCCGGCCGCGTGGTCCCACGCGTACTCCCAGGAGAAGGCGACCCCGGAGAGGGCCCCGCGCGCCACGGCGAGGTACTCGAGTCCGGCGGAGCCGCAGGGGCGGGGCCGGACGCCGTCGGTGTCCAGGCCGAGCAGGGCGCGCTTCTGCTCCGGGGTGGTGTAGTCGGGGTGCGAGGAGGCGACCTCCAGGACCTCGCCGGGCGCGGGCGAACCGGCGCGCAGCGGCTCGCCGTTCAGCGTGGCGCCGCGGCCGCGGACCGCGACGGCCATCTGCTCCAGGGCGGGCGCGTACGTCCAGGAGGCGAGGACCTCGCCGTGCCGGGCGAGGGCGACGAGGGTGCAGAAGGCGGGGTCGCCGTGGACGAACTGGCGGGTGCCGTCGACGGGGTCGACGATCCACACGGGCGCGTCGCCGCCCAGCGCGTCGTAGACCGCGGGATCGGCGTGGACGGCCTCCTCGCCGACGACCACGGAGCCGGGCAGGAGCGCGGTGAGGGAGGCGGTGAGGTGGGCCTCGGCGGCCCGGTCGGCGACCGTGACCAGGTCGTGCGGCCCGTTCTTCTCGACGATCTCGTGGGCGGCGAGCTGCCGGAAGCGCGGCATGATCTCGGCGGCGGCGGCCTTGCGGACCGCCTCCTCCACCTCGGTCGTACCGCCGGCGAGGACGTGCTCAAGGAAGTCTTCGATCATGTGTCCAGCCAAGCACGCCGCTCTGACAAACGGTACGGCGCATCCGTCACCGGGCGTTTCCCCGGAGAGTACCCTTTGGCCGAGTTCATCCCCTACCCGCAGGAGGAGCCCGTGCACGGCGAGTACAAGGTCCCGGGCGGAAAGCTGGTGGTCGTGGACCTGGACTCCGAGGACGGCGTCCTGCGGAACGTCCGGGTCGCGGGGGACTTCTTCCTGGAGCCCGACGAGGCGATCCTCGTGATCGACGGGGCCCTGGAGGGCGCGCCGGCCGACACCGACGCCGCCGGGCTCGCGGCGCGGATCGACGCGGCGCTGCCGCCGGGCACGCACATGTTCGGGCTGACGTCGGAGGGGGTCGGGATCGCGGTCCGCCGCGCCCTCGCCCACGCCACGGACTGGACCGACTACGACTGGCGGTTGATCCACGAACCGCCGCGGTCCCCCGCCCTGCACATGGCGCTCGACGAGGTCCTGACGGCCGAGGTGGCGGCCGGCCGGCGCCCGCCGACCCTGCGGGTGTGGGAGTGGGGCGCCCCGGCGGTGGTGATCGGCAGCTTCCAGTCCCTGCGCAACGAGGTCGACCCGGAGGCGGCCGAGCGGCACGGGATCCGGGTGGTGCGGCGGATCAGCGGCGGCGGGGCCATGTTCATCGAGCCGGGCAACACCATCACGTACTCGCTCTCCGTCCCCGACGCCCTGGTGCAGGGCCTGTCCTTCGCCGACAGCTACGCCTATCTGGACGACTGGGTGCTCGGCGCGCTCGGCGACATGGGGGTCCGGGCCTGGTACCAGCCGCTGAACGACATCGCCACGGACGCCGGGAAGATCGCGGGCGCCGCGCAGAAGCGGGTCGTCACGGGCGGGGGCGCGGTCCTGCACCACGTGACGATGGCGTACGACATCGACGCGGACAAGATGACGGAGGTGCTCCGCATCGGCCGGGAGAAGCTCTCCGACAAGGGCACGAGGAGCGCGAAGAAGCGGGTGGACCCGCTGCGGCGCCAGACGGGCCTGCCGCGCGAGGCGGTGATCGAGCGGATGATCGCCTCCTTCCGGAACCGGTACGGCCTGTCGGAGGGCGAACTCACGGAGGAGGAGCTGACGCGGGCGGAGCAGCTCGTGGAGACCAAGTTCGGCACGGAGGAGTGGACGGCCCGGGTGCCGTAGCCCGCTCCGTAAGGACACCGCCGGGCCCGTCCGGACACCACCGGGCCCCGCCCGAACACCAGTCCGGCCATCGTGCCCGGGTGACCGGAGCGCGTCCGGTTCGTTGATGCCGACGCGGGTCGGCGGGCGTGCAGAGGAAACGTCTTTGCACACCGCCGGCCCCGAGGAAGACGGCGTCGACGGTTCGGAGTTCTCCATGGGATGGGCGCGGAAGCTCGTGGCCGCGGTCGCGGGTGCGGTGATGGGCGCGGGCCCGCTCGGGATCGCACCGGCGCACGCGGTCGTCGGCGGCCGGGAGGCCCGGCCGCACCAGTACCCCTTCATGGCCGGGCTCGTGGACCTGAGGGAGCGCCGGGTGATGTGCGGCGGGGCGCTGATCGGCGACCGGTACGTGCTGACCGCCGCGCACTGCCTGACGGGCTCGTACGGCAGCACGGCGCGGGTGGGGGTGCTGCTCGGCGACCACGACCTGACCGCCGGGGACGACAGCCCGAACGCGCTGCTCGCGACCCCGGCCCGGTTCCTGACGCACCCGGAGTACGACCCGGAGACGCAGCGGAACGACATCGCGCTGATCCGACTGTCCGAGCCGGTCGCGGCCGGCCGGGACGTCAGCCCGGTCGCGCTCCCCGGCGCGTACGCGCACGGCACCTTCGACCACACGCAGGTCGAGGCCCCGGGCTGGGGCGCCACCTCGTTCGGCGGGCCCGCCTCCGACGTCCTGCGGACGGTGACCCTCGGCACCATGAGCAACAGCACGTGCGCCTCCCGGGGCATGTCCCGGGTGACGCCCGCCCAGCTCTGCACGTACGCCCCCGGCCGCGACACCTGTCAGTACGACTCCGGCGGCCCCCTCGTCCACACGGCGTCCCGGAAGCCGTACCTGGTGGGCCTGGTCTCCTACGGGCGCGGCTGCGCCACCGACACCCCCGCCGTGAACACCCGCGTCCGGTCGTACCTCACCTGGATCGAACGGGTCACGGGGATGCCGGTCCGCGCCTCATGAGGGCGGTGTACAGGAGCAGGGAGGCGGCGAGGCCGACGGCCCAGCCGTAGTCGGCGAGCGGCTCGAGGAGGGGGATCAGGCCGTCCTCGGGGAACGGGCCGGTGCCGGGGGCGGAGTGGGAGCCGCCCACGGCGAGGACCCCGCCGACGGCGAAGGCGAGGACGGCGACCGGGTTCCAGCCGCCCCGGTACCAGTAGGGGCCGTCGGCCCGGTAGAGCCCGCCGAGGTCGAGGACGGTGCGGCGCACGAGCCAGTAGTCGGCGATGAGGATGCCGGCGACCGTCCCGAGGAGACCGCCGACCAGACCGAGCCAGGTGAAGATGTAGAGCTCGGGGGTGGCGGTGAGCTTCCACGGCATGATGACCACGCCGACGACGCCGGTGATCAGCGCGCCCGTGCGGAAGCCGATCAGCTTCGGGGCGAGGTGGGCGAGGTCGTACGCCGGGGAGACGACGTTCGCCGCGATGTTCACCGACAGGGTGGCCACCAGGACCGTCACCAGGGCGAAGAGGAGTCCGAAGACGTTGTCGGTCTTGGCCGCGAGGGCGACCGGGTCCCAGACGGGCGCCCCGTACACGGCCTGCGAGCCGGAGGTGACGAGCACCGAGAGCAGCGCGAAGAGGGTCATGGTGGTGGGAAGACCGAGCGTTTGTCCGCGTATCTGAGCGCGCTGGCCCGCGCCGAAGCGGGTGAAGTCGGGGATGTTCAGGCTGAGGGTGGCCCAGAAGGCGATCATGCCCGTCAGGGACGGGAAGAAGACGGGCCAGAAGTCGGCGCCCCAGCCCAGCTCCGAGGGCTGGTCGAGGAGCGGGCCGAGGCCGCCGGCCTTGGCGGAGACCCAGGCGAGGAGGACGAGCGCGCCGACGATGACGAAGGGCGCGGCCCAGTTCTCGAAGCGGCGCAGGGCCTCCATGCCGCGATGGATGATGGCGAGTTCGAGGGCCCAGAAGAGGACGAAGCAGAGCCACAGGGTCCAGGGCTGACCGCCGACGCGGGAGACCTCCGACCAGCCGCCGAAGACCTTGTCGAGCAGGATGAAGACGCCCTGGCCGCCGATCCAGGTCTGGATGCCGAACCAGGCGCAGGCCACCCCGGCGCGGATCAGCGCGGGCAGGTTGGCGCCGCGCAGCCCGAAGGAGGCGCGGGCGAGGACGGGGAAGGGGATGCCGTACTTGGGTCCGGCGTGCCCGGTGAGCAGCATCGGGAGGAGGACGATCACGTTGGCCAGGGCGATCGTGAGGACGGCCTGCTTCCAGTCCATGCCGAGGGCGACGAGACCGGAGGCGAGCATCCAGGAGGGGATGTTGTGGGCCATGCCGACCCAGAGGGCGGTGAAGTTGTACGTGGTCCAGCGGCGCCGTTCGACGGGGACGGGGAGCAGGTCGTCGTTGACGAAGCGGGGGTCGGCCGGGACCGTGCCGGGCGCGAGCTCGACACGGCCGTCGGTTATGGCGGGTCTTCCCGTGGGAGTGGTGGCGGTCATGGCGGCGGAGCCCTTCGTTCGTTCGGCGGGGGACGGAACGAGCTGTGCGGGGCGTGGGGTCCGGGAGGGGCGCGGGGGTCGGTCGCTACGGGGTGAGCGCCGGGATGACGTCCGAGCCGTACGCGTCGATCGTGGACTCCTTGGCGTCGTGCATCGCGTACACCGCGAACTGGTCCACGCCCATGTCGCGGAGCCTCCGCAGCTTCTCGACGTGGGCCTCGGCCGGGCCGAGGAGGCAGAAGCGGTCGACGATCTCGTCGGGGACGAAGTCGGTGGAGGGGTTCCCGGCGCGGCCGTGGTGGGAGTAGTCGTAGCCGTGCCGGTTCTTGATGTACGCGGTGAGCTCCTCCGGGACCATGCCCGAGTGCTCGCCGTACTTCTCCACCAGGTCGGCGACGTGGTTGCCGACCATGCCGCCGAACCAGCGGCACTGGTCCCGGGCGTGGGCCGGGTCGTCACCGACGTACGCGGGGGCGGCGACGCAGATCGTGAGGGCGTCGGGGTCACGGCCCGCGTCGGTCGCGGCCTGCCGGACCGCCTTGACCATCCACTCGGTGAGGAAGGGATCGGCGAGCTGGAGGATGAAGCCGTCGGCCTTCTGCCCGGCGAGGGCCAGGGCCTTGGGGCCGTACGCCGCCATCCAGACCGGCAGCTTTCCGTTCTTGATCCAGGGGATGCGGATCGGGTTGCCGTCGACCTCGGCCTCGCGGCCCTCCGCCAGGTCGCGGATGGCGTCGATGGCCTCGCCCAGGCGGGCCAGGGTGTTGGGCCTGCGGCCCGCGACGCGCATGGCGGAGTCGCCGCGGCCGATGCCGCAGACGGTCCGGTTGCCGAACATGTCGTTGAGGGTGGCGAAGGTGGAGGCGGTGACCTCCCAGGTGCGGGTGCCCGGGTTGGTGACCATGGGGCCGACGTGGAGCTTGGTGGTGTGCTCCAGGATCTGGCTGTAGACGACGAAGGGTTCCTGCCACAGCACGGCGGAGTCGAAGGTCCAGCCGTAGCGGAAGCCGTTGCGTTCCGCCCGGCGCATCAGGCCGACGACCTGCGAGGCGGGCGGGTCGGTCTGCAGGACGAGTCCGAAGTCCAAGGCACGGTCTCCTAGTTCAGGTATTGACAGGTGGAGCGGGGGGTGAAGACCCCGTGCCCGGCGCGGCCGACGTACTTCCGCTGGTCGATGACGACCTCGCCCCGCGAGAGGACCGTCTCGACCTGCCCGGTGACGGTCCTCCCCTCGTACGCCGAGTAGTCGACGTTCATGTGGTGGGTCTCGGCGGAGAGGGTCTGCGTGGCGTGCGGGTCGTAGACGACGACGTCGGCGTCCGCGCCGGGCGCGAGCGTGCCCTTCTGCGGGTGGAGGCCGAACATCCTCGCCGGCGTCGCGCAGGCGATCTCGATCCAGCGGCGCCGGGAGATGTGCCCGTCGACGACGGCCTGGTGGAGGAGGTCCATGCGGTTCTCCACCCCCGGCAGGCCGTTGGGGATCTTGGAGAAGTCGCCCCGGCCGAGGTCCTTCTGGCCGGTGAAGCAGAAGGGGCAGTGGTCGGTGGAGACCACCTGGAGGTCGTTGGTGCGCAGGCCCCGCCACAGCGCCGCCTGGTGCTCCTTGGGCCGCAGGGGCGTGCTGCACACGTACTTGGCGCCCTCGAAGTCCGGCTCCGCGAGGTTGTCGGTGGACAGGAAGAGGTACTGGGGGCAGGTCTCGCCGAAGACCGGGAGCCCCTTGTCCCGGGCCGCCGCCAGCTCCGCCACCGCCTCCTGGGCCGACACGTGCACGACGTAGAGCGGGGCGCCCGCCACCCGGGCGAGCTGGATCGCCCGGTGGGTGGCCTCCGCCTCCAGGAGGGCCTTGCGGACCTCGCCGTGGTGGCGGGGATCGGTCTCGCCCCGGGCGAGGGCCTGTTCGACGAGGACGTCGATGGCGATGCCGTTCTCGGCGTGCATCATGATCAGCCCGCCGTTCTCGGCGGAGCGCTGCATGGCGCGCAGGATCTGCCCGTCGTCGCTGTAGAAGACGCCGGGGTAGGCCATGAAGAGCTTGAAGGAGGAGATCCCCTCCTGGACCAGCTTGTCCATCTCCTTGAGCGTGTGCGCGTTGACGTCGGAGAGGATCATGTGGAACGCGTAGTCGATCGCGCAGACGCCGTCGGCCTTGGCGTACCAGGTGTCGAGCCCCTCGCGCAGGGTGCGGCCCACGGTCTGGACGGCGAAGTCGACGACGGTGGTGGTGCCGCCCCAGGCGGCGGCGCGGGTGCCGGTCTCGAAGGTGTCGGAGGCGAAGGTGCCGCCGAAGGGCAGTTCCATGTGGGTGTGGGCGTCGACGCCGCCCGGGATGACGTAGCGGTCGGTGGCGTCGATGGTCCGGTCGGCGGTCCAGCCGGCCGCCGCGTCCGAGCCGTGGGCCGCGAGGGCGGCCACGCGGCCGTCCTCGATCAGCACGTCGGCGTGGACCTCGTCGGCGGCGGTGACGACCAGGCCGCCCCGGATGAGGGTACGGGTGCTCACGGGACTCTCCCTGTCACTGGGGCGGGACTGCGGGGCGGCCGGCGGGGACTACAGGGACCGGAGGGCCGCTTCGAGGAGCGCGGCGCCCTCCTCCGCCTCGGAGACGGTGAGGGAGAGGGGCGGGGCGACGCGCAGGGTGCTGGTGTCGTGCCCGCCGCCCTTGCCGATGAGCAGGCCGTTCTCGCGGGCGGCCTCCAGGACGGCGGCGGCCGCGTCCGGGTCGGCGCGGTCGGTGCCGGGCTCGGTGAGTTCGATGCCGATCATGAGGCCCCGGCCGCGCACCTCCCGTACGGCGGGGACTCCGGCGCACGCGGCCCTGATCCGTTCGATCAGGAGGCCGCCGACCCGGCGCGCGTTGCCCTGGAGGTCGTGCTCCAGGAGGTACGAGAGGTTGGCGAGCCCGGCGGCCATGGTGACGGGCGAACCGCCGAAGGTGGAGATGGAGTTGGCGTCGAGGCAGTTCATGACCTCGGCGCGGGCGACGACCCCGCCGATCGACATGCCGTTGCCGATGCCCTTGGCGAAGGTGAGGATGTCGGGCGGCCCGGCCTGGCCGTGGGCCTGCCAGCCCCAGAAGTGCTCGCCGGTGCGGCCCCAGCCGGTCTGCACCTCGTCCGCGATCCACAGGATGCCGTGCCGGTCCAGGACGCGGCGGAAGGCGGCGTACAGGCCGTCGGGCGGGGAGGTGAAGCCGCCGACGCCCTGGATGGGCTCCGCGATGAGGGCGGCGACGTTCCGGGTGTGCCCGAGGAGGTCTTCGAGGTCGGCGACGCAGGCCTCGACGAACCGCTCGTCGCCGTACTCGGCGTAGGGACCGCGGGTGCGGACGCCGCCGTGCACGTAGAGCGTCTGGAGCGGGGAGAGGCCGGTGGGCGACCAGGCGCGGTTGCCGGTGATGCCGACGGTGGAGAAGGAGCGGCCGTGGTAGCTGTTGCGCATCGCCAGGAGCTGGTTCGAGCCGCGGTACGCGGTGGCCAGGAGGAGCGCGGTGTCGTTGGCCTCGGTGCCGGAGGTGGTGAAGAAGACGCGGGCGTCCGGGATGCCGGAGAGCCCGGCGATCCGCTCGGCCAGCTCCACCATGGGCCGGTTGAGGTAGAGCGTCGAGGAGTGGATGATCCGCCCGGCCTGCTCGGCGACGGCCTTGGTGACCTCGGGCAGGGCGTGGGCGGTCATGGTGGTGAGGATGCCGCCGAAGAAGTCGAGGTACCTGCGCCCCTCGGCGTCCCAGACGTGGCGGCCCTCGCCGTGGGTGATCTCGATCGGGTCGCGGTAGTAGAGGGCGACCCAGTCGGGGATGACGGCCTTGTGCCGGTCGTAGAGGTCGTTCACGGCTTCACCAGCCCTTCGTAGGCGTCGGGGCGGCGGTCCCGGTAGAAGGCCCACTGCTGCCGGACCTGCTCGATGAGGCCGAAGTCGAGGTCGCGGACGACGAGTTCCTCGGCCTTGTCGGAGGCGACGTCGCCGACGAAGCGGCCGCGCGGGTCGACGAAGTAGCTCGTGCCGTAGAAGTCGTTGTCGCCGTACTCCTCGACGCCGACGCGGTTGATGGCGGCGACGAAGTACTCGTTGGCGACGGCGGCGGCCGGCTGCTCCAACTGCCAGAGGTGGGCGGAGAGGCCGCGGTGGGTGGCGGACGGGTTGTAGACCAACTGGGCTCCGTTGAGTCCGAGTTCGCGCCAGCCCTCCGGGAAGTGGCGGTCGTAGCAGATGTAGACGCCGACCTTGCCGACGGCGGTGTCGAAGACCGGCCAGCCGACGTTCCCCGGGCGGAAGTAGTACTTCTCCCAGAAGCCCTTGACCTGGGGGATGTGGTGCTTGCGGTACTTGCCGAGGTAACTGCCGTCGGCGTCGATCACGGCGGCGGTGTTGTAGTAGAAGCCCTCGCCCTCGACCTCGAAGACGGGGACCACGATCACCATCCCGGTCTCGCGGGCGAGGTCCCGCATCCGGCTGACGGTCGGGCCGTCGGGGACGGGCTCGGCCCAGCGGTAGTGCTCGGCCTCCTGCACCTGGCAGAAGTAGGGGGCGTTGAACACCTCCTGGAAGCCGATCACCCCGGCACCCTGGCGGGCGGCCTCCCGGGCGTGCTCCTCGTGTTTGGCGATCATGGATTCGGTGTCGCCGGTCCAGGTCGCCTGGACGAGCGCGGCGCGTACGACGTCGGACATGAGCTGCTCCTTCGGCACGGCGTCAGAGAGCCTCTACGCACGTAGACGCGGTGCGTAGGAGGAGAACGTAAGCCCCGTCACACCCCGGAGCAAGACCGCCGCCGGGAACCGACCGGGTCGATCATGTTTCATACCCGACTGGTCCACATCGGACACGTACCGACACGCGGGGGCGCGTACGGGGAAGATCCCCGGCCCGTACGGGCTCGGGCGCCCCGGTCAGCCGGTCGCCAGGCCCGCCACGCGGAGGGCGTGGAGGAGGTCGCGCTCGCGGGTGGCGGACACCGCCCGTGCCGCGTGGAGGAGTTGGGGGACGAGGCCGCGCGGATCCGCGCCCGCGAGGCGGGCCGCGTCCTCGGGGGCGCGGACGCGGACGAAGGCGGTCAGGAGGGCGTGGGCCTCGCGGTGGTGCTCCTCGGCGCGCAGGGCGGCGCAGGCCCCGGCCAGCTCCTCGACCGGGCGGGCCACCCCCTGGCGGAGGAGCTGCTCGCAGTCGGCCGTCCGGCCCGCGTCCGCGAGGACGCCGGCGACGGCGGCGAGCCGGTCGGGCGGCAGCGAGGCCGCCTCCCAGAGCAGGGTGGACCAGTCGGCGCCGAGTCCGGCCCGGTGCAGTTCGTCGGCGAGGGCGGGCAGCCGGGCGGGCGGGCCGCCCAGCGCCTCGCAGAGCAGGACGTGGGCCTCGCCGCTGCGGCCCCGGGCGCGGAGCCTGCGGAGGGCGTAGACGGCGTTCGCCGCGGCACGGGCGGTCTCGGCGGGATCCTCCGCCGGGCTCCCGAGGGGCTTCCCGGCCGGCTCCCCGGTCCCGGCGGCGCCGCCGAAGCGGGCGCCGCGGGGCGCGGCGCCCCCGGCCGGAAGCAGGGGTACGGGCACGGGTACGGGCACGGCCTCCGCCTCCTGCGTCTCGTCGCCCTCCTCCAGCCAGGCGTACCGGGCGCCCCGGGGCCGGCGCTTGACCTTCACGGCCTTGGCGGCCCTTTCCGTACGCTCCGGCCCGGCCGGGGAACCGGGGATGGCCGGGGAGCCGGAAGCAGTCGGACAGCCAGGTGCGGCAGAGGAGTCGGGCACGAAGGACGCGGTCGGCGCGGGCGCCGCGGCGGGCGCCGGGTACGGCCCCGGATCCGGCACCGGAGCGACGGCCGGAGCCGTCACGGCCCGCCCCCGTTCCCGTTCCCGTTCCCGTCCCCACTCCCCCGCCCCCGCCAGCCGGGCCGTGAGTTCCGCGACCCGGGCGGCGGCCCTGGCCCGGTCGTCCCGGACCCAGGCGAGGTCGCGCTCCAGGCGGGCGGCCTCCTCGGGGCCGGGGGCCGGGACCGCGCCGAGCCGTTCGCCCAGTTCGCGGGCGCGGGAATCGGCGTACCGGCGTTCGCGCTCCAACAGCTCCCGGCGTTCGGCGAGCGCCGCCGCCGCGCCGGGCCCGCGGTCGTGGGCGCCCGCGGCCGCCACGTACAGCGCGCGGCCCCGGGCGGCGAAGGGCCCGCCGGCGGCTTCTCCGGCGTCCTGGAGCAGGGACGAGACGACGTCCCAGGGCAGGAGTTCCACACCGTCGAAGCAGGCGCGCAGGCCCTCCGGGTCGCGTGCGGCGAAGACCCCGTACCAGCCGGCGTCCGGCCGGAGACGGGCCGCGAGACCCGTCAGCCAGTGGGTGAACTCGGCGACTTCCGCCGGGTATCGAGTCACCGTCATGCGTCACGCACCTGCCCCGCAGTCGACTGGAACCGTACGGTCCGCGGGTATTGGACCGCAGTCGTGTTACGGGACGACTACGGACCGTTTTCGTGCGGGTGCCCGCCCCCTCGCGGGCCTCACGGGAAGCGCACGACGATCCCGGTGTGCGGCCGCTTGCCGAGCCGGAAGAGCGTGGCCGGCACGTCGAGGAACCAGAACTGCCAGGTGTACTTGCGCAGGAGCAGCTTCCGGACGCGGCGCAGCTCCTCCCCCGTCACGAGGCGGGCCTCGCCGGTCACGCGCTCGGCGCCCTCGGGGACGTTGCCGCGCACGTCGCAGACGGCGGCCACGACCCGGGGGTCGTTCCGCAGCCGCTTGACCTTCCAGGAGTCGGTGCGGGTCCAGGCGTACAGCTCGGAGCCCTCCACCGCGTACCAGACGGGCGTCGCGACCCCCGTGCCGTTCTTGCGGAAGGTGGTCAGACTGACGTAGCGGCCGCGCCGCAGCTCCTCGGGAATCATGCCCGGAGCCTAAGCCCGGCGGGCGTCCGGCCCCTCAGACGGGGACCGGGACGCAGAGCGTCACCAGTTCGTCCATGGAGAGCCGGAGGACCCCGGCGAGGGCCGCGACGGTGAAGAAGGCCGGGGTCGGGGCCCGGCCGGTCTCGATCTTGCGGAGGGTCTCGGCGGAGAGGCCGGCGGCCGCCGCGATCTCGGCCATGGACCGCTCGCCGCGCGCCTCGCGCAGGAGCAGGCCCAGGCGCTCGCCGCGCTCGCGCTCTTCGGGGGTCAGGGGTGTGCGCACCATGGCGCCATTCTAATACCGGTATAGTAATTGGCATGGTGGAGATCAAGACGAACGAATCCCTGGCGGCCATGCGCGAGAGCGGACGGGTGGTGGCCCGTGCCCTGGCGGCCGTGCGGGAGAAGGCCGCGCCCGGCGTCCGGCTGACGGAGCTCGACCGGGTCGCGCGCGAGGTGCTGGCCGGGGCGGGCGCCGACTCGCCCTTCCTCGGCTACCACCCGGAGTGGGCGCCGGTGCCGTTCCCGGCGGTGGTGTGCGTCTCGGTGAACGACGCGATCGTGCACGGCGTCCCGGACGACACCCGGCTCGCGCCGGGCGACCTGGTGTCCGCGGACTGCGGGGCGCTGCTCGGCGGCTGGGCGGGCGACTCGGCCGTCAGCTTCACGGTCGGCCGGGCCCGGCCGGAGGACGCCCGGCTGATCGCCACGGCGGAGGAGGCCCTGGAGGCCGGCATCGCGGCGGCCGTCGTCGGCAACCGGATCGGGGACGTCGCGCACGCGATCGGCCGGGTCTGCCGGGCCGCCGGCTACGGCATCCCGGACGGCTTCGGCGGGCACGGGATCGGCCGCACCATGCACGAGGACCCGGGCGTCCCCAACGAGGGGCGCCCGGGCCGGGGCATGAAGCTGCGCCACGGGATGACGCTCGCGATCGAGCCGATGCTCGTCGGCGGCGGCACGGACGACTACTACACGGCGCGGGACGGCTGGACGATGCGCACGGCCGACGGCTCGCGCGCCGCCCACGCCGAGCACACGGTGGCGATCACGGACGACGGCCCGCGCATCCTGACGGCGCTGTAGGGGCCTCCGGACCGCCCCGCGGGAAAGCCGCCTACCTCCCCGCCGGCCGCACCACCATCGCGGAGCCCCCGCCCCGGCGGACCTTCTCCGCGGCGGCCAGCCAGCGGCCGTCCGGCAGGCGCTGGACGCCGGTCGCGGCGCCGATCTCGGGATTCTGCCGGAAGCCGTGCCCGATCGCCTCCAGTTCGGCGCGGACGGGGCTGTTCCACAGGCCGGGTTCGAGTTCGGTGGTGGCCTGGTTGCGCTGGCTGGCGCGCGGCGCGGCGATCGCCTCGACGAGCGGCAGGTGCCGGTCGACGACGCCGGTGAGGGTCTGGAGGACGGTGGTGATGATGGTCGCGCCGCCCGGCGAGCCGAGCGCGAGGACGGGCCTGTCGTGCCGGTCGAGGACGATCGTCGGGGAGATCGAGGAACGCGGCCGCTTGCCGGGTCCGGGCAGGTTCGGGTCGTGGACCGCCGGGTTCGCCGGGGCGAAGGAGAAGTCGGTCAGCTCGTTGTTGAGCAGGAAGCCCCGGCCGGGCACGGTGATCCCGCTGCCGCCGGTGGACTCGATGGTGAGGGTGTACGCGACGACGTTGCCCCACTTGTCGGCCACCGTCAGGTGGGTGGTGTTCTCGCCCTCGTACGTGGTCGGGGCGGCGGTCCCGCCGGGGGCGCACGGCGCCGGGTCGCGGGGGTCGCCGGGCGCGAGCGGGCTGGTCAGGGCGGCGTCGTCGCGGATCAGGCAGGCGCGGGAGTCCGCGAACCGCCGGGAGAGCAGGCCGCGCGTCGGCACGGACTCGAAGGCCGGGTCCCCGACCCAGCGGCCCCGGTCGGCGAAGGCGATGCGGCTGGCCTCGACGAACCGGTGCAGGTAGCGGGTCTGCGAGGCCCGGGAGAGGTCGGTGCCCTCCAGGATGTTGAGCGCCTCGCCGACGCTGGTGCCGCCGGAGGAGGAGGGGGCCATGCCGTAGACGTCGAGGCCCCGGTACGAGACCTTCGTCGGCGCGCGGAACACGGTCCGGTACGACGCCAGGTCGCGTTCCGTCAGGTCGCCGGAGCGGACGTTCCGGGTGGCACCGGGGCGGACCGGGGGCTTGCGGACGGTACGGACGATGTCCCGGGCGAGCGGCCCCTCGTAGAGCGCCCCGGCGCCCTCGCGGCCGAGCTTCTCGTACGTACGGGCGAGGTCGGGGTTCTTGAAGCGGGAGCCGACCTCGGGCAGTCGCCCGCCGGGCAGGAAGAGCCGCGAGGTGGCCGGGAAGTCGCGGAAGCGGGCCTCGTTGGCGGCCGTCTGGGAGCGGAAGGTCTCGTCGACGGTGAAGCCCTCGCGGGCGAGCCGCTCGGCGGGCCGGAGCAGGGCGGAGAGCCGCTTGCTGCCCCAGGCGTCGAGGGCGGACTCCCAGGTCGCCGGGGTGCCGGGGGTGCCGACGCCGCGGCCGCTGGTCATGCCCTCCTCGAACGGGATGGGGGCGCCGTTCTCCACGAAGAGGCGTGCGTCGGCGGACCGGGGCGCGGTCTCGCGGCCGTCGATCGTGTGCACGGAGCGGCTCTTCGCGTCGTAGTGGACGAAGTAGCCGCCGCCTCCGATGCCGGCCGAGTAGGGCTCGGTGACGCCGAGCGCGGCCGCGACGGCGACGGCGGCGTCGACCGCGTTGCCGCCCTCGCGGAGCACCTCGATCCCGGCGGCCGAGGCGTCGGCGTCGACACTGGCGACGGCGCCGCCGTATCCGGTCGCGACGGGCTCCTTGAGGGGTGGCTTCGCCACCGCCGCCGGCGGCGCGGCGGCACCCATCGAGAGGACCGTCGCCGTGACGGCGAGAACGGAGACCTTGCCAGCGGCGGAGCGACGCATTCGTACCTCCAGTCAACAACCGTCCGCGCAGCGTAACTTCCTCCGCCCCCTCCCGTCAGGAACGCCTCGAACGACAGGCCGAACGGCCGCTAGCATGCGCGCCCATGAACGAAGACGTGCGCAACATCGTGCTCGGGGTGCTCGCCACCGGTGTCAGTGCCTCCCTCGGCTGGCTCGGCCGCACGTACGGGTGGCGGCGGAGGCTCCGCCGCAAGCAGGCGTTCTTCGGCCTTCCCGGGGGCTCGGAGTGCCTGCTCGTGGTCAACAGGGAGTCCGGCGGGGACAACGTGGTGCACCGCTACGACGTCTTCGCGCTGCTCGAACTCTCCGCGCTCGTCAAGGACTGCGGGGCACAGGCCCGCATCCTGCCGCACGACCGGGCCCACCAGGGCTTCGGCGACCGCACGGAGTTCTGCGTGGGAGGGCCGTACTCGAACAGGCGCATGGCCGCCCACCTCACCACCCTGCTGCCGGGCGTGCGGATGAACGTGGACGTCGAGCCGCCCGAGCTCCGGGGCTCGGTCACGATCGGCGGCGAGCGGTACCTCATGGAGAAGGGACTGTCGGAGTACGTGCTCCTGGCCCGGCTCACGGCCGGGGAGGACCACCGGCCGGTCTTCCTCTTCTGCGGCCAGCGGGCGATCACCAACCAGGCGGCGACCCGCTACCTGGCCCGCCACCACGAGGCCCTGAGCAGGCGTCACCGCGACGACTCGTTCGTCCTGCTCCTGAAGGTGGTCAACTCGGAGGCGTACGGCCCCGACGTGGTCGAACTGGTGGCCGACGTGACGCGCGCGGCCCGCACGGCTCCCCCGGCTTCCGGATCCCCCGCCGCCGAACCGGCGGCGACGGCCTGACCGGGCGGGGCCCGACGGGGTGAAGACGTCACCATCATGACAGGTCAGGGGCGTTTTTCGTAGGACCGAACGCACAGTTCGCGAGCCTTGTCCGGTCCCTCCTCCGGCTTCCAGAATCGCCGTCATGAATCACTCCGGGAACATCAGTCAGAACATCGATCAGGACGCGGTCCTGCGGGCGAGGACGATGCTGCTCGGGTCGGGGCGGCTCGGCCTGCCCCAGGAGGTCGAGGCGTACCGGGTCCTCGCGAAGGTGAGCCCGGCGGCCTATCTGCCGAAGCTCGTCCGAGCGCTGGTCTCGTACGGGCACGAGGTGGGGCGCCGGCGCGGCCCGGAGCGGGAGGTGGTGCTGCACGCGGAGGCCGCCGACGCGGCCCGGCGGATCGGCGCCGACCACCCGAGGAGGGTGGAGCTGCTCCGCGCCGCCCTGGGGGCGTACGAACGCACGCTCTTCGAGCTGGGACGGCGGGCCGAGGGGCGCGCGGTGTGCGGGGAGATGGCCGAGGCCGGGCGGATCGCCTTCGCGCGCGGGCAGGTGGCGTACCCGGCGTACGGAGGCGACCGGCTGGTGGTCGTGCTGGCCGAGGAGGGGCGTCACGGGGAGGCGGCGGACCTCCTGGCTCGGAACGCCGGCGCGGAGCCGGGAGTCTCCTTCTGGTCGGCGGTCGAGCGGACGGCGGAACTGGAGGCGGCCGGCCGGCGCGAGGAGGCGGTGGCGGTCTTCACCGGGCTCGTGGACGACACGCGGCGGAAGACGGAGAGCGACTCCACCGCACTGGCCCACCTGGTGTGGGAACTCGTGCACCGCTCCCGGATGCTGGACGCCGCCGGACGGCACGGGGAGGCCGGCGCGGACCGGCGGGAGGCCCTGGCGGTCCTCGACCGGCTCGCGGAGTCGGGCGAGCCCAGGAGCTGGAGCAACATCCTCTCCTTCTGGACCACCCTGTACGCCCTGTCGGCCCGGACGGCGGAACCTCCCGCGACCCCGGAGGCCCCGGCGCCGGCGTTCGGCACCGACCTCCTCCGCTGGTCGCGGGACGTGCGGAAGGCCTACTTCGACACCATCCCCGTCCTGGAGGCCGAGGCCGTGCGTCCGGCCGGGGAGGGGCACCCCGCCGGACCGACGACCGCGCACCACCGGCTGACCGCGCGCTCCGCCCTCCTGAGGGAGAGCCGCACCCATCTGATCGAGGAGCCGCTCCGGCCGCTCTTCGACGAGGAGGTGGCGCTCGCCCGGCGTTCGGCGCGGGAACTCCCCCGGGCCCTGACCGACCGGGCGATGTTCCTCATCGCCGTCAAGCGGTACGGGGAGGCCCGCGCGGACTTCGCGGAGGCCGTGGGTCTGCTCGACGGCGCCGACCGGACGCCAATCGTTACCGGCACGTAACTTACCGGGGAGTTACCTCCGGTAAGCCCCCGCCGTTACCGTCGGGTCACTTTCACTGCCCCCCATCGCCGACCACCCATCGGCGTCCCCAGTGAGGAGTGCCCCGTGCGCACATCCCTGGTCCTCGCCGTCTCGG
Source organism: Streptomyces sp. NPDC007872 (assembly GCF_042868165.1). Taxonomy (NCBI): domain Bacteria; kingdom Bacillati; phylum Actinomycetota; class Actinomycetes; order Kitasatosporales; family Streptomycetaceae; genus Streptomyces; species Streptomyces sp. NPDC007872. The sequence continues at coordinate 364,363 of NZ_JBIAEA010000007.1, forward strand.
CCGCGCTCGTGGCCGGGACGGCCCTCGGGCTCGCCCCCGCCGCCCAGGCGGCTCCGGTCGCCGAGACCGCCGGCTCGGCCGGCATCCGCTTCGTCGACATCCCCGGCGAGGGCGGCACCGTCCTCAAGGCGAACGTCCTCACCCCCGCCGGGTCCGCGCCCGGCGCCCGCCATCCCCTGATCGTGCTGCCCACCAGTTGGGCCATGCCCCAGATCGAGTACCTCGTCCCGGCCCAGAAGCTCGCCGACTCCGGCTACGTCGTGGTGAGTTACAACTCGCGCGGCTTCTGGCAGTCCGGCGGGGAGATCGAGACCGCCGGCCCCAAGGACGTCGCCGACGCCTCCAAGGTGATCGACTGGGCCCTGGCCAACACCGCCGCCGACCCCGACCGCGTGGGCATGGGAGGCGTCTCGTACGGCGCCGGGATCAGCCTGCTCGCCGCCGCGCACGACCCGAGGGTCAAGGCCGTCACCGCGCTCAGCGGCTGGGCCGACCTCATCGAGTCCATCTACAGCGGCCGGACCCAGCACCTCCAGGCCGCCGCCCTGCTCGGCGGCGCCGGCTACCTCACCGGCCGCCCGGGCCCCGAACTCCAGCAGGTCCTGGGCGACTTCCTCTCCTCCAACCTGGCCAGGGAGGGGGACATGATCGCCTGGGGCGCCAAGCGCTCCCCGGTGACGTACCTGGACCGCGTCAACGCCAACGGCGCCGCGATCATGCTCGGCAACGCCTGGGGCGACACCATCTTCCCGCCCAACCAGTACGCGAGCTTCTACGAGAAGCTCACCGGCCCCAAGCGCCTGGAGTTCCGCCCCGGCGACCACGCCACCGCCGAACTGACCGGCCTCTTCGGGCTGCCCAACGACACCTGGACCAACGCGCAGCGCTGGTTCGACCGCTACCTCAAGGGCGCCGACAACGGCATCGACCACGAGCAGCCCGTCCAGCTCAAGACCCGCTCCACGGGAGCCTACGAGGGCTACCCCGACTGGAAGTCCGTCAACGCGAACCAGAGGAAGTTCGACCTCGGCGGTACGCAGCGGGTGTGGGCGAACGTCGACTCGGGCGCCAACGGCGGGGTCACCCTGCTCACCAACGCCCTGGACCAGTTCCTCCGCACCCCGCCCGTCGTCTCCGTCCCCCTCCTCCCCCGCTCCTTCGCCGGCGTCTGGCAGTCCGAGCGGTACGACGCCCCGCAGCGGGTGCGCGGCACGGTGGAGGTGCACACCACGGTCGCCTCCACGAAGGAGAGCGGCACCCTCGTCGCGTACCTCTACGACGTGGGCCCGCTCGGCGTCGGCAAGCTGGTCACCAACGCCCCGTACACCTTCCACGGCAAGACGCCCGGGCAGCCGTTCGCCGTCGACCTGGAGCTGTTCTCCACGGCGTACGACGTGCCCGCCGGGCACCGGCTCGCGCTGGTCGTCGACACCGTCGACCCGCTCTACATCGAGCACAACCCGACCGGCGCGCAACTGACCTTCTCCTCCCCGGCCGCCGACCCGTCGTACGTGTCGGTGCCGCTGCGGAAGGAGTGATCTCCGGCTGCCGCCGGGCGGGTGCGGCTCGTACCCGTCACCGCCGTCCCGGCGGCGGCCCTCCCGGTCCGGCCGGAGCGACGTCCGCGGCCTTCGTCCTCGGGTCGCGGCGCTCCCGCCGGGCCACCCAGGTGGCGCACCAGGAGAGCAGCATGCACATCCCGATGTAGATCGGCGAGATGACGAGCACGACGGGGATGAACGGCAGGTCGTAGTCGAGGTTGGACGCGATCAGTTTGCCCGCGTGCAGGAACTCCTCGTAGGTGATGAGGAATCCGAGCGAGGTGTCCTTCAGGGCCACCACCAACTGGCTGATGATGGCGGGGAGCATCGCGCGGACGGCCTGGGGCACCAGGACGTGGGTCATCACCTGCGTCTTGCGCATTCCGAGCGCGTACGCGGCCTCCCCCTGCCCCCGCGCGACGGAGTGGACGCCGGTGCGGAACACCTCGGCGAGCACGGAGCCGTTGTAGAGGGTCAGTCCGGCGACCAGGGCGGGCAGCGGCTGGACCTTGAGCGCCACGAAGACGAAGAAGATCATCACGAGGACGGGCATGGCGCGGAAGAACTCCACGAACAGGGTGGAGATCCAGCGCAGGACGCGGTGTTCGGAGAGGCGCCCGCAGGCCAGGAGGGCGCCGAGGGCGAGCGAGAGGACCGACGCGCAGGCGAAGGCCTTCAGGGTGTTGCCGAGCCCCCTGAGCAGCAGTTCCTGGATGCCCTCGTAGAGGAAGGGCGACCACTTGGCGGAGGTGAACTGGTCGGTGTCGAGGAGGAGGTACAGGATCCAGCCGGCCAGGGCCAGGATCACGACGGTGGAGGCGATGCCGTAGAGGAGGTGGCGCCGCCGGGCGCCGGGCCCGGGGACGTCGTAGAGGGCGGTGGACTCGGTGGTCATCGGGCGACTCCCCAGCGCTTCTCCATGACGTGGAAGAGGGCGCTGATGGTGAGGGTGATGATCAGGTATCCGACGGCGATCCAGACGAAGGTCCAGACGATGTTGTAGCCGAGTTCGCTCAGCGTCTTGTAGGTGCCGAGGAGTTCGGTGACGCTGAACGCCCCCGCGATCGCCGAGTTCTTGGCGAGGGCGATCAGGGTCGAGCCGATGGGCGGGATGACGCTGCGGAAGGCCTGCGGCAGGACGACCGTGCCGAGGGTCTGGACGAAGGTCATGCCCAGGCTGCGGGCAGCCTCGCCCTGGCCGCGCGGCACGGTGTTGATGCCGGAGCGCAGCACCTCGCAGACGAAGGCCGAGGTGTAGCAGCCGAGGGCGAGGACCGCGAACAACTGGAAGGGCAGGACGAGTCCGAAGCGGGGCAGTCCCAGCATGACCGCGAAGAAGAGCAGGGTCAGCGGGGTGTTGCGCAGGACGGCCACCCAGACCGTGCCGAAGACCCGGAAGGAGCCGACGGGCGCGACGCGGAAGGAGGCCATGACGAAGCCCAGGACGAGGGCGAGCGCCGAGGCGTAGACGGTGAGTTCGACGGTGCCGAGGAACCCCTTTCCGTAGAGCGAGAAGTTGTCGGTCAGGACGTCCATGTCGGGAGGCTCCTCCGGTTCAACTCGCCGGATAGCGGTCGATGGCGGGCGGCGGCGGGGCGGGGACCCCGGAGAGGCCGAGGGTGGCGTCGTACGCCTTCTTCCAGTCGCCGTTCTTCTCGTGGGCGGCGATGGCGTCGTCCAGGGCGAAGCGCAGGGCGTTGTCGCCGCGCGGGACGCCGATGCCGTACGGCTCCTCCGAGAACGGCTTCCCGACCACCTTCAGCTCGTCGGGGACCTTGGCGGCGTAGCCGAGCAGGATCGTGTCGTCGGTGGTGACCGCGTCGACCTGGTAGGTCAGCAGGTTGTCCACGCAGGCGGAGTACGTGTCGTACGCGACGAGTTCGGCCTTCGGGTGGTCCTTCTCGATCCGCTGGTACGGGGTGGAGCCGGCGGCCGAGCAGACCCGTCTGCCGTCCAGGTCCTGGGGGCCCCGGATGTCCTTCTCGTCGGCGCGGACCAGGAGCGACTGGCCGGCCCGGTAGTAGGGCCCGGCGAAGCCGACGAGCTTCTTGCGGTTGTCGTTGATGGTGTACGTGCCGACGTAGTAGTCGATCTGGCCGTTCTGCAGGGCGGTCTCTCGGTTGGCGGAGGCGATCGTGCGGAACTCGACGCGGGCCGGGTCGAAGCCGAGGGAGGCGGCCATCATCCTGGCGATCTCGATGTCGAAGCCGGAGTAGCGGCCGGAGGCGGGGTCCTTCTCGCCCATGTAGGGCTGGTCCTCCTTGACGCCGACGACGAGCCGGCCGCGCTTCTTCGCCCGGTTCCAGGTGGGCGAGTCGGGCAGGGTGAAGTCCGACCGCACCTGGTAGACGGGGAGTTGGCCGGGCTTCGGGCCCTTGACGGGCGGGCTGCCCTCGCGGCCGCAGCCGCCGAGCGCCGCCGTGGCGGCGAGCAGCAGGGCGAGCGCGGCCAGGATCCGGTGCGTACGCTGCATGGTTCCCACCCGGTCAGTGCTTGAGGATCTTGGAGAGGAAGTCCTTGGCGCGCTCGCTGCGCGGGGCGGTGAAGAACTCCTCCGGCGTGCGGTCCTCGACGATCCTCCCGTCGGCCATGAAGACGACCCGGTTGGCGGCGGAGCGCGCGAAGCCCATCTCGTGGGTGACGACCACCATGGTCATGCCCTCCCGGGCCAACTGCCGCATGACCTCCAGGACCTCGTTGATCATCTCGGGGTCGAGCGCGGAGGTCGGCTCGTCGAAGAGGAGGGCCTTGGGGTCCATGGCGAGGGCGCGGGCGATGGCCACGCGCTGCTGCTGGCCGCCGGAGAGCTGGGCCGGGTACTTGTCGGCGTGCGCGGCGAGTCCGACCCGGTCGAGGAGTTCGCGCGAGCGCCGGTCGGCCTCCTCCCTCTTGCGCTTGCGGACCTTGATCTGCGCGAGGGAGACGTTCGCGAGGACGGTCTTGTGCCCGAAGAGGTTGAAGGACTGGAAGACCATCCCGACCTCGGCCCGCAGTCGGGCGAGCTCCTTGCCCTCCTCGGGGAGCGGCCGCCCGTCGATGAGGATCTCGCCCGACTCGACGCTCTCCAGGCGGTTCATCGCCCGGCAGAGGGTGGACTTGCCGGAGCCGGAGGGACCGATCACGACGACGACCTCCCCGCGGCCGACGGTGAGGTCGATGGACTGGAGGACGTGCAACGTGCCGAAGTGCTTGTTGACGCCACGCAGTTCGATCAGCGGATCGTCGACGGCCATACGCTGCCCTGCCCCCTTTCTCAGCGGTGTCGCGGTCCACGCAAACTATCCACCGGAAAAAGGACTTCAGGGACGACACGCACCAAACGGCAATAAGCCGTATTTACTGCGGAAGGGTGGCGCCGACGGGGGTGCGCGTCAGTACTCGGCGGCCTCCGCGTACACCTGGGAGAGCTGCGGCGCGCCCGTCATCGCCCAGTCGAGACCGGCCTCGACGACCTGGATCTCCCGGCCGGAGGCGAGCCGCACCACCGGGCCGCCGCCGGGCCGCATCTGCCAGCGGGCCGCCGGGACGTTCCGGACGATCACCGTGCCCAGGTAGAGCCCGGCGTCGTTCCCGAACCAGGGCAGCTCCTCCGGGTCGTCCCGCCAGTCGGGCGGCAACTGGTCGAGCGCCTGGAGCGAGCGCGGGGTGTCGTCGAGCGCCACCCCGGCCTCCGCGACCCGGGTGCGCAGCAGCTCGCACTCGGCGAACAGCTCGGCCATCCCGTCCGGGGCGCGGTCGAAGGCGGCGGTCGCCGGGGAGACCGGGGAGTCGGGGCGGTGCCGCTTGCGCCAACTGTCCAGAAACGGAATGTTCATCCGAACAGCGTCGCACCGGCACCTCCCGGTCCACCACTCGGCGCGCGGAGATCGTTTCGGGGCCTCCGCGCCGCCGGACAGGCCCTAGACGTCGAGGTCGACGACGACGGGGGCGTGGTCCGAGGCGCCCTTGCCCTTGCGCTCCTCGCGGTCCACGTAGCTGTCCGTGACCGCCTCGGCGAAGGGCTTGTTGCCGTAGACCAGGTCGATGCGCATGCCCCTGTTCTTCGGGAAGCCGAGCTGGCGGTAGTCCCAGTAGGTGAAGGGGTGGTCGTACTTGAGGGGGCGCGGGACCACGTCGCGCAGGCCGGCCTCGCGCAGGTCCGCGAGCGCGGCCCGCTCCGGCTCCGTCACGTGCGTGGCGCCCTCGAAGACGGTGATGTCCCAGACGTCCTCGTCGGCCGGTGCGATGTTGTAGTCGCCGAGGACCGCGAAGGGCCTGTCCCCCGCCGCGTCCTGCGCGACGGCCGCCCTGAGCGCCTCCAGCCAGCGCAGCTTGTAAGCGTAGTGCTCGTGGGCCACCTCGCGGCCGTTCGGCACGTAGACCGACCAGACGCGGACCGGGCCGCAGGTCGCGGAGACCGCCCGGGGCTCCTGCGCCCCGTCGTACTCCGGGCCGCCGGGCAGGCCCGTGACCACGTCGTCGAGGCCGACGCGGGAGAGCAGTGCGACGCCGTTCCAGCGGCCCGTGGCGTTGACCGCCGACTCGTAGCCCAGTGCGCGCAGCTCCTCGGTGGGGAACTGCTCGGCGGTGCACTTGGTCTCCTGGATGCACAGCACGTCGGTGCCGCTGCTCTCCAGCCAGGCCAGGAGGCGGGGCAGCCGGGCGGTGATCGAGTTGACGTTCCAGGTGGCGATGCGCATGGACGCCAGCCTACTGGCGGGCACCGACAACGGCCGTTCGCCGGTGCTCAGATCTCGGTGGAGTTCCCGGGGGCGAGGCGGGAGTGGTCGGTGCCGCCGAGCTCCCCGATCTGACGGTCGTAGATCGGCCGGGCGAGGTCGGTGAGGAGGGCGTCGTGGATGTCGTACGCCCGGCGCGGCTTCAGCTCGCGCACGTAGTCGATGACCTCGGAGATCTTGTTCCAGGGGGCCATGACGGGGAGCAGCAGGGTGTCGACGGGGTGGTCGGGCACGGTGAGCGCGTCGCCGGGGTGGAAGACGGAGCCGTCGACGAGGTAGCCCACGTTGGTGATGCGCGGGATGTCCGGGTGGATCACCGCGTGCAGCTCGCCGTGGACCTGGACGTCGAACCCGGCGGCCGTGAAGGCGTCGCCGTGGCCGACGGTGTGCACCCGGCCGGGGAAGGCCGCCGAGATCCGTTCGGCGACGCTGCGCAGCGTCCAGATCTCGGCGGCCGGGTTGGCCTCCAGGGCGGTCCGCAGCCTGCCCTCGTCGAAGTGGTCGGCGTGCTCGTGGGTGACGAGCAGCGCGTCGGCCCCGAGGGCCGCGTCCTCCTCGGTGAACCCGCCGGGATCGAGGACGAGCGTCCTTCCGTCCTTTTCGAGGCGGACGCAGGCGTGGGACTTCTTCGTCAGCTTCACGCCACCAGGCTACGCCGGGGGCGTGGTCTCCTCCGCGATGACGCGGGCGACGACGCGCAGGGCGGTCTCGGCGGCCGGAAGGCCGCAGTACACGCCCGCGTGGAGCACGATCTCGCGGATCTCGTCGGGCGAGAGGCCGTTGCGGAGGGCGGCCCGGGTGTGGTCCGCGAGGGCCTCCCGGTGGCCCCCGGCGAGGAGGGCGGTGAGGGTGACGGCGCTGCGGACGCGCCGGTCGAGGCCCTCGCGGCTCCAGACCTCGCCCCACTCGTACCGGTTGACGAGCCCCTGGAGGGCCCCGTCGGGGTCCTCGGCGAGGGCCCGGTCCACCTGGGCGTCGCCGAGCACCTCGCGGCGCAGCCCGAGTCCCTTCTCGTACGGGTCGGGGCGCCCGTCCCCGGCGGGCTCGGCGGCCGGGGCGGGGGCCGCGGGCTCGGCGGCGGGCGCCGGTCCCGCGGGGTGCGGCGGCACGGTCAGGGTGCCGCTGGTGTCCTGGGCCGTCCCGGCGAAGTGGTCCAGGAGCAGGTCGGTGACGGCGGCGGGCTGCTCGACGGGGGCGAGGTGGGAGGCGCCGGGGACGACGGCGAGCCGGGCGTCGGCGATGCCGGCGACGAGGGTGCGGGCCTCGGCGGGCCCGGTGACCTGGTCCTCGGAGCCGACGAGCACGAGCGCGGGGACGCCGATGCGGCCGAGGGCCTCGCGGACGTCGAAGACGGCGAGGGCCTCGCAGGCGGCGATGTAGCAGGCGGGGTCGGTCGTACGGACCATCTGCACGGCCCAGTCGACGATGGCGGGCTGCGCGCCGGCGAAGAGCGGGGTGAACCACTGCTCGGGGGCGGTGCGGGCCATCGGCTCCAGACCGTTGGCCCGCACGATGACGCCCCGCTGCCGGAACTCGTCGGCGGTGCCGAACCGGGGCGAGGTGGCGACCAGGGCGAGCGAGGCGACCCGGTGGGGCGCCCGCAGCGCGAGGTCGAGCCCGACGGCCCCGCCGAGGGAGCAGCCCGCGTAGCCGAAGCGCTGGATCCCGAGCGCGTCGAGGGTGGCCAGCAGCCGGTCGCCCAGCTCGGCGACGGAACCGAAGGGCTGCGCGGGCGCGCCGCCGTGCCCGGGGAGGTCGAAGCGCACGATCCGCCAGTCCCGCGCGAGCTCGGGGATCTGCCGGTCCCACATGTGGAAGGTCGTGCCCAGGGAGGGCCCCAGGACCAGGACCGGCGCGTCCTCTCGCCCGTCGACGCGGTGCTGCAGGGTGTTCGGTGGTGTCTCGCTCACCCGCTAGACCCTCTCATCTCTCACGCGCTCCCACATCGCCGGGTCGAACCTAGCGGCTCCTGCCCCCGGGCGGGGGCCGGATCCGGAACCGGCCGTCCTCGCCGGGAGTCCGGAGAAGGCACCCGCTCCGCACGGTCTCGGCGCCGGTGACGACTCCGGTGCGCCTGCCGGTGTCCGGGCGCGTGCCGATCTCGTTCCGCGGACCGGGGCGGTCGCCGGATTCGTATGATCTGGCGGTGAGGATCTGGACGGAGCACCCCGCCAGGGCGGACGTCGAAGCCGTCGTCCGCCGCTACTTCGGCCTGCTCCGGGCAGGGAGGGTCCCCGAGGCCGAACAGCTCATCGATCACCACCCGGTCCGTCATGTGCTCAAGTCGCTGTGGACCGGATCCGTCGAAGCGGGTGCCGACGGGGACGAGGCGGACGGAAGCCCTGCCGCCGACGGGTGGGAACAGGATCTGTCCTGGCTCGGCGCGCTGGATCTCGCGGACTTCCACTGGGGCCGCACCGACAGCCACGTCTACGTCGAGATCACCTGCTGCGCGCGGGTGATCGAGGTGGCACTGGGCTTCCGGGTCAGGCCCACCGACGCCGGCTGGGTCGTCACGGGGCCGGCCACGTACTGGTAGGGCACGTGGAGGAACAGGACGGTCCGGGTGTCGGCGCGCCCCTCCCGCCGGCGGCACCGGACGACCGGGGCGGCTCTCCGTGGGCGAGGGAGACGGCTGCGGCCCTGACGAGGATGTCGTCGGGGCCGGGGACGGCACACGGTCACCGGACCGACGTCCGGGTGGAGTCGGTCCGGAAACCCGGGCGATCCTCCGGCGTCCCGTCCGGCAGACTCGCCGCGCGGTGAGCGGGGGTTCGAGAGCGCCCTTCGCGAGGTCGACCGGACGGGCTTCGACCACGGCCGCGCGGGCGCCGTGGCGGAGCGGCGGGCCCTCGGCGCCCGTCTGACGGCCGCGCTCGCCCCGGTGTTCGAGGCGGCCCGGCCCCGGTTTCCGGGACAGCCCTAGGGGCCGGGCTCCGTGGCGTTCCAGGCGTCGTGGGCGTCGGTCAGCGGGACCAGTTCCCCGCCGGGCACGGCGAGCCGTACGGTTCCCGGGTCGCCGAGCCGGTCGGGCGGCTCGTGGCCGGCCACGGCCGGCCAGGGCGCCCAGCGGGCGTTGCGGGCGGCCCACCGGGCCAGCCGCGCCAACGGCCAGGGTCCGTCGACGGGCCGGTGGTCGTAGGCGATCAGCCGGCCGCGGGCGCGGGTGGCCACGACGAGGCCCTCGACCTTCAGGACGGTGCCCGCCGGGCCCGGGTGCTCGCGCAGCCGTACGTCGCTGACGTGGCCGATCTCGCGGCCGTCGCGGTCCCGGACGCGGGCTCCCATCAGGTCAGCCAGACGCATGGCCGGCCCCCGGGAGTCGTCCGACGAGGTTCTCGCGCGTCCAGTCCTCCAGGGCGTGCACCCCGGCGTTCTCCTCCGGCAGGTCGACGCGGACCACCGCCCCGATGCCGGTGACGCGGCCGAAGTCCAGTCGGGCCGGGCCCTCGCCCTCGCCGACGCTCAGGCGCCGCTGCACCGCGGCGAGCCACCGGGCCGCCTTCCCGCCCAGGCGCGGCGCGAGCGCGGCCGGTCCGACGAGGACGGCGGTGACGCGAGGGGGGCCGTCGGGGTCCGGCTCCAGCTCCAGGTCGTCGACCTTGCACACCGGCCGGTCGTCCCCGTCGACGACCTGCCGGTCCAGGAGGTGGAAGCGGGCGCTGTAGGCGCGCCCCGCCCGCCGCTCCTCCGGTCCGGGCCGGTTCTCGTCGCGCGCGTTCTCGTCCTCGTCGGGCATCACAGGCCTGCCTTCGTCGCGATCATCAGCGGGATGGCGGCCACCGCCGCCACCAGGACGACGACGAGGTACAGGCCGCCCATCAGGTTGGCGAACCTGCCGTTCCTCGCCTCGCCCATGTACTCCGGGTCGTTGGCCACCACGAGGATGGGGAGGTAGGTCAGCGGCAGCGCGACCGCCGCGAAGACCAGCGAGTACTCGGTGACCATGACCGGGTCGACCCCCGTGAGGACCAGCATCGTGCCCGCCACCAGGGCCACGATCACCACGGCGTGGAACCGCGACGCCGTCCGGGGGGCGGCCGTCTTCCCCCAGGTCCAGCCGAAGTACTGCGCCACGGTGTAGCCCGAGGACAGCGCCGTCTCCAGGGCCGCGCCGAACGTCGCCGCGAAGACGCCGATCAGGACGAGGCCCAGCCCGAGCTTCCCGAGGGCGTAGCCCACCGGGAGCACGACCTGGGACAGGTGGTCCACCGCGATCCCCGCCGGGTGCAGCAGCAGCGCCGCCGCCGTCATGATCGACAGGGCCAGGAGCCCGCCGAGGGGGAAGCCGAGGAAGACGTTGATCCGGGCCGTGGTCAGGTCCTTGCGCTTCCACTTCTCCTCGATGCCGCCGGAGGAGAAGAAGAACACCTCGTACGGGGTCATGGCGCTCGCGAACAGGGCGATGGCGTAGTAGAAGTACGTCGGCAGGCCCTCGCCGCCGGGGACCTCGGGGTGCGTGACCCGTTCGAGGACGGAGCCCCAGGAGGGGTCGAGCCGGAAGACGGCGACCACGAAGACCACCAGGGCGAGGCCGGCCAGGCCGAAGACCCGTTCCATGGTCTCGAACCGGGTCCGCCAGATCACCAGCCAGACCGCGAGGCCCACCAGCGGGACCCACAGCAGGTGGGCCACGGAGCTGATCAGCTCGATCGCGAGCGCCACGCCCGCGAGTTCCGCCGCCAGGGTCAGTCCCGTGACGAGGAGCGAGCCCACCAGGTTGGCGAGGGCCGTCCGCGGCCCCAGCCGCTCGCGGACCAGGTCGAAGGTGGGGCGTCCGGCGACGGCGGCGACCCGGCCCGCCATCTCCGCGTACACGCAGATGCCGACCACGCCGACGAGGAGCACCCAGACCAGGGAGAAGCCGAACCGGGCGCCCACGAGGGAGGAGGCGACGAGGTCGCCGATGTCCACGAAACCGCCGATGGCGGTCAGGATGCCGAGGGTGACGGCCAGGAGGCGTTTCACGACGACATCTCCTCCTCGAACCCCTCCAGCCGCTCGGCCGCCCCGCGCAGTCGCCCGGTGTGCTCCGCCAGTTCGCGCACCTCGCCGCGGCGGGCCCCGATCCGTACCTCCGCCAGCGCGTCCGCCGCGTCGTCGAGGAGGGTGCCGAGGCGTTCGCGCACGGCGTCGGCCGCCTCGCCCGGCGGCTGCCGGGACTCGAACGTCCCCTGCGCGGCGAGCAGGTCGGTCTCCGCCTCGCCGAGCAGCACCGACACGTACGGGCCGGTCAGCCGGCCCTTTCCGGCCGCTTCCACCGCGAGGCGGGCGGTGGACACCGCCGAAGCCGCGGCCTCCGCGGTGTTGGCCGCCTTGTGCCGGTAGTCCTCGTCCGAACGGGAGGACCCCGCGCACCCGGCCACCGCCGCTACGACCACGAGCGTCACCGCCCCGAAGGCCCCCGGCCGCCGTCCCCGTACCCGCACCGGCGTCCTCATCGGCCCCTCAGCACGAAATAGGCGCCCACGGCGAGCAGCAGCCCGAGCTGCGCCCACGCCGCGAGCAGCACCAGACCCTGATCCACGGGCATCACCCCATCACAGACGAAGGAGCCGGTCTTGTACCCGTACGCGGGGAGGGAAACGTGTCGGCGGCCGTCCCCGCCCCTTCGTCCGGTGGCCGCCCGCTCGTTCGGTCGCCGACCGTTCGCGCGGTGCGGGGACTTCGCATGGGATGGGAGCGGTGCCGCGTGAGGCACCGGCCGCCGGGTAACCGGACGGGCACGCGCGGCCGGACGGGCCGCGACCCACGGAGAGGGAAAGACGATGCCGGCAGGATCGAACGCGAAGCGCGAGCGCCAGTACGAGCACATCAAGGAGGGCGCCGAGAAGCGCGGCACCTCCGAGAAGCGGGCGAAGGAGATCGCCGCGCGCACCGTGAACAAGGAGCGGGCCCGCTCCGGCGAGTCCGCGACCGCGAGCAAGACCTCCACGCGGGACCCGAAGTCCGCTTCGCAGCGCGGCGGCGAGCGCTCGCACAGCGGCGCCCAGGGGCCGACGAAGGACCAGCTCTACGCGGAGGCGAAGAAGCGGGGGGTCGAGGGCCGCTCCTCCATGAACAAGCAGGAGCTCAAGAAGGCGCTCGGCCGCTGAGCCCGCCCGGTTCCGGCGCACGGCGCGGCCCCCGTCCCTGAGGACGGGGGCCGCGCCGCGTCGATCACCGGGCCGTCGTCACTGCTGACCGGGCTCGCGGCGGTCGTCGCCGTACGAACGGCGGACCGCGTCGGCCGCCTTGTCCGTCTGGGCGTCGTACTTGTTCCCGGTGCGCTCGTCCACCAGGCGTTCCGCGCGGTCCACGCCTTGGTCCGCCTGGTCCGGGTGCCCCTTCGCCATCTTCTTGACCTTGTCGGCCATGTCGCCCAGCTTGCCCATGAGATTCCTCCCGGGGTGCGTGCTCGTGCGTCGTACGAGGTCTCGACTACCCCGTCACGGCGGTCCGATACATCCCTTCCGCCCTTTCGGGCGGCCGGACATCCCGGAGGAACATCCCAGGTTTAAGAAGCTCGGGACTGCGCAGACGCAGTACTGACACAGACCTTATACAGGCAGGTAGGAGACACATCATGGGTATCATCGCGTGGATTCTCATCGGCCTGATCGCCGGTTTCATCGCCAAGGCGATCATGCCGGGCAAGGACCCGGGCGGCGTCATCATCACGATCCTGATCGGCATCGCGGGCGGTCTCCTGGGCGGATGGCTCGGCAAGGTGATATTCGGCGTCGACTCCATCGACGGCTTCTTCGAACTCTCCACCTGGATCGCCGCCATCGTCGGCTCCGTGATCCTGCTGGCCCTCTACCGCCTCGTCACCGGCAACCGACGCCACGCCTGATCGCGTCTCCCGGCCCGCGTCGCGGACGGAACGGCCCCGCCCCTCACCGAGGGGCGGGGCCGTCGCCGTGCGCGAGCCGCTGGGCGCCGCCCAGCCGCTGCTCCAGGGCCTCCAGGAGGCCGGGCAGGTCGGGGGCGACGGCGAGGTCGTCGAGGGTGGACGCGGCGAGGAACCCGGTGGCGGAGATGCCGCGCAGGGCGTCGAGGAGCGGTGTCCAGAAGCCGCCGGCGTCGAGGAGGCCGACGGGCTTGGCGTGGAAGCCGAGCTGGCGCCACGACCACACCTCGAAGATCTCCTCCAGGGTCCCGAGCCCGCCGGGCAGGGCGGCGAAGGCGTCCGCGCGGTCGGCCATGATCGCCTTGCGCTCGTGCATCGTGTCGCAGACGACCAGCTCCGTCACCCCCTCGTGCGCCCACTCCCGCTCGATCATGCTGCGCGGGATGACCCCGATGACCTCGCCGCCCGCCTTGAGGGCCGCGTCCGCCACGACGCCCATCAGCCCCGTACGGCCGCCGCCGTAGACGAGGCCGATCCCGCGCCGGGCCAGATCGGTGCCGACCGCGGCGGCCAGCCCGGCGTACGCCGGGTCGTGGCCGTCGGAGGAGGCGAGGAAGACGGCGAGACGGCGCATGGGGACCTTCCGGGGCCGGGGCTGCGGCGGACGGTCCGGTCTACCACGGACGTCCCCGCTCCGACCAGGCGCTTTCCGGCTTCCCGCGGCCTCGGGGACTCGCCGCTTCAAAAAGCTCGCCGTCTCAGGGGCTCGTCGTCTCAGGGGCTCGTCGTCGAGACCGCGTACACCCGGGGGAACGCCGGTTCCGTGAGGTCGACCGTGATGTCCGTGGTCGGGCGGGGTTCCTCGCGGGTGATGGTGGTGCCCGACCAAGTCGGACCGTTCAGGAAGGTCCAGGCGGCGATGGAGCGGTCGCGTTCGCCGATGGTGATCCGGCCCGGGGTGAGCTGGGAGCGGGCGGCGCCGGACTCGGCGAGGAAGGTGTCGAGGCCGGCGGCGGTCGTGGTGAACCGGACGTACAGCCTGCTGGTCTTCCAGTTGCTGGTCTCGTAGTAGGCCACGTCCCAGGCTCCGGAGGGGATCGGGACCTCGAAGACGCGGCGCTTCATCTGGGAGGGCCAGTTGTCCTGGAGGCCCGCCGCCGAGGACTCGCGTTCCTTGTCGCGGCCGCTGTCGCGGCTCTGACCGGCGGAGATGACGAGGTAGCCGGCCGGGATGCCGACGAGGAGCACGATGATGACGGCCGTCAGCCAGCGGCGGCGGATCATGTGCCGGTGGTCCTCGGGCATCCTGTCCCTCGGTGCGCGGGGCGGGGCGGTCGGCATCCGGGTCGGGGTCATGCGGGCGGGTCCTCGGGGGTGCGGGGGGCCCGGGCCGAGGTCCCGCTGCGCAGGGCCTGGGCGTAGCGCTCGTACCGTTCGTACCGCTCGACGCGGCGCCGGTTGGCGCGGCGGAAGCGGCGGGCGACGAGCCGGGCGAGGTCGGCGGCGCCGACCATGCCGGCCTCGGGGCCGAGCTGGGCGCGGACGAGCCGGGCCTCGGGGCGGTAGCCGCGGCCGGTGAGGTGGCGGCGGAAGGAGTCCCGGGCGGGGCCGATGAGCAGATCGTCGGCGGCGGAGACGCCTCCGCCGATGACGAAGCAGGAGGGGTCGAGGGCGGCGGCGAGGTTGGCGATGCCGACGCCGAGCCACTGGCCGATGTCCTGGAACAGCTCGACGCACATGGCGTCGCCCTCGCGGGCGAGCTCGGTGATGAGCGGGCCGGTGATGTCGGGGACGTGGCCCTTGACCCGCTCGATGATGTTGTACGCGACCGGGGAGTCGGCGGCGGCCAGCTCGCGGGCCTCGCGGACCAGCGCGTTGCCCGAGCTGTACTGCTCCCAGCAGCCGCGGTTGCCGCAGGGGCAGCGGTGGCCGCCGGGGACGACCTGCATGTGGCCGAACTCGCCCGCGACGCCGTACTTGCCCCGCTTGACCTGGCCGTCCTCCAGGATGGCGCCGCCGATGCCGGTGCCGAGGGTGATCATGACGAGGTGGTCCTCGCCGCGTCCGGCGCCGAAGCGCCACTCGGCCCAGGCGGCGGTGTTGGCGTCGTTGTCGACCATGACGGGGACGGCGAGGCGGCCCTGGAGGGAGTCGCGCAGGGGCTCGTTGCGCCAGGCCAGGTGGGGGGCGAAGAGGACCCGGGCCCGGTCGGCGTCGACCCAGCCGGCCGCGCCGATGCCGACGGCGTGCACGTCGTGCCGGTCGGAGAGGTCCAGGACCAGTTCGACGATGGTGTCCTCGACGACCTTGGGGCTCTTGGACTTGTCCGGGGTCTCCGTGCGGAGCTTCTCCAGGATGTTGCCGTCGGCGTCGACGACCCCGGCCATCACCTTCGTGCCGCCGATGTCGATGCCGACGGTCGGCACCCGGGGCGCCGTCAGGTGGGAGCGCCGTTCCCGGGTCCCCACGGTCCGCAGCACGGTGCCGCGGGCGGAGCCGCGGTGGGCGAGGTCACGGTAGGTACTCATCGGCTCCGATTCTGCCAGGCGGGGCGTACGGGGACCGTGACGACGGGGAGGACCGCGTCACGTGGCGGAGGGGCGCTCCAGTTCGTGGCGCAGGTCCTCCAGCTCGCTGCCGCCGGCCATCTGCCGGGTCAGCTCGTCGAGGGTGACGGAGTCCTTGGTGTGGCTGCCCGCCATGACGCCCCGCTTGAGCAGGACGAAGCGGTCGCCGACGAGGTGGGCGTGGTGCGGGTTGTGGGTGATGAGGACCACGCCGAGGCCCTGGTCGCGGGCGGCGGCCACGTACTTCAGGACGACCCCGGACTGCTTGACGCCGAGGGCGGCGGTCGGCTCGTCGAGGACGAGGACCTTGGCGCCGAAGTGGACGGCGCGGGCGATGGCCACGCACTGGCGCTCGCCGCCGGAGAGGGTGCCGATGGGCTGGTCGACGTCGCGCAGGTCGATGCCCATGCGGAGCAGGGCCTCGCGGGTGGTGGCGCGCATGAGGCCGGCGTCGAGCCGCTTGAGGGGCCCCTTGCCCTTCGTCGGCTCGGAGCCGAGGAAGAAGTTCCGCCAGACCGGCATGAGCGGGACCACGGCGAGGTCCTGGTAGACGGTGGCGATGCCCCGGTCGAGGGCGTCGCGCGGGTTGGCGAGCGCGACCTCCTCGCCCTCGATGCGGAAGGTCCCGGCGTCGTGCCGGTGCAGTCCGGCGACGATCTTGATGAGGGTGGACTTGCCGGCGCCGTTGTCGCCGAGGACGCAGGTGATCTCGCCCGCGCGGACCTCCAGGGAGACCCCTTCGAGGGCGCGGATGTTGCCGTAGTACTTGCTGACGCCGTCGAGCTCGACGAGGGGGGCGGGCTCGGTCGTCACAGAGGTGCCGGTCGTCACTTGGTGGCCTCCACGCGCTTGTGGATCCAGGCGTTCAGGAGGGTCGCGAGCAGCAGCATCGCGCCCAGGAAGAACTTGAACCAGTCCGGGTTCCACTCGGCGTACACGATGCCCTTGCTGGTCATGCCGAAGATCAGGGCGCCGACCGCGGAGCCGATGGCCGAGCCGTACCCGCCGGTGATCAGACAGCCGCCGATGACGGCCGCGATGATGTAGATCAGCTCGTTGCCGACGCCCTCGCCCGACTGGACGACGTCGAAGGAGAAGAGCAGGTGCTGGCCGGAGATCCAGGCGCAGAAGGCCACGCCCGCGTAGAGGCCGACCTTGGTGCGGTGGACGGGGACGCCGACCGCGCGGGCCGCGTCGGCGCCGCCGCCGACGGCGAAGATCCAGTTGCCGAAGCGGGTGCGGAGCAGGATCCAGGTGGCGAGCGCGACCAGGCCGAACCACCACAGGATGGTGACCTTGAACTCGACCCCGCCGAGGGTGAGCTGCGAGGCGAAGAGCTTGCGGGCGGAGGGGAAGCCCTCCATGTCGGCGATGGTCTTGGTGGAGACGGTGCCGCTGATCAGCTTGGTGAGGCCGAGGTTCAGGCCGGTCAGCATGAGGAAAGTGCCGAGCGTGATGATGAAGCTGGGCAGCTTGGTACGGGTCAGCATGACGCCGTTGAAGACGCCGATCGCCAGGGTGACGAGCAGCGAGACGCCGACGCCGACCCAGACGTTCGCCGTCATCCGGTAGCTGAACATCGAGGAGACGAGTGCGGAGCTGGTGACCATGACGCCGGCGGAGAGGTCGAACTCGCCGCCGATCATGAGCAGGGCGACGGGAACCGCCATGATGCCGATGGTGGAGGCCGCGTAGAGGACGGTGCCGAGGCTGGAGGCGCGCAGGAAGCTGTCGGCGAAGACCGCGAAGAAGACGAAGACGGCGGCGGCGCCGACGACCGAGCCCAGCTCGGGGCGGGCGAGCAGCTTCTTCAGCGGGGTCGTGCGCAGGAGGCGTTCGTCGACGTGGTCGATGCCGGACGGCGGGGCGGTGGAGCTCATCGGGTGCCCCGATCCGCGTAGGCGACGAGGTCGGCGGCGTTCTCCTTGGTGATGATCTGGGGGCCGGTGAGGACCGGCTTGCCGCCGCCGAGGACGTCGGCGTTGTAGCGGTACAGCCAGAGCAGGTCGACGGCCTCGTACCCCTGGAGGTAGGGCTGCTGGTCGACGGCGAAGCCGAGGGTGCCGGCCTTGAGGGCGGTGGCGACCTTGGCGTTGAGGTCGAAGGTGTCGATCTCGGCCTTGCTGCCGGCGCTCTTCGCGGCCTGGACGGCGGTGTCGGCGAAGGGGGCGCCGAGGGTGACGACGGCGTCGACGTCCTTGTCGGACTGGAGCTTGGCCTCGATGGAGGCCTTCACGTCGGGCATGTTGGTGCCGTCGACGTACAGGTTGACGAGTTCGCCGCCGAAGGTCTTCTTCGCTCCGGCGCAGCGCTGCTCGTGGCCGACGTTGCCCTGCTCGTGCAGGACGCAGAGCGCCTTCTTCCTGCCGCGCTTGTCGAGCTCCTCGCCGACGGCCTCGCCGGCGACGGTCTCGTCCTGGCCGATGTGGGTGAGGGCGCCGTAGGCCTTGGACTGCTCGGCGCCGGAGTTCACGGTGATCACCGGGATGCCGGCCTTGACGGCCTTCTCGACGGCGGCCTTCATGGCGTCGGGCTTGGCGAGGCTGACGATCAGGCCGTCGACGCCCTTGGCGACGTACGAGTCGACGAGCTGCGCCTGCTGCTGCGCCTCGTCGTTGTGGGCGTAGAGGAAGTTGATGTTGTCCTTGACGGCGGCCTGCTTGGCGCCCTTCTGGACGATGTCCCAGAAGGTGTCGCCGTCGCCCGAGTGGGTCACCATCGCGAAGGTCCAGCGGGGGGTGTCGACGGCCGCCCTGCCCTGGGCCTGCGCGGCCTTGCGGGCGTCCTCCGCCCGCTTGCCGCCGGTGCTGCTGCATCCGGCGAGCGCCGTGGTCAGCGCGAGCGCGAGGACGGCGCCGAGCGCGGCGCGCACCCCTCCTGTCCGAAGCCTGGTCACGAGGCCGTGCCCTCCTTTGTGTCCTTTGCACGCATTGCAGGCGTGCAGTGCAGTATCGGTCATGCGGGTCGCGCGGCTCGCCGCGGGGCCCCGCCGCGGGTCGCCGCCCCGGGTCACGGCCGGGCCAGCAGGCGGAACTCGAAGGAGTGGCGGGCGGCCCGGTAGAGGTGGGAGCCGTACGCGACGGCCCGGCCGGTGTCGTCGTAGGTGACGCGCTCCATGGTGAGCAGCGGGGCCCCCTCCTCCTCGTCGAGGAGCGCGGCCTCGGCGGCGGTCGCGGCGCGGGCGCCGACGGTCTGGCGGGCACTGTGCAGGGTGAGGGCGGCGGAGCGCAGCAGCCGGTGGAGGCCGGTGGTCTCCAGGAGCGCGGTGTCCGGTTCGACGAGCCCGGCCGGGAGGTGGTTGCGCAGGTGGGCGAGGGGTTCGCCGTGCGCGGTGCGGAGCCGTTCCAGGTAGTGGACCTCGCTGCCCTCGGGTACGCCGAGGGCGGCGGCGACCGGCCCGGAGGCGGGTTCGAGCCGGTTGACGAGGACGCGGGTGCCGGGGCGCTGTCCCGCGGCCTCCAGGTCGTCGTAGAGGCTGCTGAGCTCCGGGGGGCGCCGGACGCCGGTGTGCACGACCTGGGTGCCGACGCCCCGGCGGCGGACCAGGAGTCCCTTGTCGACGAGGGTCCGGAGGGCCTGGCGGACGGTGGGCCGGGAGAGGCCGAGACGGGCGGCGAGGCCGATCTCGTTGCCGAGGAGGGTGCCCGGGGGCAGCGTCCCGTCCTCCACGGCGCTCTCGAGCTGCCGGGCGAGCTGGAAGTAGAGGGGGACCGGGCTGGTGCGGTCCACCGAGAGCGGCGGGAGGGCCGGGCCGGAGCGCGGCGGGAGCGCGGCGCCGGACCGCGGGATGGGGGCGGATCCGGGCCGCGGGGGAAGGGCTGAGCCGGACTGCGGGGGCACGGGGGGAGCGTAGCCCCGGGGCGCGGACGGCGGGAAGCCGATGACGGGAGGTCGTGACGTCCTGTTGTCCTGACAAATTCTTGACAGGGGGGACGGGCGCCCCCACGGTGGGGCCATGCGCATCGGACTCATCGGTACGGGACGGATCGGGAGCTTCCACGCGGGGGTGCTGGCCCGCCACCCCGAGGTCGGGTCCCTGGTCGTCGCGGACGCGGATCCCGCGCGGGCGGCCGGGGTGGCGGAGGCGCTGGGGGCGGAGGCGGCGCCGGACGCGGCCGCGCTGCTGGCGGGTTCGCCGGACGCGGTGGTGATCGCCTCGGCGACGGCGGCGCACGCGGAGCTGATCGCCCGGGCCGCCGGGGCGGGCCTGCCGGCCTTCTGCGAGAAGCCGATCGCCCTGGACGTGCCGGGGACGCTGGCCGCGCTCGACGCGGTGGCGGCTGCGGGCACGGAGCTCCAGCTCGGGTTCATGCGCCGCTTCGACGCCGGGTACCGGGCGGCCCGCGAGGTGGTCCGGTCGGGTCGGCTCGGCCGGCTGCACACCGTACGGGCGGTGACCTCCGACCCGGAGCCGCCGCCCGCCGCGTACCTGCCGCTCTCCGGCGGTCTCTTCCGGGACTGTCTGGTGCACGACTTCGACGCGGTGCGCTGGGTGACCGGGCGCGAGGTCGTCGAGGTGTACGCGACGGGGTCGGACGCGGGTCCGGCGATATTCCGGGAGACGGGGGACGTGTCCTCGGCCGCCGCGCTCCTCACCCTGGACGACGGCACGCTGGTGACGGCGACCGCGACCCGGTGCAACGGCGCCGGGTACGACGTGCGGATGGAACTGGCGGGCGAGCGGGGCCAGATCGGGGTGGGCCTGGCCGACCGGACCCCGCTCACCTCCGTGGAGCCGCAGGGACCGCCCGCGCCGGAGAAGCCGTGGCCCGGGTTCCTGGAGCGGTTCGCCCCGGCGTACGAGGCGGAGCTGGACGCCTTCGTACGGCTCGTGCGCGGCGCGGCGCCCAATCCGTGCGACGGGCGGGAGGCGCTGGCGGCGCTGCGGATCGCGGAGGCGTGCGAGCGCTCGCGGCGGGAGGGGCGGCCGGTGCGGGTGGAGGCCGCCTGACCGGTGCCCCCGGTCCCTCGGGGGTTCGCCGAGGGACCGTGCCGGTGTCGGACATCGGGACAGACCCTAGGGGATGTCACCGTCGTCGAGGAGGCCCGCGTCGTGGACGAGGAGGGCGATCTGGACGCGGTTGTTGAGGCCGAGTCTGGCCAGGATCCGGGAGACGTAGGTCTTGACGGTCGGCACGCCCATGTACAGCTCGGCGGCGATCTCCGCGTTGGAGCGGCCGTGGCCCACGGCGACGGCCACCTCCCTCTCGCGGTCGGTGAGTTCGGCGATCCGGTCGGCCGCCGTGGTGCGCCGGGGCCGTTCGGGACGGCCCGCGACGTGGGTCATGAGCTGGCGGGTGACGGCCGGGGAGAGGACGGGGTCCCCGGCGGCGACCCGGCGGACGGCGGCGACGATCTCGGCGGGCGGGGTGTCCTTGAGGACGAAGCCGGCGGCGCCGGCCCGCAGGGCGCGCAGGACCTGTTCGTCGGCGTGGAAGGTGGTGAGGACGACGACCTCGGGGGCACCGGGCCGGGCCCGCAGGAGTTCGGTGGCGGTGAGGCCGTCGACGTGCGGCATGCGGATGTCCATGAGGACGACGTCGGGGGCGTGCCGGGCGACGAGGTCGGGGACGTCCCGGCCGTCGGCGCCCTCCCCGACGATGTCGAGGTCGTCGGCGCCGCCGAGCATGAGGGCGAGGCCCGCGCGGACCAGGGGGTCGTCGTCGACGATGAGCAGCCGGATGGTCATGGGGGCCACGGTAGCCAGGCGTGCAGGGCGAACCCGCCCTCGGGGGCCGGGCCGTGGGCGAGGCGGCCGCCGGCGAGGGCGGCGCGTTCGGTGAGCCCGATGAGGCCCTGGCCGGAGCCGGGGACGTGCGGGACGGGCCCGGCGGGGGCCGGGTTGCGGACCTCGACGGTGAGGCCCTCGCCGGGGCGGCCGCGGACGGTGACGGTGACGGGGGTGCCGGGGGCGTGCTTGCGGGCGTTGGTGAGGCCCTCCTGCGCGATGCGGTAGACGGTGCGGCCGGTGGCGGCGGGGACCGCGTCCGGGTCGTCGACGGTGGTGTCGAGGACGACCTCGGCACCGGCCTCGCGTGACTCGTCGACCAGCGCGCCGAGGGTGGCGAGGGTGGGCTGGGGCCGGTTCCCCTCGCCGTCCTCGTCGGGGGCGCGCAGGACGCCGATGATCTCGCGGAGGTCCTGGAGGGCCTCGTGGGCGCTGTCGCGGATGACGCCGGCGGCGCGGGCGATCTGCTCGGGCGGGGCGTCGGGCCGGAACTCCAGGGCCCCGGCGTGCACGCTGAGCAGGGTGAGCCGGTGGGCGAGGACGTCGTGCATCTCGCGGGCGATGGCCTCGCGGGCGAGCCGCTGGGCCTGGGCGGCGCGCAGTTCGGCCTCGGCCTCGGCGCGGCGGGCGCGTTCCCTGAGGGCCTCGACGAGCTGGCGCCGGGAGCGGACGAGCATGCCCCAGGCGGTGACGAGCAGGATGAGGACGAAGCCGAGGACGAGGGAGAGCGTGAGGCCGGTGGTGGGGTCCGGGCGGAGGAAGGCCTGGGCGACCGAGGTGGCGACGGCGAGCGCGCAGATCCAGGCGATCTCCCGGAAGGGGCGGCGCACGGCGACGCTGAACAGGCTCGCGAGGAGGGCTCCGGCGGCGACCGGGGCCACGAGGTTCACCAGGCAGAGGCCGACCGCGAGCCCGGCCGGCCACCGGCGGCGCAGCCAGAGCGCGCAGCAGGCGAGGGCGCCGGCGAGCTGGTCGAAGAGGGTGACGGCCTCGCTGGTGTACTGCGCGCTGGTGTCGGCGGCGACGAGGCCGACGAGCGCGGCGAGCAGGAAGAGCGAGGTGTCCACGATCCAGTCGCGGACGGTGCGGCGGGGCCGTGCCGCCCCGCTCCCGCCCGGTTCGGCCAGGTGGGAGGGGAGCAGCCAGCGCTGCCGGTCCGTGCGGGTCATGTCCGCAATGTACGCAGCCGGGGGCGCCCGGGAGGGGCAGGAGCGGCCGGGTCGCTACCGAAGTCGCGGAGGTCGGTACTTCGGTAGCGGCGGGTGGGGACCGGGGTCGGACGCGGGCGCTTCCCCGCCCCGGTCATGATCGGGACATGAAGAGATTCCTGGAGACCGTCGGGTTCCTGGTCGCCCTGGCCGGTGTGTGCGGGGTGGTGCGCGAGCTGACGGACGGCTGGTTCGGGTTCATGGGTCTGACCCGGTTCCTGACGGAGAACGTGGGGTTCCTGGAGGGACGGGAACTGTTCGCAAACATAGTGGTCGCGGTGCTCGGCGGGGTCGTCCTGATCGTCTCGGACCGGGTGCCGAAGTCCTGAGCCGGGGTCTCAGGCGCTCGCGGAGTCCAGGCGGGTGACCTCGGCAAGGTAGTCCGCCGTCCGGTGCGCGGCGGAGCCGCCGGTGCAGAGGGCGGCGCCGGCGACGGCGAAGGGCAGGGAGCCGCCGAGGAGGGCGACGAGGCCGGGCCAGTCGCGCGACTCGACGCAGTCCTCCTGGTGGACGTACTCGCTGGTGAGGAGGGAGGGGCAGGGGCTGCCGCCGTCGCTCTGCTCGTACGGGGTGACGAGGAGGACGGCGAACCAGACCCAGAGGAGGCCGGCGACGGCGAGCAGGCCGATCCCCCAGCCCTGGGTGCGGCGGGCGCGGGCCCTGAACTCGTTGCCGTGGAGGAGGGAACGCGTGGACGAGGACGACGAGGACGACGAGGACGACGAGGACGACGAGGACGACGAGGACGACGAGGACATGGTCGGAGAACCTACCGCGCGTCCGTCCCGGCCCGGTCGGCCGGGTCGAGCCGCTCGGCCGGGCCGGCCGAGTCGGACAGGTCGGTCACATCGGCTCGGTCGGTCACATCGGCTCGGCCGGTCACGCCGGTCCGCCCGGTCCCGTCCGTCCGCCCCGGCCCGTCCGTCCGCCCCGGCCCGTCGGCGGCGCGGCGGCCCCACGCGGTGCCCGCGAGGACGAGGGCCGCGCCCGCGAGGCCGAGGGCGCCGGGGCGGTCGCCGGCCAGGGCGATGCCCGCCGCGGCGGCCCAGAGGGGTTCGGTGCCGAGGAGGAGGCTGACCCGGGACGGGGAGGTGCGGCGGACGGCCCACATCTGCACGAAGAAGGCGAAGAGCGTGCAGAAGACGGAGAGGAAGAGCAGTCCGGCCCATGCGCGGGGGCCGAGGTCGAGGGCCGTGGCCCAGGGGGAGGCGCCGGTGCCGGGGAAGAGGGCGATGACGGCGAACACGGCGACGGCGGAGCCGAGCTGGACGGTGGTGAGGGAGAGCGAGTCGGCCGGGCGGACCGCCTTGATCCGGGACATGGCCAGGACGTGGACGGTACGGGCGAGGGCGGCGAGCAGCATGAGCAGGTCACCGGCCGAGGGGGCGGTGAAGCCGGCGCCCTGGGTGAGCAGGACGACGCCCGCGACGGAGAGCGCGGCGGCGGCGAGGAAGGCGCGCGTGGGCCGGGTCCGGGTGACGGCGGCCTCGGCGAGCGGGGTGAAGATCATGGTGAGGCTGATGATCAGGCCCGCGTTGGTGGCGGAGGTGTGGACGACGCCGTAGGTCTCCAGGAGGAAGATCCCGGCGAGGATCAGCCCGAGGGTGCCGGCGCCGCGCCACTGGGCGGCGGTCAGGGCGCGGAGCCTGCGCCATCCGGCGGCGACCAGGACGGGCAGCACCACCGCGAACCGCAGGACGAGGACGGCGACGACGGTGTGGGGGGTGGTGATGCCCTTGGCGGCGAGGTAGCTGGTGCCCCAGAAGACGGCGACGAGCAGGACGGGCAGGTCGGTGAGCCAGGCGCGGCGCGGGGCGCCGAGGGGCAGGGGTGCGGCGAGCGACGGAGCCGTCATCGGGCCGTTTCTCCAACTCTCCGGGCGGGGTGGAGGCTTCGGCGGCTCGCACGCGGAGGATCACCGTACCCGGAGCGGCCCGTGGCGGCTACACCTTTCGGCGGCCGCTCAGTAGCTGCCGTACGAGGGGCGTCCTTCGAGCTCGTACGTGTGGATGCCGACGCCCGTGCCGGTGGTGCGCGCCCCGGCGGGGCGGAAGGCGGTGGGGCGGACCCCGTCGGTGAAGAGGCGGCGGCCCGTGCCCAGGACGACGGGGAAGACGAGCAGGTGGAGGGTGTCGATGAGGTCGTGGTCGAGGAGGGTGCGGGCGAGACCGGCGCTGCCGTGCATCTGGATCTCGCCGCCGAGCCGTTCCTTGAGCCCGGCGACCTCCTGGACGACGTCGCCGCGGAGCAGGGTGGTGCCGGCCCAGTCGGCCTCGGTGAGGGTCGTGGTGGCGACGTACTTGGGGAGGCCGTTCAGCTTGCTCGCGACCGGGTTGTCGGGGTCGGTCCGCTTCGGCCAGTAGCCCGCGAAGATGTCGTAGGTGCGGCGGCCGAGGAGGAAGGCGGTCGGCCGGGTGAAGACCTCGTCCATGAAGCGCCCGAAGTCCTCGTCGCCGTACGGCACGGACCAGCCGCCGTGCTCGAAGCCGTCGCTGCGGTCCTCCTCGGGGCCGCCGGGGGCCTGGACGACGCCGTCGAGGGTGAGGAACTGGGTGAGGCTGAGGGTGGCCATGGCAGGTGCCCTTTCTGTTCTCGGAACCATCGTGTCCCGGAGACTTCGACCGCGCCGCCACGCGGAACTCATCGGTGCCCATCGGCACTCGTCGGCACTCGTCGGTGCCGGACTCGATGTCCGATTGCCGCCGGTGTTCGTCCGCTCCCCCGACTTTCATTGAACCCGCAACCAATTGGTACGGCGCGGAGGTTCGGGATGTCCACGATGAACGGCACGGCGGTCCTGGTGACGGGCGGCAGCAGGGGGATCGGCGCGGCGACGGCGGTACGGCTCGCCCGGGAGGGCGCGGACGTGGCCTTCACCTACGTACGGGACGAGGCGCGGGCCGCGGAGGTGGCGGCGCGGATCGGGGCGGCGGGCCGGAAGGCGCTGCCGCTGCGGGCCGACGCGGCCGATCCCGGGGACGCGGCGGGCGCGGTGGCGTGGGCGGCGGACGCCCTGGGACGGCTCGACGTCCTGGTGAACAACGCGGGCATCGGAGTCCTCGGCCCGCTGGCGTCGCTGTCCCTCGCGGACGTGGACCGGGTCCTCGCCGTGAACGTCCGGGCGGTCTTCCTCGCTTCCCGGGCGGCGGCGGGCCGGCTGCCCGACGGCGGCCGGATCGTCACGATCGGGAGCTGCATGACGCAGCGGGTGCCGGGCCCCGGCGCGACCCTCTACACGATGAGCAAGTCCGCCCTGACGGGCCTGACGAAGGCGCTCGCCCGCGAACTGGGCGGCCGCGGCATCACGGCGAACCTGGTCCACCCCGGCCCCGTCGACACCGACATGAACCCGGCGGACGGCCCGCTCGCACCGGGCCAGACGCCCCTCACGGCCCTCGGCCGCTTCGGCACCCCGGACGAGGTGGCCTCGATGGTCGCCTTCCTGGCGGGCCCGGAGGCGCGGTACGTGACGGGGGCGGAGTTCTCGGTGGACGGGGGGCACGCGGCGTAGCCCTCGGCGGGCGGCTCCGGTTCGAGGGTTCCCGGCACGGGACGCACCGGCGCCGAAGGTCCCGCCGGGGGAAAGCGCGAGGGCGCACCGGTGCTGTCGGGCCGGTGCGCCCTCGGGGCCGGGCGGGGTGTCGTGTCCCGCTCGGGTCGTGGGGGCCGGGCGGGTCGCCCGGCCGGGGCGGGGCCGGGGGCGCTCCGTCGGCGGGGCGCCCCCGGGAGGTCAGCCGCCCAGTTCCTGGTGGCGGGCGGTCAGCCGCGCCGTGCCGGCCTCCGTGAGGGAGCCGAAGAGGCGGAGGCGGGAGATGCCGCCGTCCGGGTAGATGTCGATCCGGACGCGCGAGCCGACCGCCGGGGCGTCCAGGACGAAGCGGTGGTTGGTGTCGGGCTGGAGGCGGGTCCGGGGCAGGACCTCGGTCCACTCCTCCGAGCCCTCGGCCGCGACGGAGAGGGCGGCCCAGCCCGCGCTGTTGCCCTTGAGGTAGGCGGTGTCGATCTCGACGGCGCGGATCTCGGACTCGGCGACCAGCGCGTAGCGGATCCAGTCGTTGCCCTTGTCGCGGCGGCGGCGGGTCTCCCAGCCGTCGTCCATCTTGTGGGAGCGGCCCGGCTGGATGGTGTTGGTGGCCGGGGAGTAGAAGCGGTCGGAGGCGTCCTCGACCTGGCCGCCGTTCTCCAGGGCCGCGAGGTCGAAGGTGCCGAGGACGCCCAGCCACGCCGGGTCGGGGGCGACCTCGCCGTAGACGCGCAGGCGGGCGATGCCGCCGTCGGGGTGCTGATTGACGCGCAGGTGCGTGAAGCGCTGCTCGACGTCGACGGCGAAGCCGTTGGCGGCGTGGCCGCCGACGGCGGTGCGCGGGACGAGCACCGTCCACTTCACGTCGTCGGCGAGGAGCTCCTCGGGCGAGGGCGAGCCGGCCACGGAGGTGGCCTCGACGGAGACGGCCTGCGGGTAGTTGCCGCGGAAGTGGGCGGTGTCGAGGACGATGCCGCGGATCACGCCGGGCGCGCCGAGCCGTACGAGCGCCCAGTCGTGGTCGTCCTCGGTGGGGTGCGGCTGCTGGGCGGAGATCCCGCGGCGGCGGCGGGTCTCCCAGCCGTCCATGATCTTGCCCTTGTGGCCGAAGTGCTCCGGGTCGAACTCGGCGGCACCGGGCTTGAGCAGGTTCTCGCGCTCCGCGAAGAACTCGTCGTTGGCCGCGATCACGCCCGCGCCCAGGCGCCGGTCCGCGAGGTCCGCGTACTGGGTGAAGGGGAAGTCGGCCGTGCGGTAGTCGGCGTACGGGTCGCCGCCTCCGAAGGGGCTGGCGTCGCCGGTGAAGGAGGGTATGCCGGTGCTCACGGGTCAGTTGTTCCTTTCGAGGAGGCGGCCGGAGGGCCCGGCGAGGACACCGCGGTCGGCGATCCGCTCGCCGCGCAGCCAGGTGGAGGTGACGACGCCGTGGAGGGTCTTGCCCGCGTAGGCGGTGATCCGGTTGCGGTGCTGGAGCTCGGCCGGGTCGACGGTGAAGGTGGCCTCGGGGTCGAGGACGGCGAAGTCGGCGTCGCGGCCGGCCTCGATGGCGCCCTTGCGGTCGAGTCCGGCGAGCCGGGCGGGGCCCTCGGACATCCAGCGGACGACGTCCGTCAGGTCGTGGCCGCGGCGGCGGGCCTCGGTCCAGATGGCGGGCAGGCCGAGCTGGAGGGAGGAGATCCCGCCCCACGCGGAGGCGAAGTCGGGGGTCTTGAGGTCGGCGGTGGACGGCGAGTGGTCGGACACGATGCAGTCGATCGTGCCGTCCGCGAGCCCCTGCCACAGCGCGTCCTGGTTGACGGCCTCGCGGATCGGCGGGCAGCACTTGAACTCGGTGGCGCCGTCCGGGATCTCCTCGGCCGTGAGGGTGAGGAAGTGCGGACAGGACTCCACGGTGACCTTCACGCCCTCGGCCCTGGCGGCGGCGATGACCGGGAGGACATCGGAGGAGGAGAGGTGCAGGACGTGGACGCGGGCGTCGAGCCGGCGGGCCTGGTCGATCAGGTTCTCGATGGCCGTGTTCTCGGCGTCCCGGGGCCGGGAGGCGAGGAAGTCGGCGTACGCGCCGCCCGTCCGCTGGGGCGCGGCGGCGAGGTGGTGCGGGTCCTCGGCGTGCACGATCATCAGGCCGTCGAAGCCGGCGACCTCGGCGAGGGAGGTCGCGAGGCGCTCCTGGTCGAGCTCGGGGAACTCCTCGACGCCGGAGGGCGACAGGAAGCACTTGAAGCCGAAGACGCCGGCGTCGTGCAGCGGCCGCAGGTCCTTGACGTTGTCGGGCAGGGCGCCGCCCCAGAAGCCGACGTCGACGTGGGCCTTGGCGCGGGCGACGTCCTGCTTGACCCGCAGGTTCTCCACGGTGGTGGTCGGCGGCAGCGAGTTGAGCGGCATGTCGAGCAGGGTGGTGATGCCACCGGCGGCGGCCGCGCGGGTGGCGGTCCAGAAGCCCTCCCACTCGGTGCGGCCGGGGTCGTTCACGTGCACGTGGGTGTCGACGAGGCCGGGCAGGACGACGTCGTCGCCGACGTCCTCCAGCCGGGCGCCGGCCGGTACCTCCGCGTCGTGGGGCAGCACGGCCGCGATCGTCCCGCCGGAGACGGCGATCGACGCCGGGCGCGTCCCCTCGGGGGTGATGACGCGCGTCGAGCGCAGGACCAGGTCGATGTCCACCCGTACCCCTTCTTCCACTGCTCCTGGGAGGAGCCGCCCTGCTCGGGGCGGACTCCACGGAGAAATTCAACGAACTGTTGAAGGAGTCTTCACTTCCGGACGACATGCCGTCAAGGGCACACTTCCAGCATCGACCGCCGCCGAACCCGGCTTGGACGTTTCCACGAAGTGGAATGTAAATTTCGTACAGTAGAACGTAGCTCCGCACAGGCAGGGCGGTCCCGGACCGTTCCGGGCCTCCGCCGACACCGGACAAACACGCCCTGACCGGCGCCGACGCCGGAACCGGGGCCGTGTGCCCCGACCGGTGGCCCGGTAGGCTGCTGCCTTGCCCGCCCGCCCCGAAAGGACCGTGACGTGCCGACGTCCAGCGCCAGCACCACCGACGCCGCCAAACCCGCCGCGAGCGGGGGCGTCCAGTCCCTCGAGCGCGCCTTCGACCTCCTGGAGCGGATGGCCGACGCCGGGGGCGAGGTCGGGCTGAGCGAGCTCTCCGCCAGCAGCGGGCTGCCGCTCCCCACCATCCACCGTCTGATGCGCACCCTGGTCGCCTGCGGCTACGTGCGCCAGCAGCCCAACCGGCGGTACGCGCTCGGCCCCCGGCTCATCCGGCTCGGCGAGTCGGCCGCCCGCCTCCTCGGCACCTGGGCCCGGCCGTACCTCGCCCGGCTCGTCGAGGAGACCGGCGAGACCGCGAACATGGCGCTGCTCGACGGCGACGAGATCGTGTACGTGGCGCAGGTGCCGTCCAAGCACTCGATGCGCATGTTCACCGAGGTCGGCCGGCGGGTCCTGCCGCACTCGACCGGCGTCGGCAAGGCGCTCCTCGCGCACACCCCGCCGGAGGAGGTGCGCGCGCTGCTCGCCCGCACCGGCATGCCGGCCGCGACCGAGAAGACGATCACCACGCCCGAGGGCTTTCTCGACGCGCTCGTCGCCGTCCGCGAGGCGGGGTACGCGATCGACGACAACGAGCAGGAGATAGGGGTCCGCTGCCTCGCGGTCTCCGTGCCGGACTCCCCCACCGCCGCCGCCATCTCCATCTCGGGCCCGGCGGGCCGGGTCACCGAGGCGGCCACGGAGAAGATCGTCCCGATCCTCCAGGAGGTGGCGCGCGACCTGTCGACGGCGCTGGCCAACACGGCGGGGAACGGCCAGGCCTGAACCGGGCCCGAACGACGGCGTGCGCGAGGGCGCCCGGAACCACGGGGTTCCGGGCGCCCTCGCGCGTGCCGGGGGACCGGGCCGGCGCCGGGGGGATCGCACCGACGCCGAGAAGATCGAGCCGGTGCCGGAAAGATCGAGCCGGCGCCGGAAGGATCAAGCCGGTACGGCCTCCGAGAGCCGTCCGTCCCGGACCGTGACCGTGCGGTCGGTCCGGGCCAGGTGGGTCCGGTCGTGGGTGACCAGGACCGTCGCCGTGCCCCGCTCCCCCGTCAACCGGGCGAGCAGGTCCACGACCGCCGCCCCGCGCTCGTGGTCGAGGGCACTGGTGGGTTCGTCGACCAGGAGGACGGACGGCTCGTTCATCAGCGCCCGCGCGATGTTGACGCGCTGCCGCTGGCCGCCCGACAACTGGTGCGGCCGGCGGCCGGCCAGGTCCGCGAGACCCACCGCGTCGAGCAGTTCCAGGGCCCGGCCCCGTACCGCCTTCGGGGAGCGGCCCGACAGGTGGGCCATCACCTGCACCTGCTCCGCCGCGCTCAGCGAGGGCAGCAGGTTGGGCTGCTGGAAGACGATCCCGATGTGCTCGCGCCGCAGCTCCGCCTTGGCGGCCGGGGTGAGCGCCCCCGTGTCCGTACCGGCGACGACGACCCGTCCCCGGTCCGGGGTGACGAGGGTGGCGGCCACCGCGAGCAGACTGGACTTGCCGGACCCCGAGGGGCCGACGACCGCCGTGAGCGTCCCGGCGGGGACGGTGAGGGAGACGGCGTCGAGGGCGGTGAGCCGGCCGTCGCCGTCGGGGTAGGTGAGGGTGACGTCGTCGAGGACGAGGCTCATCGGGTGCTCCGGTGCGTGGTGCGGGGGCTCACCGGGCGCTGCCCAGGGCCGTGAGGGGGTCGACGGCGGTGATCCGCCGAACGGCCAGGGCCGCGCCGAGCAGGCCGAGTGCGACGACGACGGCGGCCGGGCCGAGGACGGTGAGCGGTTCCAGGACGAAGGGCACGTCCCCGCCGCCGACCAGGGCGCCGATGCCGACCGCGAGCGCGGTGCCGAGCAGGGTCCCGGCGGTGAGCATGAGGACGGCCTGCCCGAGGGCGTCCTTCAGGAGGTACGGGGTGGAGGCGCCGAGCGCCTTGAGGACGGCGACGTCACCGGCGCGCTGGACGGTCCAGACGGTGAAGAAGGCGCCGATGACCAGGGCGGAGATGGCGAAGAGGAAGCCCCGCATGAGCTGGAGGGAGCCGTTCTCCGCCTGGTGGGACCCGATGGCGTCCAGGGCGTCGTCGACGGTCCGCGCCTCGGTGCCGGCGGCCGCGTCCCCGGCCGCCCAGTCGGCCCCTCCTCCCCCGCTCAGGGCGATGACGGTGGCCTGCTCCCGCACGGTGGTGCCGGTGTGCCCGAGCTTCTGCCAGTCGTCGAGGGAGATCCACACCACGGGCGTGTGGCTGTACGAGGCGTCGCCGGAGACCGCCGCGACGGTGACCTCCAGGGGGCCGAGGCGCACGGCGTCGCCGGCGGCCGCGTCCAGTTCCTCGGCCGCCGGCTCCGACAGGACCGCCTTCCCCGCGCCGACCGGGCCGGGCGCGAGCCCCGACCCCGGTTCCGCGCCGAAGGCGGAGACGGCGGCCGTGCGGTCACCGGCGACGGCGTTGAGCGTGCGGATGCCGAGCGGCTCCGCGCCCGTCACTCCGGGCCGCTCCGCCCACGCCCGCCACTGCTCCTCCGTCACCGTCGAGTCGGTGAAGGAGACCGAGCGCCCGGACGGCGGCGCCGCGAAGGCCAGCCGGTCGGCGGGCAGCCCGGTGATCGCGGAGACGTTCTCCCGCGCGAGCCCGGCGGTCAGCCCGGACAACAGTCCCACGAGCAGGGTGATCAGCACGATCACCGTGCCCATGAGGGTGAACCGCCCCTTGGCGGATCTCAGGTCTCTCCATGCCACGAACATGCCGACCAGCCTGGTCCGCGCACCCCCTCGCGGGCATCGCGCGGCGGATGGCTCCGGGATCGAACTTTCGGTTGAGTCCGGATCGTCCCCCGCTGTCTACCCTGGAGGGATCATGCGTCCCCCCTCCTCCCACCCCGCCCGGCGTTCCCTCACCCCCGCCCCGTTCGTGCTGCGCCTCTGTCTGCACCTGCTGATGGCGGGCCTGCTCGGCCTGGCGGCGGTCCGGGCGCACTCGGCGGCCGGGACGGCGGCGGCCGCGGTGACGGGGGCGGTCTACGCGGCCGGGTCGCACCTGCCTCCGGTCCGGACCTCCCGGCAGGCGGCCGCCGTGTGGCTGGGGGTCCTGGGGGCGTCCTGGCTGGTGATGCTCTGTCTGACGGCGGAGGCGCTCTGGGTGGCGTTCCCGCTGTACTTCCTCCAGCTCCACCTGCTGCCCGCCCGCTGGTCGCTGCCGGCGGTGGCGCTCACGGCGGGCGCGGCGATCCTGTCGTACGTGGGGCACGGCGCCGCGCTCAACCCGGGGGTCTTCATCGGGCCGCTGCTCGGCGCGGCGGTCGCGGTGGCGACAGTCCTCGGCTACCAGGCCCTCTACCGGGAGAGCGAGCGGCGGCGCCGGCTCATCGAGGAGCTGATCGCGACGCGGGCGGAGCTGGCGGCGGCGGAGCGGCACGCGGGGACGCTGGCCGAGCGGGAGCGGCTCGCGCGGGAGATCCACGACACGCTCGCGCAGGGCCTGTCCTCGATCCAGTTGCTGCTGCGGGCGGCCGAGCGGGCGCTGCCGCCGGACTCCCCCGCCGCCGGGCACATCGAACGGGCGCGCCGGGCCGCGCAGGACAACCTGACGGAGGCGCGGCGCTTCGTGCGGGCCCTGACGCCGTCGGACCTGGAGCACGGGTCCCTGGCGGCGGCCCTGGAACGCCTGTGCGAGCCGGGGGCGGGGCTGTACGGGCCGGGTGCGGGCGGGCCGGGCGCGGGGCCCCGGGTCCGGTTCTCGGTGAGCGGGACGCCGGTGGAGCTGCCGACCCCGTACGAGGTGGCGCTGCTGCGGATCGCGCAGTCGGCCCTCGCGAACACGGTGCGGCACGCCTCGGCCTCGCGCGCGGAGATCACCCTGTCGTTCATGGACGCGTCGGTGACCCTGGACGTGGTCGACGACGGGCAGGGCTTCGAGCCCGGTTCCGTACGCCCCTCGTCCGAGGGCGGTTTCGGACTTCCGGCGATGCGGTCGCGGGCGGAGTCGCTCGGCGGCACGTTCACCGTGGAGTCCGCGCCGGGCCAGGGCACCGCCGTCGCCGTCTCCCTGCCGTTGTCCGACAAGGGTTCCCTTCCCGCCGGAGGTTCCGCATGACCATCCGCCTTCTGCTCGCCGACGACCACCCGGTGGTACGGGCGGGTCTGCGCGCGGTCCTGGACACCGAGCCGGACTTCGCGGTCGTCGCGGAGGCCGCCACCGCCGAGCGCGCGGTGGAGCTGGCCGCCGGCGGGGGCGTGGACGTGGTCCTGATGGACCTCCAGTTCGGCGCGGGGATGCACGGCTCGGAGGCGACGGCGGCGATCACGGCGGCGCCGGGCGGGCCGAAGGTGCTGGTCCTGACGACGTACGACACGGACGCGGACATCCTGGCGGCGGTGGAGGCGGGCGCCTCGGGCTACCTCCTGAAGGACGCGCCGCCGGAGGAGCTGGCCGCGGCGGTGCGGACGGCGGCGGCCGGGCAGTCGGCCCTCGCGCCGGCGGTGGCGCACCGGCTGATGGACCGCATGCGGACCCCGGCGGAGGCGCTGACCAAGCGGGAGCTGGAGGTGCTCCAGCTCGTCGGCGAGGGCCTGTCGAACGCGCAGATCAGCAAGGCGCTGTTCCTGAGCCAGGCGACGGTGAAGTCCCATCTGGTCCACGTCTTCGCGAAGCTGGGCGTGGACTCCCGCACGGCGGCGGTGGCGGCGGCGACGGCGCGGCGGCTGATCAGACGGTGATCCTCCGCTTCCGCGCGGCCGCTTGACGGGTCCTCAGTTCTCCGTACCGCGCTCCGGCGGCGCGCCGAAGAGTTCGACGGCGCGGCGGACCCCGGCGAGGGCCTCGGCGAGCGCGCTGACGGAGCCGACGCAGCCCGCGACGATCAGCAGGGAGCGGCGCAGCCGCCGCACCTCCGGAGCGCCGCCGAGCGCCATGGCGTCGAGCGCCGCGAGCTCCCCCTCCGCGATCTCGCGGTCGGCGAACTCGGCGCGGTGCGCGGCCAGTTCGCGCCGGAGCCGGGACACGGCCGACCTCAGCTCGGCCACCCTGGGGTCCACGCCCTCGATGCCCACCGGCCTCTGCTCCACGCTTCGCAACATGGCTCTCCCCCTCGCACGACACTGTGCGCAGAACTCCACACCCCGAACACGCGGAACGCCCCGGACCGGTCCTCCGGACGACGGTCGGGCGCCGCGAGTCGGGCCAGTTAACTCCTTCGCCACCCCGCCGCGCCACCCCCCGCAAGGCTGATTCGCGCGACCGTGTGTTTCCGTCCGAATGCGGTATGCAGTCCTCATGACGACTCCGGAAGACCTCACCGCTCCGTCCGCCTCCGACCGTTCCCCCGTCGTGGCTGGCCTGCTGCTCGCCGCCGGGGGCGGGCGGCGGCTCGGGGGCCGCCCGAAGGCGCTCCTCACCCACCGGGGCCGCCCCCTGGTGGAGCACGCGGTGGGGGTGCTGCGCGCGGCCGGGTGCGAGGTGGTGCACGTGGTGCTCGGGGCGTCGGCCGGTGTCGTGCGGGAGCGGGCGGAGCTGCCCGGATGCGTCCTGGTGGACAACCCGGAGTGGGCGGAGGGGATGGGTTCCTCGCTCCGGGCCGGGCTCGCGTCGCTCGCCGCCGATCCGCGCGGGGTGGACGCGGCGCTCGTGTCCCTGGTCGACCAGCCGGGGATCGGGGCGGAGGCGGTGGCCCGGGTCCGGGCGGCGTACGGCTCGCGGGCCTCGCTCGCGGCGGCCTCGTACGACGGGAGGCGGGGGCATCCGGTGCTGTTCGGCGCCGGGCGCTGGGCGGGGGTCGTGGAGACGGCGGTGGGCGACCGGGGCGCGCGGGACTATCTGGCGGCGCACCGGGATGCGATCACGCCGGTGGACTGTTCGGATGTGGCCGAGCCCTACGACATCGACACGGAGGCGGACCTGTACCGCTTGGAGTGAGCGACCCGGAGTGAGCACCCTGGAGCCGGCGCCCCGGAGTGGACGACCCGGAGTGAGCGGCCTGGCACTGAGCGCCGCGTTCTGTCGATCCGGAGAATCTCGATGTCAACAAACCATTGAACTTCCACCATGAGGAAACTAGTATCCACTGTTCAGAAGCGCCTGTGAGTCCAGAGGGCGCTCACGGCCGTATCTCGGCTTCGGTGGCACTCCGTGCCCTCCCGTGACGCCCGGCGGCCGTCTGGCACCGCCCGCGAAGTCCGCTGAAGGAAGTGACAGTTCATGTCCGCACCAGCGCCGTCCCCCCTGGCCGTCGTCGATGCCGAGCCCCTGCCGCGCCAGGAAGAGGTGCTCACCGAGGCCGCCCTGGCCTTCGTCGCCGAACTGCACCGCCGGTTCACCCCGCGCCGGGACGAGCTCCTCGCCCGCCGGGCGGAGCGCCGCGCCGAGATCGCCCGCACGTCCACCCTGGACTTCCTGCCGGAGACCGCCGCGATCCGCGCCGACGACTCCTGGAGGGTCGCGCCGGCCCCGGCGGCCCTGAACGACCGCCGGGTCGAGATCACCGGCCCCACCGACCGCAAGATGACGATCAACGCGCTCAACTCCGGCGCGCGGGTGTGGCTCGCCGACTTCGAGGACGCCTCGGCGCCGACCTGGGAGAACGTCGTCCTGGGCCAGCTCAACCTGATCGACGCGTACACCCGGAACATCGACTTCACGGACCCGCGCTCCGGCAAGTCGTACGCCCTCAAGCCCGCCGGGGAGCTGGCCACGGTCGTCATGCGGCCGCGCGGCTGGCACCTGGAGGAGCGTCACCTCACCTTCGAGGGACGGCCGGTGCCCGGCGCGCTCGTCGACTTCGGCCTGTACTTCTTCCACAACGCCCAGCGCCTGATCGACCTCGGCAAGGGCCCGTACTTCTACCTGCCGAAGACGGAGTCGCACCTGGAGGCCCGCCTCTGGAACGAGATCTTCGTCTTCGCCCAGGACTACGTCGGCATCCCGCA
This sequence comes from Streptomyces sp. NPDC007872, assembly GCF_042868165.1. Lineage (NCBI taxonomy): Bacteria > Bacillati > Actinomycetota > Actinomycetes > Kitasatosporales > Streptomycetaceae > Streptomyces > Streptomyces sp. NPDC007872. The sequence continues at coordinate 400,429 of NZ_JBIAEA010000007.1, forward strand.
GGGCACCGTCCGCGCCACGGTCCTCATCGAGACCATCACGGCCGCGTACGAGATGGAGGAGATCCTCTACGAGCTCCGCGACCACGCGGCGGGCCTGAACGCCGGCCGCTGGGACTACCTCTTCTCCATCGTCAAGAACTTCCGCGACGGCGGCGCCAAGTTCGTCCTGCCGGACCGCAACGCGGTCACGATGACGGCCCCGTTCATGCGCGCGTACACCGAACTCCTCGTGCGCACCTGCCACAAGCGCGGCGCGCACGCGATCGGCGGCATGGCGGCCTTCATCCCGTCCCGCAAGGACGCCGAGGTCAACAAGGTCGCGTTCGAGAAGGTCAAGGCCGACAAGGACCGCGAGGCCGGCGACGGCTTCGACGGCTCCTGGGTCGCCCACCCCGACCTGGTGCCGATCGCGATGGCCTCCTTCGACGCCGTCCTCGGCGAGAAGCCGAACCAGAAGGACCGCCTGCGCGAGGACGTCTCCGTCGCGGCCGGCGACCTGATCGCGATCGACTCGCTCGACGCGAAGCCCACCTACGACGGCCTGCGCAACGCCGTCCAGGTCGGCATCCGCTACATCGAGGCGTGGCTGCGCGGCCTGGGCGCCGTCGCCATCTTCAACCTGATGGAGGACGCGGCCACCGCCGAGATCTCCCGCTCCCAGATCTGGCAGTGGATCAACGCGGGCGTCGTCTTCGAGAACGGCGAGGCGGCCACTCCCGAGCTGGCCCGCAAGGTCGCCGCCGAGGAACTGGCCGCGATCCGCGCCGAGATCGGCGAGGAGGCCTTCGCGGCCGGAAAGTGGCAGCAGGCCCACGACCTGCTGCTCCGCGTCTCCCTGGACGCGGACTACGCGGACTTCCTGACCCTCCCCGCGTACGAGCAGCTCGTCGGCTGACTCGACCCGTACTGCTGATCCGGCTGCCCGCACAGTCGTCGGACGGCGTTGCGGACGGGCCCCGCCCCTGGTGTCGCACAGCACCGGGAGCGGGGCCCGTCCCTTTTCCGCCTGCCCCGCGTCAGGGCAGGGCGATGCCGAGCGGGCCGAGGACGCGTTCCGTCGCGTGCCGGTCCGCCCCGGCCATCGCGCGGACCAGGGCGGCGGAGCCGCCGGGCCAGGTGGCGGCCGTCTCGTCGAAGGCGGCGCGGCGGGACTCCAGGGGCCCCTTCTTGGCGGGCAGTCCGTCGAGTACGTACAGGGCACGGGCCGAGGTCGGCACCTGGACCGGGTCCGCCTCCTCGCCCCGGTCCTCCAGGGCCCGGAGGGCGTACGCGCCGAGCACCGGGTCGCGGAGGGCGGCGCGCAGCACCCCGGGCGGGGCGGTGGTGGTGTCCAGGAGGGGGAAGAGCCCCCGGGTGGCGGCCGCTTCGGAGGTGCCGGCGTGGACGGTGCCGAGGGCGTCGAGCAGTTCGGTCCAGGCGTGGGCGGTGTCCACGCGCGCGTGGAGCCAGTCGGCGAGCACGCGCGCGGCGACGGGGGCGGACCAGCTCCCGGCGGCGGCGACCAGGACGGACGCGGGCCAGGCGGCGGCCTCGGCGCCGTCGGGTGCGGCGACTCCGCGCACGGCGAGCAGGTAGCGCACGGCGCCCGCGCCGCGCGGGGTGAGGCCGAAGGCGTCGCCGCTCCGGAAGACCAGGCCGGTGGCGGCGAGCCGGTCGAGGACGGCGGCCAGGTCCCGGGCGGGCCCTTCGAGCCGGGCGCGGTCGGCCTCGGTCAGACCCGGCGTGCCCAGGAGCCGGACGAGCTCCGGCACGGGCGGGACCGCGTACGCGCCGGGCATGCCGTCCGGCACCGCGACGGGCAGGTCCTCCAGGGCCGGGTCGACGGTCCAGTCCTCGTACTCGGCGGCCTTGCGGGCGACGGACTCGGCGGAGCAGCCGCGCTGGTAAACCACGTAGAGGAGGTGCGGGGCCTCGCCCCCGTAGGGTTCGAACTCCTCCTCGGCGAGTTCCTCGACGGCGGTGAGGAGGGTGTCCGCGTCGTCCTCGACGCCCTCGGAGGGAGCGCGCTCGATCGCGGGCGGCGGGGGCACGGGGGCGGCGGGGTCGCCGTGGTGGTCGAGGTGCTCGTCGAGGAGGGCGTCGGCCAGGACGAGGTGGGGGAAGGCGTCGGGGCCCGGGGCGTAGTGCGCGTACGGTCCGGCGAGCTGTCCGGCGAGTCCGGCGGCGGTCCACCGGTCCTGGAGGGCGGTGGCCACCTGTCCGATGCCGGTCGCGACGGCGTGGTCCGTGAGCAGCGGCCCGACGGGCGGCGGCGCCTCGGCGTCCCGTACGTACGCGCGCGTGAGGGCCTCGGTGAGCAGGACGTCCGCGAGGGCGGTCCGCCCCATGAGGTCGGCCCGGCGCGCGCCGTCGGGCAGGGGCGCGCCGTCGAGGGCGGCGAGCCTGTGCCGTACGTCCCCGGGGTCGGTGAGGTCGGCGCCGCAGGCGTGCAGGAGGGAGGCGTACCAGCGGTGCCAGGTGAGGTTGCCGGGGTCGTTCATGGCCCGTTCGAAGTCGGGCGCGGTCTCCGCGACCACCGCGGCGATCCGCTCGGCCCGGTCCCCGTCGAACCGCGCGGCGAGCGCCCCGAGCACGGCCGGGTAGAGCGCGAGCTCGCCGGGCGGAACGTACACGAACGACGGCAGGTCCTCCACGAGGAGCTGCCGCGTCAGCTCGGGCGTCGGTTCGGGCAGCCCCGTCCCCCGGTCGGCCCCCCGCAGCGCGAGGAGCCCGAGCACCGCCTCGGCGGCACGCGCGAACGCGGGGTCGTGGTGCTCGGGCGCTCCGTCGACGAGTTCGAGGAACCTGTCGAGTCCGGTGTTGGTGAGAACGGTCTCGGCCACGCTCTCAGGGTAGTTCCGGGTGGGCGGTTCCGGGCCGCAAGGACCAGGGGCCAGGTGTGTCGCCGCAGTTCGGGGGCGGGGTTCAGCGCACGGTCACCGTCCGCGGGGCCGAGAAGTCGCCCCAGGTGCCGTCGGGCAGCCGGGCGCGGAGGGTGAGCGTGTAGCGGGTGCCCGGGGGGTCGGTGACCGGGAAGGTGTAGGTGGCGCGGCCGGGGGGCGGTTCGGCGCCCCAGACGATGGTGGTGGCGAAGCGGCCGTTGAGGTGGAGTTCGTGGTGGGTGACCGGGGCGCCCGTCGTCGGCGGGGTCCAGGTGAGGGTGATCTCGCCGCCCTTCGCGGCGGTGGCGACGAGGTCGGTGGGGGCGGTGTTCGCGGGCGCGCCCGGGGCCGGGGCGGTGGTGAGGTCGACCGCGTTGCTGTCCGGGGAGGAGTTCTCGGCGGCGTCGCGGGCGCGGACGGTGAACGCGTAAGCGGTGCCGGGGCGCAGGCCGGTGAGGCGGGCGTCGGTGGCGGTGCCCGGGACCGTGTGGACGCGGGTGTCGGCCTGGTAGACGTCGTACGCGGTGACCTCGGTGTCGTCGCGGGCCGGGGACCAGCGGAGGGTGGCGGCGCGGCTGCCGTCGGGGGCGACGCGGAGGCCGGCCGGGGCGGTGGGGGGCGTGCGGTCCTCGGTGGCGGCCGGGAGGGTGGTGGCGGCGACGGTGGCGCTGGGCGGCGAGGCGTTGCCGGCGGCGTCGCGGGCGCGGACGGTGAAGCGGTGGGGGGTGGCCGGGGCGAGGCCGACGACGTCGGTCATGAGGGTGGTGGCGGGGAGGTCCTTGACCTTGCGGCCGTCGAGGTGGACCTCGTAGCCGGTGACGGCGCGGTCGTCGGTGGCGGCGCTCCACATGACGTGGACGGTGGTCGAGCTGCCCGAGGTGGCGGTGACGCCGGTGGGCGCGGTGGGGGCGCGGGTGTCCTTCGGGGCGGCCCCGGCGGTGGAGCAGGCGGTGAGGGCGAGCGCGAGGAGCGCCACCAGGGCGGGCAAGCGGCGTGGGGGGAACGGGCGTTGCACGGTACGGCCTCCGTCCGTGGGAAAGGTCCAGACCTATATCGCACAGTCGGGGCGGGTGGGACAAGGGGGCGCCGGAAAGGACGGCGGAGAGGAGGCCGGAAGGGGCGGCGGAAAGGACGCCGGAAGGGACGTCGGCGGGGTGCCGGAGGGGGCGTTGTCAGTGGGATGCGCTTCACTGGATTCGTCACTCTCCGTAATCGAGTTCTGGGGGAAACATGACGGACCGTACGACCTACGTGTCGCTCGCCGGGGTGCGCCGGCGCGGCTGGACCGACGCGATGGTCCGGGACCTGCTCGGCACGCCCGACGTGCAGGGGCGCGACCCGCGCCGCTGGTCCCTCGCGCCGGTGCGGCTCTATCTGCTCGCCCGGGTGGAGACCGTGGAGCGGACGCCCGAGTTCGCCGGGGCCGCGGAGTTCTCGCGGGCCCGTTCCTCGGCCGCCGGGGCCTGTGCCGAGCGGCGGCGGGCCGCCGTCCTGACCGCGATCCGCGCGGAGCCGATCGAGGTGCCCCGGCTGCCCGGCCCCGAACTGGAGCGCCGCGCCGTCCGCCACCGGCACCTGCTGGGCGCCCGGAGCCCGGGGACGGCCGGGCCGGAGGGCGGGGACGGGGTGCGGGCGGGCGGGACGCCCGGGCCGGCCGGCAAGGGCGGGGCGCGGACGGCCGGGGCGCCCGTCGGGTCGCTCGCGCGGTGGCAGGTGAGCTATCTGCGGCACGCCCTCTCGCGGTACGAGGCGCTGCTCGACGGCCTGTACGGCGAGACCGGGCGCGGCGAGGCCGAACGGCTGCTGCGCAAGCGCCTGTACGAGGCGATCGGCGCCGCCTACCCGTCCCTGGCCCGGGAGTGCCGGCGCCGGATCGCGGTGGAGGGGTGAGCGGGACCGCCGGGGCGGGCGCCTCCGGCCGTCACTTCGTCAGGTCTTCGGCCGTCACCCCCGCCAGGAGGCGGGCGAGCGACCGGCAGGCCGCCGGGATCGGGGCGACGATCCGCACGGCGCACCGGGCCCGGAGCCGCTCGGCCGCCTCGCCGAGCGGGCCGCCGCCGATGACGACGGCGCGGGCCCCGTCCCGTTCGGCGCAGGCGCGGACCGCCCGTTCCAGGCGGTCGAGGAGCACCACCGGGTCGGCGGAGAGGCGTTCGGGGGCGCCGGCGGTGAGCCGCAGGCCCGTGTACCGGTCGGAGAGTCCGAGTTCCGCCACCCGGGCGGTGATGGCGTCGGCCAGGAGCGGGGTGGTGGTCGCGACGCCGAAGGGGGTGCCGTCGGCGGCCGCCTCCAGGAGCGCCGCCTCGCCGAGGCCGGCCACGGGGAGTCCGGTCGCCGCGCGCAGGGCGTCCAGGCCCGGGTCCCCGAAGGCGGCGACGAGGAGGGCGGCGCAGCCGTCCCCGGCGGTGGCGGCGGTTCCCGCCGCGAGGACCTCGGGGACGGCGGCCCGCAGGGCGGCCGGATCGGTGAGCATGCGCGGGCCCCGGGCGACGGTCACGCCCCGGACGGGGAGGGCGGGTCCCAGGGTCCGCCGGGCGATGGCGGTCATCATCGCGGTGGTGGTGGCGGAGGTGTTGGGGTTGATCAGGACGACGGTCCCGGTCCCTGTCCCGGTCCCGGCTCCCGCGGCGCCCCCGGCCGTTCCCGGGGCCGTCGCGCGCGCGGCGGCCCCGGCCCCCGCCGGGTGGGCGGGAGCCGGGGCTGCCGGTGGAGCGAGGTGCGGGTTCAGTGGACGTGCGCCGCCTTCGCGGCGCGGCTGCCCGAGATCTCCTCGCCGGGCTCCATCGGCGCGGTGACCTCGTCGTCGTCCCGGCGCCGGCCCAGGTGGTTGAAGACCACGTTGAGCAGGACGGCGGCGACGCAGCCGGTCGAGATGCCGGAGTCCAGGATGATCTTCGCGGTCTCCGGGAAGGCGTGGTAGAACTCCGGCGCCGTGATCGGGATGATGCCGACGGCCAGCGAGACGGCCACGATCAGGACGTTGTTGTCCTTCTCCAGGCCCGCCTTGACGAGGGTCTGGATGCCGCTGGCCGCGACCGAGCCGAAGAGGACGACGCCCGCGCCGCCGAGGACCGGGCGGGGCACGACCGAGATGAGCGAGGCCGCGACCGGCGAGAGGCCCATGAGGACCAGGAAGCCGCCGCCGCAGGCGACGACGAAGCGGCTGCGGATCCTGGTCATGGCGACCAGGCCGATGTTCTGGGCGAAGGCGCTGCACATGAAGCCGTTGAACAGGGGGCTGAGCGCGGAGCCGAGGGTGTCGGCGCGCAGTCCGGCGGCGATGGTCTTCTCGTCGGCGGGCCGCTCGACGATCTCGCCGAGCGCCAGCATGTCGGCGGTCGACTCGGTCATGGAGACCAGCATGACCACGCACATGGAGATGATCGCGGCGAGGGCGAACTGCGGGGCGCCGAAGTGGAAGGGGGACGGGAAGCCGACGATGTCCGCCTCGGTCACCGGGGAGAAGTCGGTGACGCCGAACGGGATGGCGATGAGGGTGCCGATGACGAGGCCGACCAGGACGGCGACCTGCTTGAGGAAGCCCCGGGTGAAGCGGCGCAGGAGCAGGACGACGACGAGGGTGATGCCGGCGAGGGAGAGGAAGGTCGTCGAACCGTAGTCCTTCGCCTGGGGGTTGGGTCCCTGGGCCCAGCCGAACGCGACCGGGAGCAGGGACACGCCTATGAGGGTGATGACGGTGCCGGTGACGACCGGCGGGAAGAACCGGACGAGCCGGGAGAACCAGGGGGCGGCGAGGAAGCCGAGGAGTCCGGCGACGATGATCGCGCCGAAGATCACGGGGAGCGCGTCGGCCTTGTCGTCGGTGGTGTCGACGATGGCGAGCATCGGGGCGACGCCGGCGAAGGTGACGCCGTTGACGAACGGCAGACGGGCGCCGATCTTCCAGACGCCCAGCGTCTGGAGGAAGGTGGCGAGGCCGGCGGTGAAGAGGCTCGCGCCGGTGAGGAAGGTGAGTTCGGTGCCGGAGAGGCCGACGGCCGCTCCGACGATCAGGGGCGGGGCGACGACTCCCGCGTACATGGCGGCCACGTGCTGGAGCCCACTGGTGAGCATCTTCACGGGGGGCAGCGTCTCGTCGACCGGATGCCTCTCGCGGTCTTCGGGAGCGGAGCCTGCGTCTTGTGCATTGCGAACCTGGGGCTTGGCGGCCACGGCGGTTCCTCCGGTCGGTTACGCGTCGGCGGCGACGCGGGTGTCTGGGAGGTGGTGCGATGCGGTGCGGGGTGCGGGAGGTGCGGCTCGTCGCGGGGGTGGGGCTCCGGCGGGCGGGGCTCCGGGAAGTGCTGCCGCGGGGGCGCGGCGGGTGGACGGGGCGCCCGGTGGGGGTGCGGGCGGTGTCACCGTCCCGGGAGGTGCCGTAAGGCTTCTGCGTACGACACCTCCCGGTCGGGCTGCCGCGGATCCCGCTCGGATCCGCGGCGACCGGCCGAGGGCCGTCCCCCTCGGCCGGACTCCGTGGGGAGGGTCAGGCCCGGGCCGCGATGCGGGCCAGGCGCTGCGCCTCCGTGCGCGCGTCGCGCGCGATGGCGTCCTCGTCGACGGTGAGCAGCCGGTCGTTCTCGACGATCTGCCGGCCGTTGACGAAGGAGGCCGTGACCGGGGCCGCCGCGCCGAAGACGATGGCGGTGACCGGGTCGGCGATCGTGGAGTGGCCGAGGCCGTCGATCTTCCACAGGACGAAGTCGGCGAGCTTGCCCGCCTCCAGGGAGCCGATGCTGTCGGCGCGGCCAAGGACCTGCGCGCCGCCGTGGGTGCCGAGGCGCAGGGCCTGGCGGGCGTTGAGCGCGGCCTCGCGGTGGGCGCCGAGGCGGTTGATGAGGAGCGCGTTGCGCAGCTCGGTGTGGAGTTCGCCGGACTCGTTGGAGGCGGTGCCGTCGACGCCGAGGCCGACGGGGACGCCCGCCGCGAGCATGTCCGGTACGCGGGCGATGCCGGCGGCGAGGCGCGCGTTGGAGGAGGGGCAGTGCGCCACGCCCGTCTTCGTGCGGGCGAAGGCGGCGATGTCGGAGTCGTTCATGTGGACGCAGTGCGCCATCCACACGTCCTCGCCGAGGAAGCCGGTGGACTCGAAGTAGTCCGTCGGGCCCATGCCGAAGAGCTCGTGGCAGAACTTCTCCTCCTCCACGGTCTCCGAGCCGTGGGTGTGCATGCGCACGCCCAGGCGGCGGCCGAGCGCCGCGCCCTCGCGGAGCAGCTCGGTGGAGATGGAGAACGGGGAACAGGGGGCGACGGCGACCTGGGTCATCGCGTCGAAGGAGGCGTCGTGGTGGCGCTTCACCGTCTCCTCGGTCGCGGCGAGCGCGCCCTCGGTGGTCTCGACGGCGAAGTCCGGCGGCAGGCCGCCGTCCTTCTCGCTGCGGTCCATGGAGCCGCGGGCAAGAGTGAAGCGGACGCCCATCTCGGAGGCGGCGCCGATGATGGCGCCGGAGAGGTCGCCGGAGTTCACCGGGTAGACGTAGTGGTGGTCCATGGCGGTGGTGACGCCGCCGCGGGCCATCATCGCCAGCGAGCCCTGCGCGGCCGCGCGCACCATCTGCTCGTCGATGCGCGCCCAGGTCGGGTAGAGCGCCACCAGCCAGTTGAAGAGGTTGTGGTCGGTGGCCAGGCCGCGGGTGATCCACTGGTAGAAGTGGTGGTGGGTGTTGACCAGGCCGGGCGTGACCAGGTGGCCGGTGGCGTCGATGCGCCGGACCACGTTCTCCAGGTTCTCGGGGGCCTTGCCGGCGCCGATGGACTCGATCCTGTTGTCGGCGACGACGAGGTACCCGGAGGCGTACTCGGTGTCGTGCGCGTCGACGGTCGCGATCGCCGCGTTCTCGACGACGATCCGCTGGGGGGCTGCCGAAGGTGCTGCCATGGCGGTGCTTCCTTCATTCCTCGGGAGTGGTGTGGGCACGGCAGGACCCTAGGAGGATTTGAGTGCCGGGGCCGCCTGACGGCTCCGGGTGCCGAGATGGTGGAAGAACAGGTTGAGCAGGACGGCGACGAGCGCGCCCGCGCTGATGCCGGAGCCGAGGACGGTCTGCGCCCAGGCCGGGAAGCCGGCGTAGAAGGTGGGGGCGGCGAGCGGGATGATGCCCGCTCCGAGCGCGACGGCCACCAGGATGATGTTGGAGCTGTCGTCGAGTCCGGCTTCCGAGAGGGTGCGGATGCCGCTGACCGCGATCGAGCCGAAGAGGACGATGCCGGCGCCGCCGAGGACGGGCATCGGGACCGTGGAGACGACCGCGCCGAGGACCGGGAAGGCGCCGAGGACGAGGAGGGCGCCGCCGGCGGCGGCGACCACGTACCGGGAGCGGACCCGGGTCAGCGAGACGACGCCGACGTTCTGGGCGAAGGCCGAGGTCGGGAAGCCGCCGAAGACGGGGCCGAGGAGGGTGGCGACGCCGTCGGTGCGCAGGCCGCGGGTGATGGTCCGGCCGTCGGTGCGCCGCTCGCAGATCTCGCCGAGGGCGAGCATGCCGGCGCTGGACTCCGTCATCAGGACCAGCATGACGATGCACAGGGAGAGGATCGCGGCGGGCTGGAACTCGGGGGCGCCGAAGGCGAAGGGCGCGGGCAGGGCGGCGACGGGCGCCTCGCGCAGGGCGCCGAAGTCGGCCATCCCGAAGGGGATCGCGGCGAGGGTGCCGATGAAGAGGCCGAGGAGCAGGGCGATCTGCTTGACGAAGCCCTTGCCGAAGCGCTGGAAGAGCAGGATGACGACGAGGGTGAAGCCGGCGAGGGCCAGGTACCGCATGGCGCCGAAGTCGGCGGCGGTCCGGTCCCCGCCCTGGGCCCAGGCGACGGGCACGGGCATCAGGGTGACCCCGATGAGGGTGATGACGACGCCGGTGACGAGCGGCGGGAAGAAGCGCAGGAGCCGGCCGAAGAAGGGGCCGACGGCGAGGCAGAAGACTCCGGCGACCATCACCGCGCCGTAGATGGCGGGCAGTTGGTGACCGGGGGCGCTGGTCTCGGCGATGGCGAGCATCGGGGCGATGCCGGCGGACGAGGCGGCGTTGACGAACGGGAGCCGGTTGCCGGCGAACCGTCCGGCGCCGAGGGTCTGCAGGAGGGTCGCGCAGCCGGCGATCAGCAGGCCGGCGGCGATGAGCCGGGTCATGCCGGCCGCGTCCAGGCCGACGGCCTGGCCGATGATGAGCGGAGGGGTGACGACGCCGGCGTACATGGCGGCGATGTGCTGGAGCGCCGCGGGGACGAGCCGCGAGGCGGGGAGCTTCTCGTCCACCGGGTGGCAGGGGGCCGGGGTGGGCGAGGGGGTGGAACACGGGCCTTCGGCGGTTGCCGGCCCCTTTGCAGGCTGTGCCATGGGAAGGTTCCCTCCGGTCTGGTGCGGCCCCCGCCCGACTGCGGGCGGGCGGGGGCCGGTCACTCAGATGCCGCTTAGAGGTTGGTCATGTCGACCGGGATCTGCGCCGTGGCTCCGTCACGCAGGACGGTGGCCTCGATGAGGCCGTACATGCGGTCGGCGGCGTAGTAGACCTCGTTGTCGTTCTTCAGGCCGAAGGGCTCGAGGTCGACCAGGAAGTGGTGCTTGTTCGGGAGCGAGAAGCGGACCTCGTCGATCTCCGAGCGGTGGTTGATGATCCGGGTGGCCATCTGGTACAGCGTCTGCTGGAGGGAGTACGAGTAGGTCTCCGCGAAGGCCTCGAGCATGTGCTTCTTCGTCTGCTCGTAGGACCGCTCCCAGTTGGGCATGCGCTGGTCGTCGTCGGTCCAGTTGAACCGCCACCGGCCGGACACCTGGGTGGCCAGGATGCGGTCGTACGCCTCCTGGAGGGTCGTGTACTGGTCCTTGATGTAGCCCCAGAACTCCGAGTTGGTGGAGTTCATGACGACGAGGTCCTTGAGGCCGGAGATGACCTCCCACTTCTCGCCGTCGTAGGTGATCTGGGTGACGCGGGTCTCCTGGCCCTTGCGGGCGAAGGAGTGGTTGACCTCGTCGGAGCCGATGAACTTGGAGTTGGCGTCGGAGGAGGCGATGCGCTCCCAGGAGTACTCCTCGATCCGGATCCGGGCGCGCTTGATCGGCTCCTGGCTCGTCACGAAGTGGCGGGCGAGGTGGATGCCGAACTGCTCGGCGGACTCGATGCCGTACTCCTTGGCGAACGCGAAGACGGTGTTCTTCGTCGTGTCGGTGGGGAGGCAGTGGGCGTTGGAGCCGGTGAGGTGGACGTCGCTGAGGTCGCCGGAGAGGGCGACGGAGACGTTCAGGTCCTTGATGTGGTGGGTGGCGCCGTCCCGCGTGATCTTGACGACGCGGTTCTCTGCTTTGCCGTACTGGTTCTGGCCGAGAATCGTGGGCATGTCTGCTAGCTCCCTCGGTATACGGAGTAGCCGAACGGGTTGAGCAGCAGCGGTACGTGGTAGTGCTCGCCCGGGGTGACGGCGAACGTGATCGCCACCTCCGGGAAGAACGCACCGCTGTCCCTTACGCGGGGGGCGTCCTGCTGCGCCTCGGCTTGCTTCTTCACACTGTGCTGGGTCGAGAAGTACGCCTCGGTCTCGAAGTCGAGGCGTACGTGGGTGGTGCCCTCCGGCAGGGCCGGCAGGTCCTTGCAGCGCCCGTCCGCGTCGGTGGCGGAGCCGCCGAGCGCGGTCCACTCCGCGTCGGAGCCGGCGCGGGCCGCGAGGGTGATGGCGACGCCCTCGGCGGGGCGGCCGATGCTGGTGTCCAGGATGTGGGTGGACACCGAGGCCGTGGTGTCGGTGCTCATTGCGGAGTTCTCTTCCTCTTCGCTCTGACGAGTCCCCTACGGGGCCTGCGGGCCCTCGGTGAGGCGGGCCAGCCGGATGCGGTTGATCTTGCCCAGTTCGGTGCGGACGATCTCGCGCTCCGCCTCGGGCGAGTTGCCGATCCGCTCGCGGACCGCGTCGCGCATCTGTTCGCCGCTCTTGCCGGTGGCGCAGATGAGGAAGACATGACCGAACGTGTCCTGGTAGGCCAGGTTGAGTTCGAGCATCTCGGCCTTGAGCTCCTCGGAGGCGCCGGCCATCCCGCTCTGCTCGCGGGAGGAGGTCGGGTCCCCGGCCTTCGGACGACCGATCGGCGGGTGCCCGGCCATCGCCTCGGCCAGGTCCTCCGCGGTCAGCTCGGCCATGGCGGCGTCGCTGGCGAGGAAGAGGGCTTCGGCGGTGGCGTACGGGCGCTGGGCGAGGATCTTGCTCCCCCACGCCGAGCTGGAGCACACCTCGTGGAGCGCGGCGAGGGCCTCGCTGTCCGCCGAGGTGTTGAACCGGGCCAGGCCCGGTGTCGTACCTGAAGTCACGGGAAGCCTCCGTGGCTGTTTTTCGCTGTGCGTCGGACGGGCTGCGGATAGCTAACGCCCTCCGCAACACAACGTCAACACTTTGTTGAAAAGTCGGTGACACAAAAGCCGTCGTCCCGACATGCGGACGACGGCTCGTGGACACGCGTGATCAACTAGTCGGCCTCGACGGTCTTTTCCCTGTTCAGCGCGGTCTCGCGGTTCAGGTAGTTGTAGACGGTGAAGCGGCTGACGCCGAGCGCGCCCGCCACCGTCTCCACCCCGTGGCGCACGGAGAAGGCCCCGCGCCCCTCCAGGAGCCGGACGATCTCCTGCTTGGACTTGCGGTCGAGCCGCGCGAGCGGCGTCCCGTGCCGGCGCTCCAGGGCGGCCAGGATGTGGTCCAGGGACTCCGAGAGCTGCGGGAGCCGCACGGCGAGCACGTCCTCGCCCTCCCAGGACAGGACGACGTCGTCGGCCCCGGCGAGCTCGGGGCCGAGCAGCTCGGCGCCCATGGCGTCGACCAGGGGCTTCACCGCGGCGACCAAGGGGTGTTCGTTCACTTCTCGCCCCCCTCGATCACGTTGACCTGGAGCGAGACGCGCGTGGCGCCGGCCGCGAGCGACTCGCGGAGCAGCGCGTCGACGGCGGTGAGGACCGCGTCGGCGCCGCCCTCCGCCGTGTTGCCGAAGGGACCGACGTCGACCGCGTCCAGGTCGGCCGACTGGATGACCTCACGGGCCACGACCGCGTGCGCCGGCGCCTCGTCGAGGTCGAACGGCTCGGTCGTGAACTCCACTCTCAAACGCACCATGGCCCCACGCTACGGCCCCTCCCGGGCCCCGCGGGAGCCCCGGACCTGCGGGGACCCCTTGACAAGCGCGGCAACCCGCCTGCAACATTCCGTCAGACAGAAACTTACTTCCGCGATACGGAAGGAGCGCATACCCCTCATGGGATACTCCGATCAGCGCTTCGATGTGAACCTGTCGATCCTCTTCACGGAACTCCCGCTCCTGGAGCGCCCCGCGGCCGCAGCCGCGGCGGGCTTCACCGCGGTCGAGCTGTGGTGGCCCTGGATCGACACCGCCACCCCCGAGCAGAGCGAGCTCGACGCCCTCAAGAAGGCCCTCGAGGACGCCGGCACCCGGTTGGTGGGGCTGAACTTCTACGCCGGACAGCTCCCCGGCCCGGACCGCGGGGCCCTCTCCGTACCGGGCGAGGAGTCGGACCGCTTCCGCGCCAACATCGACGTGGCCGCCGACTTCGCCGCCTCGGTCGGCTGCAAGGCGCTCAACGCGCTCTACGGCAACCGCGTCGAGGGCGTGGACCCGCAGATCCAGGACACCCTCGCCCTGGAGAACCTGGTCCTTGCCGCCCGGGCCGCCGACCGCGTCGGCGCGATCCTCCTGGTCGAGACCCTCAACAAGCCGGAATCGCCGCTCTACCCGCTGGTGAGCGCCCCCGCCGCGATCGAGGTCGTCGACAAGGTCAACGCGGCCACCGGCCTCGGCAACGCCAAGTTCCTGCTCGACGTCTACCACCTGTCGATGAACGGCGAGGACGTGAGCGCGGTCATCGCCCAGTACGCGGACAAGACCGGCCACGTGCAGATCGCGGACAACCCGGGCCGCGGCGCGCCGGGCACCGGCGACCTGCCCCTGGAGCAGCTCCTCGACGAGCTGAAGAAGGCCGGCTACGACGGCTGGGTCGGCCTGGAGTACAAGGCCGCCGACGCCGCCGCGTCCTTCGCGTGGCTCCCGGCCGAGGCCCGCGCGGCCCGCTGACCGGCCGACCCGCGCCCCCTCCCCCGTACCACCAGAGTTTCCCGAGAGGCACCCTCACCATGAGCAACAACCTCCCCAAGATCGCCTGGATCGGCCTCGGCATCATGGGCTCCCCCATGTCCGAGAACCTCCTCAAGGCCGGCTACTCGGTCACCGGCTTCACCCTGGAGCAGGACAAGCTGGACCGCCTCGCCAAGGCCGGCGGCTCCGCCGCGGGCTCGATCGCCGAGGCCGTCGAGGACGCCGACGTCGTCATCACGATGGTGCCCGCCTCCCCGCAGGTCGAGGCGATCTCCTACGGCCCCGAGGGCATCCTGGAGAACGCCAGGCAGGGCGCGCTGATCATCGACATGTCGTCGATCACCCCGCAGACCTCGGTCGACCTCGCCAAGAACGCCGCCGAGAAGGGGATCCGCGTCATCGACGCCCCGGTCTCCGGCGGCGAGGCCGGTGCCATCGAGGCCGTGCTCTCGATCATGGTCGGTGGCGAGCGGGCTGACTTCGACGAGGCCCTGCCGATCCTGGAGGCCCTCGGCAAGACCATCGTGCTGTGCGGCCCGCACGGCTCCGGCCAGACGGTGAAGGCCGCCAACCAGCTCATCGTGGCGGTCAACATCCAGGCCTGCGCCGAGGCCGTGGTCTTCCTGGAGAAGTCCGGTGTGGACCTCACCGCGGCCCTCGACGTCCTCAACGGCGGCCTGGCCGGCTCGACCGTGCTGACCCGCAAGAAGGACAACTTCCTGAACCGGGACTTCAAGCCGGGCTTCCGCATCGACCTGCACCACAAGGACATGGGCATCGTCACCGACGCCGCCCGCAACGTGGGCGCCGCCCTTCCGGTCGGCGCGGTCGTCGCCCAGCTCGTCGCCTCCCTGCGCGCGCAGGGTGACGGCGGCCTGGACCACTCGGCCCTGCTGCGCGCCGTCGAGCGCCTCTCCGGCCAGCAGGTCTGACCCCGCCCCCGCTTCCCCGGGGCCCCCGATTTCCGGTCGGCGGCGGCGCTGACAACTGTCCTGTCGCGCCCAGGCGCCGCCGCCGACCGGAACACCACACTTCATTTTCAACAAACTGTTGACGTTTTTCGGAGGGCGTACCTACGCTCCTGGCACCGTCACTCAGTGCAGCTCCCGTACGGAAGGTCACGATGTCGAAGCGCGTGCTTACGACCGAGTCCGGCGCCCCCGTCGCCGACAACCAGAACTCCGCCACCGCCGGCGTCGGTGGCCCCCTCCTCCTCCAGGACCAGCACCTGCTGGAGAAGCTCGCGCGCTTCAACCGTGAGCGGATCCCGGAGCGCGTGGTGCACGCCCGCGGCTCCGGCGCGTACGGGTACTTCGAGGTCACCGACGACGTCACCGGCTTCACGAAGGCGGCCTTCCTCTCCGAGGTCGGCAAGCGGACCGAGACCTTCATCCGCTTCTCCACCGTGGCCGACTCGCTCGGCGGCGCGGACGCGGTGCGTGACCCCCGCGGCTTCGCGCTGAAGTTCTACACCGAGGAGGGCAACTACGACCTCGTCGGCAACAACACCCCGGTGTTCTTCATCAAGGACCCGATCAAGTTCCCCGACTTCATCCACTCGCAGAAGCGCGACCCGTTCACGGGCAAGCAGGAGCCGGACAACGTCTGGGACTTCTGGGCGCACTCCCCCGAGTCCACCCACCAGATCACCTGGCTCTTCGGCGACCGCGGCATCCCCGCCTCGTACCGCCACATGCACGGCTTCGGCTCGCACACCTACCAGTGGACCAACGAGGCGGGCGAGGCCTTCTTCGTCAAGTACCACTTCAAGACGAACCAGGGCATCCGCAGCCTCTCCGCCGAGCAGGCCGCCGAGCTGGTCGGCAAGGACGCCAACTCGCACCAGACCGACCTGCTCCAGGCGATCGAGCGGGGCGTCAACCCCTCCTGGACCCTCTACGTCCAGGTCATGCCGGCCGCCGAGGCGGTGGACTACCGCTTCAACCCGTTCGACCTCACCAAGGTGTGGCCGCACGCCGACTACCCGCTCCAGCGGGTGGGCCGCCTGGTCCTCGACCGCAACCCGGACAACGTCTTCGCCGAGGTCGAGCAGGCCGCGTTCTCCCCGAACAACTTCGTCCCGGGCATCGGTCCCTCGCCGGACAAGATGCTCCAGGGCCGCCTCTTCGCCTACGCGGACGCCCACCGCTACCGCCTCGGCGTGAACCACACCCTGCTGCCGGTGAACGCCCCCAGGGCGACCACGGCGCAGAACTACGGCCGGGACGGCCTCATGGCCACCCGCAACGGCTCGCGCCACGACAAGAACTACGAGCCCAACTCGTACCAGGGCCCGGCCCAGACCGACGCCGCGCTCTCCGCGCCGCTCGCGATCCACGGCTGGACCGGCACCCACGAGGCGCCCGCGCACGTCAAGGACGACGACTTCTTCCAGGCCGGCGAGCTCTACCGCCTGATGTCCGAGGACGAGAAGGCCCGTCTGGTCGCCAACATCGCCGGCAGCCTCTCCCAGGTGTCCCGCGAGGACGTCGTCGAGAAGAACGTCGCGCACTTCGCCGCCGCCGACCCGGAGTACGGCAGGCGCGTGGCCGAGGCGGTCGCCGCCCTGCGCGACTGATCCACGGCAGCACCCGAGCTGCGTACGGCACTTGACGGGAGGTCAGCGCCGTACGCGGTCCGGATCACCGGCCCGAATGAGGGGTGGCCGGTGGACCGGACAGCGTGAGGACCGCGGCGGCTCCGAGCCAGTGCGGTGGTAAGGGCGACGGCCCCCTTCCTGACCTGAAGGAAGGGACGGCCGCCCCGCCCGTCGGTACCGCCGCGGTCCCAACGCCCCCTCTCCGGAGGGGAATCCCGAGACTCCGCCCGGCGGCGCGAACGTCCTGTCGCGCCAGCCTCGCACCGTCGGGCGGTCATCAGACGGAAGAGCGCGGAACCAGGTTTACGGTCCCTGGTTCCGCGCTCTTCTTCGTTTCCCGCCGGCCGGCCCGCGCGAGGAGGAACGTCACGGCGAGCGAGGCCAGGGCGAGGAGCACCATCCCGGTCCGCGGTGAGGTGTACTGGGCGAGGGCGCCGGCCAGGGCCGCGCTCGCCCCCTGGAACGCGAGCATCCCCGAGGAGTGCAGGCCCAGGGCGTGACCGC
This sequence comes from Streptomyces sp. NPDC007872, assembly GCF_042868165.1. Lineage (NCBI taxonomy): Bacteria > Bacillati > Actinomycetota > Actinomycetes > Kitasatosporales > Streptomycetaceae > Streptomyces > Streptomyces sp. NPDC007872. Next base: position 417,473 of record NZ_JBIAEA010000007.1, read on the forward strand.
TCGCCTCCTCCGGCACCAGGGCCATCAGCCGCTCCTGGTGCAGCAGGGTCGCCCCGTACCCCACCGCCGACACGGTCACGGCGGCGAGCGCGAGCGGCAGGCCGGGGTCGAGGGCGAAGAGGAGGAACGGGGCGGCGAGCAGCGCCTGGAGCGGGAAGCGGAGCCGGCCGCGCAGCCGCTCCGGCAGGAAGCGGCCGACGACGACGTCCCCCACCAGCATCCCGAACGCCCCGCAGACGAAGAGGAGTCCGGCGCGCTCGGGGGCGTACGGCACGAACAGCGACTCGCAGCCCACGATCAGCCCGTTGGGCACCCACAGGGCGAGGTAGCAGCGGCGGCGGGCGGGCACGGACAGGAGCAGGGCGTTGGCGCGCCGGGTCGCGGCGACCGAGGGCCGCCCTCCGGCGCGCGGCGGACGCGCGCCCAGGCCGAGGCGGGCCAGGAGGGCGGCGGCGAGATAGAGCCCTGCGCCGACGAGGACCGCGCCGCGCGGCGAGAGCAGGGCGACGAGGAGCCCGCCGGCCGCGAAGCCGCCGATCTGGCAGGCGCCGGTGGCCATGTTCGTCGCCGAGCGGCCGAGGAGGTACGCCTCGCGCGGCAGGATCTCGTTCAGGAGGCCGTACCGCACCCCACCGCCCAGCGAGGCCGCGAGCCCCTCGGTGAAGAGGACTACGAAGACCGCCCAGGTGGGCAGGGCGGGGATCGCCAGGACGGCCGTGCCCGCGGCGAAGAGGAGGGCGATCCCGGAGAGCGCGGCGCGCGGCGGCAGCCGGTCGGCGGCGGAGAGCAGTGTGGTCGCGCCGAGGAACTGGGCGAGCGAGGGCCCGAAGAGGGCGAGGGCGGAGAGGAACGGCGAGCCGGTGGTGCGCAGGACGAGGGTGGCGAGCCCGAGCCCGGCCACCGTCTGCGCGGCGGTGTGGGCGGAGCCGGTGAGGAAGAGCGGGGTGAATTCGGGGGTACGGAAGAGGGTGCGGTAGCGGGGGCCCTGACGGGTGTCGTGACGGGAGCGGTGGCGGGACATGCGGGGAGTCTCGGGGGCGCCCGGCGCATGCCGTTACCGTTTCGCGCGGGGGCGAAACCAATGCGCCCGGAGAGCGGGCGAAAGGGCGGGGGAGGGCGGCGGAATGGGCTGGTGGCGGATCGGGACCGACTCGCTCGCGGGCGGCCGTTTCGTGGTGTCGCCGCTGGCCGAGGCGATCGCCGCGCTCAAGGTCCTGCACGCGGCCGCCGCGAGCCACCCGGGCGAACGGGCCTGGCTGACCGCGGCGTTGCCCGCCTACCGCGCTCGCCTGGCGGCCGAACCGCTCGACGCCCTGCTCGTCCGGGCCGCGATCGGCCCCACCTGGAACGCGGACTTCCTGACGCCGACGCCGCTCGGCGAGGGCGAGCGCCCCTTCGAGGAGGAGGTGGAGGCCGTCCGCGCCGCCGATCCGGCCGACGCGGTGCCGCAGTTGGCCGTCGCGCTCGGCGGGCCCGTGCCGGAGCCGCTGCGTTCGGCGCGGGACCTGCCCGGGCGGATGGCGGAGGTCCTGACGTGGGTGTGGCGGGAGACGGTGCTTCCGGAGTGGCCCCGCCGGCGGCGGATCCTGGAGGCCGACGTGACGGCGCGGACCGCGCGGTTGGGGCGGGGTGGCTGGGCGGCGGCCCTGGACGAACTGGACCCGGGCCGGACGCGCTGGCTCGGCGACGGCCGGCTCCAGGTCAACGCCCGGTCCTATCCGCCGCGTTCGGTGGACGGCGGCCGTCTGCTCTTCGTGCCGGTGACCTCGGTGACGGGCTGGGTGTCCTGGGAGGGCGCGGCGCGGTTCGCGGTGGTGTACCCCTGCGCGGGCGTCCTGGCGGACGCCTCGGGCCCGGTCGTGCCGCAGGCGCTGGGCGCGCTGCTCGGACCGGGACGGGCGGGGGTGCTCGTGCGCCTGGGCACGCCGAAGTCCACCAGCCAGTTGGTGGCCCTGACCGGACAGGGCCTCGGCTCGGTGGGCCGGCACCTGAAGGTGCTGCGGGAGGCGGGTCTCGTCCGGCGGGGACGGGCGGGCCGGTCGGTCCTGTACGAGTGGACGGAGGCGGGCGCGGTGCTCGTACGGGCGCAGGGCGCGGGAGGGGCGCGGGACGCGGGAGGGACGTGAGGGGCGTGAGGCCCGGAAGGGACGTGAAGCGGCCCCCGTCCCGGTGCTCCTCGGGGCGGGGGCCGTCTCACGGCTCCGGGATCAGACCTGGAGGGCCCTGATCGCGGTCGGCGCGTGGCCGGGCTCGGTGGCCAGGTCCTCGAACTCGGTGACGTCGCTCATGTCGACCGTCTTGCTCATCGCGATGTTGGTGATGCGCTCCAGGATCGCCTCGACGACGACCGGAACCCGGTGCTCGACGGCCAGCTTCTTGGCCTGCTCCAGGGCCTCGCCCAGCTTGTCCGGGTCCTCGACGCGGATGGCCTTGACGCCGAGGCCCTCGGCGACCTTGACGTGGTCGACGCCGTAGACGCCGATCTCCGGGGTGTTGATGTTCTCGAACTCCAGGTTGACCTCGAAGTTGATGCCGAGGCCGCCCTGCGCCTGCCGGATGAGGCCCAGGTAGGCGTTGTTCACGAGGACGTGGACGTAGGGGACCTTGTGCTGGGCGGCGACCGCCAGCTCCTCGATCATGAACTGGAAGTCGTAGTCGCCCGAGAGCGCGACGACCGGGGTCTCCGGGTCGGCGGTGGCGGCGCCGATGGCGGCCGGGATGGTCCAGCCGAGCGGGCCGGCCTGGCCGCAGTTGATCCAGTGGCGCGGCTTGTAGACGTGCAGGAACTGCGCGGCGGCGATCTGGGAGAGGCCGATGGTGGTGACGTACCGGGTCTCCGGGCCGAAGGCCTTGTTCATCTCCTCGTAGACGCGCTGCGGCTTCATCGGGATGTTGTCGAAGTGCGTGCGGCGCTGGAGGGTGGCCTTGCGCTCCTGCGCGGAGGCGGCCCAGGCGGTGAAGTCGGGGAGGCGGCCGGCCGCCTTCCACTCCTTCGCGATCTCCAGGAAGAGCTCCAGGGCGGCCTTGGCGTCGGAGGCGATGCCGTAGTCCGGGGCGAAGATCTTGCCGAGCTGGGTGGGCTCGACGTCGACGTGGACGAACTTCCGGCCCTTGGTGTAGGCGTCCAGGTTGTAGCCCGTGTGGCGGTTGGCCCAGCGGTTGCCGACGCCGAGGACGAAGTCCGACTCCAGGAAGGTCGCGTTGCCGTAGCGGTGCGCGGTCTGGACGCCGACCATGCCGGCGGCCAGCTCGTGGTCGTCCGGGATGGTGCCCCAGCCCATGAGGGTGGAGATGACCGGGACGCCGGTCAGCTCGGCGAACTCGACGAGCAGGTCGGAGGCGTCGGCGTTGATGATGCCGCCGCCGGCGACGATCAGCGGGCGCTCGGACTCCAGGAGGAAGGACAGGGCCTTCTCGGCCTGGGCGCGGGTGGCGCGCGGCTTGTAGACCGGCAGCGGCTCGTACGTCTCCGGGTCGAACTCGATCTCGGTGAGCTGGACGTCGATCGGCAGGTCGATGAGGACCGGGCCGGGGCGCCCCGAGCGCATGAGGTGGAAGGCCTGCTGGAAGACGCCGGGGACCTGCGCGGCCTCCAGGACGGTGGTGGCGGCCTTGGTGACCGGCTTGGCGATGCTGGCGATGTCGACGGCCTGGAAGTCCTCCTTGTGGAGCTTCGAGACCGGCGCCTGGCCGGTGATGCAGAGGATCGGGATCGAGTCGGCGATCGCCGAGTACAGGCCGGTGATCATGTCGGTGCCGGCGGGGCCGGACGTGCCGATGCAGACGCCGATGTTGCCGGCCTTGGCGCGGGTGTAGCCCTCGGCCATGTGGGACGCGCCCTCGACGTGGCGGGCGAGCGTGTGGCCGACGCCGCCCACGTTCTTGAGCTCGCGGTAGAAGGGGTTGATCGCCGCGCCGGGGACGCCGAACGCCTGGGTGACGCCTTCGCGCTTGAGGATCTCAACGGCCGCTGCGGCGGCGGTCATACGAGGCATGGGAGTGCTCCTGCTTCGGCCGGGCGGAACCGGGCGGGCTTCCCTCTCGTCTCGGAGGTTCACCGCTCGTTTCCGTAATACGGAAAAGCTGTTCTGCTATGTGGAAGCAATGTAGGTGGGGTGGCGAAGAACCGTCAAGGGAGGTCCGCGTGCCGGAACGGTTCGGGGGCGGTTCGAGGACGGTTCGGAGGCGTTTCCGGGCGGCCGAAGTGGCCGAACACCCTCCCCCGGCGTGGGGGATGGGTGGACGATGGGAGCGGACGACAGGGGGTTGGACCGTGGGCGATTCGGTACCGGTGCGCTGCCCGGAATGCCTGAGCACGCAGGCGTACGCGGCACCCGTCTTCCCCTGCGCGTGCGGGAGCCCCGTGGCCCCGACGGTGGCGGCGGACGCGGTGGCGGAGCCGATCACGCACCGGAACTGGACGGACGCGTGGGTCACCGTCCGCTGCGGCGCCTGCGGCCGCGAGGACGACTGGCCCCACCCGGAGCTCGGCTGCCAGTGCGGCGCGGTCCTGCGGGTACCGGTCCGGACGGCGGACACTCCGGGCGCTCCGGGCGCTCCGGGCGCTTCGAGTACTCCGGATGCTCCGGGTGCTCAGGGTGCTCAGGACGGTCCGGACGCGGGCCCGTACCCCGGCGCGGCCCCGCCCCGGACGGCGGGTCCCGGCGCGAGCGGGCACGGTCCGGGCCCGTCCCGGCCGGACGGCCCGCACCAAGGCTTCTCCGGTACGGAATCCGGCTGTACGGACCCAAGCCGTACGGGCTCCGGCGACGCCGGCCCCCGGAGGCCCGGAGTGCCGCCGCGCGCGAAGCCGTACCGTCCGTTCGCCGAGCGCTACCCCGCGCACGTCCCGCCGCCGCCCGCGGCCCCGGCCCCGGTGCGGGGCGCCTTCCGGCCCGTGACGATCCGGACCGGGCGGGACGCGGTGGCCGCAGCCGCCGGGTACCTGCGCTGGCTCGGCTTCCGGGACGTCGTCCAGCCCGAGGAGCGGCCCCCGTCCGGGGTGGACCTGCGGGCGCCGGGGCTCGTCGCCCAGGTGGACCCGAGCACCCGTCCCACCGGGCCGCGGGCGGTCGAGTGCCTCTGGCTCAACGGTCTGAGCGCCTCGGCCACGAGCGTGTTCTTCTCGCTCGCGGGCTACACCCCGGAGGCCCGTGCGCGCGCAGCCGAGATCGGGCTCCCGCTCTTCGTCCTCGACCTGACCGGCACCCCGCAGCCGGTCAACCGCGCCGCCGACGGCCTGGCCGCGGGCGGCGCCTGACCCCGCGCCCGCGCTCCTCCGCGCCCGCGCCCGGCGCCCGGTCTCGCCGGAGCGCGCCCCCGGCCTCCCCCCACAACACCTCGGCATCCGAAATCGGCCATTCACGCGTGAGGAGCACACTCCACCGGGCACAACTCCCTTGGGGGGTGGGCGTCATGCCGACGGGGATGTGGTGGTTCATCGGAGCGGCCTGGACCCAACTCCTGCTCGCCGCCGCGCTGATGCGAACGTGCAGCCGGGAGAGCGGGGCGCCGGACGCGGACGCCGTGCCGGCGCCGCAGGCGCTCGCGCTGCTGCGCGGCGGGCGGCGGGCGGCCGTCACCGTGGCGCTCGTGGCGCTGCACCAGCGCGGAGCGGTCGCGGCGGGCCGCAAACATACGATTCGGGCCAACGGCGGACCGGGCCGGACCCGCGACCCCGTGCAGCTCGGGGTGCACGGGGCGCTCCGCCGGGCCCTCGCCCTGGGGGACCTCACCCAGCGCCCCGAGACGCGGCGGCCCGTGGACGCGCTGAGCGGCGAGCTGCGCGGGGCCGGGCTGCTGCGGCCGGTCGCGCAACTGTGGGTGGTGCGGGCGCTGCTCGGCTGCGTCGTCCTGACGGTCCTCGTGGGGCCGTTCGCGACCGGGGCGGCCGGCGCGGACCTGCCGGGGGTCCTCGCGGTCGGGGTTCCGCCGGTCCTCGGGGCGGTGGCGGTGCTGCTGCGGCTGCCCGTCACGACCGGCGCGGCGCGGCGGCTGCTCGCCGGGCTGCGGGAGCGGTACCCGCTGCCGGCCCACCGGCGGGAGGTGACGGACGGGCGCCTCGTCCAGCTCTACGTGGCGCTGTACGGGGACCCGGCGCTCGCCCTGTTCCTGCCCCGCTTCTCGCGGGACGGCGGGCTGCTCGACCGGCCCGGGGACGCCGACCGGAACCGGCCGCCGCCGGGCGGCGCCGTCCGCCCCTGAGGGGCGCGCCGCACCCGTCCCGGGGTCCCGGGCCATACTGTCGTATGCGCATCAGAGCGGCCGTCGCGGCCGAACTCCCGCTGCTCCAGGACATCGAGCGGGCGGCGGGCGAACCGTTCCGCTCCCTCGGCATGGCGGCGATCGCCGACGACGACCCGCCGTCCCTGGAGGCCCTGGAGGCGTACCGCCGGGCGGGCCGGGTCTGGGTCGCGGTGGACGAAGCCGACCGCCCGGTGGCGTACCTGCTCGCCGAGGCGGTCGACGGCGCCGCGCACGTCGAGCAGGTGTCGGTGCATCCGGACGCCGCCCGCCGGGGCGTCGGCCGGGCGCTGATCGAGCACCTGGCGGCGGTCGCCCGGGAGGAGGGCCTGACGGCGCTGACCCTGACGACCTTCGCCGAGGTGCCCTGGAACGCCCCGTACTACGCCCGGCTCGGCTTCCGCCCGCTCGCCGGCTCCGACCCGGCGCTCACGGAGGGCCTGCGCGCGATCGCCCGCGCGGAGGCGGCCCACGGCCTGGCGGCCTGGCCCCGCGTCTGCATGCGCAGGGATCTCACCGACGCCTCCTGACCGCGCCCCTAGCCTTCCGCGTACCGCTCCCGCAGCTCCACCTTCCGCACCTTCCCGCTCACCGTCATGGGGAACTCCGCGAGGATCTCCACCCGGCGCGGGACCTTGTAGTGGGCGAGGCGGTCGCGGCAGAAGGCGGTGATCTCCTCCGGGGTGGGCGGGTCGGCCGGGTCGCGCGGGATCACGCAGGCCAGGATCTCCTCGCCGTACCGCTCGTCGGGGACGCCGACCACCTGGACGTCCGCGATCTTGGCGTGGCCGTGGAGGAACTCCTCGATCTCGCGCGGGTAGACGTTCTCCCCGCCCCGGATGATCATGTCCTTGATGCGGCCGACGATCCGCACGTAGCCGTCCTCGCGCATCACCGCCAGGTCGCCGGTGTGCATCCAGCGGCCCGGGTCGATCGCCTCGGCGGTCTTCTCCGGCTCGTCCCAGTAGCCGAGCATCACGCCGTAGCCGCGGGTGCACAGCTCCCCCGCCGCGCCGCGCTCCACGGTCAGTCCGCTCGCCGGGTCGACGACCTTCACCTCGACGTGCGGCAGGACCCGGCCGACGGTGCCGGTGCGGCGCTCCAGGTCGTCGTCGCGGCGGGTCTGGGTGGAGACGGGGGAGGTCTCGGTCATGCCGTAGCAGATCGACACCTCCGCCATGTTCATCTCGGTGACCACCCGCTTCATCACCTCCGCCGGGCACGGCGAGCCCGCCATGATCCCGGTGCGGAGGGTGGAGAGGTCGTACGCCGCGAAGTCGGGGAGGTTCAGCTCCGCGATGAACATCGTCGGCACCCCGTACAGCGAGGTGCAGCGCTCCTCCTGGACCGCCCGGAGGGTGGCGGCGGGGTCGAAGGAGGGGGCGGGGATCACCGTGCAGGCGCCGTGCGAGGTGGCCGCGAGATTGCCCATGACCATGCCGAAGCAGTGGTAGAACGGGACCGGGACGCAGATTCGGTCCCGCTCGTCGTAGGCGATCGTCTCCCCGACGAAGTAACCGTTGTTGAGGATGTTGTGGTGGGAGAGCGTGGCCCCCTTGGGGAAGCCCGTGGTCCCCGAGGTGTACTGGATGTTGACGGGCTCGTCGCAGGAGAGCGGCTCCGGACGCAGCTCCCCGGCCGTCCGGGTGAGGAACGCGTCCCAGCTCGCGTCCCCAAAGTACACCGTCTCGCGCAACCCCGGGCATTCTCCCCGCACTTGCTCGACCATCGCCCGGTAGTCGCTCGTCTTGTGGGCGAGCGAGGCGAAGAGCAGGGAGACGCCCGACTGGTTCAGCACGTACGCCAACTCGTGGGCGCGGTACGCCGGGTTGACGGTCACCATGACGGCGCCGATACGGGCGGTGGCGTACTGGACGAGGACCCACTCCGGACAGTTCACCGCCCAGACGCCGACCCGGTCGCCCTTGCGGACGCCGCTGCCGAGCAGCGCCCCGGCGAGCCGGTCCACGTCCGCGCCGAACTCCGCGTACGTCCAGCGGCGTCCGGTGGGGACGTCGACGAGCGCCTCGCGGTCGGGCCAGGCGGCGACGGCCCGGTCCAGGTTGGCGCCGATGGTGTCGCCGAGGAGCGGGGTGGTGGAGGTGCCGTGGGCGTACGCGATCTCCTTCGGCGTGCTCACGCGAGGTCCCCTTCCGTGTACTCGGTGCCGCCGCCCTCGGCGGTGAGGCGGCGCAGCTCCACCCGGCGGATCTTGCCGGAGACGGTCTTGGGCAGGTCGGCGAACTCGATCCGCCGGATCCGCTTGTACGGGGCGAGGACCGCGCGCGAATGCGCGAAGAGGGCCTGCGCGGTCTCCGGGCCCGGCTCCCAGCCCGCCGCGAGGACCACGTACGCCTTGGGGACGGCGAGCCGCAGCGGGTCGGGGGCGGGGACGACGGCGGCCTCGGCGACGGCCTCGTGCTCCAGGAGCGCGCTCTCCAGCTCGAACGGGCTGATCTTGTAGTCGGAGGCCTTGAAGACGTCGTCGGACCGCCCGATGTAGGTGATGTAACCGTCCTCGTCCCGCGCTCCGATGTCGCCGGTGCGGTAGTGACCGCCGGCCATCGCCTCCGCCGTGCGCTCCGGGTCGCCGTGGTAGCCGGCCATCAGGCCCACCGGGCGGTCGGACAGGTCGAGGCAGATCTCGCCCTCGTCGGCGTCCGGGCGGCCGGTCACCGGGTCGACCAGGGTGACCCGGTAACCGGGGCTGGGGCGGCCCATGGAGCCCTCCTTGAGGCGCTGGCCGGGGCTGTTGGAGACCTGGACGGCGGTCTCGGTCTGGCCGAAGCCGTCCCGGACGGTGGTGCCCCAGGCGCGTCGGACGGCCTCGATGACCTCGGGGTTGAGCGGTTCGCCGGCGGCGACGACCTCGCGCGGCGGGGTCTTGAGCTGCCCCAGGTCGGCCTGGATCAGCATCCGCCACACGGTCGGCGGGGCGCAGAAGCTGGTGATGCCGTTCCGCTCCATCTCGTCCATGAGGCGGGCCGGGTCGAAGCGCGTGTAGTTGTGGACGAAGACGGTCGCCTCGGCGTTCCACGGGGCGAAGAGGTTGGACCAGGCGTGCTTGGCCCAGCCGGGCGAGGAGATGTTGAGGTGCACGTCGCCGGGCTTGAGCCCGATCCAGTACATGGTGGCGAGGTGGCCGACCGGGTACGAGGTGTGGGTGTGCTCGACCAGTTTGGGGCGGGCGGTCGTGCCGGAGGTGAAGTACAGCATCAGGGTGTCGTCGGCGAGGGTGTCGCCGTCCGGCTCGAAGTCGGCGGACGCGCGGGCGGCGGAATCGCGGGCGGCGGGCTCGTACTCCAGCCACTCCCCCGTCCCGTCGCCGCCGACCGCGATCCGGGTGTAGTCGCCGGGGACGTCGTCGAACTTGGCGGTGTCCCCGGCGCGCACGAGGACGTGGCGGGCGCGGCCCCGGTCGACGCGGTCGCGCAGGTCGGCGGGGCCGAGGAGCGGGGTGGCGGGGATGACGACGGCCCGCAGCTTCATCGCGGCGAGGACGGTCTCCCACAGCTCGACCTGGTTGCCGAGCATGACCACGATCCGGTCGCCGGCGCGCACGCCCAGGGACCGCAGCCGGTTCGCGACCCGGTTCGAGCGGGCGGACATCTCCGCGAAGGACGCCTTCGTCTCGGAGCCGTCCTCCTCGACGATGTGCAGGGCGGTGCGGTCGTTGCCCTCCGCGACGACGTCGAACCAGTCGAGCGCCCAGTTGAACCGCTCGGGCCGGGGCCAGGCGAAGCCCGCGCGGGCCGCCTCGTAGTCCTCCCGGTGTGCGAGGAGGAAGTCCCGGGCGGCCCGGAACTCCTCGGTCGCGCTGGTTGCCGTCATGTGTCCTCCTCGTTGCGGGACCGGTCACGGACATCGTGTAATCAGTGACCCGGGTCTCACTACCCCCGTTCGGGGGTGAACCGGCGGACACCCCCTGGGGCTGACGGGGTTGGCGGCCATGAAGGAGAGCACGGTGCGCGAGCACGTCGAATCGTCGGTGGAGCTGCGCGGGGCGCTGCTGAGGCTGCGCCGCGCCACCGGGCTCCCGGTGGTCTTCGGGGGGCTGCTGCACGAGACCCGGGGGCTGCGGATCGGGGAGCTGAACGGCGCGGCGACGCCGGCCCTGCACGGGCTCGCGATCTCGGCGGGGTCCGGTCTCGGCGGGAAGTGCCTGGCGCTGGGGCGGCCGTGCGCGGTGACGGACTACCGCTCGGCGCGGCACATCACCCACGAGTACGACGGGCCGGTGTCGGCGGAGGGGCTGCGGTCGGTGATCGCGGTGCCGGTCGTCGTGCGCCGGAAGGTGCGCGGCGTGCTGTACGGGGCGCTGCGCGACGCGCTGCCGGTCGGCGAGCGGGTCTTCGACGCGGCGGTCGCGGCGGCCCGGGACGTGGAACAGGCGCTCGCGGTACGGGACGAGGTCCGAGAACTCCTGGCCCCGCCCCCGCCGGGCCCCTCCTGGGAGGAGGTCCGGCAGGCGTACGGCGAACTGCGCGCACTGGCCCCGAAGGTCGCGGACCCGGAACTGCGCGAACGGCTCCTCGCGGTCTGCGGCCGCCTGGAGACGGCCTCCGCCTTCCCCGCCTCCCTCCCGGGCGTGACCCTCACCCCGCGCGAGACGGACGTCCTGGCGGCGGTGGCCTCGGGCGCGACGAACGCGACGGCGGCCGCGCGGCTCGGGCTGCGCCCCGAGACGGTGAAGGGCTATCTGCGCTCGGCGATGCGGAGGCTGGGGGCGCACACCCGGATGGAGGCGGTGGTGGCGGCGCGGAGGGCGGGGGCGCTGCCGTAGGGCGCCCTTACGGCTCCGGGGGGCTCAGGACTCCAGGAAGTCGAGGAGCACCCGGTTCCACTCCGCCGCGTGGCTGACGTTCACGCCGTGCGGGCCGCCCGGGACCAGGTGGACGCGGCTGTGGGGCAGCGCGTCGCGGGTCCGGGCGCCGGAGCCCTCGAACGGGACCGTGGCGTCGCCGTCCCCGTGCAGCACCAGGGTGGGCAGCGTGCCGAACTTCCCCAGGTCGTCGCGGAAGTCGGTGGTGCCGAAGAGCCCCATGCACGCCAGGGCGGCCTTCTTGTCCGCCTGGTCGCACAGGGCGCGGGCCTCGCGGAGCTGTTCCTCGGTGACCTTCAGTTCGCCGTCGGCCGAGAAGAAGTCCCGCATGAACCCGTCGTAGAACGCGTCCTGGTCCTTGGTGAGCGAGGCCCCCATCTTCGCGGCCTCCGTCTTGGTCAGGGGCCCGTCGGGGTTGCCGGAGGTCTGGAGCATGTAGGGCGTCACGGCGGAGGCGAGGACGACGCCGCGCAGCCGGTCCGTGCCGTACGAGGAGACGTAGCGCGCCACCTCGCCGCCGCCCATCGAGAAGCCGACCAGCGTGACGTCGCGCAGGTCCAGCTCGGTCAGCAGGGCGTTCAGGTCGTCGGCCAGCGTGTCGTACGTGTAGTTCAGGACGGGCTTGTCGCTGCGGCCGAACCCCCTGCGGTCGTAGGTGACCACGCGGTACCCGGCTTCGGCGAGGGCCGGCACCTGGTACTTCCACGACTCGCCCGACAGCGGCCAGCCGTGGATCAGGACGACCGGCCGGCCCGGCCCGCCGGTGTCGTCCACGTGCAGTGCGGTGTCGCGGAACAGCCCGTGGTGGGCGGTGATCTCGGCCATGCGCGGTTCCTCCCGGAATGCGGTAGAGGTGACCTCTGTTACCCGCGCCTTCCGGTCCGATGCGCGCGCCGCCTTCCGTTTCCCCCGATCAGAACAGTGCCTGGACCGCGTACAGCCCGCCGAGGGTCGTCGCGAGGGTGCCCAGGAGGAGGCGGAGGGCGGTTTCGGGGAGGTGGGGCTGGAGGCGGGCGCCGAGGTAGCCGCCGATCAGGCCGCCCAGGCCGCAGGCGAGGCCCAGGGCCCAGTCCGGGGCGGCGGCCTCGGTGGTGGTGAGGGAGAGCAGGGCGAAGGTGGCGGCCCCGACGACGGAGGTGGTGAAGGTGGCGGCGAGGGCGGCCGGGGCCACGCGGGCGACGGGGACGCCCCGGCCCGCCAGGACCGGGCCGAGGAGGGAGCCGCCGCCGATGCCGTAGATCCCGCCCACCACCCCGACGGCCAGGGCGAGTCCGGTGACGGTGCGGGGCGAGGGCTCGGCGGCGGGCCGCTTCCGGGCGGGGCGCAGGGTGCGGACGCACAGCCACACGCCCAGGGGCAGCAGGAGCGCGGCGATGAGGGCGCGGAAGACGGTGGGGCCCGGGAGGGCGAAGACGCGCACGACGGCGCCGATCACCACCCCGGGGAGCGTGCCCGCCACCAGGTGCCGGACGAGCGGTCCGCGCAGGGCGCCCGTCCTGCTGTGGCGCCACAGGGCGCCGGGGCCCGCGACCACGTTGAACAGCAGGTTCGTCGGGGTGACGGACGGGTTCGGCACGGCGAAGACGCTGAGCTGGACCGGGAGCAGGAACACCGCACCCGACACCCCGGCCGGGGCGGTCACGACGGAGATCAGCAGCCCGGCGGCCACCCCGCCGAGGAGCGTCGTCCAGTCCACCGTGTCCCCCACCGTTCCGAGATCGTCCGGACAGTATCCGGTCCGGACGGGACCTGGGTCCCGTCCGGCGGATCGGGGTCGGGCGGGCCCTACCCCTCCACCGCGTACGGCACGAACGTGCTGGTGTGTTCGTCGACGGCGAGGGTGCGGCCCAGCGGGGGGACCGCCCGCTGGGGGCAGTCGAGGCGTTCGCAGACGCGGCAGCCCATGCCGATCGGGGTGGCGGCGGCCCTGTTGTCGAGGTCGAGGCCGTCGGAGTAGACGAGCCGGGAGGCGTGGCGCAGTTCGCAGCCGAGGCCGATGGCGAAGGTCTTGCCGGGGTCGCCCCAGCCGCCGCGGTGGCGGGTCACCGTGCGGGCGGTCCACAGGTAGCGCTGTCCGTCGGGCATGGCCGCCACCTGGACGTGGATGCGGCCGGGGGCGGCGAAGGCCTCGTAGACGTTCCAGAGGGGGCAGGTGCCGCCGGCGCGGGAGAAGTGGAAGCCGGTGGCGGACTGCCGCTTGGACATGTTCCCGGCCCGGTCCACCCGGACGAAGGAGAACGGGACCCCGCGCAGGCGCGGGCGCTGGAGGGTGCTGAGGCGGTGGCAGACGGTCTCGTAGCCGAGTCCGAAGCGGTCGGTGAGCCGCTCGATGTCGTAGCGCGTCTCCTCCGCGGCGGTGTGGAAGGCGCGGTACGGGAGGACGAGCGCGGCCGCGAGGTAGTGGGCGACGCCGATGCGGGCCAGGGACCAGGTGCGGGAGCCCTCCTCGTAGTCCTCGGAGGCGTACGCGGAGAGCAGGGCGTCCTGTTCGAGCAGGGCGAGCTGGGTGGCCATGCGGAAGGCCTGCTGGCCGGGGCGCAGCCGGGGCGAGAGGTGCAGGATGCGGGCGGCGGGGTCGTAGCGGTGGAGCTGCCGGTCGGCCTCGGCGTCGGCGGCGATCCGGACGCCGTGGCGCTCGTCGAGCCGGGCGGCGAGGGCCCGGCGCACCTCGCCGGGGCGGACGCCGATCTCCTCCGCGAGTTCCTCGGCGGCGAGGTCGGCGTCGTGGAGGTAGTTGCGGCGCCGGTAGAAGAACTCGCGGATCTCCTCGTGCGGCGTGCGGGCGCGCGCCGCGTCCGGGGCGGGGGAGTCGTCGCGGTCGCCGGTCAGGGCGGCGAGGCGCTCGGTGAGGGCCTGGCGGCCGCGGCCGAGGTCGAGGAGGACGGCGGCCACGTGCGGGAGGCGGGAGGCGAGTTCGGCGAGGTCGGCGGCGGAGAGGGCGGCGCGGTCGAGCTCGTCGGCGAAGGTCTCGCGCAGGTCGGCCAGGAGCCGGCCGGTGTCCCGCTCGGAGAAGAAGTCGGGGTCGACGCCGAACGACTCGGTGACCCGCAGGAGGACGGGGACCGTGAGGGGGCGGGTGTCGTGCTCCATCTGGTTCAGGTAGCTGGGCGAGATCCTGAGCACCCTGGCCAGGTCCGCCTGGCTCAGCCGGCGCTCCTCGCGCAGGCGTCGCAGCCGGGCCCCCGCGTAGATCTTGCTCACGGCCGTTCTCCCTCGGGTCGTACGTGGGGCACACCCTAGGTCAATCCGCGTCCGCACGGGGCTTCGCAAACTTGGCAGAACCGGGTCGGAAGATTCGCAGAAGTTGGCACGCGGCCATGGTTGATGGCACGGAGTGCCACTGCGAAAGTCGAACCACGGCCCGCCGTGCCCCACCAGGAGGCGGAGTTCGGGGCGCGGCTCATGCCCTGACGTCGTAGGACCCGGTCGTCTCCGCCCGGGGCCCGGCGGGCCGCCCGTCACCTCGCACGGAGCTTCGCGAGCCTTCGCGGGACTTCGCAAAGTTCGACACTCCCCGGGAGAGACCATCATGGCGCAGGCAGGAAACCAGGCGGCCGAAGAGCTGGCGCGGCGGTGGGCCACGGACCCCCGCTGGAAGGGGATCGAGCGCACCTACGGCGCCGAGGACGTCGTCCGCCTCTCGGGCAGCGTCCGCGAGGAGCACACCCTCGCCCGGCGCGGCGCGGAGCGCCTGTGGCGGCAGTTGCACGAGCTCGACTACGTCCACGCGCTCGGCGCGCTGACCGGCGGCCAGGCCGTGCAGCAGGTCCGGGCCGGGCTCCAGGCGATCTACCTGTCCGGCTGGCAGGTCGCCGCCGACGCCAACCAGGCCGGCCACACCTACCCCGACCAGAGCCTCTACCCGGTCAACTCGGTGCCGCAGGTGGTCCGCCGGATCAACAACGCGCTGCTGCGCGCCGACCAGATCGCCACCGCCGAGGGCGGCACCGACACGACCGACTGGCTCGCGCCGATCGTCGCCGACGCCGAGGCCGGGTTCGGCGGTCCGCTGAACGCCTTCGAGCTGACCAAGGCGATGATCGCCGCCGGTGCGGCGGGCATCCACTACGAGGACCAGCTCGCCTCGGAGAAGAAGTGCGGCCACCTCGGCGGCAAGGTGCTCGTGCCCACCTCGCAGCACGTCCGCACCCTCAACGCGGCCCGGCTCGCCGCCGACATCGCCGGCACCCCGACCCTGATCATCGCCCGCACCGACGCCCTCGCCGCCACCCTGCTCACCAGCGACATCGATGAGCGCGACGCCCCCTTCGTCACCGGCGAGCGCACCGCCGAGGGCTTCTACCACGTCCAGAACGGCATGGGCCCCGTCATCGCCCGCGGCCTGGCCTACGCCCCGTACGCCGACCTCATCTGGGTCGAGACCGGCACCCCGGACCTGGCGCAGGCCCGCGAGTTCGCCGAGGCGATCCACGCCGAGCACCCCGACCGGATGCTGGCGTACAACTGCTCGCCGTCCTTCAACTGGAAGGCGGCCCTGGACGACGACCAGATCGCCAAGTTCCAGCGTGAACTGGGTGCCATGGGCTACAAGTTCCAGTTCATCACCCTGGCCGGCTTCCACTCGCTCAACCACGGCATGTTCGACCTGGCCCGCGGCTACGCGGAGCACGGCATGACCGCGTACGTGGACCTCCAGGAGCGCGAGTTCGCCGCGCAGGAGCACGGCTTCACCGCCGTCAAGCACCAGCGCGAGGTCGGCACCGGCTACTTCGACCTGGTCTCCACCGCCGTCAACCCCACCTCCTCCACGACCGCGCTCGCCGGGTCCACGGAGGAGGAGCAGTTCCACTAGGGCCTCCCGCGCCGCGGGGGCGGGTGTCCACGTCACCCGTCCCCGCACCCCTCCCCGCACCACCCCGCTCCTCCGCTCCCCCTCAGGAGACACCGATGACCACCAGCGCCGTCCCGACCCGCCAGGTCCGCGTGCTCGCGGCCCCGGGCGACCGCCACGACGAGATCCTCACCGCCGACGCCCTGGACTTCGTCGGCCGTCTCGCCACCGCCTTCACCGAGCGCCGGCGGTGGCTCCTGAAGGAGCGGCGCCGGCAGGCCATCCGGCTCGCCACCGGCTCGCCGCTCGACTTCCCGCTCACGACCTCCGCCGTGCGCGCCGACCCGGGCTGGCGGATCGCCCCGCCCGCGCCCGGACTGGCCGACCGCCGGGTGGAGATCACCGGCCCGCCGGAGCGGCGGGCGGCCGTCGACGCGCTCAACTCCGGTGCCCGTGTGTGGATGGCGGACTTCGAGGACGCCACCGCGCCCACCTGGGAGAACGTGATCGGGGGGCAGATCGTCCTGCTCGACGCGATCGGACGGCGCCTGGACTTCACCACCGACGAGGGCCGGGAGTACCGGCTCCGCGAGGGCCGGCTCCCCACGATCGTGGTCCAGCCGCGCGGCTGGCACCTCGACGAGGAGCACCTGGAATTCGACGGCGGCCCGGTGCCGGCCGCGCTCGTCGACTTCGGCCTGTACTTCTTCCACTGCGCCCGGCGGCAGATCGACGCCGGGTACGGCCCGTACTTCTACCTCCCCAAGCTGGAGAACCGGTACGAGGCGCGCCTCTGGAACGACGTGTTCCTCCTGGCCCAGGAGCTCCTGGACGTCCCCCGGGGCACCGTCCGCGCCACCGTCCTCGTCGAGACGATCACGGCCGCGTTCGAGATGGAGGAGATCCTGCACGAGCTGCGGGAGCACAGCTCCGGGCTCAACGCGGGCCGCTGGGACTACCTGTTCAGCCTGATCAAGACGTTCGGCCACCGCTCCGACTTCCTGCTGCCCGACCGGGCGAAGGTGACGATGACGGCGCCGTTCATGCGGGCGTACACCGAGCTGCTCGTGCGGACCTGCCACCGGCGCGGCGCCCACGCGATCGGCGCCATGGCCGCCCAGGTCCCCGCCGGGGACCCGGCGGCGCACGAGGCCGTGCTCGCCGCGGTCCGCCTGGACAAGGAGCGGGAGGCGGAGGACGGCTTCGACGGCTCGTGGGTGGCCCACCCGGGTCTGGTGCCGGTCTGCCGCGAGGTCTTCGACGGGGTCCTCGGGGATCGCCCGCACCAGCTCGACCGGACCCGCGAGGACGTGCGGGTGACGCCCGGGGACCTGCTCGCGGTGCGGCGGATCGGCGGCCCGCCGACCGAGGAGGGGGTCCGCGCCAACATCGCCGTGGTGCTGCGCTACTACGACGCCTGGATCCGGGGCCGGGGCGCCGTCGCCCTGGACGGTCTGGTGGAGGACGCCGCGACCGCCGAGATCGCCCGCGTCCAGATCTGGCAGTGGCTCCGGCGCCGGGTCCTGGAGCGCGACACCGTCCTGGAACTGCTCGACCGGGAACTGGCCGCGCTCGGCGCCGAGTTCCCCTGGGCGGCGCTCGACGAGGTGCGGGAGCTCTTCGAGAGCACCGCGCTCGCCGCCGAACTGCCCCTCTTCTTCACCCCGGAGGCGTACTCCCGCCACCTCGTCCGGACCGTCGCGACCGCGGACGTGACGGTGTGAGCGGCGGCGCGGGGGCCGGTACGGGTCCCGGTCCGGGCGGCGGCATCCGGCGCGTCGGGGTCGTGGGCGGCGGGCAGATGGGCGCGGGCATCGCGGAGGTGTGCGCGCGGGCCGGGCTCTCCACCGTGATCTGCGAGGCCGACCGCCCGGCGGCGCGCGCCGCCCGCGAGCGCGTCGCCGTCTCCCTCGAACGGGCCGTCCGGCGCGGCAAGCTGGACCGCCCCTCCGCCGAGGCGGCGCTCGACCGGATCACGGCCACCGCCGAACTGTCCGACCTCGCGGACCGGCAGCTCGTCGTCGAGGCGGTCGTCGAGGACGCCGCCGTCAAGACCCGGGTGTTCACCGCGCTCGACAAGATCGTCACCGACCCGGCGGCGGTCCTCGCCACCAACACCTCCTCCCTGCCCGTCATGCGGCTCGGCATGGCCACCGAGCACGCCGACCGGGTCGTGGGGCTGCACTTCTTCAACCCCGTGCCCGTGCTGCCGCTCGTGGAGATCGTCACGACCCTCCACACCTCGGCGGCGACGACGGCCGCGGTGACGGAGTTCGCCACCGTGACCCTGGGCAAGACCGCCATCGGCTCCCGCGACCGGGCCGGGTTCGTCGTCAACGCCCTGCTCGTCCCGTACCTGTTGTCCGCGATCCGGATGACGGAGTCGGGCTTCGCCACCGCCGCGGACGTCGACCGCGGCATGGAGCTGGGCTGCGCCCACCCGATGGGGCCGCTGCGGCTGGCGGACCTGATCGGGCTCGACACGGTCGCCTCCATCGCGGACTCGCTGTACGAGGAGTTCAAGGAGCCGCTGTACGCCCCGCCGCCGCTGCTCCTGCGGATGGTGGAGGCGGGGCTGCTCGGCCGGAAGACCGGCCGGGGGTTCCACGTGTACGACCGGGCGGAGACGCCCGGACGGCCGGTCTGAGGGGACCGGCGCCCGCCGCCGGGGAAGGGGCCCGGTCGAAGGGCCCCGGGAGAGGACCCGGCGGCGGTACGGCGAGGGGCCGGGGACGGGTGGTGCCGTCCCCGGCCCCGCTGCCGTGCGCCCGCCCCGCGTGCCCCACGCCCCGCTGCCGTGCGCCCGCCGCACGCGCCCGCCCCGTCCGTCCACCCCGAACGTCCGTCCCCCACGCCCCGCGCCTCCCGCCCGCCCGGCCGGTCGTTCACCCGCACGTCCCATCCCCTCGTCCGAATGGCGAGATACCCGCCCCCGCTCCCGGGGCGGACCCCGTAGTCTGGCCGGGCAACTGGTTCGCCCCGTCCGCCAGGCGGGACGCGTCGTAAGAGGGAACCCGGTGGGAATCCGGGACTGCCCCGCAGCGGTGAGTGGGAACGACCGCCGTCATACGCACTGGGCCCGGGAAGGGTCTGGGAAGCGACGGCCAGTAGGAGTCGCGTACAGCGCGACGTGCCCGCGAGTCCGAAGACCTGCCCGTTGCCCGCACGCGGACGATTCCGCGCGCGGACATCCCGGTGACCTCGAGGGCGGGTCGGCGTACACACCGACGGACGACCGCGCCCCGTCGCGCGCACCCGTACCGTCCGGTCCGTCGCCCCTTCGCGTCCTCGTCCCGTCCCCGGGACCTCAGGGATTCATCTCGCGAAGGAGATCTCCGTGACCACGAAGTCCGCAGCCGCGGCAGCACGGGCCACCGTGTACGGCCACCCCCGTCAGGGCCGGGACCGGGAGCTGAAGAAGGCGATCGAGGGCTACTGGAAGGGCCGCGTCACCGCCGGCGCCCTCCGGTCCACCGCCGCCGAACTGCGCCGCACGCACTGGCGGCAGCTCGCCGACGCCGGCGTCCACGAGGTGCCGACCGGCGACTTCTCGTACTACGACCACGTCCTGGACACCACCGTCATGGTGGGCGCGATCCCGGCCCGGCACCGCGAGGCCGTCGCCGCCGACGCGCTGGACGGCTACTTCGCCATGGCGCGCGGCACCCAGGACGTCGCTCCGCTGGAGATGACGAAGTGGTTCGACACCAACTACCACTACCTGGTGCCGGAGCTGGGCCCGGACACGGTCTTCTCGGCCGACTCCTCGAAGCAGGTCGCGGAGCTGAGGGAGGCCCTCGCCCTGGAGCTGACGGCCCGTCCGGTCCTCGTCGGACCCGTCACCTACCTGCTGCTCGCCAAGCCCGCGCCCGGCGCGGCCGCCGGCTTCGACCCGCTGACCCTGCTCGACCGGCTCCTGCCGGTGTACGCGGAGGTCCTCGCCGACCTGCGCGCGGCCGGCGCCGAGTGGGTGCAGCTCGACGAGCCCGCGCTCGTCCAGGACCGGACCCCGGCCGAGCTGAACGCCGCCGCGCGCGCCTACCGCGACCTCGGCGCGCTCACCGACCGGCCCCGGCTCCTCGTCGCCTCGTACTTCGACCGGCTCGGCGACGCCCTGCCCGTCCTGGCCGAGGCGCCCGTCGAGGGCCTCGCGCTCGACTTCACCGGCCCGGCCGCCGCCCACCTGGAGGGGCTCGCCGCCGTCGGCGGACTGCCCGGGAAGCGGCTCGTCGCCGGTGTGGTGGACGGGCGCAACATCTGGGTCAACGACCTGGAGAAGTCGCTGGCCACCCTCGGCACCCTCCTCGGCCTGGCCGACCGGGTCGACGTCTCCGCCTCCTGCTCCCTGCTCCACGTGCCGCTCGACGCGGCGGCCGAGAAGGACGTCGACCCGCAGATCCTGCGCTGGCTCTCCTTCGCGAAGCAGAAGACCGCCGAGATCACGACGCTGGCCAGGGGCCTGTCGCGGGGAACCGACGCGATCGCCGGCGAACTGGCCGCCAACCGCGCCGCCCTCGCCTCCCGCGCCGGCTCCCCCATCACCCGGAACCCGGCCGTGCGGGCCCGCGCCGGGGCCGTCACCGGGGCCGACGCCCGCCGCTCGCAGCCGTACGCCGAGCGGGCCGCCGCCCAGCGCGCCCACCTGGGCCTCCCGCTGCTCCCGACCACCACCATCGGCTCCTTCCCGCAGACCGACGAGCTGCGCGCGGCCCGCGCCGACCTGCGGGCCGGCCGGACCGACACGGCCGGGTACGAGGAGCGGATCAGGAACGAGATCCGGGAGGTGGTCGCGTACCAGGAGAAGACCGGTGTCGACGTCCTGGTGCACGGCGAGCCCGAGCGCAACGACATGGTGCAGTACTTCGCCGAGCAGCTCGACGGCTACCTCGCCACCCGGCACGGCTGGGTCCAGTCGTACGGCACCCGATACGTCCGCCCGCCGATCCTGGCCGGTGACATCTCGCGGCCCGAGCCGATGACGGTGCGCTGGACCTCGTACGCCCAGTCCCTCACGTCCAAGCCCGTCAAGGGGATGCTGACGGGCCCCGTCACCATGCTCGCCTGGTCGTTCGTCCGCGACGACCAGCCGCTGGGCGAGACCGCCCGGCAGGTCGCCCTCGCCCTGCGCGACGAGGTGAACGACCTGGAGGCGGCCGGCACCTCCGTCATCCAGGTGGACGAACCGGCGCTGCGCGAGACGCTGCCGCTGCGGGCCGCCGACCGCCCGGCGTACCTCGACTGGGCGACGGAGGCGTTCCGCCTGGCCACCGGCGGGGTGCGGCCGGACACCCAGATCCACACCCACATGTGCTACGCCGAGTTCGGGGACGTCGTCCAGGCGATCGACGACCTCGACGCCGACGTCATCAGCCTGGAGGCGGCCCGCTCCCACATGCAGGTGGCCCGGGAGCTCGCCGCCCACGGCTATCCGCGCGAGGCCGGCCCCGGCGTCTGGGACATCCACTCGCCCCGGGTGCCGAGCGCCGGGGAGGCGGCCGCCCTGCTGCGCACCGGCCTGGAGGCCATCCCCGCCGAGCGGCTGTGGGTCAACCCGGACTGCGGTCTGAAGACCCGCGCCTGGCCGGAGACCCGGGCCTCCCTGGAGAACCTGGTCGCCGCCGCCCGCACCGTGCGGGAGGAGCTGTCCGGCTCGTGACGGCGTCCGCCGCCGGGTCCGGGGCCGCGCGCCCCGGACCCGGCGGTCCGGGCCTCAGACGCGCTGGGCGATCTGGATCAGGTTGCCGCAGGTGTCGTCGAGGACGGCGGTGACGACCGGGCCCATGTCCACGGGCTCCTGGGTGAAGCGGACCCCGAGCCCGCTCAGCCGGGCGAACTCGGCGCGCACGTCCTCCACGGCGAAGGAGGCGGCCGGGATGCCGTCCCCGGCCAGGGCGTCCTTGTACGGTTTGACGGCCGGGTGGGCGTCGGGCTCCAGGAGCAGTTCGGTGCCGTCGGGGTCCTCCGGCGAGACCACGGTCAGCCAGCGGTGCTCCCCGATCGGGACCTCCTCCTTCTTCACGAAGCCCAGCACGTCGGTGTAGAAGCGCAGGGCCTTGTCCTGGTCGTCGACGAAGACGCTGGACAGGTGGATCCTCATGGCGTGTTCTCCGGCTTCTCCGGCACGAGCCATCGCGTCGCGATGCGCTCCAGCGGTTCGGTGTTCAGGTCGTGGAACTTGTAGCGCCCCTCGCGCCGCGTGACGACGAGGCCCGCGGCTTCGAGGACGGCGAGGTGCTGACTGACAGCCTGCCGGGACATGCCGAGGCCGTGCCGGGAGGCCAGTCGGGCGCATATCTCGAACAGGGACTGGCCGCTCCGTTCGACGAGCCCGTCGAGGATGAGCCTGCGGGTCGGGTCGGCCAGCGCCTTGAAAACGTCGTCCGTCACCCCGCCAGCATAGGCAAGCATTCACTTGCCTATCAAGTCGAGCGGCCCCGGCCGCCCCGTCACCGCTACGCGCGCGTAGCGTGGGGTACACGTCGGCTCCAAGAGCCCCCTCACCTCCGGAGACCCGCCTGTGTCCAGCGTCGCACCCACCCGCACGTCCGTCGTGGAGTCCCTCATGGAGCGCTTCCCGGGGATTCCCCGGGAGGCCGTGCTCAAGGAGGACCTGCTGCGCGGCGGGGTCGCCTTCGACCCCGCCGCCCTGTCCGGCAACGAAGGGGGCGAGGTGAAGCCGAAGTCGTACTTCATCTTCTCCTTCGACCACCGGACGCTGCCGGAGCTCGGGGAGGCGGCGCTGAACCGCCCGCCGGAGGAGATCGTGCTGACCGGCGGCCCGTACGGGCTGCGGCGCACGGTGGTGTCGGTGCGGGTCAACCCGTCCTCGCCGTACCGGGTCGCGCCGGGCGAGGACGGGGCGCTCGCCCTCTTCCTGGACGGGGCGCGGATCGCGGACGTCGGTCTGCCGCCGATGCCGGAGTACTACCGGCACCCGCTGTCGAACGGCAAGTCCGTGATGGAGGTGGCGCCGACGATCCAGTGGGGCTACCTGATCTACCTGACGGTCTTCCGGGTGTGCCAGTACTTCGGTGCCAAGGAGGAGTGCCAGTACTGCGACATCAACCACAACTGGCGCCAGCACAAGGCGGCGGGCCGCCCGTACACCGGGGTGAAGCCGGTGGACGAGGTCCTGGAGGCCCTGGAGATCATCGACCGGCACGACACGGCCCGCGCGTCGACCGCCTACACCCTGACGGGCGGGGCCGTCACCTCGAAGGTCGGCGGGAAGGACGAGGCCGACTTCTACGGGCAGTACGCGCAGGCCATCGAGGAGCGCTTCCCCGGCCGCTGGATCGGCAAGGTCGTCGCGCAGGCCCTGCCCAAGGAGGACGTGCGGCGCTTCCACGACTACGGCATCCGGATCTACCACCCGAACTACGAGGTGTGGGACCGGCGCCTGTTCGAGCTGTACTGCCCCGGCAAGGAGCGCTACATCGGCCGGGACGAGTGGCACCGCCGGATCCTGGACTCGGCGGAGGTCTTCGGGCCGCGCAACGTCATCCCGAACTTCGTCGCCGGGGTCGAGATGGCGCGCCCCTCGGGCTTCCTGACCGTGGACGAGGCCATCGCCTCCACCCGGGAGGGCCTGCGGTTCTTCATGTCGCGCGGGATCACGCCCCGGTTCACCACCTGGTGCCCGGAGCCGACGACGCCGCTGGGCCGCGAGAACCCGGACGGCGCCCCGCTCGAATACCACCTGCGGCTCCTGGAGGCGTACACGGAGACGCTCCGGGAGAACGACCTCACCGCCCCGCCCGGCTACGGTCCGGCCGGTCCCGGCCGCGCGGTGTTCTCGGTCAGCTCCTTCATGGACGCGCTGACGCCGGAGCCCGGCGAAGGGGAGTGAGGGGGCCCGGCGGTCCCCAGGAAGCGGACGTGGGGGCGGCCGCCGGGGTCCGGCCGGGTCACGACGCTCCTGACCCGGTAGACGTCCGCGATCAGCTCCTCGGTGAGCACCTCGTCCGGCGTGCCGCCGGCCACCACGCGGCCGCCGGAGAGGACCACGAGCCGCTCGCAGTACATCGCCGCGAGGTTCAGGTCGTGCAGAGCGACGACGGCGGTGAGGCGCAGTCCGGCGACGAGCTCCAGGAGGTCGAGCTGGTGCTGGACGTCCAGGTGGTTGGTGGGTTCGTCGAGGAGGAGCTCGCGCGGCTCCTGGGCGAGGGCGCGGGCGATCTGGACGCGCTGGCGCTCGCCGCCGGAGAGGGTCCGCCAGGGCTGGCGGGCGCGGTCGGCGAGCCCGGTGCGGGCGAGGGCGGAGCGGACGGCGGCCTCGTCCGCCGCCGAGGGCGGGGTCCAGGCCCTGCGGTGCGGGACGCGGCCGAGGCGCACGACGTCGACGACGGTCAGGTCGGTCTGGGTGTCGGACTGCTGCTCGACCGTGGCGAGGCGCCGGGCGACGGTCCTGCGGCCGAGTCCGGACAGCGGCTCGCCGTCGAGGGTGACGACCCCGGAGTCGGGGGCGAGGACGCCGGCGAGCAGGCGCAGGAGCGTGGACTTGCCGGAGCCGTTGGGGCCGAGGAGGCCGGTGACGGTGCCGGGGACCGGGGCGATGCCGACGCCGTCGAGGACGAGGGTGCCGCCGGCGGTGCGCGAGACCCGGTCGGCGCGCAGGCCTTCCGTCCCGGGGGGCGTCGGGATCATCGCGTGCTCCTCGTGCTTCGTGTGCCTCACGTGCTTCGTGTGCCTCACGTGCTTCGTGCGCCTCACGTGCTTCGTGCGCTTCGCGTGCGGTAGAGGACGAGGACGAAGGCCGGTACGCCGACCAGCGAGGTGACCACGCCCACCGGGACCTCCTGGGGGTCGAGGACGGTACGGGCGAGGGTGTCGGCCCAGACCAGGAAGACCGCTCCGGCCAGGGCGGTGACCGGCAGGAGCCGGGCGTGTCCGGGGCCCGCGAGGGCGCGGGCGGCG
The DNA here is from genome assembly GCF_042868165.1 of Streptomyces sp. NPDC007872. NCBI lineage: Bacteria > Bacillati > Actinomycetota > Actinomycetes > Kitasatosporales > Streptomycetaceae > Streptomyces > Streptomyces sp. NPDC007872. Next base: position 442,246 of record NZ_JBIAEA010000007.1, read on the forward strand.
TGCGGCAGGACGAGCCCGACGAAGCCGACGGCCCCGGCGGCGGAGACCAGGGCGGCCGTCAGGAGCGCGGTGACGCACAGGAGGACGAGCCGGGTCCGGACGACGGCGACGCCGAGCGAGGCGGCGGCCTCCTCCCCGAAGGCGAACGCGTCCAGGGTCCGCGCGTGGCCGACGCAGATCACCAGGGCCGCCGCGAGGACCCCCAGGCACACCCACACGTCGGTCCAGCCGGCCCCGGCGAGCGAGCCGAGCAGCCAGAAGAGGACGCCCCGGGTGGTCTCCGCGTCGGCGGCCGTCATCACGACGAAGGAGGTGAGGGCGGAGAAGAGCTGCATGGCGGCGACCCCGGAGAGGACCACGCGGTCCGTCGAGCCGCCGAGGGTGTGGCTGAGCAGCAGCACGAGCGCGAAGGAGCAGACCGCCCCGAGGAAGGCGCCGCCGGTGACGGAGAGGGCTCCCCCGCCGATCCCGAGGACGACGACCGCGACCGCGCCGGTCGAGGCACCGGAGGAGACCCCGAGGACGAAGGGGTCGGCCAGCGGGTTGCGCAGCAGCGACTGCATCACCGCGCCGCACAGGGCGAGGCCGGCGCCGCAGACGGCGGCGAGGAGCGTGCGGGGAAGCCGCAGGTCCCACACGATCCCGTCCCGGATCGGGGAGAGCGCCGGGGCACCCCCGCCGAGGTGGGCGGCGACCGTCGACCACACGTCGGCCACGCCGATGCGGGCCGGGCCGATGGTGATGGCCGCGGCCACCGAGGCGGCCAGGAGCGCGAGCCCGGCCGCCGTCCCCAGCAGGGCCGTCGCTCCCTTCCGTACCGGGGCGGTCGCCGGAGGGACGGGGGTCACTTGGCGAGACCGTGGGAGCGGAGGGCGGCCGCCACCTTCTCGACGGCCTCGACCGTGCGGATCGTGGGGTTGAGCGCCTGGCCGCTGAGGAGGACGTACCGCTTGTTCTTCACGGCCGTCATGCTGCGGGTGACGGGGTCGGACTCCAGGAACTCGATCTTCTTGGCGGCGCTCTCGGCCGACTGCGAGCGGCGGGTGAGGTCGCCGATGACGAGGACGTCGGGGTCGCGGTCGGCGACGGTCTCCCAGTTGATCTGGGGCCACTCCTCCTTGGTGTCGTCGAAGACGTTCTTCGCGCCCAGTTCGCGGGAGACGATGCCGGGGGCGCCGCAGCAGCCCGCCATGTAGGGCGCCTCGGAGTTGGCGAACCAGTAGAGGACCGTGGCGTTCTCGAAGCCGCCGCCCGAAGTCGCCTTCGCCACGCGGCCCTTGAGCTCCCCGACGAGCTTCTCGCCGCGCTCCCGGACCCCGAAGATCCGGGCCAGGTCGCGGATCTCGCCGTAGACCGTCTCCATGGTGAGCGGCCGGACGCGGACGCCGTCGCCGTCGCCGCTGTTGTCCTTGCCGACGCAGTCGGTGGGCGAGAGGTAGGTGGGGACGCCGAGCTGCTCGAACCGTTCGCGGGGCGCCACCCCGCCCTTGCCTAGGGTGTACGTGAAGGAGGCGGCGGCGAAGTCGGGTTCGGTGTCGAGGACCTTCTCGAAGGAGGGGTAGCGGTCGGCGAGGCGCGGGACCCCGGCGTTCTCCTCCTCCAGGCCCTTGAGCACGGGGTCCGTCCAGGTGCCGGTGCCCACCATGCGGTCGGCGAGGCCGAGGGAGAGCATGATCTCCGCCGCGCCCTGGTCGAGGGCGACGGCCCGCTCCGGCGCGCGCTCGACGCGGACGGGCCGTCCGCAGTTGTCGTCGAGGGTGACGGGGTATCCGGTCTTCGCCTCCCCGGCGCCGTCCGCGGGCCGGCCGGGGGCGGGGGTCGTGCCCGTGCCGCAGCCGGTCGCGGTCAGGAGCAGGGCGCCGGTGAGGAACAGCACGGCGGAGCGGACGGGGTGTGCGAGCGGCACGGGACTTCCTTCTGCGGCCACGGCTCATACGCGGAGCCTGTCGTACGGTGCTCCCCGGGCGGGCGTGCCGCCGGGGCCGCCAGCAGGTCTTCGGACTCGGGGTCAGCCGGACGGGGCGCCTTCCCGGGCCGTCGTCGCCGCCCAGTGGCCGATGCTCCGCCCGTCGCCCTCACCGCTGCGCGTCAGTTCCGGTCTCGCACCGGATTCCCTGACCCGTGCACGCACCCGTTCGGGTGCGTACAAAGGTGCGACTGGCCCCGGCACAGTACCACCGGCCCGGGGGCGTGCCCCGGGGCGCGGGGGGCGTCAGACGCGCAGCTCCTTGGCCTCGAAGCGGCCGTCCCCGAGGACCAGGACGAAGGAGACCTGCTGCCCCTCCGAGACGGTCCGGCTCTCGTCCTCGATGTCCTCCGCGCTGAACCAGACCTGGTCCTCGGAGCCGACGGGGACGACGAACCCGTATCCCCCGAGACGGTTGAAGGACTGCACGAAACCCTTGCTCCTGCTTTCCACGGCGGCCTCCTCCTCGGCGTCGGCGACGCGGGCGGGAGTCGTCCCGGCCGGGTGCGGCCGGGTCCGCGTCTCAGGGGAGGTGTACCCCGTCCGCCCGCCCTTCGCCCGTCGGCCGGCGGCCGTGCGCGAGCACCCCGGAGGATCTCGTAGAATCTTCAACAGAGGTCCGGTGCCGAAGATCCCCCGTGTTCGGCACCGGGCCTCGTCGCACGTCCGGGCCGGGACGGGGTACGGCGTCCGATCCGGAACGGGGTACGGCCTCCGGGCCCGGGCGGGGTGCGCCTCAGGCGCCGCCCGGGTACGCGATCCTCGCCGTGATCCTGGCGATGCGCGTCGCCGTCTCCGCCGGGGAGGCCACCGGCTGGACGATGTGGCTGACGGTGAGCCGCACGACCGTCTCGACGGCGAGGCCGCGCGACTCCTCGTCCACGTCGGGCCAGGCCTCGACCGCGTACGCGTGGAGCATCGCCATCGCCGTGCCGAAGACCGGCTCCGTGCGGGTGGTGAGGTAGGCGAGGAGGTCGTCCTCGCCGCCCCGGGCCGCGACCAGGACGCTCTTGATGAGGGGGTTGTCCACGGTCTGCTGGAGCGTGTAGCCGACGCCGGCCGTCGCGGCCTCCTCCAACGCGCCCCGGTGGGCGTCGAGTTCGCGCTCGATGCCGATCAGGAAGCCCTCCAGCTCGCGCTGGACCAGGGCGTTGCCGATGGCCTCCTTCGAGCCGAACTCGTTGTAGAGGGTCTGGCGGCTGATGCCCGCGGCCCGCGCGACGGAGGTCATGCGCAGCCCGCTCCAGCCCTCGGCGGCGACGAGGCGGTAGGCGGCGTCGAGCACCTGCTCGCGCAGCAGGGAGCGGACGCTCTCGCGGAAACGTGTCATCGTGGCCCACCTTATCCACCGGGAACCGCCCGGAGGAGGGGCGTGCGAGGGGGTCTCGGGCGCGGACGGCTTCTGTTCGGGAGGGACGGGAGGTTCCGTTCAGGAGGGGCCGAGGAAGCTCCGGTACCACTCCGCGTGACGGGCGAACCCCTCGGTGAAGGCCGGACCCGGGTCGCGGCCAAGGTCCCGCCAGGTGCGGTCGTCGGCGAACCAGTGGTCGGTGGCGAGCATGTCGAGGTGGTGGAGGGCGAAGGGGTGGGCCGCGAGGAGGGCGCGCGCCTCGGCGATGTCCACCGCCGGGCCCCGGCGCGGTCCGGCCCGGTGGGCGAGCAGCTCCTCGCCCGCCGCGAGGAGGTCCGCGACCGGCACCGGTTCGGGGTGGTCGACGTGGTACGGGCCGGCCTGGGTCCGGGGCGAGAGCGCCGCGCCGAGCAGGACGCCCGCCAGGCTGTCCGCGTCGATCAGGGAGTGGCGCGAGGCCCCGCCGTCGAGCGGACCGGGCAGGGCGCCGAGGAGCTTGACGAGGCCCGGCACCATCTGCCGGTCCCCGGCCCCGTATACGAGGTGGGGGCGCAGGACGGTCCCGCCCGCCTCCGTGACGTGCCGCTCGCCCGCCGCGCGGGTGCGGCTGGTCGCCGAGGCGGGGGCGATCGGCAGGGTGCCGGGGGCGGCGCCGCGGAAGGGGCCGCGGCCGTGGACCGAGGCCGTGCCCAGGGCGACGATCCGGCCCACCCCGGCGCGTACGGCGGCGTCGACCAGGGCCCGGGTGCCCTCGTCGTTGACGGCGCGGGCCGTCTCCTCGTCGCCGCCGATCGCGGAGGCGCAGTGGATCAGCACGTCGACGCCCTCGCAGGCCCGGCGCAGGGAGTCGGGGTCCCGGAGGTCGCCCCGGACGGTCTCGACCGCCGGAGTCCCCTGCGGCCCGGTGGCCGGGACGTCGAGCGGGCGGCGGGCGAGCAGGCGTACGTGCCCGGCCTCCGCCGTCGTCATGGCGGCGGCCGTCACCCGGCCGCCGATGAATCCGGACGCGCCGGTGATCAGGATGCGGAGGCCCATCGTGCGTTCCGGGTCAGCCCGCCGACCGGGCGGCGGGGCCGAGTCCGGCCACCGCCGGCTCCCGGGACGGGGAGGTGAGCGTGCAGAGGAAGACGGGCGTGCCGTCCTGGTGGCCGGTGATCCGGACGGCGGTCGCCGGACCGGCGGCGGTCAGGACCTCGGCCTCGATCCAGCAGGGGCTGTCGAGTTCCACGTAACGGGAGAAGGAGAGCTCCATGGCGGCGGGGAGGTAGGCGGTGTCGCCGGTCGCCAGCATCGCCGCCTGCCGGGCCGCTTCGAGGAGGAGCATCCCGGGGACGTGGTCGTTCGGGCGGCGGAAGAGCGTGGGGTGGGCGGTGTTGATCCGCAGTTGCCACCGGTCGGGGCGGTCGCCGGGGCCCAGGACGACGTCCTTGGGGTCCTCGCGGCCGACCAGGCGCGGGTCCACCCCGGGTATCAGGGGGACCGGGCGGCCGAGGGCCGCCATCCGCTCGCCCCGCATCCGGCGGTACGCCGGGCCCGGGGTGCAGCGCGCCGTGCTGTCGCCGGTGGCGACCCGCCGGCCGTCGCGGGTCATGACGACGCTGGTGCGCAGGCCGCGCACCCTGCCCGCGCGCAGCTCCAGCTCGGGGAAGGAGATCTCGGCGACGATCTCCGACGAGGGTCCGTCGAGGGCGAGTTCGGCGGGATCGGCGGTGTAGTTCAGCTCCCACATGACGAACTGATCCTCCACGGGTACCCCGAGTTCGGCGTGAAGGACGAGCATGGTGGCCTGACGTATCGTCTCGGCCACCAACACGGGGTCGTGCCGGTCACCTGCCACCGGGGAGAAGAAGGGATGCGAAGCAGGCCAGCGAGCGGAGACGGAGTAACGGTTCTCCCGCACCTGTGTCCAGGCCGTGGGAATGATGTCGGCGGGGTCGGCCCGATGGACGAACTCCCCCGGGACGGGTGTCGTTCCCCCGCGGTGGTGCTGTTCCATGGCTTCCCCTCGCAGTCCCTGCACACCCCGAACGGCAAATCCGTCCGGCGTAGGGTACGTAGAACGCGGTTTTCTTTTCAATGCTTCACGTCACAGAGTGAGCACAGACAGCGAGACAGCGGGAGGCGCCTTGGCGCAGCAAGCGCGTGCAATCCGGACCCGGCGGCTCATCCTGGAGTCGGCTGCCGCGGTCTTCGCCGAGCGCGGCTACGAGCGGACGACCATCGGGGAGATCCTGGTGCGCGCCGGGGTGACCAAGGGGGCGCTGTATTTCCACTTCGCCTCCAAGGAGGACCTCGCCCTCGGCGTGCTGGACGCCCAGATGCTCGACGAACCGCTCACCCCGCAGCCCGTCAAGCTCCAGGAGCTGGTCGACCAGGCCTTCCTGCTCACCCACCGGCTGCAGCGCGATCCGCTGGTGCGGGCGAGCGTCGCACTGGCCCTGGACAGCGGCGCCACCGGGGTCGACCGGGCCGCTCCCTTCCGGGCGTGGATCGACCAGGTGGCGGAGATCCTCACCGTCGCGAAGGTGCGGGGGGAACTCCTCCTCCACGTGAACGTGACGGACACGGCCGAACTCTTCGCGGGGTCCTTCTCCGGAATTCAGGCGATGTCCCAGATCCTGTGCGACCGCAATGACCTCACTCATCGGGTTCTGGTGCTGCTCCGGTACGTGCTGCCGACCATATGCACCCCGGCCGTGCTGATCCGCCTGGAAATGACCGAGGAGCACGCACGGAGGCTCGCCGTCGAGTACGACGAGAAGCGGTTCGCCGAGGACGGCGAGAACCTCACGGCGTCCTCCCGCTGACACGATCGACCGCGCGGTTCTCCGAGCGCCCCGACGCATGACGCGTCGGGGCGCTCTGGCGTTTGTGGCACTGAGTGTGCTTTGCTGAGGGTACTCAGTGCCACAAGCGTCTAGGGGAGCTCCACATCATGGGCAAGGACTTCGACCTGTATCGGCCTTCCGAGGAGCACGACATGCTCCGGGAGTCGGTGCGTGCGCTGGCGGAGGCGAAGATCGCGCCGTTCGCGGCGGCGGT
>NZ_JBIAEA010000008.1:0-324018 GCF_042868165.1 Streptomyces sp. NPDC007872
CCCGCGGAGCGGGTACCATCGCGCTTCGCGCGATGCAAGCGAAAGGATCCGCTCCGCGGATCCTTTCCGCTCCCGCTCCGCGGAAGCGGAGGCGGTTCGCTGCGCTCACCGCAGACCGGGTCCGCTTCGCTCCCCCGGCGGTAACGGAGGGAGGCCGGCCCGCTGCGCGGGCCGGGGCATCGGGCTGCGCCCGATCCAGTGGCCTCCGCTGCGCTCCAGCCACGAGGGGTGCTGCGCACCCTGACGGTGCGCCACGCTTCGCGCGGCCCACCTACGGGCCTCACGGCCCGAGCAGCAGTAAGGGGCGGCGTTTAGAGGAAGCTGACGGTGAATCGGTTGGACTGTTCGTATGCCCTGTCCTGTTCGGCAACCGCTTGGAGGAGGTCCCGGATCTGTGCGAACTGTTCCTCGCCCATATGGTCTCGACTGGCTTCGGTGTTGTGCCAGATGACCTCGATGGGGCGTTCCACGTCTGTGGTCAGCCGGTCCCACAGTGCGCTGAGGTTGGCTCTGTAGTAGGGGCCGAAGTCGAGCATGTCGGCGAGGGCTCTGTGGAGATCCGCTTGGGAGTGGATCCGTGTGCCGTCGATTTCTACTTTCATGTGCTTGCTCTCTTCTGAGACATGTGCGCTTCATTTTAAAGCTAGGATAGATACTGGAATCTCAGGATAGCTGTGATGCGGAGAGGGTTCGGCGATGAGGCTCTCTCCTCGGTGTGGGGCTTCGCCGAGTCCGGGTTGCATCACAGTAGCTGGCCTCGTGCCGTTGACGTGGGACTTTCCGATGAAAGCATGTCTACGGCAGCCCCAGCAGGTCTGAAGAAGAGGGCATCTGTATGACGGCTAGGGAACTTCGTCCTCATCAGCGAGAGGCCGTGGAGGCGGTACAACATGCCCTTGAATTGTCTGCACGCTCGACCGTACCCGAGCGGGGACTCCGCACGCAGGTGATCATGGCGACAGGGTCAGGCAAGACCCTCGTAGCCGCCCGCAGCGCGGAGGAGCTCCACGCGGGCCGGGTGCTCGTGCTCGTGCCCTCGCTGGACCTGCTCGCGCAGACCGAGGCCGCCTGGCGCGCGGCCGGGCGCCGGGGCCCGATGATCGGAGTCTCGTCGCTGCGGGGCGAGGAGGCGGCCTTCCCCAACACCACCAGCGTGGATGAACTCGTCGACTGGGTAAGGCCGTTGGAGAAAGTGACCGTGTTCGCCACGTATGCCTCGCTCGGGATGGGCATCCTGGAGCGCGCGCACGCCGCCGGCCTTCCGGGGTGGAGCCTGATCGTGGTCGACGAAGCTCACAGGGTTTCGGGCCGGATCGGGAAGCCCTGGGCCGTCGTCCACGACAACCAGAAGATCCCGTCTCTGCGCCGCCTGTACATGACGGCCACGCCCCGGCTGTGGCAGCTCGGGGACGAGGACGAGGCCGGCGCCCCGGGCGAGCTGGTGGCGAGCATGGAAGACGACCCCGAGGGCCCCTTCGGCAGCCGCTGCTTCACCCTGACACTCTCGGAGGCCATCGACCGAGGAGTCTGTGCCCCCTACCAGGTCGTGTGCGTGGACGTCATCGACACCGCGCTCCAGGCCGCACAGCTCCTGGGCGCGGAGAGCCGCTCGGCGGAGGTCCGCGGGGCCCGGCTCGCCGCGCTCCAGACCGCCCTGGTGAAGGCGTCCGCGGAGGAGGGCTTCCGGCGCACGCTCGTTTTCCACCACGTGGTGAAGGAGGCCGAAGCGTTCGCGGCCGGCCTCCCCGGCATTACCGCGCAGCTCCACGACGCCGACCCCGAGCTCTACCCGAGGACCATCTGGGCCGACTGGCTGTGCGGGGAGCACAAGCCCCTCTACCGCCGCCGGGTGCTCGGGGAGTTCGAGGACGGCGTCGACGAGAACGGCAACGTGGTGGAAAAGGCGTTCCTGTCATCGGTAAAGGTCCTGGGCGAAGGCGTCGACACCCGCCGATGCGACTCGGTGTACTGGGCCGACGTACGCGGCTCGATGCCCGACCTCGTCCAGGCCGTCGGGCGCGCGCTGCGGATGCAGCCCGGCGAGGGCAAGGTCGCCTCGCTCGTCGTGCCGGTGCTCCTGGGGTCTGGGGAGACGGCGGACAACATGCTGACCTCCCGGGCGTTCGGCGGGCTCGCCAAGCTCCTGGAGGCGCTCCGGGCCCACGACGCGCGGGTGGTGGAGGCGTTGGCGGAGCAGCAGCGACCGAGCCGCTACACGCCCGCCAGCAAGCCCGACGACGGGGACGGATCGGGCGCGCGTGGGAGCGGGAAGGGCTCCAAGGGCGTCAGCGCCCCGGCCAGGGCGTTGCTGAAGTTCTCCACGCCCCGCGACCCGGCCGCGCTCGCCGCGTTCATCAGGCTGCGGGTGCTCAACCCCGAGCACGAGCATTGGCGGCGCGGCATCGAGGCCGCGTCCCTCTACCAGCGGCTCCACGGGGACCTGCGCGTGCCGTTCACCTTCCGGGCGCCGGTGAAGGAGGAGGGCCAGGAGGTGCAGAGCGAGGGGTGGCCGGCGGCGCTCGCCGGTTTCCCGCTGGGGCAGTGGATCGCCGATGCCCGGCGCTTCTACGCCCGCGGGGACATGGCCCCCGAGCGCGTGGAGGAGCTGGAGAAGCTCGGCATGGTCTGGTCCCACCATGACGTCGCCTGGGAAGAGGGCCTGACGGCGGCGCGCGGGTGGGCCGCCGAGAACGGGCACCTCCTGGCCCCGCTCGACGCCGTCTACCAGGGCGCGGCGGTGGGGATCTGGTTGAAGAACGCGCGGGCCGCCGCCCGGCGCGCGGCCAAGCTCGAGCAGCGCCAGGCCGAGGGGCTCCCCGTGGAGTCGTGGGCCGGAGCGCTGTCGGAGGCACGGCGCGAGCAGTTGGAGGAGATTGACCCGTCCTGGTGCCCGAGCTGGCCGGTGGAGTGGCAGAGGGCGTTCCACCTCGTCCGCCAGCACCTGGACGAGGGCGGGGTGCTGCCCGTGGCGGCCGGGGAGGTCGTACGGCAGGGCGAGGATCTGGGGCGGTGGGTACGGGCGCAGCGGCTCGGGTTCGACAAGCTGACGAGCGTGCAGCAGTGGATGTGCGAGCACGTCCTCGGCATCACCCCGGCCGCCGAGGAGGAGAAGCCGAAGGCCCGGGTGAGCCAGGCCGAGAAGTGGGCGATGCACTACGCCGCCGCCCGCCAATTCTTCAAGCGCGAGGGGCATCTGACGGTTCCGAGGAAGCACGTCGAGGCCGTCGTGCTCGGCGGCGACGATGAGAGCGGGGACCAGGAGCGGCGGGAGGTGTCGCTCAAGCTCGGTGCGTGGGTCGCCAACCAGCGCACCCGGGCGGCGTCGCTCTCCCCGGAGCGGATCGAGCAGCTCTCCAAGGTCGGGATGAGGTGGGCGTGATGGGTGTGGGCGTCGCCGTGGTCGGGGCGCTCGCGGCCGGCTATCTCCTCGGCCGGGTGCGTCCGTGGCGGCGGCTGGGTGACTGGGCGGTCGAGGAGTTCCGGTTCACCGGCCCCTGGGTGCTCGGCGGCCGGAGCCGTCAGGCCGTTCTGATCCTGGCCTATCTCCTCACCGAGCCGCGCGCGAGCTGGCAGATCGCGCGGGCCTCGGCCGCGAAGACACCCCTGCGGGCGCCGGTGGCCGTACCCGTGCGCGATCCGGACTGGGTCGCCCACCGCACCCATCACGACAAGGGAGGCACCGCGTGAGCACTGAGCAGTACGACGCCGACGCGTACGGCCAGGAGCTGGCCCGCATCAGCCACCACCAGCACGAGGCCACCGACGCGCGGTTCACGGTCTTCCAGGCCCTGGCCGCCGGGATCGGACACGAGCAGGCCGACGACACCGTGGCGAAGCTGGAGGCCGGGGCGGTGGCCGGCGCCCACACCTGGATCTCCGAGAGCAGCCCTCCGCACAAGTCCGAGCCGCGGTTCGAGGACGGCTAGTTCGCCGGCGTCCGCGACGTCGCCAGCTACCTGCTGCGCATCGCCGACACCACCGCCACCGCGGGGCGCGGCCGCGCCGCCTCCAGCGCCATGCTCCTCGCCCACCTCCAGCAGCCGCCCTCCCCCGCCCCGGCCAAGGCCCCGGCGGAAGACCCGGGCCCGGCCGTGGAACTGGATGCGAAGGACGTCCTGGCGGCCGCGGAACGGTTCACGTGGGCCGTGGCCGCGCCGGGTGTCCGCCACTGGCCGGACGGCAGTGACTTCCTGAACATCGCTCTGAGCGCGGTGCGTCCCGAGGAACGCGAGGGGTACATCGAGCGCCTGGAGGCGTTCGTCGAGGAGCAGCGCGCCCGCCTGGAGGAGCTGCTGCGGGCGTACGGGCCGGGCAGCGCTCCGGCGGCGCACGGCCGGTACGCACTGATCGGTCAGCCCGAGACCCTGGTCATCCTGGAGCGCATGGAGAGCGCTCCGTTTCTCCTTCGCGGCCGGTGGGAGAAGGCGCTGGAGACGGTCTTCCTGGACGACCTCGGGTCCGCGTGGGGACCAGGCATCCGTCTCAGCCGGTGAGCAGCCGGGGCGGGCGGCAGAACCGGACAGGATCACCCTGTCCGGCTCCGTCGATTGTTCCCTGGTTCCTGGCTGGCGGCGTGCACACGGGACTTCCGGGGCGGCCGGGCGCCGGGTCTGCACAGACGTACACCCATACGGGTGACGCAATGACTTACTCGCGGGACCAGGCGAGAGCGCAGGGCGAGGGGCGGTCAGAGGCGTCTCGCGAGGCCTGTCACCGTGTGATCGATGGCCAGGACCGCACTCGCAGGGATGGTTTGCCCGATTAAGTACCGGAATCGTCGGCCAAACTTCACGGCTCGTGTCGGGAAATTAGCGTACTGACAAGTGCGTGAGGTTGGACCACCATTAGAGTGTCGGTGGCGAATAAATTTGTCCGCAGACATTAGCTCGCCAATTACGTCCGCCAATATGTGACCCCAAAAACATTGGGGCCCGCCAATTGGCGGGCCCCAAGCCTGATTGGCCGGACCTGGTGAGCACAGGTCCGGCCAATCAGCCCCTCACCAGCAGCACGACCTCCACCACGAAGGTGGCTACCACCACGATCGGTCCTACGGCGACGGCGCCACGACGCACAGCGTCGAAGAGGCGCTTCCACCAGGGACGTTCCGGCGGCTCCGGCTCCTGGACGGCGCTCACCATGTGAGCCCCTCTCTCGCGTTCGCGGGCTGCGCCCGGTGCGCACCCCTCGGATGGAGGCCCGGGGCAAGCCCGGAACTCCCGCCAAGGGGCGGCCTGACAGGTGTCGGCCGCTGAACGAGATGGTGGAAACTCTATCCGCACCTTCTGGGGGGAGTTGGCGGTTACCGAAACCGGAGCCGATCTTTTTCGGCCCGCCTACGCTCGCCCGTAGGCGGGTGGCGTAGACGGGCCTCCCGTTCTCGTAAGCACGTTCGCACGAGGAACGGTTATCTGGGCCCGGTCGGCAGGGCGCGGCCAGGAGACGGAAGGGAGCAGCGGGGCCGGTCAGGGTGTTCCCGCCCGGCCCCGTGGTCGCTGGTCAGCCGAAGTCGAGCGTCTCCTGCGCGAAGCCGTCGGGCGCCGGGGCCGGATGGGGCGGAGGCGGCGGTGAGCCGTCCTGACGGGCAGCCGTCCAGAGCTGGTGCTGCTCGTCCTTCCAGCCCTTGGGCGGGGGCCAGGGCACGCCCCAGGCGGCTAGCTGGTCGCGCTTCCAGCCGCCGGCGGGCGTGCGGGCGGCCTCGATCTCCTCCGGTGAAGGCAGGACCGTCATCTGCTCGCTCCTCCTCGTCGGCACGGTGGCCTCCAGTGTTCCAGGACGAGCGCCGGCGGCAGGCCGCTCCCTGAGGAGAGCGCGGTTCAGGGGGCAGTGCGGAGAAAGTAGGCATGGGCGTCGCCCGACCAGGCGACGGAGAGCCGGCCGCCGGGGATGTCGACGACGGCCGCGGCAGAGGGCAATCGTGATCGGGGCGTAGCGGTGACCCGTCAGAGCAGGGCCGGGTGGCGGCCGTCGTTGTCCTCCCGGCACTCGGGGCTGTTGCCAACTCGCCTGCCTACGAGGACAGCTTCAAAGACCGATCGGGTGAAGCGGAGCGGGCCCGGGGCGCTCCAAACTGGCGCCCTCTGCAGGGATGTGTCAGTGGCACGCCCTATGGTGCGTGCTCATGACACGCCGCACGCGTTTCCTGGTCAATGAGTACCCGGCCGTCGCCGCGCAGTGGCATCCGGATCTGAACGCCGGCCTGGATCTGGCACGGATCGGCCCCGGCTCGCACAAGGCTGTGTTCTGGCGGTGCGATGACGGGCACGTGTGGCAGGCGCAGGTCCACTCCCGTGTCGCCGGGACCGGCTGCCCGCAGTGCGCCGGGTATGTGCCCCGTGGCCGGACCACACTCAGCGAGCACTCGCCCCACCTCGTAGCAGAGTGGCATCCGCGCAACGACGCCTCGCCGGACCGGTTCGGGCCCGGCTCTCAGCGCAAGGTCTGGTGGCGCTGCCCGGTCGGGCACGAGTACCAGGCGCGTATATCCAACCGCAGCCGCAGCACCGGCTGCCCGGACTGCGCCCGGGCCGGCCACTATGCCCCAGCTGGACGCCTGGCCGACATGCCCGAGCTGTTCGCCCAGGTGGACCCCGGCACCGCACCGGCCGATGTGGCAGAACTGCTGGTCAACTCCCCCGCGCGGCTGGGGTGGCGGTGTTCCCAGGGTCACCGCTGGGAGGCGAAGGTGAGCCACCGGGCTGTCGCCGGGTCGGGCTGTCCGGTCTGCGCCGGGCGGAAGCGTGCTCCTGTTCTGTCCGAGGCGCGGCCGGATCTGGCGGCGCAGTGGCACCCTGTACGCAACGGCGGGCTGACGGTCGAAGCCGTCACCGCCGGTTCGCACCGTCTGGTCTGGTGGAAGTGCAGCGAGTGCGCCGGTGAGTTCCGGGCCAAGGTGTTCCACCGTGTCCGGGGCGTGACCACCTGTCCCTCCTGCTCCGGCCGGGTGCGCTACCAGGCACTGTCGAGCGAGAGTCCCGAGCTCGCGGCGCTGTGGCATCCGTCCCTGAACGGGGACCTCACTGCGGCGGAGGTGACCGCCGGGGCCAACGTGCCGGTCTGGTGGGTGTGCCGTGCTGGACACGAGCCCTGGTCGGCCCAGGTGGCACACGTGTTCATGGGCAGGCAGGGCTGCCCGCGCTGCCGGAAGCGGACCAATGTCTCCCGGCAGGAGACGGAACTGTTCGCCGAGCTCCAGCTTGTCCTTACGGGCGGGGAGCAGCAGTACCCGCTGCGGACGCCGCACGGCCGCTATCGGCTCGACATGCTCTTCCCCGTGGGCGACGACCAGGCCATGGTCGTGGAGTTCGACGGTTCGTACTGGCACCGCGGCGCCGAAGAACGCGACCGGCTGAAGGCGCAGGCCATAGAACTTCACCGGCCCGGCTGGGTGGTGGTGCGGGTGCGTGAGGAACCGCTGCGGCCGGCCTGGCATCGCGATGTGGTCGTGCCGCACCTGGCGGACCCGTTCACGGCCGCCAGCGTCGTTCTTGAGCACCTGCTGCCGCTGATGTCGTGGCCCGACGAGACCCGTCAGCGTGCGCGCGACTACCTCAAGGGTGGGCGCCGTCTGGGAGCCGTGCTGGCCCAAGACCTGATCAACAAGCGTCGGCCTGCTGCCCCACCGGCCAGCGACCGCCCCGCGCCCCGGCCCCGCCCGGACCGCATCTCGGGCGTGCAGTCCGCCCTGTGGTGAGGGGTGATGGTCACGACCGGGCTACTCGGCCACGTCGTCGGGGTCGGGCAGCCGGGGCGGGAGGTGCGCAGGACGGTGCGAGGACGCAGTAGAGGCCGCCCGTGATCGGCCGGCGGGCACTGGTACCGGTGGCGTCTCCCTCGGCAAGAGTGCGGTGGGGGGCCGGGCCCGGACCGCCGGGGTGTCGCCCACTGCGTCGAGGGGGCGTAGGCGCGGGTGCCACCCGGCATCGTGCACGTTGCCGTCTCATCGCGCTGGAACACCCGGGCTCCAAGCCGCTGCGCGGCTCCCTTCGGATTGACGGTCAAGTCCCCGTCGGCCTCCTCGCCCATGGCAGAAGCGTTCCAGGTGCGGGGATGCTTCGCCGGGGCGCCCGGGGCGCCCGGGGCGCCCGGACGGGTGAACTCCCCCTCGCGTACGCGGGCGCGCTCTTGGACGAGGTCCGGGCCTCCAAGTGGTCGGAGGGGCCGGTGACGGTGTCCCGGTGGGCGCGGCACACCGGGATCGCCCCCGTACCCGGTCTGCCGGCGAGCCCGCGCCCGGGCCCGTACGGCTCGCCCCCCTTGAACCGGAAGGGCTTCCGAGCCGGCCGCGGAAGCCCTGTCCGTTGCCTGCCGGCCTCGCGGGCGCCGAGGCTGTCGTGTACTTACCAGCCCGTGAGCTGGCTGCGGTAGTCGTTGTTGAGCCGGTCCGTCTGGATGTGGCCCTCGGGCGTCAGGACGTAGGGCTGGTGGACGCTCATGTCGGCGAGGAGATCAGCGGCGAGGACGTACGCCGCGCTGACGGCCTCGTGCTTGTTCGCGACGAGAGCCTGGAGGTTGGCCGTGGTTTGTGCGGGCATCGTTGGGATCGGCTGGCCCGGACCGCGCTGGAAGTCGTCCTCGGACGTGACGACGCGCAGTGAGGCGAGGTCGTCGTCGAAGCAGTGGAGTGCCGCGGAGAGCATGATGTCGCCTGCTCCGCCCGTTTCTGCGGCCCAGGCGGCTGCCGCTTGCACCTGGGTCACCAGCTGGAGCTCGAGTCCGCGCTGGTCGAGCTTGCTGGGCGCCTCCGTGTCGTAGGGGTCTTTCTGGATATGGAGAGATCTCGCGGTGAAGCTGGAGCCGTCCTGGTGGAGGTGACCGGTGGGGGATCCCTCGAACCGGACCTGCCGGCGGCCGACCAGGGCGTGGTGGTCCGGCTTCATCCCGTCGGTCACCCCCCTGAGGGCGAGTTCCGTGAAGCGCTGGAGGGCCGCTTCGCGCTCCTTCTGGTTGGTCAGGGGGTAGTTGCCGCGTACGGCGGGGACGGCGCTCACGCTGATCCAGACCGGATACCACGAGACTCGCGAGCCTGCGGCGGGAACCTCGCTCGTCACAAAGGTGGTGAGGTGGCGGGCGCCGGCGGCGGCGGTGTCGTGCAGGTGACCGGTGTCCGTGGTGGCGGCGTGGAAACGGTCGCGGTAGCGTTGGGCGATCTCTGATTCGGCGAGGGTGCGTGTAGTGGTGCCGTGCCGGACGTGCACGCGGAAGTGGTAGTCGTTGCCCGACACCGCGACGGCGTGCGGCATCTGGGTGCTCGGCGGCACGGTGATGATCCAGTAGATCTTGCCCTCGTCGGGGGACTTCAACGAGCGTACGCCCACGTTCGGGACGACAGGCTGAACGCAGTCGGCGAGGACCGAGCGGATCCATTCCTCGCCCCGCCTGGGTTCCGGCTCGACAGGTGCCAGGGCGTGGGCGTGACCCTTGTTGCCCTCGTCGATGCCGATGACGAGCAGGCCGCCGACAGTATTGGCCATGGCCGACACGTCCTTGGCGAGCTCCTTCTTACCCGCGTCGCTGCCCAGGTAGAAATCCTTCTTCCAGTCGAGGTCGACGCCTTCGGGTATCTGGTTGTCGACCGCGCGCCTCAGATCGTCCTCCGTGAGGTCGTCAGGGTGTCGTCCCAGGGCGGCGGTGAGACGTGCGGGCAGAGCCATCGGTACTCCAAGTTCACCAGGTTCCTCACCGGCATACGCCGGTCGGACCACGCTAGAGCCCCGCGCCCGGCCGCCACCACGCATTTCAGCCCGGCAGCCGCCTTTCAACCGGTGGGGAAGCCGAGGGGAAGTGACTCACCAGAGTGCGGCATGTAGGCCGGGACGCGGTGTGTGGCGACGTGCAGTGCCCCGTCGGCGTCGCTGACCGTGAACCGGCCTTGGGCCCATGCGCCTGTCGGGTCAGGCGAGGTGTTTGTCGACCGCTTCACGCCATGTGGCGAACTCGCGGAGCCATAGATCCGGTACCTGGGCGGGGTCCTTCAGATAGGCGTTCGCCCGTGTCCATCCGCCGAGCCTGCGAAGGCCGGGTTCGCCCAGGGTCAACAGCGCGGTGCGCGGGTAGCGTGCCACGCGCTGGGGCAGGAGAGCTTTAATGAACTCGGGGAGCGACAGCCGTGATCACTACCACTGCACAGCATGGAGCAGGCCTGGACCCGCTCGTCCTTGCTGTCGACCCTCCCGTGCCACTACTGCGCCCATTCACACTGGCCGGGCGTGGAGTGCGCCCGGCCAGTGCCAATGCCTGGATGGCTCAGCCGTGTTGAAGGCGCTGTCGCCAGCGGCTGACGGTGCTGGCACCGATACCGATCCGCGTCGCTGCGGCTCGGTTCGACAGGTGGCGTGTCGCCTCGATCGCCGCTGTCACCGAGGCGTATCCCGCTGCTCTTACTCGTGCCTCCAGGGCGTCGCGAAGCGCCTGTTGGGCGGCGGGGTGGGTCTTTCGGGCGCCGGCGGCACGGGCGGCTCGAACGGCGGGCAGCTCGTCGGTGCCGGCTCGGCTCTCCGTCGAGCGGCGGGCCAGCTCCTGCACGGGCGGTGTCGCAGAGCGCATCCGTGCGATCAGTTCGGGGTCGTCGGCCATCGCGGAGAGGCGGGCCTGGGACAGGGCGGAGCGCGCATCAGTGGCCATGAGGGCGGTGGTGGCCGGGAGACGGTGCTCGGTCCGGTATTCAGCGGCTGTCATGTGGTGGGCGCGGGCGAGGTGGGGGCCGAGGGAGCGGTAGCGCTGTCCGCAGGACAGGCAGGTCACCAGGCCGTCGGCGTCGGCGCCCGCGGGGCGGTGGGAGAGCGCAGCCCGGTTGCCGTTGCGGGCGGCGGCGCGCATTTCTTCCAGGTCGTAGAGGAGGATGCGGCCTTTGACGCGGCAGGCCACCGGGGCGGGCCAGCGCGTGTGCTGCTGTCGCATGACGGCTTTGAGGCTGCCTGGGGCGTAGCCGAGCAGCGGTTCGGCCTCCCGCCGGGTGACCAGGTGGGGGGCGGGGGTCACCGGCGGCCGTCGCGGATCTGGTAGATCCGTGAGCGGGTCATGTCGGCGGCCTCCGCGATCGCGATGACGGGTACCTTCCGGCTTTTGACGGCTGCCCGGATGAGGGCGTTGAACTCGGCGTCGGCCTCGGTCTTCACGCGGTCGCGTTCGGTGCGGGCCTCGCGGATTTCCTGGAGGAGGGTCTCGCCTGCGGTCGAGGCCGGTACGCCGGGGATCTCGCTGTTTGTGTAGCGCGCTTGACATCTATGGTCCCGAGGGCGGGATTGCGTGTCAAGCGCACTACACAAATGCGGATGGCTCCCGGGCTCACCGCCATTGCTCAGGGTCTTGGTGTGCGGGCCGGCCCTGCGGGGGGGGGTGACCGGAACGGCTCTGCGCCCGCCCGGGGGCCGGGCGGGCGCAGTGGAGCGGGCCGGTCAGGTAG
Organism: Streptomyces sp. NPDC007872; assembly: GCF_042868165.1. NCBI lineage: Bacteria > Bacillati > Actinomycetota > Actinomycetes > Kitasatosporales > Streptomycetaceae > Streptomyces > Streptomyces sp. NPDC007872. The sequence continues at coordinate 11,405 of NZ_JBIAEA010000008.1, forward strand.
AAGCAGTAAAGGACGGGGTGGCGCCGGGCGTGCCCTCGCTGTGGACGTCCTGCCGGACAGCGGGTTCGCGGCCGGCGCTCTGGCTGTCGGTGCGGGCGGCGAGGATCATCTCCCGCACGGCGGGAAGGTCGTCCAGCAGTCTGGTGCGGTCATGGACGATGTACCGGCAGGCCCGTGCCACGCACAACAGCCGCGTGGCCTGGTCGACGCTGTCGGGCATGGCACGGGCGAGATGCTCCATGGCCTTGATCTCGGCGGTGGCGAAGAGGACCTTGTACGGTCCGGTGACCAGTCGCCGCAGGTTCATGCCGACGTCTCCCTGCACGCGCGGGAGGGTCTCGCCGGGCAGGGGCCACAGGGTGGCGATGGCGGCCTCCAACGGTTCGAACCCGTCGGGGCCGTGCTTATGGGCAAGCTGCTGGTGGAGGTAGCGGGCGGCGATCTCGCCGCCGAGCATCACCGTGCCGACATGCAGGGACGGGACGCCTTCGCCGCCGGGTCGGTGGGTCCGGCCGGTGGCGTGGATGACGCGCAGGAGCCGGGTCTCGTCCAGGTCCGAGGGGCCCGGGTTCCAGGTGAGGGCGATGGCGGCGGCAGCGCGGTCCTGCGCGGGCATGTGAGCGGCCGGGCCGTGGTCGGGGACGGTGAAGAGCAGGTCCGCGAAGTGGGCCGTCCGGTCGGCGGCGCGGATGTCCCCGGCGTTCACGCGGGTGACGGGGAGCTGGGTCATGATGCCTCCGTGGCCGGGACGGCGCGGCAGGCGGCAGGAGTCTTCTCGTCTTCGTCGGCGTCCGGCTCGTCCCAGTCCCAGACGTCCTGCGGGCTGCCCGGCTCGTCCGGGCCCGTGGCGTCCTCCGCGGTGTCCTTGTGCTGCTCGTCGGCGCGGCGGCCATCGGCGCGGAAGGCGATGGTCTCCTCGCGGACGGCACTCAGCTCCTGCGCCCGGTACCGGCCTCGGCCGGGGGCGAAGACGCCGCAGAGCTGCGTGGCGCACCGCAGCCGCAGTCCCTGGTCGACGTGGCCTCCGGGGAGCATGCGGGCGATGAGCCGCATCGCCTGGATCTCGGCAGGGGCGAATGAGCGCCGCTGGGGGCCGTTGGTCAGGCGCAGCAGGTTGCCGGCTGCGGGCCCGGTCAGGTGGGGCGGGATGTAGTACCGGGGCCAGTTGACGGCGATGGCCTGGCGGAGGGGGGCGAGGACAGCCGGGTGGTGCTCGCGGGTGAGCTGCTGGTGGAGATAGCGGGCGGCGATCTCTCCGGCGAGCATCACCGCGCCGACCGGCATCCACAGCCCAGCATCGGGCGCCTGCGCCCGCCCGACCGCGTTGAGCACGGGCAGCAACCGGGGGAAGTCCGGCAGGCCAGGGCCGCCCTGGGTGAGGGTGAGCCCAACGGCGCCGTAACTGCGCGGGTGCAGGTAGGCGGTCCTGCTCTGGGTGGGGCCGTCGAAGAGCAGTTCCATGAACCCGGTCGGGGAAGCAGTCCGGGCGAAGGTGACGGCGGCCTCGATGTCCGTGTCGGTGACCAGAGCGACGTGTGGATACCTCACGACGCCTCCAGCAGAGCGGGCGGAACTTCGCCGGTGGTGCGCAGGTAGGCGATGGCGTCGGCGATGTCGCTGAATGCCTGGCGGATCGCCTGGGTGATCTCGGGGTTGGGGTCGGTCGCGGTGGTCTCCTTGGCGGCTTCGCGCCGGTACCGGACGTAGGTGGTGGCCAGCAAGGCGTCGGGGCCGTTGATGGTGGCGACGTCGCTCTGGGGCCGCTTGTCGATGTCCAGCTCCTCCTGCGTGGGTTCGCGGGTGGCGAGCGCTTCCAGGAAGGCTTCCGCGGAGGGGTAGTCCTCCGCGCGGATCGTGGGGTCGGGCATGAGGGCGTAGGGGGCTGTGTTGCCGATGATGGATTCGGCGGTGTCGTACCAGATGCGGGCGACGCTGTAGGCGCCTGCGGTGTGGGGGTCTTCGCTGGCGGTCGGGGCCTTGGCGTGGTCCATCAGGCGGGTCGCGTGGGCGTGGACAGCTCGGGCGAAGGCGTCGTAGACCTCCTCGTTGTCCCGGCGGAGCGCGGAGACGGTGACGTTCCCGGCGGGGCGGATGCGCCGCAGGGTCTCCAGGGGCACTTCGGTGTACTCGCTGATGGCGATCGGATCGAGACCGACGGCCAGGGCGCCGAGGAGGAACGCATCGCGCTCGTCGTTGACGCTCTGGGACCGCAGGTGCCAGTCCATCAGGGCGTCCCGGGCGTCCTCGCGGCTCTCGAACCACAGGGCGGGCTGGAACTGGACGGCGCTCTTCGCCGCGGGGCGGGCGGGCACGGTGCCGCCGGCCTTGGCCATCCGCTTGTAGAGAGCCTGCTTGCTCATGCCGAGCTCGCGGGCGGCTGCGGCGATGTTTCCGCCGTGGCCGTCGATCAGGTCCTGGAGTGCTTCGAGGGCGGCCTGGTCGTAGGGGGCGGCGGCGGCCTTCGCGGCGGCTTCGCCAGCGGCCTTCCCGCCGGCGTCGGCGGCGAGGAAGCGGCGGACCGGGTCGTCTGCGATCGCCTGGCTCTCGTCGTCCTGGGGGGTGTCCTGCACGTGGGTGCTCCATGGGTGAGGGGCCCGGCCGTGTGGCCGGGCCCGGGGGTGGGGTCAGTGGAGGTCTTCGTAGGCGGAGGCGTCGTCCTCCTGGTCCTGCTCTTCCTGGCGTTCGGCGCGGCGGTGGCGTTCGAGGTCCTCCTCGGTGGGGAGGACGGTGGGGATCTGGCGCTCTTCGGTGTGGGTCTCCTCGCCGCCGGCGCCGATGCCGGTGATGGTGACGCGGATCGTCTGTGCGCTCTCGTCGCGGATCGGGATGCCGAGGGCGTCCATGAGCGCCTTGGAATCGTTCGTGTCGGCCTGCTGGCGGGCGATGACTGCCGCGATCTCGCGGGCGGCGCCTTCGAGGGTGGTCGGTACGCAGCCGTCGTCGCTGTAGTACTGGTAGGGCAGGGTCGGGACGCGGCCGAGGCAGGCCTGCATCTCCTGCTCTTCCCACTCGCCGTGTCGCTCGCGCTGGATCAGGAGGGTGTAGGCGGCCTGCGGGATGCCCTTGACGTCGCTGGACGTCCACCACGGGGCGTCGTCCTCTCCGGCGCAGTCGGCCAGGGTGCGGACCTCTTCTTCGTAGGCCTTCTCGGCCTCGGCCCAGTTCGCGGTGTCGGAGACGTCGGAGTAGTCGGGGCCGGTGCTGATGACGGCCCACCGCTCCTGTCCGTCGGTGGTGTCGTAGCCGCGCAGCCAGACCTCGGCGGCCTTGTGGCCGTGGCTGTCGGTCGAGTAGGACGAGCGCATCTCCGCGCCGGCCTGGGCGAGGGCCGCGAGGGCTTCGCGTGTCTCCTCGTCGAGGTCGGGGGTGACGGATTCGTTGGTCGACAGAAGAAACCGCATGGTCTACTCCCTGGTGGTGGCCGTCGCCCGGCAAGGCGTCGGTGCCGGTCGTCCGGGCGGTGACTCGCCCGGACGACACCTAGACAACCACTCGGTTACCCTTACGGTCAACCATAGAGTTACCCGTATGGGTGACGAAGTTTTCAGACATGCCCTGACCTCAACACGAAGGCCCACCGCCGGAGTTCAGGGACGAGCCCAACGCGCCGCGCACATGGTGCTCTCGAAATGAAGTCGCCCTCCCGGCGCTGTACACATCAGGAAGGGCGGCTTTGTCGCGTCCGTGAATACTGCTCCCGCTGCCATGAGCGGTACGCCCGCAGCCGCCAGCGCTGACCCCGTGAGTCGCATATGCCATCGGCCGGTGCGTGCACGCCTCTAGCGCACTCTCACCAGCCGGTGGCAGTGTGAATGGCATGCGGCACCCCGCCCCCACCTCGCGGGACATGCCGCCGGCCCTGCCCGAGCGGGCCACCCTCCGGCCCTGTCCCAGGCCGGTCGAGGGCAGGGCCGCGCCCGCCTCCCGGCTCCCCACGGGAGGCCAAAGGCGCGCACGGGCCGGTCCAGGAGCAGAACCGTCTCCCCCTTGCCGGCGGCGTCCGCTACAGTCGCTTTCTCATCCCCATCCACTGGGGATGACCCCAGAGTTCATAGATTCTGGCCTGCTCCCCACCCTCGTGGGGCATGAGACCGCCCCCACCGCTTCAGCGGTGGGGGCGGTCTCGCTGTGCCCGGGATCAGCACTTGAGCACGTCCATGTCCACATTGATGCCGACCTCGGTGCCCACCGTTTTGTCCCCGTACACATCCGGCCGAAGGCTCCGCCTCCGCTACGAACACAAGGCCGGACACTTCCCCGCCCTCGCCTGCGATCAGGCAGGTAGGGCGGTCTTGCGTGACGGTGGACGCCAGATGAAGGCGTTGGCGGTCTCGTCCGCTAATGAACGGTGCTGCCATGTGTCGGTGACGTCGGTCCAGTTGCGAAGGACGGCTCTGCCTTCGGCCTTCGGCATCTGCCGGTCGTAGACAAGATCGAACGAGTAGACACGGCCGTCCTCGTCCATGCACTGGCCGAACTCATGGTCACCTCCGTCCGGGAAGAGGTTGACCAGCACGGTCGCCGCCGGGGTAAGTCCCTGGTCTTCGAGAAGGCTCCTGAGCCGCTTCCAGAGAGCGGACGCACTCGTGTGCAAGAGGTTCGTGTTCTGAACGTATGCAGCCTGGGACATAGAACCCGATCTTGTGTCACCGGCATCGAAACCGCCAGCCCTCACAGAGGGCCGTCCCAGAAGGAACTCCGTCTCAGTACCACCAGTCCCTGCCGGTGTGCCAGCACCGCACCCACTCCTCGAAGCCCCAGGTAGGTTCGCCCGTCGCCGGAAGAGCAGCGTCCTGGGCGACCATCCAGACCTCCCCGCGGCAGGGACCTGTGGTCAGCAGAAGCCAGAAGCTCTCTCCATCCTCGGATCCCAGGACGATCGATCCGTCGTGGAACGCGGCGTCGATCCGCGGGTCCTCGTAGTCGGTGTTCGGATCCTCAGACCAGTACCAGGCCTCTTCCAGAGGAAAGGGCTGTCCGGGCCTTCGCGGGCGCAGAACGGGCCAGGCGTCGGGCAGATGGCCGAGCGGCTGGAGACCGTCCTCACCGGCCGGTCCGAAGGGTGACCCATTGCTGATCTCCGCGACGAAGGTCCTGTACGGCTCTGGGAGGACCACCTCGTTCTCCGCCTCCCACACCTCGACAGCGACATAGCCGAGCGCCGGCACCCGCCACTGAGACGGGAACGCGTCACGCAGGAAACCGAGAGTGCACTCAGAAGGTCGCTGATCACTGGTAGAGGGCATGCCAGCATGCTGGCACGAGAGACTGACGTCGGAATCGGGCGGTGTGCTGGGACCCGTCCCTACACGCGGAGACTCCATCAGACCCGACAGGCCTTCTCATGAGCCTGTTGTGGAACCGTGCGTGTGTGTGAAGCCTCCATGCCCCGCCGGAGAGAATCATCCACTCCATGATGGGACCGCCCGGCCGGACTGTCAGTGCCGGATGCAACCCTGATCAGGTCCGGCGGACGTGCCGCCAGAGACGATGGAGCGATGAGGAGCGGCATGAAGAACGTGAAAATCGTCTGGGTGCAAGGCGGCCGGGAGCGGGAGTCGGCGGTCACGCACAGTCCGTCGGCCGCCGAGGACTACAAGGACTACAAGGAGGCCGGGGACGGCGTGTCCGACGTCCGGATCATCCCCGCCCAGGCCTGAACCTCCGGCGGCATCGGCGCGAGGGAAGACGTCGTCGGTGAGCGTTTGTCCTGCGTCGGCGCGGTTGACGGCGCAGGCCGGCGGAGTTTGGGTGGAGCAGTACGTCCACGGCGAAGGGAGCCGGGCATGGAGCGGGTCAGGCGTTCGGCCCGGCTGCCGCGGTGCTCGCGCTGCGGAGGCGAACTCATCGTAAGCGCGGTAGCGCCGGAGAACGACAAGCAGGGGCGGCCGATCCACCTGGAGCTGTGCGCGGCCTGCGACACCGGTGACGTCGACCGCCCGGCCGCCGGTCTTCTCGTCCAGTGGTTCACCGACGGCGGAGGGAAGGACACCAGCCGCGCTCCGGAAGGGGCGCACCTGCTGATGGAGTGGACCAGGGAATGCATGGCCGCCCACGCCCGGCACCGGCGGGAGAACCCGCCCGAACAGCACTGAGCTTCCGCCAACCTGAAGTAGCAGGTCAAAGGGCTGGTGTGACTGTTTCTCGCGGTACTCACACTGCTGGTGGGCGGGAATCCATCGAGGAGATCGTCTGTCAGAGGTCGGGACTGTCTCCGAAACGGAGTCGGAGGCAACGCTGCTGGCCCATGCACCTAGGCTGGGAAGCGCAGTCCGTCCCGCTGGCCAGCACGTGACATCCTGGCTCAGTGCTCCTGAACGATCTCTCCAGCAGTGTCGACCTCCGCCCAGTGCGATATCAGTTCGCCACCGTTCGGGGCGACTCGTACGACGACAACTGGCTGGTCATTGACGGCACGGTGATGACTCCTGAGGGAGGCTGGTCCTTCGCCGATCCGTGTCTGCTCACCGATGAGGCCCGCCAGGTGTCCGCGTGGCTGCGCGCGGTGGCCGCGGGGACGGTGGACGTCACCGAGCCTGATGCCGAAGGTGAGCTGTCGCCGGACACGTGGTTCATCGAGCCGGTCGTGGCTTTCAGTCTCGCCAATCGAATCGAACGCGGGACTACGGTGATTCGCGTTCATCTGTCTCTGGAGGCGGCACCTCCGTGGCAGCAGGGTGAGGACGGGGCTGATATCTACCAGTACGTCGTGGAGGTCAGGCTGGACGCCGCAGCGCTGCTTCAGGCGGCTGACCAGTGGGATCTCTCTCTGGCTTCCCTCCCGGCCCGCTGATCCAGGCACCTGACATCCCCGTACAACTAATTCCCGCCTGCTGGGGCCGGATGACCCTTTACGATCCGGTGCATGCTGGATCCCGAGTTGCTGGAACGGATCACCGCGCGGCGCGCGGAGCTGGACGAACTCGAAGAGCAGCTGGACAAATGGCTGGGGGAGGTGCGGGCCGAGCGGGACGAACTCGCGGTGGCCGAACGAGTCCTTGAGCGGGTGACCGGGCAGTTCGCCGAAGAGCGTTCCTCAGCCCCGCCGACACCGGGGCAGGTGGGCGGACGGGCGGTGATGCTGATCCCGCACCACGAGCCGGGCGTCGAGGAGGACTCGCTCCCGTGGGACTACCAGCGCATCATCGCCGCCGTGCGGCAGGCCGCCGGACCGGTCATGGCCCGTGAGGTCGGCGAGCTGCCCGGTCATCCGTTCGAGGACGCGTTCGGCGACGGCGAGTTCGTCCCGCTCGGTGCGTACTTCCGTCAGCTGTTTGGCCAGCTGTTCTTCGAGTTCGTCCAGTTCCGCGCGACGCGCGGTGATCCGTTCCAGCAGCTCGGGATCCAGCATGGACCGGATGGTAGAAGGCCGCCCGGTCGCGGTGAGCGGGAACCGACATATAGGCCCATGTCAAAGCACGCGCTGGTAGCGGAGCTCAGTGAGCGTGATCCCGTCGTAGACATCGTCCTGAGCCGCACCGTCAGTCTGGTAGCCGGCCCGCTCGTAGAAGCACCGGGCTCGTTGGTTGTCACACAACACCCACAAAGCTGATGTCTCGAAGCCCTGGGCCTTCATATGAGCATGAGCCTCGCTCAGGAGAATCCGGCCGATGCCCTGGCCGATCAGACCCGGCGAGATGTACAGGGCGTAGACCTCACCGACCCGTTCCAGACCGGGCATCTCACTTCGACACGGCCCGAAGCAGATCCACCCCACCGGGCCACGGTCACCGAGCGCCACAAGGTCTCGTGACGTTCGCCCGGGTTGAGAAAACCGCTGCCGCCGTTGGCCGGCATCACATTCCACCGTCATGGCATCCAAATACGACTGAGGAACGATGCCGACGTACGCCGCCTGCCATCCTCGTACTCGGATCGTCGAAACGGCCTCGATGTCGGCCTCATTCATCTCCTGTACCTGAACCATCGCGCCACCGTACTGGCATGGGTTCCTCAGGATGGACTGCTTTACCACGCTGGCGATGCCTCCCGACTCCTGCCGAATGATCTTCTCCGCAGACTCCCGCCCACGACCAGCGTGAGCACCCCGAGCGCCGGACACACCAGCCTTTTGACCAGCGACTTCAGGTTGGCGGAGGCTCACTGAGCAGCCGGGCCCGGCCGGGCGGGGGCAACAGGCCGGTGTCGGGGACCGGTGAGCAGGCAGTGGGCGCGTATGGACAAGTTGATCGAGGCGCTCGGCGCACTCGTTTCCAGCGGGATCGTCGCCCTTCTGACGTGGTGGCTGACCACCCGCGCCCGCAACCACCAGAACCAGGAGCGGGAACGAGAAGCACTACGTGGGCATGCTGATAGTGGCGGTGGCGGACCTTCGGGCGGCGGGCACCGCCAACCAGATGCTGTGGGGACGCTGGCCGAACGCGGCCGGACCATGCTGCTGGCGGGGCTCGCCTGCGTGGGCGGCGCGGGCCGGGCCCGGATCGCCGGCGGCAGCGCACGATCAACCGGCTCAAGAACTCCCGGGCCGTCGCAACCCGCTATGGCAAGCGGGCCTACGTCTTCCACGGCACTGTCACAGTCGCGGCGATCCGGCTATGGCTCAGACCTTGACCGCCGAACGCCGCGGAGCGGTAGGGGTGTCATTGCACCGCCGACGGTTCAGAGCCCGGCAGCAACAAGGATCCCTGCCCCGACGAGGGCGAAGACGGCTCCGATCACTCTGCACGTGATGACACTGCTGGGCCATGATCGGTAGGCGTAGGACATCATTTGGAACCGGTCGGCTACCCCTCGGACATTGGTGGCCAAAAGCCCCCCGCCCACGAGAGCGACGCCACCCCACATCAGCTCGAACACCTGACTGTTCACGATGCGAGGATAGTCAGCCTGCGTCAAAGCTCCTGGTTAGGCAGCTCACGTATGCGTAGGTGGTCGGTCCGGGGGCAGACAAAATCGTTTGACGGCATCGAGAGAATGCCTGGCATGGGTACAGACATAAGCGGCTTCCTCGAGTACCGGGCGCCGCAGGACGATCAGGAGCCGATCTGGTACTGCGCACACGACCTCAGCTCTCTCAACGATGTCCGTAACTACGACGCGTTCGGGTGTCTCTTCGGGGTCCGCAACTACGCGAACTTCCGTCCCGTGGCCGCAGGCCGGGGGTTTCCCACCGACGCCTCGGCCACTGTGAGTGCGCGGTTCGCCCAGCTGACCGAGTGGTACGGCGCGGACGGTTTTCACGGCACCACGTGGATCACGTGGGCCGAGGTGAAGGCCGTCGACTGGGACGAGCCCGCAGAGAAGCCCGACAGCCGACTGCACGAATACCGCCAGACGCCAAACGGGCTCCGGATGACGGGCAAGGCATCCTGGAGTGGCGCATTCGCCGCGGCTGTCGGTCTCAAAGCCGGTGAGGTTCGGGAGTGGCCCGAAGGAAGTGAGTGGCTCGTCGGGGACACGCTCTACAGATCCGTCACCATCTGCCGCAGAGATGCCGTCACCGAAACCGGCGAGTGGCAACCCATCTGGCAAGCCATGAAAGAACTCGCAACACAGCACGGTGATGACAACGTGCGCCTCGTCGTGTGGTTCGACGACTGAGCAGGTCACTGCCACCACGCATCGCCGCTGGATGCCTCTTCCGGATCATCTCGCGGACCAGATGAAGATCGCGGCTTCCTAGACCCATCCCTGGTCGAGGTAAACCGTCCAGGCGTCTCCCACTGCCTTGTGCAGTTCAACCAGGGCTGCAACGTCGGCGATGGCTGCCGGAGCGTCGGACAGTCGCAATGAGGAGTCCGGAACGCTGTTGCGGGTGTAGACCGGCAGCTCGCCGTTGCAGTTGAAGGCGTGAAGCGATGGGGAAGCATCGCTGAACCACGCGGGACAGTTCTCCTCGGCCCATGCAGCCGCGGCGTCGACACGATCCACATGCACCAGTAGACGCTCAGGAGCAGCCCCGCCACTGAACTGCACGAGGAAGCCCTCAGCGTCCACTGCCCACCAATCCCACATGAATCCAGGCCGAGGGTGCCGCAGGATTGTCGTCATGCCATCACCGTATCCAGGCTGGACAAGACCGTTGAAGGTGATCCGAAGGAAACGGCCTAGACCGCCACCGCGCCGTCGGCGACCTGGCGGGAACGTCGCCTTGCCCGGCCGGCCGGCTGACCGCAGGATGCGAAACGCCTGGCCCCCCGTCAGCTCTCATGTCCGGGGGGTGTGACTGAGCGCTTCAGTTGGCCGATCGAGTGCGAGACGTACTCTCGTGCGAATCTGGCACGATTCACGTCATCGCCTTGGGGCGGTCAACGTCCAGCCGAGGCGAGAAGGAACTGTGCTCTCTGACTACCAGCGGCGTCTGCGCGAGCGGTTGCTGTCCGTCCCTGTTGTTGCGCCGCCTGACCCGTGGCGCCCGGTACCGAATGGGATCATCGCCATCGGCGGCCTGCTCGGCATCGGCTTCGCCCCCGCTCCCGACGATGGCCGCGACCTGGTCATGGTGGTCTCCGCCGGCGGCCACGGGCTCTTCGACACCGTCACCGGCGACAAGGTCGCCCGGGACCGTGACCCCGACCCCGAGGGCAGCACCCCGGACGCGGTGCCGGATCTCTCCTGCCCGGGGCTCGGCCCCATCGCCTCGACCCGTGTGCGCATCGCGGGACTCTTCGGAGGCGGCCTGCACACCACCACCGAGGACGGCTGGACCCTGGAGGCCGTCAGCCCCCAGTGGCCGCACCATCGCGTCCTGCTGTCCACAGACGGAGGCCTCCCCCACGACGGACCGCACGGCGAAAGCTGGTGGCACATCTTCGACTCCCGCCACTCCGAACTGCGAGCAGCCGGCTTCTCGCCGTCCGGACGCACCCTCGCCGTCGCTACCAGCAGCGACCTAACCCTCTGGACCCGCCAGGCGCCTAACACCGAACGCTCGGCCGGCCAACTCGGCCGCTCACCGGCCACCTGAAGCGCTCAGTCACAGGGGGCCAGGCGCGTGGTGCGCGGAGCCGTGCTACAGCTCGAACTCCAGGTGCTCCACGTCGGTGAAGCGGACCTCTTCCAGGGATCCGGCGCGGCGGCCGCCGTCCTGGAAGTAGACCTCCTTGAGTGCTTCGGCGGCGATCCGTTCGAGTTCGCGTTCGCCGGCGCCGGCGTCCTGGGCGTCGAAGAGGCGGGCGGCGTGGTGGGGTGGCAGGGCGATGGTGAGGTGGCGGATGCGGTCCTGGTCGGTGGTGCCGATGGGTGCGGTGTAGCCCATGCGGGCGCGGGTGTCGATGATGATGCCGCCGGTGGAGGCGGCCTTCGCCTTGGCCTTGGCCCGGATCTGGGGCTGCCAGCGTGCTTTCACCTCGCGTTCCAGGCGTGCGGCGAGGGCAGGGCGCGGGTGTTTGGCCTTGCCCGCCACGTACCGCTCCACCTGCCGCTGCGACATCCCCAGCAGGTCGGCAGCGGCCTTGGTGCCGCCGACCTTTTTGACCAGGTAGCGCACCTGTGCACCTGCGGTCTTGGGCGCCGGGCGGGTGAACGCCTTGTGCACCGCGGCCTCCAGGCCGTCCCCGAACAGGCTCATCGTGGCCTACTCCTACTCTCCGTTGTCGGCGTCGGTGACGGTGCCGTCCTTGATGTACCGGGCGAGATTGAGCTCCGGGGTGTTGAACTTTTCCCGGACCTCCTCGCCCCACAGGACGGACTGCGTGCCCTCGTGCTTGACCAGGCCGGGGTTGATGCCGAGCTTGAACCCGCCGGGCAGCGGCTTGCCGTCGCGGTAGGGCAGGAAGTCCAGTGGGCTCGGGCCGTTCGCGGCGTAGACGACGCAGTCGGACAGGACCGCGATGGGGTACTGGCCGGTGAACGCGGCGTGCTTGACGATCTTGCGGTGCAGGTTGATGCGGGTGCGGGCGATGACCGCCGCGCGGATGTCCGGGCGCCACGTCGGGCGGGACAGAGCGCGCCACGGCTCGCCAGGCCGCCAGCCCTCGCCCCGGGGCCGCTCGCGCAGCTTGCCCAGGCCACCCTTGACCGTCGCCTTGATGGCCGAGGTGACGATGGCCAGCTCCGGATCACGGCTCTTGTAGCCGTCCATAGCCGCGAGGAAGTCTTCGGGCGACAGGTCCGCGTCGACGCCGAGGTCGGCCATGGTGGCGAGGTAGGCGTCGCGCAGCCGGTTGTACCAGCCGTCCAGGTAGCGGCCGTGCTCCCGCCGCACCCACGCCTCGAGCGGGCGCACCTCGTAGCCGAGCTCTGCCGCGTAGGCGACGGTGGGCGTCGCGTACCAGGCCGGGCCCTCGGGCCGTTCGCCCTTCGGCGTGAACGGCGAGGGCAGCAGTGAGCCGTCCAGCTCCGTCCACTGCTTGCCGACCTTCACGCGGGACAGGTCGATGTGGGAGAGGTCGACCAGCCACGAGCCGGGCAGCTTCGGGTCGAACGCCGGGTTCGTGACGTGCGTGGCCTCGCCGAGGCCGACGATCAGGCCGTTGGCGCCGGCGGCGAAGGCCATGTTGACGTCGATGCCGACCAGGTGGCGCAGGGTGCACTCCGCGTCGGTCATCGGACGGGCCCAGTCGTAGGCCTCCTCGAACAGCTTCTCCGCAGGTCCCCGCACATGGAAACGGGGCAGGTCCTTGAGGGCGGGGTGGCCCTCGGGGACCTCGCACGGCGGCCAGTTCATCGGGTCGATGGCGTCCCTGCCCAGGGAGCCGGGGTTGTGCTCGGAGTGCCGCTTGCCATCAGCGTCCGGCTCGGAAGCGCGGGTCGGCGGGTGCAGCGCGGTCATCAGCTCCAGACCGGTCACGGCCGTCGAGCCGCGCGGCGTCATCACCCGCGAGGCATAGACGCCCAGGACGCGGGCGAGCTCCGCCGGCGGGAGCTGCCCGGCGGCGCCCCAGTGCCGGGTGTCCAGCGCGTTCCACGACGGGATGCACAGCTGCACGCACGCACGTTCCGAACCGGTGGCGGGGCGGTAGATCCGCGCCCACGGGCCGAAGCCGCGCTTGGTCAGCTTCCACTCCGCGCGGGTGAGCTGCTTGATGACCTTGTGGCCCTCCGGCAGGCGCCCGGCGTGCTTCTCCTCCTCGGTGAGGGTGGCGGGCAGGCCGTAACGCTCACACGCGGCCTCGGTGAGGACAAGCAGCGGATCGGCGTCCTTACCCGGACCGGACAGCTTCGGGGCCCCGAGCCTGGCCTCCTTGAGTGTCCAGTCCACCAAAGAGGGCAGCGACTTCGCGGGCACGTCCAGGACCAGGCCGCCGGTGCAGTACGCCAGCACCTGCCCGGACTCGTCGACGTCGACGACCGCCAGCGGACCGTTCGCGAAGCGCGCATCGTTGCCGGGTACCGGCGTGCCGGCCGGGACCGTCTTGCGTGCGTCGGGACGGCGTGACGCTACCGACGCACTGGCGGCGGGCGCCGTACGGGCCGGGGCAGCGACAGCGGGCGCCTGGGTGGGTTCGGCCGCCGTTGTGACCGCCGCCCCAGGCGGCTCCTTCGCGGCCTCGGTCCGTGCTTCCACCGGGGCGGGCGTCCCGGTGAGCGTCTCGGGAACCGGGGCGGGTTCGGCGGGTGCAGAGACCGCTGCGGCCGCCGGGTCCTCGTCCACGGGCTTATCGGCCGGGGCGGGGTAGAGCTGGGCGAGTCCGTCCAGGAGTCGGGCGTAGGCGTCGCGTTCCGGCGGCCGCGGCTCGGTCCGGCCCGACTCCCAGCTCGCGACCGTGGCCCGGCGCACCTTCAGGGCCGAGGCGACCTCGTCGACCGTCAGAGCGTGGGCCTGGCGCAGGCGCTTGCGCTCCTCGGGCGGCGGCAGAACAGCGCGGGACGCAAGCAGCGCATCAACCGCATCGAACAGCTCGGACATGAAATACCTCCAGACCTACCCTAGCCCGCGAAACGCACTTATCACGTACTTGCTGCGTGCATAGTGAGTTCGAATCGCGTGCATAGGGAGTGCTGGGAGACCTGACGTACTTCTCCAGAGAGTTCTGATCTGCGGGTATGGTCGATCTATGACGCCGGACCGGCGCCGCACGACAGGGAGGGGACGGCGATGGACCGCGACAGTGGATGGGGATACGGCGACACCGGCCGGGGAGCCGACGGTGATCCGGAGTGGGGCCTCACGGGGGACATCGGCTGGGGCGTGACAGTCGGCTGATCGTCCGCCCAAGGCCGGATGCGGCAGGCCGACCCGCAGGGTGAAAGACCGGTGTGCCACGCTGGAGGTGTCCGGCGGGGTCGCGCCCGTGAAGCCGACGCCTCCCCGCCGGACGCCCCGATCAGAGCGGGAAGGCCATCGCCGTGGGCAGCACAGTCCTTGGGGACCAAGACATCGCGTACGCGTACGAGGTCACCCTGCGCTTCCGGCCGGACGGGCCCGCCATCCTCGGCGTCTGGTCCGAGGTGGAGACCGCCGAGAAGGTCTTCACGGAGTGGCTCGGGCTGTACGGCAAGCCCGGTACCGTCCTTGCTCTCATCGCCACCGCCGACGGCACGGGGTATCCGGTGAAGAGCTGGACCGCCGAGGGTGGTCTACGGGTAGCCGGGACGGCCTGAGACCGGTTTCGCCGAACTCGCGCGGCGTGGTGCCCGGCCCGCCGAGCTGCTCACTCAGACGGCCTGAGGATTCGGCGTGCCGCGTGGCTCAAAGCAAGTAGCCCGCCTGCGTCCTGGCTCAGTACTACTCCCACATCCTGCAGCGGCCGGCCGCACACCAGGTGTTCCCCCAGGACCAGGTCCTGGTTGACCGACGTGGTCTGGGTTTGAAGAAGCAGCTCGTTCACCAGCGCTTTCAGGGCGATTCGCTGAGCCTGGCTATGTACGTCTTTGTGGGTGGTCTCGCAGGTAGGAGTGTCGTCGGGGAAGAGCTGCAGTTGGGTTTCTTCCGCGGGCTCCGGGCTGTCAGGGGATTCCAGAGCGAAATCGGGCGTCACTTCCACAATCTTGCGGTACACCAGCTCGGCGACCGCATCGGCCGACTGTTCCGGCGTGCAGACGATGTCGTGGGGGGTGATGGTGGGCAACGGTTGCTCACGTACGCGGATCACGATGTACCCGGAGGCTGTGAGGTCGGCCGCCTTCTTCTGGTCTTTCCTGACGGTGTCCTTGTGCCAGTAGGCACCGTCGTACTCCACGGCGACCGGCGCAGTGCCCGGCAGCAGCATGTCGACCCGCCACGACCTGAGGCGGCGGCCTGCCCGGGGTGGTTCGTGCCGTGGTACAGAGCCTGGACTGATCAGATCGGGCAGACGCTCGCGCAGGGCGGTGAAGATCTCCTGCTCCCGGCGGGAGACTCCTTTCCTGCCGCATCTGGGGCAACCCGTTCCTACGGTATGCCGGTTGTTGAACGAGGTTCTCCACTGGTGACTTTCATCCCGGAGGCAGCGCCACCACACGCTCTGCGACGCGGTCACCCGTGTAGTGAACGGTAGGTTGACCGGATTCTCCGGGTGGCTGGAGTCGTACTCGTCCAGGAGATCGGGACGCAGGTAGGCCAGCGATCGGCCGCCTTCACTAATGGGGTTGTACCCTGCCTCCGCCAGCGTCCGCAGCCAGCTTCGCCGAGCTTCCCCGAGCCGGCGCTGCTGGGCCTGACGCCAGTCGGTGTAGTCGCCGTCCACGGGCAGCTCTCTGCGCCCCTCTTCCAGGAACACCTCCGCCATAGCCCGCTCCTGGCTCCGAAGCCATGCCCTAGCCCGTTGGATTCTCTCCGGCACAGTGACCTCGGCGAGGTCGCTCAAGAGGCGGGAAAGCACCACAGTGTGGTCGGTCGCGGCTGCCGGTAGGTCCGTCATGGCCGGTGGTCTATCAGTCGCCACTGACACCGGTTCGTTTCCTCGCCGGCGCCGGGAGGATGGCCATGCCCGTACATGGCGAGTTCGCCGGCCAGGCCGAAGCGGTCGGGCGCAGGGTCGCCGACCAGTTGCCGCGGGTCAGGGTGGTCTCGCCGTCCGGGGTGATGGTGGCCCGGGCGCCGTAGACGGGGAGTTCTCCCATCCAGTTGAGGCGGTCGAGGATGCCTTCCAGGGGGTCCCAGAGGCGGCGCGGGCCGCCCTGGTGCACGACGGGGACTTCCCGGGGGGCGGTGGCGTGGGCGCGGGCCCATGAGCCGTCGGGGTGGGTCATCCAGACGGTGTGGCTGCGGTCGGGGTGCCAGTGGTGGCGGTGCTCGATGCCGGGGGTGTGGAGCTGGAGCATGGATTGGACGCTCCAGGCTTCGGGGACGAACAGGAGCAGGTGGCGGCTGACGCTCACCTCGCCGTCGCTGTTCTTCGCCTCTTCCCAGAGGGAGTCGGGGATCGTCTTGGTGTAGTCGTCGCCTTGGCGGGGGGGCATGAAGGAGGCGGGCTCGTAGGCGGTCCGGCCCCGGGCGCCGCCGTCGGGGGTCTTGTCGGCGTAGAGGATCAGGCTGGTGCCGGTGATCGTGGTGACCAGTCGGCCGCCGGGGCGCAGGGCTTTGAGCCAGGCGGGCGGGATGGTGGGGACGGACACGGTGGACACGATCCGGTCGTACTCGCCGGGCAGCGGCCCCTGGGTGAGGTCGCAGACCGCGGTCTTGGGGTGGAGTCCGATGGAGGCGAGCCGGGCGGTGGCGGAGGTGACGAGGTAGGGGTCGATGTCGACGCTGGTCACCAGGTGGGAGCCGAGGCGTTGGCAGGCCAGGGCGGTGCCGTAGCCGGTGCCGGTCGTCACCAGCGTGCGGGATCCGTCGGTGATCCTGGCGTGCTCGTACATGTCGAGGACCAGGGTCGGCAGCGTCGATGACGCGGTCGGTGCCCCGGTGGCGATGTCTCCGGGCCGGGCGTGGTCCGCGTGCAGGGGTCCGATACGCGTCAGGATCGTCGAGTCGTCGTACGCGGTGGACAACCACTGGTCGATGTCCGTCTCACCGTCCCGGACCACCCGGCCGCCGGCTTCCTTGTCCCACACCCACCACCGGGGCACGAACTCGTGCCGAGGTGTCGTGGCAACCGCCGCCCGCCAGGGCGAAAACGCCGGCGTGACCTCATCGGCCAGTTGTCTCGCACGATCCCGCCAGTCCATACCCGCCCTCTCCCTCTCTTCGTGCCCCGCTCGATCAGTTGTCCATCGGTCCGCAGGATTCGCCCTTGGACGGGCCGCAGCTATCGCCGGACGGCGCGCAGTCCGGCGGGCACGGGTCCGCCGAGGTCCGGTGCGGAATGCTCGCGCGCGTCCGCGCCCACTGGGGGCTGGCCAGGACCGACGCGAGCGACGTCTCCCGCACGTTGCCCGTGGCCAGGAAGCGGCCCATCTCGCACGGTGCGATCCGGCCGTCGGGCAGGATGGCCGCCTTGCCCCTGGCGCAGTTCCCGCACAGCGCCGACACAGACGGCAAGAGACCGCCGGCGGCACGCCCGATCGCACGGACCTTGTCGACGGAGGCGGTGACCCCCAGGGCCTCCATCTCGGCGCGGGCCTGCTGCGCCTGCTGTCCGTTGCCGTGGTCGACAACGGCGACCTGCACCTTCACACCCCGGCGCACGGCCTCCTCAATGGAGGCGCGCGTTGCCGCGTGGGACCCGGCCCGGCCGGTGATCGCATCATGCTCGGCGGCGGTGTCGCTGTGGTAGGTGGTCTTCACGGTCACCCTCGGCTCCACGAACAGCGGCCAGTGCTCGGCACGCACCTTGAACAGGTTGGAGTGGACCCGGACATCCAGGCCAACGCGCAGCGCGTGCTCGACCAGCTCGGCGAACTGGGGGTACAGGGTGGGCTCACCGCCGATGAACTGCACCGTGGTCGTCCCGAGGGCGACAGCCTCGTCGATGAGCCGGTGCCAGTCCTGAGCGGTCATGCTGCCGTGGCCCCGGGTCGGGCCGGCCTCGGCGTAGCACTGGGACGGGCAGGTGAACTGGCAGCGGGCGGTGAGCTCCAGGGACAGGAAGTTGAGCGAAGCGCCAGGGGCACGCTCGGTGTCCAGCACGGTCATCGCGGGTTCTCCTTGCTCGTACGGCCCAGCATGCCGGGCCGGGGCGGGATGTGTGAGCGGGACGTGCATATTGGCGGGCCGGGCTCGTCGAGCTGTTGTGCAGTTCCACGGGCCCGGCCCTGTCGCCGACCGGCTGTCCAGGGATGGCAGTCTGCGAGCCGAGAGCCCGGCGCGGGAGGTGTCCTTCACAGTGGGGGACTGTGTCGGGTACGTCCTCCCGCGCCGGGGGCTTGTGGCGGGGCGCCGGTTCCGGGCGGCGGTCTTCAGCTTCTTGACGGCCTGATCGTGGGTCTCGGCGAGGATCGTGAGGCACCACGGACAAGCTCGCGGGTGGGGCGGTCGAGCACGACGCCCATGAAGCGGCCGGGCACCGTGGCGAGGTCGCCCATGTAGGCGGCCGGTTCCGGCGCGGGCCCGGACTCCTCGGCCGTGGGGTCGGCCTGGACCAGCCGTTCTTGGGCCGGGGCGGTCACAGGATCACTTCTCCCGGCTGCAGGACGGCCCGGACCGTCTTGCCGCCCTTCTCCAGGTCGGGGGACCAGGTGACGACGGCTCCCAGTCGTCTTGCGCCCCACAGGCCGCGCCCCACCTCTCCCACGACGGCCCGCTGGAACCGGGGGAACGTCGGGTTGGGGTCCTGGACGTCGATGATCAGCTCGTGAGCGGCGGTGACGCGCAGCCAGATCGTGAGGCCTCGGCCGGGCCGCTGCTCGGTGATGCCGTGCTGCACGGCGTTGCTCGCCAGGATCCGTAACGCCTCGAGCGCCGCGTGCTGGTCACCGGGCCAGTCCAGGAGGGCGAGGGCGGTTCGGCCCTGGATGCCGGCCAGGTGAAGACCGTCAAGGTCGCCGGGAACCTGGAGCATGCTCTCGTGGCGGACCGGTGCGGGGCCGGTGCTCAGCTCGGGAAGTCCGTCAGGCAGGCGCAGAACGCACCAGGTCGTCGTGCGGTCCTCGCTGATGCCCCAGGCGTCGGCCAGGGCGTCGACGAGGACGAGGCCGCGGCCGTGCTCCTCGTAGAGGCCCGTGGGGCGGGGCAGCGGGCCGCGGGTGCAGTGGTCGTCCACCGCGATCCTGAGGTGGCCGCCCCGGCGGTGGATGCAGACGCCCACGATGGGGGCGGAGGCGTGCCGGAAGGCGTTGGTGAGCAGCTCCGTGAGCAGCAGCTCGGCGCTGTCCAGCAGATCGGGACAGGTCCAGTGCCGCGTCCGGGCCCGCAGGATCTGCCTCAGGCGCGGGGTCCAGGCGGCGTTCTCCTCGGAGATCTCCCCGGACGCGGGGGCGGGGCACCGCTTGATGGAGAGCCTGATGGCGGGGCGGGGGCCCACACGCCTTGCGGCTCCTGGGGCTAGAGCAGGAGCGCTTCGACGTGAGTGCTCCTGCTCCGCGAGTGTTGTCGTCATGGTGGGCTCCATGTCGCTCGGCGGTAACGACATGGTGGAGGCATGACCAGGCCCCAACTACCATCAATAAATGATAGTTGGGGCCAAAGGTTAACCGTGGGTCACCTTTGTGAAGTCAGCCAGCTGCCGTAGGACAGGAACGAATCGGGAAGGCGGCGGTGCGCGGCCTCGAGGCTGGCGTAGGTGTCCCGCACCAGCGGGTGGTACTTCGCCTGCTGCGGGGCAGCCTTGCGGGCTTTCTGCAGGCTGGCGAACGAGGCTTCCAGACGTCCCGTCCACATCTGCGCGCGGGCGACTTCCGCCCAGTGGTGGCTCTTGCGGGACTTGGGCCAGTCGTCGGGAAGGAGGAGCTGGTCGGCTGCGTCGACGGCCTTGTCGTACTTGTCGAGTTCGGCGAGGACGGAAACCCGGTGGACCTCGACGTTCGTCCCTCCGAAGGCCATCCACAGCACCTTCGGGCTCTCGCCGGTCCGATCCGCGATCCTCTTGGCGTGCGCGAGATGGCCCATGGCCTGGGACTCGTCGTGCGCGCGGCCGGCCATGACCGAGCCGCCGAGGTGGAGCTGGCCGGTGACGACGTCGCGTTCCCGGGAGGCGTCCGCCTGCCCGATCGTCCTCAGGCCGAGGTCGATGAGCCGCTGGCCCGTGCGGAACTTCCCCTCACGCATATAGGCGAGGGCTCGGAAGTAGTGGTAGGCGCCGCCGAACACAGCATCGCTCGCCCGCTGGGCGGTCCACTCCATCCGCGCGAGCGCGAGCTGCGCCAGGTCCGTGAAGCCCAGCTTCGTCGCCACGTCGTACGCCGTGCGGTAAAGCGACGCGAGGATCAGCCACGCGTCGCTGCTGCCGTGGGTGTGCGCGGCGGTGGTCGTCTCCTCAATGAGCGCCGCGACCTCCCCGGCCACCCTCTTGATCTCGCCGGCACGAACACCGGCGCACAGGTCCTCGCAGGCTTCGCGGAGCTCGCGGAGCGGGCGCGGTGAGATCTCGGGGTCAGCCCCCAGGTCGTAGACGTCCAGGGCGGCCCGGATCGGCGTTATCAGGACGTCGAGCTGATCCGCGCGCAGGTCGTCCTGGTAGGGCTGGCCCTGGATGGTGGCCACCTCCACCCGCATGGCGCGGGCACAGGCCGCCACGACGTACGGCGAGGCCTCAAGGGTGCCCTGTTCAACCTTCGTCACCGCGCTGTAGGAGATTCCGGCGAGGTCGGCCAGCTGCTTCTGGGTGATGTGGCGCTCACGGCGCAGACGCGCGATACGTACGCCGGTGTGGTCTTGCGGCAGAGAGTGCATACTGGGCTCCTGTTCTGCTTCGACAACAGAACGGTACCCCGCGACCGGCTTCGCGGGACACGACGAACCCCGCTCCCACGGAGCGGGGTTCGTCGTTGAGACCTCCCCCGCCACCTTCGACGGATCGCGCACGGACACCTTCACGAAGAGGTCCTTCCCAGCCTCCTTGACGGGCCGGACATAGCGGATGCCGCGCAGCTGTGGTGGCCGTGGGAGTCACCCGCACAGGCGTGGGCCGGACGCCGACACCGACCAGGCCGGGCAGACGGTCGTCGAGTCACCCGCGTACGCGTGGGCCAGGCACCCGGGCCGCCGTCGAGCGGATGCAGACCCGGGAGTCACCCTCGTACGCGTGGGCCGGGCCGCCAGACCGGCCGGGGCCAGTTCTCGATTGTCGAGTCACCCGCATACGTGGGCCGGCCGACGTGACCGTAGCCATGATCGACGCCGACCACGAGCCATCCATGTGCACGTGGGCCGGACAGGAAGGAGGCCTTGGTGTCGACGCGGGCGATCGAGTCACCCGAGTACGCGTGGGCCGGACCGGCGGTGCGTACCGGTACGGGCGGGCATTCCGGAGTCACCCGCGTACGCGTGGGCCGGACTCAGAGTGCCGTCGGCCCACTGGATGCGCATCCAGGGGACATCACGCGGGCCGGTGGAGTGGTCCTCGATCTCCCAGACCCTGACCCGGAACCACAGCGGCCGGTAGTAGTGCCCCACCGGTGCGGGACGGGCCCAGTAGATGTCGACGACCTCACCCTGCCGGGGTGTTGCCCTGGGCAGCAGGCGGCGGGCCTGCGCCAGGGCGACGGCGGGGATGTCGCTGAACACGGTACGTCCGTCGGTCTGCCAGGCCTGGTCGGTGCTTTCGACGTGCCACACATGGTGCCGGGTACGCATCGCCTCGCCGATCAGGTTGAGGACCTGCTGGCGCCATGCGGCGATGAGGAAGTTCGCGGCCGACACAACACCCAGCGGCACGTCCTTGGCCAGCCGGTACGGAGCGGTGGAATCCTGCTGCGGGTCGGTGGCGGGCTCGGGGTCGGCGCCGAGCCAGAGGGGCTCGTGCGCCAGGGCGCGGCGGGCGTGGTCGGTGAGCCGGGACCACACCTCCTTGGGAAAGCCGCGGTCGGGGTCGCGGGGGATGGTGGTGGCGAAGGTGTCGAACCAGCGTTCGGCTCGCATGTCCTCTCTCATCATCTTCCAGCCCAGGGGGTGGTCGGGGCATTCGAAGCCCTGGTCGTCGCCCCACAGCAGATAGACCTCCGCCGCGCCGAGGAGTGCCTCCTCCAGGGCCTCGTAGGTGAAGGCGTCGCTGCGCCGCAGGCTCACCCGCCCCAGAGCGGGATACCAGTCGGCGAGGTGGCCGGCGGCGTCCAGCGGCTTCTGGCCGGGGTTGACCGCGTCCGGGTCACCGTCCATTTCTCTGGCCTGCTCGACCACCTCGCGGGTTCTGTGGGCGGCGACCATCAGCGCGAGGTCTTCGGCGTGGCAGCGGGCGATGGGAGCCTTGCCGGCCCGCAGGTCCTCGGCGAGGTCGCAGAACGCGCGGGCCATCCGGGCGCGCCATGCCTGGTCCTGGCGGTCGCTGCACCGCGGCAGCCGGGGCATGACGTAGTCGTCGAAAGTGTCGAGGTCGGCGATGATCACCGGTTCGTCGTTCCAGCGGAGCACGTCGAGCTTGTACATGGACCAGCCGAGCTCGTCGGCCACCTCCCCGAGCAGGCGCAGCTCCTGCCGTGATGCCAGGCTCGACAGCTTCACCCCGTCCCAGCGGCGGCGTTCCTCGGGGGTGAAGCCGTCCCATTGCGAAGGTGCGGGCACGCTGGTCTGGCTCTGCGTGGTCGCGGCCAGGGCGCGCCGTGCCTGGCTGAAGGACACGGCGTGCTCGGCCATGTAGGCACGCACGGCCCGGTCGTGCTGGCGGTTGGTGTTCTTGGACATGCCGATCCTCGTCCCCGGCCCGGCACTCCACGCCTCGCGGGCCGCTGGAAGACCAAGCCTGCCGACAAGAAGAACTGCACTGTGGGTGTGCGCGAGTCGCAGACTCTTGGCCTCAGGGTTCCCCTCGCGGCGTGGGCGCGGGAACGGGGCAGCAGGCCGGCGCACCGGCCCTGTGCCGCCCATCGTAGCGGAGGAAGGGTCAGCGGCCCGGGGTCTGGTGGCCGGGTGCGGGGTGCTGCTGGGCGGTCGACTGCGCCTGGTCCTGCTGGTGGGCCTTGCGGGGGTGGGCGGGGGCTGCGGCGCGAGCCTGGGTGTCGCGTTTGATCTGTTCGCACAGTTCGGCGACGCGTTGCTCGATGGCCGCCACGGTCTGCCGGGTGTCCTCGGCCAGAAGCCGCTCGAAGTCGATGCCGTGCGTGTCTTCGGCGAGGTCGGCGACGTCGATGGGCTCGGCGCCGTCCGGGGCCGGGCGGGGGGCGCTCTGTTGCTTGAGCTGCTCGATCAAGCGCCGCTTGCCCTCGACGATCTGAGACATGAGGTGAGAGGTGGGGTCCTGGAACGACTCCTGCCATTCGACCAGCCCCTCGGGCGGATCGGCTGGCGCAAGGAGAGTGGGCGTGAAAGACGGCAGCCCGGCATCGAAGTCCTGGGCCGCGGCGACGAAGCCGGGGCTGTTGGGGACGGGGCCCAGCCTCCTGAACGCGCGGTGGTCCAGGGAGTGGGCAGGGCCGGCCAGGTCGTCCAGGGTGGTGTCGCTGTAGGCGTGGCGGGCCACGAGGAGGTGGTCGGCGGCGCGGGCGAGGTCGAGCAGGGGCCGGCGCACAGCGGGGTTGCGTAGCTGGTCGGCGTGTACGGCCAGGACGCCGCCGGGCACCGGATTGGGCTGCTGGGCGGCGTCGTGGGCGGAGAGGACGGTGTACTGCACTGTGGGATGCAGTGCGGCGATGGTGGAGCGGATCTCGTCGTGCAGGACGACCGACTCCACGACCGTCAGATGGGCCCCTGTGCGGGCGGCCAGAGCGGCGGCCGCCGCGATCAGCGTCTCGCGGCCGCCCATGCCTTGGTCGTAGGTGAGCACTCCGCCGCCTTCGGTCACGAGTGTGGCGACTGTCTGGGCGATCAAAGGGTGCCGCAGCACGGTGGTGTCCAAGATGTCTCCCGCAAGAGGTGAGGCTGCCGGTGGTGCCGGTCGTCGGGGGGCAGCGTAGGGCTGAACCTCGCCCAGGTGGGCGCCGGTTGTAGGCGGAGGGCGATGGGGACCGGTGCGGTGAGTGCTGCGGCGGTGGGCGGTCATCGGTTCACGAGGCCCTGCGCCGGTTCACGCGAGGGCTTTCCGCTGCTGTCCGGCGCAGGCATCCGGACTCCATGCCGGAATACGGCTGTCCGGAAGGGGGAGGGCGCGGTCCCTCCCGAACCGGGTGCTGCTGTGGGGATACGGGCCCTGCGGGGCCGGGAGGGTGTGGGGGTGACTGCAGGGTTGCGGTGCGGGGGCTACTCGCCCGCCATCCCGTCGGGGTAGAGCACGAGGAGGCGGCAGCCGGTCTCGGACTGCGGCCAGTGCACGCTGCCGGCCGTGGCGGTGATCAGCGTGCCCGCCGGATGGATCTGCTGACCGTCGTGGAACTCGCCCTCCAGGACGAAGAGGACCTCCGAGGTCTGGTGGAGCTCCTCGCCGAAGACGGCGCCGGGCTCGAAGTCGATGAGCATCGCCGACAGCTCGTCGTCGGTGCCCTCTCGCAGCATCGTGACCGCGATGCCGTCCGTGACCTGTCGCCGTGACGCCTGGTCGGCGCGGGTGACATCGAATCCTGCGAGCATGATCGGATCCCTTCCTTGTGTTCTTCAGGGGCATGTGGGTGCGTAGGGTGACGGGTCCGGGCTGCGCCGTGGCGCCGAACCCGTATGCGGAGTCTGCGCCAGCGGGGCAGAGCCGGGCGGGGATTCAGGGGCTTGTCCCGCCCGGAGGGAGAAAGCGGCGGCTGTGTCGGCGGGCCGGTCCGGCGGGCGAGACGCTGAGCACCGGCAGGCTCCCGCGGCCCCGTCTGGGCCGGTTGACCGGTCGGGTCCGGGCTGGAGACGTCGGCGCGGCGCGCCTCATCCGCCGGCTGCCCTTACGGCTTCGGCCGTTCATCCGTCATGGACGTGAGCGCCCACCCTGCAGGCGCGATGTCGGCGGGGAGGGGTTCCAGGACGAATTTGCCGGCGTAGGGAGCGGGGACGCGGCCGTGGGGTGGTGCTGGCGTGTATGCCGTGCGCAGGCGGGTGGCTGCGTCGGCGTAGCTCTCGGTCTCGGTGTCGATGGTGATTCTCATGGCCGCAGCCGGCCGGGGAGGGTGTCCAGGGCGTGCTGGAGCTGTCTGAACTCCGCTTCCGTGGAGGGGGCCGCCAGGCGCAGGCCGGGGGCTGTGCCGCGCGTGGCGGTGGTGAAGAGGCGGGCGGTGATGCCGTGGGTGTGCAGGTGCTGAAGGACGGGGTGCGGGTCGGGGAGGTGGAGGAAGCGGTAGTGCACGTCGGACGGGGTGACGGCGGTGCCGAAGCATCCGGTCAGCAGGTGGTGCAGGCGGTGGGCGGCGGGGTGGATCCGGTCGAGCACGCTCGGGAACCAGGTGTCGTCCGTGAGCGCGGCGGTGGCCAGGGCGATGTCGAGCAGGGACAGCGGCCAGGTGGGCAGTTGGTCTGCGACGGCCTGGCGCAGGCGGCTGTTGCGGGTCCACAGCATCCCCGCCCGGGTGCCCGTGATTCCGAAGGTTTTGCCGGTGGACTGCAGGACGATCAGGTTGTCGGCGCTCGCGCCGGCGGTGGTGGGCGCTGCGGGCTGGAACTGGATGTACTCCTCGTCGACGATCAGCACGCAGGCTCGATGGGCCCGGCACGCGTCGAGCAGCTCATCCTTCTCGATGAAGTGGCCCAGGGGGTTGCTGGGGTTGGACAGGATGACGAAGTCGTGGGTCCGCATCGCGGTGCGCACGCGGTCGGCGCGCGCGGCGGGAGTGTCGCGCGCGGTGTCGGTGGGGCCGATGAAGTCGGCGTAGGAGAAGCGCCGCATGGTCTCGGTGTATTCGGGGGTGATGACGGCGACGCGGGCGCCGCGCAGGAGGCGGGCCAGGATGAGGAGGAACTCGGTGACGCCGCGGCCCGCGAGCATGTCCTGCTCGTCGGTGCCCAGATGGTCGGCGAAGGCGTCGAGGTAGCGGCGCTCGGCCCGAAAGGGGCGCTGCGGCGCCTCGTACGGCGGGGGCATCAGCCGGCCGGCGTGGTGGTCGAGGAAGTCTTTCAGGGCGGCCACGGCGGCCGGGGGCGGGCCGAGCCGGTTGGTGCACAGGCTGAGGTCGAGGGTGATCATCCCCTCGGGAAGGCGCGTGAGGTCGCCGCCCTGGACCAGGCTCGGGTCGGGCAGGAGGCCGGGGAGGGTCATGGGTGTTCTCTTCTCGTGTGTGAGGGCTGGGCGCGGACGGTACGGGCTCCGGTCGGGTGTCCCTGGATCAGGCGGGGTGCGGTCGGTTCGGTGGCGGGCCGGGAGGTTGCGCCTGCGGCAGGCGTGGGGCACCTGCCGCGCCGGTGAGCCGGAGAAAGGCAGGACGGTTGGGGGCTGGCGGTCATGGGCGGGCGGGCTTCACCCGGGGATGTGGAGGCGGTGTGGCGGCGCAGACTGGTGAAACACCAGGCCAGTGCGGTGGTCTGCACCAGTGCGCAGCACACGGTGAGGACCGGCAGCAGGGGTGCGGGGACGGCGGCGACGAGCAGGCCGGCGGCGGGCATGGGCGCCACGGTCAGCAGGACCGTGAGGGACAGGGTGGGGGCGAAGACGTGGGCGGGGATCAGGCGGGCGCGTATGGTGCGCAGCACCACTCCCAGTACGCCCTGGGCTGCCATGAGCAGGGCTGTGAAGGCGGTGTAGAGGGGCAGGGTGGGGGCGAGGGCGGCGGCCAGGCAGGCGGCGGAGGCGAGAGCGGCGGCCGTGGCGCCGATGGGCCACAGGCCGAAGCGGTCGATGAGGAGGCGGCACAGGGCGGTCGCGGCCAGCATCGCGGCTGCGGCCGCGCTCCAGATCACGCCGACGGCCGCCGGGGGGCGGTCGAAGGTGTGGGTGACGGTGATCGGGGCGCTGGCCTGCAGGAGGCCCGAGGCGAAGTACGAGGCGGCGAGTCCCGCGACAAGGACACCGAGCCCGGGCAGAGCTTTGAGGGTGCGCCACCCCGTGCGCAGCCCGGCAGTGGCCGCAGTGGTGGCGGGCTCGGGGCGGGGTGCGGGGGCGGGGTGAACCAGCAAGGCGGTGGCGGACAGGGCGGCCACCGCGGCGAGCATCGCCCCTGCGCCGGCGAGCAGGAGGAGGCCGCCCAGCAGGGGGCCGGTGAGCATGGCTCCTTGGTCGATGCCCATCTGCCAGGCCTGGACGCGGTGGGCGTATGATCCGGCACGGCGGCTGAGGTTGGCCCCGGTGGTCTCGGCGGACACGAACGACCACTCGGCGAGCCCTCCGCACGCGGCGCCGAGCAGCACCACGGCGGTAACGGCCACGGCACTGCCCAGGGGAAGGGTGATCAGGGCCGGGATGGCCAGTGCGGTCAGCAGGGTGCGGCAGGCGTTCGCGGTGCGGAAGAGGCGGGCGGCTCCGTACCGGTCGGCCAGGGCGCCTGCGCCGGCCAGAGCGCCCAGGCGCAAAACCCACTCGGCGGCGAAGGCCAGTCCTGTCAGCGTCGTCGACCCGGTCGAGGTCAAAACCAGCAGGGGCAGGGCGTAGGTGAGGATCACGGTGGCCAGTGCGTCGCCGCCGCGCAGCACGTTGGCACGGGCGAGAGTGGGGGTGAAAGAGGCGGGCGGGCTGGTCGGGCGCGGCAGCGTCGTGGCTTCTTGGGGTGCCGCGGCCGATGGCACCACGGTGACTCCTCCTTCATGTCATCGGCGAGCATTCCTGCGGCGCGAGCGCGCCCCAAGGACGGATGTCGCAGGGGGTGGTGGTCTTGCCCCGGCGTCGCGCACCGGCCCATCGCGCGGCACCTTCGCCGGTTGTGAGAGCGGCGTCCATGACGCAGGTCCAGGAGCTGGAAGCACTGCGGTGGGCGAGCTTTGCGGTGTGGGATCCGAAGGCCGCCGGACGGCGGGGGCGCGCCGCCCGGCGGCCTGGTGTCGGTGTGTACGCCGGCGGGCGCCGGCTTCAGCAGGTGCCGGGGAGGCAGACCGTGACGCCCTCACCGGGCGAGTGGACGAGCTCGTCGCGGACCCAGCCGACCACGCCGGTCTTGTTGACGCGGATCTTGGCCCACTGGATGCCGCCGGGGTAGGAGTAGTCCAGCGCGGTGCACGTCCACCCGCGGTAGGCGACACCGACGATCGTGGAACTGGTGCTCGCCTTGGAGCGGACGTTCGCGGCGGAGGCGGTGATGTAGCAGCTGTTGACGGACGGGGCCGCCTGCGCGGAGGTCGCCGTGACGGCGGCGGCCCCGGACATGGCGAGGGTCAGCGCGAGCGCGGCACTGGCGCGGGTGAGAGTCCTGCGGGCGAGGGTCTTCACGAAGTTCTCCTGTGAGAGGCGGGTGTGCGAACGGGCGGGCCGGTGGCGCGTATGGCACGGCACGTCGTGTCGTAAGAGAGAGGCGGTTTGCTTGGGTAGCGGCCCGTCCGGTGCGAGCCTGCCGCCGGGCTGGCCCTTCGCCCTGGCGTGTCGAGCCGTGCTCCCAAGACCTGGCACCGCGATCAGGCGTGCTGTTCCGCCAGACGGGAACCGGGCCTGGTAGCTGCGGCTGTTTCGGGTGCAGCCACGTTCTTGGCCTGGCGCCACCGTCGGCTTCGCGCTCATGGCCGCCGTCTGTCCGAGGGCGGGCCGGGCGTCATTCGGGGCACTGGAGTGAGGTCGTCGGCGTACTGCTTGCGCTTGCGGTCCACGTCATCGCGCACGTCGGCGAGGATGTCGTCCGGGTCGAAGGTGCCCGGTTCGGGCATCGCGTGGAGCAGGTCGGCGAGTTCAACGATCGCGATAGTCAAGGATGGGCTTCCTGTGTCGCGCCACCCGGGTAGGCTGCCGTCGAGCGTGCGTCGTGGCGCGTTTCAGGGCCGGTCCCACCACCGGCTGTTGGAGAACCAGGCGACCGCAGGACACGGCGTGTGATCGATGGTGCTGCCGTGGTCCGGGACGCTCCGCTACGCCAGGCAGGTTCGGGGTGGGCCGGTCGTGCCAGGCGCGGAAGAGCGACGTGACACAGCACCGCAACACCACCCACCAGCAGCAGATCGCCAAGGCCCTGCACGCGCAGACCTCCTGCGGCTACCAGGAAGCCCTGCGCCGCGTCCGGCTCGCTGCCGAACAGGGCCGGCTTCCTCGGCCTCTGGACCGCGTCGGACGGCAGAAGGCGGTCGACGCGCTCGCCGCCGCCCTCGGCTCCCCGGAGGCGACAGCACCATCAGCACCGGCCGATGCCGGGTACCCGGCGGACCGTGACGAGGAGGTCTTGGCCGTCCTGCTCGACCGCGGGCAGTCGGTGGGTACCGATGGCACCGGCCCCGCTCCCGGGATCGGCTGGGCGCAGGCGCTGATGGCGGTGGGCCGGTGCTGGCAGAACCTGAACCCCGGCCAGCAGAGCAACCTCGCGCGCCGGGGACTGGACGCGCAGCCGGGGCAGGAGTGGCTGGCACGGTTCGAAGCCCTGCGCGGCTGGATCGCCGAGCACGGACCGGCGGTGCCCCGCTCGGCCGTCCACGACGGGCAGATGGTCGGCGCCTGGCTGTGGAAGCAGTGGCACACCCATCACGGCTACCGGCCCGGCGAGTATCTTCTGCGGTCCGCGCTGGCCGAGGTCACCGGGGTGGATCCGCACCAGGAGTTGATGCCCCACGTTCCGCCGTCCTTGCCTTACCGCCCCTCCTACGACCGGGCGCGCAGGGAGCCCGCACTCGATGTCCTGCTGGAGCGTGACGAGGAGCTGTGCCGCTCCACGCGCCGCCGGGTCGTCCACCGCGCCGGGTCGCCCGATCCGGGCCGCGGTCTGGTCATCATGGTCAGCGGCGCGTCCTTGTCCGTGCCGATCGACTTCACACTCGCCTGCCACGCGTCGCACACCTGGATCCACCTGGCGGAGGCCATCGACGGTGTCTTCGCCCGCGACGACGACCATCTCGCCGCGTTCTTCATCCAGTCCCTGACCTGGGATCTCCCGCCCGGCGAGGACGACTTCTACTACGGCGCCAGCTTCGAGCGCATCGACATCGACCGCCCCGGGGCCGAGCCGGCCGCCCTGCCCTTCTCCCCCGGTGACATCCCGATCGCGCGAACGCCCCTGTCCGCGATGCTGGCGCCGGGCTTCAAGCTGGGCTACCTCTTCGACTTCGGGGACAAGTGGATGCACCGGCTGCGTGTCCTGCGCTGGACCCACCCGCAGGAGGACGCACAACTCGAGGAGTTCGACAGTCCTCTCGTCGGCGTCCGGCCGCTGGCCGGGCCGCCCGGGCAGTACTACTCCAAGGACGCGCCCGGCTGGCAGCACTATCTGACGGTCCCCTCCCTCGCCCAGGCCCGCCCCTCCAGCGGATCCCGCAGCCGCGGCCGGTAGCGGTCGGAAGTCTCCGGGCGGCTGTGCGCGAAGGCCGCGCAGCCGCCCGGGCCGAAATGACTCGGGCCTTCGCAGGATCCATCACGTCGCCCATACGGTGGCGCCGCATATCGTCGCGGTGCCGCAGGCCCGTGATGCGCTGGGCCGTGTCAGTGATTCTCCGCACCGCACGGGCTCGAACTGTCGTTAGGGCAGAAGCTGGAAGCGAGTTGCTGGGAGGAGCCGACGTGGGCAAGCGTGAGAAGGGCCGCAGGCACCGGCGTGTGAACCGGACGCCCCGGCCGGTGGGCGGCCGGTCCCGTACGGAGCGGGCTGCCCGGGGCGCGGCCGCGACCACACCTGCCCCGGGCGCCGTCGCGGAGGGGCAGGGCAGCGTGGTCCTGCCCGCGCAGAAGAGAGCTTCCATCAGCGGTCCGGTGCCGCAACGTGAGCCGTCGGTCTTCGCGAGCAAGGCGGATGGGGGCCTCGGCCAGTCTGCGCAGCGCACGTGGAGCGCGCTGAAGGCCGCCGAGGGCCAAAAGAGCGGGGTGGAGGAACTCTGCGAGGCCGTCGGTTTCACCCGGCGCACGGTGGTCCAACACCTGCAGGGCCTGGCCGGGTATGGCCTGGCCGCCCGGGGGGCGGATGGTGGCTGGGTAGCGGTCGGCGCCGTCCCGGGGGTGCCGGAGCCGCGCCCTGAGCAGACGGCTCTGGCGCGGCCCTTGGGGTAGAGGGGGCCGTCACTGCGCGAGGCGGCCGGCCGGCTTCTGCGCTTTGCGGTGTGCGCAGGATGGACACGCACAGCTCTCGGACTCGAAGTGCTGCCCGAGGGCGTGGCACTGGAGGCAGCCGCAGTAGACGCGTTCCCCAGGTGCCCTCATGTGCCCCGGGACCAGGGGCCGGGGGGCTGGCCAGGCTCCCGGGATGTGGGCCGGGTCGCGGAAGTCGGTGGGCGAGGGGGCGGGCGGGGCGGGGACGGTACTGATCAGGACTCGCATGAACGCTCCCAGATCGCCTTCTTCTCGCATGGCCGTGATGTCCTCGTACTCGGCCGTGAGCATGAGCTGTGTTCCATGGATGCCGCCCGTGCTGCTGGAGCCTGAGCTCTTCCTGCGGGCTGGTGACACCCTCGCCCTCCCCGCGGCCTCGTTCTGTAGCCACGAAACTGCGGCGTCGGCGTCAGCCGCGGGCGCGCCCAGGGGGAGCTCTCCCGCCGGACGGGAGCGGGAGCCCTCCGGGGCGGCTGGCCGGTCCGCCCCACGGGACATAGGGTGCGGCGGCCGGCGGCGGAGGAGCTTGCGCCGGATGGCCGGTGGTGCTGTCCCTTCCCGTCTGCCGGAACGCACGGCGCGGTCGCGATGTCTGGGCCTGGCATCCGTCGGCCGACCTCGCGCCGTCCGGGCGCCGGGCGCGGCAGGCTCGGCTCTGAGCGGCCACAGCCCCCTGAGAGACTGAACGCCGGGGGCGCAGATCGCCGCCCCCTTTTGGGTAACCCGGCCCGAAGGGGACGGGGTTGGACGATCCCAGGAGCAGTGATGAGTGACAAGCCCTCGCCCGGTCCGGCGTTCACCGAAATAAAGCTGACCGGCCCCGCCGATGAAGTGGCACGGCTGATGCGGCTGCTCAGCGGCGTGGGAGAGGTGATCTACGGGCCCGTCACACAGCCCCACCGCGCGGGGGATGTCTTGTGCACCGCACAGCTGGTCACCCACCCGTCCCCCGATCCGATGTCGGCCGGGCAGAGCACATCGCTGACCGTGCAGGTCGGGCTTGAGGTCGGGCCGGGCGCGCTTACGGGTCTGCCAGGTACAGCAGCTGCGGAGCAGGTGGAGCAGGCGGTGGTCGCCGCAGTGTCGGCGCTACCGGGCGTCCGGGGCGCCAGCGGCCGCCTCGTGGCCGCGGTCGGGCTGCCGCCGACACGGGAGTAGCCGGGGATGGCGGGGGCTGAGGCGCAGCTCGACAACGCTGGAACTGGCCTGTGGCTGACCGACTGGCCGGCCGACGTCATGCCGGGGTGGACGCCCAAGCGCGTGCTGGCGATGGTGGGCGGCGTGCAGGCCGGGCACCTGGACTTCATCGTGCACCCGGACGGACAGGCTCTGTCGGTGTGGATGCTGGAGGTGGAGCCGGAGTTCCAGCGCCGCAACCTGGCCTCGGTGATGATGGACGCCCTGTATGCGGCGCACCCGACGGCATGGATCGACCATGGCGGCCGGCCCCAGGACGGAGCGCGCTGGTGGAACCGGTATGCCGACCCGGACCCGGCGCGCAACATCCACAACCGACCGCCGCGGGAGTGGGCCCAGTACTTCGAGGCCCCGGCGGTGATGGCGCAGCGGGCCCGCAACGCCTACCTGAACCGGATGAATGGCCTGGACGGGCACAGCACGGCCGAGTACCGGTACGGCGAGCGTCTGGAGGCCGAGGGGACCCAGTGGGCGTCGGCATACCGGCCGGCACAGGTACAGGGGCCCGACCCGGCGGCCGGGGAACTGCACGGCGGACTCCGGCTGGTGCTGCCGGCCGAGCTGCAGCGGGTGCTGTTCGACGGGCAGCGGGATGCGGCTGTGCGGGCCGAACGGCTGCTGGATCACATCGGGCACGGCAGCCTCCCGCATGGCGCCGGCTGGCACACCACAGTGAGAGCCGCGTTCGAGGACATGGCGCACGAACAGGTCTTCGACCCGGCGTCGGCGGACGCCATCACGCACGTCACGTTCCGGGTGCGGCTGGCGGCCGGCCAGGAGGTGCCGCGGCACGACGTGCGGGCGACCTGGGTCTCCTACCGCGATTCACCGGGGATCGAGGTGGAACTGATGGGCATGGCCTGGCGGGCTCCGCAGACGCCGTGGGTGACGCACACTGCTGAGTTCGACAGACCGATCGACGCGGCCATCGCCCCCAAGCACTGGTATGACGCCAGCGAGCAGTACCGGGCGCGGTTCGACTACATCGGCGAGCTGAGGCCCGGCCAGCGCCCGCGCCGGGCCGAGGCGGGCGAGCCGTTCGCGGGGCGGGAGGCGGAGATCGCGGCCATGGCCGCCAAGCTCCAGGAGGCAAGCCGCCGGCGTACGGCCGCTGCCTCGCTGCCTGCGCCGACACGTGAGGTGTCCGAGAGCCTTCGCGGACACCAGCCCAGTCCGGACCCGCAGTCGCCGCGCCTGCGGTAGGACCACGGAAGGCGCAGCGAGTCCGCGCGCCGGGCGGTCAGCTCAAGTCGGCGGCGAGGCGGTGGAGCAGAGCGGCCGCGAGGGCGTTGAGGGCGACGGCATCCGCGCGGGTCCAGGCTGCCGAGGCGATGGCGCCGTCGTTATGCTGGGGGCCGCTGGCCTGGTTGAACGCCGCCTGGATCACTTCCGCGTAGCCGTCGGCCTGCCCGGTGATCCGGTCCAGGAGGATCCCGTACCGGTCGGACTGGTCCTGGGCGTCGCGCTTCTTGGTCCCGCCGCGGGGCCACACGCCCAGTTTCCGCATCGAGGTCAGGGCGAGGCGGGTCTCGCGGATCGCGTCCGGGTATTCGCCTGCCCTGATCTGCCGGTCCGCGGTGCGCAGGTGCTCGGCGGCTTCGCGGATCGGACCGTGCGTCATCGGCAGCGGGATGGTGACGGTGAACGAGGCGGTCAGACCCACGGTCTCGAGTTGCTGCTCCCACGTACTGGCGGCCACACGGTAGGTCTCCTGCAGGTCTGCGGCAGGATGTGCCGTGCTCTGCGGCAGGGTCCCCCGCAGATCCAGCAGGACGGCGAGGTCGCCGCCGGCGCGGTGCTCTTCCAGGGCGAGGAGCTGGGCGGAGGTGACCTGTACGACGAGTTCCACGGACACACTGGTGACCCTGGTACGCAGTGGCACGAAGGTAGGCAGGACAGCACCGATCCAGCCGATGCCTTCGGCCGCCCGGAGCTCGCCGGCGAGCGTGAGGTGGTTGATGCCCTCGGCGACGTGGCGCGGCTCGACGTCGATGCGTACGGCCAGCCGGTGCGCGCCCAGGCCGGGCAGCAGTCCCACCGCCGCAACACCGTGCTGCTCCGGCGCCCGCAGCCTGATGTGGGTACCGTCCTCGAACTTCATGTCCGCAACCATCCGGCCGCCTCCTGTCTTTCCGGCCTGATTGTCCGCTGTCGGCTGGGGCGCGCGCTGGTGAATTCAGGCAAAGGTGCGGCAGCGTGGCCTGGGACGCTTGCCCGGGCAGGGGGTGGGGGCGGTGGCGTGTGCCTCAGGTGGTGCACCCGCTTGGCCCGCGCTGCGGATGCCCATTCCGTCCGGTGCTGTGAAGGCCTCAAGGACTGGCGCAGCAGTGCCTCCTGCACCGCCTGATGCCGATCCCTCGCTCTGTCCACCAGTGGGAACCCTGAGCAATAGGGACTACAAGGTGCTCTGGTGGAACGGGAACACATCCGTGCTGCCCTTCGCCTGCGATTCGGACTACGTCCTGCGCGGTCCTCTCACGGACGGCGATGGTTCTTTCCCGGCGGACGCCAACGGGGCCCGGCTGGACGGCTGTTGCGCCGAGATGTACCGGCCGGGTCCAGACCGCGCATCCGAAGAGGGCGGTCGTCGTGCGGGTGGCGGGTCATCGGCTCGCGCCGTCCTGCTGCTGGCGAAGTGGCGTGCGCGAAGGGCTTCGGCGGCGGTCCGGCGCAGAGTGCGGACCGCACGGCGTATCCGGCCGGGGCGGGCGGCAAGCGCGGCTCGGAGCCGACGGCGGCGCTCGGCGGCCGCGGCCGCGACGAGGCGCTGCTGTCCGGCGTCCCGCAGCCGTTCCTGGTGCTCGGCGTAGATGGCTTCTGGTGCGAGGTGAATCAAAAGGGGGCTTTCCGTTCGGTCCAAGGCGCCTTAGTCCTGTCCGCCAGGGCGAGTCTGTGCGGCGGCACGGGGGCCAGGACGGGTACGGGCGGCGCTGTCCCGCGAGGTGGGACGACGGGCCGGGTGGGTGTGCCTCCGGTTGCGCAGCGCGGGATTGCCCGCAGGGCGACTCGGCCGGGAGGCTGGCCGGATCGCGTCGGGCTGGCAGGGGCGAACGGTTCGTTCGCGACCGTGGCGGGCAGCCTCAAGCAGCGTGGGGCTTCGCCCCGGGGAAGCACTCCGGGAGTGTCGGTGTCCCTGGCCGCCGCCGGAGGGGCGGGTTGCAGGGGTGACGCACCTGGTGACGAGGGTGACGGTCAGGTGACGCAGGTGGTGACGCACTTCTTTCCTGCTAGAACAGCGTCTGACCTGCGTCTTTCTATGGCTGACCGGCTCGCCGATGACGAGGTGACGCACTTTGCGGGCTTCTCTCTACCCTTGTTCTCCCTCTCATTTTCTCAACAGAGAGAAGGGCGCAAAGTGCGTCACCTCGTCACCGTGTTCGCGAGGTTAGGCCTCTTTATGCAGGTCAGGGAGTTGTTGGGGAGGGGGAAGTGCGTCACCAAGTGCGTCACCGGTGCGTCACCAGGTCACAGAGTGCGTCACCAGCCCCATGCCGCCCGCGGCCCGGCTGGTGTTCTATGCACTCTCAGCCGGTGAGGGCAGTGTGCGCGGGCGGACGGGGTTGGGCTCCCGCCACTACCCGTTCTCGGTCTTGAACGAGAAAGCCCCCGCCCAGTCGGCTTGGCTGGGCGGGGGGCGAGCTTGGAGGTGGAGGGATCAGATGGTGGGCTCGGTGGAGATTCGAAGTGGCCTTCCGGTCTTGGTCCGGGGCATCTTCTGCACGTCGACACCACGGCGGCGCAGGGCCGGTGCGGCACGCTGCAGGCGGCCGGAGAGGACGGCCGGTGTGCGCGGCCAGTCCTCTGCCCGGGGCGGAGGTGTGAGGATGCTCATGAGCCGGGCTGCGGGGCCTTCCCAGGTCCAGGGCTGCTCGTGGGACAGGGCCCACTGCAGGACGGCGGTGGCCAGTTCGTCGCCGTCGATGACGTCGTCGATCAGTGCCTCCTGGGCGCCGCTGTAGGTCGCCAGGGTGGACCAGCCCGTGACCTGGTCGAGGGCCCAGAGCATCTCGGAGAAGTCGGCCATGCGGGGCCGCTCGTCGAGGTGGGCGTCGGCCTCCGGCATCTTCTGCCAGACGAGCGCGGCCAGGTCGAGGAGACCGCCGAGAATCAGCGGGTGGGCCTCGGCGTAGGCGTCCCAGAGTTTGCGCTCGGTGCGTCGCTGCCGGCCGGGGATCGGGTAGAGCTCGATCGGGAGCATCCGGTCGGCGAGGTCGCCGTTGAGAGCGCCGAGGTCGATGCCGGTCAGCAGGACGGGCCGCTGGTAGAGCACGACGGTGACGTCGTCGTCGGAGTAGAGCTCCCGCTTCATCATGGCGTCGCCGGTGACGACGCGGCACAGGAAGTCCGACAGCCAGCCCGGGATGCCGGAGAGGTTGTCCAGGGCCAGGCACCAGCCGGCGGCGGTGGTGACGGCCAGGTCGTCCTCGGTCTTGGGGACCGACCGCAGGTGGGCGTCGATGCCGTCGACCACTCGCAACATCATCCGTCCGCCGGTGCTCTTGCCGGTGCCGGACTCGCCCGTGAGGTAGGCGACGGGGCGCGGCATGCGGGGACGCAGTGCGGCAAGGAGCCAGGCCACGGCCATCGGCCAGGATTCGTTGCTCATGGGCAGGATCGTGCGCAGCAGTTCCAGGCCGTGCTGCCAGCCGCCTGGGGGGTGCTCGGGAATGGGCATCTCGCGCAGGAGCCGCGAGCGCCGCCACAGCGGCCCGTCGCCGGAGTGGGGAGCCAGAACTGACCAGCGGCCGGGTTCGATGCACACCGAGGTGCCGTCGGTGTGGCCGAGGTCGAGCCAGGTGGTGTTCGCGTCCTCGGGGTCGGGTGCCACCCTCAGGTGCACCTCTTGCGAGGCGGTGTCCATCGCCATGGCTTCCAGCGAGGCAAGCGCGTCGGCGAGGGCTGCCTGGCTGGGAGTGCGGCCGGTCGAGAGCACGAACTCCCGGATGAGGCACTGCCGCAGGGACCCGGTGCCCACTCCCCCGCCCTTGGAGCGGATGGGGCGCGCGACCGGTCCGCCGTCGACGGCGACCGCGTAGATGGTCTGGTCATGGCGGACGAAGCGGTAGCCGGTCTCGCCGATGGTGCGCAGGATGTCGGCCTGGGAGACCTTGCGGGGGCTGTCCTCCTCCGGCCGCTGGGGCAGCCGTGCGGTCATCGCCGCCGCAGCCGCTGCGTTCTCCGAGTGTGTGCCGTGCGTGTGAGCAGCACCCGGCGCCGGGACGGTGGGGGCGGCTGTGGGCATCTCGGTCATGCCGATGCCCCCGTTCGGCGCGGGTGTCGGCTGCCCGCCTCGAGCGCCCGCTCAATGGTGGACTGCGCCTTCCGCTCGGCGGGGTCGATTCCGGCGCGTTCGGCGGCATCCGTCAGGGCCCGATGAACTTCGGCGCGGTCCAGCAGGCCGGCCCCGACGAACTGGCCCAGCGCGAAGCCGGAGAGGTTGAGCTGATCCGAGCGGCCGGCCCGGCAGGAGGCAACGGCGTCGAGCTCGGCCCGTACGGCGGCGGCAACGTATGCGCGGCCTGCCGCGACGCGAGGCAGCGAGACAGGAAGACGGCCGCGATGTGCGCTGTGAGTGCGGTGCTTGAGCCCAACACGCGCCAGGTCGTGGGCCAGCCAGCGGGGCAGCGGGGCGGGGGTGCGGATGGCGCCCTCGCATGCGTAGAGGCCGTCGCGGGTGCGGGTTCCGGGGGCGACGGCGTAGGAGCGGTCGGCTCGGATGTCGATCTGCCAGCCGAGGTGGCCGCGGCTGTCCGGGCGCCATTGACCGCCGTCGGCAACCTGGTACCACAGGTGCAGGCCTCCGGAGGGGGTGCGCACGGTGAAGGTCTGGGGCGGGTCGCTGACGAGCTGGGGCGCGCGGCGCAACCGGCACAGCAGGCCGAGGGCGTGCTCGCCGGTGCGCACCGATGCCAGGTCCAGGTCCGCGGGCAGGGCAAGGCCGGGCAGGAGCTTGTCCGGGGCAGGCGGGGTCGACTGGTGCATGTCGAGGTCGACGATCAGCAGGTTGGAAGGGCCTGCGGCCACACCGACACCGAAGCCGGGGTTCTCTGCCCACCACCGCTGGATGAGGTCCGGGTCGATAGTGGCGGCGCGCACTCCGTGGCAGTAGCGGCCCAGTGCGATGCAGGGGCACGCGTCGGGCTTGTGCACGGGGTAGTCGGGATGCTGCTGGCCGCTGGCTGCCGAGGGGCAGCGGAAGCAGTTGGCTGCCGGGACCTTCAGGCCGGGGGACAGCGGATGGACGTACCAGCCCTGCCGAGCGCACCAGAGAGCGACGCTCAATGGTGAGGAACGTCCCGAGGAACCGGGACCTGGTGCCGGTGTTGTCTGCATTTGTGCTCTTTCCCGCCGTGTCGCCGCCCTCTCCACCCTCACGCCCTGTACGGCGACTCCCCATGAACGCGGTCTCCCCGTTACAGTGGAGTACGCGCCCGGGGTGACCCGGGACGAGTGATGTGGGTTCAGACCGGCATCACGGCTTGATCGGGAAGGGACCGCGGACCTTTAGCGAGGGAGAACGCGGAACCTTCAGGGCCCGGGACCACAAGGTCCCGGGCTCGTTCCATGTCAGGCCGCGACGGGCGTCGACGGCTTGAGGTCCAGGGGGCTGAGACCCTTGGCTGCGCGCAGCTCGGTCAGGCGCTCTTCGTCCATCGCCGCTACGGCGTCCTTGACGGTGGTGAAGAGGCAGGAGAGCTCGAAGCCCCAGTGCCGGGCGATGCGGCCCAGCTCATTGACGGACCAGTCGGTGGAGCCGTTCTGCCGACGGCCCACCAGGAGTCCCCTCATACCGATGGCGGCGCCGAGATCGACGTAGGTCTCCTGGGTCAGAGACTGAATGTGCCGGATGATCACGCGCACGTTCTTCAGCTCATCTGGCTCCTGAGACGCAGCCTCACTGTCCCCCAGGCCAGGCATTGCCTCATCGTGAACCAGGCCAGGCATGGCACCCTCCCGTGCTTCAGCAGTCCGTACTCGACACGCCGCTGTACTTTTTGTATAGCGTCGCTGACCATACAGCACGGAAAGCTTTCTTTTACGGACCGGCCGCCATACGTGTGACCTGCGGTTTCCTGGAGAGGGCAAGCCGGAGACGCTCATCGGCCCCCGAGGACCGCCGTCTTGGCGCCGCGCCCGCGCACCGAACGGTCATTTGTTCGGTGGTGGTGGGTGCTCAGCTCGCGTGTGGCTGTCCCTGTTCGCGGCACGTGCCCTCCAGGGCCTGCCGCCAGGAGGTGACGTTGGGGCGGCGGCGCAGCAGCGCCCGGCGCTCACGTTCGGTCATGCCGCCCCACACGCCGAACTCGATCCGGTTGTGGAGGGCTTCGGTCAGGCACTCGGTGCGGACCGGGCATCCGGTGCACACCGCCTTGGCGCGGTTCTGGCCCGGGCCCTTCACGAAGAGCTCGTCCGGATTGACGCTCCGGCAGGCCGCGCTCTCATTCCAGTGGTCTTCCCTGCTCAGCACCCTGGCCCCTCCCCGTCGAAACGCTCTCTCCAAGACGACCCTAAGCCGTTGGGGAGATGATCCGCTGATGTGTTCTGCCGACCCTTCCCTTCTCGGTTGTGACCGTGTCCCCGTGGTATTGCCGCAGGTCACCTCTGCCGACGTCGCCTGATGCGCCACCAGCCGCGCCTTCGAGGCGCAGGTGCCGGGCCGACGTCGAACAGGCGCGGGTACTGGTCCAGCGGCGGTACCACCTGCCGGTCCTGGGCCGCCGCCCGCTCCTCGTCGCGCCGCTGTTGCTCCTGGCGCGCGCGCAGGTCCGCCTGCCGCTGGGCCTCCTCCTGTTCGGCGGCGTACGCCTGTGCCTTCTCCCGCCGCCGCTGCTGCTCCTGCTGACGGCGAACGTCGTTGTCCCGGCTGCGCTGCTCCTGCAGGGCGGCCAGACGCTCCCGGGCCTCCTCCTGGTCACCGAGCAGCCTCTCGTGCTCCAGGCGCTGCCGGGCGCGGGCAGGGGTGAGGAGTTCGCCACCGGCCAGATCGATGCGGCACTCCTCCAGGGGGTCGGCCTCGAGATAGCACGCGCGGAAGTCCTGCTGCGGGGGCAGGACGTAGAGAGCCGGATCGCGGACGAGGCGGCTGGGCCGACGGCGGGGTGGGGCGGCGGGAGCGAACCGCGCGGTAGCGGTTCCTACAGTTCGGGCGGTCGGGTCGAGCCACAGCGGAGTGACGCCGTCCTGGAGCATGGCCTGGTGCAGGCCGCTGAGCCCGACAGCGGCGGTCCATCGCGGGTCGTGGTGTGCCAGTTCCGTCTGGCGCGCGGGGCCGGTGACCGCCCGGGTGCGCCACTGGGGCCCGTGGTGGGCGAAGAGCCAGATGTCGACGACGCCGGCCCGGGCGTAGAAGCTGTGCCGTGCGCGCCACTGCTCACCGGTGAGTTCGGAGTACTGGACCTCGAAGGCGACTCGTGCCGCGCCATCGGGGGAAATGGCCAATATGTCGGGCCGCCGCAAGCCGTCGGGCATGGTGATGGGCGTGTCATCGACGTGCACCCGCCACCCGCGCAGGGTCGGTTCCCCGGCGACCCACCGGGCCAGCAGTTCCTTCGCGCTCAAGTGCCACAAGGTCTCCGGGCCGGTTCCGCCGACGTGGTCGACTCCGACGGGGTGGGCGAAGTGGTGGCGCCGTGAAGGGCTGGCCACAACGCGGGCGAATGGCCCGCAGCCAGGCATCGGGCACAGCAGCATGCCGCCCGCGAGGTAGGCACGCCACGACACTCCTGGATTGATCTCTCCGTCCGCCTGCCCGTCGGGTAGGTACACCAGGGCCCCGGTCTCTCTGTCGCGCGCCCACACCTGCCGCTTCTCCTGCTGGAACGCCCGCAGGGGCCCCGCCTGGCCGTCCCGATCCGGTGTACTCATCCGCCCGCCCTCCCTGACCAGCCGTCGTTCCTGCAGTCTCCGCAGGACATGGGCCGTCGGCCGGGGCGCCGGGACGCTGTCCCGCGCGACGGGAGGTCTGGCGGAGTGGGGTGTCCGAAGCGTCGCGTCCCACGGAATCGCGGAGGTTCGGCTGACGCCTGCTTACCCGGGTGAAGGGACTCGGTAGAGGGATGGGTGGGGCATACGCCAACCGGCTGTGGTCTGCAACGAGTAGCATCCGGCCCCAACACACATCCCCCCTTTGAGGAGCGAGGACTGCCGTGGCTAGTGAACCGGTCAACACCCTGATTCAGACCAAGTATGCGGAGCAGTTGGAAGCCGACCTCGCGCGCAACCAGTCCGAGCAGGCCGCGCTGACCGCGCGTCTGGCTCAGCTCCGGTCGGAGGAAAAGTGGCTCGCTGCAACGCTGCAGTCCATGCCGTCTGTTGGTCCTGATCCTGCGTCGGCGCAGGACTCCGCCGAGCCGGCGGGCATTGCTTCGGCCGGCGGCGCGGAGGCGGCGGCTGTGCCTCAGCCGAGGGTGAGGAAGAAGGCCGCGGCAAGGAAGCTCACCGCCAAGAAGACGACCGCAGCTCCCAAGAAGGCGGTGGCCGCCAAGAAGGCAACCCCCGCCAAGAAGTCAGCTCCCGCGAAGAAGGCTGCAGGGCCCACGCTCGGCCAGCTGCTGGCGGACATGCTTTCCGGGCAGCCCGGTGAGCCGAAGAAGGTGAGCGAGATCCGTATTGAGCTGGAGGCCGCTCATCCCGAGCGTGCGAAGTCGGATCCGATCGTCCGCAGCGCTCTGGACAAGCTCGCCTCGAAGGGCGTCCTGGACAAGAGCACCCAGCAGGGCACCGTGTTCTACACGTGGCCGACGCCCGAGAACGTCTCCGCCCCGGTAGCCGACGTGCCGGTGCAGGAGAACGCGGAGGCGGTCCCCGCCGGCGCCTGAGCACCGCCGTCCGGGCCCGGCGGCCGGTCCCGACACGCGTCAGCGCATTCCAGGGCGCGGGGCGTTCTGCGGGTTCTGGCCGTCGTGGGCCTGCCGCCCGCCGCTGTGGGCCGTGCAGGCCTGATTTGCGGCGGGCCGGGGCTCGGCGGGTGTCGGCAGCGCGCGTTCGCGGGACTGGGCGGTGATCTGTGCGATCAGGGCGGCTCTGCCTTCCGGGCCGGTCGGAGCGAGGGCGGCAACCCGCCCGAGCGCGTTGAGCGCCTCCAGAGTCCGGGCCTGGCTCACCGAGATGTCGCCGAAGCGCTGCTCGGCGGCTGTGTAGTGGGCGGTTGCCTCGGTGACCTGCTCGGCGGTGACCGGGGACTTACCGAATCCCGTCCGTCCGCTGGCCAGTCGGCTCTTGAGGTCGTATACGGTGCGGCTGGCGTCTGTGACGGCCTGGTGGGCCTGCCGGTAGGAGTCGAGCCCGAGGCCGGCACGGTCCATGAGCTGCGTACGCAAATGGTGGAGGCCGCGGTCTGCTACGGCCGTGGGGAAGTGCCGCGCCAAGGCGTTGCGGGCGTGTTGGCGCTGCTCATCCAGAGCCTGATCGATGCGTTTCTCGGCGGCGGTGATATGCGTGGTGAAGGCCTCGTGGTCGGCTTCGGTCTCGGCGGCAGTCGTGCGGGGTGTGCGGGGCAGGGTGGCCTGGGCGGCATCCACGACGGCCTGGTGTCTGGCCTGTGTCGCGGCAGTTTCTGCTTCGGCCAGGACGGAGCCGTGCATGAGCACGGAGTGCCGGTTGTTGAGCTCCTTGAGCCGCTGCTCGAAGTAGTCCCGCCGGTCGGCTTCGGTGGCTTCATCGGGGTTGCGCGGGCGGGCGCTGGGCTGTGCGGCGGCTGCTTGGGCGACGGCGAGGTTGGTATGGGCGCGGACCAGGTCTTCCATGTACCGCTCGGCGTCGTGGCGCGCGGCGGGTGAGCGTGTCCGCCACGCGGCTGCCGCCTCGACGTCGGCCATCAGCCTTGGGTGGTCAGGCAGCGCCGGGGGCGGGTTGTCCGGGACGGCCGCTTTGGCGTCGGTCGCCGATGCGGTGAGGGCGGCGTCCATCTGGTCGCGGGCCTCGCGTATGGAGCGGTCGGCCGGGTCGGGGGCGCGGCCGAGACGTGCGAATCGGTGCAGGTAGGTCGCGGCGGCCTGGCGGACGGGGTGCTGGGGGTCGGGGTGGGCGGCGACGACGTCGGCGGTCTCGGGCAGGCGGGCGGCGAGCTGGTCCAGCATCCTGTTCTGCGCCAGTAGGAGGAGGTCGCGGAGCTGGCCGGCGGAGAAGGTGAGCAGTTCCAACCGGTGTTAGGCCTGGAGGAGTTCAGGTACGTCGGCTTGGGCGGGCACGTGGGCGGTGGCCAGGGTGTCGAGAGCCTCGCGGGCAGCGGTGCGCGCCATGTCGGGGGCTTCGGGCTGGGGGT
Source organism: Streptomyces sp. NPDC007872 (assembly GCF_042868165.1). Lineage (NCBI taxonomy): Bacteria > Bacillati > Actinomycetota > Actinomycetes > Kitasatosporales > Streptomycetaceae > Streptomyces > Streptomyces sp. NPDC007872. The sequence continues at coordinate 54,698 of NZ_JBIAEA010000008.1, forward strand.
CGGCGTACTGGGCGGCGAGGTGGGTGAGGACGGGGTCCGGGGGGACGGTGCCCAGGGCCAGAGCCCAGATCTCGCCGCCGCGTTGCCAGGCGAAGAGGGTCGGGGTGGGCGGCCGGTACGGGCTGGGGGCGTCGGGTTCGACGAAACGGATGCGGCCGTCGAGCCACCGGGCAGCCTCCGCTTCGAGTCGGCCGCGCAGCGCGGCCGCGGCCTGCCGGGCGGTTTCGTCCGGGCTCTGGCCAGTGGTGTCGAGGTGCTTGAGGGCGTGCGCCCACAGGTCGCGCGGTGGCAGATCTTGCCAGGTGGCGCCGTTGTCGGTGCTGATGCGGGCGGTGACGGCGAGGTTCTCCTCCTGCTCGTTGGCGAGGTACCAGCGCGCGGCCATGACGGGGTCGTTGATAAGGAAGGAAGGGCCGGGCTCGCCCGGCCACCAGGGGTTGGTGGTAATGCTGGTGAGCGCGTACAGGCGGCTGGTGTCGGGCACGGATTGTCCTTCGCGGGGTCCGGAGTCCGGGGGTTGTGTGAGGCCTTTCAGCGGGTGGCGGTCGGGGCGCGGTGGCGCTTGGCGGTGAACAGGATGGTGAGGGCAGCGCGGCCCCGGCGAGCGGGGGCGAGCGCGCCTCCCAGGGCGGTGCCCACGCCGGGAGCCGGGATCATTTGGGACAGCGGGGTGGCTGGGAGGCGGGGTGCGCGGAGTTCGGACGCGACAGCGCCCGCCCGGGCTGGCTGGACGGAGGGCCCGGGCGGGCGCTGAGGAGTGAGACGCGCCGTGGTCGCTACGGGCGGCGGCGGCCGGCTAGCAGGGGCTCGCGCAGAGCGTCTCGCCGAGGCCGGCGGTCAGACACGAGCGGGCCGCTGCGTATGAGCGGATCGAACGGTACGGGCGGGATCTCAGCAGGCGCTCGGTCATCGTGAGGCTCCTTCGACAAGAGGGGCGTCATGTGGTCGGACAGCAGTGATCTCAGCAGGGAAGCCAGCACTCTGCCAGGGGCAAAGCGGGGCATAGCCCGCTTATCCCTAGGGGTGGGAAGCGACTTGGCGTCGCGGTCTCGGAGGCGGGAGGAACCGGCGCAGGGGCGTCGGCCCCGGTCCGTCCCACGGACCGGGGGACGGACCTGTCGGTCGGCGAACGGCGGAGAGGCCTGCTCCGGACGGGGTGTGGGGAGAGAGTTCCTGCGGAGCCTGCGAGTTCGCCGCGGAGCCGAACGGAGCGCGGACGGCGCGGCGTCAGGGCTCGGCATGGTCGTCTGGGGTGCGGTCCCGGTGTGCGGAACCGGCGTGCTTCGGGGCTGCTCAGAGTGTGGCTGCGCCTGCCGTCGGGCGCAGGGACACACGGGTGCCGAGCAGGAGCGTGCACAGGGCGGCGGCGAGCAGGGGGACGGCGAAGTGGCCGCCGAGGGGACCTGCGAGGGCGGTGCCGGCTGCCAGGCCCAGGCGCATGGCGCTGGAGAGCCAGCCGATGGCTTCGGTGGAGGTACCGGGAGGGGCCAGGGACGTCAGGGTGAGGCTGGCGACCGTGAGGAGCGGAACGAACAGGGCTCCCGGGAGCATGGCCGCGACCAGAAGCAGCGAGGCGGGCAGCGGGGCGAGCAGCGGGAGCCAACAGGCCGCATACAGGGCGGCGATGAGGGCCAGGTGGCGGGGGCGGGGGGCAGTGGAGGGCTGGTAGCGGGCGAAGAGTATGCCGCCAAGGATTCCGGCGGCGGAGAACGTCGCGGGCAGGGCGCCTGCCAGCCAGGCCGCGTTCTGGTGCTCGGCGGTGGCGATCCCGGCTACGTCGAGGGCGCCGATGGTGGCTCCGAGGCAGACCAGGGCGGCCAGCAGCGGGCGCATGGCGGGCGGGCGCAGCGCGCCGAGCCGGTCGGAACCGCGGGCTTGGGCACGCCAGGTGCGTGCGGGGTGGGCGGTGGCGAAGGCGAAAGATCCGGCGAGCGTCGCGGCGGCGGCCAGGGCCAGGGCGGCGGCCGGGGAGACCGCGCCCGCCAGGGCGATGGCGAGAGCGGGGCCGGTGACGTAGACGATCTCCTGGGTTGAGGAGTCCAGGGTGTAGGCGGTGCGGACGTGGGCGCCGTCGGGGAGCACGGTGGGCCACAGGGAGCGCAGTCCGCCTTCCAGAGGCGGGCATCCGGCGCCCGCCAGCAGGACGCACACGGCGGTCAGCGGGAGGTTGGCGGTGCCGGCGAGGGCGAGCATGCTCAGTGCCGCGGCGACCAGGCCCGCTCCGAGGTAGATGGGGAAGGGAAGTCCGCGGTGGTCGGCGAGGCGGCCCAGCAGGGGCAGTCCCAGTGCGGGGGCGATGCCGTAGAGCGCGGCCAGAACGCTTGCGGTGGCCAGGGAGTGGCCGTCGGCCTGCGCCGCGAGGATCAGTGCGACGGGTGCCATGCCCAGCGACAGGCGGCCGGTGACGGAGGCGATCAGCAGGCGGCCGCAATATCGGTGGCGCAGCACGGCGCGGAAGGACGGCGGGGGGCCGGTCGGCGCCGGCGGGGAGGCCGGAGCGGGTGCGGGTAGGGGCTGGGGGGCGGTGGGGCAGTGGTGGCCCGATGCCTTCGGGAAGGACCCGCGTGCGGAGGCGGTGCGGGGGACGTCGCGGACCTGCGCGTGGGCCATTAGCTGCCTGCCTCGTTGCGGGTGGGGGTTATCGGGTGGGGCCGCCCGCACGCCGAGCCGCTCATGGCTGGCGCGCGGCATGCGGGCGGTGGCAGCGGGGGCGAGGGGCTTATCCGCTGTGTCGGTAAGCCCAACAGGGCCGTGACCGGGCTTCAACGGCGCTTCCCCGCCTGCGGGCGGCTGTGGTGGGTGCGTCCCAGCGTCTGGTGCTGCCAGCGGCTGAGCTGGTCCGCCATGCGATACCGGCGGGCGGACTCGCCTGCCCTGGGGCAGGGGCGTCGCGGCGGGCCGGGGTGCGGGCTACCACCGGTGGTGGCGGTGGCCAGGCTGCTACCAGCCGGCGAGGGATTCGCGCTGGGCGTGCGGCAGCGGTGTGGTGGTGTCCGGGGCGTGTGAGGCGCGTTGCTGCGACTGCGCCGCGATCTGCCGGGCCCGGTCCATGAAGTGGCTGAGGGAGGGGGCCGGTGACGGCATCTGCGTCTGCGTGGCTGGCGGGGTCTGGTGGAGCAGTGCGCTGAGGTCCTCGCCGGTGGCCGTGCCGTTCTTCTCCAGGAGCGCGGCGGCAGCAAGGATGGCCGGCCAGTGGCGGTCACGCAGGGCCCGGGCGGTGGCCTGTGCCTGCCAGAGCTGCTCGGGAGTCGCTCCCGTTGCCTCAAGCGCCTGGTAGTCGTGGCCCGCCAGGGTTGCCACTGCGGACTCTCCCAATGGAGTCCATAGCTGCTGCTCGTGGAGCCACCGCTGCTGGGCGGCAGCTCCTGCGTAGAGCAGGGTGCGGTAGGCATCGGGCGAGTCCCAGCTGAGCTCCGTGTATGCGGAGGCGTCGTCCCCGGCCGTGGTCTTGGTCGGGGCGAGTACGCAGGTGGAGACGGAGGCCTCGCCGGTGGCCAGTGCGACGATGGCGTGTCCGGCTTCGTGGAGAGAGGTGAAGCGGCGCCAGTGGGGCTCGTCGAACTGCAGGGCCTGCTTCACCGTCATGCGTCCCCGTGTCTGGGGAGCGGGCCGGGCAGGACCGTTGTCCGCTGCCATCGTCGGGTAGTGGGCTGCAGGGGGTGGTTCAGCCGGCCAGGTTGAGCAGTCCGTCGTTGCGGACCCAGCCCTTGGTCCCCTTGGGGATCCCGGAGGTGGAGCGCCGGGAGAGCTGGCCGTAGTTCCAGTTGCCCCGGCTGCACAGGACGGTGAGCTTGTCTCCTCGGTAGAGGTAGCCCTTGCTGGCGTAGCCGGTACCCGGGCCGCTGCGGTAGTTCCAGGCGTTCTTGCTCACCGTGGCGGCGAAGTTGGGCCAGTTGACGGTGCACCGGCTGTTCTCGCCGACGGCGTGGGCAGCCGGTGAGGCTGTCACGGTCAGTGTGGCGGCCCCGGCCATGGCCAGGACGGCAGGGAGGACGGAGCGGATTGCGATACGGCGGATCATCGGCGGACCTCTCAGCGGAACATCGCGGACACAGGGGGCGCAGCCGATGTTGGGTGCGGTGTGTGTCCGTATCGCGGGCGGCCGGTGGCTTGTCCCGTCTGCCGGGTCGGTGACTTCACCCGGTGTCCCGTCGTACGGGCCCGGGCGGGCTCCAACAGCCTCAGCGACCCTGCGCTTGAGGTCTAACGTCGTGAGTCCAGACGCGATACAGGTGAGAGACAGGTTTCCTGATCAGGCTCGTGTACTGCGGATGTTGCCACGGGCTCCATACAGGTGCGCAGAGCCTCTTCATTTACTTGACCCTGGTCAAGCAGATGGTGGGCCACAGTTGTGATCTGCGGCCAGTACAGCCTGATCAGCGTGTCGGCCCGTGAGTAAATCTCGGCGACGTCAACGTGGTCCCAGGACTCGGGCAAGGTTTCAGGTCGCCCGGTCCCCCAGGTGAATCGGACTGGCCGCTCGGTCTTCACCGCCCTCAAGTTCGCTTGGTCACCGACGCCCCCGATCACGTCGTTGAGGAAGGCGGTGGCAGGGGTGAGGAGGCCTTGTTCGCTGAGCCACTGATGTGCCGCACGCACGCCTGACACATAGAACATCGAGATGTGAGTGAGATCCGCGGTGAACGGACCGAGCGCCACACGCCCCGTCTCCACGTACGTGCCGGGCAGAGCTGGTGCCAGATCCGAGCGAGTGTGCAGGGTGGCGCTGGTGACGGGCAATCCGAGCACCATGCCAACGACAGCGTGTCCGGCTTCGTGATGAGCATCGCGTGTGTGAAGCAGCTCCGGGCTGAGACCACCGGTAGCAGTGTCTGGGTCCAGGATCTCATCAGTGAACGGATTCGGGTACTGAGTGTGGATTTCAAACCCGTTGACACTGCCCTCGAACCACATGCCGTGCATCCTCCAGGACTGGACTGTCCACGAGCACAATTGATCATAAAACAGTAGCGGCCCCGCCAAGTATCGCGTATGAACTCGCAACATTGAATCTCGAGCTGAGGCATGCTGACCTGTGGTACTCGTGCGGCGTCCGCAGGCGGGCAGGCGTTCTCGAACCGGGGTCCCGCGGGGCGGGAACCGTACGGTGTTGGCGGGTGTTGTTCTCCCGCCCAGCGGTGCTCATGGCCGCCATGACGCCCACGACGGCGCGGGCCGCGCGTAGATGGAGTGCCCCCTTTTGCCGTCGACCTGCGTGGAGCCGCTGACGTGAGCGCACACCCTGCCCCGATCCCGCTGGATGCGGGTCTGGCCATCGAGGACCTGCCGCCGGACGCCGCTGCGGACGCCGGCCGGCTCCACGCGCTGGCCGGTGTCATGCGCGATGAGAAGAGGCAGGTACTCGGCTTTCCGGGCAACCTGGACTTCTCGCTGGAGCAACTCGCGCCGCTGCTCGGCATGCTGTTCAACAACGCCGAAGACCCAGACTGGTTCGACGCCTCCGACATCGGTGCCAAGCCCTACGAGCTCGCCGTGCTGGAGCACTTCATCCGGCCCGCGGGTGCCCTTGTCTCCGACGTCTACGGCTACGTGTCACCTTCCTCCAGCGAGACCCTCCTGCACGGGCTCGCCACTGCCCGACGCCGCCTGCCCGACTGCCCCGTGTACGCCTCCGACCAAGCGCACTACAGCGTGGACTGCGCGTGCGAGCTGCTGCGCATGGAGCTGGTGACCGTGGTGCCGCTGCCGGACAGAGTGATGGACGCAGCCGATCTGCGGCTGCAGGTACTGCTGCGGCACGACACGGCTGCCGAAGCGATCGTGACGGCGACCTGCAGGACGACGATGCATGGCGCGGTCGACGACATCGCGCTGCCGGGCGGCGCGGCCGCCGGCAGGCTGCTCGCCGCGCACACCAGCCCGCAGCCCAGATGGTCGTTCGTGCACGGCGCCGACAGCCTGAACGTCTCCGGGTACGAGATCCTCGGTCTGCAGGAGCCCGCCTGGGTCGTGGAGAAGTGGCATCTGGCGTGTTCGGGTGACATGGTCCACCTGGTCGCGGTCGGTCACGTCGCCCGGGCAGCCGTCGATGAGCTCGCTGGCGATCTGGCCGGGGCGTGCGGGGAGACTGCCGCATGACGCCTACCGTGCCGCTTCCCGCTTCCCTGCTCGCCTTGTCGGCCAAGGTCGGCAACATGATGGACCACACCCCGGAGTCCGCCTACGCGCATCTGCGCGACACCTGGCCGAGCTGGTTCCTCACCCCTCCCGGAGAAGGAGGCATCACCATCGCGCGCTGGCCGATGCCCGAGGGACAGGTCGTCTACCGGGACCAGCGGTGGATCCTGCTGCAGGACCCGGTCGTCTTTCCCGACGGAAAACCCGGACGCTGCCTGCGCATGCTCGCGCCCCATTTCGATCCTGCTGTGGCCGTGCTGCCGCTGGTCGACGACGGGCAGGTAGTCCTCATCGAGCGCTTTCGGCATGCCACCCGGTCCTGGCACTGGGAGATACCCCGCGGAGACGGCACCGCCGGCCTCGACGGGGAGGAGAGCGCCGCCAAGGAGCTTCAGGAGAAAGTCGGCGCCGCGCCGCGGGAGCTGATCAGCCTGGGAGCACTCCACCCCGACACCGGGATCCTGGCCAGCCAGGTTGAGCTGTATGCCGCGTGGATCGACGAGGTCGGCGAGCTGGAGGGCCGCGTCGGGATCCGGCGCACGCGGATCGTCGCCTTCGCGGAGGCCGAACAGATGGCAGAAAGCGGCCGGATCACGGATGCCTTCACCATCGCCGCGCTCTTCAGGGCCCGCCGTGAGGGGCTTGCCGCATGACCGGTTGAGCAACTAGCAGGCGGGGCGCGGCCCGGTGACGGGCCGCGCGGTCGGCGCAGGCGGCGCACGAGGGGGAGGACGGCGAGCATGGCCAGTCCCACTCTCCCCCCCGCCATGGCCAGCGTCGTCAGCAGGATCAGGACGCGGGTCACGGCTGCATGCGGATCGTGGAGAACTGCTGGGCGTTCAGGCCGTGGTCCTGGAGGACGGTCGGCGAGGGCGTCTGCGGGACGAGGGGCGCCCTGGTGGCGTCGATGATCTGCTCCATCCGGCGCCGGATCGCATCCTCGTCCAGGCCGGACTTGTGGTGCTCCCTCTCGGGCAGGTGGGCCATAACGCTGTCCCGGACTGCGGTCAGGAGGGCCAGCTCGTCGCGGGTCGACTTCTGCCGGTGCTCCGGGGTGGGCTCCTGCTGCAGATAGCTGATCTGCCCGTTCAGAGCCGCCAGTGCCCGCTCGCGGGTTCCGAAGGCCTCTGCCAGCCGGCGCTCGGGCACGTGGGCCGCGATCGCACGCAGGTCTTCCGGCGCCTCGTGGGGAAACGGTACGGGCTCGGCCAGGCGGCCTAGGGCGTCGTGGGCCAGGTCGAGCCGGCCCTGCCATACGGTCAGGTAGGCGGACTCGGCATGGAGCCGTTCCGGGTCGGCGAAGTACGTCATGTCCTCCTCGGCACTCACGGCGGCGCGGCGGGCCGCGACCGCGTCCAGGGCGTGACGGGCGGCGAGCGAGGCCTGCCGCCATGCCTGCGCCGGGGCGCTGACCTCCAGCGAACGGGCGGGCGCAGGGAGCGCGTTGCGCAGCAGCTCGGCTTCCTCGGCGCGGCCGGAGTAGAAGGCGGCGGTGTAGGAGCGGACGGTGCGGCGGGCCTGTGCTAGCTGTGAGGTGCGGGCCTCATCGAGAGCCGGGACGGAGCTTCCGGCCATCCGATGGTCGTGCTGGTGATCGCTGATGTCGGGCTCGAGGACAGCGCGCAGCTGCTGCGCAGGGGCGTCGCGCAGCGCGATCTGATCCAGCAGCCAGTCGGCTCCCGCCCTCAGCGCGGGGACGCTCGCGGCCAGAGGCTGGAGGGTTCGCCAGTCCGCGACCAGGTCCGCCCGGGTGCGGTGCGGTGCATTCATCCGGTCGATCAGGTCGGTGAGTGTCAGGCTGGTGCGCACGAGGAGCTCGCCGGTGTCCGGGCTGTCGTCTCCGGCGCGGTCCCGGGCTACGGCGAGCACAGCGGTCAGGGGAAGCTCGGCCAGCGCACGCATGTGGCAGGTCCAGGCGGCGGCCGCGGCCGCCCATCCCGCCTCCGGGCTCTGCGGCCGTAGGCCGAAGCGGCGGGTGAACCAGTGGCCCATCGCCTCGACGAGCTCGGCGTCGCCGGACGCGGAATCCTGCAGCAGGCGGGCCGCCAGCTCACCGGGCGTGTGCTCGAAGAGGCCCTCGCCGGTACTGACCAGGGCCAGTTGGCCCTCTGCCGTGTCCAGCTCCAGCCACCTCAGCAGAGCCTCGCGCCGCTCCCGGCAGACCTGCAGGACCGATACGTCCTCCCCCGCCAGCAGCGTCCGGGCCAGGCCGGTCTCCCCCACCACGGGCACCGGTGCTTCCTCCCAGGTAAGCGGATCGAGAACAGGGTCGGCCTCGACCAGGGCGACGGCATCGGGTCCGGCGGCGGCCAGGAGGGAGGACAGGCCCTCGGGCAGAGGGAAGGTGGGCTCGCTCATCGAGGGACTTTCTGCTCGGCGGTGGGGGCGCCGCGCGGGTCCGGGGACGGCGGCTCGCCGCAGCATGCCCGCGATCATGAACGCCGTGCGCCAGGCAGCCCGTATCTCCCGCGGGGCGAGAACACCTGGCGCAGCAGGGGCAGTTCCGTCCCGCCCTGCGGGACGCACCCACCCCGGTCCGCTCTGACGGATGTCCTGCCCGCCCAGCCGGGTCACCCGCGGCCGCGCGGCGCCAGATCGGGTGAAGTTCACAGCAACCGCCCCAGGCAGGCGCCCTACCCGCGATAGTGCTGAGGTGACTGCACCAGACCCGCTTAAGGCACCCCCCGCCCGCCGACGGCGGCACGCACGGCTGATCGCCGCTCTCGCCGAGCTGACCGGCGACTGTGCCCACGCCGCCGGCACGGTGTACGGGCCGATCGCCGACGCCGCGCCGGAGCAGGACGGTGTGCCCGTGAACCTGATGTCGATCGTCGTGCTCAGCGCCGCCGCCAGCCCCAGGCTGGATGCCGCCAGGCAGGAGGATGCCGCCCGCTGGCCGGACGCCGTGGCCCGGGAGGAGACGGAGCAACAGCGCACCTTCGAGGCCCGGTGCGCGGCCGCCGAAGCCGATCGGGTCCTCGCCGATGCCGTACTCGGCCCGGCCGAAGAAGGCCCTCCCGCACCGGGCACGATCGCGCTTCCGACCGCCCCGCAGTCGGCCGCTATGGCGCTCCACGCGATCAGCGCGGAGTTCCTCACCTCATTCGCGGACGAGCCCGAAGCCGCGATCGATCTGGTGAAGACGGCGACCGCCACGGGCGAGTTCACAGTGGGGCAGATCCTCGACGACGCACTCGATACCGCAGTCCTGGCCGGGCTGATGATCCTGCGCGGACTGCAGAATCCGACCGATCCGAGCATGGCGGCGGAGACCTGTCTGGTGGCCGCGCGGCAGTTCGCTCTGGCGGTCATGGTCGCGTCCGCCGACCTCGCCGACGTCGCCGCCTGACACCTGCCCGGGGTTCAGCGGTCCTGACGGGGACTGCGGCGAGGCCTGCCCGAGCCGCTTCGGGACGGGTGGACCGTGTCGCGGCCGGAGTCGGCGGCGGCACCGGCCGAGGAGAACAGGCTCATCACGTCCGGCCGGGCCGCAGCGGGAACCTGCGCAGCAGCCGCGGGCTTGACCGGGGCGGTCCGGGCGGAGGCGGTCGCGCGGGCGAGGATGCGGGCGTGCGGGATCAACGGCGCGCAGCTCTCGCAGACCTCCTCCACGATCCACACCTGCCCCACGCTGGGGTCGTGGCGCAGGACCATCACGACGGCGCCGGAGCAGTGCACCTTGTGCGCGGCATGCGCCTCGCAGCGCTGGGAGCGGCAGTGGCAGGCGGCGTTCGGCCGGACGGTGGCCGCCTTGGCGTGGGCGGCGGCGTGCTGTGCGGCGAAGCGGCGCAGGGTGACCAGGTCGCGGGAGCGGGCCGGCATCCGGCAGGCCGCGGTGCAGGTCACGGTCGCCGAGCGGTCGGTATGACCGGTGAGCCGGACCGTCCAGCCCCGCCCGGGGATGCGCACGGGTGTGGAGGATTCGCTGTTGGCGGTCGTCACGCGGGAGTCCGTTCTCGCAGGTCGGTGGTGAGTTCGAGGACCACTATGTGCCACCCGCATGCCGCCGGGGCCACAGGTTTTCTCCCCGTACGGGTGTGTTCCCAAGCGGTGAGTCAGCCTCTTGGGGGTGTGCCCCACCAGACGGCCGGGGTCCGGGCCACGGCACACGAGAGGATCACCGGAAGCGCGAGCAGGGCGTGCCGCACCACTCCGTGACGCCGCTGCCCCAGCATTGGAGGATGCGGGGTGTTCTCGGCCGAGGCACCTACGGCTGGTTCTCCACGACTGGGAGGCCGACGTGGCGGTGCTCGACATCCACGCACGTGTCGTCCTCGGCACGCAGGTACTCGGCAACTTGTACGGCAACCGCCACGGAGCTTTTTCGGACTACCGGGAGCACGTGGCACCGACCAGGGCGAGAGCGGCGGCCGCGGCGTCGGGGAGGGTCTCGCAGACGGGCACGCCGTGACGGCGGGCGACGTAGATCAGGTACCTGTTCCGCTCCGGGTTGGGGCAGTCGGGCGGGCAGCCCAGCACGGCCCTGCCGCTGCTGACGTCCAGGCCGAATTCCACATTGGTGGTCATCCCCGGGAGGGTTCGCAGGTCGCGGGGAATCCAGAACAGGATCGCCGTCGCCGCCGCGCGGGCGTCGGTCTCCCAGTCGACCTGGGTCTCGTACCGGTCGGCGCGCTGGCCGTTGCGGGACTCGGGACTCAGCACGGTGAGCGACTGATCGCCGGTCCACAGCGCGTCCAGGGCTGCCGCCGCGGCCGGCCGCCAGGACGGTACGGGGGCGCTCTTGTCCGGTGTGGGCCCGGCGAGGAACACGGACGGGGACGACGCGGCCGGGAGTGGTTCGCGGGCCATGACGAGGTCGACGGTCATGAGCTGGTTCCGTTCTGTGCGGCGCGGGCGGCGTGCTGCGGGGTCCAGGGCAACGGCAGGCCGTCGTCGATCTGTCTGGGCACCACGTGGACGTGCAAGTGGTAGACGCTCTGGGTCGCCGCCTCCCCCTTGGACGTGATCAGGTTCGCGGCGGGGTACTCGGCCATCAGCTCGGCGGCCCGGCGCATTACCGCAGCGGTCATCTCCGGGTCGGTGCTGGCGTCCTCGACGTGGACTCGCGGCAGGACGAAGACGTGGCCCGGGTGGACGCCGCCGCTTCGCGGGCGGACCGCGAAGGCGTCGGGCCATTCCCGCGCGATGACGGCCGGGGCTTCCCCGGCGGCGATGGCGCAGAAGACGCAGTTCTTCACGTCAGGACTCCTTGGTCCGGTCAACAGCTCGGTGGCGGCCGCCCCTGCAGGCGATCGTCACCTTCACCAGCCGGCGGTGCGGCTCGGCGTAGCCGTGCAGGACGGCCCTGGTGGCTTCCATGACTTCGTTGATGACGGTGTTCGCGCCGGGTGTCGACAGGACGTGGCTGCGTACCGGGTTCCAGGCCGGTCCGGTAGTGCATCTGCGGGTCGTGGTGCGGGTTGCGCAGTCGTCCTGTGATGCCGAAGAAGAGGCCGTCGCCGATGAGTTCGATGGCACCGGGGTGGAGCGTGCCCGCGGACTGCAGGACGACTTGGGCAGGTCCGTTGTTCTCGACGTGAGTTCGGGTCATGCTTCCATCGTTGGCCCGGGCGGGGCCGGGCGGAAGCCGTTGTCTGTTGCCAATGTGAGCCGGCCTGCGGACCCGCACGCCAGCACGCGGCACGGGAGCTGGTGTGATGGATGGAGTCCGCGCTAGGGCCGCTTCCCCTCTACCTCCCGGTGGATGAAGACGTAGCGGCCGGTCGGCCGGTCCAGGACCAGCGCGCAGGGTTCGGAGGCCGACGGCGTCACTTCCACATCCGTGAGGATCCAGTCGTCGTCCTTCGCTGCAACGGGGTCGCCCGGCCGGGGGCCTAGGCTCCGGGGAATCGACGCGGTCACGACCGTGTCGTCCGGCCGGCCGGCCAGCGTCTTCCGCATCTGTCCGACCGTCCATGCCGCGATCGTGTGGTGGTAGCTCTCCGAACTGATGCGGCCCGTGCGCATCTGCCTTCTCCTCCACGACGCCCGGCATTCGTATGACGGAACGCCCAACGAATCGATTCTGAAGTGGCACCGCAAGCGGCCCGCCCCTACCTCACCGGCACTGGGCGCGGGGGTCTGATCAGGACGCGCGGATTGAGGGGCCCGGGGGTGAAGCCACGGCGGAGGTAGGCGCGGTGGGTGGCCGGGCTGCTGGCGACGACGACCAGTCCTGCCTGGTGGGTGTCGGCCACGCGTAGCGCCTGGTGGACGAGGCGGCCGCCCGAGACAGGGTCGTCGTCGTGCGCGGCAAGGTTTCCGGCCTCCCACCAGAGGTGTCCGGTGTGGGTACGCAGGTGCTTGAGGGTGGTGGTGAGGGAGGTGAGAGCGCGGGTGTGCCGAAGCAGGTTGCCGGTCTCCACGAGCAGGGAGAGCGGGATGCCGAAGCCGAGCACGGCGGTGGTGAGCGGCCAGAAGTTGCTCTGAAGGGTCCAGGTGGCGGCCTCGAGCGGGAGCCAGATCCAGGCGAAGTGGATGGCGAAGCTCGCGGTGAGGACGGCCGCGCGCGCGGCCCGGCGGGTGAAGGGGATGCGGGGGCCGGTGACGCAGACGGTGGCGCTGCCATGGGCGAGCAGGCGTCCGGCGGCGTGCTGCGTGGCGAGGGTGAGCAGCCACAGCCAGCAGGCGGCGGGCCGGGTCAGCGGGTGCAGGGGCGGGGGGCCCAGGCGGCGTTGGAGGAGGGCGGCGAGGCGGGGCAGGTCGCGCCAGCGTGGCCGCAGGTGGTCGGGCAGGTGCAGATGGAGGGTCATAGTGGTCCGTTTCAGCGGGACGGGCGCTGCGGGCCCGGGCGGTGGTTGTCGGGCCGGGGCTGCTCGTGGAGGGGCGAGGTGGGGGGCAGGAGTTGGGCCCGGGCCGCGGCGGTGCGCTCGCGCATCTGCTCCAGGCGGCGGGCGACGCGGGCATGGGTATAGAGGTCGATGGCGTCGGTGAGGTGGTCCCATTCCTCGCCCGCGAGGCCTTGGGGGCGGGGGCCGAGGATGTCGGGTCCGGCGCGGTGGTGGCGGCGCCGGTAGTCGGACAGGGCGCTGATGAGCTTGGTGAAGGTGCGCTGCTCGTCCTCGTCGTCCTCACCGGGCGGGGTGATCTCCTCCATCCATCCTTCGGGTGCGCTTTCGCCGGCGAGGGCTGCGGCCAGGGCGGTGCGGGCGACCTTGGCGTCGAGGGCGGCGTAGGTGAGGGGTGCGACGCCGAAGGGGTCGAGCAGGGCCGGATGTGCGGGCAGGGGCCCGGCCGGGGGCGGGGCATCGAGGTGGTCGAGGGCGGCCGCGAGGACCTGGTGGGCGGGCGCGCCGGGGGGCGGGAGATGCTCGGCGGGGCGGCGCCGTCCGGTGAGGGCGCGGATGCGTGCGTCGAGGTCGTCGAAGTCGGCTTGCTGATCGGGGTCGGCCGGGCGCGGGCCCAGGCCGGGGACGGACGTGATGGCGTGGCGGGTGCGCCACAGCTCGACCAGGGCGGCGGTGGTGGCCCAGGCATGCCGGCGGCGCGGGGCGCGGGTGGAGGGCGGCGGGCCGAGCGGCCGTGCCCAGGCGGGCGGGGCGGCGGCGAGAAGGTGGCCGCGGTCGGCGAGCGAGCGGGCCAGGATGCGGTGACGCTCGGCGAGGTGGGTACGCCAGTGGTCCGGGGTGCCGGGGTGGGTCAGGGCATGGGAGTCGGCGACCCAGTCGGGTATCTCGCGGTGGGTACGGGCGAGCGGGGCGTGGTCGGGAAGGCGTTCACGCAGGCGCAGTTCGGCGTCGATGCGGGCGCCGGCGGCCTGCGCGCGTGTGAGGGCGGCCCGGGCCCAGCGCTGGCGCCGGTCGGTGGCGGCCCGGTGTCCGGCGGCCTGGAGCCGGGCGGCGGTCAGTGACTGGCCGGCGAAGTCGGGACGGTTCGGGGAGCGCTCGCGCTGGTAGTCCTCGCGGGCGCGGTCGCGCCATGTCATCGCGCGGCGCAGCTGGGTCTCGGTGGTCAGGGCGGTGATGATGGCCCGGGCCGCGTCCGAGAGGGGGTAGCCGGTGGCGGCCGCGGTGTGTACCTGGGTACGGACGGCGGCCATCTGGGATGCCAGTTCGCTGCGGGTGAGGGAGCCGAGGGGGCGCTCGGTCCAGGCGGGGTGGATGGTTGCGCGGCGGGTGGTGACGGGGGCGGGCAGGTGGGTGAAGGCCGCATCCGCCGCTTGCAGGGCTTCGAGTGCGGCGGCACGGTGACCGGCGGCGAGCTGCCCCAGACGGTCGAGCTGGGTAGGGGTGAGCGCGGCGAGAGTGCTGTCGCGAGCCGTCGCGCGGGCTTCTTCGGCGTCGTTCAGGGCCTCGCGCAGGCGCCAGGTCAGGACGGCGGCGACGTCGTCGGCGTCGGCGAAGCCGCGCCGAAGGGCGGTGCGCGCCAGGAGGCGGGGCAGGGCGAATCCGGTGCGTTCGGCGTCGTTCAGGGCGCGGATGAGGGAGGGGTAGGCTCCCGCGGCCATGAACTGTGCGGCCCGGTCGGTGCCGAGGATCTGCTCGAGGACGCCGGTGAGGCGGGCGGCGGTGGCGCGTTCGGTGACGTCGGCGTACTCGGCGGACAGCTGACCGGGGCTTGCGATGTTGTGCTGGAGGGCTGTGATCTGCTCGGTCGCGGTCAGCTGCGCGCTGCGGCGGGCGGCGACGGCGGCGAGGACGTCGTCGAGGTGGTCGCCGTCGTCGATGGCCATGTAGAGGCGGTTGGTCCGCCGTCCGCGGGTCAGCTGGACGTAGACGCCCTCGCGGTGGGAGCGGGCGGAGGCCAGGGCGTGGGAGGTGTCCACGGTCATGCCCTGGGCGCGGTGGATGGTGGAGGCGTAGCCGAGTTCGGCCTGGGTGGTGAGGTAGTCGGCGGGCAGGGTGATGCGGCCGCGGTGCTGGGTGTGGCGGACGAGGGCGGAGCCGTCGGGCAGAAGGTGCTCGACGGTCCAGGTGTCGCCGTTCTTCACGAAGTCCTTCCCGCCGCGTACCGTCATGCGGCGCCGGTTGAGGCGGGTGACGATAACGTCGCCGACATGGGCGCGCGATCCGGTGCGCAGCACGGCCCAGCGGCTGGTGTCGAGGCCTTGCCGGTTGATGTGCCAGGCCTGGGCGCGGTGGTTGAGGTCGGTGACGGTGAGGTTGTCGGCGGCGGTCATCAGCGAGGCCAGACCGCGGCTGGTGTCGTGGGCCCACGCAGAGAACACGGCGTCGCACATCGCTTCGTGGCGGCCGGCGACGATGCGGCCCTTGCCGCGGTACCAGTCGAACACGGTGCGCGGGTCGCCGCCGTCGCGCAGGGCGAGGGAGGCATCGCCTTCGCCGGGGGTGGTGAAGCGGTGCAGGCGGTCCAGTTCGACGGTGGCGCCCGCCTGTGAGATCAGGCGCAGCGCTCCGCCTGCTTCGACGGCGGCAAGCTGGTGGGGATCGCCCAGGAGGCGGACGACGGCGCCGGTGGCAGCCGCGTCGGTGAGGATCCGGTCCAGGAGCAGGGTGCCTGCCATACCCGCTTCGTCGACGAGGACGACGTCGCCCGGGCGCAGGGTGAACTCTTCACCGACGGTGTGCCCGTCGGCGGCCTGGCCGCGCTGGTGGAGCCAGGAGTGCAGGGTGTGGGCGCGCCGCCCAAGGTCGGTGGCGAGGACCTGGGCGGCACGGGAGGACGGCGCGAGGGGGATCAGGCGGTGGCCTGCGGCGTCGACAGCGGCCGCGGCGAGCCGCATGGCGGTGGTCTTGCCCGCTCCGGCGGGGCCGAGTCCGGCCAGCAGCAGCCGGTCCGAGAGGACGAACGCGGAGGCCAGAGCCTGTTGTCCGGCGTCCAGAGGGCTTTGGTAAAGGGCGGCGGTGCGGGCGAACGTGCCGTGCGCGACGGGCGGGATGACCCGCGTCTTGGCCCCGGCGAGCAGGCGGTGTTCGGCGGCCAGGAGCGAGTGGGTGGTGTAGGTGGCGGAGCCGATGGGCCGGTAGATGCTGGAGCCGTCCGCGCGGACGAGGTCGGGGTGGGTGGGGTTGATCTCGGGCGGGGTGATGTTCAGGCAGTCGCCGTGCGCCAGGACGCGGTCGGTGATCTCCTCGGCGAGGTGGGGTGCGGCGGTGGCCCCGCGCAGGGTCCGCATGAGGTAGCGGCGCGTCTCGGCCAGGACGTGGCGGCGCCGGAAGGTGGTGCGCCGCTCGGTGACGGACGCGAGGATCTCGCCGGCGGCCGCGGCGGGATCGAGGGCTGTGGCGGCGGACGGGCGGACGCCGGGCACTCGGGCCGCAGCCTGCGCTGTGGAGAGCAGGGTCTCGACGGTGGTGCGGTCGGTTGCGGCGATGGCCCGGCGCTGCCAGCGGGCTAGCAGGTCGTCCAGGGAGCGGGCTTTGCCCTTGGGCGGGCGGGTCATCAGCGTGGCCCGCTGCTGCAGGCGGATACGGGCGGCGGTGTCGGGCTGGCGGCCGTGACGGCGCCGGTAGTCGTCGAACAGCCCCTCCGCCACGGTCCGCACGGCGCCTGCCCGCTGCGCGAACTCGGCCCGGATCCGCGGGTCGATCCCGGTGATCCGCATGACCGGCCGTCTGCCTGGGGTGACCACCACCTCCTCGGCGGCCAGTCCCAGCCGGTCGCAGATCAGCTCCAGGGAGCGCTGGTTGAACAGCTCACTGGCGGACACGATCTCCCGCAGCAGCAGGCGCGAGTCGAGGTTGCGCCACTGGCCGTCCGGGCCCTGCACGCGAGGACTGATGACTACGTGTTCGTGGAGCATCGGATCCCCGGCACGCGATTCGTAGTGGAGGTAGACCGTCGCCATCAGCGCAGGCATCGCCCGCTGCTGGGCGATCCCGGCCGGGCCCGTGCGCACCGCGAGCGCATGCTCCTCCAGCCATTGCAGGGACTCTGACCGGGCCTGGGCCAGCACATCCAGGACGGTGCGCCGTACCTCAGGGCTGCCGAGGGCGAACAGCAGCGAGAGCTCCTCCGAGGCGAAGCACAGATCCCAGCCGGTCACCGCGCGGCGTTGGCTTCCCCTGCGCGCGGCCAGGAAGCGGCCGAGTTCCTCGCCGTCGGCGGGCCGCCGGTGGTACTCGGCTTCGAAGACGAGTGCCGCGGTGCGGTGGGTCAGATCGCGGCGCTCCGACTTCGTCAGCGGCCGGCACAGCCGCTCGGCCGCGAGGTCGCAGACCTCCTCGATCTGCTTGTCCAGCGGCGACAGTTCGGACATCTGGGGCACGGCCCGGCCCAGTTTGGCGGTCTTGATCGCCTGCCGGGGCGAGGCGCCCCGGGCCAGCTCGGCCGCGATCCGCTCCTCGGCGTCAGGGTGCATGCCCAGACCGAACAGCGCCCGCATCTGCGGCTCGGTGACCTCACCGGCCAGCCCCAGCGCGGCCGCGGCCTGCCCGGTCCACACCCCGGCCGGGACGCCCGGCTGGCTCGAGGACACGGCCTGCCCGCCACCCTGGACCCCGTCGCCGGCGGCGACGTTGTTCCGGTAGTAGCGGTAGTTCTCGGCCGTCACGGCCGCCCCGGTCATCCCCACCCCGGCAGTCGACCAGCTCGCCAAGGCCCCGGAAGGCGGCAGGCAGGTTCCTCCCAGAGGCGTGAACAACAATCGCCTCCGGCGTTCCGCCCCACGGGAAAACCGCCCCCGCAGCAGGTGGGCGAGCCGGCAGTGCCAGAGGTGTGCCGCGCACCACCGGCCGCTGACCGGGAACAGGCCCCACCCCCACCCGGCCGACCGGACACACCTCCGCCGTACCCGGCTCGCACTGTGGGCAACAAGGCACGGGAGCAGCGCACTCGTGGCCCAGTCCCACGCTGAGACACGCCTGGTAGTCGTGGCCGGGGAGGGGCTTGTCCCGTGAGCGGGACCGGGCGGGGTGATGGGAGTGCTACGGGGTGGGACGCGGGCGGGCGGGGCCGGGCCGGGGCTCGGTTGGCTGTCCAGACTGGCGGCAAGCGGGTCCGTGTCTGGCGGGCCCCTTGGCCAGGAGGTGGCGTGTGGCGGCGAGCACGAGCAAGGCGCGGGGCGGTAAGGCGCTGGTGGCGCGGCGTAAGGCGGCGTTGGAGCAGGCCGCGTTGCGGGTGGCGGCGGAGCGGGAGGCTGCGGCGCGGGCGGAGGAGGAGCGACTGGCGCGGGAGGCGGAGTTCGACGAGTTGGCGGCGGACTTCGAGCTGGCGCGGGAGGACGAGGAGGAGGTGGCGGCCGCTGTGGAGGCGGAGGTGCGGCTGGTGCGTGAGCGCGGGCAGGCGCGGATCCATCAGGTGCGGATGGTGGCGGCGCGGGTGGTGGTCGCGATGGGTGACAGGGGGGAGACGGTGGCCGGGTGTGCGCGCCGGTTGGGGGTGGGGTCGGACCGGGTCAAGGAGTTGCGCCGGTTGGGCCGGGAAGAGGGTGCGGAGGGGGCCGGTGAGGGGGGCGCCGGTGAGGACGGGGGTCTGGTGGTGGCGGACGGGCAGGGCGCGGGCCGGGAGTCGGGCGGGCGGCGGAAGGCGGACGGGGCGGCGCGGGACCTGGGGCCGGGGCCTGAGGTGGTGGGCGGTGGCGCGGCCGGGGTGCCTGCGGAGGGGGTGGCGGTGACGGCTGCTCCCCCGCTGCCGGCCGGGTCGCCGCCGTCGGGTCCGTCGGGGTCGCCGGGTCCGCCGGTGTTGCCGGGTGATGAGGGGGTGTTGTGGCGGGGCGCCGGTGACTGACCGGGTGCGGGGACGGCAGCGGCCCCGGCGCCGCGGGAAGGGGTGCGGCGGCCGGGGCCGAGTCGTGAGGGGCTGGGGGGGGTTACTGCCAGGGGGCGGTGGGGCGGCGCGGCGCGGCGGCCTGGGGCTGGGGGGCGGTGGGCTGGGTCCAGGGCGCGGCGTGCTGCTGGGGTGTGTCCCGGGCGGTTGGTGCGGGGTGCGGGCCGGGCGCGGGGGCGGCTGCGGGGCTGGGGGTTCGGTAGTAGACGGTGACGGGTGCGCCGTCGGCGACGTGGATGCGCTCGTGGATGCCGGGCGGGGTGAGGACGAAGACGACGGTGTCGTCGCGCAGGGTCTTGGTGCGGATGAGCGGCGGGGGGAGGGTGACCTCCTCGGTGATGCCGGTGGCGGGGTCGGTCTCGGGGACGGTGATGCGGTCGACGAGGGTGAACAGGCCGTCCAGGGCGGCGAGGTCGTTGATCGTGGTCTGGTGTGGCACAGGGGCTCCCCATTTCTGCGTGGCGGATGCGGGCGCGGGTGGCCTGGTCGCGACGGTAGGCGCGGTGGCCGGGGTGTGCGGGGGTGGCCGGGTGCCGGGTGCCGGGGGGTGGGACGCGGGTTGGGGTGGTGGGTGCTGGAGGCGGGAAGCACGTGTCGGCCCCGGGCCTGCCGGTGGTGTCCGGTAGGGCGCGGGGCCGGGTCGTGCGGCTGGTGTGTGGCTACGGGGTGGGTGTGGTGGCGCGGAGGCTGTGCAGTTCGTACGCGTCGTCGGTCAGGGTGATCGTCAGCGTGTCGTGGCCGTCGTGCTTGGCGTTGATCAGGTCGGAGTGCAGGCACTGTCTGGTGGCCGGGTCGTGCAGGGGGATGACGTGGATGATCTGGTCGTCGGCGCCGAGGATGTGGGAGGCGTCGTTGTCGTCGTCGGGGCCGTATCCGTGGGCGTAGGCGTCGTGGGGGGCGCCGGTGTGGGTGGAGTTGCCGGTCAGGTAGGTGCCGGTGTGGTCGCGTATCCACCACAGGGCGGCGTGGACGGTCTCCTCGTTCACGCACTGCTCGTAGGTGGAGCGCAGCGTGTGGGTGGGGGCGAGCATCGAGTGGGTGGCGACGTCGAGGACTTCGGCGAGGGCGAAGGTGAACGTGGGCATGGACGGGGCTGCCTTCCGGGCGGGGTCCGGGTGTCCCGGACGGGGTGTGGTGGCAGCACGGTGGGCGGGCGGGGTGCAAGGGCGGCAAGGTGGCGGGGCGTGGCCGGCTCGCCCGCGCCACTGGACGGCGGTGGGCGCCTCTGGAGTGGGTGGCGCATCTAGTGCATAGGGGTTGGAGCGGGGACAGGGGACGGCCCCGGCCCTGGCAGGAGCCGGGGCCGGGGCCGGGCTGGGGTCAGGCCGTGCGGGACGAGGCGGGGGTGCCTATCAGGGCGGTGCGGACGGTGGGCGGCTTGATCTGTGAGAAGCCGACCGAGTCGACGCTGAGGTGGGTGGTGGTGCCGTCGGGGGCGGTGACCTCCAGGACGTCGCCGACGGACAGGGGGCGGACGTCGGTGGGCCAGTCCTGGCCCTGGTCGTCGTAGGCCTGGCGGTTGCCGACGACGAACGCGGCGTTGGCTGCGGCGTCAGTGTCGGTCACGCGGTCAGTGGTGAAGGTCAGGCGCAGCGGGGTGTTGTCGGTGGTGGTGACCTCTGCGACCGGGTCACCGCTTTGGTAGCCGAAGAAGGGGAAGGGTCCGACGTTCACGTATGCGGTGACGGTGAACCCGTCCTGGGCCCCGGCCGGGACGGGCGCGGGCGCCGGGACGGCAACGGGGGCCGGAGCCGGAGTCGGGGCGGGTGTCTGCTCGGGGGCGTTGAGGCGGGCTCCCAGGGAGGCGAGGAGGGCGGTGATCGTGCGGGGGCGGGTCACGGCGGGTACTCCTGTCGGGGTGCGGCTGGTTGACGGGGGTGATGGTGGGGTGGCGGTCGGTTAGGCGGGCAAGGCGCGGCAGGGGGCGGTCGGGCCGCTGGCCGCGCAAGCGAGTGCGCCCCGGGTGTCCCGGGCGGGATGAGCGGGCGGCAAGGTGGCGGGGCGTGGCCGGCCCCCGGGGCTGGGACGGGGTGTCCCGGCCACCGGGGGCCGTGAAGGGGTGCTGCCTTGGTCAGCGGTGGTAGGCGGGACGGGCCGAGGGGCGGGGCGGCCCGGCATCCGGGGGACGGCTTCCCTCTTCCTGGGGAGGCAGGGATCTGTGGGAGTCAGTGATCGCGGATGGGCAGGTCGGGGCGGAGCTGGCGCAGATCGGCGGCGGTGACGTTCCTGGAGGCGCTGGCGATGGTGGTGAAGCGGGCACCGCACCCGGCGCCGGGCTCCTCCTCCCACCCGGAGACATCGGTGTGCCGGTCCACCTCGTGCACGAGAGTGGGCTTGTCGCAGTTTCCGCAGCGGGACTCGAAGTCACCGACGAGGAGTGTGGTGGTCAGCTCACTGGCTACAGGCGTGGGGGCGGGTGTGGTGTCCGGGGACTGGTCCAGGTGTGCGAGCTGCTTGACGAGCTCGATGAAAGTGTTGCTGCTGTGGGACTCGGACATGGCAGGGCTCCTCACATGACAGATCAGGAAAGGGCAGGGAAGAAGAGGGGCCGGGCCGCCCTGGGGGGGTGAGGGGCGGCCCGGCGGCCGGGGGCTCGACCGCCGCTGCCCCCGGGGGGTGAGGGCGGGGGCGGAACGTCCTTCCGGCACTGCCTACACTCCCCCGGCTGGGGGCAAGCCCCGCAACACCCCGACCCCTGCCCCTGCAGCCGGGCCGGGACCACCACCCGCCCGGTCGGCACGGGACGCGGACGGGGGCACGGCAGCAAAGCGGCCCCGCGCCCGAGAGGGGCGCGGGGCCGGGAGAGGCGGGGAGGTAAGCCGCGGGGCACGGTCGGCGGGGCCCGGAGTGGGGTGGTTCGCCTGCGGGGGGCTGAAAGGCGGCCGCGGGCTTGGGAAGGGCGAGGGGCCAGGAGACGCGGGCGCGGCACTACACGGCCACGTGGTGCTGCGGGAAAGCGGCCGACGGGCGCTGGGTTGGGGCCCCGGCAGACGCGCAGCGGTCCGGGGCACCGGTGAAGTGTGAAGGGGTCAGGCGGAGCGGGCCGGGGCGTAGGTGTCGGGGGCCAGGAGGATGAGTGCGGCGGCGATCGGCTCGATCAGGGCCGAGGGCAGGCACGACTCCTTCAGGGCTTGGAGAGCGTCGGCCGGGGCCATGTCGTTGACCTGGACCATGAGGTCGTAGTCGTCGGGGTCGTCGGACGCCTTGGCCCTAGCGGCCCGGCGTACCTCTTCGAACAAGGTGGCGGCGACATCGGCGGCCGTGGTGGTGGCGGGGCTGTCGATGTGCTTCTCGTACAGGAGGTAGCCCTCCTCGGCGCGGCTGTGACCGTCTGGGCCGTAGTAGTACCGGATGGCCTCGCGGGGGTCGCTCGGTGGCGCGGCAGGCACGTTCTCGTGCTGAACGAGCCTGCTCCAGGACTGCTTGACGTGCTCGGCGAGACCGGCGAGAGCGCGGTCCTGCGAGGAGTGGGCCGTGATCTCGTCGTCGTGCCAGTCCCAGCGGCGCAGGACCCAGACGGTGTGGAGTTGTGTGGGCGGCGCGGAGGTGTTGTCGGTGTCGATGCGGGCGGTGACGGTGGCGGGGTGCTGGATATGGGTGGTCAAGGAGGGTTCCTCGGGGTGTGGGGCGCTGCCCGGGGTGGGCGGGCGGCGCGGTGGCCAGGGGTTGGTCGGCCGAGGGAGCAGGGGTGGTCACCACTCCCCCGGGCCGGTGCACCGGACACTGCCGCCCCCGTAGGCAACCCTCGCAACACCCCCGCCCCTGCCCCTGCAGCCGGGCCGGGACCACCACCCGCCCGGCCGGCACGGGACGCGGACGGGGGCACGGCAGCAGAGCGGCCCCGCGCCCGAGAGGGGCGCGGGGCCGGGAGAGGCGGGGAGGTAGGCCGCAGGGCGCGGCCGGCGGGGTT
Organism: Streptomyces sp. NPDC007872; assembly: GCF_042868165.1. Lineage (NCBI taxonomy): Bacteria > Bacillati > Actinomycetota > Actinomycetes > Kitasatosporales > Streptomycetaceae > Streptomyces > Streptomyces sp. NPDC007872. The sequence continues at coordinate 77,412 of NZ_JBIAEA010000008.1, forward strand.
ACAGGACGTTGTCGTCGCAGTCGGCGTGGCCATCGGCGGTGACGTGGGCCCCAAAGCACTCCTCGTGCCCGTCCCCGGCCTGCGCTTCGATGGCGTTGTTGGCTTCGACGACAGTGGCGAGCTGTTCCTCGGTGGGGTAGTCGTCGAAGCTTTCGTCCATGGTGAGGAGGGCACCGGTCTCGGCGTCGATGACCTCGTAGCTCAAGCCGGGGTGGTTCTTCCACGTCAGGCGGTGTACTTCCACGCGACGGCCGTGGATGGTGTGTTCGCCGACCATCTGTTCCGAGGTGTTGCTCATGCTGGGGCCCTTTCAGCGGATGGTGGCCGGTACGCGGATGCGGTCCGGTCGGTAGACCGTGCACGGCGCTGGGGTAAGACCGGCAAGGGCATGGGGCCGACCGCAGGGCGGGTCCGACCTGGAGGCGGGAGTGGGTAGGGCAGGAGGCGGCCCCGGCACCGGCAGAAGCCGGGGCCGAGGCTCCAGGGCGCTGGCCGGACTGCGCGGGGCGGGAGTGAGCAGCAGTGCGGCAGGGATGATGAGCGCCACGCCGTCGACGCCCCACACCGCACACTCCGTCGTCGGTGGAGAGCTCAAGGCTAGAGCCTGTTTGCAGACCTCGAACTGGCAGGTGGCGCGGCAGCAATCCCAAACGGGCACATGGGGAAATCGTTCGGTCAACGGTCACGGTGACCGTTGACCGAACGAAATCGCTGGGCGGTCCCAGTCAGCGCAGCCTGTCATCCCAACAGCAGGAATCGCCCACCCATACCTGGTCGACCCTGTGAGCTGTGGCCTGGAGAATCACCTTCTTGCAGAACCAGCACATTTCCATTTCGGGATCAAATCCGTGCTCTTCAAGCACGCTGGCGACCTGCTCGTCGGTCGGGTACTTGTCGAACGATTCGTCCAGCGTCAGCACTTCGTCGGTGTCGCAGTGCACCAGGTCGAAGCTCCGGCCGCTGGTGTTGTGCCAGACCAGCTCATCGACGCGGAACCGCTGCCCGTCGACTTGGAACTCGGCGTGGGGGATCTTGACGGCAGGTGTTCTTTTCATAGTGATGATCGCCATTCGTGGTAGTTCGAGGTTCAAGAACAGGACCTTTAGCGTCCAGCGATGATGTTCTGAATGGCCTTGACGACGTGGGCGGTGTCCTGGGCGAGGTCGCGGTTGGTGGACTGGTAGAACTCGGTGAAGCTGCTGTCGTCGTCCTCGGTGTCGGGGTTGTAGACGGCTGCCCAGCCCTGGTGCTCGCTCGGGTGGTAGTGGATCTCGTTCTCCTTGGCCCGGTCGATGACGCCGCCAATCCTGATGACGCCGTGATCGCCGACGCGGACGGCGATGTAGTCACTGCCGCCGTCGCCGTCGGAGTGGGCGGCGATACCGGCGCAGTGAAGGGCGTTCTGCAGGAACCGCCCGGCGGTGAGATCAGACATGGTGGTGAAGTCCTTTCCGTCGTGTGGAGGGGTACGGCCACACCATGCGCACAGGTGAGGGCAACACCCGCAAACACACCGACACCGGACGCCAGGGGCGGCGATCGCGCGCCAGGACGTCGGCGCGTTGCCCGAGCCGGGGACCGTGGCAGGCGCCGCCGGGCCGGGACATGGCGGGCGGGCACGGCAGCCAGGACGGCGCGGAGGCAGAGGCGCTCCGCAGCCGGGAGGGCTGCGGGCAGCCAGAGGCGAACGGCCCTGGCCGGGCACACACGGAACGGCCCCCGGGCCGGGAGGGAGTCCCGGGCCGGGGGCTGTGAGGAGTGGCGGGGGTGGGTCAGCGACGGCTGGAGGCGCGGGACCCGGCGAGGTCGGTCAGGTGGGTGGGCTCGGGGACCGCTGAGAAGCCACTCCGCTCGACGCTGAGATGGATGATCCAGTGGTCCGGTCCGGTGACCTTGATGACATCGCCGACAGAGACGGACCGGATGTCGGCGGGCCAGGTCTGGCCCTTGTCGTCCGCACTCTGGCCATTGCCGACCTCGAAGGCGGCTTCCGCAGCCGCCTCATGGCCGCGGGTGCGGCCATTGGCGTTGAAGACCAGACGCAGGGGACTGCCATCGGTGCGAGTGGCTTCGGCAAGCAGGTGGTGGTGCTGGTAGCCGCCGAAGCTGTGGCAGGCGGTGTTCACGTAGACAGTGGCGATGTACACGGCCGGGGCAGGGGCAACGGCGGCGGTGTCGGTGTCGGGGTTGATGCGGGCGGTGACCGTCACAGGGTGGTTCATGGGGGTCGTCATGTCGGGTACTCCCATCAAAGCGGGGCGGGTTGACGGGAGTGACAGTGCGACAGCCGGGGCCTAGCCAGGCAACACACCCACGCCGGCAGCCACGAACAGAACAAGGCACGGGGACGGCTACCGGAGAGTGGCGGACCGGGCCGGACGGCAACACGACTCAGCCCCACACCCGGAACAGGCACAGGACCGACGGCCCGGCCCCGGCCCCGCAAGGAGCGGAACCGGCACCAGGCAGGGGGATTAATAGCATCTGCTACGAGACGAGCAGGACCAGGCCGAGCGTAGACAGCTACGGGCTACAGGACGGAGGGGACGCCTCAGAAGTCCGGCTGCTGGCGGGGCCGCAGGGGGACGGCCCCGGTGTCGGAGGCGACCACTGCGTCCGGGGTGTAGTCCAGGTACCGGGCAGTCAGCCAGAAGACGGAACCGTCGGTCCCGTAACGGTCGGCGCCGTTGTGGCGGGCGATGGCGATGGTGACGCCGTTCTCAGTCCTGGCGAAGGCGGGCTCCTCTTGCGACGCGTGCACCGAGGCCAGTACCTGGACCATCAGGTGATCCTTCGCAGTGTCCAGATCCGGCCCCAGACCCGACAGGCGTCCCCACGTCACCCGCCAGATGCCGTCCGGTTCCGTCGCGGGATGGATCTGTGCTTCGGGAAGGACCACGTCCACACGCGGCCCCGTGGCCGGGTCGTACACGGTGCTCGCGTCGGACAGCAGAGTGTCGGCGGGGTGCTCCTTGGCGGCATCGAGGTCCGTAGTAAGGGCTGCGCTGGGCTCCTTGGGGGTGTTCGCAGTGGTGCCGGGCGTCCTGCCGGTGGGGGTGTCCGGGTAGGTGGGGAGCGGCGTGTAGTGGTAGACGCTGGCCAGGTGTGCGGCCGGGCCGTCCGGGTGCCGGTCGTAGGTGCCGATCAGGCGGGCGCTGTCGAGGGTGGCGTAGTACGTTTCTGCGCCCCACGGGCGGTCGAGGACGACGACCACGGTGTGCCCGTCGGAGTCCAGGCCGAATGCGGGCTCGGTCGTGACCGTGTCGGCCATGGTGGTGAGCTGCGCTGCGAGGTCCGCGCGGGCGGCCCGCTGCGTGGAGCCGCGTCCGACGATCTTGTTGAACGTGACCGTCCACTGTTCGCCGCGGTGGGCGGGGCGTTGCGTGATGACGCCGGGCAGGGGGATGGACGTGTGGTCGGCGAGGTCGGTCATGAGGGTGCCTTTCTCCAGGGGTGAGGGCGGGGTGGTTGCGGCCCGGGGGCGGCGGCCGTGATGCACGGCACGGCCCCGGCGGGGGTGGGCGGCCGAGGGAGTAGGGGCGGTTACCACTGCCCCGGCCGGTGACCCGACACTGCCGGACGGACCGGCAAGCGATGCAACAGGCTGAGGGTGCGGGGCGGCGGCGGCCGGCGACCGGGTGGAGTTGGCCCTCGGCGGCCGGAGTGGACCGAGCGGGAACGGACCGGCGGCCCGAGGGACGCGGGTCCGGGCACTACGCCGGGCGCGAGCGAGACGGGCCGGGGACGGCGCGGTGCAGGCGCGCCCGCGGGTTGGCGCCGGGCCGGGGAAGTGGGCCGCACGCTGACGTCGGGCCGGGAGTGGGGCGGCCCCGCGCCGAGGACAGATGTCCGAGGCGCGGGGCCAAAGGGGCGGAATGCGAGGATGGGCGGGTCATCTGGCGGTCAGACGCCGGAGGAGGTGGGCGGCCCGCTCGTGCTGGCCGTCGGGGAGGGTGTGCTGGTCGATGGCCGCCTGGAGAAGACAGGTGATGAGGACGGCATCCTGGGTGTCGAGAGGCGGAACCGGGGCAGGCCGGGCCGGGGTGTTGGAGCCGTACGCATTCGGGACGCCGTGGGTGGTGAGTACGCGCTCCCAATCCTCACCATCGGGCCAATGACCGACGTGCACGGAGCCGTCGGAGTACAGGTCGGCGGAGAACAGGCAGAGGTCGGGCTTGTCGGCGCGTTCCACAGCAATGCTCACAGCGTCGTCATCGGGTGCGGCCACGGTGGTGAGCACACGGTTGTAGTCGTCGGTGATCAGGTAGAGCATGGCTTGTCCGTTCTAGGGCGTGGTCGCTGGGGTGGTGTGAACTGAGCCGACGGGGTCGGGGGTATGGCCCGGTCCCGCCGGGAGGTGATGGGTTTCAGGCGTGGGGCCAGTGGCGGTAGCGCTTGGGGGTGCGGGTCAGGTAGCGGGGGTAGGGGCTGGTCGGGGTGCGGTCGACGTCGGGTCGGCGGCGGGTGAGGTAGGGCGCGGTGTGGGGGGAGGCGAGAGGGAAGGGCAGGGGTGCGGAGCCCCGGCCGTAGGCGCCGGCGACCGGCTTGGCGGGGTCGGAGGAGTAGACGGTGGCCTTCGTCCACTGGTAGCGGCGGGGCAGTCGGCGCTGTCGGCAGCGGGTGATACGGGCACGGGCGGCACGAATGGTAGGCATCGGGGCAGGCTCCCTTTTGCTGGAGTGGGTGGTGGAGTGCGGCGGGGTGCACCGTGCGGGAGTTGGGGGTTAGCGCCGCAACACCGCCGGCGGCGCCAGACCTGCGATACGGCATGACGCACACGACCGCCGTGTAGCCCGACCAAACGCGACAGACCGGGCAGGGCGCCGGGGCGGGACGCTGCCGACAGCGGTCGGGTTCCTGGCCTCGTAGCGGGAACTGTGGACCGGGAGTGTGCGGCCGTGGCCCAGAACGGCGGCCGGGCAGCGAGGTATGCGACGGCGCTGGGCAGCGGCTGGCAAACGCCGAGACGAGCCGGAACACGGCACGGCCCCGCGCCTGGAATTCGCCAAACGACGCGGGGCTGGGAGGGAGCTACTCCTGGGAGGTGCCGTGCGTCTCAGTGAGGTAGGCAATCCAGTCGCGGAGCGCGTTCACGTCCTCATCGAAGTCACCGGTGGCGAAGAGCTGGGGCTCGTCCCCATAGTCATTGGTGAACAAGGCGTCCAGGGCACGGTGGGCGCTGACGAGGTGGGTTACGGAATTCTCCGCGCCGGTTTCACTGGTCGTGCCCCATATGAGGTTGGAGCCGTCGGCGAAGTGGTAGACAGCCCAGGACTCGTCTGTCGTCGTTTCGTCGGACTCGACGGTGCAGCGGAAACCCGCGGTGGCCAGGCGGGACAAGACGGTCTGGAAGGCGGTGATCTGACTGGGCTTCATGGACTGCTCCTTGCGATGGATGGTCTGCGTCACGCAGACGGGTCTCTCAGATCCGGTATGGGCCTGTGCCCGGTAGGCGGGTGGACGGTTGAGGGAACAGGTCGACGGGCACCGCCCCTGACCGGATAGCCAGACCGTGTCGGGCAGACCAGCAAGCGCCGCAAGCCCGCACTCCCGCCCAGATCGCCGGCTCCGGGAGGAGACCAGTTGATGGGGCAGGCAAGGTGGCGGCCAGCAGGAAGGTGCGGACCAAGCAGGGATCGGCCTTCGCGTGGTCATGGAACGGCCCCGGCACCCACAGGAGCGGGTGCCGGGGCCAGGTGAGAAGTGGGCATGGGGCGAAGGTGATGCGTCTGGCTTCTCTAGCGGAAGCGAGGGCCGGTACACATGGGCGGACTGGCGGCCTGTGCCGGGGAGCCGCAGACGCGGCCCTCGGCCCCTGCGCTGCTGATGTCAAAACGGTGGCTCGTCGAAAACGCCTGTCTGTCCGAGGGCGGGATTGTCATCCCATATGGGCGACTGGTTTGCGGTGGCGCGGCGGCGTGCGCTGAGCCATGTGCGCAGTTGGCCGAGGGAGTGCACGGGCCACAGGGGCAGGTACTCGAACACGACGCGGTGGGCAGGGCAGGTCGGGCAGGGGACGGCTGGCGTGACCGTTCCGTCGGGTGCGGTGCGTTCCCACCAGGGGAGGTAGCCGCTGCCGTGGCAGCGGCGGCAGGAGCGCCTGCCGCTGGTGGAGTACTTAGGGCCTCGTGACAGGGACAGAGTCTTGATGCCGGGGGTGTAGAGGAGTTCAAGGTACCCATACCGCCAGGCCCATTGGGCGGGGTGGTCAGGGTCGTCGTAGGGGTGGGCTGGTTCGGCGAACAGCACGAGCGGCTCCTGGACTGAGAGTTGGTTAGCCCCCGGATGCTGAGTGTTCCGATCCGGGTGTCCCAACCACCACATGTGGGAGGCCAAGCAGCGCAAGCCATGGTGGTGAACCGGGATCCCCGCGAGGCTGTGGGTGCCGGGATACTGGGCCGTGTGCCTGCAACGTCCGGCGCGCCATTGCCTAGGTGCCGACGGGTGCGGAGGCAGGGTGAGTGAGGCGGGGCCGGGGGCAGGTACCGGGTTCCGCGTCAGATGTCAGTCGTCTCACCCGGCCTCTGCGCTGTGGGCGCTTTCGCGTAGGGCGGTCAGTCGGCTGCGCTGGCGGCCGATGCCCAGGTGAGCCAGCGGGGTGCGGGCGTTCGGCCAGACGCAGACAGCCCGCTTCGTGTATTCACCTGGGGTGAGCAGCACTACATTGGCGTCGAGCAACCCCAGATCGACGGCTTGAGCCTGCAGGTCGTCGACAGTGATGCTGTCCTTGTCTGTCCACGTGTGGTCGTACGGTTCGATGACCTGATCCAGTGGCAGGAAGCCGTGAAGGGCGCTGAGTACCAGGATGGTGCCGCCTTGGGCAGTGAGGGCGTCGGCGGTACGGCGGGCGTGTTTGTGAAGCGATCCCGTATAGAGCCGCCCTGCTGCGGCTGGGTGGCTAGTCTTCGCGGCGGAGCAGGGGATGACGACGACCAGGCCGGATGTGGGCTGGGGCGCCGAGTGGGCGTCATTGAACAAGGCCAGTTGCTCACCGTGCTTGTTGGTGACCGGCCAGCGTGAGGCCGGGGCCTTGAGCTGGTCGGCGCTGTCGAGAAGTTGCCGGGCGGTATCGGGGTCATAAGTGTCGCGGATCTCTACCCATCCGTATTCGCCCAGCACTCCACCTAGGGTCTCGGCCTGCTCCCACAGGGGCAGACTGGGGTCTACCTCGGGTACGACGATGTCCTGCGGGCCGGCTAGGACCTCAACGATCCTGCGGAAGGCGGTGGCACGAAAGTAGGCGGCAGCGCGGGGCGCCCGGGCACCCAGGCCCTCGAAGTGGTCGGTGTGCTGGGGCTTGCGGGCACACTGGCTGTACATGCGTGCGGCCCAGCTGGCCAGCTGCTCAGCGTGGTCCAGGACACGGGGGAGCGCGGCAGCGTAGCGGGCTACCGCATCGGGACGGCCTGTAATGCGCAGCGCGCGCCCGGAGCGGTCCAGGTGGCGGGCGTCCAGTCCGAACCGGGCGGCTATGGCGACGGCTGCTTCGTGCCGCTGCGGACCGCGGCCCACGGCGTAGGGGAAATCGAGGCGGACTGCTGCGCGGCCTCTGGCCTGAAGCTGTAAGCGGTCGATGCTGACGTACCGTGCGCATCGTGCGGCGTAAGTGGCGGCGCGCTTCGCTCCCCAGCCGGTGTCTTGCAGCGGTCGGCGGGCGGTGGTGGGGCGTGCTTGGGGCGTGGTCACGGGCGGGTCCCCTTGGGTGTTCATGCGCAAAGAAGCTGCGCTTGTGGAGGTTGGGCGGTTGGGGGCGGGTCGGTCGGACATCACGACCAGCCGGTGACCGGAAGATGACGGAGCGACGGCCAAGGGCCGCAACGGCGCGGCGGATGTGCGCGGCCGGCGTGCCTGCGGAGTGCGGGGGTGCCGGGCGACCCCGGCTCCGCGTTTGCGGAGCCGGGGTCGGGGTCGGGGAGCAAGGGATGGCGTCAGTGTGAGCGGTGCATGCTGGGCGGCGGGGTGTCTGGGGTCGTGTCAGGCGGACAGGACGGCCTGGACGCGTTGGGCGAGCCAGCGGGCGACGTTGACGGGTACGGCATTCCCGACCTGGAGGCGCTTGTCGTGCTCAGTTCCGGCGAACTTGTGCTCTTCGGGGAATCCCTGGCAGCGGGCCTTCTCCTGGGTCGTGAGGGGCCTGTACTCGCAGTCGTCGATGGTCAGGCTGGCGGTCGGCCGTACCAGGTAGTGGTGGCCTCCTCCCTGTGCCGAGAGGGTGCCGATGGGGTCATCCAGCGAGGACGCCGAGCAGTGGTTTCGCAGGGTGGCAATGAAGGGCTTGCCGCGGTACCTCTCCAGCCCGGCGGCGACGCGGTCGCGTGTGGCTTGCCCGTAGGGCGTGCGCGTGGTGCGCTGCTTGCCCTTGAAGTAGCCGTCACCGAAGCGGTCACCGGATATGTCGGGGTCGATTACCTCCCCGATTCCTCGGATGACGGGCTCGACTCGGGCACGGCAGCGCCGGTCGGGGCACACGTAGTGGTACTGGCGGTTGCGGCCGTACTCACCCACCGGGAAGTTGGGGTTCTTCTTCCAGCGCTGGACACCTTCGACAGGGCCACAGGTGGGGCAGATCGCGTCACAGGTCGGCCGGAGATCGGGGAGGCCGTTTTCGGCGACTACGTCGTTGCGCAGGAAGCACCACACCAGCCGGTCCCGGGACTGAGGCAGGGGCCGTGCGCCAGAGACCTTGAGGTGGGCGGCGTTGACTGATGCGAGCGTGGGTGTGTAGCCGAGGGCGCCCCAGACCCCGAGCCATGCCTTGAAGAGCGGGGAGTTGCCGAAGGCGGGAACGTTCTCACCGACGTAGGCGAGGGGGCGGTGGAACTCTGCGTAGCGGACGGGCTCCCACATGGTGATGCGGGTCTGAGGCCAGTCCGGGCCCGGCTTCGGGCGGCCGTTCTCGTCCAGCTCGATCGCGGCACGCGGTGCGGCCTTGCCGCTGTTCGGAGACGCTTCGGTGCAGATGGGCGATGCGACCAGAACGTCGGCCGTCGGGACGTTGCGCATGTCAATGCTCTGCACGTCGGCCTCCTTGACGAGCAGACCTGGCCAATTGTCCCGGGCAGTCCGCGCGGACGCCGGATGGTGATTCGCGGCGTACAAGGACTTGAATCCGGCCTGGGTGAAGCCACGCATGTCACCGCAGCCGCCGGTGAAGAAGTGAACAGAGGTGTAAGAGGGCTTGATGCCGAACTGAGCAGCCATCGCAGGAAGGCCCTTTCCGGACGGTAGGGAGTGAATGGAAGGGGCGGGTTGGTGGGCACCGATCCCCTGGTGACCGGACCTTGACGGGCTGATGGGCAAGGGGCGCAACACGACAGAGGGCGTGCACCGTGATGGCGGCCCGGAGCATGCGTGCGGCCCCCGGGCTGATCGTCCGGGGGCCGCACGGTGGGGTGTGCCGGTCAAGCTTCAGGATGCTGGCGGCGAGGGGAGACTGGCCTGGCATCGGCCGTCGGCCGCTAAGCCTGTAGTGTCCGGTCAGCTCAGGGAAGTGATGACCTCGGCGCCCAGATCCATGTGGCGGATGCACACGAACACGGCGGGGTCGGCCTCGATGCTGTAGAGCATTCCGAGGCCTTCCGTACCGGAGCCGACAACGCACGTAGGCTGCTCGACCCAGTCGGGGAGTTCCGTGAAGCGAAACCCGTCCGGCACCGGATACTCCGTCACGGCGGCTTGAGGGCTTTGCTGGTTCTCGTCGGGCGTCGGCATGACCCAGCAGGGTTCGACGGCGGACGACGGGATCGCGGCTACGTCAGATTCGGTCGAACGGAGATCGTTAGCTCGGTAGTGGGAGGCTCCAGAATTGAGCACGGGCGCAGCATGGTTATCGGTCATGTTCTGTCTTTCCGGGTGGTTGCCTATCCCCAGGTACCGGCGGGGGCCCGATTGCCGAGCACGGGTGCGGCAAACGCAGGTGCCGCGGCTGGGGAGGGTGGCAGTGTCCTTGTGGGGACGGTAAGCCGTGCAAGCACGGGGCTGCGCCGGCCGCAGCCGTGAGGTGGCAAGCACCTGCGATGCGGGAGCTGAGCGGAGGACCGGATCACCTTGCCGGGCCGCAGCAAACAGCGGCGCCCCGGTCGGAGAACCGGGGCGCCGCAGTGGGGCAGGATAGTTCTAGACGGCGCGGGTGAGGCTGCCCTTGGGGGCCTTCGTCACTACGGTGACGCCCTCCTTGAGCCTCTTCCGACCCGCGACCAGATCCTTGAAGTTCTGCCCGGCTCGGAAGCGGGGCACGTGGGTCTTCTTGACTCGGATCCGCTGGCCCGTCTGCGGGTTCCTGGCGTACCGGGCAGGGCGGACGACCTTCTCGATTGAGCCGAATCCGGTGACGGAGACGCGCTCACTCCTGACGACCGCTCGCACCATCGCGTCGAGCACGGCTTCAACGGCGTCGGTGGCCTGCTGGCGGCCGCCCATCTTCTCGGTAATGGCTTCAATCAGTTGGGCCTTGTTCATGGCCGGGTCCTTTCATGGTGGTGTCAACGAAGGTGTCGCAGTCGGCTGCTGCAAACCGGCTGGTGAGGTGGATCGTGTGGCTCGGCTGGGTTAGCTCCGCAACATTCGCCGTTGGTGGTGGCTGTCCGGGCTTGACGCTCTGCGGGCCCGCGGCGCTCCGTGTCGGGAGGGGAGTGCGGGTGTTCGCCTGGCCGCACGGGAGGAACGGGAGCGCGCTGCTGTTCAGGGCGCGGGTACGGGACAGCCCCGGCGTCGCGGGGGCGGCGCCGGGGCGAAGGACGGTGGGATCGTGTCAGGGGGCGGATCGCGCGTTGGCGGCGGCCATATAGGCGGTCTGGACCTCGTCGGGCCACTCGATCTCGCCGCAGAAGATGCAGTGTTCCCAGGGGCCGCCGTGGTCGCAGCGCGGCGCACGATGGAGGACATGTACCGGGGACGCGCTGGTGAAGTGGCTCGTCCGAATCGGGTCGGCCCGCTGATGGTGGACGTTAAAGCTGCCGTCGACGCAGTCCCAGACATACGAGACGGTCACCTCACGGCTGTAGCACTTGTCGCGGTTGTGGTGGGCGATGTAGCGGTCGCCGATGCCGAGCGTGGAGGCTGGTTGCCTGCCGATGCCGAAGGCTTCAGCAGCCGTCTTGCGGAGTGCGCGGTGAGTGACGTAGGCGAGGGCGTCCGGCTTGCACGTACCGGCGCGGTTCGGGCGGCCTTCGAGGTAGATGGTGATGGCGTCGGTGAAGCTGTCCCGGTGAATCTTGCTGACGGTCACTTCGAGGGGCTTCCGGTCAGGACCCGTGGCCAGGTAGCGGTCGCCGACGCCGAGTGTGTGCGCGGGCTGTCGTCCGGTGGTGAGTGGCATGTGCAGGGCCTCCGGTGTGTGAGTGTCGGTTCGGAGTCGGGGCGGATCTGCTGTGCTGGCGGGATGGATTGGGCCAGGGCAACCTGGCAGGTGATGGCCTTGAGGGTGGGGTTGCTGTCACCACTGCCCTGGCCGCTGGCTGGAGAGTGCTGCAGGGGTGGGTAAGCCGCGCAAGGTCCACTCACTCGGAGGTGTCGCAGAGCGGTTGCTGGGCACCGCGTAGGGCTGTCGCCGGGCCGTTGCCGACTGGTGTGGACGGAGTGGGACGAGGGCAGCCCCGACACCGTGGGGGTGCCGGGGCCGGGGATCCTGCGGTCAAGGTCTAGCCAGCGCAGCCTGCGGCCGGAGGCGGAGGTGCGAGCTTGACGGGGTTGAGCTGGCCGGTCTGTGCTAGCGGTAGGAATGGGCGTGAGCGATCAGGGCGATGCGAGCACCGTGCATCTGGCCGCGTGCGAGGTAGTCACCGTGCCGGGTGCGCTCCGCCTGATCGGGGTTCAGTCCGATGCGGCGCAGCCAGGAGCTGAGACCCTTGTCGTTGCTGCCGAGGCGGATGTGCAGGTACAGCAGAGTGTCGGTGACTGGCTGGCTGATGAACACCTGTGGGAGGTCTACGAGTTCGGCATGAGCCTGGCCGGCCGGCGTCGTCGGGGCGGGCAGGATGAAGCAGTGGTCGTAGGAGAAGTGCTTCTTGTTGTCGCGGTCACTCCATTTGCTGGCCCACTCGGTTTCGGTCTTGGTGCCCGGGGCCGGGGGCCTGACCGAAATGTGGAGGTGGCCGGGGTGGCCGAGGTCGAGCTGGCAGAAGGAACCGCCGCGGCGATCGTTGCACGGGCCGGGGTCGGTGTTGTCGAGGAGGGCTTGGACGGCAGCGGCCGGGGTGCCGAGTGCTGCAAGGTGCGCAGTCATGCGGTCGAGCGCTTCCTGCGCCTGCTGCAGTGCAGTGAGGTCAGAAGCCATGGAGGTGGGTCCTCTCGCGGGTGCTGCCCCGCCGCCAAGCGGCGGCTCGGGGTGGCAGCACGCTGGCCCATGGCCACACAAGCCCGGCAACCTGTCGCTCACGTGGCGAGACGGGTCCTGTGGGCTGGTAGCGCAGCGCGGGAGTGTCGGCCGTGCCAGACGTGAAGTGCGCTTTTGCGGGAGCGGCGCGGCCCCGGGACCGCTGAGGCGGTGCCGGGGCCAAGGGGTTGGGTGCGCTGTCGCGACCCCGGGCCTGGAGAGCCCGGGGCCGCGCGACGTGGTGCTGGTCAGGCCTCGTCCTGGCTGCGTACGGGGAGGTCGGGACGCAGCTCGTGCAGGTCTTCGGCTGAGAGGTCCCACGAGAGGCTGGCGGTGTTCACGAACCGAGCTCCACACCCGGCGCCGGGCTTCGCCTGGTATCCGGAGATGTCGGTGTGGCGGTACGCGCTGGGAAGGGTGGGCTTGTTGCAGTTTCCGCAGCAGGATTCGGACCAGTCGATGCAGAGGGTCGCCGTGATCTCGGTAGCGGTTGTCCGTAGCGCCGCAGGAGGCTCCTGGGTGGCGGCCGGTTGGTTGGCGATGGGGAGCGCCGGATAGGCGTCGGTGGTGTACCCCAGGGTGTGGTCACGGACCGTGCAGCGCTCGCCTGGGTCGAACTCCATGGCGTCGATGCTGGTGGGGTGGCCGCAGTTGGTGCACCGCCACTGGGCTTCGGGAGCGTCCCAAGCAGGATCGGGTTGCTGGTCGTCGCGGTAGGAGCCGACCGAGCACTGGGAGCAGGTGAGGGTTATGAACACGGGAGCTTGGATCGCGTGACGGGTGTCGTCGGCGCTGGTCGGGATCGCGGTTGTGGTCAGGGTGACCGGGCGCGGGGAAGGGGCAGGCATCGTTCTCCTCAAGAGCGGGCGGGACGGTGGGGAGGGCGCGCGACGCGTTGGTCTGCGCAAGAGGGCCGGGATGCGCGGGACGATCGGATGGGAGCAGCAGCCGCATCCCTGCCGGCGGAACTCTTCGGTTCACGGACGGCGGTCGGTGGCCGACGAGCTGACTCTCTGCCAGGACTGGGTAAGCCCCGCAACAGGCTCGGCAATCCCCCTGTATCTCCTGAGGGCGCCGACGGAGCGGAAACATGCGAACGGCCCCCGCACTGTGGTGAGTGCGGGGGCCGGGGCAGCGGGCAGAGCTCTACGTGGCCTACTCAGCGCGGGGCGTGGAGCCGGGCACGGTGTGCGCGAGGGCGTAGACCGTGGTGTCGGCGTCGATCTCGTAGGCGTCACCGGTTGCGGTCACTACCCGGATCCAGGTGATGCGGGGCCGGTCTATCGTCCCCGGGCGTGTCCCCTGGGCGGAGTGCGCGACAGGGAACTCCATGGGGCCCAGGTTGGCAGGGTGCAGGGCTAGGACCGCGCCGGTGGGGATGTCCTCGGCTCGGATGGGGACGAGCGGGCCCTGCTGGTACTTGTAGCAGCGGCAGCGGGAGGCGGTGCAGCGGGTCGGTCCGTAGAGTCCTGCGGTGTGACCGGTGTCCAGGTGCGGGCAGCAGCGTGCGGGCTGGGGGTGGGTGCCGCTGTTCTCTTGCCAGTGCAGCCTGTTGGCCTCGGCACGCTGGTCAACGGCCCTGAGGGCCGCGCGGACGGCGGAGGCCCGGTCCTCCCATCCGCCGGTGATCTCTTCGCGGCTCTCGGTGGTGATGTTCCAGAACACAGACCAGCCGAAGACCGTGGGGCCGGAGGCGGCAAAGCCAGTCGGCCGGTAGGTACTGAATGAGAGCCCGCGGTGGGTGAAGTCCCAGCCCGTGGCGGGGGCCGTGGCGGCGTGGAACCTCGGTAGCGGTCGCGGCCGGGCCGTGCTGGTGGCAGCGGTGGTGGGTGTGCTCATGCAGGTGTCTCTCTTCCTGCTCGGAGGGGCGCCGAGGGGCGGCTGTGAGGTGTGTGTCGATGGGCCCGGTGCGCGTGCTCCGGGGTCCGGGCCGCACCATGACGTGGCCGTTGGCAAGCCTCGCAAGTCCACGACGCTGTGGGCGGGAGAGCTGGAGAGGGCTGGGATGCGCTCCCGTCCTGCCCTTGTGCCCGGTGCGTGGCGGAGTGAGCCCGCAGGCTCGGTGAGGTGGGTGGTGTTGGTCGCGCACGTGCTTCGGCCCCGGGCGCTGGGCGCTCCGGGGCCGATGTCACAGGTGGCCTGTCAGTGGTAGGCGACGTGGTTGTACCGCTCGGTCAGTGCGTCCTGGACGGCGTCCTCGGCGTTGGCTGCCAGACCTTCGGTGACCTCGACGAGTGCCGCTGTGTAGAGGCCGTGGGTGCGGAAGTCGGTGGTGTTGGTGTCGCTGCTCCACTGGTCGGCGAGTGTCGTGGCGTCGGGGTGGTGGATGCGCGCCAGGGCGCCGAGCAGGATCGTTTCCGCGTTCTGGCGGTCGGTAGGGAAGGGTCCGCCACCAGCGACGACCTGGGCGTCGGTGTCGTCGACGCGGGCCACGACCCATGTCCAGGCCTTGGCCAGTTGGTTGGTGAAGAGGGCGGGCATGTGTTGCTCCCACGCCTCCTGGGTGGTCTGGCCGGGTGCGACGGGAAGGACGTGGGCGCTGTAGATCCCGGCGTAGGCGGAGTGGGCGAGCGCTGCGGTCTCGGGGGTCGGGAGGGCCTGGAGCGCGTGGGCCACCTGCTGGGCGTCGGTCTCGTATGTCGTCTGTTCGCCGAGGAGCGTGACGAAGTCGGACGCCTTCTCTCGTGCCTCTTCGAAGTCGGTGAGGGTGTCGAAGCCGATCGCCGGGACGGGCTGTCCGCCGGGGGTGGTAACCGTCACGGCCCAGGACCAGGCGGGAGTGGCGGGGGTCATGTGAACTCTCCTTCGTTCGTTGCGGAGTGCGGTGACGGGAGGACGGTGGCCCGGCGCGGGCTAAGCTCCGCAACTGCTGTGAGCGGTTGCATGGAGCGCAGAAGCTGCCCCGCACCCTGGAGGGGTACGGGGCAGGAAAGGGGGACGCGTGGGGTCCAACTCTCGGCGGGGTCAGCGGTTGCTCAGCTCGGTGAGGCCTTCGAGCGCGTGCATCAGGTAGGGGATAGGGAGGGTGAAGTCCCCCGTGATGCTGCCGTCGGGCTGCACCCTGATGCGCTGGGTGGCCCGGTAGAGATGGCGCGTGTGGGTGCTGGGGGTGGTCTCCGCCAGGGGAAAGTCGAAGATGTCTCCGAAGTGAACCCGTCCCCTGCTGGTGAATACCTCGACGGCTCCCTGGTGAAGGCCGGTGAAGTGGGCCTGGGCGGTGGATCCGTCGATGAGCTGGATGGTCACACGGCCTCCGTCCGGCAGGTCGGCGACCAGGTGGGACCAGGGTGCTTCCTCGTTGTGGAGCTCGCGGCGCAGGAGCGGCTGGATCTGGATCAGGAGGCAGGCGGTCAGGGTGCGGTAGGCATCGCGGGCGGCGTGCCAGGCCATCTGGGCTGCGTGCTGATGGGTCTCTGGTGTGTAGGTCACGATCGGCTTCTCCTTGCAAGGGAATTCGTTGCCTCTGGGGCGTGGAGGGTGACCGTCGGGCTCGTGTCGGTTAGGCCGGCAACGGCTTGCGATCAGGGACTGGAGGGACCAGCCGGGCCAAGTGGTGAAACCTCGGAGAGGCCCCACACCGTGTGTGGGGCCTCTCGCATGTGGATCAGTGGACTGCGTCCAGCGGTCCGGCACGCCTCGTCGAGTGGTCGTCAGCGGGGACGGGCCTACTACGCCGGGGCGTGGCTGGGGTCCAAGGCGTGGAACGACTCGGTTCCGCGCATCTCCACCTCCCAGCCGCGGTGCGCGAAGGTCTCGGCAGCCGCGCGGGTGACCTCCTCGCGGGACTCCCGGTCGAGTCCCCGCTTGCTGATCACATCGATCTGAATCCAGCCGGGGCGCCAGGACACGGGGCTGGGTGTCACGTAGCCGGGTACGACCGCCTGCGGCCGTGAGGCGGCGTGGGTGAAGCCCGCTTCGTACAGAACACTGACGGCACGGTCGACGGGACCGGCGCTCTCGGGCACAGGGAAGAGCACGTAGCTCTGGACGCGGATCGTCCCGCCGCGATTTGCGGTGGGTTCCTGTTCCGTGGCCGCGAATCCGTGGCGGCGCAGCTCGGCGATGGCCGCGCGCTTGAGGGCGGGCGTGGCGGTCGGGAAGGTGAGGAGCGTGAACTCGGCGTGCTCGTCGCTGTCGTCCTGGGCGTAGAAGAAGCCCGGGTTCCCGGTGGGGTAGCCGCTGACCGTGAAGCCGGGCACGGCAAGGAGGAGCTGGGTGATCTCCCCGGCGGTGGCGTCGGGGGAGATCGCGGTGGGCTTGATCGGTCCGGCCTGGTGGGAGGGTCCCTTGACGTTGATGCCGAGCCTGGTGAACCAGCCGGTGAGCAGGTCCACGACGTCGGCGCCGTCCCAGCTGCCGTCGGCGTCCTCGATCGCCTTGACGTCGTCGAAGAGGTCGGCGATGGCCTTGCCTTCGGGGATGGTCGGGTCGTAGTTGAGAGTGTTGGGCACCGTCTTGTCCTTCGTAGGTGGTCTGTGAATGCCTGCGGGTGTCTCGGGTCTCGGAGGAGCTGCCGGAGTGCCTGGCGGGATGGACGGTGGCCTGGGGCGGGGTTAGCCCTGCAACCTCGCGGAACGCTCGGCGGTAGCTGGGATAGAAGTCGGCCCGACATGCGGCAGGTCCGCCCGGCCGAGGCGGCGGGGCGGGCCCTGGGGTATCCGGTTTGTGCGGGGAACGGCGTACACAGCGAGGTGCTTCATGGCCGTATCGAGGCCGGGGAATGGGGGCCTGGCCGACGGCTCCCTGGAACGCCGGTGGGCCGGCCGCCGCGCGTACGCCTCGCATGTGGCGAGCGGGTGGTGCTCCCCTCCCGGTCGCGGTGGCGCGGTGGGCAGCCCGCGACTGTCGGACGGTGGGCCTGTCCGGGACCTCGTCATCCGGTGAGTGCTTCCTCGTCCTCGATGAGCCGCTCGTAGGTGTCGTCCGCGTAGTTGCTCAGTGCGAGGTAGGCGGCCTTGGGATCCGCATAGGCGTTGGCGAGGTCATGGATGGTGTCCATGTAGTCGGCGAGGAAGACGTCGCACGCCTCGGGGGCAGCGTGAGGGCGTGGGTCATTTCGGTAAGGATGCGGACGCGGGCATCTGAGGAAGTGTCGGCCTGGGTGCGGTTCATGGCGGTTGTCCCCGGTGTGAGTCGGAGTAGCTGCTGGCGGGTGCCTGGCTGCTTGGTGTGGGGGACTGTGCCGAGCAGGTGGGCTACTGCGGCAACCTCCGGTGGCGGGCTGGGGGGCGAACGACGAACCCTGCCCCGCGAGGCTGGTGAGGCTGCGGGGCAGGGCTAGGTAATGCGGGCGGTCAGGGCTGGCCGATGGGGACGTAGCGGGAGCGAGGAGCGGCATCGAGCTGGGGCTCGTCCTCGTCCAGGCCCGTCTGGCAAAGAGGGACGGTGACGACGAGAGTGGTCCCCTCCGCGTGGGCGGTGGCCAGTTCGCGGCGCAGGAGGAACTCGATTCCGTCCAGGACGCGCTCTTGGCTCTCCGTGCTGTGCGGGTGCCAGGGTTCTCCGGCTCCGAGCTGCGTCTCAGCTCGGTAGGTGGCGGCGAGGTCGGGCAGGCCCGCAAGGCCGGATCCGGGACGCATCAGGATGGGGACTTCGGACGGTGCCGAGGTGGCAGTCGTTGGATCGTGCGGGATCCCGGAAGTCTGGCGGTCGTCGGCGGTCAAGGCGGAACCTCCTGGTGCGGGTGATGAGTCGACGTACCGGCCTGGTTTGGCGGCCGACGGAGGGACCTTGACCGGTCGTCGGTCAAGGTCCGCAACACCTGCCTGAGTGATCGCTGCGGCCCTGTGCGCAAGGGCGGGCGCCGACAGGCTCCGAGCGGGTCAGTTGTTGCTGCGGCGTGCCTTGGTACGAGCGCGGGCGCGCCGGGCGGCCGCCTCGATGTCGACGATCTCTTGGAGCTCACCGAAGGAGTGGTCCTTGAGCCCTTTGCGAGGGCGGTTTGCGGCCATGCCCACTTGGGGCGGCCCGAAGACAGCCAGGAGGTCGGAGGCCTCTTGCGAGGAGTAGCCCGCTGCTTCGAGCGACGATGTGTCGGGGAAAACGTCGGCGTGGCGGTCGAGCTCCTTGATGATCAGGTGATCTTCCTTGCCACCGAGGGAGTACACGAACCTGAAATTGGCCGGGAGGTTGGGGACGACCAGACGCTGAAACCTGGACACCTCCTTGGTGTAGGCATAGAAGGTCTGGCCCTGCGGGGCGCCGCGCATCAGTTCGAGCCACTGCATGGTGTAGGAGTCCTCGAAAAAGTCACCTGCGTCGTGGATGCGGATTGCGGCGCCGGCGTATCGGCGGTGGCGCAGTTCGGCGGCCATGCGCTCTTGCCAGATCAGGGGGGTGTCGAGGACCAGTCGGAGGTTGTTCTCGTGGCGCTGGCGGACGTTGGGGTAGCGGTAGGCGCCGTCGAGGGCGTAGCAGAACTTGGCGCAGACGCCGGCCTGGGGGCAGACGTTGATGTTGCGGGCGGTGATGGTGCCGTCGGGGGCCTCGTCCTTGAGGGTGACGGCCCAGGCGGGCAGGGTCCAGTTGTAGATTCCCTGCGCCTTCATGCGGGAGTTCTGGGTGAGCAGCCAGTCGGTGGCCATGGTGGCACTCCACGGGTGATCCGGGTCGGATGGGGTGGTGTGCGATGGAGGAGGCAGTCGGTGAGAGGTCCGGCTCAGAGCCTTCGAGGTCTCGGTGCCTTGCCAGCGCCCGGTCCCGTGAGAGGAGTGGGCTACGCAACGGTGCGAGCAGATGCGCGACACGGTGTGCGGCGCGGTGTTGTTCGCCGGGCACCACACTGGCCAGCCGCAGGGTTAGCCCCGCAACTCGTGGCAGATGCCAGGTGGTGTTCGCGCGGTCGGGAGTGCGGCTCGGCCCGCCGCGTTGTGTGACGTAGCGGGCCGATGGTGTCCGGGGGCGGTTCAGGTGCTGGTGCTCACCGGGAGCGGTCCCATGCCAGGAGGTGCAGTGGCGTGGTCCCGCGCAGGATCGCGGTCACCTTACGGGTTTTGTCGTCCATGGTGATGGTGATGGTGCGCTCTTCGAGGCTGCCGAGCCACTCCCCCAGCAGGCGCAGCACCTGCCACGAGTGCACAGGATCGGCAGTGCGCAGAGAGAGTTCGAGCCCGCAGTCGGTGTCGTTCTGACTCCACTCCGCGATGAGGTCGGGAAGGTCCGGCCGTGACGACAGGGTGATGGGGGCCGAGCCGAAGGCGTCGCGATAGGCGCGGTGGTTGGCCTCAGCGCGCCGGATCCGGAAGCGGGTGGCATTCAGCGCGACCTGGGCGGCCTTAAACGCTTTGGGATGGAGATCGGCGACGGGACCCTCGTACCGTTCGTCAGTCCAGTCGTGGGGCAGGTTCACGAAGGTGCTACCGACCTGGCGGCCCGCGGCATCGTGGAGGGTCAGGGTTCGGCATCGGAGGCTGCCGGCGGAGATGGTGGCGGTGAGGCCGGTGACGTCGAGCGATGGAAGGGTCTGTCCGGGCACGGGGCCCGCCAGCAGGGTGGAGTAGTCGTCGAGGAGGCTGCGGAGTCCGGCGCGCAGGTTCAGGTTCACGATGTCAGCGTCGACTGCGCTGAGAGACCCCCGCAGCCCGCGTGGGAGCGAGTTCGCCGATGCCCTGAGGGTGCGGATGGCATAGTTCCAACCCTTGTGCGTGTTCTGAAGAGCTGCGATCACCAGGCCCGGCAGGTTCGGGTTGATCTCCAGGAAGAGAGCGATGTCGCCGCTGACGTCGAAGCGGCATGCCACCTCGTAGGGAGCGGCCTGGGCGGACGTCGGTGCGGTCTCACGGTCCTTGAGACCGTCGGTGTTCCGTGGGGAGAGTGGGGTGGCACTCACGTTTCTGCTCCGCTTCTGTTCGGCAGTGGTCGGACGGCCGCACGATCTGGGGCCGGAGCGTTAGACACACAACCATGAGGCGTTGAGCCTTGCCGCGATGCGCAGGCGGGCCACCCGGCGGTATGGAGGTGCTGGGGCTTCGAGCACCCGAAAACAGAGACCTGCTCACCGAAGATGTCGTCGGTGAGCGGGCCTTTGCCGGGTGGCCGAGCTCTATCGGTGAGGGGTGTCCTTGGGGTCCGTGTCAGCCTCCGCCGTGTCGGAAGCCACCTCAGCATCGGCGGCATCGGAGTCTGAGCGGTGGGGCCGGTGCCAGGCATAGGCCAGCCCGGACTCGACCCCGGCGAGCGCGGCGAACAGGACCGTCTTGAGGATGCTGCCTTCGCCCACCAGGTTGAGCACAGCCGCCGCGAGGAGAAGTAGTGCGGCGACGGCCAGCGTTGCGGCGGTGTACGTGCTGCGAGGGTGCGACTGACCGGGAGTAGTCCCCCGGAACAGCGCCTTGATATCCGGGTTGGGGCTGAAGGCTGTCTCCAGGGCGAGGGCCAAGAGCGGAAGGAGGTGGAGGAACAGTGCTCCGTGGGCGCACAGGGTGATGGCTTCGTCAGTGGTCATGAGGTATCCGCTTCGTCAGTTCGGGACTCTGGCGTTCCCGAGGTGTGGTGATGCTGATCGGTGGGATACCTAGCTCCGCAACTGATGGACCTGTGATCAGCCGGAGTGGAGAGGAGCGTGTCTGGCCCGCCGCCCGTATGGGCCCCGTCTTCCGTTTCGGGTGCGGGCGCTGTGGCGGGATCTGGAGATGGCCCGGACCGTGCGGCGTGCCACGCTCCATGCGCTACTGGTTCTCTCCCCCGCCGTGCGGTGGGAGGAGGGCGGTCCCCCTTGTCCTGGCCTGCGGTGTGCAGCACACCTCTGGCACCTCCGCCGTCCAGGCCGCTGGAGCGGCTGGATCTCCCGTGGAGCGGGACGCAATCGGGGTGGATGGCCGGGGCGTGGGAGGCGATATCGGAGCTCCCGGCTTTCGCTTCGATGCCGCTTTCCTCGGGCGCTGTCTGCGGCGCCTTGCGGATGCGGGTCCACTTCCCGGGAGGAATGTGGACCCGCGTCGGGGAGGTGGTGGGCTCCTTCCTCAGGGCCACGCGCGGGTCGGCGCGCTGACTGTGATGGGGCCACGCGCGGCGTGGATACGGCGGCGGACGAGCCCACGGTTCTCCAGCACGCTCCGTCCCCGAGTGGCGAGGGCCTCCTCGTCCTGTCGAAGCAGGGCAGCGACGGAGTCGATAGCTATCTGCGCCTGCTGGGCTGTGGTGTGGAGCATGGTGGGGATGATCGCGGTCGGCTTGATGGCTGCCGAGCGCAGGTCCTTAAGGACCTTGGTGTGGCGGGCGTACTGTTCGCGGATGGCGGTCTCGCTCATGCCGCCGGCCTCGCCTCGCCAGATGCGTTCGAACTCGGCGACTTCGTCGGGGTGCAGGTGCGGGAAAGGTGAGGTGGTGGCGTAGGGCGTCATGGCTCTGCTCCTTGGCGGGGTGCACGTCCTGACGTGGTGAGTGGACGTGCATGGGCGGAAGGCGCACGGGTGTGCGTCCGGCGCCGGACCGTAAGGAGCGGGCTATTTAGAGGTCGTTTCTTATGGCGTGATCGTTCGTTGAGCCGTGCATGACGGATCTCGTTGAGCGACTGGTGCCGGACGAGTTGTGGGCGCTGTTCAGGCGGGTGGTGCCGCCGACAGTGGTCACGCGTCCGCAGGGCGGTGGTCGACGGCGGGCAGGTGATCGTGAAGCCCTGGCGGCGATCATCTTCGTGGCGACCTCAGGCTGCACCTGGCGGCAGCTACCGCCGGTGTTCGGTCCCGCCTGGCCCACGGTCTACCGCCGGTTCGCCCAGTGGAGCCGGGACCGGGTCTGGGCCCGGCTCTACCGCGTGATCCTCGACGAACTCGGAGCGCGGGGCGAGCTGGACTGGTCACGGTGCGCGATCGACTCCGTCAGCCTGCGGGCCGCAAAAGGGGGCCACTGACGGGACCGAATCCGACCGACCGCGGCAAACTGGGATCGAAAATCCACCTAATCTGTGACCGCAACGGACTGCCACTGTCCCTGGGCATCTCGGGTGCGAACATGCATGACAGCCAGGGCCTGGAGCCGCTCGTGCGCGGTATCCCGCTCATCCGGTCCCGGCGCGGGCCCCGGCGTCGGAGGCCGGCGAAGCTGCACGCGGACAAGGGCTACGACTACGACCACCTGCGCCGATGGCTCCGCAAACGGGGCATCCGCCACCGTATCGCCCGCAAGGGCGTCGAGTCCTCGCAGCGGCTGGGCCGGCATCGCTGGGTAGTCGAGAGAGCCGTGTCCTGGCTGGCGGGCTGCCGACGCCTCCACCGGCGGTACGAACGCAAAGCCGAACACTTCCTCGCCTTCGTCGGCATAGCGGCGACTCTGATCGGCTACCGCCGCCTGAACCCCTTGCTCATGGCCTGAGCCGGTCTTGCTGCACGTCGAAGCAGACCAGCCCCATGGACTCCGCGACGGCCGCCGCGTAGGCCGATGCCTCCTCGGCCATGCTCCACCGCATGGCGAAGTAGATCAGCGGACCACTGGCCTCGTCGATCAGCGGACCGGTCGACCAGGGCGAAGTGTCCTCCTCGTCCTCGGTGATGTCGCACCACCGCTCAAGCAGCGCGGCCACGTAAGCCGCAATGCGTTCGGACGGAGGCTCTTCCACCTCGCCGTCGATATAGCGGTCGTACAGGTTGCTGAAGACCTGGCCGGCGGTCTTGTCATCCGCCGGCCTCTCGCCTTCCCAGACAGCCAGGTCATAACTCATGCCGCGGAGACTCCCACACCGCACTGACACTCGCCTGGCCGTTCGCGAGCACGGAGCTCAGCCAAAGGAAACGACGTCTTAAGGAGTCAAGAGCGGGGGCGTGCACCGGAAACGGCAGCGGCCCCCGGTGGTGTTCATCCTCTTCGTCGGGATGAATACCACCGGGGGCCGGTTGGGTGGGGCGCTGCGGCCGGGGTTAGGGAGTGCTGTTGGTCGGGATTTCGGTGAGGTGGCGGTGGTGCCGCTCTCGGTGGGCTTCTTCTGTGTCGGGCATGGGCTCGAGCAGTCCCCCGCAGGCGCAGGCAAGTTTGAACAGGCCGTGGCCGCCTGGCTGGAGGACGAGTGCGTGTCCGGGCTGCCGCGATTCGATGGTGGTCTGGTTGTTGGACATGGGTTCCTCATTTCGGATGGGGTGGTGCTTGGTGGGATTCGGTCAGGCAGCGAGTTTGGCAAGGTAGGCGGCGGCGACGGAAGGGCCCAGGTGTCTGCGGAGGGCATCCCCGCGGCTCCAGGTGAGGGGGCCATCGAGTGCGTCGATCATCCGGGCTGCGGCAACGACTCCGCCGAGGGTGAGGTCCTGCTTGAAGCTGTGGTCGATTCGTCGCTCAAGCTCGGTGTACAGGTCTGGGTGGGGCATCCCGAGCGCGAAGCAGATCCGTGTGGCCAGGACAAGCCAGTCCGGGCCGGCCAGTATGCAGTACACGCAGGACAGCCTCTGAAGCCCGGTGTCATAGATCGGGTGGTATTCGAGCACGTTGTCGGCGATTTCCTGCCAGACCTGGGAGTCGGGAAGCTGATGAATGATGTTCCAGGTCAGGACGAGGCGGTTGGAGCTCGAGGTCCGGTCGTCGACGGTCAGCCGGCTCTTACGGGCCCGCGAGCGGGATTCCGCGCCGCGTACACCCATGACATTCAGCACGATCGCCTGGCGGTCCAGCCCCAGGCCCTCGACGATCTTGGTGATGACAGGGCCTGTGGGATCCCGCTTCAGGTACGCGGTGCACAGGCGTCGTGCTGAGTCCGGCCATCGGCCTCGGTCTTCCACCATGCCCAGAAAGCCGCCGTCGCTCTCCACAAGGATGAAGGGGATTCCGTATCGCTCGGCTTGGCGGCGTGCGAGCTGCCGGACACCAGGCCACTCCGCCTGTCCAAGGTCGCAGTGCATCACCCGCAACTTGTGCATACAGCCGGCCTTGCGAGCGGCCGCGACAGCACGGTGCAGCGTGACCACCGAATCTTTACCCGCCGATATTGTACTAGTACAATATCGGCGGCCTTGATCAAGGCGACGTCATCGTCGGCCAAGTGCTCAAGCAGATTCCTGGTGGCGTTCTGGCGGTGGTGTTCGGTCGGGTATCGGTTCAGCAGCGGGCGCCAGAGGTGGAGCTTGTTGGCAGCTCGCTGCAGCCGCCGTTCGGATCGATGGGTGGAGCGCTGAGCGGCTTCGCAGGCCTCGTCGGCGTCATAGGAAAGGAGCGCTTGTGCGGCGCGGGCTTCGTGGAGCTCACGCAAGGCGGCTCGATGGCCATTCACGCTCGCGGTGGCTCGTCGGATCATGTCGACGGTGCGCAGGGCATTCGTCGCGTTCATGGAAGGACCTCGTGGAGTTCTGACGGACTGCGGAGGGGATGCGCGGCAGCGGACGGTCGTCG
The DNA here is from genome assembly GCF_042868165.1 of Streptomyces sp. NPDC007872. NCBI lineage: Bacteria > Bacillati > Actinomycetota > Actinomycetes > Kitasatosporales > Streptomycetaceae > Streptomyces > Streptomyces sp. NPDC007872. Next base: position 102,034 of record NZ_JBIAEA010000008.1, read on the forward strand.
TAGGCCGTGCTGTCGGCGTGCAGAAGACGGCTCAGGCCGGCACGGTGGCGCTGCAGTGGCCTGTTGTCTTGGTCCGTCCCGCGGGGGTTCAGGTCAGGGGTACGCCGCGAGGTTGTGAAAGCTCCGTGGCGCTGATGTGGTGGACGGGCCGACGGAGTGGAAGGTAGAAGTCCTGTGTTCTAGGGACGCAACTCGGCGTCTCGTCCGCTGTGACGAGTTTGCCGCAACACAGCGGGTCCGGCCTCTGTCCCGGCTGACGGTCCGTGGCGAAGGGACATGCTTTCAGGGGGTGGGACGGTCTCGTTCTGTTGGGTCGTCTCGATTGTGGGGTGCGTCAAGGTAGTGCCGCTCTTTCCCGCGCAAACGACAGATCGGATCCCTGGATGGACCTGCTGGACAAGTGCCGCGTCGTCGGTGCGGCGGACGATGCGCGGGCGCTCGGCCTCTACCCCTACTACCCGGGCTCACTGGGGCCCGCGGGGCGAGGCCAGGTGCTGCTGGACGGTGCAGAGGTATGCATGCTCGGAAGCAACGACTACCGGGCCCTGAGCTCCAACCCTCAGATTGTTGCCGCGGCTCAGGACGCTCTCGCGCTGTACGGAACGTCGGCGACCGGACCGAGGCATCAAAGCGGCAATCTCGAGCTCCATGAAGAGCTGGAGGCTGACCTTGCCGGCTTCTTTGGCTTCGAGGCCGCGCTGGTTTTCTCGACCGGATACCTGGCGAACCTCGGCGTCGTCTCGTGCCTCGTCGGCCGCGAGGACGTGGTCGTGGTAGATGAGCGGGCGCACGCGTCCCTCGTTGACGGCGCGCGTCTGGCCGGCGCGAACGGCGCCGGAATGCTGTCCTATCAGCACTGCAGCCCGGACGCTCTCGCCGAGGCCTTGGCCACCACTCCGGGGCGCCCAGCGCTGGTCGTCACCGATGCTCTCTTCGCTGATTCCGGACGGGCGGCACCGGTGGCTCAACTCGTGGAGGTGTGTGCGCGCTTCGGGGCGACGCTACTGGTCGACGAATCCCACGGTGTGGGTCTTCTTGGTCGCGGGCGCGGAGTTGTCCATCAGAGCGGCATGGCAGGGCAGGTGCCATTGATGACCGCCTCGTTCGGCACATCACTGGCCTCCCAGGGAGGCGTCGTGCTGTCCGACGCACGGACCATCGACTACCTGCGCCATCACTGCCGCCCTCAGCTCTACTCGGCGGGCCTCAGCCCGGCAGAGACCGCGGCCGCGCACGCTTCCCTGCGGGAAATCCGGCGTCACGCTGAACGGGCGCCCGACGCGCTGGCGGCCGCAGAGAATCTGCGGGCGGCACTGGCGGCGATGGGGTTCGACGTGGAGGAGAGCCTCGGGCCGATCATCCCGGTCCGCTTCGCCAGTGAGCAGGCGATGCTGTCGGCGCAGCGTCTGCTCCTGGACCACGGGATCTACGCAAACGCGGTACTGGCGACTGCCGGCGCGGGGCACCGGCTCAGAGTTGTATGCACGGACGCCCACACATCGGAGGCCCTTGACGCTGTGATAGCCGTATTCGGTCAGCTCCGTGAGGACCTGATCCTCCCGCGGAGCCAGCCCGCATAAGCGGTCCGGCCGCCCGGGAAGCTCCTGTGCCGCACCAGCCGGGCTGGTCGCTAGGTGTTGTCAGGTCGCAGGGAGCTTGCCCACCGCCTTGTCGATGTGCCGGTCGACGAGACCCGGAGCACCGACCAGGATCACGGCGACGTTCCCCTTGCGGACCGCAAGGGTCTTCACCACCTGGGACCCAGTGGGCAGATTGAGGGTGGAGGAGTAACCGAACTGCTCGTCTCCCACCTTCGGCAGGGGCGACTTGGAGACCTGCACCTCGATAGGGGTGCTACCGGTGTTCAGGGTGTACGAGGAACAGGCCAGGTAGGCGTTGAAGAGCGTGCTGAGCTTGGCGGAGAGCACCGACGGGCGATCGCTGTGCAGTTCCTCGCCCAAGGTGCTGGTGTCGTAGGTGAAGCTCGCTTCGGCCTTGGTGGCGAAGTTGAGGTCGCTCTCGCTCTTGCCGAGCCTCTCCAGGGCTGAGCACCCTTGGGTGGTCACGTCGTCGTTCTTGTCGTCCGCGTCGTCTGCGAGGTTCGGGTTCTGGATGTACCCATAGCCGAGGTCCGTCGAGGTGAGAAGTAAGGGGGTCAGTTCTCCCGCGGCGAGCGGCTTCGGCTCGTCCTTCAGCGACTCGGCGTGACCGCCGGAGCCGCCGGCGGCTCCCCCACCGTCGGTCCCACCGTTGCTGCAGCCAACGACCAGAGCGCCGCATATGACTGCGGTGGCAGCCCAGCGTCGAGTCATGAGTGCCGTCGTGCGCATCGCTCAACTCCTCCCCAAGTACAGGTACATGACACTACTGCCTCTGGATGGGTGGCCCCGCACACCCGTGAGCATCAGGCGCCGGAGGGCACCGCTTCCGGATACCCACCGACAGGTGTGGGCGGTGCGACGCAAGGGAGGCGAACTGTGGACAGGCGGCCTCTACAGACCGCGCATGACGGCTACGGCCTTGCCAAGGATGGAAGCCTCATTGCACGGGATCGGTTCGTAGTCGCGGTTGTCCGGGTCGAGCCACACGTCGGTGCCGTCCCGCCGCAGTCTCTTCACTGTGGCCTCTTCGCCGACCGGAGCGGCCGCTACGGCTCCCGGTTCGACGACCGGCTGCCTGCGCGCAACGACCATGTTCCCGTCCAGAGTGCTGCCCTCGCCGGCCATTGAGTGTCCCGTCACGGTGAGGGCGAAGAGGTCGCCGTGACCGACCAGCTGCCGCGGCAGGGGAAGGACGCCGTCACCGTCCTCTGCAGCGGTGATGGGTATGCCTGCAGCGATCCGACCGATGAGTGGCACTTCGGCAACCCGGCTCTACGGCCTGGTAGTGGTTGCGTCGTGGACTCGGTCATCGGAGCCGGTGTCGCTGTCGGCTTGGCAGCTTGGTGCGTCGGGTAGTTCTGCAGTGAAGAAGGCCCTTGAGCACATCTGGAACTCCCAGGTCAGGTGGTGGATAGTGTGTGCAGCTGGGCCACGGCATTACGAAGCCGGGCGACGCACTGAGGGAAGTCGGCTCCGGTCACGAGGAGATGGCCGCGCCGGGGTAGGGGCCCTGTGCGGCTGTCGGCGTTGTATCGGTCGAGGCGCGCGTAGGGCGTGATGGTGGATCGCGTGGCCGGGGTGGAGCTGAGGCGACTGGCGGCGGCTCCCTGGACGTAGCGGATGGCGGCCGCGCCCAGTGGAGTGGCATCGGCTTCGGTCGGCAGACCTCGTGCGTGCTGGCCGGAAGCGGCGATGAGGTCGATGCCGGTGGCCTGTTCGATGAGTGTGGCGATGAGCGGGTCGGTCAGATGAGTGGTGAGGCTGAGGACGCGGGGGCCGGTGGGAGTGATCCGGAGGCGGATCTGCGCGATGCCTTGCCGGTGGCCGGTTGCTTCCAGGGCGCGGGTGACGGTGCTCTTGATGGTGGCGGCGCAGACATCGTCGGCGTCTACGACGACTTCCAGGGGCATCAGGCTTGGCTCTGCCTCGGGGTCGAAGGTGGCATGAGAGATGGCCACGAGGCGGGCGTCGAGGGTGTATGCGGTGGCTTCGATGCCGTCGAGGCGAGGTTCGATGACGATGCCGGCCCCAGGCCACGAGGCAGCTATGGCGGCGGAGAAGGCTTCCGCCAGCTCCGTGGCGCTGTCGACGACCCGGGCGGCATAGCGTCGGCGGGGAGCCGCCGGCTTGCACACGAGAGGAAAGCCGACGGTGTGGGCGGCTTGAAGGGCCTGGTCGAAGGAGTCCGCGTGGATGCCGCCGCTGCTGGGGGTTTCGGCGTGGTCCAGTACTTCCAGGGTGCGGTGGCGAAGGCTGGTGGTCGCAAGGACGCCTGCGGTGGGCCCGGGCAGGCCGAGACTTGCCCGTACGGCGGCAGCCGCCCGGAGGTGTGAGGGGTGGAAGTGAAGTACCGCGGTAATGGTGTGCTTGATGGTGAGCCAGCGGGCGGCCTGTTCGACGTGCTCGGGCCGCAGCGCGTTGGCGACCCGGGTTGCTGCTACGTACGGGCGCTGCCAGGTGGCGGGCGTGTCGTCGATGAGAACTAGCGGGCCAGCCTCCGCGAGGCGCTTGAGGGCGGCCTCCCATTCCGCCTGCGGCCCGCTGCCGAGGACGAGGAGGTGCCCTGGTGTGCGCGGGTCCTCGCGGCGGACCGTGTCGGTATTCACGGAGGCGCTCCAGGGTGATCGGCAGAGTGGGCCTCGGCCATGTGACCGGGTGTTGATCACTGTCTCTGTCGGCGCGAAGGACGGCAACGCCCTGGAGCGCGTGGTCCCTGGACGTGGTCACCTTCAGAGGCGCGGTGTCGTCCAGCGGGACGGAACCTGAACTGATGGTGGCTGCTGGCGGGATGCGGTCCGCGAGATGGGAAGGCTCGGTGTTTTCGCAGTTCAGCGTGCCATCAAGATACCGGTGAGCGGGACGGTCCCACTCCCGCAGCCGGTATGGGGGCGTGATGCCGCCCCTGTGGCCGGAGAGTGACCTGACTAGCCGAGCAGCATGCTGACCTGCGCTTTTATCTACCAGGGGGATGAATGGAGTCCCACTGAGGTCTGGTTGATGCCTGACAGGAAGAGGTGCTTCCAGGAAAGGGCGGTTCCTCCACAAACTTGGCCATGCCCGGTAGAGATATGCCTGTCGGGGCCCGTGAGACGGGAAAGCCCCGACAATGTCTACGGGGAGGAACGTCAGTGATCGACTCCGGCTTTCTCGACGCAGCCGACGTCGTCGGTAGCGCGGACGACGGGATGACGGCTCACGGGCGGGTCTTCCACGTCCTGCAGACCCTCAACAGCATGGGCCCGGGCCTTCACCCGCTGAGGCGGATCATCGACGAGTCGAACGTCACCAAGTCCACCGTGCACCGAATCCTGCGCGCTGGGGTCGCGGCCAAGCACCTGATCTACCGGGCACCCGGCCGGTACGGGGTTGCGACCGACGTCGCCAATCACCGACCCGACGCCAGTGTCCACCTGAACCTGGCTCACGACAGCGCCCTTGACCGCGAGACCACTGTGCTCCAGCGTCAGACCGCCCAGGTCGCGATGGCCTTCAGCGCGGTGATGGTCGACGACACTCCGGGCCGGCTGATGGTTAACCACACCTACGGGCGCCGCAGCGACTTCCAGGCGGCCTTCAATCACACCGATGTTGATGCCAAGGTCGCGCTGCGGTACTCGCCACTGACGGACGACGCCGCAGGCCTGGCCATCCTCTCTCACCTGGACGGGGCCCCCCGCGGCCACCTCATGCGCGAGATCAGGTCCGAGGGCTACGTGATGACCGAGTCCCCCCTGCCGGACTGGAAGATGATTGGAGTGCCGTTGTGGCGCGGGTCGACGGTTTACGGGTCGCTCGTGGTGATGGGGCTGCGCCCCCAGATGGAGCGGAACCGCCGGGAGTACGCTGCGGCTGCCCTTGCCTGCGCGGCGCGCCTGAGTGCCCGGTGTGAGCTCGCAAGCGGAGCCATGCGGGTGAGTGCATGACCGGTATCGGCATGGGCGGCTCCGGGGACGCCTCGTCCACTCACTACGGGAGCCGGCTCTGCATCTGCCTTTCTCAAGATGGTGCTTCTCCGCTGCCCCTCGTGGTGATCGAGGACGAAGCAGCACAATTCCTCAACGAGGCGCAGGAGGCATGCGAGCGTACGCCCGGTAGGCTCCTGCGTCTGCTCATGGAGTCACGACGCCCGCAGCTACGCCCTGCCGAGGTATGGCACAGTTTCGTGAGGCAGTGACACTGCATGCAAGAGGCTGCGATGTCGAAGGTCCATCGAGTTCGCTCGAGGACGTAGGCCGACTGTTGCAAGCGGACCGGCACGGGGCAGTGTCAGAGGCCTGATCGACCGACTCGCCCCGAGGGCCGCCGCACGGGCCTGCCTGTCTCCGTAGCCCCGGACGACCTCACACCCTGGCTTACGACTCCCCCATGGGCTGGAAGCGCGAGGGCCGTCGTCCTATGTAGGTCGCCGACGGCAGCGGCAGCGGGGCGAGACATTCGACGACGAGGCGTTTGTCGTCGGCATAACGTGCAGGGAAGACGAGCAGCACCGCCCTCGGCGGTCGCTTCACCGAGTTCATCTGGTAGCGGCCTGACGGAAACAAGGGCTGAAGCCAGTACCCCACGTATTCCGCCGCTCGGCGAAGGTGAGTGCCCCCTGGCCGGGAAACCCGCGTCGACACCAGAACGGCCCTGCCACTACACGTACCCAGCTTTGCCTACACCCCGCAGGGAGCAGGCTTGGAGCACAGCAGGTCGGTCGCTCCTTCGGCGTCCAGCTCGGTCAGCACGAGCGTGATCCTCGTCAGACCGCGTGCCTGCAGTGCGCGGGGCGTCTCTTCCACGAGACGGCAGCTCTGCAACCCGATGAGCGGGTCGGGGTGGCGGATGATCCTCGCTGTTCCCTCATGGTGGACGAGGTCGACGCCAGCACCGAGGACCCAAGTTTGCATGTCGTTGAGGTAGGCCTTCCGCAGCGCGGGGTGACGGTGGACCTCGCCTTGGAGGCACCGCAGGTTCACGTCTTGATCGTGTCGCTCCAGGCTGGTGGCGAGCTGGGCCAGCATGGATAGCTGCCAGTTGCGATAGTCCACGAGGGTGGCTGGCGCGTCTGGGTGGAAGAGTCCGAACCGCAGGAAGCTGGCGGACGGCATCGCCCCTGGTTGGTGGCTCAGGCCGCGGAAGAGGTCCCGATAGGCGGCATTGGCCGACTTGACTTGCCAACGATGATCGATGAGGAAGGTGGGCAGGGAAAGAGCTTCCATCATTGCCGCATAGTCGAAGAGGAATGCATCCAGAGACGGGCTGTCTGCGCATCCGTGTCCGCTCACGGGTCGAGTTTCCGGGATTCGATCAACTGCGATGAGGAAGAGGCGGGCCACCTGGAATTCGGTCATCTCCAGTGCTTCCGCAAGCAGGAAAAGCTTGTCGTCAGTCCATTCCTTCACTACACCCCGCTCCCAGTTCCCATAGTTTCGCGCACTCATGTCGAGGCGGTCGGCTACTTCCTCTTGCCGGAGGTTGAGGAACTCACGCCGGCCTACGATCAGGTCCCGCAAGCGCTGAGCCCGCATGCCTGCGGCAAGTTCGTCGTCCACTGCAGGTGCCCCGGTCTTCCTCCCGACGTTCAAGGTGCTTCCCCTCGACATAGCTGCTCATCTGACAACTCTTCCCGCACCAGTGGGTCTGCCTGCCCCTTTCTCGGCGGCGTGGGGTCTCACCATGTTCAAGCCCCGACCGAAACGCAAGGGGGTATTCCTCTTTTGCAGCCGCTGGAAAAGTGCTGGATTAAACTTTCCCTATTCGATTCTCCTGCATACTTCGGTCGAGTGATCAAGCATGCGAAATGCGGTAGGCCACTGAAGGGTCGCGCTGGCAAGTCGACTGGTTCGAGTTTTCGAGCTTCTGGGCCCTTAAGGTCGGGTGCAATGCGGACAAGCACCCGGTCCGGCGGAGAGCCGAAGCGCCGGGTGCTGTGCGCGAAAGCGTAGGGAGGATCATCCCCAGTCGGAGTCCCGTGGCCGGATCTGCGGCGGTGTCGGCGTGACAGGGGTCTGCACCCCCGCCTCCCTCTCTACCCTGACGCCCCGGTTCGTGTTGGCGGACCCGGTCGCCGCGATGGCCCCGAGTCCGGCGACCGCCAGGAGCGCGAGCAGCGCTGCGGTCCCCGCTGACCGGATGTTGCTGGATATCAAGGTGACGAACCCTTCCTCACTCGGCCCGACCCGCGAAGGTCGCGGGTGCAGAATCCATCTGCACGCCACGGGCCCTGTGGCACACGCCCCAGCCTGTACTGAGTGTTGAACACGATCAAGCTTCTGGATGCTGCGTGCATGTGCACTTCAGGAAGAGGAAGTTGGTTTTCATGACAGAACGGAGAATACCGATCGCCCCGAACTCGTCCCGGTTGAACGAGAGGGAGCTGCAGACCTACCGCAGGGCGCTGCAGGGTGATGTGCTGCCGGAGGGCGATCCTGCACTCACGTCGCTAGTCGACCGCGGTGTCTTGCTCCCGAATACCCACGAGCCCGGCAAGTACGTTCCGGCGCCTTCGGGACTAGTTCAGCGACAGCTCACCGCAGCCGTTCTCAAGGTACTCACGCAAGCCACGGAAGCTCTGGCCGGCATCCCCGCGCACGTACGCGAGCTCGAAGCCGAGCAGCAGCTGCACCACCACACGCCAAGTCCGGTCGGCACGATCCTGCTCGTCACGGTACCCGAGGTCAACGCAGAGACCATCCGAGCCGTCGAGGGAGCCGAGTTCGAGGTTCTCACCATGCAGCCGGGCTACCGGAAGCCGAAGGTGCTCAAGGGTGCTCTTCCGCGGGACGAGGAGGCAGCGCAGCGCGGGGTCACCGTGAACACGATCTACCGGACGAGTGGTCGTTCCAACCCCACGCAGCGGGACTGGGTGGCCAGTATGACCCGAGCAGGCGCGCAGGTGCGAACCCTGGGAGAGGACTTCCTACGGCTGATCATCGTGGATCGCAAGCACGCTTTCTTCGAGGTCTTCGCCGAGGACGGCACCGTCCAGGAGGCAGCCGCCTGGTACACCCAGGACCGCGGCGTGTGTGCGGCCTTCGCGGCCCACTTCCGCCAGCAGTGGGAGCGGGCCGATCCGTGGCTGCCCGAGGAAGTCGAGAGCGCAGGCAAAGGCGAGGGCAAGAGCGACAACACCCGAGAGATCGCCACCAGGACGACGAAGATTCAGAGGACCATCCTGCGAGGTGTCGTGGCCGGCAAGAGCTATGAAGCCATCGGGCACAGCCTGGGATTCAGCTCCCGCACTGTCACGGCGCAAGTCTCTGCCTTGCGCGTCGAGCTCGGCATGAAGACCGTTGCCCAGGTCACGCACTGGTGGGCGACTTCACCCGAACGCCTGCTGCCGTAGGACGCATGACTGCGGCGTGATGACACGGCCGGCGGCGGGCACTGTGGAGGCCGCTCTACCATCCCGGCCGCTGCCTCCCGGAAAGGCCGTACGGGCCGCCTGAGGCTGGGGCGGGCCAATCGCTAGGCGGTGATAAGTGGGCAGGCGGAGGGGCTGCCGGTGGGGATTGATGCGCAGGTGCTGATCGCCGATTGGTGAACCCTTCGGCTACGAGCGCCGTCAGCTCGAAGTAGGCCTCGCGGACCTTGGGCCGCATCATGTCCAGGGCCACCTCGCTTCCGGTCGCGAGATGTTCGTCGAACGGCACAGAAACCACCCCGCGGCAGAGGGCGGAGAAGTGGGCAACGATGTCCTCGACCTTGACCATTCTGCCCTTCTCCCGCACCCCTGAGATGACGGTCAGGCTGCGGCTCACCAGGTCGCTGTAGCCATGGGCGCTGAGCCAGTCCAGCGTGGTGCTGGCGCTTGAAGCACCGTCCACGGAGGGAGTAGCTACCACGATGAGCTGGTCAGCCAGGTCGAGAACACCCTTCATCGCGCTGTAGAGGAGGCCGGTGCCTGAGTCGGTCAGGATGATGGGGTACTGGCGCCCTAGGACGTCGATGACCTGTCGGTAGTCCTCGTCGTTGAAGGTGGTCGACACCGCTGGATCGACGTCGTTGGCGATGATCTCAAGGCCTGCCGGAGTCTGTGACGTGAAGGGCCTGATGTCCATGTAGGTGTGGAGGGTAGGAATCGCCTGCACCAGGTCGCGGATCGTGGCTCTCGTCTCCAGCCGAACGCGTCGGCCGAGGGTTCCTGCGTCCGGGTTCGCATCGATGGCGAGCACCTTGTCCCGGCGCTCGCTGGCGAGTGTGGACCCCAGGACGGTGGTGACGGTCGTCTTTCCCACCCCGCCCTTGAGGCTGATCACTGCGACCCGGTAGCAGGTGTGGACGGGCGTCTGGATGAGCGCGAGCTTGTGCTGCAGGTCTGTGTCCGGCCGCCCCTCGCCGAAGCGGAAGCGCGCTCGCGTGCCTGGTCTGGCGCTGCGCGTCTTGGCGGTGGCTCCCGGCCGCAGCAGTCGGTCAGACGACAGCTCGGTGGCCGCCGAGGAGCCCAGTTCCTGCCGACCCGCAGGTGACTCTTGGCCCCGGGGCACAGGAAGATGCTCCGGGTGTGGGGCGTAAGGAGCCTGCGCCGGTTCCGTGCTGGGGTAGTTGGCGGGGTGGTAGGGGCCTGGAGCGGCATGTTGGGGCTGCTCGGCACTGGGTGCTGGCGGGCTGTAGTAGGGCCGAGGAACTTTCACTCCGGGGGCCATCAGCGGCGGGCCTGCTGCGGTCGGGTGCGCTGGCACGCGCGTGGGCGGCGGCGCGGTCGGCGCGCCCGCCGGTTCCCTGGGGACAGCGGCCGCGGGGGTGGAAGCGCTCTGTGCCCCAGCGTGGGGCATCCCGGGTGCCTGCGTTTGGCTATGCAGCCCGACAGGGCGCTGGCCTACTGCGGCCGCCGACGGCGGGGCACTCGACGGCTCGGATTTTGCGTACCACCCGGGGGGTGTGTAGATCGCCTGAAACGGACCGGCTGCGAAGGCGGTCTCGTCGGGCTCCTCGGGTGCCACGAGGGTCAGGGTCCCGGCCAGGCCCGACGCCTTACCGGCTGGAGGGTTGCGCATGCTTCCTGACCTCTCTTCACTCACGGGCTGGGAAGAGCTCTCCAGACCCCATGGACTCTCGGGCATCGAGGGCCCGTGATCCGGGCGTATCCACAGAGCCTCAACCGGAGAGCCGACTGCCAGAGGAACCGTCGTCTGGCTGCCCCCGCGAACGGCGTTGGAGGACCACCATGCACGACTGTCCGCGCCCAAGGTCAGGGTGCATACCTGAATCCCGCCCGAGGGGATGGGATCTCGCTCCCCGTCCCGCAGTGCGACGCGGTAGATCCATCCGGTGCAGACGGCGGCCGGTAATCTCTCTCCGCAGCAGTGGCATCGGATGTCGAGCCTGGTCCTTCCTGAGCGGCTCGAACTACTCGTCCGGCGGCAAGGTTCGCCCGGTTTGTGGCCTGGTGGATGCCGCTGTCCGTGGCTTCGATGCCGGCCCGGCCGCCGCCGCAAACGGGTCTCCCAACCGGACGGGGCTGGTCACCGCGATGTGCGCCTTCCGCGGTCGTCGGACGCTGGACTGATGGTGATGGCGAGCTCGACCTGGTCGTGGTCGGCTAGCTGGCCGGTGCCGGCGAAGGGTTGAGGGTCGGTGTGCAGGACGGCGGTGACCAAGGGGGCGGGCTGGTCGTCGAGGGCCAGCGCGAGCGGCCGGGCAGTGGCCTTGGCGATCCAGCCGAGGAGGAGCCCGTTGTGCTCGACCCGGATGGCGTTCGGGTCAGCCGGGTTGCCTGAGTCTCGTACCAGGTCGAGGCGGGTTCCCGCCGGAATTCTGGCGAGAAGCCATGCATTGTTGGCGTGCCGGACGCCGCGCAGGGGGGTGGTGAATGTTCCTCGGCCGCTGAGGATGGTCTTCTGGACGCTGCGGGGGCTGCGGCGCTCGGTGCTGCGGATGAGTAGGGCCGCAATGTCGGGGGTGGTGATGGCGGTGATCTCGTCGGTGGTCAGGTCGCCGAGCCAGCCGGTGAAGTCGGAGAAGGACGGTTCGGGGACGGGGCAGTGTGCGGCCAGGTCGGTCGCGGCGCTGCGCTGGTCGATGCCCAGGCTGGCGGCGTAGCAGGCGGTGGTGGTGTCGACGCCGTACTTGAGCATGGCGGGCAGGGCGGCGAGGGGGCCTTCGGGGGTGATGCCGTAGCGGGTCTCCAGGATTTGCAGGATCGAGGAGACGGCCCAGGCCAGGTCCTGGGTGATCACCTTGTCGATGTATCTCGAGGTGATCGTGATGTCTTTGGCGTTGAGGAGTAGTTGGTAATGGCTGTGGATCTCCTGGTGCGTCCAGCCTGCCATCCAGTCACCGGCGAGAGGGACGACAGCTCCGATCGGCCGGTCCTTGGTGGTGGCGCTGCGGCGGAGTTCCTGGATCGTGGTGGCGGCGGTCAGGACGGTGTCGCGCAGAGCCGGCCATGTCGCGGGAGCGAGGAGTCCGGGGTGCTTGGTGAGGGTGTTCGCGAGCTGCTCGGCGGCGGTGATCGCGTCGAGGCCGCCTTGCAGACTCAGCCCTGTGCGCAGGATCGCTGCGCGAGCGGCCGGGTCGGGGAGCTGACGGGCGAGAGCGGCGACGCGGCGGGCGGTGAACCGGGCGAGCGGCTTGAGGGGCCAGTCCTTGGCGCCGATCTGGTGGCCGCCCAGGGTGTGCGCGAGCAGGTCGTGTGCTGCGTTTTCCAGCAGATGCTGGTCGGGAGTGTCGACGACTTCTTCGGCGAGCATCGTCAGGAGTTGCAGATCCAGGCCCTGTGCCCAGTCGGTCGTCTCTTCCTGCTCTGGGTCGGGCAGGTCGATGTCGGTCAGGTTCTGTCCGGGGACGGGGCTGGCGCCCAGTCTTGTGATGGCGAGGCGCTGGTAAAGGGAGTAGATGGTGGACCGGACTGATTCGATGTTTTTCTTGTTGAGGTAGCGGCGCTGAAGCTTTCGGGCGTCCTCGGCGTCCTTGGCGATGAGGACGACGTGGCCCTCGGTCTCCTGGAAGGCCCTGCCGGCGCGGCCGGCGGCGTTCCAGAACTCGCGGACGCCGATCTGCTCCTGGTTGCGCCAGGTGTTGTGCACCAGCACCGTCTTGACCGGCAGGTTCATGCCCTGGGAGAGGGTGCTGGTGGCGCACAGCACGCGCAGTACGCCGTCTCGGTAGGCGCGCTCCAGCAGGTGCCGGACAGGCTGCGGGACCGTGCCGTGGTGGTAGGCGATGCCTCGGAGCACCATCACGGTGAGCTCGTGCTCTTGGCCGAGATGCTCGGCGATCCGCTCCGCGAGCGCCAGGCGCTGGTTGTGCCGGGTCCGGTTCTTGCTGATATCAGCGTCCTCGCCGAGCACCGGGACATCGGTCTTCAGCAGCGCCGTTTGCAGGGCGCGTGCGGCTGCCTGTGCGTGGGAGGGCACCGTAGTGGAGACCAGCACCGGGCCGAGGCGTTCGAAGTGCAGCGCCAGCGCGGCCGCAACGTCCTTGGGGGCACTCGGGAACAGCTGCGTACGGGTGAGGTGGCGGGTGAGCACCTTGGGCACGAAGAAGTCCCTGTCGTGGGCGGTGCCGTAGCGGATGCTGCCGGTCTGCCCGTCCTTCTCCTGCCCCTGCCAGGAGAACACCCCGGTGCGCAGTTGGGAGGGCGACCAGTCGATCTCCGCGTGATTGGCGCCGTCTGCGGTGGGCTCCAGCCAGCGGGCGATGTCCTGGCCGTTGGGCAGGACGGCGGACAGCAGGACGATCCGCGTCTGTGGGGTGGTGCGGCGGATCCGGGTGAGGACCATCTCCAGGCGGAGCCCGCGTGCGGAGTGGTCGATGGAGTGTCCTTCATCGACCAGGACCAGGCGCAGTCGGCCGGCGAGTTCGGGAGTGTTGCGCAGCAGCAGGTCGAGTTTCTCGATGGTGACGACGAGGACGTCGGTGTGGTCCAGGAGTTGGTTTTCGTAGCGGACGTGTTCGGCGCCGCCGAAGAGGGAGGAGACGCGCAGGCCGACCAGTTCGAGGCTGGCGGCGAGGTGGCGTTCGACCTGGGCGGCCAGGGCGCGGGTGGGTACCACGTAGACGGCCAGCGGCGCATTCATGTGGCGCAGGAGCAGGCCGAGGGGGCTGGTGTCGGCCTGGCCATTGTCGGCGAGGGCGTGGAGGATGGCCCATTCGGCGATGTGGGTCTTGCCCGCGGAGGTGGGCATGGTGACCGTCAGGTTGTGGGCCCGGGCGTCGAGCAGTCCGGCGTCCAGGGCGATGCGCTGGGAGGGCCAGACCTGGGTGAGCGGTCGGCCGGAGACGATCAGGGCTTTGATGTAGCGCTCCCAGGTCTTTGACCAGGTGGAGGCGCGGCGCAGCAGGAGCCACGGGGAGGTGGCGACGATGTCCTCGACGGCGTGGGCGAGGGAGTCGACCAGGGTCCAGGTGTCCGCGACAGAGGCCTGAAGGAGGATGGTCGCGGCCTGCTTCAGGTCACTGACCGCGGCGCGCCCGGCCGTGCGGTCCCCGGTGCGCCACAGGGCGACCAGGGAGCGTGCCGAGCGGCCGACCAGGCCGTAGGCGGCCAGCACGGCGAGGTCCGCCTGCTCTGCGTTGCCGGCGGCGAGCTGGGCGGTGAGCGCGCGGCCCAGGCCCGGCAGTTCATTCGCCGTGGCGGCGCCGAGGATGGCGACCGTGTCGATGTCGCGGCACAGGATCGCCCCGGAGGTCTCGGCGATCCGATACGGGGCGGCCGTGGTCAGCCCGTCGGTGTCGGGCATGCGCTCGTAGGAGAACAGCTCCCCGACTTCCCTCTGGAAGGTGCGGGCGATGGCGGTGGCGTTGGCCTGGTAGCCGGCCAGGCTCCACATCGTGGCCGAGATCGCCAGCAGTTCGGTCCGTGTCTCCGGGGTGCTGGCCCGCGCGGCCAGGTCGGCGTAGGCCTGGGCGATGTCGGGCAGGGGGCCGGGGTCTGTACGGCGCTCGCGCGGGGTGCGGGCCAGCTGCCCGAGCCGGGCCAGGGAGAGGCCGCGGCGCAGTGCGGCGGGGTCGTAGGTGTAGTGGGCCGTCCCCTCGGTGCTGATCTGCTCGGCCAGGATGTGGGAGCGCAGCTGGCCGCGCAGCGACGCGGATGCCTCTCCCGTGGACAGTGCTTCATCGCCGAGGCGCCGTACGGTCCCGTCGTCGTCCCTCACTCTGTTGCCGCCGTTCCGCTGTCCTTGCCGCTGGTGCTGGGGGCTGTCTCTGCTGCGTCATGGACGCGGCCGACGAACTCCTTGAGGTCGTCGATCTTGACGACGGTCAGCTCGGTGCGCTGGGTCACCATCGCGTCGAGGCCGGCCACGATGTCCTCTTTCCACGACCTCGCGTCGTGGACGAAGAGCATGTGCCGCTCCACCTGGCGCCTCCCTGGCTCGCGCAGCAGGGCGCCGAGCCGGCGCGCGAGGAACACCTGCCCGCGGTCAGTGCAGCGCGCCATGAGGAAATGGATGCTCTCGTCCAACCTGTCCAGGACTTTCTCCAGGCTGGCATGCGCCTCGCTGCCGACCCATTTGTCCCGGGAGGCGCGGGTCTTCACCTCCGGAACGGCGATGGTGGGAGGGTCCTGGCGGAAGCGGAACGCCAGCACGTCCGTGCCCTGCACGGCCTGGGCCGGAGTCTGCTTGTAGCGCAGCTTCAGGACCGGGACGCACCACCGGCGCACTCTGCGGTAGAAAGCGCCGGTGATGATCTCGCCGAAGTCCCCGTGCCGGATCTTGCGGTCCACGGGGAACTTGTTCTTCCGCAGATAACCCGCGACCTCCGGGGCACCCAGGTCGTCGAAGACGTTGGCGAGTTCGCCGGGGACCAGGTAGTTGCGCCTCACCTCGTGGCCCAGTCGTTCAACGAGCTCGTCGTCTTCGATCAGCCCCTCATCGGCCAGCAGCTGGTACTCCAGCAGCCCGTCCGGCTGATCCACGGCCTGCGGCCTGAGCCACTTGTCGAACACGCGCCCTTGCCCCTCCCCCGGCGCCACGCCTGGTCGGCAAGCGCACCTGGGACAAGGCTAGGCCAGTGCACGCCATCGGTCTCCATCCCGGGACGCTGACCACCGATGGAGTGGCAGTCGTTTCGGGTGAGCATGGACATCAGGAATGCTGGTCGGGCTAACTCACACCTTCTCGCGAGGCTCTCAGGACGCGGCACGCAGCTCCAGGGCCCGCTCGTCACGCTCAGCCCGTAGCCGCATGAGGCGGGCGTGCAGCTCCGTCCAGCCGTCAGGCGGCGAGGGCTCGAGCACGCGCTCCCCGTCCCACACGGGCCCCGGCACATGCCATGTGTAGACCTGCTCCTCCAGGTCGCGCTCGTCCTCCTCAAGGATGCGGACCGTGTTGATCGCGTGGGTGCCCGGCGGGTTCGTGACGGTGGTGATGAGCTGATGGTCGAAGAGGTGGGCAATACGTCTGCCCCACCAGGAGAGGGGACGCCGCGGGACGCGGTGCTGGTCCTCCCGGGAGAAGGCATGGGAGTCCATGACCCCCCGCTGGCGGATCGTCTCGAGCATTTCCCGGTGCGCGTCAGTCAGCGGTGTGCGGCGCTTCGTCTTCGGTTTCGGCTTCCGCTCAGGTTGGGGCAGCTCGGGCAGATCAGCCTCCTGGCCCAGGCGGTCCTGCATGCCGACGCGGCAGGCGGTGCGCAGCCTTCGCCTCCACAACCGCTCCCTGTCGGGGGCATCGGCGAGTTCAAGGAGCCCCGGGCAGATGTCGCAGAGCTTCAGCAGGACGCTGGTGCGATCCTGCACGTAGGGGTCGGGCTGTCGGCGTACACGTGAACGTGGCTCTGGCAAGATTTTCGTAGGCGGAGATCATCTCGGTGCCATGGTCGGCCGGTCCGCAGGACGGGCAGCCTGTGATTGTGCTCTGTTGAACTGGTCAGCTTGTTACCGCAGTTGTCCGATGTGCAGGTGGTCTCGGTTGAGGTTTCCGATGCCGTGGTGGCGGTCCGTGCCCGCACGAGATCCGGTGAACCGACGGGATGCACGGGATGTGGCCAGCTCAGCGAGTGGTGCCACAGCCGCTACGAACGGCGCCTCGCCGACGTCACGCTTGCAGGCCGCCCTCTGCGCATCGACCTGTCCGTACGCCGCCTGTACTGCGAGAACACGACCTGCCCGAAGGCGACCTTCGCTGAACAAGTGCCGGGCCTGACCGTGCGCTACCAGCGGCGGACACCGCGACTGCAGTGCCTGGTGGAGGACGTCGGCGTGGTGCTGGCAGGCCGGGGCGGATCCCGGATGCTTCGGAGCTTGAATATCAGACTCTCGCGGGTCGCCGTCCTGGCCCAGCTGATGCGGGTGTCGCTGCCGCCACTGGTCACGCCCCGGGTGCTGGGGGTCGACGACTTCGCTCTTCACGGCGGCACCTACGGCACCCTCCTCGTCGACGCCACCACCCGGCTTCCACTCACACTCTGGGAAGGACGTGACGCGGAACAGCTCGGCCGCTGGCTCCGTGAACACCCGGGCGTCGAAGTCGCATGCCGGGACGGCTCCCTCGCCTACCGGCAGGGCATCGCCGTCGGCGCCCCGGAAGCCGTGCAGGTCAGCGACCGATTTCACCTCTGGCAGGGGATGTCCCGCCGAGTTCAGGATGTCGCCTCCGCCCACCGCAGCTGCCTGCCCGCAGCCCTGCCACTGGTCAGCAAGGATGATCGTCCACCGGTCGAGGAGACCACCGAGAACGCCGCGGCAGGCAGCCGGGCCGGGCGCCATGCCCAGGACCTGTTCGAGGCGGTCCAAGCCCTGACCCGCACCGGCCGGAGCCACAGCTCCGTAGCCCGCGAGCTCGGCCTGGACCGCCGCACCGTCGGCAAATACGCCCGCGCCCGCACCTGGCAGGAGGTAATGCGCCGCCCGCCGCGCAAGCCCTCCACTCTGGATCCCTACCTCGACTACCTGCAGCAACGCTGGAACGAGGGACAGCACAGCGCGAAGATCCTGCACGAGGAGCTGCAGACCAAGGGCTATCTCGGCCACTACCAGCGCGTGAAGATGGCCGTCGCACCGCTCCGTCGTGGCCTGTCCATCGACGAGCCACGCGAGCGGCCACCCTCCCCTCGCGAAGCGGCCCGCTGGATCACCACCCACCCGCACCGCCGCAATCTCCACATCAACGAGCGGCTGCCTCGGCTCCTCGAGCGCTGCCCCGAACTCAAGCTCACTCACGACCTGGTCCGCCGCTTCGCCACCATGCTCGACAACCGCGACGCGGCACCCTTGCCGGGCTGGTTGAGCGACCTCGCAAACAGCGGACTGGCACCACTCGCCGGCCTTGCCGGAGCCCTGCACGAAGACCGACATGCCGTTGCCCAGGGGATCACGACCTCTTACAACTCAGGGGTCAACGAAGGGCGCATCACCGACGTCAAGCTGCAGAAACGCCTGATGGCCGGACGAGCCGGCGTCCCTCTTCTCCGCCACCGCGTCGTCCTGA
Source organism: Streptomyces sp. NPDC007872 (assembly GCF_042868165.1). Taxonomy (NCBI): domain Bacteria; kingdom Bacillati; phylum Actinomycetota; class Actinomycetes; order Kitasatosporales; family Streptomycetaceae; genus Streptomyces; species Streptomyces sp. NPDC007872. The sequence goes on from NZ_JBIAEA010000008.1 coordinate 119,990, forward strand.
TCGCCCACCTCCGCCGACGCCATGCGGACCAGCCGACTACGTCACCGAGATGATCTCCGCCTACGAAAATCTTGCCAGAGCCGTGAACGTGCAGGACCGCGTACGGATGAACGGGCTCTGTCGCTGATCTTGTGACGTTAAGGTTTGTTCTGCCGATCGTGATCCGGCCTGCCGGCTTCTCGGGTGCTGAGCGATACTCGTGCGGTGCGCATAGGTGGATTTCCTCAGCTCGCGTTCCGGTGCGTTGTCTGGAGCGGTGCGGTGCTTGTCGCTCCGCTACTCCTGGTCGGCGGCGGCCCGGCATATGACGGGCTCATGTGGCATCTGAACCGTGAGGACGGACCGGGTCTTCTCGCCAAGGAGAGAGGCTGGGTGCATCCGGCGTATTGGGTGGTCACGAACCCTCTCGTGCTCGCCCTGACGTGGCCGACACGTCGAGGCGGTCTCTTGAGGCGTTGACGGCTGAAGCGGAGAGCAGCCGATCAGTTTCTCAGCAGGATGCGGGTGCGGAGGAGGTCGAGCTTAGCCCGGCCGTAACCGGCGCGTTTGAGTAGTTTGACCCGTGTGACCTGGCCTTCGACCTGGCCGGAGCTCCAGGTGCTCGACAGTCCGGCGACGACTGCGTCCCGGTCGCGTAGGAGTCCGCCGGCGAACTGCTGCAGGGCAGGCAGATCGTGTGCTCTGACCTGGTCGATCCATCCTTCGAGGTCTTCGCCGCGGCGTTCGTGCATGAGCGAACCGAAGCCCCGGACGTGGTCAACGGTCGCGTTGAGTTCGGGGCAGGCTTCTCGGACCTCCTTCAAGCCCACGGCCTCCTCGGGCCGCAGGTGCTCAGGTCGGGTCATGATCCAGCGCAGGGCCCGCCTTGGCTTCGGCAGCGCCGGGGATGGCGGCGTTGTGATCGAGCCCTGCTTGAGGAGGCGGACGTAGGAATTGACGACGCTCCTGTCGCCCGGGAAGCCCTGCTCGCGTACCTCTCGGTGGAGCTGGCTGGCGTTGCGGCAGCCTTGGACGAACCGCTGGTAGATGTAGGGCTTGTAGTCGTCCAGCAGGGTCTGGCGCTGGGTCACCTTCACCAGCAGCTCGTCGGCGTTCGCCGTCCGCGCGTATCGGCGAACGGAGTAGTAGTCCAGATCCAGGTCGCGGCTGATGCCGCGCAGGGAACGGCCTTGGGCGAGGAGTTCGTGGACTGCTCGGTGGCGTTCGCGGATGGTGGCGACGATGCGACGGGGGCGTCCTCGGACGTCGAGCATCCCGTCCGGCTCCGTCGGCGGTTGGGCTTTCGCGGGCTGGTGCACGGCGGCGTGAACGGCGCGGATGCAGCCGTAGTGCCCGGTGACGGTCTTCTCCACGGCCTTGGCCAGGTTGTTCCACAGGTGCCAGGCGTCCGCGACCTGGACGGCTTGAGGCGCGGCTTGCTTGGCAGCCTCGGCGTAGGCGGAAGCACGGTCGCGGCAGACAATCTGCACTTCGGGGTGGTCGGCCAACCAGCGGGCCACCGGAGCGGCCTCTCTGCCGGGCAGGACGTCAATCGGCCGGCGGGTTTCGAGGTCGACCAGCAGCGTGGCGTAGGTATTGCCCTTGAGTAGAGCGAACTCGTCGATACCCAGGACCCGCACGGTTCCCGCTTCTTCCGGCGGGCTGGCCCGCAGCAGCCGCAGCATGGTGTCCTTCGCCACCGACATTCCCAGTCTCCGAGCGAGCCGTGCGCCAGGCCGTCCAGCCAGTCCCTGCGCGACGCGGGCCAGCAGGTCTCGCAGCACCGGTGTGTGCCGCGCGTGTGGGCGAGTCAGCCCTGGTATCTGTTCGGCGAACGTCACCGCTGGGCAGTCCGCCGTCAGGCACTTGAAACGCCGGATCAGCAGCACGATCACCACCGGCAGCCCGCCCAGCGGCGCGTCCCCGACCCGCCGCTCATATCGGCCGTGTATTCGCCCTGACCGATTGCCGCAGCGCGGACATCGCGCCGTGTGCCTACGAGAACGCGCACGCAGCACGTGGACATCCACGCCCTGATCCACCCGCTCAACCACTACGTCCGCCAGATGCGGCAAGACCTGCTGCAAACCCCCTGATACGCACACCCATGCGAAACGATCGAATCATCACGGCGTCACAAGATCAGCGACAGAGCCCGTTCATCCGTACGCAGCTCTGCACATAGACGAGTACGCCGACACGGGCCACCATGGGCGCGGTTCGGCGGCTGCCCGCCCGCAGAACGCGCAGCCGGACTCGTGGTGCGGCTCGGTGGCCAGGCCGGTGACGATCGGCCAGGACACCCAGAAGGCGCCGCCGTCGAGGTACCACGATGCATCCTCGAAGCCGACCAGGAGCAGGCAGGTGTCACACAGGTCGGCTGCCGGAGCGTCGGCGTCCTGGTCCAGGAACGGTATGCGCGTGGAAGACGTGTCGTGGCGGCACCAGGAACAGGCCGGTGCGTCCGGGCGGGGATCTGCCGGAGGCTCGCGGTAGCAGAGCTTCAGGCTGTCGGGAAGGTCTGGAGGAAACGGCGAACTGGCGCTGCGAGGCATGCCCGCAACCTAGGCGCCGAACTTCAGCCCGAACCGCGTCTTGTCCGTTCGGGTCGCGTCCTTCCCGCCAGAGGGGAACCTTTCCTTGTGGGCGTTTCGCAGGGCGGGCTCGCTGATCGACAGGGCTGTCCAGGTTCCAGGCCCAATGGCAGCAGCGCGGCTACTGCGCGAAGTCTGGCCCGTCCCGTGACGACGGTGGCCGTGCTGGCCACCGCCATCCTCGACCGCCTCCTCCACCACTGCGACGTCATCTCTATCAACTGCCCCAGCTACCGGCTCAAGAACAGGCTCGCCGCCATCGAGCGCGACACGGACGCAGCCTGAGCCTGCCACGCCGCCGGCCTGAATGTCAGACCCTGTCTCTAGAGTGCGTCGGGATGGGGCCGGTTCCGGGGCCACCAGCACTGGAGAACGGCAGCCTCCCTGGTCTGCACGGGGGCGGTTTCGGCCCAACCGGCGTCCAGGCATCGTCGAGGGCCACGAGTGCAGCCTGACAGCCCGGCCCCATCCCCCGACTTCACTGCCAACGCACCACGACTGGTACACGTATCTCCGTACTCCGCGGTGCACTTTCAGGGCTCTGGCAAGATTTTCGTAGGCGTAGATCATCTCGGTGGCACGGTCGGCCGGTCCGCATAACGTCGGCGGAGGTGGGCGATAAGGACAACGCGGTGGCGGAGGAGCCGGACGCCGGCTCGTCCGGCCATGAGGCGTTTCTGTAGTTTGACGTCGGTGATGCGACCCTCGTTGACTCCGGAGTTGTATGAGGTCGTGATCCCCTGGGCGACTGCATGTCGGTCTTCGTGGAGGGCTCCGGCAAGGCCGACGAGTGGTGCCAGTCCACTCCTTTTGAGATCGCCCAGCCAGCCTGGCAGGGGTGCCGCGTCGCGGTTGTCGAGCATGGTGGCGAAGCGGCGGACCAAGTCGTGGGTGAGCCTGAGTTCGGGGCAGTGGTCGAGGAGTCGGGGAAGCCGCTCGTTGACGTGCGGGCTGCGGCGGTGCGGATGGGTGGTAATCCAGCGAGCCGTTTCACGAAGTGAGGGTGGTCGCTCGCGTGGCTCGTCGATGGGCATGCCTCGTCGGAGTGGTGCGACGGCCATCTTCACGCGCTGGTAGTGGCCGGGGTATCCCTTGGTCTGCAGTTCTTCGTGCAGGATCCTCGCACTGTGCTGTCCTTCGTCCCAGCGTTGCCGCAGGTAGTCGAGGTAGGGGTCCAGCGTGGAGGGCTTGCGGGGCGGTCGGCGCATGACTTCCTGCCAGGTGCGGGCTCGTGCGTACTTGCGAACGGTGCGGCGGTCTAGGCTGAGCTCGCGGGCCACGGAGCTGTGGCTCCGGCCGGTGCGGGTCAGGGCTTGGACCGCCTCGAACAGGCTCTGGGCATGGCGCCCGGCCCGGCTGTCCGCCGCAGCGTTCTGAGTGGTCTCATCGATCGTTGGGTGATCGTCTTCACTGACCGTTGGCAGGGCTGCGGGCAGGCATCCGCGGCGCGCGGAGGCGATGTCCTGAACTCGGCGTGACAGACCCTGCCAGAGGTGAAAGCGGTCGCTGACCTGCACGGCTTCGGGGGCGCCGGCGGTGATGCCCTGCCGGTAGGTGAGGGAGCCGTCGCGGCACACGACGTCGATGCCCGGGTGTTCACGGAGCCAACGGCCGAGCTGTTCGGCGTCGCGTCCTTCCCAAAGGGTCAGCGGGAGGCGAGTGGTGGCGTCGACCAGAAGGGTTCCGTAGGTGCCTCCGTAGAGAGCGAAGTCGTCGACCCCCAGGACCCGGGGCGTGACCAGCGGCGGAAGCGGCACCCGCATCAGCTGGGACAAGAGTGCAACCCGGGAAAGCTTGATGCTCAAGATCCGAAGCATCCGGGTTCCGCCCCGGCCTGCCAGGACCACGCCGACGTCCTCGACCAGGGACTGCAGTCGGGGTGTCCGCCGCTGGTAGCGCACGGTCAGACCCGGTACTTGCTCGGCGAAGGTCACCTTCGGGCAGGTCGTGTTCTCGCAGTACAGGCGGCGTACGGACAGGTCGATACGCAAAGGGCGGCCGGCGAGCGTGACGTCGGCGAGGCGTCGTGCATAGCGGCTGTGGCACCACTCGCTGAGCTGGCCGCATCCCGTGCATCCCGCCGGTTCACCGGATCTCGTGCAGGCATAAACCGCCACCGCGGCATCGGATACCTCAACCGAAACCACCTGTACATCGGACAACTGCGGTAACAAGCTGACCAGTTCAACAGAGCACAACCACAGGCTGCCCATGATGCGGACCAGCCGACCGTGCCACCGAGATGATCTACGCCTACGAAAATCTTGCCAGAGCCACTTTCAGAAGTACGTCGACACCAGCCCCCTGGTGGAGCCGCTGCGTCCCGGCGCCAGAACGCCACACACCCCCTCCCGGAGGATCCGACGGGATGAACGCCGCGGCACCCTCGCCCAGCGCGGCCATCCACGCCACCGTCATGGTGATCGGACCGCTGTCGGGCATCGTCATGGCTGACGGTATAAATCCTGCGGGCCTCTGCCTCCCCTGCCCCCTTCGTCACAGGCCACAAGAGGCCGCGCCCCGAGCCAAGCCGAACGTAGCGGTGGGGAGACGCGGGGCGGCCTGGAATGCAACCACCCCACCCCACCCCACCTCATCGAGCGGTCTGTCCCTCCGGAGGGTTTCCCGGGCCAGCGACCTGCGGGCATGGTCGGTGAGCTGAGACCACACCGTGCCGGGGAAACCGCGCCCATATGCGCGGGGGTCTGCTGTCGGCGCCGCGGTCCACGAGCGCGTGGGCAGGCGACCTGGCATCGCGACGGCACGGAGGTACTTCAGCGGCCCGATTCGGCGCAACCCAGAGTGCTCCTCAGTATGAGGCGAGGGCTCGCTAGGTGCGGCAAGACACAACGTGCGGCGGCTACACACCGTATCCCTGAGACCAGCAGACTTAGGCGATTCTCCGGCTCGTCACCCCCTCAAAGTGGCTGTAGATGGCTCTCCGTCCCAGACATCCGTGAGGCTAGACACTCCGCGAGCGGGGATCGCCACGCCCAGGTGCAGCCATGCTACGCACCGACCGAGAAGCCTGAATTGGTCTGCTTATACCTTGTGATGGGTGCACAACATGACGGCTAGCACTTCTTAGTTCACGACGATTTATCGACAAACCGCAGATTCGAGAGAAGGGAACTCTGCGAACGCAACGCTACACATTGCATTGGCATTTCCCCGAATACTGGCTGTTTTCGACCAAACCGACCACCAGCTTTCACTAAGAGTCACAGGAAGAGCCTCTTCCTGGAAGAGGTCCTTCCTGGTCAACGCCCCGTGCGGCCGGTAGAGATCATGCGAGAGACCACCAGCACCAACCGCCCCGGCTGACGTGCTGATTCGGCACTACCCGGGAGGACCAGTGGCCACCAGCACCGACACCGCCGGCGCACGCGCGCTCCGGGACCGCAAGTTCGCAGTCCTCACAGCCCTCCTCAATCTCGGCCCGGGCGCTCACAAGTTCAGCACGATCGCCGCGCGCACCGAGATGCGCGACGAGGCCGTCCGCCGCCGCCTCGGGCAGCTCGTCATAGCTGGCCTGGCCACCCGTACACGGCGGGGCTACTACGAGCTTTGCGAAACCACCGCAGCGATATCCAGGGCGTCCGGTCTCCTCCATCCAAGCGCCACACCCCTGCTGGATGCCCAGCGGCTCCTCGACGTCCTGCACCACCGCACCGACCGGGTCGTGCTGCTGCACACCTACGCACCCCTCACCGGTGAGCGACTCTGTATCGGCGCTGCCGGCGCAACGAGCGTCTCCTTTCGCCGCGAGCTCGCCCTCGCTTCAGGGGCCGTAGACGAACTGAGGCAGGCGCCGCTCGACTTGGACGCACCCGGTCTGGTGATGTTGGCCAACCTCGTGTCCAGCGACAGCCCCGTCCGCGAGGATCTGCGCCGGATCCGATCGATGCAGATGGCGCACTCCCCCGCTGCCATCCCGGGCTGGTCCCTCGTCTCCGTGCCCCTACGACGGCTCCCCGGCGCTCCTGCCGTCCCCGGCGCCGAGCCCGGCGTCGTCGCCTCCGTGAGCGTCCTCGCCCCGGAACACACGCACGGTGCGCACCTTGTCGCGTACGGCCGGCTGATGCACAACACCGTCTGCGCCGCTACCGAATCGTCGGTCGTCCTCACCCGCCACGCCGCCATGCCGAGTCACGCCGCATGAGCACCTCCTCGCAGAAGAGCACTTCGGGCTCCGGACCGGTGCGTGCAATCCACCGCCACTCTCCCGCTGCGACCAGCAGTCCCATACGGATCAGACGGTGGATGGACCAATCACGGGTCCTCGGGAATCGGCTGGCCTCACCTAGTGCGGAGGGGCCTATGACCTAGCCCTCTACCCGCCCGGCCGCTGGCACCCAACGCCACTACGGCCCGGCCGTGGGCCTGGTGCGGTGTTCCACCACCACACCAGCAGGCCCCTCGCCATCGCTCGACCTGCCAGTCAAGCGAGTCCCGGTCATCCCAGAAGGGAGACCGGGCGAAATCACTCCACCTCGGAGCACGGAGCCCCTGCCACGGGACTTCGACGTTCCATCAGCACGGGGAACGGATCACCCTCATGATGCAGCAGACTGCTGCCGCTTGTCACTCACCCCTGCCCATTTGTCTAGACTTGGCCCCCACCCATCGGGCTTTCGCGCGCACGACACTCGCACGCCATGGCATCAGGCACCACAGCGGTCGCTTCCAGTTGCTCCACCTCGCCGTCGCACCTGCGGGGAGGCTGGCATGAAGGTCATCGCGGCCGGCAGCACCGGCCAGACCACAGGAGATGGCAACTACCGTCAGTCGAGCCACCGTCAGTCGCACGTCAGTCCGCGGCGTACGCGCGCTCGTGGCGAGGCCTCACCTGCGCAACCCTCCACCACCAATCCCCTGCCCGCCGCCCGCACCGGCCTCCTGGCCTCGCTCCCCTCCCTTTCCCCCCGCATGCACAAGCTCCTGGTCCACGGCGACCAGGACTCGGCCTACTCCCCCAACAACCGCCAGCGCGGCGGGAAGAACACAGCGGCCTCCGACCACGCCTGGGCGGTGACACGCGCGTTGGCCGCCGACGCCGTTCGGGTGGGTTGGGATCGCGCCTCCTTCGTCCAGGTCCTCGTAGACAGCCCCTACAAGGCCGGCCACCACGCTCGCAGCATCCAGCACCGCCGCGGCTACGACAGGGCAGCCGAGTGGGTCCGCAGGGCATGGGACGGCGCGCAAGAGCACGTACGGTCCACCGACCGCATATGCACCCGCCAGGACTTCCACGCCTCCCTCGCGGCCTTCAGGGCCCGTGTCGAGCGCACCCCCTGGAAGGGCATCGCGGGCAAGACCGACCTACGCAATCTGATCGCACGAATGGAGATCTGCACCCGTTCCGGCGGCTGGGACCACACCGTCTCCGATCGTGAGCTCGCCGAACGGATGGGCTGCAGCCGGACAACCGCCCGAAACAGCAACCAGCGACTCATAGACGCCCGTCTGCTCCGCCAGCTCGACCACGGCTCCGCAACCGACGGAGCACGCTGGATGCTGATCTCGTCCGTACAGAGCATGTCTCACGCCTGGACCACTCACCAAGGGCCGAAGGCTGGGGGGGTCATGAGTGGTCCAACGGCGATACAAGCACCCGCGGAGGCAGACATTGATTCCCGAGTGGCGGCTAGGTTGATGCACCTTGACGCCTTCGCCCACCGAGGCCTGGGAGGAAGCGGGCTTGCCATCCTCGCAGCCCTGGCGGAGAGAGAGTCGCAGACAGTTCAGGAATTGCAGGGCACGGCGTCCATCACACGCCCCACCGCCTATCGGCAGCTGAGACGGTTGGTGCAGTTCGGGCTTGTAGTTCGCGAGGGGGAGGTCTACATGCTGTCCCCCACCGCTCTAGCCGGAGTCGGGGTGCCGTCCAGTACTGCTACGCCCGTCGGGAGTTGGGCCGAGGCCGCAGGCCGGCTGGGTACGGACGGCGTGGCGGATCGGCGACGTCACCGGCACGCCCTGGAACGCCTGACCTGGGCCCGTCAGCAAGAATCCGTTGCAATGCGTCGGTGTGTGCCCGTGCTTGAGTCAAGGCATCCCCGTATAGCTCAGCTGGAGCATGTGCGCGATGACGGGACCGTTGTCGATCCTGCGACCGGGGAGGTCATTGACGGGCTGTACGTCGCGACCGACGGGAGCTGGGTCTTTCAGGAGGCGGCGACGGGGGACGCAACCTCGAGCTGAAGGTGCCATACGAAGAGGCTCCTGCGTGCGATCCGGCGTTCCGAGCACCCTAGAGCTGCCCCGAAGGCCTCAGAATGAGCTCCCCTGCGACTCTAAAACCCCTGTGTGGCCGCGTGGCGCCTTAACGCGCCCACCAAGACCCAATCACTCCAGCAGGGTGGCGATAGGCCATCTCGCGCGATTTCTCGCAAACATGCAGGTCAGGGCGCCTAAATCGGCGGGCAGGGCGCCCGAAATGCGGCATATGACCGTCCTCTCGCGAGTCACCGCTTGCCACTGCCGGGCGTCGCCGAGCAGTGCTCCACGCGACGGGATTGCTCCACATGGTGGAACATAGCGCGTCGCAACAGGCCTCATTCATGGCGACGCATGCACAGTCCCCTGTCGCGAATCGGGAACCCCAGCACGCGATTTGCTAGTCGAGCCGAGATACAGATCACCACCCGCTGGGCCTCAACGCCTGACCTGTGCAGCTCCGGATGCTGGCGCCTGCCGGCTACCTACGGGCGCCGCCTGCGAACGAAGTGCTCTCAGCACCGAGGGCTGCCCATCCTTGACGGTAGAGGCATCCTCCCCCCACGTCTGACGCACAGCGGCCTCGCCGCCCCCGGAGCGCACTCTATGTGAGTGTCGTGTCCTGCAGACTCCTTGCGCAGCCACCCCCGCCGGTCGCCCAGTCAATAGTCCTCGCCAGCAGCCGCAACTTGAGGGAGCAGTGGGACTAGTCCCTTCCTGCTCAGCTGTGGTTGTAGGCCAGATGGGCGTGGCTAAGACCATCTTCCATTGCGGCGACCAGGTTCACATCAGCACAGCTCCTACCCCGGGAAGAGATAGGCGTGGCCAACGGATGCCACCTGTCGGCGAACTCGCTAAGCACCTCTCCCAGATGACAGCCGACACAGGTTTGTCATCGTCACGTAAGAGTTCTCCCCGAGTTCAACATCTCCCCCGCTTGACACTGCCCTCCCGCATCTGATCGCCGCTCTGTTGGCTGGCTCAAGACACCGGGTGGCTTCGGCCTCCGACGAGGTGTATGTGAGCCGCGGTGCCCCTCCTACAGCAGCGGCACGCATCGCCTCTGATACCTGGGCGAGCGCCCCCACACTTGGGCTGTGCGCATTCACCACGAACCCAACCGCTGGCAGACCAGATCGTCAAGGAAAGCCAACCTGAGCATTGGACCCTGGCGTGACCATGCGGGCTTCCATCTCCAGGGCAGAGGTGCATAGCCCAGGCTGATACTCACGAAGGCGCGCAACTTGAAGGTCCCTGGGCTGCGCAAGTGTCATAACTTGTCGTGGACCGCGACAACGCGTTCGGTGCTCAGGCTCAGTTCCGATGCGCTCACGAGTCTCGGTGACTGCTCGATGGAAGCCTGACCCACAGTGGCTGGCTCGATCGAGAGGTCCAGAAATCCGATCAAGTTCGGTGAGGCACTTCGTATCCACAGCCACGGTTATCCCCAGGTTCATCGTGGTATCCTCCTGGCCTTTCAGGGGCGAAAGTGTCAGGAGTGCGCCTGGCACTCCTCGTGATCGGGCTGATCTGCAGGGGCCTCGATTCAGCATTCAGCGCCAGGGTGCCGGCCGCACCGCACCCGCCCTTGTAAAGCAGCTAGATGGAACATCATGCTCGTGGCGACCTATCTCCCTCGCTCGTCGGCGCTGCAGGCTGCGGGGATTCACCTGACACCGTGCATTGGTTGTTTGCTCTGAGCAGCAAGCTGAGTGAGGGCCGACATGGAGAGGGGTTGCTTGCTCCCGTATATGGCGTGATTCGTAGGGCGGGCGATCTACTGGATCGGGGCTGAGAGTCAGGCCGCATCGGGATCCAGACCCACTCTCCACGACCATCGGAGACTAGCCGACACCACTGCTTGGTCGTTCTGCTCTGCTTGGTGACGCCGAGCCGCACATGGGGATGCCTGACCCCTGCCTCCGAGGCATCGGAGCTACACCCGTGGGCGTCCAGCTCGGTCCAGGGCTAGTGAGGGTGCAGAAGCGACCTGATGCATGTCCAAGAAGGTCGCGAGGAGCCCCCCAAATGCTGTCCGGTTGGTCTGAGGTGGCGGCGCCACGTGAAGCTAGCCTACGACGCAGAAGGCGCCCTGACCTGCGATAATTGCCTCAAGGAGTCATCCATTCGGAGTGTTGACAAACAGCAAAACAAACATGGCAACACACAGGGGTACCTGTGTGTTGACACACAGACCACAAGTCATGGAGAGGTTGATGCTAGGCTACCGAGCAACCAGCTTCGGCCCCTCGTTGCCAGAGAACTGTGCATCAAGTGTGCTCCTCGTCAGGGACCAAGGCTTGACTCAGCATGTGACTCCTCCCAGTGCTGTCCGCATGCAGTCAGTGACGTATCGGTGCACGTCTTCACGGCTGGCAGCAAGGCGTGAGTCTTGCTGGTTCACAGACAGGCGTTACGGATGGCATTCAGGTTTGTGTGTCAGCGGGCACGACGTAGTTGATGCAAGTGGGGTGGATGGTTGAGATCCCGGTTTGATTCGGTGTGTGTGCAGCAACTTCGACACCACTCTGCAAGCCTGACTGAATGGATGGCTGCTTTTACATGCGACGATATGCGTCGACCTCATCGCGTTGACAGACCAGTGTGTCAACGGAGGTACACGATTGCAGACAGGCAGGTTGTGAACTGGACGGAGATGCTTGAATCTCAATCTGCACTGCCCTCCGTTGAAATGCGGAGACTTACCCCCGACGGTCACCTCATGCACTCGTTAAGCAACAGGTGTGCATCCTTGGTGATTCTCAGGCAGGGTAACCTCCATGCTCGTGCGCACGGTTGTCGGTTGTCCCGAAGGAGGGATGATCCACGTGTTCCTAAGATCGTTAACATGTCTGCGGATTTAGTGACAGGCCGGGCAGGTAGTAAGCATGGGCATAAGTTGGTCTGTCGGACAGATTGCAGGCGGTCACACCCTCCTGCGCCCGAGCGTGCTGCGACTCATGTCTTCAACGAGGCAGGCATCTTGACGTAGAAACTTGTGCATGCCATGGCTTGCCCAGATGGCGGGGAGTGGATCGTCCAGCTTCCTTCCGAGCCAGTGTTCCCCACCGCTCTAACCCCTGGGCTAATGAGTTGCGTTCAGGGTGAATGCGCGGATGAGCTACTCCAGGTGGTCTCGACTAAGAACCCACATGCACTGGCCGCGGGATACATGTATGGGTAACAGCAGGGAGTCACCTAGGACTCTGAGGATGTATCAGGCGCGGTTTGCCTGCGTCAGGTACAACGTGTAGGTCTCCGGCGTTGCATGTTGGTAGAGAGTCCTCATTGCCTGCCCGGCTGACCTCAAGGGAGATCGACTGCCAATGCCCATGGTGGTCTCGCGGCTTCCGTGGTCGTTGGGCCTCTCGATAGCCCTTGTGCTGGACGGATGTAGGCAGCGTGTGTACTCTCACGTGCTGATCGAGCATGGACGCCGGCGTGTCTCCACGCTTGTGGCAATGACGATCTGCCAAGATGCAAGAGCCCACCAGGGCCTCGCCGACTCCGAAAGTGAGCCCCGCCCGTGACCTTCGACCTCGCCGACTTTGGGATCGAGTACGACCAGTTCGGCAACGTCTTCGTGATGGCCAATGGGAAGGGCGGCGTGGGGAAGACCACCCTGACTGCCAACGCAGCGGCCAAGACCGCTCGCATGGGTCTTCCGAGCCTCGTCATCGACGTAAACGGGCAGGGCAACATGCACCGGGACCTCGGTTACGGGGAGAGGGACCAGGGTGCGGCCTTCGCCGAGTCGATGACCAAGGGGGCTCCGCTTGTACCCCTCACCGGGGTTCGCGAGAACCTCGACGTTATCGTCGGCGGCCCCGAGGTAAGGAAGATCAACGCTGTAGTGACGGACGTGGCTCGCAACGAGGGCTTCATGGCCGCGTACCTGCGCATGGCTGTTTGCCTCGCCCCGCTGCTTCCCCGCTATAAGGCCGTCTTCATCGACACACCGCCGGAGAATCCCGACCTCCTTCGCCTGTGCCTGTTGGCCGCACGCTATGCGGTGGTGCCGGTGAAGTACGACGCTGCGTCGCTTGATGACGGTCTCAAGGACTTCGGGCAGGCCTTCAAGATGGCGATCCAGGTCAACAGGCAGCTGCGGATCCTCGGGGTGGCTCACTGCTTCTCCCAGCGCAACTCGACTCAGATCCACAAGGAGATCGTGAAGCGCTCGCAGGGCATCTTGGGCAAGCACGCGTACGTCTTTCCGCGGGCCGTGGGCCATTCATCGACTATGGCTGGCCTCATCCGCGACCGTGGTCGTACGGCCTTCGAGCTCGAGCAGGAGCGTATGGCCGGCGCGAAGGGAATTCCGGACGCGGCACAGCCGCTGGCCGAGGACTACGAAGTACTTGTGACACAGATCTTTCAGCGTGCGGCTGAGCTGAGGAAGGCCGCCTGATGTCGAAGGTAGAGAACGTGGGAGTGCAGGACGCCGAGGAGCAGGGCAGCCCGGGGGCGCTGGAGGACCTCTTCGACGCGCCCCCGGAGGGGGAGGGGGCGTCTGACGACCCCTTCTCAGGCTGGGGAGACGGTCAGCCCTCATCACCGCCTGCTGTACCCGGTCAGAGCGCCACCGCGGCGGCCTCCAGGCGGGCTCCTAGCGCTGCTCGCCCTCACACTCCGGCGCCCGTATTTGATCCGGGCGATACAGGCGAGGATGACCAGGACTCGCCTAGCGGTCAAAGCGGGTTCCGTGTGAGTCAGGACGTTGCTAACCGACTCAAGGACTACCGTCAGGAACAGGATCTCAATGTCACCGAGGTCGTGATTCAGGCGCTCGACCACGTCGCGGACGAAGTCCCTGACGCCATGGCTCGCGCCAAGATGCCTGCCCGGGTTACCCCCACGCGCAGCCGCTTCGCCGCCCGTGGCAGCAAGGGTCCCCTCAAGGGAACCGGCCCTGTCCAGCGATGGTGGCAGCCCACCAAGGAAGACAAGGCCATCCTCAAGGAGATGGCCACGGAGGCTGGCGTTCGTGGCACTCCGGGAATCCTCATCGCGGTTGCGTTGAATGAGTTCCTGCCGGGCGGGGCCATGTGGCTGGCCGGCGTGCTTCGGAGGCAGATGGCCGAAGACTCGACCTTCCAGGCACCGACCGAGCTGGCGCTTTCGCGGACGTATAACGTCCCCCGCGAGATTGCGCGACTGGCGCTTGTGCAGCTGCAGGTCGAGGGACTGCTACCCGTCGACCAGGCGTAAGTGCCTGCGCCTTGGGCCGCCCAGCCGCCCAAGGCCTCGGCCAGCCTGAGTGCAGGGTGCTGCTGACAGTCAGCACTGGGCAGCCCCTTGGCAACGTCGTATACTGGCCCTACCGAGTTACTCAAGCGCGAACGCCCCGCCAGAATCTGGCGGGGCGTTCTTTGTGTTTCAGGCAACTCGCAGTCTGGGGTTGCCCTCATCTGGCGGCACCGTCTGGTACTCGGGCAGGTTGAGACCGACGAGACGGCCGGCTCTCATGTCGAGAAGGGCTTGGTGCCAACCGGCCTCCAGCGCATCCATGCTCTCGTACTTTGCGGCGAGTGGGTGAAGGCAGTACGTATTGCCCTTCTTGCCGACTCCACCGGGGGCGCGCAAGACGATGTTCAGCTCGACGAGCTGGTCCAGCATGACGCTCACGGTCGAGGGCACGACCTTGTACTCGATCGCCATCTGCTTCTGTGGCACGGGGATGGCCCCACCGAAGTCACTCCGGTAGACCAGGTAGTTGAGGAACTTGACAGCAGCCGCGCCGATGGGAAGGGCCCAGATCCGTTCGCTCACGAGAGGGGAGAGGACGGGGATGTCCATCAGTCGGATTCTCCTCGATCACGTCGTTGTCGTCTTCGGTGGGATATCACCCGGCCGCGTCCCGTTTGGCAGGTCGAGTGACCAGGTCTGGGAAGTCGAACGTCTCCTGGCCCGTGAGATCACCTGGTCCGATTCGGTACGGGAACGCCTGCGGATCGTTGTCATGACTTGCAGCGATCTGTCCCAGCACATCCCTTTGATCGTCGCTGTTCCCGGAGAACCACAGGCGAACATTCAGCTGGATCCGGCCGTAGCCTGCGGTTTCGAGCCACCCGTAGTTACACAGAGCCTTGACCGCCCGATTGACCGTCGGGCGGGTGATCGCCTTGGCGCCAGGCTTCTTCTGTTTCTGGACCTCTACATTGAGAGCATCGGTGATCTCCTGCTGGGTGTAGGACGTGACCCCTGTCCCACGCTTTTGACCACTGGCAACGAACAGGAACACTGCGACCTGCGATGGGGTGATGCGGTTCGCGATGATCAACTGAGCGAGCTTTGCGGTGAACCAGTTGCTGGCGAGGCTGTAGCCATCGTCGCCTGCCATGTCGTGAATGGTGGTCGGCGGATCCTCGTAGTCGATGCGGATCTGCTTTACCTTGCGTGGAGCCCGCCGGCTCTCCCTTCCCGCGCCGGGCGGCGTGATGCTGGAGGCCTGCCCCAACTTCACGGCCAGCGTTGCCATGACGTCCTCCAGGAGGTCGCCACGGCTTGAGGGCTCGGTGGGGGTGTCTGCAGGCCGACGCGGTCGACGCGTCGGCGGATCAGGCGTCACTCGTACCTCCTTGTTACTCAAGCGCGCCTGAGCCTAGCCCAAAACTTCGACTGAGCCGAAGTTTTGAGGCGGTGCGGCGTGTCTGATTCGACTCAGTGAAAGGTTCGACTGAGCCGAAGTTCTTGGCGCAGCTACACACCCCTGCGCAGACGGCTCGTCGCCGACACCTGAAATCTTCGGCTCAGTCGAACTTAACGAGGGACGGAGTGCGAAAGATTCGCCTCAGTCGAAGTTTCTGTGCCCCTAGGGCGCACACACGACCGTGAGCCGTCGACGCATCGGCGCCCACCCGCGATACAGCCACACAGTCCTGACCTGCTGCTTCTCCGGGGCCCGATAACAGGTCAGAAAAGTTCGGCTGAAGCGAAGTTATGGCCAATCTGTGCTGGCCGCGTTAACACTTTTGCCCCTTGAGTGTGTCGGCCGGAGCCACCTGACGTCGATAAAACTGCAGGTCAGAGGCCTACGAGCCCGCGGGCCTCTTATAAAAGAGGCGAGCCTACGCATCCACCGCACACCCCACCTACTTCACTGACGGCTCGCTCTGACCCTTCGCTCTGGAACGATGCTTCGGCAGCCAGGTTCGAGGATGCGGACCTCGATAGCTCACATGAGCCAGCCACACACATGAGCTCACCTGCGCACGCAACGTTCCTCCATCTGATCCTCCTGTAGCTCAAGGAAGTGCCCAGGCCATCGTGCCCAGTGAGGGCGCTCTGCGCCCGAGGGGTGCGTGTCCGACCGTCAGGGAGGTAAGCGCAGGGCGCGATGGGGGGCGGGTCCAGGGTGCCAAAGCGCCTGGCGCTGGGGGTCTGGGGGGCGAGTAGGCCCCCAGCAGGGGGTGCAGGGGGCTATGCCCCCTGACGGGGTTGGGGGCTGGCCCCCGCGATGCGGGTCCAGGGGCCGCTCGCCCCTGGCGGGGTCCAGGGGCAGCGCCCCTGGGATGTCCACCGGCAGGAGGGTGCCAACGACCAAGACCAGCCTGATTCCCAAGCCTGTTCCTGAGATACGAACGCGCTGTTCCGCCGCGCTCAGTGGCCACGCTTGGTCCGTCACTCATTCCGCAGGAAGGGAGCGTCAACGAGCTCATGGTGGCTCTGTTCCCGCTGGACGGAACGTAGCTGCCCAAGCGCGTTCGGAGCCCCGCTCAGCTCGAACCATCGGCTCTGGTAGCGCAGGAAGGAACTGCAGGAGACCTGGTGCCTCTGCGCTGCCCACGGGACGTGGGGAGTGGTGGAGTGAATCAGTACGGACGGATCGCGGAGCAGCACTGGCATGACCACCGTCCCCAGCATGTTGCCGAGCTGACGAACCCTGAAGAGTTCTTCACCGACCTCGGAGTGGATGTCCAGCGTGAGATACAGGAGCGCTGGACGAGCCAGCGCATGGCTGTCTCGGCCGTGGTGGGGGAGACCTACCTGGAGCGCCTGGGTCGTCTCGCCCATTCGAAGTGGGAGATCGAGGGCGAAGTCCTTCGCGAGCTCGTGCTCCTGCCGGCCGACGGTGACCCGGACCCGGACGACGACCCGTTCCTGTCGCCAAAGGAGGTTGACGAGGAACAGTGGCGAGAGTTCCACCTCCTGGAGCTGATCGCGGGTCGGACCCGGGCTGCGGCGTTCAGCGCCGAGGAGAGGGCGCGTCTGCGCGCGGGCGCGGTCCCGCGGTTGCTGGAACTGGCTGGCCTGTCGGATGAGGCCCTGCGTCCCGAGGGGCTGCTGTAATGGCGGCCGAGCAGGGGGCATTTCGTCCCGAGAGCCAGAACGACCTCGCGCCGGCCGCGCCGATGGCCCGTCTGGAAGCGAATCTCGCGGCCCTGCGGCTCCTGCGTGTGCTGCAGGCCGAGGAGCGGGCGGCGACCGACGATGAGTGCCGAGTCCTGGCCCGGTGGTCGTCCTGGGGTGCTCTGCCCAACGTCTTCGACCCGTCCAAGGAGCGCAGCAAGGGCAGCCGGGCCAAGTACGAGGCCGCCCAGGCGGAGCTCACCGGTCTGCTGAGTGAGGCGGAGTACGCGCAGGCCCGGCGCACCACGCTGAACGCCCACTACACGGATGCGGCGTTCGTGAAGATCATCTGGCGGGCGCTGCAGGCCCTGGGCTTCAAGGGCGGCCGTGTGCTGGAGCCCGGCAGCGGGGCCGGCGTGTTCATCGGCATGGCGCCCGAGGGCACGCAGATGACGGGCGTCGAGCTGGACTCGGTGACCGCTGGCATCAGCCAGGCCCTGTACCCGGGCGCACGGATCCGCAACGAGGGCTTCGAGGACACCCGGATCAAGCCGGGGGAGTACGACGCGGCCATCGGCAACGTGCCGTTCCACGCAGCGCGACTGACCGATGCCCGGTACAACCCGGGCAACTTCCCGATGCATGACCACTTCATCATCAAGGCGCTGGAGGCGGTGCGCGTCGGGGGCGTCGCGGCATTCATCACCTCCACGGGCACGATGGACAAGACCTCAAAGGCCGCGCGCGCGGAGATGGCCGAGCTTGCCGACCTCGTGTGCGCGATCCGCCTGCCCAACGGTGCACATGCCGCGGCCGCCGGCACCGACGTCGCCACCGACTTGCTTGTTTTCCGGCGCAAGGCCCCCTCGCACAGCAAGAGGGGTGCCGCTTTCGCCAAGACCGAGACCATCTCCGTCGACAGCAAGCAGATGGACGTCAACGCCTATTTCCTTCAGCACCCGGCGAATGTGCTGGGGACCCTGGAGCCTGGCCGGGCCAGGGGCGACAAGCACCGGCCCGAGGTGGCCTCCAGCGGCGGTGACACAGCGGCCGCTCTGCAACGCGCCCTGTCGAAGGAGATCGCGGCCGCGGTGCAGTCCGGGCTCGTCATGACCGACAACCCGGCCCGCCGCGCGGAGGAGGTGCGGGGGCCGGACGCCTACGAGCTGTTCGGCAAGGACGCCGCGCGGTTCGACGGACGGATCATCGCCCTGCCGAACGGCTCATTCTGGTCTGCTCGCCTTCAGGACAGCGAGCCGCACGCCTGCCCCAAGACCCAGCGCAAGGAACTCGCGGCACTTCTGAAGATCCGCGACGCGGTCTCCGAGCTGCTCGACGCCGAGACCGCTCCCGACGCCGAAGAGAGCTGGCTGGACTTCCTGCGCGGCCAGCTCAACCTGCACTACGACGAGTACGTCGCCAGGTACGGGCCGATCACCCGGTTCACGCGCCGTGAACGCACCCGCAGGCCGACCTGGGATGACCTCCCTGAGGAGCTGTCCGAACAGTTCATGGAGGCCGCCCTCGATGTCACGGGGCGTCTGGGATCCAAGCAGCAGGCCGCCATCGACAACCTCGGCGACGGCGTGCAGACCGACGACGACCTGGACCTGCTGCTGAAGTGGGACCCCGAGAAGGCCCCCCAGTTGCTGCGCGAGCCGCTGGCCGAGCTGCGCAAGATCCACGCCGAACTGAAGGAATCCGGCGCGCTCACAGCCTGGTCACAGGTGCCGGACCCTCAGGGCGGCTTCGCCGACGACCCGCACGCACCCCTCGTCTACGCCCTGGAGGAGTACGACGAGGAGACCGGCACCGCGCGGAAGATGGAGATCTTCACCCAGCGCGTCGCATCCCCTCGCCAGATCCCCGAGCGGGCCGGCACTCCCGGCGAAGCCGCGGCCATCAGCCTCGACCTGCACGGCGTGATCCGCCTCGACGTCGTCGCCCGCCTCCTCGACCTCCAAGGCGACGACCAAGCCCGCTACGCGCTGGGCACGGACGTGTTCGAGGAGCCGCACACCGGGCGCCTGCTCCTGGCCGCCGACTACCTCTCGGGCAACGTCCGCACCAAGCTGGCCCTGGCCAAGGGCGCCGCCGACATCGACACCCGCTTCCAGGTCAACGTCGACGAACTCACCCGCGTGCAGCCCGCCGACATCCCGCCCGAGGAGATCCGGGTCAAGCTCGGAGCCCCCTGGGTCGCGGCCCCCTACGTCCAGGAGTTCCTGCGCGAGACCCTGCGAGACGAGTCGATCAAGGTCGAGCGAGCCGCGGGCTCCACCTGGACGCTCTCCAGCAGCCGCGAGAAGACCGTGATGACCACCAAGGTGTGGGGCACGGAGGAGATGAACGCGGTCCAGCTCGCGACCGCGCTGCTCAATCAGCGCCCCATACGGGTCACCTTCACCCCCCCTGAGGACGCCACGCGCGACGAGAAGGCGCTCCTGCGCGCTCAGGCGATGACTGCGACGACCATCGCCAACAAGCAGGCCGGCCGACTCAACGACGCCTTCCGCGCCTGGCTGTGGAAAGACCCCGAGCGGGCTGAAAGCCTCGCCTCGCTCTACAACAGCCGGTTCAACTCAATCGTCCTTCGCAACTACGACGACGTCCCGGAGATGGCCTTCCCCGGCCTGTCGACGGCCTTCACCCCCCGCCCGCACCAGCGCGCGGCCGTCGCCCGCATCCTGAACGAACCGGCCGCCCTCCTCGCCCACGAGGTCGGGGCCGGCAAGACGCTCGAGATGTCCATGGGCGCCATGGAGCTGCGCCGCCTGGGTCTGGCCCGCAAGCCCGCGATCGTGGTGCCCAACCACATGGCCGAACAGTGGACCCGCGAGTTCCTGCAGGCCTACCCGGGAGCCAAGGTCCTCACTGCTTCCACCAAGGACCTCTCCACCCGGCGTAAGCGGAAACGATTCGCCGCCAAGGCCGCCACCGGCGACTGGGACGCGGTCATCATGACCTACGGCGTGATGCGAGCCATCCCGCTGTCCGCCGGCGAACACCAGACCTACATCGACAAGCAGCTCGCCGAGTTCGACCGCGACCTCTCACGGCGGCGCGCCAAGCTCATCGCCGCGGGCGAGGACCCCGAACAGGACGACACCGTCAAGGCGGTCGAGGGCAAGAAGCTCATCCGCGAGCAGGCACTCAAGCAGCGCATGCGCTCGATCGCCGACTCCGGACTGTCCTGGGAGCAGCTCGGAATCGACTACCTGTTCGTCGACGAGATCCACAACTTCAAGAACCTGTACAACCCCAGCAACAACGCAGGCCTGTCGATCGCCGGGTCGATCCGGGCGACCGACCTGCACATGAAGCTCGAATACATGCGGCGCACCTACGGCGCCCGCGTGATCACCGGCGCCTCGGCCACCCCCGTGGTCAACTCCATCGCCGAGGCGTACGTGTGGATGAAGCTGCTGCGCCCCGACATCCTCGAAGACGAAGGCCTGGAATCCTTCGACGACTGGGTCGCCAACCACGCCGAAGTCGACACCCGGATCGAGATCGCGCCCGAGGGCGGCCTGCAGACCAAGTCACGATTCGCCCGGTTCACCAACATGCCGGAGCTACTGACGGCCTGGTGGGTGCCCGCCGACGTCAAGACGGCCGAAGACCTGGGACTCCCCACCCCCGAGGTGGTCGGCGGCGGGCCGCAGATGGTGAACTGCCCGCCCACCAGCGTGCACGCCGAGATCGCCGAGGAAGCCAAGCGGCGCGCCTCGGCCATCCGGACGCGCGCGGTCGACCCCAGCGAAGACAACATGCTCAAGCTCGCCTCCTGGATGAGGCAGGGCGCTCTCGACCCGCGCCTGATCGGCTACACGCTCGAACCCGACGAGCAGACCAAGATCTCCATCGCGGCGAAAAAGATCGCGGCCCTCTACCACCAGCACAAGAACGACATCTACCAGGGCCCCAAGGACGCGGTGCCCGACGGGCTGCCGGGCAGCCTCCAGCTGGTCTTCGCCGACCTCGGAACGCCCTCCAAGGAGGCCCTGCGGCAGGGCAAGTGGACCGTCTACGACGGGCTGTTCATGGAGCTCACCGCCCTCGGCGTGCCCACCGACGGCATCCGCTTCATGCAGGAGGCCAAGAGCGACCGCGAGAAGGCAGCCCTCTTCCGCGACTGCCGCAACGGCAAGGTCTCGGTGCTCATCGGCAGCACCGAGACCATGGGAACCGGCACCAACGTGCAGCGGCGCGCCATCGCCGTGCACCACCTGGACTGCCCGTGGCGCCCGGTCGACCTGCACCAGCGCAACGGCCGCGTCGTACGGCAGAAGAACCTCAACTACGACATGGGCCGGCCCGTCCACGTCTACAACTACGTCACCGAGAACAGCTTCGACGCCTACGTGTGGCAGCTCGTGCTGGGCAAGGCGAAGTTCATCCAGCAGCTGATGAGCGGCAAGATCACCGACCGCACCATCGAAGACATCGCCATGGACGACCTCGACTACATGCTCGAAGCCGTCAGCATGGGAGCTGGTGACTCGCGCCTGATGGCGATCGGAACGCTCACCAACGAAATCCTGAGCATGGAGGCCGACAAGCACGCCCACAACTCCGCCCAGCAGGGCCTGAAGTACACCATCCGCACCGAGACCCTGCGCGCGGAACAGCTCCAGACCAAGATCGAACTCCTCACGGGCATCGTCGGCGGCGCCACCACGCCCGGCACACGGCGCTCCACCCGCGACACCGCGTTCCACATCACCGTGGACGGACGCTCCTACACCAAGCGCAAGGAAGCGGCCTCCGCCCTGGCCTACGCGCTGACCGGCGCCGTCGACGAACTGAAAGGCAAACCCGGCCATCTGCCGGTCGAAGTCGGCGTCCTCGGCGGCGTCCCCATCTTCGCCCGGCTCGACTTCCTCGACCTGCGCCTCAACTTCGGCGCCGGCCAGGACGTCGTCGTCGACATCAAGAAGCTGCGCAACGAGCCCGGATCGGTCTCCGGCACTCTCCAGTCCCTCGAGTACCGTCTCGCACACCTCGAAGACGACCTGACCGTGGCCAAGAGCGAGCGCGCCCACGCCCTCAGCGAGATCGAGAACGCCGAAGCGCACCTCGGCGGGGACTTCCACGACAACGACAACCTGGCCAAGGCACAGGCCGAGCTGGCCGAGCTGATGGCGGAACTGGAGACAGAGGCGGCCCCCGCCAGGTCCAGCCCGGAGGGAGCCGTCCCCAGCTACGCCACGGCCGGAGCGGAGGACGTGGTCGTGTCCGCCGGATCCGGTGGGGGAGGAGGCCGATCGTCCCGTCGCTCGCGCCGCAGCACCGCCGCAGGCAGAGGGGCCGATGGCGCATCGAACGGCGCCGGCGGCGAGCAGGAGGAGCCGGAGGCGTTCACCCACTACACCGACCGGCTCGGCACTCTCATCGCTGAGCGCCTCCTCGCCGAAGCCTTGGCAGCCGTCGTGCAGAGTCACCCCGGCCTCGCCACCGCGCCCGGCGGCCGCAAGCTCGCCAGGGCGGTCGAACGCCTGGATGAGGAAAGCCGCGAGATGCGCCACCAGCGCCTGGAAGGCCGCGCGCTGACCCCGGTCGCCTCGATCGTGGCACCTCACCTGTGGCGCCAGACCATCGCCGAGGCGACAGACGCGCTTGGCCGCAACCCCGCCACAACCGACCTCAAGCGCCTGGACCGGCTCGCAGCCCTCCACGAGCAACGCTGGACCGCCACCCTCTCCGACCCTGCGGCACTGGCGAACTGGAAGGACTCCAACGAGCCCGATCCCGACCCGGGCGGCGCAGAGGACGGACGTGAGTATGTCCGCCTCGACGACCTCTCCCTAGACGGCAAGTACCTGCTGAACAACGAGCCACTGGCTGCCCACGCCCTCCTGCGCCACCTCATGGACACCAGCCCGGCCGTCCTGACCGTCAATAGCCAGGGCCGCCACCTGGGCGCCCGCCTGCGCGACGGCAGCCGCTGGGAAGCGGTCTCCAATAACGCCCGCTCCACCGGCCTCGCCCGCCGCCCTGCTGCCCCCGCAGCCGACACCACCACCCCGCAGAGCGATACCCCGGCCGCCACAGCCCCCGAGCTGCAAAAGGAGGTCCACGACATGCAGGGCGACCCCGCCCAGAGCGCCGGGGAACAGCCCGCAGCCCCGGACAGTGCTCCCGACACCGCAAGGCCCGTGCCAGCACCCGCACTGCCTTTCCCTCACCAGCGAGCGTGGGCCTACGCCTTCCGTCAAGTGGAAGGCGCCTCGATCACCCTGATTGCTGCCTCCCGCAAGATCTGGGACCTGTACACCGTCCCCGCTGCCCTCAACCGCCTGCGCGACAGCGTGCACGCCGCGGTCGCCGCCCAGGAAGACCGGGGCTTCTACGACGCAGAAGCATCGCTGACCAACTCCTTGGCCGAGGCCGAACGGCTCCTCAAGTCCCTCAAGGGCCGCGACCGCACGGTCATGCAGGAACCGCTTCGCGTCTTCAGCGACTTGGCGAAGGACTTCCTGGCCCGCCACCGCGCCACCCTGGAGCGCTGGGAAGCGGAAGACGGTGTCGCGCGCAACATCGACGCCGAGTCCCGGGCCCAGACTGAGAAGTACATCCAGGAGTGGGCGGCCGCCAACCAGCAGATCATTGCGGCGCTGCGCCGCGGCGACGAAGAGACCTTCCGTGCGCTGGTCAACGCGGCCACCGCCGAAGAGACTGCCGCCACAGAGACCACCCGGCAAACCAGTGACCCCGACCCCATCTCTGCGTCCGGGCCGGAGCCGGTCGTCGCACCCCAGCCCGCCCGGGGCACCCCCCGCCGGCCGGAAGACGTACAGGCCTACCCGCGGCCGGAGGAGAGCTGGGAGTTCGGCGACGCCCGGGCCCAGCCGTTCGGCGCTACCGCATTCGACACAGCCAACGCCTCTGCTGGCAGGCTCGACCAGAGCTACGTGCAGTGGACGCAGGAGTACGGCAAGGACACGACTAAAGACCTTCAGCCTGCCCTGTCCACGTTCCACGCCGCATGGGCCGCAGCAAAGGCGGTCCCCGCAGAAGACTGGGCCGGCCAGCTCATGGCCTACACCCGAGCCGAGCGGGCCACCCTTCGGCTCGCCGCGCAGGACGTCGACGGCTACCGAGCAGCACCACGCCTTCGCCACCTGGCCCGGACCGCTGCCACGCACATCGAGCGGCTCGCTCTCACCGCGCCTGATCTTCCACAGACGTGGGTCGAATCCCTGGCGGCCGGATGGTCGCGCTTCCACGCTCCGCAAGAGATCACCGAGGCTCTCGAGGCGATGGAGCGCGCCGCGGGCCGCACGCACAACACCGACGGCACGGCGAAAGCCGATCCACTGCTGAACTCTGCTCTTCTCGCCACCGCCCGTATCCCGCAGACCGCGGCCGCGCACCTGATGGTCATGCACAACCTGGCCCAAGCTGGCCAGCCGAAGTCCGGCACGCTCGCCACCTACGTCGGCCGCCTCGCCGCGACCCTGCAAGCCGACCCCGAGCTGGCCGAGACCGCATGCACGGCCGGCCCCCGGCCCGTACCGGTTCCCTACCGCGACCTTCCCCCGGCGCCGCCGTTCGCGACGCCCATCGCAGAGCAGGACAACAAGGCCCTCCAGACGGCACACGAGTCGGTCGCCGACTGGGCGAAGCGAGTCGCCGCAGCCGCGCGCCCGCACAGGTCCGCCGCGGAGCGACAGCTCGCCCAGCTGGCCCAGACCATCCACCGCCTTCCCCGGCCGTCGACAGAGCGGATAGATGCCGCATGGCCACACCTGCTGGCGGCCACAGCGGACCTGGCCCGGCAGGTGCGCAAGGAGTGGGACGACGAAGGGTGGAGCCCCAGCGCCCGGCAGGACCTCCCCGCACTGGGCACCTCGGCCATGCGCCTGGCCCGGCGGCTGCACACCCACCTGATCGAGTCCGGCGGCCGGCTCGACGACGAACTGGCCACGCTGACAGCCGAAGCCCTCGCCGACCGGCAGCTGCTGGCGGCCGTAGGCACCCCCGCTTCCCCACTCACCGCGTACGCTAGCGTGCCGTTCGCCCCGGCCATGGTCGACTGGGTACGCGAGCGCGCAGGGGCGATGTCGCCGCTGCTGCGGCACACGCTGGCCGCAGACACCACCGGAAACGGCTGGGTCGGCGCCTTTGGACGCCTTACGCACACTGTCACCGAACAGGCCACCGGCCTCACCCCCGCCCGCCACGGGGGCCGGTTGCCTCTGCCGACCTTGTGGGAGGAGCACGCCGC
Organism: Streptomyces sp. NPDC007872; assembly: GCF_042868165.1. Taxonomy (NCBI): domain Bacteria; kingdom Bacillati; phylum Actinomycetota; class Actinomycetes; order Kitasatosporales; family Streptomycetaceae; genus Streptomyces; species Streptomyces sp. NPDC007872. The sequence continues at coordinate 145,304 of NZ_JBIAEA010000008.1, forward strand.
CGAGGTCGACGAGCTCCTTGACCACGCGGCGGCCGACGAACGACTCACGGGCTGGCTGGTCGACAACACCCCCGATGAGATCCGCGAAACCATCCGGGAACGCGTGGACGAGCTCGCCTTCCGGATAGTGGAGGACCGTACCGAATCCCCCTTCTCCGAGGCCTACTTCAACGGCCCCTCCGACACCCTTGACGTCCTCGTCGCCCACGTCACCGCACAGACCGCGCAAGCGGCGCGGCTGGCGATACTCCCCGAGCCGGAAACGCTGTACGTAGTCCGGCGCGGTGTCGAACCGGTCGTATGCCGCGGAGCAGACCTCGCACAGGTGCTGGGAGAGGGTCACACCCTGCGGCTTTCGGCGAACCGACTCGACGGCTGGACCATCGGGACCCCTCAGCGCAAGCGTGGCGGCACGGTCGGGGGCCTCGCAGACCAGGACCAGGCGCTCCGATTTACGGCCGCAGCCGGCCACCTCGCCCCCGACGCCGCGCGCGCCCTTCTCCACGACAACCCGCACGACTGGCCCGGTCTTCTCCAGCTCGACGAACCGCTGCAGGCCGCCCTCATCGACCACGCCGCCACCGCGCTGGCCGGCGCAGGCAACCAGGCCGCGGCCGCGCCGAGTGCCACCCAGGCGGTTGCGGTCGGCACGCCGGATGCGGGGGAGTGGCTGGTGGACCTTCCCGCCCCCACCCCGTACACCCCCGGAACGGTGGAAGCCACCGACGCCGCGGCGATTCTGGTGGCCGACGTCCAGGGCTGGCTCGGCCAGAACGGTCCCATGGCCCGCAGCATCGACGCCTGGTCGGGCAATTCTGCCTCAGAAGCCTGGGCCGCAGCCGCCGCTACCGCTCCCGGCGCACAGGACCAGGACGGCTGGCAGCACTGGCTGACGATGGCCAGCGCCCATCTTCACCTTGAAGAGCTCCACCGGCAGTGGAGTGCCTCTCCCCTTACGCGCCCCGAACCGGAACGGATCGCCGAACTGCGCGTCCTGCTGCGACGCAGCGACAACTACCTCGCCCGGTTCGCCCAGCGCCCCATGGCAGGCTCCGCTCCGGTCGCACAAGGAGCCGAAGACAGGCCTGCTGCGCCATACGGGAGCGTCAAGGAAGCCGTGCAGGAGGACGCGCGGGTCAAGCAGTGGTGGCAGGAGCTGGTCGCCGACCGAGTCGGCCCGGTATCCATCGCCTTCGACCACAACGCCTCCCCCTACCCGCGGATCCATGCCCTCCTGAGTGACCGGTGGCACGATGGCGACCCCGCACGCTACCTGGCCGCCCTCACCCACGCATCGCAGATGGCGATGACCAGGGCCGCAATCCGGGAAGAGACCGACCCCGCCATCGCCCAGACCCGCATCCCGGACTGGTACACCGTCGCGCACGGTCTGACCCACCACGCCCAGCGATGGGCAGCAACCCTCGCCACGACCCCCGAGACCACCCAGGAAGCAGCGCGGCACCTCCAGGCCCTCCGTCTCAACGCGGACACCATCGAACCGGGAATACCGCCCACCAGCTTCAAGGACATGGCCCCGGCATACACCCGCTTCCTCGACCGTGCCCGAGAGCTGGCCTCGACCGACCTGCTCCGGTCCGAGGAACGCAGCAGTGAACGCCTCCTGCACCACCTGCTCACTCTGATCACCGGCGAGTACACCGAGCCGCTGGACCGGCCCGGGCTTCCCGCGCTCCTGAACCACATCAGCCGCCTCGCGGGCGAGGTCGCCGCAGAACAAGCCGACGAGGCGCGCAACCACCCGCAGCTGGAAAACCTGCGCACGCTCGGCGTCTTTGCGGCCAGTCGTGCCCGCACCCTCCAGAGCGCCCTCGACCAGGCCCACCCCGACGTCGAGCGCGAGCTCGCGGCACTGACCGAGCTGGCCCTGGCCGACCCGGCGCTGATGAGCACCGTGCACTACACCTCCTCCGAGGCCGGCGTCCTGCCCTACGCACCGTCCCTGTGGCTGTGGCTGCAGGACCGCGAGGACACCATGTCCCCACGGCTGAAGCGCGTGCTTGAGGGCAACGTCACCCCGGTCGCACTGGTGGGCGTGTTCGGCACCCTGTGGGAGCGCCTGCTGGAAGCCGCCCCTTCCACCGGCCACACCCCCGAACCACTGCCGGACGCGGGCACCCCTGTACCCGGTGCCTGGGCCCAGTGGCCGGACGAGATCGCAGCGCTGGCCGATGCGGCCAGCAGCGACATCGACCTGAGGCTGCGCCTTGCCCCCGGACGGCCCGAGAACCAGGACGAGATCGTTGCCCTCTGGACCGAGCATCACGCCGAGCGGCACGCCCAGGACTCCTGGCCTGCCACGATGCTCGCGCAGTACTTCGACGAGAACGCCGCCCCTAGCGACACGCTGCACACCTACCTGCGCACCGAACTGGTCGCGCGCCTGGCCGCCGCCCAGCCGTCCGCACCGCCGGATGTCCCTGTCGAGGCCGCCCTCCCCGCGGCTACCATACGAGCCTGGCACCTGGCTAATCCGCAGGGCATGGGGGAGGGCGAGGACCCCTACCCCGACCAGGCCGCAGCCCGCGACGGCGCACTGAAGCTCGTCGCGGCCCTAGGGAACTGGACCCGTGCCTGGGGCGGGGACCAGTACCGGGCCGAGAAGTCGATCAAGGAGATCGCCGACCGGGCAGCGGCCGCGCTGTGGGCCGACGCCCTCACCGGACCGATAGGCACGCACCCCGATGCAGCCCGGTTGACCGTGCAAATTGCCGACCTTGCCAGCGAGTTCCTCGTCCAGATGGAGGACGACTCGCGCAACCACCCTGCCGCCTACCAGCTGGCCGATGCCGCCTACGACCACGCCGCCCACATGCACGCCACGACCGTGGCCCTGGCGGACGGCATGTGGCCGACGGGTGGTGCCACCGTCGAACAGCAGCAGGCACTTGAGCTCGCGCAGACCATCGGCCGCCGCATGCCCGCCTCCCAGCTGCTGCGCCGAGCCGGCGCCGACCCCCGGGACGCGACCGCGACCTACACGGCCGCCGAGGTCTACGCGCTCGCTCTGCGGCCCGGCGCCTCCGCGCCGGACGAGGAGCGTGGCGCGCTCCGCCTCGCTGTCGGTGACGAGCATCTGATCCTGGAGCCGGTCGGCGGGAGTGAGCAGGCCGCGGTCTCGGGTCGGCGCAGCATGCCCAAGGTGACACTTCAGGAACTCGGCGACGCTGTTGAGGCCATCAGCGGGCCCATCACCACCGAAAAGGAGGCACAGGCGCTCGAACAGGCGCTGGAAGCACTCCGCACAGGCACCCTGGCCCATCTCGGCCGCCACTTCACCGACCCGCAGCAATTCCAGGCGATCCAGGACCGGCTCGCAGGTATCCGCAGCGTGGAGGGATGGGCGGAGCAGGCCTCGCACGCCGAACGCCTGGCCGACACCGCCCGCGTGGTGCGCCGCGAGTTGGAGGACACGCTCGGCCGGCCCAGCACCCGCCACGCCGCCGTTCCCGCACACCACGCACTGACGCTGCTCGCGGGTGCCGCCGACGCCATCAGCGAGAAGCTGCTCCCGAACGTTCCCCTGGCGCGGGCCGGCATGCAGTATTCCGGTGAAGCGTTCCTTCGTGATCAGCGGCAGATCAGCGCGCTCGCCTACCTGGCGCAGCACCTCACCGCAGATGCTGAGCCGGTCGAGGAGACCCGCCTGCTGGCAGAGGCACTGCGGATCCGCGACGAGCACTATGCGGTCGGTGATTTCGCCGGTGAGCTGAACCGCCACCGCCTCCTCGCTGTCGCAGCCCAAGGTCTCGCCGACGCTGCCGACGGCAGCCGAGCCGAGTGGGCGCAGGCCCTGCACGATGCCGTCGGGCACCACACCGGCCAGCTCGCACGCCACCTGGCCTGGACGACGACCGACGGGGCAACCCGTCCGGCCCGCGTCCCCCAGAAGCCCGCGCCCGAGCGGTCTATCCCCGCGACCCAGACGCAGGCATCTGACGTGCAGCGTGATCTCCTCGGCCTGGTCCGTCAGGTGGTCCTTGAGTCCGACAACCCCTACCGGGTCGGTCTGGCCCCCGTTGTTTTGGCCGCCCTGCTCGACGCCGAGACACGCAACGTCGTCTACGGCGACTACGCCACACTCCGGGCCTTCGCCGATGAGGCAGCCGACTATGCGGACTCCCGCCGCCGCAATCGCGACGCCGGAAGCGCAGAGATCTCAGCGGCAGTCCACATGGCCCGTAGTCACGCGGACAACCTCGCCCAGCTCGCCCAGACGTCCAACATCTTCGCGCCCGCTGGCTCGGATGATGGACAGGAGAAGGCCGTCACAATGCGCGCGGCCACGCCGTCTGCGACCAGCGACGGTCCGGCCGGACAGGACTTCGCAGGGCCGGGCGAAGCCCAGGGCCCGGGCGACGGTGCCGGTGTGCCCGCAGTCGGCGGGAATGGTGGGCGTGACCAGACGCCGCCCCCGGCACCGGGAGGCAACGACGAGCCCGAGCAGTCCCAGGAAGGCCCTGCGCAGGCCTTCACCCAGCGACGCCAGATCCGTGAGCCGCGACGCGCGCTCAGCGAGGCGGTCCGCCGCCTGACCCAGACGGCCTACTTCGGGCAGCGCTCCGGCAGTCCGGGCGCCGAGGCCGAGGTGCGGGCGGCTCTCGCCGCCTACTCCCGGGGGTCTCTGGAACAGCCTCTCGCCTTCCACGATGCGGTCGAGGAGCTCACCGCAGCACTGCATGCGCTCCGCGGTGCCTGGCCGCTCCAGGACGTGCCGAAGGACGCCACTCAGGCCCTGTCCACGGCGATCGGTGCGTCAACTGAACTCCGAGACCGCTGGCTTGCCACCGCTGCGTCCGCAGCCTGGGATGACCTCTTCGAGGACATCCCCCGCCCCGCGCTCAACCCCCGGCGACAGGATATTTCCCAGAGCGCCCCTGTGGCCGAGACCCTTGCGGCGGGACTGCCCGGGATGCGCCTGACCGAGCTGCACGCCGTCATCCAGGAGAGCGTCGACGCCTGGGGGACGGACGGACAGCCGAATCCCGCCTCCAGCCCGCTCACCGCGGTGGTCCGCCTCATGGACGATCCCGCGACGTGGCAGGCCTGGCAGGGCGAACTCGTCGCGTCCGGGCGGGGCCAGTGGCTCGGCGGACCGCGCCGCGCCGAAGCCCTTCGTGACGTGGAGCGGATCGACCCGGCGCCCGAGGGAATCCAGATCAGCACGACCGGGACCGCCCAGCGGCCCGCGATGAAGGCTGTGCTCCGCTGGTCGGAGGTGCCCGCATGGATCGCCCTCGGCCTCACGGACGGCCGTCGCGAGGAGCTGCTCGCTGCGACGACGGCCCTGGAGGGCACCGCGCCCGGCACCCCTGAACACCGCGAAGCCCAGGAGCGCCTGGACCGTGCCTCCCGCGCGGTGTGGGAAGCCATGAAGGCCGGCGGCACCCCCAGCGCCACGGCACTCGCCACCGCATGGAACCGCTACACGGCCACGCCGGCGCAGGAATCGGACTCACTGTTCGACCTGCCCGCCTCGGAACCCGAAGGCGGCGCCTTCCTCGACGCTCCGCAGTGGACCCGCTCCACCAACGGCGTCATCACAGCGGCCTGGGACCTCATCACCCACCCGCACTGGCCCGCTACCGGAGAGGCCCAGGCCCTCATCGAGGCCTTCGCCGCATTCCGCTCCGCCGTCACCCCGCACGACACCGTCTACTCGAGCCTCCTGCTCAAGCAAGCCGGCGAAGCTGCAGGCCTCGCCGGAGCACTCGCTTTCCAACTCCAGCCTGCCATTGCAGCTTTCACGCAGGCGGCGGCCCGGCATGCGGACCGGATGGCCGCCACCGCATGGGGCGAGCAGTGGGCCCGTGTGTTCCCCAGCTCCATCGCACTCTGGCGTGAGGACCCGTTCCTGCTGCCGCGCCTGGGCTACCCCGACCCCCGGGGACTGTCCCCGGCAGCCCAGTCTCCTGAGCCGCTCGGCGAGTCCGAGGCGCGCGGCTTCGAGCCCGTCACGACTGACGACGGCCAGCCCGCATACAGCGTGGACGCGGCGCCAGGATTCCGGCTCACGGCCGAACCCGCGATCTGGCACGGCCCCGCCTATACCCTGCGGGCGCCCGATGACCAGGTCATCGCCACTCTCGTCGAAGAGGGCGGCGGCTGGCACACGGTGATGGGCGACACCCTGCCCGGCCAATCGGCCGACCAAGTGACCGTCCTGCCCACACAGCGCCGCGGCTACGGCAACCTCCAGGCGGCCGTGCTCAATGCCCTACGCGTATGGACCCTGGATGGCGGTCGGCCCCACCCCTGGCCTGCCACCTACCTCGACCGCGTCAGCCTCTTGCAGGCCTTCGCCGATCTGCGGGAATTCCCCGACGCGCTGCGCGCAGCGGGCCGCCGCGCCTGGCCCCTGTCCTTCGAGCACCAGCCCGCTCTGGCGCGCGTGCTGGATGGACTGGAACAGCTCAATACCGGTGACCGGAACAACCTGGACGGCACCCGGACCCAGGACCGGGCCAACGTTCTTGAGCGGCTCCTGCCCGACCTGGTGGCCCTGCGCCAGCACCTCGATCAGTCGGGTCAGTCCTCGTCCGACCTTCACGCGCTGGTCACCGTGCTGGCCGGGCACGCCTACGAGATGCCCTCCCGGCTTCGCGCGACGGCCGCCACGGCCCCGGCCCAGCGGACCGCTCCTGCACCGGCCGTCCCTGCCCCACAGGAAGGAGCGGTCGCTGAGGAGGCGCAGCCGAGCCTGACTCCCTCCGACGATGGTGAGGCCCCGATTGCGGAGGGCGCCGAGTGGGCGCCGGAGTTCTCGGTGCCCCCTACGGTCACCCAGCTGTGGAACACCGCCAAGGCCCGTGGGTGGACCATGACCCGCAAGACCCAGGGCACCGGGTACGGCCAGAACCTCGTCGTGGAGGTAGAGGCAGAAACCAGGCGCGGCCGGTGGGCCTTCACTCTGCGTTGGAGCATCCGCAGGGGTCGGTTCTCCGCAGACAAGATGCGCTCTCAGGCCCTGTGGGCGGACGGCCGCGCAGGTAAGCGCGGCGGGACGGTCCACCCCACCATCACAGAAGTACTGAACGTCATGAATCAGTACCCCGCCGTCGCCGAGGTCAGCGAGCCCGCCGCGGTAGCCGCAGGCACCGATACCGCTCCCGGCACGGCTGAGCAGGTGCTGGCGGATACGGCGCCGCTTGCGGCGGGGGAATTCGACGAAGCCGCGCAGCAGGCAGCACAGAGCACCGAAGGTGCCGTTCTGGATGCCGGCGAGCCGGCAGCCTCAGAGCAGGCCCCGCAGGACGCCACGGAAATCCCGGGGATGCCCGGCTACTGGTGGCTGATGGATCGGCCCCGGGAGTACGACCCCTACTCCGACATGGCTCGCGATGACTCTCAGCGCATCACCGTGGGCCTGGGCGCAGATGTCATCGGCTACGGCAACAGCCCCTTCCGGGACAAGGTCAACTGGACGATCTCCGTCGGCGGGAACCACCAGCCGGGAGGCAGGACGGCGTCAGGCAGCGCCGCGCTCATCGCCGAACGCCACCAGGCCCTCCAGGAGGCAACACAGCAGATCGGTCCCCGACCGGCCGAGCAGGTCTGGATCTGGCACGAGACCACCGCCGGCGGCCGCACCCACGTCTACGGCGTCCAGGACTCAGACAGCGACGTCCTGGCTGAGCTGCGCGCCCACAACTTCAAGAAGGCTCCCTCTCACGGCGCCTACGTCCAAACCAGCAACGTCTCGCCCGAGCAGCGCGAGTACCAGACGGGCCAGTTCGTCCGCGGCATGCTCCGGTACAACCGCAGCATCGCAGTCCACCTCACGCGGGAGGGCGAGGGACCGGCCGACACCACCCTGCCCGAACTCGATCTGGCGCAGCGCCAAGACCTCGACAAGCTCACCCGCACGCCGGGGGGCCGAGAGTGGAGCCCTGTCGAGTTCAAGATCGGCGACGAGGTTCTTCTCGCGGGAAACGTCGCCTGGTGGCAGCCGGTCACCGAGCTTCACACCACCGAACTGACCACCGCTCTCCACACCAAGCCGTACGGCGCGATCCTCGCTCTGCGGCGCGGCCAGGACATGATCACAGCTGCCGATCCGGTCGGTGAGATCACCACGGCCAGGCCCGGCACGAGCGGCATCGCGAACGCACCCACCGACATCCTCGACGCCCAAGCCGCCCTGCTGGACCTCCCCCTCGCAGACGAGGCGCACCGCCAGTTCGTGGAAGCGCGCAGGGCGCAGATCAACGAGGCCCGTGAGCGACGCGCGGGCAAGCTCGTGGAGAAGGAGAGGCTGCGGCTTTCCCTCCAGGCACTTCACACCGACCCCGTCGAGCTCAAGCGGCTCGGAGGGAAGCTGCTGTCCAACGAGTGGGGTGAACCGCTCGGAGCGCTCTTCAACAACGACAAGCGGACCGACCCCATCGAGGTGAAGCCGAAGAACCGCAAGTGGTTCGTCGTCGACTTGGACGGCCACATCATCGTGGCCAGGGAGACCAAGTCAGGGGCGGAAGGCGCCGCCATCCGCTCCGAAGACCGCCTTCACGAGATCGCGCCCGCTGGCTGGCGGCGCGGCGCGTGGGCGCAGATCAGGCCAGGCTCCAGCATCCGCGTGCCTAATGCGCAGGGGAGAGCTCTGACCGCTGAGACGTGGTCGCCTGCATTCACCGTGACGGAAGTGGCACGGCTCGCCGACGGCTCCATGGTCATCGACGGCACCCGCGGCGGGACCACAGTCACCTACCGGCTGACCGCTGGCATGACCGCAGCCGGCCCGCTGCGTGAAGCCGTCGGCCCTCTGGCACTGCCTCCGGAAGCCATCGTCACCCGGGCGGCCCGCCCCGCACTCCTCGAGGCTCTGGAGCGACTCCACACCAATGTGTCGATCCCCATGATGGGGCACAGCACTCTGTGGTCCGCGATCAAGGAGGTAAGGGCAGCCAGCGAAGCGATCCGCAGCCGCCCCACACCCCTGAAGACGCTGCGCGAACAGGTCACCAGCGCACGGAAGGCCTTGCTGGCCCTTGCCGAAACGGCCGAGCGAGACGGCCTCGACGAGGTCGCCAGCCGAGCCCGCGCATCTGCCGACATCACGGGCCACTGGTCTCAGCAGCTCACGGACGTGAGCGCTGCGGCGGCACGACTGACTGCAGCCACGGCGATCTCGCCCGAGGTATCCGGCAGCCGGGAACTCGACAGCGAGGCTGCTCCGACACCGGACTCAGCAGTCATCACCCCGGCGTCCGACGACCCGCAGGGGGCGACTGCTCGCCCGTGGACGCAGATGGCCCCCGAGGTCTCCGACACCGGCGCCACCCCTGCCACACAGGAGCCGGCAACCCAGACGCCCGTCGAGATGGCGATCGACGCCCAAGAGCCCACCGGCAACGACACCCCGCCTGCGGAAGCGCCGGCTGGGCTTTCCGACTACGATGCCCTCCTGCTGGGCGGACGTGCCCGCGCCGAGGAACTGGCCGCCCGGGCGGTACTCGCCGAGCAGAAGGCCGATGGGCAGGCCACTACGCCGGTCCTCCTGAACGGTGAGTGGGTCGGAGCCGTCACGGCTCACCCGGACGGCAGTTACATCGCCACGGGCATCGACGGTTCCCCCCTCCGTGAGCCGTTCGAGTCCAAGGCCGGCGCTACAGCGGCCGTCGTCGAGGACTTCGACAGCCGCACCGCCAGCCGCGAAGAGCAGACAGGGCCCATCCTGCAGGAACGCGAGCAACAAGAGCTCACGTCGCCGGCAGACCTGCCTGCGGATGCTCAGCCGTTGCCCGACCGGCCCGGCTACCACCAGGTCACCGGCCACGAGCACACCGTGGTGTACGGACCGGACGGCGCGGTGGTGGGACGGGTCGAGAACCGTACCTTCAACCGCGGCAAGCACCAGACCACCTACAACGACCAGCCCGTCACCGGACGCGATACCGTGGCCCGCTCCGCGGATCACCTCGCCGACATGCACGCCACGCTCCACGGACCGATCGGGGACTTCGCACACCGAAAGGTGTGGATCGAGCACCACCCCGAGCACACACGGGTGTGGGGAGTCGGTTACGAAGACCGATTCCTGGTCTTCGCCTTGGAGGTCGCTGGCGGACCCCGGGGCTTCAACCGGCAGAGCATGTCACCCGACACCCGATCGGGCCTGTACTGCCACACGATGCCGTCCAACCTAAGGTTCGAGACCCGGACGCAGCGAGTGGAGGCCCTGCGGGCTCTGACCGCCGCCGGGGGCCGCGAACTTCCTGTCTTCGAGAGCCGTGCTGCGCGTGACGAGGCTTCAGGGGGCGAGAGCCAGGCTCCGGCGGCCGTTCCGGTCAACGCGGCGCTGCGGTTCACGGGGATCCCCCAGGTCGAATCTGGCGAGCCTTTCGCGCACACCAGGGAAGTGCTGGGACTGCTGGGCGAGCTCCGCAGCGAGTACAACCGCGGCCTGCGCTACAGCCCTGCGTGGCAGACCATGCTGTCGGCGGCTCCCGACGGGCGCGCTGATGCTCAGCGCCTCAATGCTGCCCTGAAGGCGGTCCGCGACGAGGGCCTGTTCGCCGTCAAGCAGCCCATGGCCGTGGCGCTGGCCCTTGAGCTTGCTCGGGCCGCGACAGCAATCCAGGAGCGGCTTCTCGCTGAAGGCGATGGGACTCTGCACGGCAGGGTTGCGCAGATCGGACGGCTGGCGACACAGCTTGCCGAGCGGACTGTCGCGACAGTAGAGCTCCCTGAAACATGGCAGACCGTCTTCCAGACGACTGTGGCGGACGACAGCCCGCTGAGCGACTACCAGCGGGTCCGGGCCATCGCCAAGCTCCATTGGTGGACGGTGACCGGCTCGGGCTTCAAGACCATTGAAGGGACCCATACTGCGCTGGGGTTCACGAACCTGCAGCGGATCATGCTTAACGAGCTGCCCGAGACTGTTGACAGCCTCGAAGAGGCGTGGCAGCGCCTGGACACCCTCCTGGCTGCGGTGCAGTCGCTCAGCCAGGCACTTTCCAGCCTGCCTGCCCATTCTCACCCGGACGTTGAGGCCGCCCTGCGCGCGATGTCGGGCCAGGCACGCCTGGCCCTCGACAAGATCCGCATGACCAGCCCTACCACCCAAACGGCCAAGCCGAGCACCGCCAACACGGCCGCGGAACAGCCGGTGACACCGACACCGAAGCAGGAGCCGGGACGCGGTCCCGACGACGACGTTCAGGACGCCGGAGCCGACACCCAGGGCCGGCCTCGCACCTACGAGAGGGTTTCCCGCGACGACGGCTGGGAGGTCTTCCTCGTCCAGGCGTCCGGCGCCACCGTGCTGTGCCGTCTCCACCGTGAGGGCACTGGCTTCATCGCCAGCGCCGCTGATGCAGCGGGTAGGGGGAGCACCTGGCAGGAAGCCGTCAAGGCCTACGAAGAGGCAGCACAGGAGGCAGGCGAGCGCCGGACCGGTGAGCCCGCGACACCCGCCATCTCCGCTGCGTCCGAGTCGGCAGGTACCGCGCAGCGCGAGGACGGCATTCGGTCGCCTGGGGTTGTTTTGCCTGACGCGGCGGAGGGCGCGCCTTCGGACGACGAGTGGGGTGCCATCGACACTGCCGCCCGCGCGCAGGAGGCATTCGCACCCACCAGCCAGCAGGAGCTCATCTACGAGGCCACGGCTGGCCGAGGCCTTGATGTGGCTGTTCAAGCCCGCGCAGGCACGGGCAAGACCACAACTTTGAAGGGCATCGCCCGGCGCATGCCGGGCAAGCGAATCGTTTACCTCGCGTTCGGCCGGGCTGTAGCCGATGAGGCCAAACAGGCCAAGGCCAAGGGCGAATTCCCGCGCAACGTCGAGCCGATGACCGCCAATGCCATGGCCATGCGCGCGGTCGGCGACCCGTTCAAGCACCGCATGCCCAACGACGAGAAGGACAACCGCTACAAGCGGCAGCCGCCCACCGAGATTGCCAACCTCTTCGGGATCCCGGACCTCAAGGTCGGCAAGGGCCGACTGCGTCGCGAACAGGGCGCCTACCGGGCGCGCGGCCTCGTCGACGCCTGGTGCCTGTCGAACGACGCCGAGATGGGTCCGGAGCACGTCGACCTCGCGGACTGGATGGTCGAGGAGGGATGGACCCAGAAGCAGCTTTTCGGTGTGCTCAAGCCGTGGGCCGAGCAGATGTGGGCCGACATCACCAACCCGACGGGCCGCCTCACCTACTCGCACGACTACATCGTCAAGCAGTGGGCCCTCGCGGGCTACGCCATCGATGCCGACGTGATCTTCTTCGACGAGGCGCAGGACATCAACCCCGTGATGGACGGGGTTGTGCGGGCCGCCTCCGCCTCCGGGGTCCAGACCATCGTGGTCGGCGACTCCGCCCAGGCCATCTACGGCTTCCGCGGCGCCGAGGACTCCCTCCAGAACTTCCCCGTCGATGTCACCCTGCCTCTGACCGAGTCCCACCGATTCGGCCCCGCAGTCGCCGACATCGCCAACCGGTTCCTGCACCTTGCCGGTGAGCGCCCCGACCTTGTCGGCACCGATCGACAGGCCTCTCGCCTCGATAAACTGCAAGTCGCAGATGCCGTCCTGGTGCGTACGAACGCTGACGTGGTGGCGGAGACACTCGCTGCACTGGACGCGGGGAAACGCGTCGCCGTCATCGGCGGGCTGGACGACATCGCCAAGATCGTCAGGGCCGCCCGGGATCTCCAGGAGGGCAAGAAGACCTTCCACCAAGACCTTGCCGGATTCACCACCTGGGACGAAGCCGTCACCTTCGTGGAGGAGCACAAGAAGGCCGCGGGCAGCTTCCGCACCCTCGTCCGCCTGATCGACGATGACGAGACCGGCAAGCTCGACCGTCTCATCGCAGCGGCAGGCCTGCTCTCCCAGCGCATCCAGATCACCAGGGAAGAGGGGAGCCTCTACCTCTACGGCACCGACTTCGAAGACCACGAGCTGCGCGAGTGGCTCAAGGACCGGCGCCGCAATGGCATCGGGAAGTTCACCTACGACAAGCCCAACACCCGCTGGCGCTTCGATCCGTCCTGGCGCAGTCACCGAGGGGTCGACCTCGACGACGTCGAGACTGCTGTCCGCGCCTTCATCGACGACATGGACGCCGACCTCCAGGCGGACTACAGCGACAAGCCCGGAGAGATCGTCGGTCAGCACGCGTCGCCGGACGTGGTCATCGCCACGGCGCACAAGAGCAAGGGCCTGCAGTGGCAGTCCGTACGGATCGCCGGCGACTGGCGGACCCCCGAGTACGTAGACGGCCGCATCGACCCGGAGACCATTCCCGAGCCGGAAGAACTCCGCCTTCAGTACGTCACCGTCACCCGCGCCCAAGAGGTCCTCGATGCCGGACCCCTGAGCTACATCTTCGACGCGGTCCCCGACGAGGAACTCGCCAGCGCGCTGCCGCCGGGACACTCTCTGGTACCCGCGCCACGCCCCGCCGCCGTCGCACCATCTGCCCCTGCAACAGATGCCGTTGTCGAGACCCCTGCGAGCCCGGATACACCACCGGCCCAGGAAACCTTCAAGGTACTCAAGGCCATGGAAGCCAAGGCGCTCTCCAGCCCCGACGACACATTCTGGTGGGGCGGCCGCGCTGCGGGCCGCGAAAAGGCGCTCAAGAAGCCCATCCGAGTACGTCTCACCATCGGCGCGCGGGGCGTCGTCGACGTCAAGAACGCGGTGACCGGCGAGCACGTCAGCACCCTCCGCACGGGAACCCCGTTCTTCGCGGCCCCCATTGCTCACCAGACCGCCCCTGCAGTAACTCCCTCACCGGGCACTCCAAGGCCGCAGTCGACGCAGCCCGCTTCCACGAGCACGCCGGCCGAGACCGCCGCCAGCCCAGCCTTCCAGGTCCGTAACCAGGCCACCAGTGCAGGCCGACGATGGGCCGTGATCGATACAGCCACACGCGAAGTGGTGTGGGTCCGTCAGGGAGCTACGCCCAGCGAATGCCTCTACGACACCAAGGCAGACGCCGAGCACATGCTCGAAGCTCTGGATCTCGCTCCTGACCTGCGAACCGAAGCACCCGTCAGCCCGGAACCGGAGAGCGAAGTCAGTCGCGCGGGCGACGTGCTGCCTCCCACCCTCGGCCGAGTGATCGCCAAGGTGTCTCACGACACCAGCCTGTGGGTGAAGGTCGAAATCCCCACGGAAGCCGGAACCACGCGGGTGGTCACGCTGTGGAACCCGGCCGGAGCCAGCCTGGTACAGGTGGGGCAGAGCGTGTACGCCTCCGGCACCCTCGGCGAGCCGGGCGTTTTCCGCGGACGAGTCGAAACACCCGTCGAAGGCGGGGCCGTCGAAGAGGAAGAGGCAGCCCACGACCGTCTGCACCGGGCGGCAGCCGCCCCCGAAGGCTGGATGCCAGCGGATCCGGCCGTCTTCTCCGAAGTGCTGCACACCGGCGACCGCGTCCGCGTCGTCGACGCGCACCACCCCGCGCACGCCCTGGGAGATGCGGACGAGTACGAGCTGGAGCTCCTCTACAGCACCGTCACCATCCTGAGCACCGCTGGGGAGGAGTACACCGCCACCACGGACGACGGCCGGGCCGTCACCTTCACTCTCGACGATGTCGTTGCCGTACCCACCGCCGGTGCACCGGCCCCCATCTCTGAGCAGCAGGCAGGCGGCGTAGTCCAGAGCCAAGACGTCAGCGCTGCCCTTCTTGCCCAACTCCGCAAGCTTCCCTACGCCCAGCGGTCGAACCGGTGGAACCCCGAGGAGCTCCAGCCGAACTCGGACCGCCGGGTTGAAGTCCTGCTGCGGACCGGCGAGTGGACCCAGGTCGCAGCGTGCGACCGGCACAACCTTCGTGACAGCCGCGGCCGATTCCACGGTCTCGAAGAGGTCATGGCCTGGCGCGACGGCACCCAGATGGTCACCCTCATCGATCAACCGATGACGCCGGCTGCAGAGCCGCAAGCTCCGGTGTCGCGCACGGCGCAGCAGCCGGCACCCCGGCCGCCGCTCATCTCCCGGCCCGTCCAGAGCATGCTCGCTGAGGAACTGGAAGAGCGAGCCAAGGCCCTCGATGACTGGATCACCGCACACACTCAGAGCGGTGACAGCGGTCTGAGCGTCCGAGCCATTCAGCAGCGCGATCACATGCAGGCTGAACTCGCCCAGCGCCGTAACCAGGAAGCTGATGCGGCCAAGACAGGCGACTGGGACGGGTTCAGCGACGAACTCGCCGACCTCGACCTTGAGCCGGTCGACCTCTTCGGCAGCATTCAAGAGGTACGGCGTAACGGCACGCTGCTGGGTACGGTGACCGTCGACGACAGCGGCTACCGATTCCAGGCCACCGGCGCCCGTGCCGCCGATAGCAGCCTCTACAACAGCCCTGAGGGCGCCGCTGCAGCCCTCGCCCGGTACGTCGACACCCCGTTGTCGAAGTCCGCCTCATCACCGGCTCAGCCCGCGCGCAAGCGCAGGAAAGCGCCTGCCGGGCCCGCCCCACGGTTCCTCGTCACTGCGGAAGACGGCCCGGACGCCAGCCCCAATATGCTGTTGAAGGCACACCTGCGCAGCCGGCGGGTGGACCCAGCCGACCCGGACCAACTCGGCCAGCGCAAGCTGACCGAGTTCTGCCACCGGCACGGCGCCGAGCACGCGGGCACCCACCTCAGCAAGGGCGGACGGCTCGCCATCCTCACGATCAGCGCCGATAACTACGAACTGCGGACGCCCGATCGTCTCACCAAGGTCTTCGGACCATGGGGTGACAAGATCCCCAGCCGGGAACGAGCCAATGCGATCGCAGCAGCGCTCGAGAGCATCCGTGACGAGCAGGGCCGGATCTTCCCCTGGGACGCCCCCCACGTCATCCCGCGCGGCATGCACTTCCGCGATCAAGACGGAAATGACATGGTCAACGCCATCCGCCGGGCGCTCGTGCAGCACGGCCTGGACGAGCCCGACGGACGCTACGCACGGGCCTACGAGAAGCAGACAGGTAAGCGTCTGGAAGCCCCTGAGCCTGCGGCCGCCGAAGCCGAGCCGGAGCTCATCGAGCGCGACCCGGCCGCGCCCGACGATGACCTCTTCGACATCACCACCGTCAAGAGGCTCGGCGAGATCACGGGGCCCGACGGCACCTTCTGGTGGAAGGGAGAGGTGAGCAACCCGCGGCAGGGCACCGGACCGCGCACCAACCTGCTCCCCCTCACTGCCCCGCGGCGGGTGCGAGTTGCAGAGTCCGATAGTGAGAAGGGCGCCGAGCGCGGCTGGTTCAAGGTGCTGGACGCCGACACCGGGGAGCACTTCGACAACATTCGCTCCACAAGCTATGTTCTGGTCGCCGCACCTACGGACTTGTCCGATGGGGACGATGAGGACAGTCGTCGCAGCGCTGGGCAGCGGTTCAGCAGCGTAGGCCAGGTGCGAACCCACTTCGTGGGACCGGCCACGATCAAGGGCATCAGCGGGCACCGCCGCAACGAGCTGCGACGCCTGGCCAAGGCCCGGGAACTCGTTGAGCTCACCGATGATGGCCAGTTCGCCATCCGCCGTATTGGCGAGACGTACGAGGTCATTCCGGTCGGCAGCGGCCTCGACTTCGACGGAATGCTGCCCGACCTCTACCTCACCACCAGCGTCCGCAACACGCTTGAGGTCACCCCTCAGCCGCTGGGTAGCCTGCCGTCCCTGGGAGAAGCCCACGCGTTCGCCGCCAGGGTCGTGAAGCTGACGGACACGGCAGGCCAGCGGATCGACTGGAGCGGCCCGGCCCTCGCCCTTCGACTCAGCCCTGCCGGCATCGTCCATATGAATCACCAGCTCCTGCGTGAGCGAGCCCTGTTCGATCGCGAGAACGGCAGAGACGATTCGCCGAGCGACGCGATGTGGAAGCTCTTCGAGCCCCGGCCTGAGGGGGCACCCGAACCGGAAGACGGCTACCGATGGGCTGACCAGATGGCCGAAGGGGATTGGGCCTGGCTGTCCATCAACGACGACCGCAAGCCCCGGGAGATCATCTCGACCATCCCGAGCGAGCTCGGGACCGTCATCCTTACTCTTGACGACGGCAGCACCTGGCACTTCCCGCAGAACCTGCCCGTCGAGCATCCCGGCGACGCCATCGTGCTGGACCCCACCGGGGTGCCCATCGGCCTCAGCCTGGACAGGGCTTGGGTCTCCGACGGCGACATCATCGAATTCGACATCGACGCCGACCTTCGTCCCTCCTCGTCCGGAGCCGTGGACGTCGGTCCCCCAGCCGGGCTCACGCGTGTACGAGGCCGGGCCAAGGTGACCCATCAGCACCCCCACGGAGGTGGCGAGAGGACTTACCTCCTGGACGCAACGCTCGTCACGGGCGACGACGTTCGGCCGGCTCCCGTGGACATCGTGACGGCTGCCTTCGAACTGCCTCCCACTGTCCGTCGGCTCTCCGTGCGCGCCCCGCTGGCACCGCAGCCCGCAAGTGCGGCGATTCCCGTGGCCAGGCCCATTCTTCGCCCGCACCTCGAGCCCGAAGCGCCTACGGCCGCCGATCTTCAGGACCCCACTCAGGAGACCGGCGTCCCTGAGCCCTACGGGCTGGCCGAGGGGGAGGCGCTGCGGCAGAGCCTGATCGACCTCATCGATGATCCTGAAGCGCCCATCACGCCTATCGAGCACACCGTCCTCGATGGCACACCCCTCTACGTCCGCGTCACCAACAGCTCCACGAGCGGACGGGTTCTGCAGTTCGGCTTCGATCCCGCAGCCCCGCGGGCCGCTGCGCAGTTCACCCGCGACGATCTGGGTGGAGCGACCGCGCGGCAGGTTCTGCACGCCATCCTGACGCGCAGGCCCCAGGAACCGAGGCCGGAGCCGGGGCCGATTCAGACGGAACAGATCCGGGAGGACTTCCTGCGCCTCCTCGACAATCCGGCCGCCCCCATCGAGCCCACTCTGCACGGAACGCTGAACGGGGTTCTGCCGGTCTACGTGGCCGTCACTCCCGATCCTCAGCACCACGGGGTACTGCGCTTCGGCTTCGACCCCAGCGGACCGGCGGTAGCCCAGTTCACACGAACTGAACTGCAGGGCGTCTCGAACGACAAGATCATCGCGGGCATCGAGCGGTACGGAGAGGTACATGTGGCCAACGCTCTGCAGGCCAGCAGAGTCCTGAGCCAGTTGAAGGCCGGGGCCAAGGCACGCCAGGCACGCCGTCCTGAAGGGCCGTTCATTCAACGGGACGGACAGGAGACACGGGAGCACATGCGGCAGTCGGCGAGCGCGCAGTCCATGCGCTGACGGAGTCCGTACGGAGGGATGGGCTTCAAGGAATTTGGGCCCGGCTTCCCAGCAGACGGGAAGCCGGGCACCGTGCGGCCCTTATCGCATGCGCCCCTTCGTAGCGTCGCATCAAATCTGCCCAGCCCACAGGGATGCGGGCGGCCGCCCTGCCGCCTGCGTAGTCGACGAGGTGAAGACTTGGCCATTGCTCCTGATGAGGGCTTCGATCGTGAACCGGAAGGTTCATGGGGACTGCCCGACGATGCGCCTTCAGCCTTCGGCGATGCCGCCCACATCTGGGGCAACCAGAGCGATGTCCCTTCCGCACTCGCCGGCGAGGACACGCTGCTCGGCAGGGAAAGCGAGCTGGTCCCTGGGTGGGCAGCGGCCTCGGACGAGGTGCCGAACGCCTTCCAGCTTCCCTCGGCCTGGTCCACCACACAGGTTCCCTCCGGCCTCGCCGATCCCGTCCAAGATGACCCGAGCCCGTCGGCCGAACCCCTCGATGCGATGGAGCCCTCCCATCAGCCCGAATCGGCATGGGACGAGGGGTGGTCGCAGGGCGATGCCCCACGCGCGCTTGACGCTGACCAGCCGGCAGGCTCCTGGCTGCACGATGATGTGCCCTCGGCACTTGGCCTTCCGCCGATCCTGGCTACGGGCCTCGCCCGCGACGGCGCCGCAGACCTCCTCGCGCGCCTTGCGAACGGCGGTGCTGACCCGACCGAGCCTCTTAACGCTCCGCCCCGGCTGGATGACACCGGCAAGGACGTAGCGAACCCGACGGTGCCGTCGTGGGAAGAGGTCGACGTCACCCCTGCCTTCAACGACTCCTCCAGCTCGTTCACTGGGGGGACCGTGCCCTCCGCTGCCGCCGACGCAGCGGCAGCGCCGTCCGAGCCGTCCCCGGAGGCCTGGGGGGTCGCGGACGTACCGAATGCTCTGGTGTTCGGGGACGCCCCGCTCAGGAACCCGTGGGCGGACGAAGAAGGGGTCCCGTCCGCCCTCACCGGCAGCATCCACGTCCCGCTCACCCCACAGTCATTCGGGCGAGGCGCAGACCCGGACGCCGTAGCTGCCGAGGGCGCAGCCTGGGATGCCGAGGACGCGCCCCCGGCGATGACGAACGGCCCGGACTGGGGGACCGCCGGTGTGCCCTCGGGTCTCACATTCCCCAAGGCGACTCCGGACCGCTCGGAATCACAGGCTGCCTCAGTCGGCGAGCGAAAGGACACTGCGCCCCGGGCTGACGAGATGCAGGACGCGCGGCAGGCGTGGGAAGCAGGGGATGCACCCTCCGCGCTGGCAGCGAACCCTGCGGGATGGGGCGCCTCCGACAGCGTTCCGTCCGGGCTCGCCGTCCCGGGAGCCGACCGGCCGCCCATCTCTTCGTCGCCATCCACAACAGGCCCCAGCGTCACGCCCAGCGTCGGAACCGCGCCTTTCACCACCCCGAGCAGCTCAGAGCTGCCCGCTTCCGCCCCGCACCGGGCATCGAGTCGCCGCTCCGCGAAGGGCGCGCGCGTACCTTCCAAGAGCACGGACGCGGATGCCAGGGGAGATCCAGCAGACCAGAAGCGGAAAGACACCCGCATTTCTCCCACCGGTGGGCCTACCGTTCAAGCGCAGCAGCCCGGCCGTAGCACCCCGGCCGCCACATTCCCCGACCCGGGCTCCCCGGACGTGTGGGACGGCGAGGGCGGCGGTAATCCGGACGTGTGGGAGTCCGTGCGCACTGCCGACTACATGGTCGCGTTGATGGCCCGCATCGACATCGAGGTGGAGACCCAGATGCGGGCCGACACCGGCATGGATGAGCCCAACCGCGAACGCCTGGAGAGGGCCAAGGGGCAGGCGAGCGATGTCGTCCCCCGGTTGGGCTGGTCCCAGTCACTGCTCAGCGTGATGAAGCTGGCCGCTGTGGGCCGGCTCACCACGGGCGACGATGGATTGTTCCGACAGCCGTCCGAAGGCTCGGGTGCCGGGCGGCGCGTCAGCACCCAGCGCGTGCAACTTCTTTTGGAAGCTGGCTTCCTTGCCGTGCCTCCGGAGGGGTCGGCCGTGCGCTTGATCCGTCCGACCGCGCAGGGAGAGCAGGCGCTTTTCCTGGCCGCTCTCCACCCGGAGGGGATCTACTCGGACGACGGAGCTGCTTTCGAAGCCCGGCTGAAGGCCGTGCGCCGGCCGTGGCATAGCAAAGAGGACAGTAAGTCGGCCGCTCGGCGTCTGGCCTCGCTGGACAGGTGGGCCATGGTGTGGTCCGACGACCGCCCGCAACGCCTCTCGGACGAAGAACACGAGAGCGCAGTCCGCGCTCTGGTGATGTTCGCGTATGACGACCTGGAGAGGGTCGTTGCACGGTTGTGGAAGGCCAGCATCCTGCCGCGGGCTCTGGCGGACGTCCGGGACGCCCTGGCTGCTGCCGCCCAGGCCGCCAGTGAAGGCGACCGTAGCGCAGCGACGCAGGCCTTCAACACCGCTCATGCGCATGCCGGCTTGTTCGGTAAGTCGCTGAACGAGGACCCGCGTGGCGAGGAAGCGACCGAGTGGATACGCCGCCTGCAGCAGCGCATCGATGAGTACATGGGCGTCTGGGCGACTATCGCAGCCGTGGCACGAGCTCAGGCCCAGGCCAATGCGATGTCCGGCCCCTCGCCTCAGTCCCGAGCGACCAAGCCTGCCGTGCCTGCCGTGCCCGGGAGTGTGACCCCGGCCCCTACGTTCGAGACCACGCAGCTCACCGCTTCTGCTGAGCGCGAGGTGCCGACAGGAGATGAGCAGTCTGAAGTGTCCGACCCCGAGTCCCAACCCTCGCACGCTGCGGTAGACGGCGAGGCCCGTCGCGCCCCGGCATCAGCCTCACCGTCGACGACTGCCCCGCGCAGTGCCGCTCCCAGCGGCCCGGACACGGCCCACCTGCTGCAGATGCAGTGGACACTTCCACTGGGCCCCACACCGCCTCCCCTCGGAGACGAAGAACAGGCAACCGCCGTAGCCGTCAGGGCCAGTCTCTCGGCTGACGGCTTGATCGATCTCCTCGCGGCGGCCTACGACACCGCGGTCTACTCCGAGTGGAAGCGCCGCTACCTCAGCCGTGGCGAGGGCAATACGCAGGTGGGCTCCACTCCGGTCAGGTACCAGAGCTACTCGGACCGATTGGAGGCGACCGTCGGGGACATTCAGGTCGCGGTGACCTGGGACCGGGTCCGTGCCTGGGTACGCGAGATCGCCACGCCCGAGGTGGTCAGCTTCCTCGACAAGGTCAAGACCGCGGCCAGCCGCTTCCCCCATCATAGGCAGGGGGAGGAGCGCTGGCAGGCGATGGGCGAGCTCGCTCTCGCCCGGACGCTGCGCGAGCGCGTGGAGGTGGTGAAGAGGGAGGTCCTCGATCACGCGATCGGCTACCTGTCGTCGCGGAGCATCCCCGCCAACGCACGAGGCGGCCGCCCCGCGTCCGCGCATGCCGGCGGGCAGGGGTTGTTCGACATGGAGGGACCCTTCGCGCTGCCGCCGATGAACGAGCTGAACGAGGACCTCGACCGGATCATCACGCTTCTTCCGCCCCCCTCGCAGAACGCCCCGAAGCGGCTCGCGGCCCTCTCCGAGCTGACCCCGGGCACGGTGATCGAGCTCGACGACAGCCCCATCGTCATCTCCGAA
This sequence comes from Streptomyces sp. NPDC007872, assembly GCF_042868165.1. NCBI lineage: Bacteria > Bacillati > Actinomycetota > Actinomycetes > Kitasatosporales > Streptomycetaceae > Streptomyces > Streptomyces sp. NPDC007872. Next base: position 167,181 of record NZ_JBIAEA010000008.1, read on the forward strand.
ATCAACGCCCATCCAGGCCGCGTCGACATTATCGGGGAGCACCGGGGCCCTATGCGACCCCACCGGATCAAGCACTCGCTGGACCTCACCACGGACGCCGAGCCCAGCCTCCAACTGGCTGATCTTCCTCCATCGCTGGCGCCGCTCGTCGGGCCCGTGCCCCGCCGTGAAATGGGCGTAGGCCCAGGCCCTTTGGTGGACGGGCACCCGGATGTCAGCGCGCAGATCCAGTCCGCTGCCGGTGGCACCGTCCCGCAGCCTCCCGCAGGACCGCCGCAGCCACGTCTTGAGGCGTTCGTCTGGAACACCGAGCGGCGCCGTGCCCACGGGCAGGGCATAGGCCAGGCCAACGGCACGCGGCCACCCGTCTCGAAAGCCCGCCGGGAGATGGATCCCGACGACCCGTTCGTCCAGTTCGTCGACAACCTTCAGCACCAGCTCGTCCAGCTCACCGAGCGGCCCGCCGAGCGTGCTGCCGTCGAGCAGGCCGCGGCAGAGATCCGCGAGGCAGTCACCGACCTTGCTGCACGGGCCATGGCCTACAGCACGGAGCGGATGCGCCAGGCCGAGCAGAACCCGACGCGGCTCCTGCAGATCACCATGGAGCCGTCCTTAAGCGTCCCCTTCAGCCGCCTTGCCATGAACTCCGTGATGAGCGCGATCGACCGTGCCGAGGCCGCGGTGCCGCAGAAGGGACAGAAGGCCCGCGTCCGGGCGGCCCTGGAAGCTGTCGTCTGCAGCAACCCACCACGAGATCCGCAAGGCGACGCCTTGGCGGACTTCGGCGATGCGCTCGCTCCGTTCTCCGCCATGGACGGGCGGACCTCCGACACCGTCGCCGAGCTCCTGGCCACTCCTGAACAGTGGACACACTTCAACCTCATGGCGGCGGAGGTACACCAGCTCACCTCCCAGACCACCACCGCGGAGCCTGCTGCCCGCTTCTCGACCCTGGAGGACGTACGGCTCCACCTGACTGCCCTGGCAAGCGAGGAGATCAGCGCCGACAGCGGCCCCCAGCGCGAGCACGCCCTGAACCGGGCCCGCCGCGCCGCCCGTCTCGCCAACGACCCCAGCCTGGAACTCGCCCCGTCCGGCCGGCTCCTCGTCCACGGCTCGGTGAGGGACGGCTGGCACGTGGTGGCCCCCGGCTCGGCCAAGGACGTCGTGCCGTGGTCCGTCCGAACCCGCAAACACGCACTCGCCTTCGCCGACCTGCTGGTTCGGCTGACCGACGAAACCGGGGCGGCCTACCCGTGGGATGCAGATGACTTCCTGAGCATCAGCGGATCGCGGGTGCCCGGCGCCGAGAAGCTCCACGAATGGGTGACCAGCTCTCCCTCGCACACCAGCTACAGCTTCCGGGACCGGCTCCGGAGACTTCGTTGGCAGTCAGCCTCAGCCGGCTGGATGGAGGATCTCGCGCTCTACAGGTTCAGCGACTACGGCTTCATCCATCCAGCCGGCCCGGGCAGCCTGAACCCGGGGGATGAGATCATGTTCGCCTTCGACCAGGACGAGCTGACCTACGCGCCTTCCGTGGCCGCCTACTACCCCCCGCCCTACTTCCGCAACAGGGCGATCGGTACGGCCACTGTCGATGCCGCCGGTAACCTCATCCCCGGGTACTGGTGGCCTGAGCGGCGCCCAGAGGAGGCCCAGAAGCTGGCCCTGCCGGTGCATCTGCACGAAGGAGTACGCAGAGCTCGCCAAGGCGAGTACCAGCTCCACGAAGGCATCAGCGCCCATCTGCCAGCACCGGCACCCCAGGCCTCTCCGGTGCCGGAGCCCGTCCGGGATCCGGTCGCCCAGCACTGGGCTCAGGAAGCTCCAGCCGCCCTCAGAGAAGGCACGCCTGACCCGGTGTGGACCTTGGGTGACAACGTGCCTTCAGCACTCGACGTCGTCACTTCATCAGCTGACTCTGCCGGAACATCGCCTCGTGACCTTGGCGGCCGCGACGGTGCCAGCGCCCCCGACAACCGTGTCGAAGATCCCGGAGCTGAGCCCGATACCGGGAGATACGCAGGTCCGGAGCCGATCGACCAGGAGGAGGCGACGCCCCAGGGCAGCGCACCGGAGTCCGACCGGCAGCGGGAAGGCGTGCAGGTTCCGTTCCCGCGGCTCAAGAAGGCCGAGCGGACGGCTCTGGCGGACGTGACCCGCGGGGACATGACCCGGTTCGGGGGAATGTTCATGCTGCAGACCCACCCTGTACGGCGGGCCGCAGCAGCCTCCCAGGACGCGGTGGCAAGGCTCATCGAGTTGAGGCTGGCTGAGGTCGAGGGACAGCGGGTCCGGCCCACGTCGCAGGGTCTTGCCTGGTTTGGACATCACGGCGTGGAGATGCCGGGTCGCCCTGAGACGGCCAGGGCCGACGGCGGCTCGAACCTGCTGGCGACCGCAGGCGTCAGCAGCCGCTCGTCGCTGCTCGTCACTTCGGACTCCATCGACTACAGCCCGACGGCACCGGCGCAGGTCGTGATCGACGCGGAATGGCCCCAGCCGCCTGCGCCCAGTTCGTTCCCCGACAACTGGCATAACACCTCGCCCGATGAGGAAGCGGTCAGTGCGGCCTTGGCGAAGGCAGAACGTGCCAAGGCGCGGTTCGCCCAGTCCACCGCCCGTGACATCGCAGCCCTCGCGATCCCGGTCACCGACGACCGCTGGCTCTGGACCCGCCACCGGCCCTTGGCGCAGTTCGATGAGAACGCGGCGGCAGCCCTGGAGCGGCTCACCGACCCGGCGACCGTGGCCTACACCATCCAGGCTGTCCAGCACCTGCGGGAGGCTTTGGAGGAAGTAGGCCGCGGTGCCACGGAGGACTACCTGCAGCGCATTCTTGCCGCAGGAAGCGACCCAGTCCTCATGGACAAGGCCTGGCGTACCGATCTCGGAGTTTCCAGCGACCCCACATACGTGCTTCACGTGCGTGCTGTCGTCATCAACTACTTGGTGGAGGTTGCCGCACACGCCGAGGCGGCCGGTCTCGACGGTGTCGCGGTAGCTGAGGTGCTGGAAGATGCGGCCGGCTGGGACGGCAGACTCCAGCAGTTCGGCAAGACAGCCTCGGAGTATCCGCACTTTCCAGATGCCGAAGCGGTGGTCGAGTCGGCCCAGTTCGTAGCTGACGCCGCTCGCCACCTGGCAACAGGCTCAGCAGAGAAGGTCCGAACCTGGATCGAGCTGCGGCGCGCCGCATCCGACGTCGAGCCTCGGCCTGCAAGGACGCAGAGCACAGTGACTGGGCATGAGGAGGCCGACGCCGGTCCCATGTCGACGGCCAGCCTGTTGCCGCTCCGGAGCGCCAAGCATGAGCAGAAGGCTGTGAGCGCTGGAGGAGCGACGAATCAGGCTGAAGCCGCAACTCCGCTGGTGCCCCAGTCTGTGGGGACAGCGGCTCCATACGCGTACCCTCGCGAGGCCACGGACGCTTGGCAACTCGTGGTGGACACGATGGCAGCGCTGGACGCGAGTCACCGGACATGGCCGCGGACGACTCGAAACCACGTCGCCCTGACAGATGCCAAAGCTGCTGTCGCCCGGATCGCGACGCGCATCCCCGCGGTACCTTCCTCTCTGCCGGAGGTTGCCCACCAGTTGCGTGAACTCGACCGGATGCTTGGCGTAATCCAGGATGACCTTGATCGCTCGCGGGACGACGAACTCAAGGCGCGGCTGGCTCCTCAACTCAGCGCACTAGTCGATGCTCATGCTCAGGCCTACGACAGGACTCAGGCTGCGGCGCGCCAGCTCACTCGGAACGAGGCGGGTACCTGGCTGCATCCGTGGGTGACCGAGCTCCCCGAGGGAACTCGAACCAGCGCTAAAGTCCGGGCCGCCGGCACTTCGGCGCGCCCCCGCCGAGTCCTGCACGCCGATGGCACGCTACTGCAGCACATCGGCTCAGGGATGGAATCGGTGGCAAGAGCAGCCGTGGCGGTAGGTGTCATCGATGCTCCACACGGCACGGGAGCATGGCAGGTTGTCCGCTTCGAGGACGGCACTCATGAGGTCGCCCACCCCGCTCTTCTCCATCCTGTCGACCAGGAGCCCTACCCTCCGCCGGCGGATCTCGACATGCCGGTGGAGGCTTGGGCATCGCGGTGGCAGGCCTTCGACCGGGCCGAAGCCGCAGGCGCGGCAACCGCTTCAGTCGGGGTAGGCCTGATCATGCCGGGCGACCGGATCCAGGTGCCCGACCGAAAGGGCGAGCGCACCGTCACGAGCATCGAGCGCGGTGTTCGCCGTCGCAGCGGGCGGAAGCATCTGACGGGCACAGCGGTGCACCATCGCGGTGCTGGCAAGGCGCGGACTGCCGAGTACCTGGTCACCAACCCGGCGGCCGAGCTGCCGGTGACGCTGCCAACTGAGCATCCTGCTCTGGACAACTATCCCGGCAAGGTGGCCCTGACGAAGAACCCCATCCCGCCGGGCGACTATCACCAATTCTCCTACCGCTGGTCAGCCACGGTCATGGGCGGCCACGAGGGCAAGTACTCCGTCACCGGGGACTGCCAGGGCAAGGTCAGAAACGGCATCCCCGACCACAAGACCTACCGCGTGCACTACGTCCATGGCGAAGGAAAGGAACTGAAGGTCTGGGCACTGGGCCTGGCCACCACTCTGGAAGGAGCAGCTGAGTACATCTCCTCGCACTGGCAGCGCTCCCAAACGGGCGACCACCGCGCTGAGGCGCAACAGGACTACTACGCTTCCGGCCTTTGGCTGCTGCCCGATGTCGGTGAGGGTGAGTACCTGGTGTACCGGCCTGACGGGTCCTGGGAACTCACCAGCCGCGAGGGCCGGGTCTACGACATTCGCGATGACCGATCGGAACGCGTGGGCAACCTTGAGGTGCGTCACAACGGCGATCTCGTCGGGGTGACCACCGAGCACTACGGGAGGCGATGGCCACAGATGCTGAGCATCGTTCGTGGCCACTCCGAAAATGCGGACTCAGCCGCAGCCGACGCTGAGCACATGGTGCGCGAGGGTCTTGGCCACCGGCTCGACGCCGCTCCTCAGACCGACGCCGCCCCCAGCACGGCGCCTGTAGAAGGACCGGCCATGCAGGGCGATCCGGTCGCAGAAGCTGTGAACTTGAGCGACAGGGCCCGCACTGACCATGAGCTTTCTGTTGAAGCGGCCGGGCAGGACGCATCTGCGGAGATGCGGAGAGGGACGGAGGCCCTCTTCGAGTTGCCTGAGACTGAGACCCCTGAAGTGGGCGGAGGGCCAGTTGCTCCAGGTATGGATGCCCTCGGGGTCCTCACAAATCAGCAGGGATCACCGGCGCGCGCGCCTCGCACTGCCGTACAGCCTGAGGTTCCTGAGCCGAGCGACCGTGAGCGGTCACCGCAGCAGCCGGGCTCCAGCGATGACTTGAAAGGTGGTCGGTCTGAGGCAGCGGGTCCTGAAGGGGAGCGTCGGCGCTCCGGCACAGCAGATCCCCAGCCTGTCGCGGGCCGAGCCGACCGGCCTACTGACGCTCCCGCCAAGCGGGAGGAAGGGTCCCAGGACCGACAGGACGCGGAGCTGGCATCGCAGCATGCCGTCGCTGATGGAAGCCTCGCGGGGCCTTTTGACATCGCAGACACCGGCCAGGCGACGGCCGGTCACGATGACGCCTCTGCACAGACGGGCGCGGAGGTCGAAGGTCCCCTGACAGCTCTGACCGCTGGGAGGCCGCCCTCGCCAGACCGTGCCCCCGCACCGGAAGGCGAAGGGAGTACCACGGTGAGTGACGTATCCACTGCCTCTGGGTCGGATCAGCCTGCCGAGCAGCTTGTCCAGATGACACCGCCCCCGGCAGACCAGGCCGGGGAGGTCGGTCGGACCGTGGGACCTGCGGTGAAATCTCCTGCGGAAGAGAGGTTGGAGCGCCAGGAGGGCGAGTCCCGCGGCAGTGGAGCACCTGCGCGGCCGGGCCTGGGGGAACTTCAGGCGTATGTCGACCCGTCTGCGTATAAGGCGGCTCACCAGGACGTTCTGGCTGCTCTCGACCAGCATGAGGACTGGCTCCATGAGGACGCCGCAGCTGCGGCAGCAGCCAGCGAACTCCGCGGGATCACTGGCGTAAATCTCCCGGCCCTAGCGGCACTCCTCGCTCTCGGTAGTGCCGCTGCAGCTGCGGAAAGCCAAGGAGCCGCGCTGGCCGCCTTCACCGATCGCCTCCGTCGCCACGTCCGACGCACTCAGCTGATGATGGCCGGGATCGTTGTGGAGCAGGCGGCTCGGACAACAGATCGCGACCTCCTGCGCAACATGCACACCGTTGCTGCGGCGGGCCGCTTCGTCGGCTTCCAGTGGACCACTGACGCAGGGGAGATGGAGATCGGGCAGTACATCGAGTACCGCGCCGACCAGCTCAATCAACTGGCTAAGGGCCCCACGGACACAGTTGAGCTGGGAGCCGATACAGCAGAGGCAGACTCCCCCGTGGATGAGTACGACGAGCCGGCGCTGCCCGCCCTCGAGTTCCCTGACGGGGGAGGTGCGTACTTCAGCTATACCGAGGGGGCTCCCTCTCTTCACGCGCGCGCTACAGCGCTCCTCCAGGGCCAGGTCGGGACTAGTGGCGAGCTTGTCTTCGTCGACGGTCGGCCCATCTACGCGATGGTCATCGAACAGGCGGGGCCGGGTGACGCGGCAGTCAGGTCGCTGTTCCTTGGCCTGAGCATGGGCCAGGACGCCCGGACTGTCCATATCACGACAGAGGAGCTAGCGGCAGCTGATCCGCAGAGGCTCATGGCCGCGATGAACGGCTGGATCGCGGCCGATGACAACGGGGATCGTCCGTTGCTGACCTACCAGCCGACCGTCCACGCTGCGGCGGCAACACCCGATCCGGTGGGCTCAACAACCTCCCAGATACAGTCCGCTCAGGCCAGCACCACCCCCGAGACCGCGCCCGCTGCACCTCAGGAGCAGCCGCAACCGGCTCCCGCTCCTGCCCGAAAGCAAACCCCAGCGGCAGACTCCGCACCAGCTCCAGCGGAAAGTGCAGCGCCGATGAGCAGTGAGGAACCGGGCCCCGGGCCGTCCGCGCAGCCGGCAGTGTCCGCAGGCAGCCCTGCAGATCCGGTAGCGGCGGGAAGCGACGGGCGCGCTCCCGGCGTCGAGGTGCTGCCGGTCCGCGAGGAGGCGCGTGGACCGGAGACAGCCGCGTCACCAGCCCCTGCAGAGCAGCGGGAAGGACCGGACATTGCTGACCGTCTGGCCGTCCTCGCCCGCAAAGCCCTCGGCTCCCTGGCGTCCAGGCGTGAGGTTACCGTCACCATGACGGCTCCCGATTATGCGGTCATCACCGTGGAGGCAACTGGACATCACGGCCGCAACGCCTACCTCACCGGGGGCCTGAGTCAGGCGCTCAACAGGGAGATCCGCAGTCAGAACGACCGGAGCTTGAACCGGCTACGGATCGACGTGCAGCATGGGGCGACAGGCCAGACTCTCCTACCTACCAACGGTCCCGCGGTGACCGTGCTCCGCTCGCGGCTCATCGACGCGAACGTTGCAGCAGCCCAGATCTTCGCCACCCGGCTTCGGGCAGACCCGAGCGCCGAACTCGCCCGTACCTACCTGCATGAGGGCGACCCGGCCATCGGGATCAGGGGGAGGCAGATCCCCCCGGAGGTTCAGGAACAGTGGGGGATCGGCTACGCGCCCTCGCAGCGTGACTCGGGGAGCTGGGACGTGCTGGCCCAGGAACTGATGAACGCGGGTTTCTCCGAGGAGGAGCTCGTACAGTCCGGCCTGGCCAAGTACTCGCAAAACGGCCGCCTCTACGACGCGTTCAGCGACCGGATCATGTTCCCGATCCACAATCAGGTAGGGGAGATCGTTGGCTTCGGCGGCCGCCGCGTCGACCGGCCCGGCGAAAGCAGCGATGAGGCGAAGGACCGAGGCGGTCCGAAATACCTCAACACCGAAGACACGGCGATCTTCCGGAAGGGCGAGCTGGTCTTCGGCCTCTATCACCCTGCTCAGGCAGAGACGCGTGAGGCCAGCAACGGACCGCGAGTCGGCCTGGAGGGCTACTTCGACGTCATCGCGATGGCGCGAGCCGCAGAAAGCCTCCCGCTGGAGCAGCGCCCCGTCGCCGGCGCGCCTATGGGTACCGCCCTCACCAAGGACCAGCTGATGGCGCTCCGCGGGATTCGAGAGGGCAAGCCGCGTACCCATGTCCTGTTCGGCGACAACGACCCTGCTGGGCGGCGTGCCCTGCTCAAGAGCTGGGACATGCTGCTGACCACGCCGGGTACCACTGAGGTCACCAGCGCCAGCGATGTGAAGGACGCGGCCGACCTGTGGGAGGCGGGCGTCGCCGCGGGCACGGGCGGTGCCGAGCCGGTGCTGCGCGTGCTGGACCAGCGTCAGCCCTTGCTCGAAGCTGCCGTTGAGGCCCAGCTAATGGTCTTCGCCACCGACAACGAACAGGCCAGCCACGTCTTTGATGGCGGAGCGTTCGACGCCCGCAGCCGCGCGGCCGCCACACAGGCCGCCCAGCTCATCACCGCAGACATCCAGGACCGCGCCCCGCAGGATGCCCGAGAGCGCCAGGCGGCTGCCCTGACTTGGGCAAAGCGCCTGCACCAGTCCTGGCAGCTCCCGGGGCACCTGATCGCTACAGCCGTGCTCCTTGGCCCCGGCGACCACGACGTGGACCACCAGAACGCCGTCTACCAGGAGGCACTGGACGTCCTGGCCGCTGACCCCGACGGCTACTTCGCAGATGACCAGCACGTACGGTCGCGACAGTCGGCGATCTTCGCCGATGAGGCCGACGAACCTGCCACTACTCCGTCAGCCCCCGCAACGAGCGGATCAACGGGTGCCGGGCACTGGCCCGCCGGAACCAAACCCGGCGTCCCCACCGCCACCGCGGCCGAAGGCGGCCCCCTGCCCTTCGCCATGAGCCTTCACAGCCCGCGATCCGGGGCCGGGCCGGCTGAGCTCACGGACCGCAACGCTGGTGCCTACAGCCTCTACGTGGCCGTCTACGATCGCCTCGGCCAGCACGCGATCGAGGAGGAGAGCCCCGGGCACCTTGCCCAGCCGCTCGCACTCGGCAGCCTGCACGGGGTCGACTTGGCCACATCGGGCGCCGACCAGCAGGCGGAAGACCCGAGCATCGTGGTGTGGCTCGGCACGGAATCTCTGCGGCTGTCCTACAAGCGCTTTACGGCCATGACGCCACTGGAATTCCTCGCTGCCGTCGAATGGCGTGCAGCCACCGCAGCCGGAAAGATCGGCACGCCGCTGAGCCAAGCATGGCGCAAGGCCGTACGGACCATCCTGGCTCCCTCCATGCCGCACAACCCCGGCCCAGAGGACTTCGCGGTGTTGCTCGACACCGTCGCCGCGACGGCTGGGGGCCATACCGACGAAACTCGGCGCCGTGCCCAGCAGGCCGTGGACCTCTACACGGCCGGGCACCCCGATCTCGCCTTGGACCACTTGGCGGCCGCCGACCACATCTGGGTCCTGCAGAACGAAGGCGGCTGGGTGCAGGAAAGCGCGGATGTCGAACCCACCTGGGAGGAGGTCAGCGAGAACCTCGCCCAGGAGGCAGAAGTCCTCAACCAGCTGGGTCAGGAGGCAGCCAGCTACCCGTCTCCGGAACTGACTGCGCACGAGCCTCCTGTCGCGGCCGACCTCACCATCGCCCACCACAGCGCGCATGAGGCGATCGCAGCATTGCGGCCCTACTCCATCGGCCTGCCCGGGACCGTGTACGAGCGAATGACCGACCTTGTAGCGCAGATGGACGCCAGCGTGCCCGCTGCGCGCAGGCTTCGAGGCCCTAGCGGTGAGCGGCTCATGGGGCGGGTGAGGACCAGCCTGGTGCGCGCGCTGGAAGGCCTTGCCACCGCAGCGGGCAAGATCCGTCTCCGTGGTGTGGCCGACCGGCTCGAGCGCGCGGTATCCCGGCTGCGAGGCCAAGCGAGTCAGGCGCCGCTGTCCAGGGCCGTGCGCGTCGACCGCCGGCTGCAGGACCTCAATCACACCGAGCGCGACCTGGAGCGCCGGATGGCTGCTTCAGGAACGACCATGGCTGAGATCGGAGATCTCCAGGAGCAGTGGATCATCAACCGGGCCCGCTGGCGGGCACGGTACGAGCAGATCACCGGCCAGCCGGCCACCGCCGACTTCCTGCCCCACACCGGGCTCATCGCGGGCGCGCCTGCCATCCCGAACCCGGTGGCCGCCCACGGCATGCTCATCGCCCGGCTTCGGACCCGGGTGGCCGAGGAACGTGACGTTGACCCGCACACGGGTGAGATGAGCGACCCCTGGAACGCGACTGCCGACCTATTCAACGGCGTGGCCTGGGCCTACCAGCAGCGCATGATCGGCAGCATCCCCTCCGGACCCGACCCGGAAGGTCCGCTCCCCCCGGAGCATCTGCGACAGGCAGCCCTCATCGTCACGGCCCGCCGGGATGCCTCTCCGCTGACACTTCGGCGGGCCCTGGACATCTCAGCGGAGCGAGCCGACCGCCTTCTCCACCAGTTGGAGGCACAGCAGATTCTCGGCCCGTACCGGCCTGACACCACCCGCACGGTGCTGGCGCAGAGCGGCGAGATCGACGCGTTGCTGGCCCGCCCTGCCCGGCCTCGGCCCCCCGCCCCCACACCGCCCGACGCGGCTTCCCAGGAAGCAGCTCAGGCGGAGTTCAACGGCCGCAGGACTGAGATCGAAGAGGTTGTTACAAGGTTCCTGGCAGAGCAGACGGCGCGGAACGACGGGCAGCCAAACGTGGCACCCAACCGGGTCGCCGCAGCGGGCAGCCGTGGACGTGCAGCACCCCGCGAAGAGGCCCAGAGCAACGCGCTTGCCGCCCATCAGACGACCCATCTCACTCACAGCCAGTCCTGACGAGGAGAACGGATGACCACGCCAGCACCTCCCCAGCCCACACCGGCCATGCTCCGACTCACCCTTTCCCAGGGGGCCACAGCGGCGGAGACCGAGGCTGAGTTCAAGCGGTACGCCCGGCTGCAGAACCTCGGGGTCGGCCTGCGCCGTGCCCGAGCGCTCGACAATGTCGCCGAGCCGCCCCAGGCCGGACCACGAGACCTTGCCGGCCTCGCGACGGCGATAGCTGGCGCCCATGCGGCACAGGCCTTCTACTTTCACCAGCCCGGCTGGAGCGCCCTGAATGAGATCCACCAACGGGCATCGGAAGTCCTACGCGACCTGAACGAGCAGGCAGAGCGGACTCCACAGGCGGCCATACAGGCCGCCCGGATCACTTCACTCGCCGCGAGCCTGATCGCACGGCACGCGGCCCAGATCCAGACCTATCTCAACACCTGGAACCAGTCCCGGGGCCCGGGTGCCGAGGCCATGCGCTACCTGACCCGGGCCGCGGAAGACCACGCGGCACAGGCAGCCGGCGTTGATGATGGCCAGAACCTCGACACCCCCCGCCTCCTCATGGCCCACGCCCACAGGCTCAACCGTGAGCTCCAGCGGGCCGAAGCCACCCGCCCGGGACCCCCGACCGACCCCAAGCTCGACGACCCCGACGGCCCTGCCCTGGAAAGCGCCCTCAGCCTCGGCACCCTGTACGACCGCGGCCTGGCCGAGGCAGCAAGGCTGAACGATGCGATGAGCGAGCTCAGCGGGCGCGCACGCCGCATCGGGCACCGGGCAGTGCTCGACATCCGCCTCCACGGCGCAATCGAAGCCCTGCAGATCCGCAGCTACGAGATGGTCTCCGGAATCGCCCGCAAGCTGATGAACCGTTACGACGAGCTGGGATGGCAGAACGACGGCCGCCGTACCGTCGCAGCGACCATCTTCCACTACGCGGAGCAGCGCCTCGAGCGCATCCGTGGGGCACTCGCGCCTGAGGACCAGCGCGAGTTCGGGCACTACGAAGTCGATCCTCCGGACCGCTACCTGGACGCCGTGTTCGACGAGAACCGTGCCATCGTCAACGAGCTCAAGTCCAAATTCCTCCGCCCCGAGGACCGCAGCGACCTGCAGATTCGCTTCCTCCTCGTTCAGCGGATCCTGGCGACCGACATGGGTGACGCGGAGTGGCTCACCCAGCCGCACTTCCCGCCGAAGGAGTACGTCGCCGGCGTACGGGCCGACGACCCCGTCGAAGCCCGCCGTGAGCTCATCGATGCCCTTCGGCGGCGGGTCGAACGTGATCCGTACCACCGAGACGCGAGCTTCCTGAACCAGGTGGCAGACCGCTTCACGAAGGAGATTGTGGGCCCCGACAAACTCACCACTGAAGCGACCCAGGCCACCGTCACGCGCGCCCAGCTCCGGGCGGCCGCCCTCCACCTGGTGGGAAAGGGCACAGTCGTCTCACCTCTTGCTTTGGCCAGTGCTCCGGAGCTCAACGTCACATACGCGGAGGCAGAGCGAATCCTCCACGAGCTGCAGGACCTCAACGTCGTCGGGGCTCCCAACGGCCTCGAACCCCGCCAGATGCTCGCCACAACCCCGGCTCAGCTCCCCGCGGTCCTGGCAGCGGCTCGCCCCACACCCGTCGCCACGCCCCTTCAGGCTGCCGTCGCCCCTGCACCGACGTCCATTCAGGCATCGGCGTCTCCCGAACTCGTTGTGCAGGTCACCGACGATCAGCTGCGGCGGGCTGCATTCGCCGCGGCTGCCAATCGGATTGCGCATGCTGATCTCTTCGTCAAGACGCTGTCAGTCTCTCCTGCCGAGGGGCAGGCCCTCATGGATGCGCTTCAGGAACGCAAGATGCTCGTTAAAGCCGACGACGGGGCCTGGGAGCCCATATTCGATCAGGCTGGAGTGGACGAGGCCCTCAAGCAGTCAACCTGGTCTCCGAAAGCCGAGGGCGGGCAGCAGACCGGCATCCTGCCCCGGCGTGACCGCACGGCAGAGCGTCCGCACCCGGGTAACCTCGCCAACAGCCGTACGCCAGACCCCCGAACCCTGTCGGAGGAGGAGATGACCCGCCTGCTGGCAGGAAGCCGGGACGAGATTCTGAGGGCGAGCCAGGCGCTCAAGGACGGCGTGCAGACCCGAGCGGCGGCGCAGAACCCGCAGCTAGCCGCCGTAGGCACCCCCCGCACGACCGCTGAAGCCCAGCAGAACGCACAGCAGGCGAGGCAGACGATCAGCACGGGCGTTCGCTAGTTAACTCAATCAGGGAGGTTTCATGAAAAGTCAGGAGCAAGCAGACAGGCTTCGCCTTCTCAAGGAAGGAGAAGAAGAGCGTCGCCGACTGAGGATAGCCGGGCTACGGCGCGCCTCGCAGGAGCGACAGTCCCACGTTGAGGCGCGCGCGACAGCCAGCCAAACTAACGATGCCTACTGCACTGAGTTGCCCCGGTATTCACCCACTGGCATCCGTTAGGTGGACAACATCCAGTAGGCCCCTTTCGTCATGTGCTTGAGGGTGAAATGGGCTGGTCAGTGGATGTAATGACGAGGTAGGGCTCCTTGTCGTTGGCGTGGTGATTCCACCCATCACACCGGCAGCCGAGGAGCCTCTGCGCGACCCGGAGGTTCCGAAGCTGGACGACGACGGGGCCGGGGCGGACTAGTCGTGGCCGACCAGGGCGGTGATGAGCTTGCGGGCCCTCGCCTTGGTCAACCGCTTCGCAGCCGTCGCGCAGTGCTGACGAGGCGTACGCGGAGCGATGTCGCTACCCTTGATCACCTTGGCGAACTCGGCGTCGAACCGTTCCTTGCCGACCTTCTGCGCGAGCGTGGTCAGGTACTCCACCTGCTTGGGGGTGGCCTTCTCCGTCTTCGCCTTTTCGGCGCGAGCGCGCCGTGGAGCGTAAATACGCTCGTTCTCCGCCCTGCGGGCGGCCTCCGCCTCTGGGCTGCGGCAGGTGATGTGCACGCTCTCGTACCAGGTCTGGGTGCCGGGCTTTCCGGTCACGGCCTCCCACAGAGCATTCGCGGTCAGCTTCTCCTCATCCACGCCTTCGGTGAGGCCGGGGCCGACGAGCCCGTAGTAGCCGGTCCTGCCCCGTGGGAGCACCGTGAACCCGGCCGGGATCGCGTGGGTTTCGAGCCAGTCATGGCCGCACCCGCAGTGCGTGGCGTGGTAGCGGGACCATTTGCTCTCCAGCGGCTCGTAGACGAGCCGGTCCCCGTAGTACTTCGGGTCTCGCGCGAATCCAGACACGGCCCGCAGTCTTCCACTGCCGGACCGGTCGTCAGGCCCGGCGGAGGAGAACGGCCGGATCACGCTCCCTCTGTCTGGCAGCGTCACCACGCTGCGGCCAGCGGAAAGACGGCCCCCCGCAGGGCGTCTCACTCCTGCGTCGCTCCCTCGGGTGAATGAGCCAGGTCCTGGCCGTCCTCACTGATGAGGATGAACGGCGGCCGTTCACGGCGACGGGGCAGGAACCGGTCCAGCCAGGTACGCGGTTCAATCCCTTCGGGCCGCATGTTGGCGGCATCGAGCGCGTGCAGTTGCTCCGTGCTCAGCAGGTCGGCGAAGTTGTACGGGAAGTACGCGGAAACCCACAGCTGCAACCGGCCCTGCTCGATGACGACCGAGTAGCGGTTCGACGTGATTCCGTGCGGCTCTTCGCTGTTGAGGGCGGCTGCGGCGTCGCGGTCGAGGTAGACGCGGGCGCGGCGTTCGCCCGCTGCCCACGGATAACGTTCCGGATGGTCCATGACCTCGCTGCACCACGCGGCCACGGTGCCGGCCGCCGTCACGTCTCCGTCGGGCAGATAGGTGCGCTGGCTGTAGACGCGGGCGATGAAGTGCTGTCCGTCGCTGGACAGTTCCAACGTGCCGCCGATCTTGTGAACCGCATCTGCGGCGCGGACAACGCGGTAGGGGGCGAGTTCGACGAACCGGTAGTCGCAGACCTCACGCGCGACGTCCTCGGGGAAGCCGAGTTCCTTGAGCAGGCGGACGGTGTTGGAAGGTCCGGTTCCGCCGTATCCGGCGAGGCAGTCCTCCACCCCGATGGCAGCACCGTCGGCGCCCTGGATCAGCATGTGGGGCACGTCGATGTCGGTGCCGTTCGCGAAGGCCGACGGTTCGAGTCCCGATTCCAGCAGGACGTTGCCCGGGTACATGGCGACCAGGATCCGGGCGATGTCGCCGAGCGCGCCGGACTCGACGTACTCGCGTGCCTCGTCGGCTCCCAGGACCGGCACGAGCGGGGTCGCGGCCGCCAGGCCCTGCTGGCTGCGCGTACGAGCGCGTTCGACCATGCCGTTGACCGCAGGGTGGGTGACGCCGAGCTGCCGCCCGATGGCCCGGCGGCTGGCCGCATCGCGTGCGCCTTCGTGCTGCTGCCCGAACTCGGCGAAGGCGGCGACGGAACGGTCTCTGTCCGCTTCCGCGTCGCGCAGCGCCCGATGCAGCAGGGTGACCCGGCGCTGCCGGACATGCATGTCCGCCTGGTAACGCCGAACCTCAGCTTTGATTTCCCTGTAATCCATAGTCAGTAACCTAAGTGCCCTTGAAGCGGAAAGCAAGGTTTCCGCCGGTGTGGGAGGTAAAGGGTCGGCGGGGGTACAGCCGGGGCGAACCCGTGGATGCGTTGCGGAGCGCGGCCCGGCTGGACGCAGCAGGGTGTTCGCCGAGTTCCCGTTCTCCGCGACCTGGAGCCCCCCGTGGATCTCCCGGCGCAGGCCGGGGCTGGCGAGGTAGTCGCAGGCGAAGACCGTGCGCACGGCGCGGCCGAGTTCTTCGAGCGCGGCATGGGTGGGGTGCTTGGGGCTACCGCGGGTGAAGCGTCGCAGCACCTGCTCCGCCTCCGCCGTGCCGAGGCGGAGCGCGGTCGCGTACTTCACCATCTGGTCGTACTGCTGCTCGATCAGCTCCCAGCGGATCGGCCTCGTCAGCGAGCTGCTGATGATGCAAAACGCACCGCGCGGGCCCCGGCGATCAGCACTTTCACCGGGGCCCGCACCGTGTGAGAACCTCCGCGCCCGGGGCGCTACGCCAGCAGGCTGTGCTCGGCGACGGCCGCCAGGAACTCCTTCGTCTGCACCACCGGCGTCCCGGGCAACGGCGGGCTTGGCGCCGGCGCCGAGCCGCCCAGGGCCGAGTACCTCGCGGACACATGATCGATCGCGGCCCGCATCTGCCGCTGCCGGTGCTCCTCCACGACCTTCGCGTACGGCTCCGGAATCTCCCGCTTGTCGTAGATCCCGATGAGTGTCGTCGAGCCCTCCCGGCCGCCGCCGAACCCGTATGTGCCGAACGTCCACCCGAGCTCACGCGCCGTCTTGCGCAGCGCGGCCCGGATCAGGTCCAGGCCGCCCAGTTCCGCGGCCGTCGCGCTCGGCACATGCACCTGGAACGTCCCGCCGTACCCGCCGGCGCCCTCAGGTCCACTGCTTTTCAGAATCGGCACCAGCACCTTCGCCAGCGCCATACACCGTTCGTCCTTCGCGTACGACACCATGACGGCGAACCTACCGGCAACGGACAGCCCGACTTTCCAAGATCAACGGCTTGGGATCAACCGCGTACCGACATTCCCCAAGGCCGGTTCCCGCCCAGATGGCGGGGAGCATCAGCACCCCCGATAACCCCAGCCCAGGGCCATGATCAATCCCAGTGCTGCATCCTGTACCGCAACTACTCAAATCTGAGGGCGGCCCTGGTGGCGAGCGCGGCGACCGCGTTGTGGGCGTAGTGGCGCCCGGGGCGGAGAGCGCAGACACCTCGCCGAGCGGATCGCACACTGCCTCGTCGGACCGTGGACCGGACTGGCTGCCCGCCTCTCACTCCTCCCGTGCGCCACGGGCCACTTCGGCCATGAACTCCGTAGCGATGCCGAGGAGGGGGCGGAAGTCCCCGTAGGCGGCTTTCCACCACGCCGAGGTGCGCGGGTCGAGGATCTGGCACGTGATGAGCGCGTCCCAGTCCGCCGCCACCCGACACCGCTGCATGTGGTGGTCCTCGTGCGGGAAGCGCCCCGTGCGTCGTGCCTGCCCTACCTGCAACACGCTGCTCCGTAAGTCAATGTCGCTGCTTTCATCGAGCAGCCGCAACGCGCGGTCCGTGTCGGTGAGGTTGGCCGTGCTGACCATGTCGATCAGGCCGATCATGCCGTCGCCGCGCATGGGCCCCGGCTTGTAGCCGTGCTCCTGCATCAGCTCGTGCAGGCGTCTCGCCCGAGGGTTGGCGGAGAGGAATGCCTCTTCCAGGGCCTTCTGGCTCAAGGTGCTGAGGGGCTGTCCCATCTCGGCACACATGACCCCGAAAGCCTCGCGCAGACCGGTTCTCCAGGCGCGCTTCCCCCCGGTGGCTTTCTGCACGTCCTCCAGGAAGGTGTTGATCTGCTCCTGGCTGATCCCGCGAATCCGGGCGCGGTGGACGAACATCCCCAGCACCGGCCTGGGTGAAAGCGGAAGCAGCGCCTCGATGGCCTTCTGGGAGTGCACGTTGATTCTAGGAGGCGGCGGTCCGGTCTCAGGCCGCTTCAGCAGCTTCTCGACTCCCTTCCGCAGTGCGGTGCGGAGATTGCCGGCGGCGCCGGGATCCGGGTTCATCGCCAGCAGCCTCCCTTTCACCCCCGGGCACAGATGGCCGGCAGTACGCGCCCCAGCGCAGACTTCGGCGGCCAGCACTGCGTTATCGATCTCTTCAGCCGTGGCGTCCGCGGTCAGCTTCGGAATGAAACCGGCGTTGTAGTCCCGAAGAAACGTCTTGTCCTTATAGACGTCCGGACCGTAACCGGCAGCATCCAGGGCCTGCCGCACGGGCCGGAACGCGAGGGAGGGCTTGTTGTGACGGCTCACGCCTTCAAACTAGGCGTCCTCGCGGGCCGGGGGTCCACTTTTCTGCCTCTCCACCATCCGGCACTTACGGTCCTATGGGCTCTCCACGAGGACAAGGACTTGCGGGGCTACCCACCCGCGCTCTCCATCGTGGCGATCCCAACTCACCGGAGGTCCCTCATGTTCGGCATCGACGGCGTCACCTCGGCGGCCGCCTCCCAGGACACAGCTCTCATGCCCGCTGTGACGTTCGACCTGTTCACCACATTCGTCATCGTCGTCGCGCTGGTACTTGCCTGGCTCGTTTACCGGTGGACGGCACCGGCGCCGGGGTCCCCCGTCCAGGCGTCCAAGGGCGAACGGCTCGTATACGCCATCGGCGCTGCGGCGTCGGTCATCGTGATCGGCGGCTACCTCGTCGGCGGGTTCAGGGGGTTCGGGTACCCCGAGACAGACGCCCGTCCGGTGTCCCGTGACAGCCGTCCGGCTACGGTCGTGCAGGGGCCCGTGGCCGACGGCAGCCCTGTCGGCCACGGCCTGTAGACCCGTGGCCGGATCAGGTCTCTAGTGGCCAGGGCGCGGGAACGCGGCGCGGACGCTTGCCGGTAGCGTGAGGCGCCTTCCGGGAAATCCGCCCGGCCGAGGTGCCGGTCGGCAGACATGCCCACCGCTACGGTGTCAATCGTGACATTTGATGTGTTCGAGGACTCGGCCGGGATCGCCGCCATTCACCATGGCGTGGAGCAGGTGATGGGCGGCACGACCGAGGAGACGGCGACCGCCAACCTGTACGCGTACCTGAGCGAAGCCAAGGACAGTCCCGCGACGCACCTTTTCGATGCCGACACGCCCCGCGCCGACATCGAAAAGGCCCTGGCCGAGATCGCCGAGTACGCGCACGCACGCGGCTGGGACCTCACCCGCACCGACCCACCGGAGCGCCTCGGAGACTAGGACCTGTCCGGGCGATCTCCGTGATGCGGTCCGGCTGGACACCTCAATCCGGGACATCGAGCAGAGCCCGGCGCCAGGCCGCTGCGTTGTCAGTCGCCACCGCTATCGTTCGCGCGTTCACGATCTTCAGGGAGGGGTGCTCGATGGGTGCCAGCGGATGGGACTACGTCACCAGGTACGACGGCGATGTGGAGGCCGCCTTGGCGACCTTGCAGGCCAGGGTGTTCCAGGAGAAGTACGGCGATGGCGCCCGATACCGAAGCCTGGAGGACCTCTACGAGGACGAGGAGTTCATGGGGACCGAGGGCACCCACACGATCCTTGACATCGACAGGGTTGTTGCCACGGATGACCCGCCGACGCGCTTCGGTGTCGCCGACTACGGCACCCTGCGCCCTCTGGGTCTCAACCGTGTGATGCACCACTTCGGCACAGACCGCCCGTCGGTCGAGGAGTACGAGGGACTCGTTGCTGCCGCCAATGATGCTGCGAGCCATGAGGAGCACGAGCAAAGCCTGCTCGGCGAGTGTCAGATGCGGTGGACCGGTTACTACATCGTCCTCTACTCCGGTGACAGGCCGACTCACCTGGGAATCTTCGGATTCTCAGGAGACTAGGACTGATCCGGCGGAGCATGCGACTGCCCCTTGCTGCCGATCGTTCTTACGGACGTGGGGCGGGGTGATTTGACAGATGCTGAGTGGGAGCGGCTGCGGCCGTTCCTCCCGGCCAGCAACAGGCGTTGTGGACGATGGCGGGATTACCGACAGGTGATCGACGGGATTCTGCATCGGGTGCGAACCGGAGTTCAGTGGCGTGACCTGCCCGAACGGTTCGGCCCGTGGAAGACGGTCTACGAACGTCACCGGCTGTGGTCGGCCGACGGAACCTGGGAACGCCTGCTTCAGCATGTCCAGGCCGCAGCCGACGCGGCGGGCGAGATCGACTGGGACATCTCGGTCGACTCCACCATTGTCCGCGCACATCACCATGCGGTCGGCGCCCGCACCGAACCGCCGCCGGTCCCCGTCTCAAAAGGGGACGCAGCGGCAGAACACCAGCACGAGACGCCGTGGCGGAGTTCCTGGCGGCCGCCACGTTCCTGGAGATAGAGCCTGAGAACAGCCACGCCGGGTCGTGCGCTATGCCCTCGATGGTCGTCGCGCGAGCGTGCCCGGGCCTTCTCCCGTCCCGGCAGGGGGCGGGATCGCGCCGTCACGCGCGGGCGCGGCCGGTTCGCGCCCTGGTGGCGCCATCTCCACGCGAGTACGGTGCTGCGCTCACCGACGGATCGGGGCAGGGAGTCACGATGAGCGGGAACAGCAGCAGCGGGAACGGCGGGAACAGCGGGAGCGGCAGCGGGGCGGGTCAGCACCGCAGGGAGGACCCGCCGCTGTCGGGGGGCACGCCGCCGCCGGGCAACAGCGACGGCCAGGTCCAGAACCCGGGTTCGGGAACGGGCAGGCGCCGCAAGTGAGCACCGGTGACGACCTGCTGCACGAGGCACGGGACCGGCTGGATGCGGCCATGCAGAGCCGGGGCCTGTGGCCGGAGGGCAGCGCGTGGGTGCGCGGTGCGATGGCGGGCTTCCCCCGGCACCGCTTCGCCCCGGATGTGGTGTGGGAGTGGGACGGGTGGAGGTGGGTGGCTGTCGACCGTGAGCGTGAGCCCGGCCGGTGGGCGGCGCTGGTCTACCCCGAGCCACAGGACTCCACCGTCACCCAGGTCACCGACGGGCTGTCCACCTCCAGCCTGTCGTGCACGCAGGTCGTCGCCGACATGCTCGACTCGCTGATGCTCGAACCCGGCCAGAGCGTGGTCGAGCTGGGGACGGGGTCGGGCTGGAACGCGGCCCTGCTGGCGTACCGGGTCGGGCCGGAGGGCCGGGTGGTGTCGGTGGAGACCGACGCGGGCCTGGCGCGCGCCGCCGCCGAGCGCCTGGCGACGGCTGGGGCCCGCGTGGAGGTGCGGACCGGTGACGGGACGGCCGGGATCGCGGGCCTGGAGCCGGCGGATCGGCTGGTGGCGACCTACGCCGTCGAGACCGTGCCCGGGGCGTGGATCGAGCAGGTCCGGCCCGGCGGCCGGGTCGTCTTCCCGTGGGGACGCCTGGGCCACTTCGCGCTCACCGTGGCCGAGGATGGCAAGTCCGCGACCGGCTGGCTCCAGGGCCTCGCCACGTTCATGAGCGACCGGCATGAGACCGGCACAGCGACCTCGCCCGCCCTCGCCCCCGAGGGCGAGGAGGCCGTCGACGACCAGGAGATGTTTGAGGACCTGACAGGCGGTCACCTGCTGTTCGCGCTGCGCGTGTCACACCCGGGCATCGTCGTGAGTGTCGAAGGCAGCGGGGCACAGGCACGCATACGGCTGCGGGAAGAGCCCTCGGGGCGGTCGGCGCTCGTGGAGCGGGCCGACGGTGGGCTCGTTGCGGTCTCCGGTGAGGGCCGGGAGCTGTGGGCGGCGCTGCGGGCCGGCTACCGGCTCTGGTGCAAGCGCGGGCGGCCGGAGCAGTGGGACTTCGGGATGACGGTGAGCTCGGCCGGGCAGACCGTGTGGATCCACGACCCCGTAAGCGGCCCGTACGCCGGGGGAGCCCCGGGAAGGACTACCTTGCGCTCCCTGCCAGTCACCCCCTCCGAGTGAACTTCGGTCTTCGGGTGTAACTCAGGGGCGGCGGCGGGTGTCTGGCAGGGCATGGGAGACATCACCACGGCACACCTGTCCGGGCCTGGTACGGGCTACGTCGAGATCGTCGCGGCCGACGAGCCGACTGTCCGGCAGATCGCCGCCCTGTTGTCAGGGGCCTGGGCATCGAGCGGGCCGCCCGTGGTCCGGCAGGTCGGTCACCAGCCCGAGCGGGCGCCGTTTACCACACGGGTGTACCTGGACACCTCGCTGCCGGCGCCGGGCAAGACCCGCATGCTGCCCGCGCAATGGGCCTGCTTCGCGTTCCCGCCGTGGGGCGGCCGCGTGGACGGGGTGAAACCGACGTGCCTGCGACGCAGGAAGGACCACCGGCCGTGCGGGCGGCAGGCAGCGGAGTGGCCACGCGGGTACGGCGCGGACGATCCCGGAGCCTGCTGGTCGCACTTGACCGAAGAGGAGCAGCAAGAGTGCCTGCGGGTCCGGGAGGCCTACCGGGCGGCGTTCTGGGCGCTGAAGCAACGCCATAGAGAGGAAGCGGGGCACGGGCGGGACGAGTCGTGCGAGGGCTGCACCTGGCCACGCGGGCAGAAGCCGCCGGCCGCCTTCTAGGCCGTGTATCGAAAGTGGATCTTGGGCTGTGAATGATCACGGTTCATGGGTCGGGGAGATCTCACGGACGAGCAGTGGGCCGCGCTGGAACCGTTGTTGCCGAAGGGCACGAAGGCGGGCCGGCCGCCCGTCTGGTCTCGGCGGCAGTTGATCGACGGCATACGGTTTCGGGTCCGGACCGGTGTTCCGTGGCGGGACGTGCCCGTCGAGTACGGGCCGTGGGGCCGGGTCTACGACCTGTTCCGCCGGTGGCAGCGGACCGGAACCTGGCACCGGATCATGACCCGGCTGCAGTCCTTGGCCGATGCGAAGGGTGTGATCACGTGGGACCTGAGCGTCGACTCCACGGTCTGTCGTGCTCATCAGCACGCGACTGGGGCCCGCAAGCAGGGGGGCCTGCAGAAGGAACCGCCGGGCGGTGTCTTCACCGAGCCCGATGATCACGGACTGGGCCGCTCGCGCGGCGGGTTCACCACCAAGTTGCACCTGGCTGTCGAGCAGGGCCAGAAGCCCATGACGATCTTGATCGCGGCCGGGCAGCGCGGGGACTTGCCGCAGTTCGAACCCGTACTCAACAAGGTCCGAGTGCCCCGCATCGGGCCGGGTCGGCCGCGCGTCCGGCCCGATCGCGTGCGGGCTGACAAGGCGTACGCCTCCCGCAAGAACCGCGCCTACCTGCGGCGCCGCGGGATCCGCTGCACCATCCCGGACAAGGCCGACCAAGCACGCAACCGCCGAAAGCTCGGCTCCCAGGGCGGCCGGCCGCCGCACTTCGACCCGGTCAACTACCGCGAACGTCACGCGGTCGAGTGTGGGATCAACCGCCTTAAGAGGAACCGCGCCGTCGCCACGCGATACGACAAGCTCGCGGTCCGCTACGAGGCGACCGTCCTCGTAGCGGCCATCAACGAGTGGCTGTGACCCTTGGCCATCACGCGGTGGGATCCACGTTCCACATCGCTGGCAGATCGCTGCCGCAGAAGACGCAGACGAAGTCGTCCTCACGCACGATGTTGTGCTCCTGGCAGTCAGGGCACCGCCGGAACACCACCTCATGGGTGAAGCCGGAGGGCCGCCCAAGTTCTACGTCGTCCAGAGCATGAGCGACTGCCGGCCAGGAGGTCACGTCCGGGCAGTATCCGGTGGACTGGTTGCTGATCTCGCCCATGGTCCACCGGCCTGCCTCACGCATGAAGCTGATTTCGCCGGCACTGAGAACCATGTCCCCGCCGGCGCAGGCCACGTGCTCGCTTCGCCGCGGCGCCAGCCGAAGCACACCGTCCGTGCCGACCACGAAGGTGAACGGTTCGGTCAGCTCTGCTGCCGATCGCTCAGCGATCCAACCGTCGAAGTCAGCCGCCGAGCGGATCGGGCACCCGCCGCTGCCAGGCCGGACCACAGCCTTCAGCTCTACCGGCCCGACGTATCGGTAACTCCGCCCCCGCGCACTCACAGCAGCCAACCTAAAGCACTTCCGACACACGCCCTAGTCTTCTGAGTCAGGAATCCTGTTCAGATATGAGGCGAGGCGTTCGAGGATCTCGTCCGCGGTCTTAATCCAGACGTAGGGCTTGGGGTCAGTGTTCCAGGCGGCGATCCAGCCGCGGATATCCTGCTCCAGGGCCTGGACGGATTTGTAGACGCCTCGCCGTATCCGCTTGTTTGTCAGTTCGGCGAACCATCGCTCGACCAGGTTGAGCCAGGACGATCCTGTCGGTGTGAAGTGCGGGTGGAACCGGGGATGCGCCAGCAGCCAGGTCTTGATGGCCGGGGTCTTGTGGGTGGCGTAGTTGTCCAGCACCAGGTGGACATCGAGGCCGGCCGGGACTTCCCCGTCGAGCTTGATGAGGAACTTCTTGAACTCCTCGGCCCGGTGGCGGCGATGGAGTGAGCCGATCACCTTGCCGGTGGCGACCTCGAGGGCGGCGAACAGGGTGGTGGTACCGGCCCGGACGTAGTCGTGCGTGACGCGCTGCGGCACTCCGGGCATCATCGACAGCACCGACTGCGAGCGGTCCAGGGCCTGGATCTGCGACTTCTCGTCGACGCAGAAGACCAGGGCCCGCTCGGGCGGGTCCAGATAGAGGCCGACGACGTCGTGCACCTTGTCGACGAAGTACGGATCCGTCGACAGCTTGAACGTCTCCGAACGGTGCGGCTGCAGCCCGAAAGCCCGCCAGACCCGGGACACGGTCGACTGCGACAGGCCCAGTTCCTTCGCCATCGACCGTGTCGACCAGTGAGTCGCGTTCTTCGGTGCGGACTGCAGCGTCCTGGTGACCAGCGCGGCCACCTGCTCGTCCGTCACCGACCTCGGGCCGCCCGATCGGGGCATGTCACCCAGGCCGGCGATCCGGTGCTCGACGAACCTCGCCCGCCACCGGCCCACCGCATGCGCGGTCGAGCCGAGCCGGGCCGCGACGTCCTTGTTCGAAGCGCCTTCGGCGCAGGCCAGTATGATCCGGCACCTCAGAGCCCACGCCTGCGGTGTGGAACGGCGCCGCACCCATCCCTCGAGCGCGGCCCGCTCCTCATCCGACAAGATCAGCTCGGCCTTCGGCCGCCCCGTACGTGCCATAGGCCAAGTCTATACATCTGAACAGAATTCCTGACTCAGAAGACTAGGTCCCCGCGTCACCGCGGCGGACGACGCTTCGCCGGTGGTCCGCCCATCAGGCGCCCGGGTTCCAGCCTCCGGCCTCAAGTCCGGCGCGGTGAACGGGGTGGCCGGGCGGCGCCCACAGGGATCCCATCGGGCCCATCAGGCCGGGCGGGTATACGTACATCGGGTCGTCGAGCTGGCGCAGGGCTTCCAGCGAGCGGCGCATCCGGGCGACATGGGCCTGATCGGGTTCAGCCGAGTCGATCTCGGCCTGCCGGATCCACGGCGGGCTGTCAGGAGCGGACTGCTCGATCAGGGCCTGGAGCTCCACCTGACGTCGCCGGGTGCGCTCCGACTCGGCCCAGGGATGGTCCGACAGCAGCCACTCCGCCACCAGCGGATCGCCATCGTCCAGGTGGGACAGGTCGGGGGGCGGGCCGGGGTCGTGCAGGGGCTGCCAGCCGGAGAGGGCATCGTCAGGATCGCGCAAGGTCATGGTGAGCAGTCTGCCGTCTTCTCGTGCTGGCCGGGCATGACGGCAGGCCAATTGGAATGCTCGCTGCCGCGCATGGCTGGTCTGGTAGTCCCCGGGGCCACAGGCGGAACGGGATACGGCCGCCGACCCGGTTAGAACAAGGGTAAGTAACAGCACCTCTACAACCACTCCATCCCGACAACCGCATGATCGATTAACCGGATCACGGACTGGGTAGGACAAGCGATGGGCGTCTTCCCATAGTAGGAGGCTCCCTTTTCTCACCCGGCCGGAATCCCCGGCTTGATCGAAGGACAGCAGCATGGCCAGCGGCACTGTGAAGTGGTTCAACGCCGAGAAGGGCTTCGGATTCATCGCCCAGGACGGCGGCCCCGACGTCTTCGCCCATTACTCCAGCATCTCGGGCAACGGCTACCGCGAACTCGTTGAGGGTGAGGCCGTCACCTTCGACGTGACGCAGGGCCAGAAGGGCCCCCAGGCCGAGAACATCGTCCGCGGCTGACGTCCGCAGTTACCCGCCGGTCCTCACGGACCTGCGCACCACCTCGCATCAGACGTTGTGTACAGTGGAGTCACCGACGCGGGGTGGAGCAGCTCGGTAGCTCGCTGGGCTCATAACCCAGAGGTCGCAGGTTCAAATCCTGTCCCCGCTACGAAAGACAGGGGCCCAGCATCAGCCGGGCCCCTGTTGCGTACCACCGGCCGTGAGCTGAACTTGTGGGCGGCACGTCATTCACGGCAAGCGACGCTCACTACCGCGCTCGGTGGGGGTCAGGATCTGGGAGCAGGGCGGCGGGGAGCGCGCCCAGAAGCTCTCAACCCGACGACTTCGCCAGGCCATCCACGGGGCGTCACATCGACCCACAACTAACCGCACTCAGCCGTGGCCGCCCCTGCCGCCGACCTCCGTCCCGGCCGGAGTGAAAGTTCCGGCTCCTGCTCGCGGGCTGGCCCGCCGGAAGCGAAACCTGCAAGGTGGACATCGGGGCTGCAGCCCGCACGATGCCTTCATGATCACCGCCGCCGATCTGGCCGGCATACGCCGCACGATGCGTATCCTCCTCGCCCAGACACTCCTTCTGCGCGAGCGTCCCCCGCTCACCGAGGCTGCGAAACGGCTCGCCGCCGACCTGGCGCAAGTGCTGCGCTTTGCCCGCGGGGCGATGATGTAGGCACGGCCCATCGGAAGCCCCGACTGGTGCTCTCCACCCGTGCAGAAGCCCCCGCAGGACTACACCCGCACCTACGGCCAGGGGAGAACGGACCCACCTTCACAGTGCGCGAGGAGGACTTGCGGCGTGCCGGCCGGATAGGGGCGCTCGGCGACATGAGTCGTGCACACCAGCCGACTCCGACCATACCGCCACGCCTTCGCGACTGCCCGAGTGCAGGCGTGAACCGGGTCAAAGAGCTGAGAAGCCGAGTGAGCGCCAGGCAAGCAGGGCCATGGTGAGTGCCACCTCGCTCACTGCCCACACATGAGGGCGCAGGTGGGTCAACTCATTCGGCTGCCGGGGACGGTAGCGCAGGGGGCTATAACGGTGTGCGGCGTGGTGCAGTGCGAGCTGGCCCCAGCGCGCTGCGGGCCCGCAGCCGCCGATCCGGGTGATGATCGCCATGGTGTCGCCGAACACGTCCCCCGGTAGGCACGTTTGTCGACGAGGAGCCGGAGCGGTTAGCGGGCCAGAATATCTCCGAGATCAGCGGTGATTACTTCCAGGGTTCCTTGTAGCCGCCTCCGGTATACCAGGGGCTGTTGGCCAAGGCTCGATACAGCGCGGCCTGCCAGGAGTTCACGCCTTCGGAGACCGCCCAGTCCTCGGCACGCTCACGCAGGTGTTCAAGGACTGCTTTGGCGGACAGGCGGGGGAGGCTACGGCTGAGGTTCCTCAGTTCGGGGCCAGCCTGGGGGTTATAGAGGCGGGCGAGCTTCAGGATGGTGAAGTGGTGGCGAACCCGGGCGGCGAGCAGAGAGGGCATCTCGGGTGGCGGAACGGCTGCGAATACGACGGCGGGTTTCGGCGGGCCGGAAACGCGGGCGACCAGCCATGTGTGGTCGTGAATCTCGCCATCGTAGTAAGGGTGGAGGGTCTGCTGTTCGGCGTTGAGGGGGGCTTCTTCGCCCTTGTAGTAGTTGCAGTCGCGGCAGGCCGGGACGAGGTTGGCGGGGGCAACCGCCAGCAGCGGGTAGTGCGCCTTGGGTAGCTGGTGGTCAAGGGTGTCCGCGATGCCCTGGCCGCACAGTGCGCAGCGGTCATCGGGTGCCTCCTTGAGGAGCTGGTCGTAGAAGTCTCGCCCTGCGCTCTTCTTGTGCACCATACGGCTGCTGTAGGTGTTCTTGAGCTCCTTGTTGAGGCCGCCTTTCTTCTTCGGTTCTCCGTCGGGCAGGTCTTTGAGATGTCCGAGGGTGTGCAGGGCCCGGGCGGTGGCGGCGGTGTCGTATTCGGCAGCGGCGGCGGCGACGGTGTCCTTGAGCGCCTGCAGCTTGGTACGGACCGTCTTAGGCCTCGCCGTGGCTGTGCAGGTGTCGAAGACCGTTCGGGCGTCGAGGACGGGTTTGTCGATGGGGCGCATCAGCGGTCGCCCTCGAGGTCGGCGTCGTCGAGGTCGCGGGCGGCGATGAGTGAGCGGGCGATGATGCGTGCCTCCCCGCCGAGCCTGCGCTGGAAGCGGTCGAGGATGTCCTCGTAGGAAAGTCCTTCGTCGACCAGGATGCTCAGGTCACGATGGAAGCCGGTGTCGGTGACCTCGAGACCGAAGACCTCGTGGGTGAGTACACCGACGTTCTCGCCGAAGGTCTCGATGCTCGGTCGGCCGGCTGCGAGGTGGTCGCCGTAGCGGCGCAGCTTCCACACGCAGTGTGCGGGGACCTCCTGCAGGACGACGGGGGAGTGGGTGGCGACGATTGCGAGGCC
This sequence comes from Streptomyces sp. NPDC007872, assembly GCF_042868165.1. Lineage (NCBI taxonomy): Bacteria > Bacillati > Actinomycetota > Actinomycetes > Kitasatosporales > Streptomycetaceae > Streptomyces > Streptomyces sp. NPDC007872. The sequence goes on from NZ_JBIAEA010000008.1 coordinate 195,118, forward strand.
GTTACGGTCGGTGAGCAGGTCAGATAGGACACGTATGAACGCGGACAGCAGCGGTGGGTGGAGGTGGGTTTCGGGTTCGTCGATCAGGACCAGGGTGCGTTCGCCAACGAGCTCGACCAGCCGGGTCACGGTCAGCAGCACGACCTTGTGGCCGGAGCTGAGGGAGGCGAACAGCTTGCGGGCGGCCGTACGGCGGCGGGCGGCATTGGTCATGGCGGTGAAGGAGGCAAGCCAGTCTTCTTCCAGCAGCCCGCTGCCGGAGTACGACAGGGTTGCGAGGGCGCGGGCCCAGCGTTCGGCCTGCTCGCCGGTGAGGCAGGCTTCGATGCTGTTGGCGAAGTCCCGCTTGAGCTGGGACGGCGACTTCATGCGAGGTGTCCGCGTGGGGGAGGTGACGCGCAGGCCGACGTGAGCGGTGCGGAAGGTGTCGCTGTCGGGGAGGTGGGGCAGGTCGTCGAAGGCGCTGAAGGAGATGCTGACGAGGTTGGCGAAGGAGCGCCGGCTGCCGCGGCCCTCCTCCAGGATTCGGCCCACCTCGGTGGGGCGGGCGTCGGGGTCGGCGACGGCACGGGCGAGACGGTTGAGCAGGACGGACTTCCCGGCCCCGTTGCGGCCGGTCAGGACGTGGATGTTGCTGGGCGGCAGCACGTCCCGCGTGACAGTGAACGACAGCAACAGTTCATCACCGCCTCCGAGGGCCGGGGTTTCGTAGGCGACGTCGAAGGAGGTCACACGAGTGCCGCCGCGGGCGATGCGCCGAAACTGCTCCTCGACCGTGGCCCGTCGTACGAACCGCCACAGCGCGGTGCGGGTGACGTCCTCGTCCTGGGCGAGTTCGAAGACCTCTTCGTCAAAGGCCATATCCCTCAGGCCCGCCAGAACGGCAGTACGCGTGTCGTCACCCAGGCGGGCGAGGCGTTCGTAGTAGGTGTCGTCCTGGCCGACGGAGAAGTACTCGCCGGGGATCTCATCGAACTCATCCGGAGGCTGGACGACGGTCTCGGCACGTCGGCTCATGCCCAGCGCGCCGATCTTCACCGGGCCGATCTCATGACGGCCGCGCTCGTCGATGACCGTCAGGTGGAACATGGTGCGCCACCCGAAGTCGTCCCAGTGGTCCCGCTCCAGCACGGCGACAGGGTGGGGAATCGTCGTCACGTGGTCGTTGCGGTCGAGCACGATGAACCGCACGGCGGCCCCCTTTGCTGCGTTCTTGCCTGTCCCGCCTGCTGTACGCGGGCTCCGCAGACGATCCTACGGTGGGTGGCTACCGGAACACCTTCTGGGCGCCGGCCCGGCCCGTGAGGTCTGCCTGGACAGCATCAGGGATGCCGACCACCACACCGGAAATGACCTATTACAGGGCGGTCCTGGACATCGTTTGGCTCGGACGAGACCCACCAGCAACGCCGCATTCTGCGTTCTCGGTGTGAGCGCCGGCCTCCCACATCATCCCTGCTCCCGGGCGACCTCACGGGAATATCTCTGAGAGACGGGCTCGGCAGGCTCTTGGAAGAGGCACACGGCCAAGGGCTGGTCCGAGTCACCCACAAGAGCGACCTCTTCCACCCCGACCTGCTGCAGGATCCGCAGGATGTCTGCGAATCTTCACCGCGATGCCACACTGGTCAGCCCAACCGGCCTATCACGCTAAGGAATTGCACTAGTGTCCGAGACTGACGTCGCCGCCGATCCCGGCCCCGAGATCCGCGCCGGCGGCTGCCTGTGCGGGAAGGTGCGCTTCACCGTCATCGGCCCGGTGGACGACCCGCACGTATGCCGGTGTACACACTGCGCCAAGCGCTCCGGCGCCCCGTTCCAGTGGTGGGCCGGGTTCCCGGCGGCCGGGCTGCAGTGGACCGGCGAGAGCGGTGAGCCGACCTGGTACGACACTCACCCCGGCAAGACCGCCCGTGGATTCTGCGGCGAATGCGGCAGCCACGTTGCCGCCCGTGACTACGACGACGACTCAGTTATCGGCATCCTCGCCACCGCCATCGACCACTACGACACCGACACGGCCCTGACTCCCACCAACTTGGACCGGGTTGCCGAGGCCGCGCTCTGGCTCGCCCAGTACGCCCCTCGCCCTGCTGTAGGCGGCTGGCCTCGGGCCCGACCGCACCGCATGGACTCCCCCGCCGACCCATCAAGCACCGTGAAGCCGCCGATCGGATCGGTCGGCGGCTTCGCGGCAGCGCTTCTCGCCGGTCGGCCGGAGCAGGTAGGCCTCCCCCTCAGAGGGACCGCATCACTGCGACAACCTTGCCCATGATCACCGTGCCGTCTTTCAGCCGGATCGGCGAGAAGGCGACGTTGCACGGCATGAGCCAGAGCCCGTCTTCGTCAATGCGGAGCTTCTTTACGGTGGCCGCTCCATCCAGAAGCGCGGCGACGATGTCCCCCTGCTCAGCCGTTGCCTGACGGCGGACGGTGACAATGTCACCTTCCCGGATTCCCGCGTCGATCATGCTCTGGCCCACTACTTTGAGCGCGAACAGCTCTCCATGGCCGACGACCGTACGAGGCATCGGCAGGACATCCTCTACCTGCTGCTCGGCAGTGATGGGAGCGCCGGCAGCAATCCGTCCGACCAACGGTACCCGGGCAATGCTCGCTGTGTCCGCGGCCTGTTCGACCCGCGCGCTGAGAGCGGCATCGGAGGGCTCGGGCAGAGGGTTGGCACCGAGGAGCACCAGGGCGCGCGAGGTGAGCGCATACGCCCGGGGCCGCTGCGGGTCCCGGTGCAGGAATCCCTTGTCCTCCAGCACTAGGAGCTGATGCGCTACGGAGCTGGTACTGGACAGCCCCACAGCCTGACCGACTTCGCGCATCGACGGCGGGTATCCACGATCACGGACGGTGTCGCTGAGACAGGCCAGGATGCTCCACTGCCGTGGGGTCAGTCCTTCGGTGTCCTCTCGGATCCCCGGCGGTCGGCCGGGAAGTGTATTTGCGGTATTCATGGACATTCCCCTCATCACCCTTTCGTGGCTTGAAAGTAACTCACGGCACGCAATGAGGGGAACAGGGTTTCGATATCGGTTGGAGTGCCATCGCGGCACGTCAGAGTTGCTCAGAGCTTTCAGCCATAGGCCGTGCATCGAAAATGGATCTTGGGCTGTCAATGATCACGGTTCATGGGGCGGGGAGATCTCACGGACGAGCAGTGGGCGGTGCTGGAGCCGTTGCTACCGAAGGGGACGAAGGCAGGACGGCCGCCGGTCTGGTCCCGGCTGTCGGCGTACGGACTTTTTCCCCAGATGCGTACGGACGAACGGGCTCTGTCGCTGATCTTGTGACGTTCAGGTCTGTTCTGCCGATCGTGATCCGGCCTGCCGGACTGCGCCGACATGCTGGAAGCCGGCCTTTTCATACGCGCGGATCGCGCCCACGTTCGGCGAGAGTACCTTCAGCCAGACCATCCGAAGGTTGGTGACGTGGAACGCGTAATCGAGGGTGAGCCAGGTCGCGGCAGCGCCCAGCCCCTGACCACGGGCCTCCGGACTGAGCATGATCACGAACTCGGCCGTGCGGACACCGTGGTCGGGCAGCAGGGTCGCAACGCCGACCGGCGTCGCCTCAGCGCCGCCAAGGTCTTAGATGGTGAAGCGGATGTTCTCGCCGCGCAGATGGTGGGCCATGCCCTCGGTACGGGCCTCCAGGGACTCGGGCGCCTGGCGCCCGTAGCCGACCAGGAGGGTGGGGTTCTGCTCCCAGTGCCAGTACGTCTCGACGAGGTCAGCACGGTACGGGCCGAGCCCACAGGTTTCGGTGCGCAGCCAGATGATCGGGTCGGCGGGCTGGTGATGGCGGTCTCCGATCGTGAGCACGGGGGTGTAGATGCGGGTCGACGACGGCTCGGCGACGTCGACGCCGTTCATAGTCTGCACCCAGGCGTGGAGCCGGATCGGGTCGGACGCGATTCCGTGGCACCAGCGGACGCCGAGGCGCCGAGAGGCGAGCAGCAGTACGGCGGCGACGGTCTCCTCCAGGCACGCGGTGCGACCGGGGGAGTACCAGCCGGCGCGCCTCTGTGACCAGAGGTGAACTACCTTTCACAGGACAGGATTGCAGATACTCATCGCGAAATCGTCCGCCGGAACGCCTTTGGAGGCTGGTGCGGGGCAGTGGTCCTCGGCGCCCGGATGGTACGACGCCTATACGGCGGCGCCGGGTGTCCGGTGTCACCGGCACGCTCGAGAGCAAGCCGCAGGGCTTATCCCTTAAGGGAGATCCAGCAGACGTCACAGACCGGTGCTCTCCCAGGACCTGAAATGGAGACGTACATGTCAGAGCATCCGGTTAGAGTGCGTCCTCGAACTGAAGAACAGCATGAGTGCAGGGGTGGGGCACATGAGGATGCGCACAGCGGCCGGCGCCGCAGGAGTCGTGCTGATGGTAGGCGCGCTGAGCGGCTGCGGTACTGAGCGGGCCGTGGAGACTGTCGATGAGGCGGTCGACGTACTCGCGGCACTGAGGAAGACGTCCACGAAGGCCGACCAGGTGGGTTCGGCTCAGGTCGAGACGACCGTCAGCATGCCCGGTCTCAAGGGCGTCAAGATGGAGGGTCTGTGGTCCTGGGGCAAGGGCACCGCCTTCGATATCCGGATGGACACCAAGCAGGCCGGCATGGCCGCGGTGGTGAAGACCGACACCGTCCGGGTTCTGTTCGTCGACGGAACCTACTACTACAACGTGGACCCTTTGCTGGTCGGTGGGCCTGCCGGTAAGCACTGGCTCAGTGTCAATGCCGACGTCGTCATGGGCCGGGACGGCACGGACATGGCCAAGCAGAGCAACCCCGTCGCGGGCTTGCGTTTCATCGGAAGCTCCAAGCAGGCCGAGGAGATCGGCGAGGAAACCGTTCTCGGCCGCAAGACGACCCACTACTCCGCGATCATCAGTAAGGACGATCTTGGCCGGGCGGGCGATGTCCTCGCACCGAACGACAAGAACGCCCTGATGAACAGCTTCACCGGCGGCAACGTCACATCCATCACTCTGGAGGTCTGGGTCGACGGACAGGATCTCCCGGCCCGCATCGAGCAGAAGATGGGCAAAGCGAACATCTCGATGAATTTCAAGTCCTTCGACAAAGCCAAGAAGGTCACCGCTCCCGCGGCCTCCGACGTCTTCGACATGACGGAGTCGCTCAAGCAGCAGGCAGGCACAGGCCAGAGCTGATCCTTCCTGTGCGCGGATCGGGCGTTCACCCGCACCACATTTGTTCGTAGTGCAGGGTGCTGTCCACTCCAATCGACCACTACGACACTGGCAGGGCCCTGCTCCCACCCACCTAAACCAGGCCGCTGAGGCCGCGCCCTGGCTCGCCCAATGCGCCCCCACCTTGCTGTGGGCGGCTGACCTCGGGCCCGACCACGCCGCATGGACTTCTTCGCAGGCCTGTCAAGCAGCACGAAGCCGCCGATCGGATTGGTCGGCGGCTTCGCGGCAGTCCTCCTGGCCGACTGCTGGAGCAGGTAGGTCTCCCTCTCAATGGGGTCCGGGAACGAGCCGACCCGCCACCCGGGCCCGCGGGTCGCGCTCCCGCCGGACCTTGAAGCACGGGTCGCCCGCGGCTTCGAACTCGGCGGCAGCGGCTTCCTGGGCACCGAGCTGGTACGCCAAGCGGTAGCCGCAGGCCGGCCTCCGGCCGTCACGTTCCACTCCCGTCTCGGCAACGTCGACGAGGCGACGTGGCGCCATCTCGACTTCCGCAACCCATCCCGCTTGGGGGAGGTTCTTGACACGGTGACTCCGACCGTGGTGATCAAAACGACGAGCGGCGGAGCGGACTGGGCCATCACCGCCGAAGGCGGCGTCCGCCTCGCCCTGGCTGCGGCCGATCGCAGCATCCGCCTGGTGCTCGTCTCCAGCGACGCCATCTTCTCCGGCCAGGGCCGCGACCCAACCTAGGGCCTGTGTGATGTCGTGATCATTCGGAAGTCTTCAGTAGGTCGTCGATCCAGATCATGGCGGCGCGAAGTTCAACGCCGGCCAGGTAGCTTTCGGGCGACTTGTCATAGCGGGTGGCGATGCCTCTCCAGGCTTTCAGCTTGTTGATCGCGCGTTCGACGGTGTTCCGGTCTTTGTAGAGAGCGGCGTCGTGACCGACGGGCCGGCCACCGTGGGCGCCTCTCTTCTTGCGGTGGGCGGCTTGGTCCTGCTTTTCCGGGATGACCGCCTTGATTCCGCGTTTTCGCAGGTAGGCGCGGTTGCCGCGGGATGAGTAGGCCTTGTCTGCGGCAACCGCCCGGGGTTTGGTGCGGGGGCGGCCGACGGGCAGGCGGATCCGGACCTTTGCCAGGACGGGGATGAACTGAGGGCTGTCTCCGGCCTGCCCGGCGGTCAGGACCAGTGCCAAGGGGCGGCACCTGCGGTCGGCAGCGAGATGAATCTTGCTCGTCAGGCTGCCCCGGGACCTGCCGAGCAGGGCTTCTCTCAGGCGCTGCTTGCGCCTGCGCCGGATGCGCCGGCGCTCGGCATGTCCGTTCTGTTCCTCCGGCTCGCCCCCTTTTGCCGGGCTGCCTCCTGCTCCTGCACCGCTTCCTCGACGGCTTCCATCAGGTGCCTGCTGACACGCATGCCGGCAGAGTCGTGATGGGCGCGGACCGTAGTGGAATCCACGCTGACCAGCGACAAGTCCGTCTTTCCCTGCCGGGCGGCCTCAGCGGTCAAGCCCTCCAACAGGGCAGCGAACACACCAGCGTCCCGCCAGACGCGGAACCGTCCGTAAACGGTGGGCCACGGGCCGAACTCGGCAGGCATCTCCCGCCACTGCCCACTGGTCCGAAACCGCCAAATCACACCCTCGAACTGCTCCCGCAACCGCTCCGGGTACGGACCGTATCCACCGATCGGCAGATACGGCTCGATGAACTTCCACTGCGCATTGGTGAGTTGCCTACGCGTCACGAGCACAGTCCTACCGGATCCCACCCCCTGGAGGTAGGCACAACCCAGAAACTGATCACGACATCACACAGGCCCTAGTCGGGAGCAGGCTGAGAAGAGGCGCGGTTCAACCCTGGGATGAAAAGAGTTCGATCAGGCGTTCACGCTGGCGCTTGCCCAGGCCCTGGATGCGGCGCGTTTCCGTGATTCCGAGTTCGGTCAGGTGACGGCGGGCGCCGACCTTGCCTATACCGGGCAGCGACTGCAACAGGTGCAGGGCACGGGTCTGCCGTGCGGTGTCATCGTCCCGTTCAAGGACATCGGCAAGGGAGAGCCGTCTCGCCTTGAGCGCGGCAAGCATCTCACTGCGTTCCTTGCGGATCCGCACTGCCTTCGCCAGGGCCGCGGCCCGCTGCTCGGAGGTGAGAGTAGGGGTGGGGGTGGGCATGGTGCTCCTTCGTCGGTTAGTGGGCTCATCATGTTCAAGAGGACTGTCTTTGAACAGGGATTATCTGTTCAGGTGCGGCAATCGGGCTCTCCATGGCAGATCGGTGCGGTGATCGCGCGTCGTTCGGCCCTGGTCACAGGGGGCGGTGCCTGGGTGCTTGCCCGTATGTCCGATGAAGCCAAAGTGCAAACAGGCAGGCCTCGCGTACGGTCTGCCTCCACATACCGTCTGATCGTCGATCGACATGAAGCGCTGGATACACACGCCATGTTGCCGTCGCTGTAGGTGGACTATGAGCAGGGGTGAGCTTCAGGACCTTCGCGGCTGCGGAGCGGCACTCCGATGGAACCTGCCCGGCTGAAACTGCTCGGGTTGTCGGTGCCTGGGAGCACAATGAGCGGACGTCACTCTTCTGGAGCAACTGGAGCAGGATGGACCGACGGCTCATTCAGACCGCAGTCTTCGGCAGCCCGGACTCGGATGATCCGGCCCTTTGCCCGGAGATCCCCGAGGAACTGGAAGCCTTCCGCCGTGAGCACGCCGGCGTCACCATCTGGTGCGGCACCCGGTTCGAGGGCGGCTGCGGCCGACAATTGACCACCCGGCTGTACACAGACAAAATCTGTCACTTCGCCCATTACGGGAGCGGCGGCACCGGCCGGCCCTGCGGCCGCAAGGACCGCGGCAAGGACGATGCCAACCATCTGTTCGCCAAGGCACACCTGGCATCGTGGCTGCGCGCCCAAGGCACCACTGCCGAGTTCGACTTCCCCGAACCGCTGGGATCCGCGGTGACAGTCCGTCTTCCCGACGGACGCAAGCTCCACCTCCACCTCGACCGCAACCAGCCCGTCTCCTGGGATCCCACCGTCTGGGAGACGATCCTGGGCCCCGGCGTCCGGGACCCCCATGCCCTCATCCAGCGCGGCTACCTCCACCGGGTGCGCTTCGACGACCGCCCTGGAGGCGGCCGCATCCTGCTGTTCGGCACCGAGATCCACGGCCGGGGCACTGAGCACTGGGACACCCTGGAGGACATCGTCCTCACCCCCGAGGCACTGGTCTCCAGAACAAGACCGGCCGATGTCCGCACCCCCGCCCCGGTGCCCCAGCCGGACAAGGAAGCAGCGGAGCGGCAGATCGTCACCATCACCCGCCCCACCACTTCAGGCCCCCGCCGCACCGACCCAGTCCAAAAACTGCTGCGCCATCTCCACACCGACACCGACACACCCGGCAAGATCAAAACCGCCATCGGCGCGATCGAGAAGCTGCTGCAAACCGACCTGCACCCTGACGACGCCAACCGGCTGCGTTTCGCGTTGACCAGGTGTCTGCGCCGGCTGGAGGAACACACCCAGCGCCGGCAGAGCGTGATGCTTCAGTTGCGGCAGAAGCCGACCGAAGGGCTGTATCACCTCGCCATCGAACTGATCCGTGATGACCCCGACGTGCCGCAAGAGGACAGCGACCTCATCGACTCCCTCACCGCTCGTCTGGAACGCGTACGAGCCGAGCGGCAAGCCGCAGCACAGCGTGCACGCGAGGAACGCCGCGAGGAAAAGGCACGACAAGCCGAAGCCGCGCGTCAGGCCAGGGAAAAGGAGAAAGCCGCCCAGGCGGCAGCCGCTGAACGGGCGGCCCAGCAAGCCCGGCAGGCACGCACAGAGAAGGTAAGGATGCTCGCCCCGGCCGTCCGCGGCGCCCTGAAGAAGGCCGCCCGCGAGGACCGCATCACCACCTGGCCCGAGCTTCGGGACAAGACCGGCCTGCGCCAGCTCAACCGCCTCGACCACGAGGAAAAGCTCGAACTGCTCACCCTTGTCGAGGCCGACACCACACCTGAAGAACCCCTGTGGTCCACCCTCATCACTGAGGACAACGACAGCGCCGGGCTGAGGCTGCACCGCGACATCTGCCGTCTCCTGGGACGCCCCCTACCTGTCGGCGACATGGACCTCATCGATCAGCTCCACGCAGAACGCGGCAGACTCCACCGCCGGCAATGACCACCCCACGCGTCCCGGCGGCCGAAGCCGCCGGGACGCGCTCTGCCGATGACACGTTCGGCAAGTGTGCAGACAGGCTGCTGCCCGGCACCGACAGCGCGACCATAGCGGGCATTGAGAACCCTTCTGGAGGCCGTTGTTGCCACGGGCACTCAAGGTGGCTGCTCAGGAGACCTCACAGGAAGCGGTCTTCGCCGGGATTCGAACCCGGGTTTCCGATTCCGGGCGAACCGGAGACCGGTGTCCTTGGCCGCTGGACGACGAGGACCACTGCGGCCACATCGTACGCATGGACACAGCAATGTCCGGTCAACAGGACGTCAGACTCGCGAAGATGGGGCATAGTGTCCGAGGTGAGCCGTTCCTTTCCGCCCGAGGTCCGTGAACGGGCCCGGCGGCGAACCTGTCCCGACTGCAGAGCCCGCCCGGGCGACCGATGCGCCCCAGATCGGGCAGGACGGTCCCAGTTGCATCGCGGGCGCCTGCACGACGCCCAGGCATCACTGCAGCCCATGCCGCCCCACAGGCTTCTCACCCCGTCCCGCGACCGGCATTTCAACGAGGTGAACCCCGGCGATCGGGACACTCTCGTCGTCTCCTGGCACCCCGACGTCCTCCACGCTCTTGTCAGCCACCAGTACGAGATGGCTGTCCTGCTCGCGCTGGCCCTCACTGAGCACCAGGCGCCGTTTCCCAGCAACCCGATGCTGTGCATGCTCCTGTCACCTCTGGGCTTCTTGGCGGAGGAGGAGGTGGCCGAGGCCTCCGAACGTCTCACGGTCCGGGGGTTCGTGGAGCGGGCCGACAAGCGATCTCCGGTTGTCAATCGGGAAGCGATCTGCCTGGTCGCCTGGAGGGACCTGCCGGCCGCCTTCCGGTTGCAGTGGAATGCGGCCAAAGCCACCGTTCCCGCCCCGGTCCCCTTCGGCGAGTGACTCCGCGCGTGAACGAAGCCACTCGGGCTGTCATCCGGTGGCGTCCCAGATCTGGTTCTCGTCGGCGCCGTCGAGTCGCTGGTGTTCCGATCGGGCAGTTTCAAGCAGGCGGCGCCATGAGGTGACCAGCGGGCGCCGCCGCAGCAGGGCCCGCCGTTCTCGCTCGGTCATACCGCCCCAGATACCGTGCTCGATGCGGTGGTCGAGCGCATGGGCCAGGCACTCGGTGCGCACCGGACAGCCGGTGCACACGGCCTTGGCCTTGTTCTGCGCCGCACCCTCGACGAACAGCTCATCCGGATCAGCGGTGCGGCAGGCCGCTTTCTCCCCCCACGTCTCCTGGACACTCCCCATCACCCCGACGCCGTCCTCTCCCCGGTCCGGCCCTCCGTCCTCCCCGGACAGATGCAGTCCGTAAACGTTACGACACCGACACGGAGAGTAGTAGACCGCCGAGTGGCGACCATCCGTTCGGGTGACAAAGACTTGACGGCAGTCCTGACGATGCCTGGCGTCTCGGTCGGTGGCCGAGCAGAAGTTCGTCAGGTGCGGGTAGGGATCAGGCAAGTGCCGGCGGGTGCGTCGGCAAGGCGTGTGCCGGCCGCGTACGGGTCGAACCGCTTTCCTTCTTTGACCTTGGCCGCCTCCTTGGAGAAGAGCGGGTGGATGAATCCGTCCCCGGCAGCAGGGCAGGCATTGTTGGCGATCATGTGACTGGAAGGACCCAGGACGATCTTCCCCTTCCGTACCGTCGCGCTCAGCTGGCGCCGCACCACCACCCGGGCCACTTCTTCGCGTCCGGGACGGACCTCCCAGCCCCCCTCTGCCTTCAAGACGGCGTAGACGAAGGTGTAGTCGGCATGGACCAGAAGCTCCCCGGCGGGCGTGGCCTCGTAGGTCATAGTGCCCTCGGCTCTGGTGTCCTCCATGACGGCGATCTCATCAGGATCGAAGCGGGTGAACACCGCCAGAGGATCGCGCCCCTGCCCGGGAGCCGCAAGGGCGGCCTCCATCTCACGCCGGACAGGATCTTCGGGAGCAAGAAGAGCGAGAGCTCCCTCGGGATGTTCACCGAGCAGCACCTCGTCGGAGACGTTGGCCTCCCGCACGAACTCGCGCACCGTCTCCAGCCCTGCGGCTACCTGCTCCGCGCTGAGCTTGCCGACGGGATCGGCCTGGGGAGGAAACATGCTGCTGGCCACATCGGTCCTGTCCCAGCCGGCCGCGGGAGATCCCCGGAAGGGCAGACCGGTCGTGTAAGGCCAGGCATCGGGCCACATCGACTCCTCAAGGAGCCCCGCCGCGAACGGCTCGTTCGCTGGACGCTCACCGGCAGTGACGCTGAACAGCCAGAACGCGAACCCACCGGCTACAACCACCCCGGCTCCTGCCCACAACTGGATCTTGCGACGCCGTCTCGCACGGTCCTGCCGAAACCGTTCCTCCCGGTCCGGATCATTCTGCTCGGCCCTCAACCGGGCCGCGAACTCCGCAGCATCGATAGACATGCAAACCCCTCCCCTGACCGCCAACCCGGCGGTGCGCAGAGATCTTGCCACGAGTGACGCAGGCGGCTGCGGGGACTGCCAAGACCATGCCGACGAAGCCGCCCGCAAAGACCGGGCACGGACCTCGGCGACCCAAGCGCTCTTGATGAGGCCCGTTGAGCTTTCCCACCCAGCATTTGAGGGTGGGACAAACCTGCTCGCCGAGGTTCCCCACCCCCAAGACCCCATCACCCTTCGTTGTCAGAGGCAGCGCGCATACTCGGGGCGGACAACCGGGCGAAGGGGAGCGGTCGTAAAAGAAATCCAGGACGGCATAACCCGACTGCTGGCTGATGTAGTGGAAGCGGAGATCGAAACAGAGAGCTGTCCGACCTGGCTGCTGCGACCAGGACGTGTCGAGTGCCTCGCCATGTGGGACACGGTGTCTGCGATGTACGCCGCGCTCACCGGGCTGGTTCTTCCCGACCTGGCCCCTTCTCGTGAGCGACGACGCCTGGATGTCCTGCTGACCTACAAGAACGGGGAGCAGCAGATCCTGGAGGTCGACGAGAAGCAGCACTTCACCGAGGCTCGCGCCCTGACTCTGGAGCACTATCCGGCAGACGTGAAGCTCGGCTTCGACACCTCTCAATGGCTGGCCCGCTCACGGGCCCTTGCGGGGCGCGAGCCCGGCGGTGGCTTCGGCCGGCCGAAACCACCGCTGTTCCCCGGCGACGGAGGCCGCCATCGGCAGCGTGCCTTCCGAGACGCGCTGGCAGATCTCCTCCCGCCCCTGCACGGCTGGCTCCCGACCATCCGAATCAGCGATGCGGAGGTTGCCGCCATCACCTCCGCATCCGATGCGATTTCGTCGCTCAGGGCAGTGCTCCACGAACGCGGTGCACCAGCCCCGTATCTCGTCCTTGGGTGAGGCTCGGCAGCCGGCCATCATCGGCCAAGGAAGACAGAAACGGCCGCTCAGCCGGTTCCGGTGAGGACCTTGAGGGCCTGGCGCGCCTCGACGATTGCCGGGCCCGTCACGCCATGCGCCCGGCACTTCGCCCACCAGGGGTGCGTCTGGATGACGGCGGTCACCTCGCGCAGCTCCTCAGCGATCCGGTCGTACTCGGCAGCGTCGGCCGGGTCCCAGCCCGGGGACGCCTCGCGGCCCTCCTTGAGGATGACGTCGGTGTTCTCGTTCTTCTTCTGCTCCCAGCCAGGATGCGGTTCCCTGGACCACGGCAGACGGGCAGCAAGGGCAGCCTGCTCGGCGTACAAGGTGTCCGCGCGGAACCGCGCGGCCCGCAGGTCGGCGGGAAAATCCAGAGGGTTGAACGGCCGCTCTGCGGCGGCGGCCTGCTCGGGGGCGGGGGTGGCGGTGCTCATGGTTCGGAGCCTAGTTCGAGCCGCTGACAACGTCGGCGAGGGACACCTACTCGCCGAGCTTCACCTGGACGATCTCGACAGCGCCGTCGGACACCCCTAGGGTGCCACCGGGCACTGACAAAGCCGCGCAGCAGGCTCGAGAACGGCGTCCGGCCCGCCGGAAGGGACAGGGGCCGGACGAGTGCGGGTCGTCGAACTACGGGGCGGGCTCGACTACTGCCGCAGGGCGGGCCGCGATCCGCATCATGCCTTTGTCGTGCTCCACCATTTCCCCCGGCAGAATCAGAAGCCCCGGCTCCCCGTCCTGCCAGGCGGCCCCGATCCGGCGTACCTGTACCGACGGCCCCCGCGCCCCCGCCATGAAAACGCTCGGATCGACCTCCCACCCGTGCTCACCGAGCCACCGCTCCAAGGCGGCGGAGTCCGCGCCGGTCGCACCGCGCGGCCACTCGAACATGCTTGTCGTCATGCTGCCCCCAGTAGATCGTGCCGATGTCGCCATTCTTCCCGCGGGCACCGACAATCCGCGGAGCGGAACCTGAGGGGCCTCTCGCCGTCTACCGCGGATCCATGGCCGCAAACGTACGCACGTGCTCCGGCCAGTACGCCGACAAGGCGTCCCATGTGTTCGTCGTAGGCGTGCAGACCGTGGAGTGCGCGTACGCCGTGGAGCACCCCCATCTGTCGGGGGCCGATGCCGTGCAGGGCCTCCACCGGCAGCCCGGCGAGCCACTCCGCGGCCCGATCGGGGGCCACGACCAGCATCCCTCCACGCTCGGGGACATGAACAGATACGGTCGCGGCCGCGCTGATCCTAGGACCGATGCCGGTGCGGAGGCCGGCGCCACCGCGGGACAGCGTTCGCACGTGCAGCGTCTGACCCAGTCGGTCCACGTTCGCGCCGACCCCATGGCCATGCAGGGCACCCTTCAACTTGGCGAGGGCTGTGATGGGCGGCAGTACTTACACGACGGGGGACAGCTTGCCCCCCGTGCCGTCATCGAAGACGTGCAGATCGGTGATCAGTGCGGATGCCCCGGTTCGCATGGCGGCCGCGGCACGCAAGGAGCCTCTTCCAACCTGGCTGTGAGATCGAGGGGGCGTAGTGACGGGACAACGAAGCCCCAGGTAGATGGATCGGTACCCGGCGGCGGCTGACCTGCAGCCGCCAGGCGCTGACGGCCTTCGCCGAGCTCGCAGCCAGATTCCGCGTGGGCCTGCCCCCGTGCCGCCGCGCGAAGTCAAAAACCAGGCTGCGGAGGAACGTCTGATCGCACGAGGCGGACTCGCGCGGCTGGCATGCGGCGGGGCAGGTAGACGAATCCGTTGCCGTTGTCGAGGAGTAGCCCCTCATCGATGCCGTCCACGGACCAGATATCAACCGGCCCACCGGTGTTGTTGATCTGAAGGAAGAACCCTGCTTCCTCCTCGCCTCGACAGACGAAGATCCCCTCCACTTCAGGGCGGCGGCTGCCGGCGATTCCCCGTGCGGCGCCCATCCGGCTCCAGTCCAGGCCATGCCGTGCGATCGACTGCCGATTGAGCACGGACGAAACGTGGAAGAGGTTCGACGTATCAAGCACGCCAGGAGTATAGGAGGCAGCGAGGCTTCCTTCTCAGGTTGAGGCGGTCAGCGCCAGGGTGAGGACAGCCTTGACGAGGTCGGTGATGCGGGTGGTGCTGCAGCGGAGCTTCCGCAGCAGGTGCCAGGACTTGAGGGTGGCCATGGCCTGTTCGCTGAGTGCGCGGATTTTCGCGTGGGCGCGGTTGACGGCCTTCTTCCCGGCGGAGAGCGTGTTCCAGCGGCCGCGGAAGGGGGCGCGGACGGAGGGGCCGGAGCCCTGGTACGCCTTGATGCTCCTATAGACGTCAAGTAGTTGGGATGGCGTGGCGAGCGCGGGGCTGGTTGAGAGCGTGGTAGACCTCCCGGGCTATGAAGCGCTTGAGGCAACGAATGATGTCCTTCTTCGTCAGCCCCTGCTGGACGCGCCGCGCCACGTAGGCCTGGGTGCGAGGGCAATAGCGCATACGAACCACCGCGATCATGTGAAGGGCACGGTTGGCCTGGCGATCACCGCCCCGACTGAGGCGGTGTCTGTCGGTGCGCCCGGAAGAGGCTGGGACTGGAGCGGCGCCGCACAGAGCCGCGAAGGCGGCCTCCGAGCGCAAGCGCTCGGGGTTGTCGCCGGCCGTGACCAGCAGCTGGCCGGCGGTCTCTGTGCCCACGCCGAACAGCGCGACCAGTTCGGGGGCAGCCGCCGCGGTGAGCACGGAAAGATGCTCGTCGACTTCGTCGATCTCTTCGGTGAGTCTGCGGATGCGGCGAGCCAGCTGGCGCAGGGCGAAGCGGGAGGCGTGAACAGGATCGCCAAGGTCGGGCCCGGGCCGCAGCCGAAGGCAGCTATTGACCAGGGCGGCGCGCGTGAGCCCTGCGAGCGTCTGACGCAGAGGCTCAGGAGTGGTGACTCGCAAGCCGATGAGTTGGTTGATCGCTTGCGTCCTGGCCTTGATCGCGGAGGCGCGGGTCACTCGCAGTTGGCGCAGGGCTTCAACTGTGCCGGTGCGGGATTTGGGAATGGCCTGGGCTCGTCCCGAGGCCGCTGCCCGGGCGGCCACGTAAGCGTCGATCGGGTCGGACTTGCCACGGGAATGGCGAGTGCCCCGGTCAGGGACGTTGACCTCGACCACCACCAGGCCGCTTGCAGTCAGCACGGTGGTCAGCCCCGCCCCATAGGATCCAGTGCACTCGACGCCCACCGCCTGGACCTGGCCGAATGTGCCGAGCCACGTCAGCAGGGCGCGATATCCCTGGGTGGTGGCGGGAAACTCCTGGTCAGCCACGGGCCGCCCGAGCGGGTCGACAACAGCGGCGTGGTGGGTGTCGGTGTGAGTGTCGACTCCGGCGAAGACCTCACGCTCGGGATGCTCGTCGATCATGCTGGGCCTGCTGCCTTCTCATCGCGTGGACAGGGCAGCACGCGCCGGTCGGGAGAACGGACACGACAGTGACGGGGCTTCTCGCGCAAGCTCCTATGAAGTCACGACACCCTTCCGGGCTGCGTGCGGTGGTGTCACCGACAGGCCGACAGATCAAGGCAAAGACACGGAAGTTGTGGTCAGTCAGCCCAAGGGTCAGACCTGTCGGTGGCACCACAGCCATCATCACTGTCGGCCCAGCACCGGATGCCTCCAGTGTTGAGGGCGTCGAGCAGGCCGTGGGAGCGGGCTGCCCTGATGTCGTGGACCGCGCCCGGCAGGGCCGGCGAAGCCCAGATGAGCTTCCGAACGGGTCGGTGAGGACTTGGACGTTCATGCCGTGCTTGCGGTGCTTGCCGGAGTAGAAGGGGCGGTCGGCCGCGATGCGGTCGATGGGCAGCAGGGTTCCGTCCAGGATCACGAACGCCTTGCGTGCGGCAACCGCCATGGCCTGTTGGAGGGTGGGGGCGAGAAGGGCCAGGACGGCCACGGCCTCGGTGACGTAGCGATGGGCGGTGGCCAGGCCGACACCGAACCCGGCCGTGAGTTGGGCGAAGGTGTGACCGCAACGCAGGTGGGCCAGGGCCATCAACGCCTGTCGGCCGCAAGTGAGCCGACGCCAGCGGATGCCGATCCGTCGCCGCCGAGCGGTCAGCTCCCGCCGCAGCAGCCGTAGTGCGGAAGTGGACAGGCCCAGTCCGGACGGGTAGACAAGCACGCGAAGCTTCTGGCAGCGAAGGTTGATCTTGGTCGACAACCCATCTACCAGGAGCTTCGTCGTTCTGCCACGCCAACACCAGCGCCCCCCAGCCATGTTGGAATGGGCTCAAGGTCTCGTAGTTCTCATCGGCGATCGACACATTCGGTGTTTCGTCCGAGATGGGTGTGGCAGCCATTCTGAGTTTTCGATCGCGCGGTGTTCCTGACCTGAGGGCAGGAGAGCGGTTGATGGGCGGCAGGTTTATCAGATGGTGAGCCGGTGCGGATTGCCTAGGCCGTGTATCGAAAGTGGATCTTGAGAGGCGGCCGGTTCCGAACGAGAGGCCCTGAGGAACGCACCGCACAGTAGCCGGCAACTTGCCGGGGCCCGGCCCCGGCAAGTTGCCGCGCGCTGGCCCTGCTGGAGTGCGGGCGGCGCGCCCGAGCGTCCTTCGCTGTGCTACTTGACGGTGATGTCGGCGAAGGCCAGGGCGATGGCCTCGGGGTCTTCGTCCTCGTCCTCGTGGAAGCTGGTGGCCGCCCATGCCTTGGTGAGGTGGAGGCGGCGGGCATCGGGGGAGGTGGGGTCGCCGGCGATGATGATGACGTCCTGCTCGGTGGTGAGGTCCTCGACGGCCTGGACCCAGCGGGTGGCGGCGGCGTTGCGCTCGTCGTTGCGAACGATGACCAGGCTGCCGCGGCGGGGCTCGTCGGAGCCCTGGTCGGAGGCGACGAAGGTGTCGACGTCGTGTGCGGTGTCGTCGACGAGCAGGTGGATGACGTCGTCGAGCTCCTCGGTCTGCGCGTCGCCGAGGTCGAGGTGGTAGGTGCCCATGCGGTGCTCCAGGAGGTGGGAGGTCAGTAGAGCTCGGGGGAGGTGCGGACGGGCATCCGCGTCTTGAACACCTTGCCGGTCGACAGGAAGAAGACCACCCGGGCGTTGTCGCCGGGGGTGATCAGGTGGGTCGGCTTCTCGAACATGAGGTGGTACTTGCCGGGCACGAGGGCGAACTCGCCCTTGGCCGGGATGGTGATCTTGTCGAGCTTCACCATCTTCGAGGACTCCGAGTCCCTGACGGTCTGGTAGATCGTGATGTTCTGGTAGTCGGGGCTCTTGAGCTTGGTGACCTCAATGGGCTCCTCGGAGGAGTTCTTGAGCGTGGTGTAGCCGGCGGCGGGCAGCGCGTTGGGCAGCCACCGCAGCCAGGTGGTCTCCGGGACCGTGGTGACGTAAGTGGAGACGGGCATCTTCATCGTCGCGCCTTTCTGTCGTGGGTCGCAGGAGCCCGACGTTGTCGGACTCCCGAGATCAACGACCATGCCACCCTCTGAGCAACAAACATGGCCAATACTCGCCAAAACGTCTGAAAGTCTGCTCGCTGCGAGTGTGCAGCCCTCCCAGCCGGTCTGAAGTGTTGCCCTGCGAGGCGTGAGTCAGAGCCATTCGTTGATAGCTGCGACGAGGACGGTCGCCTCATAGCGGACGGCGAGCTTGTCGTACCGGGTGGCGACAGCGCGATGTCTCTTGAGGCGGTTGATCCCGCACTCGACCGCATGGTGCTGGCGGTAGTCGGCCGGGTCGAAATGTGGTGGCCGGCCGCCGCGGGAACCCAGCTTCCGGCGGTTGCGTGCCTGGTCAGCCTTGTCGGGGATGGTGCAGCGGATCCTGCGGCGACGCAGGTAGGCCCGGTTCTTGCGGGAGGCATACGCCTTGTCCGCACGCACCCGGTCGGGACGGACACGGGGCCGGCCCAACCCGATGCGGGGCACGCGGACCTTCTCCAGTACCGTCGCGAACTGCGGTGAATCCCCGCGCTGACCGGCTGTCACCACGATCGCCATCGGCTTCTGTCCCTGCTCGACCGCCAGGTGCAGCTTGGTCGTGAACCCGCCGCGCGAGCGTCCCAGCCCGTGATCATCAGGCTCGGTGAAAACACCGCCAGGTGGTTCCTTCTGCAGGTCGCCCTGCTTGCGTGCCCCAGCCGCATGCTGATGAGCGCGGCACACCGTGGAGTCGACGCTCAGGTCCCAGATGATTCGACCCTCCGCGTCGGCCAAGGACTGAAGACGGGTGAGGAGCCCGTGCCAGGTGCCGTTGCGCTGCCATCGGCGGAACAGGTCGTAGATCCGGCCCCATGGTCCGTACTTGATGGGCACGTCCCGCCACGGCACACCGGTCCGGACCCGGAATCGTATGCCGTCGATCAACCGCCGCCGGGACCAGACGGGCGGCCGCCCTGCCTTCGTACCCTTCGGCAACAAAGGCTCCAGCACCGCCCACTGCTCGTCTGTGAGATCTCCCCGCCCCATGAACCGAGATCATTCACAGTGCAAGATCCACTTTCGATACACGGCCTAGTACTGGACCGAGGGTGAGCCGGGTGAAGGACTCGGTGCTGATGATCTCTTCGCGTTCGGCTTCGGAGAGGCGGGCGAGGATGCCGGGTAGGGGCCGCTCGCGCGCGACTTCGTCCCGGTGGGCGAGGATCGCCGCCTACTTGGTTGCTGCCCACGGGCTGACGTCGACGGTCGTGGTCACGTACGCGTCCGGCACGGCCAGCACGCTCTTTCCGACCTCCTCCAGCAGGGCTCCGAGCCGGCCCACCCCGGACTCCGAGTGCGTGGCCGCGTACAGCGCCCGCGGCTGCCAGGGCTCGCCCGTCTCCGGGTACAGGTGCGCCAGGCCGGCGGCTTCGACGGCGAGCAGGGTGATCTGATGGGTCCGACGGTGGTCCGGATGACCGGTCAGTTGCCCGACCGCGTCGTGCGTGACGACCGCCTCGGGCCGGAAGTCACGGATGTGGGCGACGAGACGGCCGACAGCTTCGTCGAGCGGCGCGTCGACGAGCCTGACCTCGCCCGGGGCCGACTCGGGATTGCGCGCGTCACCGTAGCCGAGCAGACGCGGGGGCCCGGCGCCCAGGACGGCGAGGGCGTCGGCGAGCTCGGGCGCGCGCCGGCTCGTCGGCGCCCAGGTGGCGGTGACGACGGCAGTAGGGGCGCCGGCGGCGTGGTGCTGCGCGAGCACACCGCCGGCCAGCAGGCTCTCGTCGTCCGGGTGCGCGAACACCCCCAGCAGCGAGGGCAGGGACGGGATCGGCATGGTGAAGAGGACTCCTTGAGGCGGTGGACGGTGCGGGAGCGGTCAGATGATCGGCGGTCGTCCGGCGGCGGTGAGCCGGTAGACGGTGCGCCAGCTCATCGGCCGGCGTGGCTGCGTACGCCGCGTCGTCCACCCTTCGCGCATGCCGCGCAGCGTCTCGCCCAGCCCGCCCCCGCGCGCGGCCCGGGCCAGGGTGATCGCGGTCCACACGCTCAGGTAGAGGGGGAGGAGCGGGGCGCGGAGGTTGCGGTGGGCAATCCAGATCCGGTTGCGGGCGGCGAGCCGGTGGTACAGCGCGTGGCGGGTGGGTTCGGTGAGTGGGTGGTGCATGCGGATCGAGGCCGCGTACCAGCCGCTCCAGCCTGCTTCGTACAGCCGCCATGCCAGGTCGAACCCCTCGGGGTACAGGAAGAGTTGATTTTCCCATCCACCTGCCGCGTCGAAGGCGTCGCGCCGGATCAGGACGACGCCTTCGGTCATCGAGGCGATCTTCCCCGGCCGTTCCGGGTTCGAGGCGCGCAGCCGGGGGACCCAGCGGCGCGGCGTGGTCACATCGTCCGGGCCGGTCAGCCGGGGCTGCACCCAGGCGGCTTCGGGATGCCGCTCGGCCTCGGCGACGAGCCGGGCGAGGACATCGGGGCGGGGGAAGGCGGCGTCGTTGTCGAGGAAGTACAGCCACTCGGCCGGATCGCCCGCTTCGTGCAGCGCGTCGGCGCCGGCGTTGCGCCCGCCGGGGATGCCGAGGTTCTCGGGCCCCAGTTCTCCCAGTCCAAGATGATCAGGGGCGCCCGGGTGAGGTTCGCCCAGTGCAGATCGGCGTGCCCGGTCGTGGTTTCACGGATCCGGATGGGGTCGATGCCGAGGAAGCAGCGGAAGTTCCGGTCGACCCAGTTCTGCCGTACCGACTCCCGGTCGGTGGGCACCGTCGCGAGCGCACCGAGCGCGGACCTCAGCTCCGACCACCACGAGTCCGGCAGCACGACGTCCTGGTCGAGCGCGGGAGTTCCGCTGGTGACCGGCGGGATGGACACGTACTCGGTGAGCTCGGCCCGGTAGGCGACGTCCGGCGCGGTCCAGTCGAGGACGCCACGAAGCCGCGGCCGCGGTACCAACCGCGGCACGTGCGTGTCCGCGGTCGCCATCCCCTCCCACAGCCGTCCGCCCGCCTTGCCGGCCTCGGCGGAGACGATGCGCAACCAGCAATCCCCGGCCCTCCGCCCCAGGGTGCGGCCCCGCCACCCCCACACCTCCGGCCCCGACGCGGACACCCGGAGCTGCTGCGCGGCGGCCGCGTGCGCGCGCCGCATCCGCTCGAGCTCGTCGCGCTCCGCCGGTGCGACGAACACCGCCTGCCGCACGGCCCGGTCCACCGTCACACCCCCTGCGCCACGGCGTCGGTCACCGGACGCTCAACGGGCCCGGGCAGCACGACGTCACGCCCCGGCCACCGGAACACCATCCTGCAGTTCACCTTGTCCAGGACGTCACCGGCGGGCAGCGCATCGTCGGGCGTGCCGGCCGGGTGGACTGACAGGACGGGATCGGCGTGCTCGTCGTTGGCCTCGGCGCGGATGTGCCGGTCCCAGGCATGAACCGTGGCCACCAGCCGCTCGGCGAGCTCGGGCCCCTGCTCGCCGAAGGCGTACGCGAACCACTCCCACTCCTTGTCTTCCCGGCGGTCGCTGTCCTTGTTCTGGACGTGGATCAGGTAGGCCAGCGAGGCCTCGCCGAGGATCGCGGGGGCGTCGCGGTCCTTCGCGATACCGGTCACCGCCTCGGCGGACTCCTGGTGGGCGGCCAGTCGGCAGAAGCCCGGCACGGTGGTGGCCGCGAACAGATGAAGGGAGCCGAAGTAGGAGTTCGCAGCCCTCATGGTCACGCCGGTCGCGACCTCGTGCCGCCGTCCGCGCAGCGCCTCCTCCAGGCCCTGAGCATCGGCGGCGAGGCCGTCGTCGAAGCGCAGGGCTAGCGCTCCGTCGAGCAGGGGGACGACCGGGGCCGGGCGGCCCTGCTGGCCCTGGTCGCGGACGAAGCCGCAGTAGGTGAAGCGGCGGGCGTGCAGCACCTCGCCGCGCCGCTCGAACTCGATCGCCCGGGTGTAGCCGCCCATCTCCAGCGGCATGACCAGGCGCCCGCCCTCGGCCAGCTGATCGCGCCACGGCGGACTGATGTCCCAGCAGTTGTAGGTGATCACGCTGCCGTCGAAGCCGCCGCGCGGTACGAGGTGGGCGGGCGCGCCGAGGGCGGCGTCGGCTTCGACGGCGGTGACGCGACCGCTGCCGGCCTCCGTGAGGAAGGCGCGGGTGCGGCGTACGACCCACGGGTCGATGTCGACGCTCACCACGCGACCGTCGGCGGCGTGGGCGATCAGCTCGGCGTTGTAGCCACCGGACCCCGCCTCGTACACGATCGCCCCCGGCCGAAGACGTAGGCTCTCGAGCATGTCGGCCTGGAGCCAGGCCGCGGACACCGAGCTGATGGCTCTCCCGGTTTCGTCGCGCCGGGTGATGACGGCCCGGTCGCCGCCGTCGTACGCGTCCGCCAGGTTCACTTCTGGGGCGAAGCGATGGCGAGGCACCGTGCGCAGCGCGTCGCGGACGGGCTCGGACGGGGCCCAGCCGCCGTCGATCACCGTCTGGGCCATCGCCTGGCGCAGCCGGACGGCCTCGGCCGGCTCGCCTGGCACGGGCGGCCGATCGGCGGCGAGCGGGTAGGAGGCCACGGGCGGGAGGTCCGGGATGACGCCGGGCCATACGCTGTCGATCGCGAGTGCGGCCGGGACGAAGACGGGGCCGACACAGGCGAGAGCGTGCAGGTCGAAGAACTCCCAGCGGTCGAACTTGTCCGCCTCTGCCTTGGTCGGGGTTCCGGTCCACGCGGTGATGCGGACGACGGCCGTGAGTCTCGGGATGCCGTGGCTGTCGTCGACCAGCATCGTCACCACGTACGCATCCGCCGGGTCGGCGGCCAGGCCCGTCTCCTCGGCGAGCTTGCGGATCGCCGCGGCTGCGAAGCCCTCTGGGGCGCAGGTCTTGCCACCAGGCAGTTCGAGCATGCTGCGGCGGGAGCGGCCGAGTAGGACCCGGCCGGCGTCGTCGGTGACGACCGCGAGCGCGCCGGTCAGGGCATGGGCGGTGGTCGGCCGCTTCTCGACGGCCCTCGTGTCGGCGTGGCAGGGGCCGCGCAGGATAAGGAAGGCCAGGCCGTCCGCGTCCCGCCGCTCCACCGTCTCCCATCCGGCGGCGAGCATGGCGATCTCGTCCTCGTCCAAGGCGATGTCGCGCCGCTCCTCGGGCGTGGTCGCCGCCACCGGGGTGATGACGACGAGAGCACCGCCGTCCCGCAGCCGCTCACCCAGCCCGTGCAGGACGCGCCCCCTGTCCTGCACGAACGGGTACACCAGGCGCAGCGTGATCAGGTCATACCCGTCTTCATGCAGCGGGGCGGGGTCGTCGCGCTCGATGTCCAGGTGCAGCCAGCGCACGCCCTCGACGTCGGCGTGCTCCTCGCGGGCCCGGGCAAGCGCGCTGTCGGTGAAGTCGCACGCGTCCACGGTGTAGCCGAGGGAGGCGAGATAGGCGGCCAGCTCGCCGGTGCCGCAGCCCACGTCGAGCGCGCGGCCGCCGCTCTCCGGGGCGGAGGTGTGCTCGGCGAGGAGCTCCCGCTCCCGCTCACCGACCTTCCGGAATCCCCGGCCGTCGCTGAAGTGCTTTTCCCACTCGTCGCGGGCGGTGTAGGTCAACGTGCTGCTCCTCGTACGTAGGCGTAGTGGTGTTCAGGGACACTGTGCGGCGCGGAGCCGGGCCAGCCTGCGCAGGCCGCGCTTGACGAGCTCAGGATCGTCGTGAGCCGCATGGAATCCGAGGCGCGCGGCATGACGGCGATCCGAGAAGGCGCGGTCATAGCGCCTGCCGGGGCACGGCGGCGAGCGGAGGAAGCGTCCAAGACAGGGCCTTCGGACCCGCGCCGGAGGTGACGTGCTGGGCCCCGGAGCTGTCGCGGAGGTCGACCCGGTACCGCTCGGGCCGTCCGGCCTGTTCCCAGCGAGCGTGGAGAGCCTCGAGTTCGGCCCACACATCACGCGGCCCATGGACTCGGACGGCTCCGTCGCCGGGGCCGGCCATGACCCAGGAGTCGTCCTCGGGCGCGACGATGGTCATGGTCTCGGCCTGGAAGTCCCGGACCAGACCGGGGGCGAGGTAGGCGGCGGCGAGCCAGAAGCCGTACGCGTCGTCCGGCGGCGGCGTGAGCGGCGTGGACCGTGCCGTGCCCGGGTCGTCCTTGATGCGGGCGCGGTGGTCCACGGCATTGAGCCACCGGTAGCCGAGCAAGGGCCGGTACCCGCGCGGTCGGCCCCGCAGGACCGCCTCGACCGTGCCGACCTCGGTGCGGGTGACGAGGAGTTGTCCCGGCCAGCTCGGCGTACGGGTCGCGAGCGTCGTGAGCAGCCGGCCGCCTGGCGCAAGCTGTTCCACCCACGGGAGCGGGACACACGGCACGCCGATGCCGGAGTGGATCCGGTCGTACGGTGCCCTCGCCTGGTGCCCTTCGAGTGCGTCACCCTCGATCACCTCCGCACCGACGTCGAGGCGGTCCAGGTTCCGCTGGGCGAAGGCCGCCATGGGGCCGTCCCGCTCTACGCCGGTGGCCAGGCCGGGGCCGGTGATGGTGGCGGCGAGTGCGAGGGAGACGCCGGGGCCCGGCCCGAGCTCCAGGTACCGCTGTCCGGGCCCGAGTTCCATGGCTTGGAGGGCTTCGATGGTGGCGGGGGTGTAGGTGGACATGGAGGTCATGTGTCCGCCGGTGACCGGCCCGCAGGGGAGCGCGTCGAGGGGTTCGCCGTCGCGCTGGAGCAGGATCGACTCGTCGCTGTGGATCAGCTTGAGCCACTCCTCCTGGTCGTCGGGGTGTGAGCCGTCGAGGAGGCGCCAGTCGATCGGGTCCGCACCCGGGCCGCTGACTCGGACGTACGCGTGCGGGAGCAGGACCTCGCGCGGCAGGCGCAGCAGCGCGTCACGCAGCAGCGAGTCGGTCAGGACACCGTCGGCCGTGAGCCGGTCGACCATGCCAGCACGGCGACCGCTCGTCATCGTGTGGAGATCAAGAGCCATGAGCGGAGTCCTTCACGGGAGTGGGGCGACAGTGGGCATGGTGGTCAGGCGGCGGACCGGTGAGACCGACAGCAGTGCTGTCGGTACGAGGTGGAGCAAGGTTCCGGTGATCAGCGCGGCGTGCACGGAGGCGATGACACCGGCCGTCAGAGCGGCGGCCGGGCACGGGCCGGTGACCAGCCAGACGGAGGTCTGCTGCGCGTGGACTGCAGCTCGGAAGGGTGGCGCAGAGACCGCTGGGTCGTGCCCGCCGCGATCGCGGCCGTCGTTCTCAGCGCTCCGGCGGCCGTGATCACGCCCAGCCATGCATCTTCTGTGGCTGCGTGATGGACTGTGCTGGTAGGCGTCACGGTCGGCTCCGCTCCGGTTGGCGGGCCAGGGTGTGCACGAGGTGACCCATGTCCCGGTAGGGGCTGCGTGAGGACGCGGCCCATTCCAGCTCCAGTGCCGCCGTGTATGCGGCCGGATCCGGAGCCCAGGTGTCGTCGAGGTGGTCGTGGGAGATCCGCACGCCCTGCCATGGCTGGGGAATCAGCCCGTGCTCAGCGGTGAGCCAGTCGAGGGCGTCGGGGTCGTCACCGCGGGTTTCCCGGCCGAGATTGCCGACGCTCCGGTTCGCTCCGGAAACGATGAGCCGACGCGCGGTCTCCGAGTGGCCGACGAGAGCCTCGCGTACGCCGATGGCCCGGTGGTTCTTGGCGAGGATGCTCAGCAGTCCGCCCGGCGCGACGAGCCCTGCCAGACGGGCGACCGCCTCGTCGGGATCGTCCAGGTACATGAGCACGCCGTGGCAGCACACCGCGTCGAACGGCTCCCCGTCCAAGGGGAGGGACTCGAAGCCTTCATTGACGAGCTGGACGCGGTCGGCGAGCTCGGGGCGGGCTGCGAGACGGTCGGCTGCGACCGCCAGCATGGTGGCGGACGGATCGGCACCAGTCACCTGGTGGCCGGCTGCGGCGAGTCGCAGCGTCATCTCGCCGTTCCCGCAGCCGACGTCCAGAATCCGGGCGGGCGTGGTCGGGAGCTCGGCGAGAAGCCGGCGTTCCACCAGGTCGTGGCGCAGGCGGCCACGCGCGCTGTCGGAGTGGGCGGCGTACGCGGCCCCCACGGAGTCGAACGCGGTCATCGCGTCCATCCCAGTTCCGTGTAGGTCCGGCCGGCCTGGATGCCCTTAATGGCCGCTCGGGTGTAGTCGACGATCGGCTCGGGCAGGTCCTTGAGGTTCCACCACCGCCAGGACAGGCACTTGTCGGGCTCCCGAAGTTTCGGCTCGCCCACCCAGCGGCGGGCGCGGAAGAAGAGCTGGACGCGGGGCAGGTCCGTAGGCCGTTCACGCATGTGCACGGTGCGGACGAGCTCGATGTCGGTCGGTTCGAGGACGAGGCTTGCCTCTTCGTCCGCCTCCCTCACAAGACAGGCACTCGCGGCCTCTGCCTCGCAGTGGCCTGCCAGCACGTGCCAGGACCCGCCCGCGTACGCTGAGTCGGGATGCCGCAGACCCAGCAGGACATGGCCGTCCCGCTCCAGGTAGAGGTGGACACCGACCACGTTCAGCACGGTCCCGGACGGTGCCTCCGCCTGCGCGCTCCCTGCGGGCGCCGCCGGACCGTCGGCAGGCAGCGGACGTTCGGCGGCGTGCCGCTCCAGCAGTTCCCGGGTTGAGGGCAGCATCGTCATGTGCGGGAACTTCTCAGGCCGCACCCAGGCGAGCATCACGCCCTCGGTGAGGGGAAGACGAGCGGGGTCGCCGTGCCAGAGGCCGGTGAACAACTGGATCGGCACCCTTGTTCCGTCGGCTCCGGTGACGTACTCGACCGCGTACGGCTCCAGGTCCGCGACCGTCAGGCCGGCCTCCTCGCGCAGCTCGCGACGGACCGTGTCGAGCAGGGTACGGTCCTGCGGCTCCCGGCCTCCGCCGAGCAGCGACCAGCACCCGGGCTCCCAGATCCACGGCTTGTCGGCGTCCCGTAGGTGCAGCAAGTACCGGCCGTGGCCGTCGTGGATGATCGCGGAGGCATTCAACGGTTCCGGCTGTCCGTCCAAGCCCGCGTCGAGAAGTTTCGCGCGCAGTGTCGGCGAGGTGACCTCCGCCATGGCGAGCCACTCGGCGCCGGACACCTCCTCGTCCTGCAAGGTGACGGCCGGCTGCTCCTCCTCGGCGAGGTAGAACGCGTAGCGGAAGTCATAGTGCTCGTGGGCCGGTTCGCCCTTGGAAGGATTGGCATCGATGGGGTGGACGTCGATGTCGACCGGGGAGCCGAGCGCCTGCCGGGTCAGGCACAGGGATCCGGGCGGGATCCCGGCCTCCTCCGCGACCTCGCGCAGCGCCGCGGCGAGCAGCGTGCGGTCCTCGGGCTCGATGTAGCCGCCGGGGGTGAGCATGAGACCGGTGGCCCGGTGCCGGATGTGCAGGACCCGGCACCGACGGTCGACGATGACGGCGCTGCACGTGACGTGTCCGGGCAGCGTCGTCCGGGCGGTCACGTCGACGGGCCCGTCCAGTGCGGCGAGCGGCCCGGCCAAGGCGTCACACTCATCGGGGTGGCGTTCGAGGTACGTCTCGACGGTCTTACGGATCGAGGAGGAACTGGGTGGCATGAGTGTCGTCTCACCTTCGGCGTAGGAGCGGGGAAGCTGCGGGAGCCGGGCTGGTAGAAGTCGCGCTGCTGAAAGTCAGCCCGTCGTCTCGTGGTCGGACGGCTGGACACCGCGGGGATGGGGAAGCGTGTCGGCTGCCGGCGCGTGCCCGTACTGGGCGGCCTGAGCGGTGAACATCCCCTGATACAGGCCATCCTCGCGGGCCATCAGGTCCTCGTGGGTGCCGTCCTCGACGACGCGCCCCTGGTCGAGGACGTAGATGTGGTCGGCGTGCATGGTCGCGGCGAGTCGGTGGGTGACGAGGACGACCGCGTGCCCCTGCTCGGCCAGGGACCACAATCCCTGGAACGAGGCGATCTCCGCGTGCGGATCCAGGGCCGAGGTCGGCTCGTCGACCAGCAGGAACGGTGCCTGCCGGTACCTTGTTCGAGCGTCCCCCAGCTTCTGCCACTGCCCGCCCGAGAGCTGGACGCCTCGCTCGTAGCCCTTGAAGACGATCGAGTCCCATCCGTGCGGCAGGCCCTCGATCAGGTCGAGCACACCCGTCTCCTTGGCGGATCGGCGGACACGGTCCATGTCACGGGGCCGGTCGCCGGCGCCGATGGCCACGTTCGCGGCCGCCGTCATTTCCCAGCGCGGGAAGTCCTGTGCCAGCACCCCGACCGAGGCGAACACCTGGGCGCGGTCCGCCTTGCGGAGCTCGACCCGCTCACCCGAATCGCCCTCCCACCACACGTTTCCTTCCGTGGGAAGGAGGAGTCCTGCCAGCACCTTGGTGAGCGTGGTCTTCCCCGAGCCGTTCGCACCCACCAGGGCCGTCACCTTCCCGCGGAGCACCCGCACGCTCACACCCCTCAGGGACGGGGAGTCCGCGCCCGGGTATGTGAACGACACCGCCTCCGTCCGCACCTCCTGCACCGGCGCGGGCAGCGGAGCGCCGGAGAACGGGATAGCGTTCTCCCCGGCGATCTTGATGGCGTCCTCGGTGTCGGTGAGGAACAGCAGCTCCTCATACAGCCGGTTGACCTGCTGCACCAGTGACGTGAGCTGTGCCGTCGACGTGCGGATGGCGATCACCGCGGTTCCTCCGACGGCGAGCGGCAGACCACCGGCTGCAAGGAGCCACCACAGCACCCCGTAGCAGGCCAGCGACGCCACACCGGCGAACGCTCCCGCGATCAGGTCCGTCGATGCCTGGGCCCGGGCCAGGCGCCGCTGCTCCGCTTCCGTCTGCCTGGACATCTCCTCGTAGCTGCACAGCAGCTTCGTGCCGGCGGCATGCACGCGGATTTCCCCCGCGGCGTGCGGACGGGTCAGGTAGGCCAGCAGGGACGCGATCGCCCGCCGGTGGTCGACCCAGTTCAGGCGGGAGAGGTACTCACGGCGCGCGGAGCGGACCGCCCCCCACCCCTTGGGCAAGGCGATCGCCAGCAGCATCGGCAGCAATGCCCAGTGCAACGACGCCAGCACGACCGCGGCCGCCACCATGCCGATCACCACGCTGCCCACGCCCACTGACAGCCGCAGCATGCTGCGCGCCGAGTCCGTACCGAATCTCCCCGCTTCCAGGACCCGCTGGACCTCCGGCCGCTCGGTCGCCTCCACCTCAACACTCGTGACGGCCGTGTAGTACCGGGCAGAGACCGCCCGCTCCACTTGCGGCTCCAGCCGACCCGACATCGCCGTCGACCACGCCGACAGCACTGCGGTCACCACCGCCGCGACCGCGAGCACCACCAGCGCGGGCAGCGCCTCGCGGAGCTTGTCCCCGGTCGGACCATCGGCGAACAGCTCCGTCAGCACACTGTTGACCGCCACCAGTCCCCACCCGGCCGTCACGCCCTGCCCGAGCTGCGCCGCCACGAGACCGGCGAGTGCTCGCCGGTCCGTCTCCCAGCCAGTGCGCAGCACCATGCCCACCATCCGGGGCAGCGCCGCCGCCATGTGCCCGAACTTCAGACGGGTGAGCGGCCCTTCATGACGGACGTAGGACTGGTCGTAGCGCAGCCGACCCCCGTACAGCTCCCGCTCGGCATCCGAGATGTTGTCCGTACCTCCGGCCTTAGAGCCGCTCCCAGCCTCGTCGCTTCCTGGTTCAACCAGCGTCAATGTGTTCCCCTTTTATGGATGTGATGGTGGCGTCGGCATGTTCAACGACGCCGCACCATTTCGAGCACCTGTTCCTTTCGGACGGGTTGTGCACCCTGTGATTCAGCGGATTTCCGAAGGTGTGTGCTGCACCGACCCTTGCCGCGCAAGGTCACGCGTTTCAGGGGCAGTTGGCCAAAACGCCGACGCTCTGCCGTTGAGGCCGTGAGGTCAGCAAAGGACCCGCCCACCTCACTATGGCGCTCTGAGTTCAGCAAAGGGCGTCACGCAAGGCCCCCTCTATGACAGGAAGCCGGTCCAGCAGCATCAGAGCCGCCTCATGCCGCACCCGCCCGTATGCCTCCATTGCGCCGTCGACGATGTGCGGTCGTTCCACTGGTACCGACAGCGGAAAGGCCGAGCACAGCATGGCTGCACAGCCGACACGAAGCGAGGACACAAGGTCGTCCGCGGACGCCTTCGGGTTGGCGTCCCGGTAGGCCAGGGTGAAATCGATGTAGCCGGTGATCCAGCTCTCCGCACTGTTGTCCAGCACGCTCTTGGGATCGCAGCCCAGACGAGCGATCTCCCAGGCGAGGTACCCAGGTGCGGGCGGTCGGAAATCCACGATCGCGGCGACCTCGCTGTCCTTGAACAGAACGTTGGGACCGGCCGTGTCACCGTGCAGGATCTGGACGGACAGATGCGGGAGCGAAGCGAGGGTGCGCTCGACGTCCCCCAGGATGGCTAGTCGCTCGCGCGCCGCCCGCAACGCCCACGCCTCGAACTCCCCGAGCCTGGGCCTGCGCTCGTACGCATGGATCAGGCCCTCGAAGCGGTCTCGCGAGGCGGCCACATCGCACACCGCGGCACCAGGTTCCAGAGTAGGTGCGACGGCAGGGTGAGCGGCGAGCCGGCTGTGGAGGCGGCCCATCGCTGTGCCCACGGCTGCCCATCGTGCACCCCTCAGGCCTCCTTCAGCCGTCGCGGTGTGCGGCACGTACGACCACAGGGACATCGGCAGGCGGCCGTCGTGGGTCTCGATGAGTTCGTGCTCGCGCGTGCGGGTTGCCCGCGCGGTCGCGACACCTCCGTCGGCACAGTACTCGGACAGTTCGACTGACGCCCGCTCCAGGTCCAAGTGCTTTCGCGTGCGGTAGACCTTGGCGAAGTGCCGCCGTCCCGTCTGGTCCACCACGGCGTAGTTGTCCGTCGCGGTGCCCTCCGGGATACGCGTGATGTCTGCCGGGTGCAGCCCATACGCGAGCACCAGCGTGTCGGCAACCGCCATGATCTGCTCCCCCTCCGCGGTGCGGCCGGGTGTGGAAGGTACGGCGACAGGCTGGGCGGCGGGCTGCTGAGATGGGGTGGACATGGTCTCCTCGTCGAAGCGCAGCGAAGTACTCAGATGCTGAGCGGGCAGCAGGTGGTCGGTTCGATCAGGACGCGGGCACGGATCGCGGCCGTCAGCTGCGGCGGGCCGCACCAAGTGCAGCGGGGCCGCAAGTTCCTCGACGGACACCGCTCCGTCAACGCGGTCGTCTGATTGCGCCACCCTCGTTCGGGTTGTGGCAGTGCCCGGGTCCGGCCCGGCACCACCAGCTGCTGGCGGGAGCCAGCCGACCAGGCCGACGCCGCAGCGCCCTGCCACGTAAATCGGCTGGTCGAGGTGTTGAACGCAGCAACCGGCACCTGTTACCCGTGACGAGAGTGACTGGTTCGGCATCGCATAGGCGGGGTGTAGGGCTGGCCGGCGGACAGCGCGGCACCAGGTAGGGGTGCTCGTCACGTAGAGTGCGGGCGCGCGGGGTCTACGTCGATCACCAGAAGGTGATCTTGGTTGCCTTCGTTCTCGACTCCGCAGGCACCGCTTGGGCCGCACCACCAGGAGGAACCAGTGTCGTCCCCGCAAGTGATCACCCCCGAGGACTTGCTCGCCGAGGCGAAGAGGCAGCTGGGCTTCCCGCGCATCGTCGCGATCTGCGGCTCCACTCGCTTCATGGCCGAGATGGCTGAGGCTGATGTGCGGGAGACCAAGGCCAGGAGGATCGTGGTCAAGCCGGGTTGTGATCTGAAGTCGCCGCACGAGTTCTGGTCCGATCCTGTCGAGGCTGCGGCGTTGAAGATTCAGCTCGATGAATTGCACCGGTCGAAGATCCTGCTCGCCGATGAGGTGCTCGTGGTTGGCGACTACATCGGAGACAGCACCAGAGGCGAGATCGAATACGCCAAGTCGCTGGGTAAGCCGATCAGGTACACGCACCCAGAAGTTGATCCCGACGCCTAAGGGCCCGCCTCCGTGCCTGCCGCAGGCACCCTCTTGAACTTGATCATCCAGTGGATGGCGTGGTGGTGAAGGCGAACTCATGCGGTGGCGGAACGCATCGCGGCCGTGATGGCGGCAGCGAGAGGCTGCCGGTGGTCCATCACGTAGAAGTGGTCGCCCTCGTACCTCTCAAGGCCGCAGAAGTGCGTGGTGAACGCTCGCCAGGAGAGCAGGCGATCCTCGCCGATCAGCTTGTCGCGGTGGCCTCCGAATACCGAGAGCGAAACGGGCAGCGGCTCGGGGACGCGAGGAGGCGCCCAGGTGTCCAGGAGTTTGAAGTCGCTGCGGAACACAGGGGCGAACGTGGGCCAGACGGCGTCGTTGTCGAGGAGCTGCGGCTGGCTGCCGCCGACGTCGCGCAGCCAGTCGCGCAGTTTGTCGTCGGACATCAGGTGGGGGCGCTCGTCGGCGCTGGCCTCGACTCGCGGGGCGCCGTAGGCGGACACCCCCAGCCAGGCGGGGAGCGAGTCCCCCTCGTGGTGGAGTCGGCGGGTGAGCTGGTAGGCGATGAGGGCGCCCAGGCTGTGACCGAAGAACCCGAAGGGCCGGTCGAGCAGGGGAGCGATGGCGTTGTAGAAGTAGTCGACCAGCCGGTCGCAGTCGTCGATCAGCGGGAGTGTCTGCAGGTGGCCTCGGCCGGGGGCCTCCAGGAGGCAGAGTTCCCAGTCCTGGGGAAAGTGCTGCGCCCAGCCCCGGTAGAGCAGGTGTGAGCCGCCGGCATGGTGGAACAGGAACAGGCGCACCGTTGGCTCGCTCACGGGCCTCGGGCGGATGACCGGCCCGGCCGGCGTCTCACCGACGAGCTTCGAGATGATGAAGGAGTGCAGCTCGGCGAGGGTCTTGGCGCCGCTGAGAACCACGGCGTTCTCCGGGACGTCGTATGCGTTCTCCACGCGGGTGGAGATCTCAAGCATCAGCAACGAGTCGATGTCGAGCTCGTCGCTGAAGAGCGCCTCGTCGGTGACCTCCTCGGGTTCGACCTCCAGTACGCCGGCTATCAGGGCGCGGAGTTCCTCAATGTTCACGGTCGCACTGGTCATGGGTTCTCCCCAGCTCTTGCGTGGATGGACGAGTGGTAGGTCAGGGAGTCAGCAGCAGGGCGGCTGCCGCGTCGTGGTGAGGGCCTCCGGCCGTGGCAAGCATGTTCCCGGTGGCCCCGCCCTCGAAGTGGGCAGCCGCAGCGGCGCACTGCAGGACGCCCAGCGCCCCGGACAGCGGGCCCAACTGGGCTTCCAGGTCGATCCGGCGCGCGGCTGCGGGCAGCCGGCCCGCCCTGGCAGCCGCCTCGTCCGCCAACCACAGTCCGACGGATTCCTTCTTCGTCACACCGGCGCAGATCAGTGCCGCGGCGAGGTCCCGGGCCCGCGCGTACCCGGTGATCGCGGCGCGCGGTCGTGCGCCACGGGAAGCGGCTGCGTCCGCCTGTTCGAGGACGACGGCGACCGCCGCGTCGGTGGACTGCTCGCCGAGGAGCTTCGCCGTCACGTCGTTGGATGGTTCGACGCCGATGACGATGGCTGCTTCGGCGCGCCCGGCCATGATGAGGTTCCGGGCCCAGGCCAGGGCGTCCAGACCGCTCGTGACGCCGTTGCAAACGGTGAGGTTGGGGCCGCGCAGCCCGTAGCGGATGGCCACCCAGCCGGCGATGACGTTGCTCGAGGTCTGGGGCAGGCCCAGCGGGCTGAGGCCCCGGACGCCTTCTCTGGCGATCGTGTCGGTGGCCGCGCAGACGCTGTCCGCGTTGCCCAAGTTGGTGCTGACCACGACGGCAGTCGCATCGGCAGCGCCCGTGAACGTGGCGCCGGCGTCGGTCAGGTCCGCGTCGTGGAGAGCGAACTCGGCGGCCCGCAGGGCGAGCCGGGACGCGCGGTCCTTGTGGCGCAGCTCGCGTCCGCTGAGCCCGGTTGCCGGGTCGAAGCCGCCCACCCCCGGCAAGGGCCCGAGGAGGTCGCCGTACGTCGCGACACCGGGGAGGGCCAGTCCGATGCCGGTGACGGCGACGTCCCGGACGTTGGGGTTCCTCATGTGCGCGGTGCTCGTCGTGCTCATCGGGCTGCCTCCACGATCGCGACGGCGTTGATCCCTCCGAAGCCGAACGCGTCGATCTGCGCGATGGCCAGGTCGCCGGAGACGGGGGCGCCCTGCACCAGGCCCAGTCCTGCGGCCTCGGGGATCGGATCGGTAAGTCCCAGGATCGGGGGCACCGTTCCTTCCTTCATGGCGAGCACCGCCATCAGCAGGCTGAGCAATCCCGAGCCGCCCAGGGTGTGGCCGGTCATCGCCTTAATGGCGGTCATCCGCGGACCGGGTGCGGCACCTTCGAAGATGCGGCGCAGGACGCTCGATTCCGTCGCATCGTTGAGGGGGGTGCCGCTGCCGTGCAGCATCACCAGGTCGATGTCCTGCGCCCGTACCCCTGCTCTGCGGTAGGCGTCCTGGACTGTGCGAGTGATGCCATCGGGATCCGGCGCGGTGGCGTGGTGGGCATCGCAGGTCATACCCACACCGCGCACCCGGCCGTGCATGGGCCCGGTTCCGGTGCCGGCGCGCTGGATGACGACGGCTGCCGCACCCTCCCCCATCAGCATGCCCTTGTGCGTGGCGTCGAAGGGGCGCAGCGCGTCGGGGATGTCGTTCTGCACCCGGTCGAGAGTGCCGAAGCCGCTCTCGGTGGCGGCGTCGGTACCGGCGACAACGACCGTGTCGGCCATGCCGAGCTCGATCATGTCGGTGGCCATGCCGAGCGCGTACAGCGTGGCGGAGCAGGCGTTGGCGAAGGTGTACGTGATGGATGTCCCGAAGGCTGCCTTCAGCGCAGTGCCGAAGTACAGGTCTTCGGGGGCGACGTCGGTGTTCTCGCGCCACCACAGTTCGAGGCTGCGCTGCTCGCGCATGGTGGTCCCTACCAGCACGGGTACCTCGGACAGGTCCTCATCCAGGCCCGCGTCGGCGGCTGCCTGGCGAACGACGCTGGTGAGCCAGAGGGTGGCGCGGCGTGGGATGTCGCCGCCGCCCTCGGGCCGGTCGTCGATCTCGTAGGCGTAGGCCGCCCTGTACTTCTCAGGGTTGAACGCCTTCAGGGGTGTGCGGCTCTCCTGGCCCGCGCACAGCGCGGCGAAGATCTCCTGGGGGCTGGCGCCGATGTTGGCGATGGCGGCCATACCCGTGATGTCCCAGGTCACGATTGTCCGGCCGCCTTCCGAAGCTCGAAGGCGGCCAGCTTGCCGGTCGACGTGGTCGGCAGATTGTCGAGGAACTCCAGACGGGCGGGTCGCTTGTAGGCAGCCAGGTCGCTACGGATCGCGGCGAGCACCGCGCGCCGCACCACGGACTCGTCGGATCCCGGCCGGGCCACCAGATACGCCACGGCCTGCTCCAGACTGTCAGCGTCGCGGCCGCCGACCACCACGCAGTCCTGGACTCCTTCCACGCCGCGGATGACGCTCTCGATCTCGCCGGGCACGACCTTGTAGCCGCCCAGGTTGAGCAGGTCATCGGTGCGGCACAGATGGGTGAACGTGCCGTCCGGCGCACGGCACACCAGGTCGCCGGTGTAGGCGCCGCCCTCAGCGAAGGTGAGAGCCGCGGCCTCCGGCCGGCCGATGTAGCCGAGGGCGACGGTCGGACCGGCGATGTGCAGCCGGCCCTCCTGGCCGTCGGCGACGGGCGCGCCGTCCGCGCTGCGGACGGTCGCGGTGATGCCGGGCACCGGTATCCCGAAGGTGCCCGGACGCCCATTCCCCGGCGGCGTGCCGACAACGATGTGGAGCACCTCGGTGGCGCCGAGGCCGTTGAGAAGCTCGGCCTGGAAGGCGGTACGGATCCGCTCGCTGAGTAAGCCCGGCAGATTCTCACCCGCCGCCACGCACAGCCGCACGGAGCCGGAGGCGAGCGCCGTCGTCTCGCAGGAGTTCAGCAGCGCCGCGTACAGCCGCGGGACGGAGAAGAGCACGGTGGGCCGGTGGCGCTGGATCGCGGCGGCGAGGGAGTGAACATCGACCGGGCCTTGGATGAGCGCGACGCGGGAGCCGGCCGCCAGAGGGCACAGGACAGAGCTGCCGAAGCCGTATCCGAAGGACATCCGGGCGCTGGACAGCACGGTGTCCTCGGGAGTCAGCGCCAGGACCGTGCCGATGCCGTCTGCCATGGCCGCGATCGCACCCGCCGAGTGCCGCACCCCCTTGGGCATGCCGGTACTTCCGGAGGTGTACTGCACGAGCGCCTCACGCCCCGCACTCCACACGGCCAGCGGCCCGGCCTCCTGCGGGCGGTGTGCGGAGCCGGGCTCGGCCGTGGCCAGAGCAGCGAGGACGTCAGCGCCGGTAAACCGGGGTGTCTTGGCGAACAGCTCCTCCAGGACACGCTGCCGCTTGGAGCCCGCGTCGAGGTGCACCATCGCGGCGGCGCAGTCTGCGGCGATGTAGCGGACCTCGTCGTCCGTGAGCATCGGGCTGATCACCACGGGGACGCCGCCGTGCCACCACAGGCCAAGGACGGCGACAACGGTCGCCACGGAGTCGTCGGCGATCAGCAGGCCCCGGGCGCCCTTGGGCACTCCCGCTGCCCTGAGGGCGCCCGCGTACCCACGTGCTGCCTCCAGGAGGGCGGCATAGGTGATATCCCCCGCCTGGGGGTCGAGGTAGCTGGTCCTTTCGCCCCGGCCGGCGGCGATATGACCCGCCACCAGGCGGTCGATCAGGCCGACCCCATGGCGGCTTGCCGTACGCGTGCTGAGCACGGATACCGCGGCGTCCAGGTTGGTAAGGGTTGCCGCTTCCTCGGGGGAGAGGGATCCGAACTCGCTCTCGATCGCGGCCGTGACCGCCACCTTCTCCAGGGAGCTCATGCCGAGTTCCTCATAGAACAGGGCGTCTGACTCGATGTCGTCCTTCTTCAGTTCGAGGACAGACGCCACGATCTCTCGCAGCCTGTCGCGCATGACGTCGATGGGTTTTGCATCGTGCACCGGCGAGGATCCTTTCCGTATCTTCGTAGCCGAGGAGTGAGATCTGCTGGGAAAGAGCGCAAGGATGAGCCGGAGGTCTGCTCCCGCCCTATGTCGTTCGCCTGAACGCCGCTTGGCCCGATCGGTGGAAAGAACGGAGCGGGGTGCCGCGGCGCTCAGCGGGAGAATTCAGGCTCCCAGGCCGACCTCACAGGGGAACGAGACGGAAACGCCCTGGGGCTCCTCGGTGAAGATGACCCTCTTGGAAAGCGCGGCCAGGAAGCCGAGCTCGAAGAGGGTTCCCTTGCCGACGTGGCCGCCGGGGTTGCATACAACGACAGCGTCGGCCTGCCGGAACGCGTCCATGTGCATGTACTTGTGCCGCCACGTGTCGCGGTCGTTCTTCAGGAGATCCTGGTACTCGAAGAGGATGAAGTCGGTGCCTGCGGTCTCCGGCTTGATCCTTGTGCTCTGCGGGCTCAGCACTTCGGTGCCGCTCTTACGCAGACAGGCGATGGTGTCCTCGATGTACCCCAACGACTGCTGGAAGCTGCCGCAGACAACAGCCTTCCGGAACTCCCGCCGGATCATGCCTTCCAGCATGTCGTCCGATCCGCACGCGGACATGCCGGTTTCCAGGTAGAACCGCTCCAGCTCCGGCCCGACTATGTTGAAGTAAAGACCGGTGTCGACATATACGCTGTTGACCAGAGCGTCCGCTTCCGGCTGAGAGAGCTGCTGGAAGGTCCCAGTGGCGTGCAGACGCGTTGTCTTATTATCGACGATCGCGTTGAACTCCGTGAGGCCGGCGCAGAACTCACCGACGCTGCCCGACAGTGCCTCGCGGGTACGGCTCCCTTCGAATGCGAGCCG
Source organism: Streptomyces sp. NPDC007872 (assembly GCF_042868165.1). Lineage (NCBI taxonomy): Bacteria > Bacillati > Actinomycetota > Actinomycetes > Kitasatosporales > Streptomycetaceae > Streptomyces > Streptomyces sp. NPDC007872. The sequence goes on from NZ_JBIAEA010000008.1 coordinate 232,999, forward strand.
CTCGTTTTTGAGCACTTTCAGCTCGCCGCTCTGGGAGCGGTAAACGCTCACGCGTTCCTCACCGAAATGGACCAGAAGCTTGCCTTCTGTCGTCAACGTACTGTTCTCCTTCTCGTCCGGCGCGTTGAAATCCCGCAGCCTTCGTGGAATCAGCCAAGAGGTTGGGAAGTGTTCCGGAGGGGGTAACTAGTCGCCTTGCCCACGGAAGGCCCGGAGGTACTTTTCGGCGAACTCCCCCTTTCTGTCCCCGTTGTACTGTGTGATGAAGCGCGGGTGTTCCAAGGGAACGATCTTTCGGAAGAATCGCCGCTCCTCATTCACCTTCGAGAGGAACGTGAAGTTCTCACCACTGCCGATGCAGTAGCACACCGAGGTGTCGGTTCCGAACGCAATCTGGCGCTCCAGGGAATCCATGAGGAAAGAGCGCAGAAGCTCCAGCAGTTTCTTGTTCTCGTAGTAGTTGCAGTTGACCTCTTTCTCCTTGGCGTTCATTCTCACCAGGCCAAGGGGGCATACGAAACTCATGACGAAATCGGCATAGAATTTGCCGCGGCCCCCGTAGCACCTGATGACGTCGTGCAGAAATCCTGCGGAAGGCCGGCTCACCGCATAGCCGTCGATATCGACTCCCGTTTCGCTTTCGAGGAGCGTGGCGTCTTCGAACGGGACCCCGGTCACGGCCGTGCCGCGTCGGGCGGGCGAGCTCCCCAGCACCAGACGGCGCGGCTTGTCGTCGTCGTAGTACTTGTTGTAGAACGCGGTCGTGACCTCGCGGACGCTCTCCTTCTGGGGGCCGCTGAACGGGTTGACGGCCCTGAACCCGGGAGGCAGTTCAAGCGTCGTTTCCGCGAGTTCCTCGTTGAACTGCAGGATCCTCTGGGCGATAGTCGCTGGCCCGTTCATTGCAGAAGCCCTTCCTTCGTACTGGTCACTCTGAACAGTCCGGTCGCCCCGACCGCCTGCGATTCGACCCTCCCGCGGAACTGAGGGGGCATCGCGGACGCGGCCGTCTCGAAAGGCCGTGGAAGCCTCAGGCGGTGACAGCTGACAGGTAAATCTCGGTGCTTGTTGGGAACATTCGGATATCTTTGAATCCGGCACGGTCGAGCTCTGCGCCAACTAGATTGGCTGTGTCCATCCCGCGATAGAGGTCGACGAAATCAGTTCCGGGAATGATCAGTCCTGGGACGACGCAGCCGCGCTGATTATACAGAAACCCGTTAGCCACAGAGACGATGATTGTTGCTCCGGGCTTCAACACTCTGTGCGCCTCAGAGATCGCTGCGGATGTATCGAAGAATGACGAGTTGTATGTCCTCAGGGAGACATACAGATCGTAACTGTCTTCCGGAAGAGCGGACAGGTCTTCGGCGCTAGAAACGAAAGTTCTCGACGAGGGAAAACGTTCGCTAATATTTGCGAGCCCGCGTTCCGCGATGTCAACGAAGGTGATCCGCGGGCAATCCGGGAATAGAGCCGCTGCCTCGTGGCCGGCCCCGACACCGACGTTCAGGATGCTGACAGCGGAAAGAGGTCTTGCGCACGATTTCCCGTAAACCGACATGAAGTCGTCGGCCCATTCCGGTTTGGCGGCACGGGCGTCGTACGCGTAGTCGTAGGTGCCGTACTTCGCGTCAAAGGCTCCGGACAGTGCGTTGTTGACGGCGTGATCAGCCTCTTCGTGCTCGATCCTGTACCTCTGGCGGATCAGAGAAACGAGCGCGACTCTTCCCCTGTGCGCATTGACATCGGTCCTGGAGAGCGCGAATCCCTTCGACTGCAGTCTGGAGGAGACGGCTTCACTGATGCGATGCGCGGAGTAGTGGGGATTGCACTCGATGCTCTGTTCACTTGCTGCGTAGAAATCCCGGTTCTGCTCGAGGATCTCGCGCTGCAGATCATCGGGGAACCGATGTACGCGACCTCGCGCGGTGACGGGATCGTCATCGCGGTAGCTCGTCAGCGCTGGGTCCGGCAGGCCGACGTAAACCCTGTCCAGCCGAATCTCCTTCAAGAGCTCGGTCAGCTCAAACGACTGGTTTGACGACAGAGTGTTGACCGTCAGGTATGCACTGTGCGCGCTGGATATACCGAGTTCCCGCATTCTGCTTCGCAGAGTGCGATACCAGGAGGTGCCGCAGACTTCTCCCTCGAAGGCAGAGCAGATCAACTTGTCGTTTTCGGAAACGAGTGCAACGCCGACCCGCCGACTGGATCGCGGCGCCCCTTGTGCGACGCGAATGGCGTAGTTCATCCAATAGGTACTGTTCGGACTCATGTGGACCCCTGTTTCTCGGCGATACTGTGTCTCGTATTGGTTTGCAGAACCGAGTAAGTAATCACCTTCGCGGGCGTCCCGCGTTGGGACACGAAGTGTGAACTCCGGATGGAGGCTTCATGGCAGCGGCTGAAGGACGACGAGCGCTCATTAAGAGGCTCTCCCATTCACGGACACGGCCAGTACGGCTACCGATCCGTGGCGGCGTTTGAGCACGGCAAGCTGGTCTTTCCGCAGAGGCAGACCGACACTGACTCGTCGCTGGTCAAGGCTTTCGGGATCGGCGACGGGGCACATCTCGAGCCGTCCGTCGTGCAGCCGGTACTGGGTGCCGTACGTCTGCGGTCGGCCGCTGCACGCGAGGCACCGGTCGTGCAAGTGGGCCCACTGCGCGGTCGTCGCGTCCCCCCGGCGTACGGCTTCGGCGAGCAGGTGAAGCAACGTGACCTGAACGGCGGGATCGCTGTTCAGGGCGATGGTCAGAGCGGCCTGGCACCCGTCCTCGCCGACCAGCGTGCGGCCGGGCCAGCCTTGCAGTCGGGCGACGATTCGGCGCAGGGCCTGCGTGTCGGACTCGATGGCGTTCCGGGCCGCACGCGCAACTCCTTCCGGAGCGGCTTCACGCTCACCAGCCGGGGCGCGCCAGGTGTCAGCTGCGGACTCGACCCGGCCGATCAGGTCCCGTGCGATCTCGGGGTGGGTCGGCGTACGGACCTCGCCGGTCATGGCGCCGACCACTGCGGCGGGGTGACGCACGGCGTCCATCTGTACCGACGGGCGGGAAGAGCGGCCAGGGGTTTCACGGGACGTCCTTCGCAGTGTTGAGGGGTGTGAACGGTCTCGGTGGTGCTCCGCACGGTTCCGTCCCAGGCCGGCCGCCGAAGAGCTGGAGAGGCCGGCTTCGGGCCACCGGGACGTGCTGCCAGTACGCGAGATCGCCGGGGTGATCGAGTGTCGATCAACTGGACGCACACTAAAAGGAGTTGTCGGTAGTCCCGGCGGTAGTCCCGGTCGGTTCAGGGCTACGCTCGGCGCAGGCGCTGCTGATTGGATGACGGAGTGGCGGAGAACAACCACCCCTTGGCACTGCTCCGTGCCGCACGGGGCATGACCGGCGTCGACCTCGCCCGGGAGATCTGCGCGGCGGCTGAACGCCGCGGCCTGCGTTCCGGCGTGGACAAACAGCGCGTCCGCAAATGGGAGGTCACCGGAGTTACACCTGACCGGGAGTCCCAGGAGTACATCGCCGAGGTCTTCGAGGTTCAACTCGAAGACGTCGACGTGCGGTCGTGGCCGAGCTGGCTGCCCAACGTCGGCGTGGTCTCCCTGGGACCCGCCAGTACCGTGCCGGCCCTCCGAGAAGCATTGAGAGCATCGATGGATCGATCCCGCCGTACCGTCCTGTCCGCGATCTCTGGCACCGCCCTGATCACCTTGGCCGGCGCCTGGGCCACCACCGACGCGTGGCCGGAGGTCACCGAGCGCGTCCAGGGCAGGGCCATCGGCGAGGACCTCGTCGTCGTCCTGGAGGAGACCAGCGCGCGGCTGACAGCTCTGGCCACCCAGGAGCGGCAGCACACCGCTGCGCTCATCGACGCCCACCTGGCGACCGTGACCGACCTGATCGCCGACGGCCGCTACTCCCCGGCCCTGGGCGTACGGCTCCATGCCCTGGCCGCGAGCCTCGCCCAGACCGTAGCCTGGCATCGCTTCGATCACGGCCGCCACGGTGAAGCAGGCCGGTTCTGGATTGCCGGCCTCCACAGCGCTCACGCCGGCGCCGATCACGACATGGGCGCCGCCCTCCTGAGCGACCTTGCCTACCAGGCCTCCTGGCGTAATGATCCCCGCACCGCCGCCCAGATCCTGGAACGCGCTCTGACCCGCACCCGTCACCCGGCCGCCCGGTCCCTGCTCCATCTCCGGCTCGCCCGCGCCCTGGCCCCCCAGGGCGAACGGCGGCGGACCCTGCGGGCCCTGAGCGCCGCCGAGCACCTCCTCGGCGTACCGACCCCCGACCCCGTTCCCGCCTGGTGCTCCTGGCTTTCGGAGGCGGACCTCGCCGTGGACTCCGGGCAGAGCCTCAACGACCTCGGTGACACCCGCCAGGCTCACCAGCTCATCGAGGAGGGCCAGATCCTGCTGCCGCCCAGCCGGGACAAGACCCGCGGGGTCTTCCTCGCGTACCGCGCAAAGACCCACCTCGACCTGAAGGAGCCGGACCTCGCCGCCGCTGCCGCGACCCAGTCCCTGGAGCTCGCGCACCGGATCGGCGCCCCTCGGTGCGTCGAGCTCGTCCGCGACCTCGTCCCGCGCTTCAAGACCTTCCGCGACGCAGAGGGCGTTTCCGAGCTGCTGGCTAAAGCCGCGGCCTGAACGGTCGCTCACCGCCCGCCACGGACCGGCGACCGCCCCTCGTACGGTCGCCCGCGCGATCACGCCGGGCTCCGGTGCGCGAGTTCGCCGACGGCCACCGCGATACAGGCGGTGCGCCACAGCGGGCTGGAGGTGACGCCGTCCGGGTCGAGCGCGAGTACGGCGGTGCGCCGGAGCCGAGTGTGCGCTTCCTCGGCGTCCGGGGTCGTCCGGAGCAGGTGCAGGACGGCGGCGATCAGGTAGCTGTACGCGTGTTCCAGGGCTGCTGGAGGAGGAGAGGTCCGGGTCCGCCACCAGTTCCGCGCCTGAGCACATGTCTCCTCGATGACGTGGGGACGTAGGTCCGCGTCGTCCAGGGCCAGGGAGCGCAGCTGGGCCGTCAGAGCGTCAGGGCCGGGCGGTGCGTCGAGAGGAAACGGCGGCACTGGAGGCGTCCTGCGGCGGAAGCCGTCCCGGCTGACCACCGTCCCCTCCTCGCGCAGGATGGCCCACGCGCCGGTCAGGGTCGTCGTGGACGTAGCGAGCTGAGGGGCCAGGTCGATGGTCCTGGGAAGGGGGCCGCCCGGCGGGTAGACGCCGGCCTGGATGAATGCCCGGATCATCCCGGCGACCTGGGCGGCCTGATCGGTGGGCTCGATGATCCACCAGATGCTGCCGCGGAAGGTGAGCAGCTTTTCGGATCGCAGGTCCTGGAAGGCGAGCTCGGCCCGATCGGAGGGGCGCGAGTAGCCGAGGTCGGCGGCGATCCGGCCGACGGGCAGTTTCGTGCCGGGCAGAAACACCCCGTCCTGGATCGCCGTCCGTACATGGTCGGCGATCTCCGTGACGTCCGGCCCGCCCGCCTCGGCCTCGGTAAGGGCCCGCAGGAGGCGCAGGACGCTGTCGTTCAGGACGGGGAGCGCCGGTGGAAGGCCGGCGGGAACAACGAGCGGCTGCACGCCGGCCATGAGGTCTTTCCACCGGGCGTGGTCGGACGGTGAGCCTGCGGCTTGGTCGAGGCGGCACTTCGCCAGCGGGAGCCAGGGCTCCACGATCGTCCGAAGACGCTGGAGATTTCGATCGCGCTGGTCATCGGTGGGGTAGCGGTGCCTCGGAGCGTGGTGAACCCGGGCAATGGCTGAACGGAGTTGGGAGTGGGTGGACTTCGTCGTCGACGGGGCCGAGACCGCTTTGGTGGTGGGGGCACCCTGGTGCGCACTGTCTGCGGTCAGCGTCATCGGGCCCCTCCGTCGTCCTTGACCGTCAGGTGGCTGACGGGGGAGCGCCACAGCATCCCGGCGGACAGCAGCAGGACGAGGACGCCGGCGAGCATCACGGCGCGGACGTCGACGAGGGTGGCGAGGCCTCCGGCGGCCAGCGTCGCGAGCGGCAGGCTTCCCTGGCTCAGCCACAGCGCGGTCTGCTGGACGCGGTCGCGGAGATGGAGCGGGGTGACCCACTGCTGTACGGAGCGCTGGGTGGTGCCCACGGACGTGGCCTCCGCGAAGCGCAGGAACGAGGCGGCGACGAGGAACGCGAGCCAGGCCGGTCCCGGCTCGGCGAGGAGCGGCGGTATCTGCATCATGGCGTGGACGGCGAAGCCGACGCCCAGCACGGTGCCCGCGCCGTAGCGGCGCGCGAGGCGGGGTGCGATGAAGGCGCCGGTGAGTCCGCCGAGACTGCTCGCGATCATGATCACGCCGAGGCCGGTCGTGCCCACGTGCACCGCAGTCAGCAGGTGGTACGCCAGCAGGGTGACGGTCAGTCCGCTGCCGATGCCGGTGGCCATTAGGACCGTGAGCAGCGGTCGGAGTACCTCATCCCTGGCGGCGTAGCGCAGGCCCTCGCGGATTTCGTCGAGCATCGGACGCCGGGCCGCCCGCGCCCGCTCGGGCGCGGGCAGAGCTCGGACGCGGGTGGCGCAGCACGCGGAGAGGACGTAGGAGGCGACGTCGGCGAGCAGGGCGCGGGCGGGGCCGACCGTTGCGACGAGCACCGTGCCCAGGGCGCTGCCGGTGACGCCGGCGGTGGTGACCACGCCGGTGAAGAGCGAGTTGGCCCGGTGGAGCCGTCCGGTGTCCGACAGGAGGGGGACGGCTGCCATCGAGGCGGCCAGGTGCAGGACTGGCAAGGAGCCCAGCGCGAGGGCGATCGAATAGAGCAGCGGCATCGTCAGCACGTGGAGGACGGCGGCGGCCGGAATCATGAGGGCTACGGCCGCCGCCGCGAGGTCGGTGGTGACCAGGACGGCGCGCAGCGGGTAGCGGCCGAGCAGCACTCCGGCGGGCAGGGAGAGCAGGAGCGCCGGGACGCTCCCGGCGAAGGCGAGGCGTGCGACTTCGCCGGGGGTGGCGTCCAGGGAGAGGACTGCGAGCGCTGGCAGGGCGACCCGGTGCACAGCGGTTCCCATGTAGTCGACGCCCTCGCCGACCAGTAGAGCGGTGAGGGATCGTCTCCTGGGCCGGCTGTCGGGTCGCCCAGGCGAACTCGTATAGGTCTTGGGTGCGGTTGTCACAGAGAGGCGCTCCGGAATGTGGCCACGGTGATCACCGGGTTGACGGGGTGCGGTGGGAAGCCTGGCCTCGCGAAAACGACCAGAAGGCGGGACGGGGGAACGGGCCGGGCCGGGGCGTGCGCAGGAGGGAGGCGCACACCGGCTGGGGGCCGGCGCCGGTGTGCGGCCCATGGGTGTAGGCGGGCCAGGTGCCGTTCCACGCGGTGATCGCCGACAGGTCGCGTGGCCGCAGCCTCATACCGGCTTCGCGGTAGGCGCCGACCAGCGGGGTGGTGGCGTAGGGCGGCGGGGCGGGGAGGAGGTGGGTGAAGGAGATGAGGCTGCCGCGAGGCAGGCGACGGCGCAGATCCGCGATCAGACGGGCGGCCGTCTCGTCCGGCATCCAGTGCAGGACGTCGTGCAGCAGCACGACAATGGGGCGCTGGAGATCGAGTTGCTGGACCGCCGGATGCTCGAAGAGAGCGTCGGTATCGGTGATGTCGGCACGTACGGATACCGCGTCCGTCTGGTCCACCAGGCTGATGCGACGGTCGTCGTGTGCGTGGGGATCGCGGTCGACGTAGACCGTGCGGGCAGCGTGTCGACTCCGGTTGAAGGCGGTGGCGAGCCTGTGGACCTGCCGGCGGCCGGGGGAGGGACACCCACTGCCCAGGTCGAGGAACTGGTCCAGGCCCTGCGCGGCGAGGTGCACCACCAGCCGAAGCCCGTCTCGGTGCAGTGTCTGGGCTGCTGCCGGCCACCACGGCGCCACCTCGGTGACGCGGCGGACCACGGCGCTGTCCAGCGGGGAGGCGCTGTCGCCGCCCAAGAGCTCGGCGTGGACACGGGCCGGTGACACGGGGGGCACAGAGCGCGTCATGCTGACCTCGATACCGAGGGAGCGGCCGGTGCCGAGGTCCCGGAGCGGGGAAATGCGCAGCGGACTTCGGCTGAAGTGGAGCGCTGCATGAAGAGAGCGGCCTGCCGCAGCAGGTGCAGACTCCATCCGGACGGTTGCGCACTATGGACGGCCTGCCGCAGCGCCTGGCGCTCGGCCGCCGCGACGGGCCCATTGCTCAGACTGCTGCACACGCCGCTGTAACGATAGGCGGCAAAGATCTGGCGGCGCATCCGGTCGGCGCTGCTGCCGTCCCAGCCCCACCGTGTGTAGGTGTACTCGGCCAGCAGCGGCGCAGGGGCCTCGAGACGATCCGGTACGAGATGGACGGTGACGGCCCCGCTCTCGGTCAGGCGGACGAGGTGGGAGAAGGCCGTGGCCTGCTCCTCGTCGGCGGGCTGGTCCAGCACGTTCTCGTTCAGGAGCAGCACCATCTGGCACTGTCCCCCTGCCACCGGCGAGGCCGGTGGAGTGACCCGTGCCAGTGCCTCCGCACTAGCGCTGTAGACGTGGATGGACCGGCACCCGGCTACCAGCGCGTCCACCCACGTCCGAGGCAGAGTGATCTGGTCGAGCCAGTGCTGGTGACCCACCTGCTCCATCAGCGCCAGTACCTGCTGGGCCTCGCGATCGGGTGTGTTGTAAAGGTCTAGAAGTGCGCGCACGCCCGCGATGGGCAGGGGTAGCTGGGCTCTTTCTGCGGCGCCGATTCTGCTGGCCGGTACCTCGACGGCGGCGCTGGCTTTCTGCAGATTCAGCCTGGTGCGCTTTCGGTGATGGCGCAGGAGCGCACCGATCAGGACCGGTGGCAGGGACGGTATGAAGCAGCGTGGCGGCGAGACCGGGAGGCTAGGGGGCATCGGCCGTCTCCTCTTCCAGGAGGCGGTTCGGCGACGGCACGAGGCCCGCAACGGCGGGGCCGTCGAGAGGGCTGTTCATCGGAAAGGTCTCTTTCATAGGGCTGAGAAACTGTTCAGAGCCGGGAGCGGGCCGCGGGACGAGACTCGTGTCGTCCATTGCCATGGGGCACGCGAGATCCGCTTCCACGCCGGGCGGCACCGGCCGGGGGCCGGCAGGCGTTCTGGTGTGCCGGGGCGTGAGCCGGCTCGTGGTGGAAGGAGGCCGCTGGCAGGTGGAAGTGCAGCTGCTCGCGGTGGAGGTGGGCGGTGAGCGCCGGTATCCCGGGGGCCAGGAGCAGCGCGAGGTACGCGACGTCCAGAAGGCGGGTGCTCATGCCCGCTCGCTGCCGGTGGCGGTCGGCGCGGGCAGTGCGTCGCCGGGTGTGCGGGGTCGCGGTAGGTGAAGCCCGCTGTGCGCGTCGGCGGCGTCCAGCCTGAACGCCGCGTCGGTCAGACCGACGTGGCTGAAGGCCTGCGGGAAGTTGCCCACCTGGCGCTGGAGCTTCGGGTCCCACTCCTCGGCGAGGAGCCCGAGGTCGTTGCGGAGCGCGAGGAGCTTCTCGAAGAGGGTGCGGGCCTCGTAGACCCGGCCGATCGCGATCAGCGCGTCGACGAGCCAGAACGCGCAGATCAGGAAGGCACCTTCGTCGCCCTCCAGGCCGTCGACGCCGGCCTCCTCGCCGGCCGTGGGGTAGCGGAGCACGAAGCCGTCCTCCGTGGACAGCTCCCGCTGGATCGCCTCGATCGTGCCGATGACCCGCTTGTCGTCCGGCGGCAGGAACCCCGTCTGCGGGATCAGGAGCAGCGAGGCGTCCAGCTCCTTGGAGCCGTACGACTGCGTGAAGGTGTTGCGCTCCTTGTCGTAGCCCTTCTCGCAGACGTCCCGGTGGATCTCGTCGCGCAGCTCCCGCCAGCGCTCCAGGGGGCCGTCGGCGTCCCCGGACTCGATGAGCTTGATGATGCGGTCCACGGCCACCCAGGCCATCACCTTGGAGTGCACGAAGTGCCGGCGCGGGCCGCGGACCTCCCAGATGCCCTCGTCGGGCTGGTCCCAGATCTTCTCCAGGCACTCGACCAGCTTGAGCTGGAGCAGGGAGGCGTAGTCGTTGCGGGACAGGCCCGTCATGTGCGCCAGGTGCAGGGCCTCGGTGACCTCGCCGTACACGTCGAGCTGGAGCTGGTTGGCGGCGCCGTTGCCGACCCGGACCGGGCCGGAGTTCTCGTATCCCGGCAGCCAGTCGAGCTCGGCCTCGCCCAGCTCGCGCTCGCCCGCGATGCCGTACATGATCTGGAGGTTCTCCGGGTCGCCCGCGACGGCGCGGAGGAGCCAGTCCCGCCAGGCGCGGGCCTCCTCGCGGTAGCCGGTGCGCAGCATCGAGGAGAGGGTGATCGCCGCGTCCCGCAGCCAGGTGTAGCGGTAGTCCCAGTTCCGCACGCCGCCGATCTCCTCGGGCAGCGAGGTCGTCGGGGCGGCGACGATCCCGCCGGTCGGCCCGTACGTCAGCGCCTTCAGGGTGATCAGGGAGCGGACCACTGCCTCCCGGTAGGGGCCGTGGTACGTGCAGTGGTCGACCCACTCGCGCCAGAAGTCGGCGGTCGCCTCCAGGGCCCCCTCGGGGTCCGGCAGCGCCGGCTGGTCCTTGTGGGAGGGCTGCCAGGAGATCGTGAGGGCGACCCGCTCGCCGGGGCCGACGGTGAACTCGGAGTACGTGGTGAGGTCCTCGCCGTGGGTCTCGGCGGTGGTGTCCAGCCACACCGAGTCGGGCCCGGCGACCGCGACCGTGCGGTCGCCGACCTTGTGCACCCAGGGCACGATCCGGCCGTAGCTGAACCGCATCCGCAGCGCGGAGCGCATCGGGACCCGGCCCGAGACGCCCTCGACGATCCGGACGAGCTGCGGCGCTCCGTCGCGCGGGGGCATGAAATCGGTCACCCGGACCGTGCCGCGCGGGGTGTCCCACTCGGACTCCAGGATGAGCGAGTCGCCCCGGTAGCGGCGCCGGTCGGCCATCGGGGCCGGTGTCTCGTCGCTGACGGCCGGGCCGATCTGCCAGCACCCGTGCTCCTCGGTGCCCAGCAGTCCCGCGAAGATCGCGTGGGAGTTGAAGCGGGGCAGGCAGAGCCAGTCCACGCTGCCGTCCCGGCAGACCAGGGCAGCGGTCTGCGTGTCCCCGAGGAGCGCGTAGTCCTCGATACGTCCAGGCATGATTGTTTCGTCCCGTTCTCGGTGGTGCGTGTTGCCGGTGAGGCGTTCTCGTGGGTGGGCCGGGCGGCTCGCTCCGGCAGGTGCTTTAGGGGTACAGCGACGAGGGCCGCGAGGTCGCGATGACCATCACGACCAGAGCGATGGCGAAGACCGCCAGGCGCCAGCGGTTCAGCACGGACAGCCCTAGGCTCCGGTCGGGGAAGCGGGGGCGCGTCTTCACGATGCGGCCCTCTGCTGCACGTCCACGGTGGGAACACGGTCGGTCAGGAAGGCCGAGAGGTTGCGATGGAAACAGGCGCTGGCCTGCAGCAGAGCGAAGCGCCGGACGGGCTCACCGGGGACTTTCTCGGTACGCACCACGCTCCAGCCGCATTCGTCCCGCAGGTACTCGACCCGATGGCTCAGGGAGTCGGCGCCGCGGTACAGCGGGATCTCGCGGACCAGGTGGGAGTAGCCGCACGACGCGGCGTAGTGGCGGGCCCATAGGGTCAGCATCCACTCCAGACGGTATCCGCCGCCGGGTGCCGGGTCGGTGATGACGGCGGCCACCTTCAGGGCGGACTCCGCGGTCTCGTCGTACCGCCAGGGGGGTGTGGTGAGGGGAGTGTGGTCGAAGCGCAGACAGCCGATGATCGTGTCCTGCTCGGCGTCGATGAGGACGACGACCTCGTCTCCGTCTCTCAGCGCGTCCAGGATCGCCTGGGTCTCGGTGCTGGGCAGCTGCTGCTGATGGCGCCACTGCACGATCTGGGGCATGAGCGTGAACTGCTCGGCGGGGAGCAGAGAGCGGACGAGGTAGGCGGTGGCGGCTTCGGGCGGCATGGAACGTCCTGCGGGCGAAAGGCCGGGTATAGGCCCGGACGGCGTGGGTGAGGGAGCGACGGTGCGGTAGTGCTTGGCGAGGGCGGTGATGATGGCGTGCAGATGCAGGGGGCGGCTGTACATGCGGCCGCCGGTGCCCTGGCGGATCCACCCCGGCCGGCTGTCGTCACCGTGCTGGTGGAGCTGGGGGAGCTCGAGCGCCGTGCCGGCGGGCAGGTAGGTGCAGAAAGCGGGCCAGGCCGGTAGATGGGAGCCCGGCGGCAGCCAGAAGCCGTACCGGTGCTGGTCGTCATGGATGAGGCTGACGACGGCGCCGATGGGGTCGCTGTGGTGGGTGACGAGACGCTCGAGGACCTTCTCGCCGATCCAGGGCGGGACGAGCAGCAAGTCGGCCCGCTCGGTGCGCACCCGCACCGGGGCGTTTGCCAGCACGGCGGACAGTAACGGTCCACCTGGCTCCGGAACGTACATGCTCACCGGGTCTCCTCGGATGAGGTCATGGGGAGACCGGCGGCCTTGAGGAGGTTGGCGGTGAGCTGCTTCGCGGTGGTGTGTCCGTTGCCGGGCGCCACGTGCCAGTGCAGGTCCTGGCCGTGAAGGACGTCGGCAGCCGGGACGGTCAGGCGGGTGCTGGGACGCATCAGACGGATGCCGCATCCGGCCCACGGGCCATTGGACATGGTGCCGGGGTGGGTGAGGAAGTGCCACACCCCGCTGTAGGGGTCGGCCAGGACCGGTCCCCTCCCGCCCTCCGCCGTCAAGATGGCGGCCAGGTCCGGGCCGAGATTTCCCGGAACGCGGACGGCGTCGAAGTCCTGCCCGACCAGCCGGACGCGCAAGCCTCCGGAGGGCGGGACCCAGTCAGGCAGATACAACCGCGGGGACGCGGTACGAGGCGGCGTGAGGCGCATGACGGAGGTCCTTGTCGGGTGATTCGATGCGGCCGGGCAGGGGCCGGTGAGCTGACAGCGGTGAAGCGGAAGGCGAGCGGTCTCGGATTGAGGGAACAGGAGCGCTCGGGCAGAGCGCGGGGATGATGCTCCGGCCACGAACTGGTGAGCCAAGGTCCGCGCCTTCACGAGGCGGCGGAGCGGCTGGGTCACGGTGCGCTGAGGATGTCCAGGCAGGTCAGGGGTACTTCAGTCATGTGACGCAGTCGGCGTGTCAGAAAGTGGGCGACGGTCAGATCCAGCCGGTCGTCATCGGTGAACGCGACGTGGTCCAGGTGCTGTTCGGTGCTCACGGGCCGACCGGTGATGCTGTCGTAGACGACACCCAGGATTCCGATCGGCACCGCGCTCTGGGCGCGGAGGATGATCTGGCCGTCCCGTAGGACCGGGCAGCCGTACAGGCACTGCCGCAAGCAGGCGGGGGAGCACACCGGCGGGGTGGTGGTGTCCAGGTGAGCGGTCTCGGACAGGCTGTAGATCCGGGGCCGGGGGATGACCCACAGGTTCCCGCCGTCGGCGGGCTCGGCCGGCCTGCCGCAATTCGCACACTGCAGCTCGGCCATGGCGGTCCACTGCAGTTCGGGGTCGAAGGTGCCGAGCAGCCGCTCGCCGCGTTCCAGGGAGCCGGTCATCCGGACCCGCAGGACGCCGTACCGGGGGTCGATCTGTGTGCGGCGCTCGCCGGCGGCGTAGTGGACGCCGTCCGGGCCGAGCACGATCGGCGTGCTGTCCGGACGGCGGCCGGTGCGGGTGAAGACGTGTCCGACCACCTGGTCGGACACGGGTGTGGTGCTGGTGGTCACGTCTCTCCCCTCAGTGAGGCGGCGGGTGGTCTGGAAGGTGAAGAAGGGGACGGCGCGGTCCTGGTCCGTCCCGGAGACGGGCGGCGGCAGGGTCAGATTTCGACCTCGCTGCGCACGAGGAACAACCCCGTCTTGTGGTCGGCGTGCCAGAGCAGTTGGGCTTCGTACGGGTGGCTGGCGGTGGTCACCGAACTCCGGCTGACGGCGACGATGCCTCGGGCCCGGGAGGCGGAGTCCGCCAGAAGGTGCAGGGCGCGGGCGTAGCCGCGTCGGAGGCAGGGGTCGTCGGCGCCGGCATGGTCGGCGTGGTCAAGGACATCGACGATCCGCTCCACGACATGCAGGCGGTGCGCTTCGGCGTATCCCTGAGCGATGGCGAGGTTGTCGTGGGGGGCGCCGCCCGGCCGGATCAGTGCGTACAGCACGACGGGCAACGGGCCGTCCGGGTGTCCGGCGAAGGCGGCCCGGTTGATCGCGGCACGCCGTGAGGTGAGTTCCCGGGCGCTTGCCGCCGCTGGACGGTGTAGGGGCGGGCGGCACCCGGCAGCCCGCAGGGTGGGGGTAGGGGCTGCCGGGAAGCGCAGGCCGGCACTGGCCGTGGTGAGGGGGCTCATCAGGAGGCGCCGTCCTGCGGCCCGGCCGCCGCCGGGTCTCGGGGCACGGAGGATGCCTCCGTCGCACTGGTACCCAGGATCTTCAGGCTGTGTGCCAGGACGATGATGCCCAGGCGGTCGGCGGCGCCCATTCGGTACCGCAGGTCGGTGATCCGCTTGGAAAGCTCGGCTGGGGTAGTGCCGAGTGCATGGGCGATGCCGGCGGTCGTGTTGTGCTCGGTGAGGGCGTGGATCAGTCGCCGGTCGGCATCGTCGGCCTGGAAGTCCGTGGCGGCTTCGGGGACCGCAGGCACGCAGTCCGGCAGGTGGGTGAGGAGCAGGTGGACGAAGATCTCGCGGGAGCACCGGGCCGGGCAGTGAAGCCTCTGCCGCAGGATCCCGACGTAGCCGGTGACCGTGCTCGGGGAGATGTGTTCTGTGGTGGCGATATGGGAGTTGGTGAGGCCGGTCACGATGTGCGGAATGATCTTCCGGACCGCGACAGGAAGGCCGGTGACGGGGATGGTTTCGGTGACGGTCATGGGAAAGGTCCTGGTCGGTGGTTCGGGTGGCTGATGAGTTAGAACGGGTCAGGGGGCTTTGGTGTCTGTCGGTGGTGAGGGTGGAGATGGGAGGGGGAGAGCAGCGGCGTTTGCCGGGAGCGTTCCTTTGCGGAGCCTGACTACCCTGGGTGGCGGGAGATGGTGCAGTGGATCAGGGCGGCCAGTCCTTCGCGGTCCCGGGCGTCCAGTTGCAGCCGGGTGACGCGTTCGCGGTCCTGGTTGATCCCTGTGCCGGTGATGAGCCAGCCGAGGGAGCTGAGGTGATTGAGCAGCCGTCCTGCGGTGTCCCGGCTGCCCCAGTACCGGGACGGCGTTTCGGCGTGCACCCTCGCCTTGCCGGTTCGCGCAGCGAAGTCACTGATCCACAGGGTGATCAGTCGGCCGATCCTGTCGTCGCGGCCCGGTGCCGTGTAGAGGTGCGAGATACCCATGCTGGGCACTTCGCTGATCGCCAGACCGGTGTGCGGGATCGGCCGCCGGTTCAGCAGCAGGCAGCCGATGAGGGGTTCCTGGCCGGGGACGTCGTCCTTGTACAGGCCGATGGCCTCCAGTCGGGTGTCCTGGTAGGCGGCCACGTGACGCGAGGGCAGCGTGACGCCGTGCTTGGTGAGCCACCGGGCCCGGTCGTCGATGAGCGCCGCGGCTGCCGCGCGGTCGGCGCCGGTCCTCAACGCCCGCATTTCATACGGTGCGCGTGTCGGCCGGCGGAGTGCCGGGGCGGTGAGCCGACCCGTGGCCGTAGGTATGCGGGTGGGTGCGGTGGGCGTGTTCACCGGGCAGCCTGGGTGGGGAGCGGGCGGAGCCGGACGGGCAGGGTCTGGTGGCCGTTGCTGATCATGGAGTCAAGTGCGACCAGGTCCTCGGCGGGGACGGCGAGTGTGATGTCGGGGAAGCGCTCGAAGAGCAAGCGGAGCGCTGTAGTGATCTCCAGGCGAGCCAGGGGCGCGCCCAGACAGAAGTGGACGCCGTAGCCGAAGGACAGGTGCTCCTGGGTCAGGCGGGTCACGTCGAAGGTGTCGGCGTCTTCGCCGTGCCAGGAGGGATGGCGGTTGGCGGCGCCGTAGGAGGCGAGGATCGCTTCACCCTTGGTGATGACCTGCCCGTCGGGCAGGACAGTGTCGTTGACAGCAAACCTCATCGGCAGGTGGACGACGGGCGGCTCAAGACGCAGAGCCTCCTCGGTGACGTCGCTCCAGTTCGCGCGGCCCTCGCGGATGTGGGCGAGTTGCCCGGGGTGGGTCAGCAGGAGACTGACGGCCTGGTCGATGGCGTTGCTGGTGGTCTCGTATCCGGCGCTGATCATCAGCAGCAGCGTGTCGCGGAGTTCGTCGTCGCTCAGGCCCTGCCCCTCGTCGCTGTCCTCGTCGCGGGTGGAGATGAGCAGGGAGGTCAGGTCGTCGCCCGGCTCTGCGCGCCGGGTGGCGATGAGGTCGTCGAGCGCGGCGCGCAGCGCCTGGCTGTTGGCGACGGCCTGCGCTTGGGTCAGCGTGGTGTCGAAGACGCCGTCGACCACCATGCGGAAGGCGTCGCGCTGCTGCGGGGGAACGCCGGTGAGATGGCCGATGACGCCGATGGGGAGCGGGTAGGAGAGGTACTCGCGGAGGTCGATGACCGTACCGGCCGGGAAGGTGTCGAGGTCGTCCAGGATGGTGGTCACGGTGGCGTCGATGAACTCGGCGAGGGCCTGGGTCCGGCGGGCGGAGAAGGCGGGGGCGATCATGCGCCGCAGCCGGGTGTGGTCACTGCCGTAGGCGGTGAACATGTTGTGTACCGCGACCCACAGGGCCAGGGGCCAGGTCTGTATGGCCTCCTCGTAGGAGGGCCAGTGGGCGCGGGCGTCCTTGGAGACGTCCTTGCTGGTGAGCAGCTTCTTGAGCAGTTCGGGGTCGGTGATGGACCAGGCGCGCACGCCCAGGACGTCGACCTGGACGGCGGGGCCGTGGGAGCGCAGCTCGGTGTGCTCGGCGGGACGGGCGGCGCCGGTGGGGTCGAGGGCGATCGGACTGCTCTGGGTGTTCATGCGGAAACTCCTTCGACAGTGGTCGGGGTGGGGAAGACGACGGGAAGGCTGGTCAAAGCGCGGTGGAAGGGTCCGGGCCGGTAGGTGAGCTCGCCGGGCTGGCCGGCGAGTTCTACCTCGGGCAGGGCGTCCAGGAGGTGAGTGAGGGCGGTTTCGGCGATGATGTAGGCGGGGGTGCGGGCGGGGCAGGCGTGCGGGCCGGTGCTCCAGGACAGGTGGGCGCGGCTGCCGGCGGCACCCGGGTCGGGTCCGAGGGCCGGGTCGTTGTTGCAGCCGGCCATGGAGATGACGACCGGCTCGTGTGCGGGGAAGACAAAGCCGTCGATCTCGACGGGGTGCGGCGGGTAGCTGACGCAGTAGTTCGCCAGCGGAGAGTCGCGGTGCAGGACGTAGTCGAGGGCCTCGCGTACGGAAGCGCTGCCCGCGTGCAGGTTCGCCGAGTACTCCGGGTTGGTCAGCAGCACGAGGCAGCTGTTCACGATCAGGTTCGTCAGCGGTTCGATGCCGGCGCCGTACAGGGTGACGAGCTGGTGCAGCATCTCGGTGTCGCTGAGTCGGGCCGGGTGGGCCAGGAGCCGGGAGGTGATGTCGTCACCGGGCTGCCGGCGGCGCAGTGCGATCAGATCGCTGATCGCCCGGACGAGGATGTCGTTGCCGGCTGCCGCGTTCACGCCGTCGAAGATCTTCGCCATGCCGTCGGCGATGCGGTGCCCGGTATCCTCCGGGCAGCCCAGGGCCTTGTTGAGTGCGTTGAAGGCGACCGGCCAGGCGTATTCGCCCAGCAGGTCGGCCCGACCGGCGTGACGGAAGGCGGCAATGGCCGCATCGGCGATGTCCTCGACGACAGCACGCAGGTGGTGCCCGTCGACGGCGTCGATCGCGGCGACGTTCGCTTCCCGGTAGCGCGTGTGCTCGGTGCCCGACGAGCGAAGCGCGTTGGGGCGCCACTCGAGCATCGGCAGTACCGGGCAGGTGGCGGGAACGGTCTGCTGCCACTGCCGCGGGTCGGCCGGGAAACGGACAGGGTCGTTCAGGATGCGCAAGGCCTGGTGGTAGCCGATGACGAGGGTCGCGGGCACACCAGGCGCGAGTTCCACGGGGACGAACGGGCCGTGCTGCTCGCGCATCCGGCGGTAGGTGGCGTGCGGGTCGGAGGCGAACGCGGGCTCGTACATCGCCACGCGCTCCGGCGCGCTGGAAAGAGGGGCGGTCACAGGCGTCGCTCCAGGGCGTGGTGTCGGGAGGTCAGGTAGGAGAGAAGATCGATCAGGGTGAGCAGGCCGGAGCGGTGTTCGCGGGCGTCGCAGGTGTTGAGCAGCGCGCCGGTCTCCAGGCCCAGGGCTTGGCGTATCTCTGCGGAGGGATAGCGCGGGGCGCCTGCGAAGCGGTTGACGGCCACGGCGTACGGCACCCCTTCCTCTTCGAGGAGAGTGAGGGCGGAGTGGGAGGCGTCCAGGTCACGGGTGTCGACCAGCACCAGGGCGCCCAGGGCCCCGTAGGCCGTTTCGCGCGAGACCGTCTGCTGGAACCGGTCCTGGCCGGCAAGGCCGAACAGGTACAGGACGAGTTCGTCATTGATATGGATACGCCCGAAGTCGATGCCGACGGTGGTGGTCGTCTTGGCCGGAACGCGGGCGAGACTGTCGATCCCGGCGCTGGCCTGGGTGATCAGTTCCTCTGTGCGAACCGGCGGGATCTCGGAGACGGCTTCGACAAAGGTGGTCTTGCCGACGGCGAATCCGCCCGCGATCACGATCTTTGCCGACCGGCGGGCCAGGGTGGCCGGGGGCGGTTCAGACCTTCTCGCGCAGTCCACGAAGTACCTCCTGCAGAATGTCGATGTCGGGCTGGCCGGTACGGGCGTCGACGGGACGGGCCAAGAGGCCCTTGTCCATCAGGTCGCTGACGAGGATCCGGACGACTGAGGCCGGCAGGCGGACGGCAGCGGCGATCTCGGCGACCGCCCGGCCGCCGCGCACTCCGTCGAACAGAGCCATCACCTGGCGGGCATCGGGCCCCAGTCCGTCGCGTGGACCGGGCGCGGCGATCACCAGGGTCTCCAGCCCCACATCCGGCCGCGACGGGCGTATGCGCCCGCCGGTACGGACGTGCGGCCGGATCATGTCCGGGTCTCGCCGCGGCCCGCTCACCTCTGGATCTCGCTGTCCGGACGTCGGGCGGCGACGCTCATCTCATGTCCGACTCGTCCGGCGAGCATGACCATGGCCTGGGTGATCGTGGCGATGTCGGCGTCCGCGGAGGTCTTCGCCAGGAGCAGCATGTTCTCCCCCGCCCCCGTGATCAGGCACACCCCGTTGTCCAGCTCGACCAGCAGCTGCCGCACCCCGCCGCCCTTGATTTCGTGGCTGAGGCCCGTGGCGGTGCCGCGCAGGGTGCTGCCGATCGCCGCCATCGCCTCGGCCTTGTCCTGCCCGACGGAGTTCGTACGGGACGACAGCAGCCCGTCGCCGGAGGCCAGCACTGCGAAGTCGACCCCGGCGAGACTGCCGAGCTCACTGTCCAGCAGCCAGCCGAGCGGGTTCGCGTGGGTATTGGTGGTGAACAGCTCAGACATCGGGGTCAGGCTCCTTCGGGATGGGGGAAAGCGGATTTTGCGCGGCCGCGACGTGTGCCGCTCGCCCATGCGGCGGCGACACCGGGGCGTCCGGGAAGGACGGTCGAAGACGGCTCGTCGGGAACAGCCGCATGGGCCCCCCGCTGCCGGCGTATGGTCAGGCCGCTGGCTGTCGTGCTCGGACTGCTCTCCGGCTCGACCGGCTCGACGCTCTGGGGATCGGCGGACGAGACGACGGTGGTCAACAGGTCGTTGGGGAAGAACAGCGTGACCCGGGTGCCGCGATAGGGGTTCTGGGCCTCGACGTCGATGCTGAAACCGTGGGCGCGCGACAGGATCGCGACAACGGGGAATCCCGTGCGCGGAAGCGCGCCGAGCTCGGTCACCTCCACACGCCGAGCGCCGTTGAGGACCTGGCGGGCCTTGAGGAGCTCCTCGGCATTCATCTGCAGCCCGGCGTCGTCGATCGTCACCGTCACTCCGCGTACGCCGTGCTGCACGCGCACCTCGACGAAGGAGGTCTGCGGCGAGTACTTCAGCGCGTTGCCAAGCAGCAGCGCCAGAGCGTGCACGGTGGGACTGACCGCGCGGGCCGTCAACGCCACGTCGGACTCGTCGTACTTGATCCGTTCGAAGCCGTCGAGCGCGTTCATCGCGGCACGGATCGTGTCGGTGAACGTCGTGGCCGGCGACCTGCGGGCGAGCTTTCCTCCGCCGAGCACGTTGTAGCTCTCCGCGACGAGCAGGATCTGCTGGACGAGCCGGTCGATGATGGTCAGCGTCGCGTACGCCTCATCGTTCTGATGCCGGCGTACACCCTCACTGACCTGCCGGCTTACCTTCGAGGCGATGACCACCAGGGAGGACACCAAGCTGCGCACCGACGCGCGGGCCGCTTGCTCGGCGCGCCGTTTCGCGTCATCCACCGCGGCGTCCGCGGCCTTCTGGACATCGGCTAGCTGAGCATCCGCGGACACTGCGGCGTCGTACTGCACCTGTTGCAAGGTCAACGACATCACCTGAACCAGATCCGTCACCCGGTTGCCGACCACCGTACTTACGAGCGCCTGCGGGAGCGCGAGACGGGCGGGAGTTCCTGCGCGGCCACGAACAGCGGCGTCCTTCATCTGCGGCACCGTATGGTCGGTGATCTGACCGAGGACCAGCTCGACCGCGCGCTGCTGCTCCGTCAGCCTTTCGGTGTGCCGGTGGAGACGATCGGCCCGGCGCCGCTCGGACCGCCGTCCGCTCCACAGGTGCCAGCAGGCTGCGACCGCGACCACCAGCACGGAGCCCAGCACTACGGCGATCCCTATCAGCACGTTCATCAGAGCCTCACAGGCACACGGTCGACGGCTCCGAGCGGCATGCGTCCCGCGGTCACCTGCGACAGCACGGCGCGGTGCGCCATGAGTGGGAAGACCATGGAGTCCGGGATGCTGCCACCGTCCACCGGGCGGAGGCCGATGCGACCGAGGAAGCGGAGGACCCGACGAGCCACGGCTCCGGCTACCGCTCTGGGGTTGGCGGGATGCGGACGAAGGAAATGAGCAGGAGGCAATGTGGTCACGGAATGAGGTCTCCTCACGCATGGGTGTCGGCTGCGAGCGGCGTACGACGAAGCCGAGGCGGTGCTCCGGCCCCGCCGGGCGGCCGGTGGGCGGGCGGTAGTGGTTGTCGTTGTGCGGAAGACCGCATCCCAGGTCGATGACTTGGTCGATGCTGTACTTGCGCGTGAGGCAAGCCAGCGCCCGGGGGCCGTGCGCGCAGTTGACACGCACGCTGGCCGGCAGCCACGGCGCCGCCTCGACCAGGTCACGAGCGAAGACTTGGTCCGGACCGTAGCTGTCGGTGTCGCCGTCGAGATGGTCCTGCACCCGAGCGACGGTCGGTCGTGTGAAGTAGCCGTCAGGGAACCTGGAGGTCATGCGCCCACCCCCGCACGCCTACGGGCGCGCAAGGCCTCCGGATCGTTGGAGCCCGCGCTGTTGAGACGTGGCCAGTTCCGGACGTGGCAGGCGAAGGCCGCCTCGTCCAGAGCGAGCAGCCTGCTCATGGGCTTCTCCGGCAACGGGGCACCGAGCAGGACAGCGAACACCCGGGCGATAGCAGTCATAGGGCGGCCTTCCGCTCAACGTCTTCCGCCGCGCTCATGAGCGCCTCGTATGTGGCCTCGCGACTCCATGCGGCGTCGGCAGCCTCGTGCAGACCGGCGCTGATGATCCGGGCGGCGCCAGAGCCGGTCTCGTAAGAGGGGAAGAGACCGACCCGCACCACCATGCGGTGCCCGTGGAGCGTCACCTCAGCGACCGCGCCGACCGTGTGGATGAACCGCACCTCGCTCAACGGCAGGATGCGAATAGCCAGGCCTTGCCCATTGGAGTCCTCCTGGCCCATGAGACGGACCAGATGCCGCAGTTGGCCTGCCACCGTCGCCGGGTGAGTGTCGCGCCCCCGGAAGAGCACCGTCTCGTCGAGCAGCACAGTCCGCCGCTGCCGCTCGGCCCACGGCACGTGATGCACCCACGCCGGCAGCCCGAGCACCGGCTCATCCGGGACGACGCACACCTCCGGGTCCAGCACGACCAGCTCGTAGCTCTGGGTGCGCAGACCGGCGGGCACCAGCAGGCAGTACTGGATGACCTCGCTCGCCGAGCGCATCAAAGCGATGTGACGGGCAGTCGCTTCATCACCACCCACGTCCGCCCAGATGTCATGCGGGGCACGCCGGCCCTCACCCTGCTCCTCGTACGTTTTGCGGTCGTAGTCCTGCGGCGGGACGCTTCCCGCCAAGAAGCTCACGTCAGCGCCCGTCACGCCGTAGCGCCGCAGCAGCGTGCTGAGCGCGTCCGGACGGATAGGGGACCGGGCACGCTCCCAGCGGCTGACGGCTGCCGCAGACACCCCGACAGCGCGTGCCGCATCTTCCAGCCTGACGTCCTGCCCCTCGCGCAGGCACCGCAGGTAGAGGCCCGTCAAGATCCGGGCAGGCGCCTGTGGCACCTCGGCCGGGAGTGACGGAACAGCGTGGAGCATGACGGAAGAGTCCTTTTCGGGTGGGTGATCGGGCGAGTCAGGCCGGATCGTGGGGTGAGGGTGTCGCACGGTCGTCCGGCGTCGGTGGGGGCCTGCGGACGGTCCAGCGGGGGCCAAGGGTCACCAAAGCGGCCATGGCCAGAACGATCAGGACGGTGATGACCAGGCCGGCAGCGTTCATCCCTACCTCGGGACGGATCCGGCGTAGATGAGAGTGATCACCGCGAGGGCGAATGTCAGGATGCGCAGGTGGTTACGGCTAGGACGCCAGAAACTCCTGCCGGACAGAGGTCTACGCACAACGAGTCCCCTGGTGAGCCGAGTAGCTGCCGGACGCCGTGCGCAGACGTGCCCGGGTGAGGCTGAGCGCGTCGTGCAGCGCACCGGCCGGGGTGACCGCTGTCCCGTTCGTGGTGGGGCGGGTCACCCACAGGCCGCTGCAGCCGCGGTAGCCACCGGCGTCGCAGCTCCAGGACCGGGCAGCCGGAACGCAGTTGGAGTGCGGGGCCTTCCACCGGTGAACTGTGTCGGCTTCCACCGGTACCACGAGCTGGTGATGGTCCAGGCAGTACTTCACCGATCCGACGTCCGTGCCGTCCTCGACGAGCGCGTCGATCGTCGGCAGCCCGAGCGCCAGGCCCACACGAACCGAGGCCAGGTCCGAAGGAAGAGGTGCGGGTGGCTGCTCGCCGAGAGCGATCTGCCACAGGTACCGACTGCGTAAGGTCATGAAACTGGTCTCCAGCGAGTGATCGGGGTTCTGGTGCCGCGCCGTGGCGGGGGTGGCCGGCGCGGCACCAGAACAGGACAGGGCGCCGCGGATGTCAGGGGGCAAGCGCAGCGCCGGCCTGGACGACAGCCCGGGGAGGAGTGGGCTGTCGTCCAGGCGGTGACCCCGGCGAGGACGGCCAGCGCCCCGCGTCCAGGTCACGCCCCCCGTGTCCGGCGGGGGGCCGTATACAGGTGCCAAGCCGCAGATGCTTACGCAGGCCGTGGAACCGGCGGCGGGCATCCGGGGGGAGGCCTTCCGGCAGCGGCTCGCCCCATCCCACGACGTGACCGGAGACCGTGAGCCGGTCGAAGCCCAGTCGTCCTCGCAGAGCACAGACGAGTTCCTCGGCAAAGACCGGCTCGGTCATGTCCATGGAGCCACCGCGGCGGCCCGCTCCGGCCGGGACCGCGAGCAGCGGAATGCGGTACAGCGCTACGGCCACCGCGTCGTTCAGGAGGCCAGGGTTGACGAGGCTGGCCTGCCAGCGCTCGTAGTCGTAGGCGGCCGTCGCGGGGAGAAGTCGCACCCCCAGCGGCTGTGGGGTCGACGCGGGGATCGTGGTCATGTCGTCACCGCCTCGCGCGGCAGCGGCCGCCGCGGCTCGACGATGCCACCGGTCGGCAGGAGGCATCCGGTGTCCTCGAAGATCAGCACGCCATTGCACAGCTCACTGCACCCGATCTCGGGTCGGTGAACGCGGATCTTGGCCGCCTCGCAGTCCTGGGCCGTCGCCGGCGGGCATTCGACCGAGTGGCCGCACACCAGGCCGGCTGCAACGAGTTCGGCGATGACCGTAGCCACCGCAGTTGCGAACGTCCGCAGATGTTTCCGCACGTCCAGGTACTGCGTCGGCACATCCATCTCGGCGACCTTTCGGGCCGCGGCGAGTGCCGCCTCCAGCTCCGGGCGAGGCCGGCCAAGTGATGCGTGTCCAAGTTCCATGAGATGGCCACGCAGCCTGAGGATGACGTCCTCGATATCACGGTCGCTGTCGAGAAGCGGGGCGTCTTCGTCGAGGACTAGGGCCAGGGTCTCCCGGGTGGCCGCGACGAGGGAGCGGGACGGGGCCTTGCGGCCGGAAGGCCGGCTGCGGACGGCGCTACGGGGAAGGCGGAGGAGGCTCACGGCGCTGTCCCGTCAGCGAGGACGGCCTTGGCGGTACAGGCTGTCGGCGTGCAGGCCATCGCGGAACTCCTCTGTCGGGCCGGGCGGGTGCTGGCCGCGCCTCACCTTCCGAGGGTTCGGAGTGGGAGCTGTCGGCATGACCCCACGGTGCCGTGAATCGCTGCGCACTGGTACGCCAAACGGTGGCCACTTGTTGGCCACTTCACCGGTGCGGCGGCATCGAGCCGAAGGAGATTTGAGTGGTTTGCCCGCCCTATTGAAGGCGTCGGCTGAGGGCGCGGAGGACGAAGTGGCCAACAAGTGGCCACCGTTCGGCATACCGGCGCCACCGTATTTCCGTCACCGTTGAGGCAGGCCGATCCCGGCTACGCCGCAGGGCGTCTCGAGCCCGAGGAGACGAGAGTGCCCCCGACAACCGCTGAGCTGGTCCATGACCGCAATCTCGGAGACCTGTTGAAGCACCGAGACGTCGTCCTTGAAGGATGCGAAGCCCCACAACGCACGGCTCGTGTCGTGCTCGCTGACATGCTGGGTACGGACGAGGCTCGGACCGATGACGCGATGCTGGTAGCCAGTGAGCTCATCGCCAATGCCATCCAGCACGCCGGCGGTGCAGTCTCATTCCGGATCGAGGTCTACGAGCTCGGCTCGGCGCTCGGGGTCGTCGACCGCGCCTCTGACACCGGCGCGCTCCCCGTCAGCCCCTCCAATTCGTCCACGGAACCGACTGACGTGGCCGTGAGCGGACGAGGGTTGTTCATCGTCCAGAGGCTCGCCAACACCTGGTCGGTCGAGCAGACTGAGAACGGGAAGATCGTCATCGCCGTGCTAACTCAGGCAGGCTCTCGTTGATGACCGCTTTCGATTCCACGAAACGTCACCTGGGACGAGGGCTCTTCGCTCATCCGCTCGGCGTGAACTGCGGAGCCATCGGAGTGTCGGAAGATCCTCAGCAGACCGAGGTGAGCGACGGCCACTTCCTCGACGGCCTGCGCCGCGCCGTCGAGCTCGGCGCCACCCTGTTCGATACAGCCGACTGCTACGGCGCCGGCCATGCTGAACGCATGCTGGGACGACTTCTACGGGAGCACCCGGACCAGAGGCTTCTTACCAGCAGCAAGGTCGGACGTTTGCGGGGATCAGCCCCGCACGCCTATGCCGGCCGCCATATCCATCACCAGTTCCAGCAGACGCTGGAGAACCTCTACACCGAAGAACTCGATCTCTACACACTTGACTCCTGGGACTTCGGCCCCGAGGACCGCTATCTGGGAGGTGCGATCGAGCAGATGTGCGCCCTGCGTGACGTGGGGGCGGTGAGAGCCATCGGAATGAGAGGGCCGTACGTTCCCTACGGTGCCACGCTCGCCGAGCGGGATGCCTGCGCGGCCCGATTCCTGCACCTGTTCCGGCTCATCAGGCCGAACATCGTCTGGACTCGCTTCAATGCGCTCACGCCGGTGATCACTCTGGAGGGCGAGGATCTGTTCGCTTTCACCGCCCGCTACGGAGCGGGTGTGATTCTCGCGGCCCCCTTGGCTCACGGCCTGCTCACGGGCCGAGCTCCCCGGAGCACCATGCTGCCCCCCGGATCTACCGTCAGGCCGAGGGGCATGACGAGCCTCACGTCCGAGAAAGCCGCGCGAGTCACGGCAGGGTTGCAGACGCTGCGCGTCCACTTCGGGAATGAGCCGGGGACCTTGACCCGGCTGGCGCTGCTGTCTTGCCTGCAGAAGGCTGACCACTGCACGGCTGTCGTCGGCTTCACCAGCAGGGCGCAGCTGGAGGAGAGCTTCGGGTGCCTGTCAGGACCCGCCCTCACGACTGCGGAGCTTGAGGTGATCGAGAAGGCGTACGCCCAGGTGCGGGACGGTATAGAGCAGCAGTCGCGGCGCCAGATGCCTCAGCCTGTTCGTAGCTAGGGCAACCGAGGTGCTCCGGCCGCCCACGGCGGGGGCCAGGGGTAACGCAGCGGCAGTCGAGCGGTTCGCCGACCGCACGTCCTGGACGAAACGGTAGTGCTGCGCCGTGGGCAAGACGGTGATCACTTGGGCGGGATGCTGGCCTGCAAGGGAACCTCAGGGCTTAGAGGAGCCGAGTGCACGGTTCGCCATCGGTATGTCCTGTCCTGCCTGCGCAGTTCCACCAGTTCCACCGAGGTGATGTCCAGTGCGGCGGGTGGCAGTGAGCGGAGGGGCGCGACTGCATCAACGACGGGTGCGGCCGGCCGCGCCTGGTTGTTGTAGGCGATTCCGAGGTGGGGACGGAAGGCGCTCGTGGGGCTGCCGCCGGGGATGCGGGCCTGATCGCCGACAGTGCTGAGGGCGGCGTGGAGGTGGATCATGGGGCGCCAGGGCGTGAGGCTGAAGCGGACGGCGCCGCGTGAGCCCGCCAGCGGATGGGCGAGGATGCGAAACGCTTGAACCGGCAGGTCCTGCGTCAGGTCAATGAGCTGCTCGACCTGGTCCTCGGATACCTGGTCCGTGGGGCCGACTCGCAGCATTGTCACGTGCAGCCCGTCGCTCGGGACGGGATCCATCCCGAGGTGCTGCAGGGCTTTCTGGCAGTGTTTTGCCAGGCTGAGGAGTTCGGGCGCTTCGGAGAAGGTGAGCATCCAGTAGTACGAGCGATGCTGGTCGGACCATCCCGGCCGGTCCCAGTGGTCACCCATGTGCTCGACCTCCTGGAAGGCGCGCCAGTCGTGTCCGACGATGGTGTCTGGATCGTCGAGATCAGCCGGCGGTTCACAGGGGAAGGTGCTGGGGTCGTTCACCAGCTCGGGTGTCACAGGGCTCCTTGGTCTTTTCAGGGGGTGATCTGGGTGTGCGGAACATCGACGAGCGGTCCTGCCTGGGGCTGCGCCCGCCAGCTCCGCAGCTCATCGGCATAGTCCCCCACAGCGGGTTCGTCATGCCATCGCTCGGCGCCCACGTACAGCTCCTTCGCCCTTTCCCAGACCGATTTGATCGGTCGGCCGCTGCCGGCTCGCAACGCCTTACTGCCCAGGGCCATGGCGTGCTCGACTTCGGGGGAGTCCTGTTTCAGCAGGGCTGATGCCACGTCCAGGCCGACCAGGGCGCGACTCCAGTCCGAAGGGGAGTGCTCGACCAGGTCCTCGATTTCCGCGGCGTGTGCGACAACCTCGGCGGTGTCGCCAAGCGAGAGGCGCGTCGTGATGGCGTTCGCGAGCGTCCGGGGCATCGAGTAAGGGGCGAAGCTGATGCACGAGGTCAGGCCATCGGGGAGCGATCGCTGCTGATCCGACAGATCGAGTGCCTGTCCGATGGCGGCCTCAGCCCCGCTGCGGTCGCCGAGACGTGCGAGCGCGCGGGAACGGCCGTTGACGAGCAGCCGGATGGCCTGTGGGTTGTCCGGATCTAGCGCGATCCCGGCGGAGGCCGCATCGTCGGCTTCCGCATACCGTTTCTGGTAGTACAAGCCGAGCGAACGGGTGCCCGACGCCCACATCTGCATCGAGACCTCGCCGATCTCGCGCGCCAGCGACTCCGCCTCCGTGCAGTAAGCGTTGACGACCTCGAACCGCGCGCCGGCGTTGACGGCCATGTACCCAAGGAGCCCAGCGGCCTGGGAGGCGAGGCGGAAGAGTTCCGCGCGTGCGCGCGGGGGCTGCTGGCCGCTGAGGACTCCGTGGAGCATCTCCCGGATGACACGGGCCTCGCCGGCCAGTTGGTGCGGTCCGAGTGCCTCGTACCGGTTCACGATGCCGGAGATCGACTGGGTCACCATCATGAGGACGGGGTCATCGGCGTTGGAGCTGGTCAGCCTGTGCGTTTGTGCGACCACTGCCAGTGGGTCGTCGAACTCAGGAGCCTGGACGGCAGGAGCTGCGACACCGGCGCTGAGGTCGATGGCGGGACGAGAGACGGACTCAACCTGCTCGAACAGCCGCTCGGGCGACATGTGGAACATCTCGCGAAGGACGAAGTAGGCGTGGTGGCGGGGGGTGCCCTTCATTGTCCCTTTGCGGCCCATCCACCGCTGGAAGGAACTGCGGGAGACATCAGCCCACGCGAGCTGCGGATCGTTCTCCCGGTCGGCCGCTCGTTTCGCTGCCTCGCTGAAGTGAATGCAGAACTTCTCGTACGAGTCCCAGTGCCTCTCCTGCACCAGGAGAGCGAAGCGTGTGGTGGCCATGCCTCCTCCTTCGGGGCTGGTGCCGGATGCGCGGATCGCGCGCGGTGGCACAGGACTACTTGGATGCCGGGCTCGCGGGTCAGTTCTGCGCGAAGGTGATCAGGGGGACGTCGTAGAGGTCGGGATTGCGCGGGCGGGTCACAGCGGGGAAGGTCCATTCCTCGATCACGAGTTCGGTGACGAACTGGACGGTGGCGTCCAGGAGGTGGCTCGTCCGCCCGTCTGCTGAATCCGCCTTGAGGCCGGCGGAGACATGGATGTGCGGAGCGACGCGGTCGTTCTCGGCATCCCAGGCGAGGGGTCCACTGCCGAGGACCTCGAGCGTCTCGACCTGGATGTCGTCCCAGAGCGGGCGCTCCGGGTGCTTGAGGGGCTCGCAGGTTCCGACCAGCCGGGCGTGGCTGAAGCCGCCGATGAACGTGAGGGAGCCGGCGCGTATCCCGGATTCGAGACAGAAGGAGGCCAGCGCCTCGAAGAAGTCCTCGCCGTGGTCGAAGGCGACAGCGAACTTCCGGCCGGTGGTGATCTCGGTGGCGCGCATGGGAATCCGATCGTGAGTCGTCAGGGTCAGCGGTGGGCCGCGAAGGCGGCCTGGATCGCGTTCTGGTCCGCGCCCGAGCGCAGGAGGGCGAGTAGCAGGAGCCGGGCCTTGCGCGGCTCCAGTCGGCCACCGCTGATCAGGCCGCGGCCGAGGAGGTCGGTCTCCGAGCCCGGGCCGAAGTCGTAGGTGTGGGTGAGGACGCTTCCGGCACCAGTGCGGGAGGTCAGGACGACAGGAACGCGGGCGGCTAGGTCGCCCAGCCGTTGCGCCCATGTCTGCGGGACGTGGCCGGCGCCGAAGGCTGCGACAACGAGCCCGTCGAGCCGGGCCGCAGCCTCGTCCAGGAAGAGTCCCTCGCTGCCGAGCGTGGCCTCGATGAGTTCAACGGAAGCGGGGCGTACCAGAGGCAAGCTGATATGCGCGCGGCGGGACACCGCGAAATGGATCTGAGGTCGGCCTTCCACCAGGTGTCCGACCGGCCCTGCGCCAGGCGAGGTGAAGGCCGATGTGCTGGTGCTGTGGGTCTTCTGGACGTGGCGGGCTGCGTGGAGCTCATCGGCGAAAGCCACGAGTACGCCCATGCCGCGAGCGTCGGGACAAGCCGCGGTGCGTACTGCGGCAAGGACGTTGGCCGACCCGTCGGCGCCCGCCATCTGTGGGTTGCGCATGGCGCCGGTGATGACGACCGGCGCGTCCCCGGTGTACAGCAGGTCCAGGAAGTACGCCGTCTCCTCAAGGGTGTCCGTGCCCTGGGTGACCACGAACCCAGCGGTGTCCGAGGAGCGTTTGTTGAGCAGTTCGGCAACGGCGGCAACGTCTTCCACCTCGAGCCAAGCCCCTGGGATCTTCCGGAAGTCCACCAGTTCCAGAGTCACTTCCGCTGCGAGTTCAGGAACCGCAGCGACGAGGTCCTCGGCGGTCAGCCGGGGAGCAACTCCACGTCCCGTCGTGTCGCTGGCCATGGCGATCGTGCCACCGAGCGAGAGCACCAGAATGCCCGGGGGCGGGGACTGGGATGTGGGATCCACGGCGGTTGCCTTTCACGGAAGAGGATCAAGCACAAGTCGAGGTCAGCGTCGTGTCTCTCAACGGTCGGGGGCAAAGGATCCGAAGAAGTGAAACACCTCGTCCAGGGCCTCCACGCTGAGGTGTCGGCTCCGGGGGCGCACGATGCTCGCCGTCCCGCATTCCCTCAGCTCACGGCACCGTCCGATCAACCAAGTCCAGTCGATCTCCAGGTACCCGGCCAGAGCACGCAACCGAGTCTGCGGATCGGGCCCCCGCATCACGCTATGGGCCTGCGCTTCGCCGGCTGCTTCGCGGTATCCGCGAAGGGCTGGGCGCTGCGTGACCGTGTCCACGGCCCAGATGGCGCCGTCGGTTCGCGTCCAGTTGGCTACCACTGCCCGCCGCTCGGGAATCAGCGCAAACCCGTCCATCTCTGAATACTCAGGGTCGGGAAGAACATCAACACGGATGCCTTGCAGTTCCATCAGGGAGATCGCCAGGAGCAGCAGAATCCGCTCGTACCGGTCACTCCGGCTGACCTCGCTCTCCGAGATGCAGAAGGCGCGGGACATCGACGCGGCACTGTCGGCGTAGCGCGATGAAAGAGCCCTGAGGTACTCGATCTTGTGCTGGAACCACAGCCACGTGGCGGCCTGCTCACCAGTTTGTTCGCGCGTCCCCAAGACCGGAGGCTCCGTCAGCCCATCGAGCCGGCGCATGATGTGCCGCGCGCAGAAACTCGATCCCAGCCACTGGGTTCCCGCCGTGGTGAGGTCGGGCATCGCCAAGTGGCTGGGAGCAGAGCGCGGCAGGGCAAGGTAGGTGTCCAGGGCGTGCCGCTCCTGGGCCAAAGCGGAATCGTCTGTGAGCAGTCCGTCGTCGAACTGGACGAGCGACCAGAGTAGACCGTAGGTGAGATCGTCCAGCACATGCGCGCCTGGCAGTTCAATCACGCTCCGGCCTGGGGATGTCGCGCGAGCACGACGGGCGTTCGCGGCATCGATCACGAAGAGCTGAGGGGTGCTCTCCCGGTCGTCCACTCCGACGAGAAACCCACGTCGGGCCGATCTCAGGAAGCGGTCGAAAGACCCGGTGCTGGCGACGTCGATTTGAGCGGTGGAGCCAGATCGGATGGCGGGGCGGAAGGCTACGGCGGAGGCCGTCCCGTCCAGCGCTTGCCTGCCCACCATCTCCCACGAACCGGGCAGCTCGCCCGCGGGCATGAACAGGCGGCTCGTGGACCAGTTCTCCGTGATCGTGAGCAAGGCGCTCAGGCCGTCACGATCGTGCGACGGGACCTGTAAGTGAAGAGTCTCTAGGGCAGGGCTGAAGAGATCTTCCGATGGGACGCCGAAAAGCCGCTCCAGGATCAAGGTCGTGTCCGGCCGCGGCACACACTCCCCCTTCGCCCACCGGTCGAAGCTCCGTCGCGGCACTGTGATGGTAGCCAGCCTGGGCGCGTTGATGTCCTTGGCGAGTTCACGGGCCGCATGCTCGAAGCGTAAGCAGAACGTGCTCCACCGGTCCCACCTGCGCTCCCGAAGCAGCATGCGGAACAGGGTGGGGCGGGGCCGGGGCATCGACACAGCCCTCCTCGGACAACGGCAGGACGAGCACTTGGTCACCGCAGCCGCTGGCATATTCCACCAGGCGCGACAAGGACACCACGGATCGTGACCTCGGCCAGGATGCTCCTCCTGGTGTGTTCCGCGCAACACAACCCAGAAAATTTCTCCATAGAATTGGTTGTTGGAGCACGGGCTACACGCCACACTGGCCACCATGTCCGATGCAGAGGTCCCATGGTCGCTTCCGCACAGAGAAGTGGGCAGCCGGCTTGAGGAGTTGCGCGAGCGCAGCGACCTGACGCAGAGCGCCGTTGTGGATCTGCTGAGCCGGCGCGACCTCCGGACCAACATCTCCTCTCTCAGCAAGCTCGAGAACGGGAAGCTGAAGCAGATCCCGAGCGGCCTTGTCGAAGCTCTGCTCGACGTGTACGACACCGAGCTTGAGACTCGGCGGTATGTGCTCGGACTGCTCAGCGTGGACACCACCCCAGCCGGCCGCCGACGCCGGCCATCTCTCTGGCGCCGCCATGCTGCTCTGCTGGGGCCCATGAAGTTCGAGTCCTACCTCCAGTTGGAGCGCAAGGCGGACAGGCTCCGTAATCACCAGCCACGTCTCGTGCCAGGACTTCTGCAGACCCGAGGCTACGCCCAGCGCACCATCGAGACTCTGCGCCCGGAACTAAGCGCATCAGACGTCCGCGGCTTGGTCGACGTTCGCATGGACCGCCAGCAGCAGGTTCTCGGCGGAGATGACCTGCACGAGTTCCAAGCCCTGCTCGACGAGGAAGTCCTTCGCCGTCAGGTGGGTGACGAAGCGGTACGGCGCGACCAGCTCCAACACCTCCTTGACCTGGCAGAACAGGACAAGGTGAACATCCGCGTCCTGCCGGACAGTATCGGCATCCACCCAGGCATGGCCGGCCCGTTCGTACTAATGGGGTTCACTGACGCGGACCAGGATGTCGTTTGGTGCGAACTCGCAAGAAGATCCGTCTATTTCGACCAATCCGAGGATGTGGCCTTCTATGACGGAGTATTTACGGACCTGTGGGAGCAGGCTCTGAGCTGCGCCGACACGCGTGCACTGATCAAGAAGATGACCTAGGAGAGTTGGCAAGTGAGTAACGGCAAGCCCACCCCGGCCGAGATGGACCTTTCGGACGTCGAGTGGGTGGTGTCCTCGTCCAGCGGCGGTGGGGGCGACTGCGTCAGGATCGGAGTGAAAGACGGCTTCGCTCTGGTCGGCGACACGAAGAACCCAGACCGCCCTCCGCACGTCTTCACCCCGAGCGAAGCTCGCGCGTGGCTTCAGGGGGCCAAGGCTGGCGAGTTCGACTTCCTGCTCGACCTGTGACACGAGCGGAGTTCTAGTAGTCCGCATGGGCCGACCTCGTCCAAGGTCGGCCCATAGCGTTTTGCTGCGGCTACCATCCCGTCAGTTCCGACATCTGGGGGACAGCCGATCCTATTACGTGAACCCATCCTCGGCCGAAGCGATTGTCGGCCTGGGCGACTACGCGGTCGGAGAGCAGGCAGCGAAGCGGAACGAGCAGCGCTTCGTCCTGACCCAGCTCTTGGCGGCAAAGGTGCTTCGCGTTCGGATGCTGGGATCGGCAGCGATCGATCTGGCATGGGTCGCGTCTGGCCATCTGGACGCCTGCGTGGCACTCAGTAACCACCTGTGGGATGTCGCAGCGGGTGTGGCTATCGCGCGTGAAGCAGGGGCCGCTGTCATCGACATCGACGGAACCCCCCACACCCCATCATCCCGAGCGACCATCGCCGTCACGCCCGGCCTCGAAAGAGCCTTCGCTGAACTACTCAGGCCCCTGCGCAACACCACGTAGCTGGCCAACGCTCAGCGGCCAGCTCGGGCGCACAAGAAATCCACGCCCGAGCGCACCGATCTTCGGACCGAAACGCAGAGCAGCCCTGCCGTCAGCTTGTGAAACGTGAGCCTTTCAGCCACGGCCTGAGAATC
The DNA here is from genome assembly GCF_042868165.1 of Streptomyces sp. NPDC007872. Taxonomy (NCBI): domain Bacteria; kingdom Bacillati; phylum Actinomycetota; class Actinomycetes; order Kitasatosporales; family Streptomycetaceae; genus Streptomyces; species Streptomyces sp. NPDC007872. The sequence continues at coordinate 266,641 of NZ_JBIAEA010000008.1, forward strand.
TTGCCAGCGGACGGGTAAACGGACCCAGGTGCGGCACGCCGCCAGCGGTTAGGGCTACGGCGCCCGGTGCCCTGCGGCAAGCTTTCCGCTCGGTGCCCGCCGCAGGTAGTGGTCACTACCAGGCCGTGGCGCGTTCCACGTCGTTGGCGTAGCGGCCAAGAGCCTGTCCGAGGTCGGACCGTCCCTCGGTCCCGGGTTCGGAGGTGTCGACGGCGTCCTGCGCAGCTCGGATGACGGCGTGGACCCGGTAGTCGATCTGGCCTTGGTTCCCGCTGGTGCCGGCCACCAGCGTGGTCAGGATCCGTAGGGCATCCGGGTTCTGGGGGCTGCGGGCGGCTCGCTGCGCGACCCGGTCGGGGTACTTGATGTCTGGGGTGGTGACGACGGTGCGCAGGGTCCGGGTCAGCCATTGGCCCTGGTCGGTCCCTTCGGCGAAGGAGAAGTGGCCGGCACCTACGAGGACAGGCGCGAGGGAGGGGTCTTCGTCGACGAGGTCCAGGGCCTGGTCCCAGAGCTGAAAGGCGCGCTGGTGCAGAGGGAGGGCACCGGTGACGTCTTCGAGGGGCAGTATCCGGGCGATGTCGCCAAGGAGCGTCGAGACGGCCGCCGGTCCGCCGTCACCGCTGATCAACGCGGCAAGGAAGTCGGAGTCGAAGGTGCCAGGGGAGTGGAGCAGGGTGACGGCGAACCGGTCGAACACCTCCTCGGGTGCGCCGGCGCGCAGGTAGTCCATGACCTTGCCGAGGTCAAGGTCGCCGAGCACCGCGAATTCGTCGGAGCTGAGGCGGCGCAGCTCGCGCAGCCATGTGTGAATCGGGGCGGACGGTACGGCGAGGTCGAGCAGGGTGGCCTGGTGGTCGGTGTACCAGGGCTGGGCGTAACGGCGCAGCGGGGTGAGGGCCGCGCCGATGGCGGCCAAGGCACGATCGTCGCGACCGTCGGTGACGAGCTCGGTCAGTTGGATGGCGGCTTCGGCGGGCAGCTCGTCGTGGTCGGCTGCGCGGCGGACGGACCACTGCAGGAGGGCGACCAGGGCGAGGCCGCCGGAGGTGGCGCGCGCGGCGACGTAGGGGCTGTCCGGGACCGAGGCGGGCGCGGTCCAGTCGCGGACGGCGGCCGTCAGCCAGGTGACGGCCGCCGCCTCATCCATGCCGGGGTCGGCTCCGAGTGCCCAGGCCTCGCGCAGTAGCTGGGCCACGATGTAGCGGGCGCGTTCGTCGATGTTCGGATCGGCGCTGCCGTCACCTGCTTCGAGCTGGTTCTTCAGGTCCCAGGCAGCGATGCAGGCCTTGGTGAGCAGGCGTCCGTCGTCTTTGGCGAGGCCCGCCTGTTGCCGGTCGGTGTAGAGGGCCTGCAGGTAGACGGTACGCAGGTCGAACGAGCTCAGGGCGGCCGCGACGGTCCAGATGTCGGCCGCCCAGGCCGCGGGGTCCGCGTAGACGGCGGCCTCCAGCATCCGCAGGTCCGTGCGCTTGTAGTAGTCCCCCTGCGAGGGGGTGCGTGCTGAGAGCTCGGCGGCACCGTCGAGGACACCGTGCTCCGCGCACCGGGTGACGAAGTCCGCCACGGTGCTTTCGCCGTGGTCGGGGTACGGCCCGATCTTGATCAGCGGCTCGTCGAGGGCCGGCGGCGGCCCGGTGAACTCGGCCAGCAGATCCAGCACCGGGCGCCAGGGTGCCAGCACCGACGCGGGCGCCACCTCAGAGAGGCAGTAGACGGTCCGCCACATGGGCTGCAGAGCGGTCTTCCACTCCAGCTCCGGCATGTCGGCTGCGGCCTCGCCGAGGAGTTCGACCAGTGCTTCCGTGCCGCCGAGTACGGAGGCGAGCGTGCGGGCGTGACGGGCATCGTCGTCGGTCAGCTCGGCGCGGGCGGCCTGCAGTGTCTTCGGGCCGGGCACGGGGCCGAAGCCTTGGGTCAGGGCCGCCTCGAGGCCGGCCTGGTCCGCTGGTTCGCAGGTGCCGATGGCCATCTGGACGAACCGGCCGACGTCCGGGGTGAGGTAGGTCATGGTGTCCAGGCGGGTGAGCACCGCAAAGGCGGCCTTCCACCACGAGGCGTCCGCCGGCGCGATCTCGGTGGCGTCCAGCAGGTGGACGGCGATCAGTCGCTCGCGTTCCCAGCCGCTCAAGGTCTTGGCTGTCCAGGCACTGGTCCGGTCCGCCAGATTGGTACGCGCCTCACTGAGCTCGATACGAGCGAACTCGATGCAGGCCGCAGCCGCGAGCCGAGCCCCTGTCAGCGCCCGGTCCCCGGCCAGGCTCGGGGCACGCAGGTCGTCGCTGATCTGTAGTTGGTCCCGGACGCCTTCGACCGCGAGGTGGGAGGCCAGGACGGTCGCGAGGCCCGTGCGGACCCGCTGTGCCAGCTGCCGGTCACCTGTTCGGCCGGTCTCCAGCAACTGGGCCAGCACGGTATGGATATTCCAGGAGTCGGCCACAGACCCGTCCGACCCGACGGACAATGCTTTGACAGCCGCCTCTACCCACGCGACGTCCCGGTGCTCCGGCAGGGTCTCCTGCGCCCAGTAGACCGCCATGGTCCTCACACCGTCGACGGAGTGCTTCTTCAGCGCGTCGGCGACCAGAGCCGCGCCGTGGCCGCCGAGGTGCCGACACAGCACGACGAGCTCAGCGGTGGCTTTGCGGCCGGACCGCCAGATTGCCTCCAGGCGCTTGTTCTTGTTCAGCCACTCCACCAGGCGGGCGGGATTCTCGTCGGCGAGACGCTCCAGGTAGGGCCTTGCTGGCCATCGGCCCTCCTCCGGTAGAAGCCGAACAGAGTCCAGCTTCTCCAGCCACTCCCAGCCGATGAACTGTGTGAACAGGTAGGGAGCGGCAGCGGGGTTGTGCAGGTTGTTGACCTTCTGGACTTGCCCCGGAGTCGGGGAGGTGACCGCGCCGAGAGACACCCACTCGGGAGCCTGGTCGACGACCGTGGAGACGAGCTCCTGGATCAGGGCCAGGCAGTCGTGCAGCATCGCGACCGCCGTCACCGCGCTCGCCTCGCGACCGGGGTGCACGACCCCGGACCCGATGCTGTACTGCTTCGTCCAGAGCTTGAATGCCGCCTGCTCCGCCCTGCCCGGCCGCTGGCCGGTCTCGTTGTGGACCACCGTGGTCAGCTGCATGATCCGGTAGGCGCCCTGCTGCTTCTCCATCTCGCACAACCGCGCGTAGGCCGCCCCGACTGCTTCGAGTCGCCGGTCGAGCACCGCCTGACGACGGAACTCCTTGCTTGACCGGATCTTGTAGAGCTCTCGCAGCGCGACCGTTAGAGGGTGTCCGGCAGTCAGCGTCTCGGGTACCGCGGTCCCGAGCTCGTCGACGGCGTCCAGCACCATCTGGGTCGCACCGAGCGCCGAGATCGGCGGGTGCGCGGCCTTCGTAGCCGCGGTGCGAGAGTGGAGCAGCTTGACAATGGCCTTCCCGAGAGCACTGTCCACGTCCACCTTCCGGGGAAACGCCGGCAGGGAGTCCAGGGCCTCGATCAGACCGTCCACCGGAGTCGCGGACTTAAGCGAGCCATCCGTATTGAACACCGCAGCGAGGGACTTGGAGACCTCAGCCCGGGCCGCCTGCAGCCCCTCATAGTTGCTCCCGCCGATCTCCATCAGGCGCTCGATCGCAACGCGGCACATCGCCTGCGCGGTAACGTACGGCTCCGCGTGGCCGTCCGGCTCGCACAGCATGGCGCAGATGTCGCGCAGCAGGCCCAGTGCGACTGCGCCTTCCTGCTCGGGCCCAAAGCTCTGCAGCCGCAGGGCGAATTGGGAACCTTCCGCCAGTAGCGCTATGTCGTCCGCCGACGGCCTGGTCCGGTCGGCCTCGAAGATGGTCACGGCGGCACGGTACCGGTGCCCCGGCCGACGCGGCGATCGGTTTCGGTGAACGTAGCCCCCGCAGGCCGTTGAGGACCTCTGGTCGGGCCGCCTCTTCGACCGTAGGCACAGCTCAGACCCAGCATCTGCACCCAGAGACGGAGTGAGACAGCGCCCAGCAGCCGAGCCAATGATGTGTTTCTAAACCTGCTTCAGGCAGCCCGCCACGCAGGGGTTTTATCTGCACCTGTCAAGTGCAACCACTGGTCACAGGCTCGAAGAGTATGCAGACACGTAAGGCACGGACGAGCGAGATTGCCGCCCGAGAAGCGGCGTCCTTTTGCAGGCGATCGAGACCGGAGAGGACGCCGTCGCGTTCTGCGGTGACGAGCACCGGGCCCCCGCAGAACCAAACTGGGCCGAGCAAGCAGGCGACAGGTCGGCCCAGGCCGTTCAGCCCGAAGGACACAAGCCGACCACCTTCGGTAGATCGCTGTGACGCAAGCGGGACCATCCTGCTTGCGTGACGCGTCCGGGGGAAGAAAACCCGTGGCCCTGGAAGCCCGCGTAGAGCGCATAGTGGACCCGGCCCATGATCAGCCCAACCCCTCTAGCGAAACGGACCTTCCCGCGTGACGACCACCCCTCTGGAACCCTCGACCGCGCGTGTGCCCGGACGGGCCTGGACCGTCCGCCTCACCGGCCACAGCGATCGCACGGTCAGCGTCACCTGCACCTCGCCGTGCACCATGCCCGCCCGCTCCCGCGACCTGCCCTCCTTGCGTGCCTTCGCCGCCCGGCACGCCGCCGCCCACGCCAAAGCGGCCACCGTCCGGCCCAATGCCGCCTGCCACTGCCGCGCCGAACGCTGCGAGGCACACCCTGCAGACAAGACACTGTGCGCGGGCGAGGTGGTGATGATCCTGCGCCACGACCCGGTCGTCGGTCAGGTGTGGATCGTCGAGGAGGTCTGCGCGATGTGCGCACCCCACATCCCCCACGCCCGCATCCTGGCCCGCGCCGCGGCCCCCACCCGACGCGCCACCAGCAAGCCGACCACTCAGAGCCAGGGCCAGGGGAGCCGGGCGCAGGTGCTGCCGCGCCCGGGGGTGCCCAGCCTGTTCTCCTCCGCCGGCACCGTCGAGGTCGGTACCGACACGGTCCGGCGCCCGCGTAAGCCCTACCGACGCCCCCGCCAAAGCTGACACACGCGCTGCTGCGGCGGGCGGGTGAGGAGCCTGTTCCACCGGGCGTCCGGCGACCGGCTGCTTCAACACCACAGACCTGGCCAAAGCCTCAGGTTCCCTTTTAACTGCCCTGTCCGCACTCGATCCGGGGCGCCGAGGGCAACCGAGCGTGGACCAAGTGAGGGCTCCGGTCCGCCCGGCCTTCTGTACGCAGACGTTGTCAAAAGCGTTGAGCGTGTTGTTCAATTCCCGCTCAGTGCTTCTCCCATGGTGAGTCAGATGCTCTGACCACCTTCGATACCAACGGAAAGCTGCGGCCACACTGCTACGAGCTGCGCCAGTTCATCCGCGGACGACCCGGCTGCTGTGTGTATGGCCTCGCAGGGGCGGAAGTGGACGATGGTGCCCGTGGTGCCGTCGTCGGCGATCGGCGTGAGGCCAGTTGTGGGGATGCCGTGTTCGTAGCGCTGACTCCAGGCTCCACCTGCGCGGCGGTTGGTGTGGACGAGCCATTCGCTGAACGCCGCAACGACGGACATACCACGGCGTGGATGGCCATCGGGAAGCAGTTGTGCGTCAGGGTGATCGAAGAACCGAAGGTCTTTCGACGCCATGACCGGCTTCTTCACGGCCCGTCCATGGTGATCGAGGCGGGTATCGGTACCTCGTCCGTCATCGGCGACCGACACCGATCCGTCGACGTGGTAGGTGACAGTGCAACGCCCTGTGCCCCTTGCTTCCGCCTCGTCGGCTGCGTAAGCGACGACCTCGAGGATCAGATGCCGCATACCGCCCGGCGCGAACTCGGCCCAATTGTCCCGGATGCGCGTGAGGTGGTGAACGTCCACGGTGTGTGCCCAGTCATGCGTTGTGTTGCGCCACGGAACCATTGATCTGTCCATGAAGGAAGTATCCCAACTACATAGGCAGCTTGCAGATGCCTAGCCCATCGCTCTTGCACGCATCGTCTGCTCCACCGGCTTCACGTACATCGTTTCACCCACTACTTTCCTCGGGCTCGTCCCGCCTGGCGGGACGCCGGTGCAGTCACTATCTGTTTCTTCCCGCCGGGCGGACTTGTCGTAGCGCATCACCGGGCGGCGATCACCAGCTCGGGCAGGCTGCCGTCAGCAGCCATTCACGGACTATCCCCCTTTCACCGCCCAAGCAGAAGGCCTTCGATGAACCAGCAGCCCGCCCCCCTTCCCGACGACTTCCCTGCCTGGCTGGCTGCCCAGGGCCATGACGCCTACGTCCTGGCGTGGGTGGACGAAGAAGGTGTGCCGCCCGGTGTCGGCGAGGGGATGTTGCAGGTGGGGGAGAGCGGGATCGCCCGCGTGGGCGCCGACCTGTCCCATATCCGGCTGCGGGAGGTCACTCGCGGGCGGGCTGAGGCCCTGAGCCGCTGGCTCCGACTGGAGGACGGCACCAGACACCTCGCCGTCCTCAGCGTCCAGGCCGGCGTACTGCGCGAGCACACGCCCGGTGAACTGGCCGCCGACCTGATGCGTGACCCGGTCACCGACGAGGCCCGTCTCACCGGGCAGCTGGCCGACTGGTTCTCCCGCAAGCACACCGACGCGGCGCAGGGGCTGGAACTGGGGTGGGTTGCCGCGGCCACCGCCTGGGTCTGCCACATGCGCGCCCTGACCGGCTATCCGCCGCCTGCCGTCCTCAGCCCTAGCCTGCAGCACACCGAAGAACCTAAGGGCCCCGCCACCGACCTCATCATCGGCACCGCACTGCGAGTCCTCGACCTGCTGGAGCGGGCAGAAAGTATCGACCGCACCCGCGCCGAGCTGATCGAGGACTGGCATGCGGCCGAGTCCCTGACCGCCGACGTCCCCGCTCTCGCACCCCTGGCCGACTGGCTACTCGACCAGATCGCCCTGCGCACCGCGCCCGCCCAGCAACTGCGCGCCGTCCTCGAACCCGACCTCGCCGACTACCGGCGCGATCAACAGGCCGCCGGCGCGCTGCCGGGCACCACCCCACCCCTCGACACCCAGCGCGCCACACACCTGGCCCAGGCCCGCCACACCGTCCGCGCCTACACCGCCGCCCTCTACGCCGGGCGCGAGCAGGAAGCCCAGGATCTGCTGGACACCTTCCCGATCCCGGCCCGCGCCCTGTCCACCAGCGGCCCGGCCACCGCCTGGCGCCAGCACTCCACCACCGCGCAGGACGCCGTCGACGCGCTTGCCGCGCAGCGCGCCGCGACCACGGCCGAGGACAGCTTCGACTTCTTCGCCGACCCCGAACTCCTGCACGCCGAAACCTCCTACCTCGCCGCTCGCGAGGGACAACTGCACCTGATCCACGACGCACTCGGCCGCCTCGCCTTCCCCCCTCCCGTCCCGCGCTACCTGCCCCTGGCGCTTGTGCCGGTTGCCACCGCGCAGACCCAGCGCCGCCTCACCGAGGCCTACGGCACCCTCGAGCGCGCCACCCAGGCCCTTGACGGACAGGTCTCCTACCAGCTCCAGCAGCCCGTCCCCGCCCACCGGCGTGCCACCACCGGCACGGAGAGCGACCTGCTGACCCGCACCCGAGGCGCCCTCAACGACCTCACACACGGTGGCGCGCCCTTCGACGCCGAGGACATCAAGACCCGCCTGCACGAGACTATGAACCGCCCCGCCACCCACGAGCTCCCCAGCCCGCACACACCTGCGGCACCGGCCACCTCTCACAACCAAGCCCATGACCAGGCTCTCGCGGCCGGCGTCGGCTTCCTCACACCCGCCATCGAGCGGTGAGCCGGACACCGGACACAGTCCTTTACCTGCTGCGGTGTGCGGCCGGGCCACTGATCCGGTGCGGACTATCCCACCGTGTTCAGGCGGCTATAGCCCTGCTCGGGTGCACCATCGTGCTCATCGGCCTTGCGGCCATGGATCTGCTCACAGGACTGGTCACCGCCGCTCGCCGTCCCGACCGGCACACGCCCACCGGACACGGCGAACACCCTCCTGCCTCTGCCCGACAACTACGAGCGTCCTGCGGCGTAACGGCTCAGAACCCGGCCATTGACTTGTCGAACACCCCGCCCAGCGCACCGTAGGCGCTGCAGCGAACCGAGTGCCTCGCCCTGCGGCGCAGCCCGAATCCCACGACGAACAACAAGACGAATAGCCCGCCGAGGACCATCGTCACGACCGGGTTGTAAACGAAGTACGTAAAGCACGCCACCCCGGTCCACACAATGACCGGCAACAGTGAGCCGCGCAGGACCGCACCCAGCCCCACCCGTTCAGGTCCTGCCGGCAGCGCACGCTCGTGCCACACCTCGAGGTGGTTCCTGGTCACACAATGCTCAGGCCGCATAGGCCCATCACACCACCGGCACCCCGGCAATTGTCCAGCGATCCGTATCGGCCTGGGAGCGGTTGACGGTGCTCAGGTCGAGTGGACCTCGACCGTGCGGCCGTCGGGATCAGTGAGGATGTGGCGTCCTGGCGTGAGTGGCGGAGTAGCCGTACTGCCGTCGACGGCCAGGCCGAGGCGCAATGTGTCCGTCTGACGTTCAGGACGGGCTGGGTAGAGCTCGAACACCATGCCGTTCGGAAGGACCGCGGCGTAGTGCTCGGGACCCTGGCCGTGCCGTTCCGCGGCGAAATCCAGGCCAAGGCCCTGGTAGAAGCAGCGGCATTGCTCAAGCCGGGGTGAGTACAGCACCAGCAAGATCACGTCAGTCGGCTTCGGGTCGCTCATCAGTTCTTGGCCTTTGCTGACGTTGACAGGGATTGAACCGTAACGCAGTAAAAGGTCCACGAGCTGGGCCAGTTGTGAGGCTCACCTAGGCCCGTGCGGCCTGTTCTCATCCTGCCCCGTCCGCGATTTTTCGTGCCTACTTCGGCGAGTTGCCCGAAGAACTCACACCCAAGTGACAAGCCGCCCGGAAGCCGTGACTCAATGAGTCCACCAGCCCTCTGCCACGCCCGTCCTCGCGCCCACGATCCCGGGGATTGTCGGATATCACCCCCGCCCAGGAACCCGCAGCCTTTCCCGCGGTGGGGAACGGCATCCCAGCTCGCCGTCGCAGCCCTCGGGATCCCGCCGACCGGGCCACTCATCGACCGCATTTCGGTGCGCAGTATCGATCCTGCTCGGCCAACCCCGCGCCATCTTCCCTGAAAGGCTCCCCGATGATCCGCCGTCTCACCACCCGCGCCGCCCTGGTTCCCGCCGTTATGGCGGTGGCCGCCACAGCCGCCCTGACCCTGACCACCGCACCGGCCGCCCACGCCGCCGGCGAGAACAGCCTGTGCACCACCAACTGGCCCAACTTCGACTCCACCTCCAAGAGGAACGCCTGGAACTTCCGCTCCGGCCCCTCCACCGGTTACAAGAGCCTGGGCTACCTCTACCGCGGCGACCGGCTCACCGTGATGTGCAGCAGGGGCGAGTGGGACTACGCCCAAATCACCACCTCCAAGGCCGGGATCCGTAAGGGCACCAAGGGCTGGGTGCACGGCGACGCCCTGCTGCCCTGAACAAGGCTCGCCAGCCCCGGAGGAACGGCCGAAAGCGTCTCCACCCCTCGAACGGCCTCTGAGCGTTCGAGGGGTGGAGGCAGCACTTCCCCCGCGGACCCCCTGTTCAACCTCGCCGACTGAACGCACACCTCCCGGGACCCTGCCTGGACGGCTATGTCCTCTCGCACGCCGAGAAGTGACCGCGCTTCACTGGCGCTGGCCGCAACACCCCGGCATCGCGCCGCCCGGCACGGCACCGCTCCTCCCGTACTGCGCCCAGTCCTGGGCCCGCCATCTGCACTTCCCCGCCCCTCTTCGCAGCGGCGCCCGGCTGGTTTCGCACCGGGCGCCGGGAACAGACAGCCACCGGACAGACGCGGCCTCAACCAAGGAAATCTCTCACCATGACAGCCACCCTGCGCAAGACGGCCCTCACTGCGGCGTCCCTGGCCGTGGTGACTGGCACGCTTCTGGCGGGAACCGCCATGCAGCCTCGGCCACCGCCCGGACCAACGCCTGCAGATCGAGCTACACCTTCCTGAAGTCGTGGCCGATCAAGGCCACGCCCGGGTCGTACGACGCCGGCCAGACCAAGGGTTACCTCGACATCTACTACTCCCCGACCGCCAGCAAGAACTGCGCGATTGCCCGTCCGGCCGACGGCGTGCACCTGCCGCGCGGGATCAAGGTCAAGATCGGCAGGAGCGGCTCGGGCTGGGCCGCCCTGGACGGCTATCAGGCCAACTTCACCAAGTACGCCGGCCCGGTCTACGTCTCCGCCCGCAACACCTGCATCGACGTTGAAGGCGGCTTCTCCTACAACGCCACCTGGGATTCCTCCTCGGCCTGGAGCAGCTACTCCTCCAAGCACTGCAGCTAATCGGAACGTCTACCGACCCCGGCATACCAACCTAGCCCTGGCCAGCCGGAGGTAGTGTGCCCCAGTAGCTGATCATTTCAGAATGAGTTCAGTGTAGGAGCTTGGCAGTTGGATCGGATGGCGCCAGAGTGGTGCGGGTGCCGGATGATCTTGTGTCTGACAGCGCTTCGGCCAGGGTGGCGAGGTTGACCCCTCCGGTGAGTGACCGAATCATCGGCGTCACGGATTCGGTTGCAGTCAGCATCTGAGGGGTGAAGGAAGGTGAGCTCAGAGTCCGGCGCCCTTCTCCTGTGGTCCGCAGGCCGTATAGCTAGCAGCCCGTGTCATTCTCTCTCTCCGCGCCGCCCACCGGACCGCGCTGAAGCGGTCGCGGCACGCGGAGCAAGATGACGCTGACCGCGGCCTGGTGGGGATCAAGGGCTCGCCTGACCAACATGGGCCAGTCCGTGGCAGCGAAGAACGGAGAACCAGTCACACCAGCCCTTTGACCTGCAGCTTCAGGCTGACGGGGGCTCAGTGAAGCCCTCTCCACGACGGCGCCCCCGAGGCGAGCACGATTGCAGGGGACCGAACGAGATCGTAGCGTTGTCGGGCATGGCGACCAGCTCACTGTCGAGAACACAGAGAGGAAGCAACCGCGAGGCCAGCGCGACGTCGTCGAACCTGGAGGTGAGGTCCTTGGTGTACCGACTCCAGCTCTGACCCGAACCCACCACGATCTGACACCACCAGCCGTCGAGTTCAGGCTCCAGGGCCAGCTCGCTGGAAGCAGGCACTTGGGCGATCGGCCGACAGGTCGCAAACGGCACCGGCAGAGCAAGGGCAGCGTCATGCGCGGATGCCTTCCCGCTCGACCGCCACCCAGGCGAAGCCCGCCCTATTCTCCCCCTCAGGGGCTCAAGGGACTGGCAAGTCGGAGTCGCCCGCCACCCTCACAGCGCTTCCGCAGTCTGGCTAGGGTGACTCCATGGATCTTCAGGGCAACCTCATAAAGAATCCCCATGCCGCCTATCAGTACCTTCGCGACGCCGCGCCCGTCCAGCGCATCGCAGGACCCACCGGCGAGCCGGCATGGCTCATCACGAGATACGACGACGTTCGTTCAGCCCTCGCGGATCCACGACTCTCCCTCGACAAGACCAACGCCACCGAGGACTCGTACCGCGGCCTGTCTCTGCCGCCAGCCCTCGACGCCAACCTCCTGAACATGGATCCCCCCGACCACACCCGCATTCGCGAGCTCGTAAGCCGCGCCTTCACACCCCGTCGCGTCGAAGCGCTGCGCGCCCCCATCCGCCGGACTGCGGACGCGCTCCTGGATGCCCTTGGGACGCAGGGCGAGACCGACCTCATCGCTGCGTACGCTGCCCCACTGCCGATCACAGTCATCTGCGACCTCCTGGGCATCCCGGAGGACCACCGCAAGGACTTCCGCGCATGGACCAACGAGCTGATCGCACCCGACCCCAGCCGCCCCCAGGCCGCCAAGCAGACGATCGGCGCCATGGTCGCATTCTTCACCGAGCTCATCGCCCACAAACGGCAGCACCCCGCCGACGACCTACTCTCAGACCTGATCACAGTCCGCGACACCGACGGCGACCGGCTTAGCGAGGACGAACTGACCTCGCTCGCCTTCCTCATCCTCGGCGCCGGCTACGAGAACACTGTGCAACTCATCGGCAACGCCGTGCATGCACTCCTGAGCCACCCCGAACACCTGGTACGCCTCCGCAAGGACCCATCGAAGCTGCCCGAAGCAGTCGAGGAACTGGCACGCTACGAGGGACCAGCGCTTCTCGCGATCCGCCGCTTTCCAACCCAGGACGTAACCATTGGGGATGAAACCATTCCCGCAGGAGGGACTGTCCTGCTGTCACTGGCCGCGGCCAACCGCGACCCCCATCGCTTCCCCCACCCCGACCAGATCGACTTCGACCGCGACACCACCGGCCACCTGGCCCTCGGCCACGGCATCCACTACTGCCTCGGCGCCCCCCTGGCTCGCGCCGAGACTGAGATCGCGCTGGCCGCACTCCTTGAGCGATTCGGCACCCTTATCCTGGCCGAGCCCGCTCCCCGATGGCGGGCGTCCCAGCGGGCCCGCGGCCTCCTCGGCCTGCTGGTGGAGTACGGGGTCAAGCCGACCACGTGATCGCGGACGCGCGGCGAACCCACGCCGTCCGGCCCGGAAAACGACTGTGGGCCGCATGCGATATCGCATGCGGCCCACAACGGCGATCCGTGCAGCGTTTAGCTCTCCACCAGCTCCCGCCTGGCACGCACCCGGTCGATCAGAGCTCCAAGCATGGGAAGTGTGAGGCCGGCGAAGAGGAATAGCACAGCCATGCCGCTCAAGGCCGGGCTCACAACTTCCTCCACCCTCAACGACCAGGGCCTACCCAGCGTGTGGAAGACGATGTACGAGCCCTTGGAGACCGTATAGGCAACACCCAGGGTGGCAGCCATCGAGGAGAGAGCGAAGCCAGCGCCGCTCCACGGTCGCGGCCCCCACATCCGCTGGGCCGTCCGCGCACACATGAAGGCCAGCTCGCCGCACGTCAGCAGCACATATGACAGGTAGATGAGCAGGTAGGTCGCTACCTTCGGGTCCGAGACATACGCGGTCGTGAACTCCATCCCCGGTCGGTTCGTCGCGAGGAAGAGCGGCACCATGATTGCGAGCTCGACCATGGCGGCGAACCCCCGTTGGAACATCGCTGCACGCAGGTACTCGGGCCGATAAGCAAGGTCCACCATCGTGACCTGTAGCGCCGCGCACCATAGGATCGCGCCAATGTGGGCAATGAGCTTGCCCACATTGGCGACGCCGGTCAGATCCTCTGCAGCCCGGGCGACGGCTGGAACGGCGAACATCACCCCCAGGGTGCAGACGCCAAAAGCGACAGCGATGGACCAGGTGGCGACGCGGGGGTTGCCGCGTGCTCTCCTGGTGCAGAGAGCCGTGACGAGGAATCCCGCCACGGTGCAAGTCCCGAAGACTATGCCGTCAACCACTGCTACAGCCCCTCCAGTGCCTTGGCCGCGTAGGCTGCGGCCTCATCCGCCGTTCGTCGCCGACCTTTGGACTGTTTCGCGACAGGATCGCTGCGCGGAATCGGTTTCAGACCGAGATCGTCCCGCCGTCGCTTCAGGTCTGCAATGACATTTCGCAGCTCAGCCTCTGGCAAGCCCTCGAGGAGGGCCAGCAGCCGCAAGACGCCGGGCAGCTCGTCGCCGAAGCGGTCGAGGAGCACCAGTGCCTGACGTGCTGCCGGGTTCTCGAAGGCCTGGAGGGCCTCCAGGTCGTCGTAACTCGAGTGTGGCAGCAGGTGAGCAGGCGGAACATCACCCAAAGCTTTGCACAGGGCGATGACCGTGTCGGTAGTCGGGTTGAGCTGGCTGCCGTTGACGAGGTTACCGATGGCAGTACGGGACAGCGAGACTGAACTGTCAGGCAGGGCTTCGATGTCCGCGGAGAGTGAGCGATTCGTATGGCGCCGGCTGCTGCCTGGCCGAGCGCGAGCCATCAACGCAGTGAGTTTCTCACCCAGCGACCGGGGTGTGCTGGTCATGGCCCCTCGACCCTCTCGGGCATGGCTGCAGAGCCCTGCTGCCCATGACTACTCACAGCCACGTATGGGGTCTCTTTCACGAAGGTTTCGATCTTGGACTTGACCACTTTAGTTGACACTTCCGGATGCTCAAGGCAGGATCACGATAAGGGATGGGTGCGCTACCCGCTGTTGCGTAACTGGTGCTCCGGGCTGACGAGCGGGTGCCTATGCCAGGCGGAGCCATGCCCGCAGCCAGCTCTAAATGCAACTACGAGGCACCGCATTGCAGGCGTAGGGTAGTAAATCGGAAAAAAGGGGCATGGAGGTTTCGTGGTCCCCGCCTCCGCCGCTCCGACGGGCAGTAGCCAGGGGGAAGAGTGAATACAGTGCCGGTCTTCAAGGGGAGCCTGGGGGTCCGATCGGGCAGTCATGTCCCGTCGCAGACGCAGCAGGCGGGTGCTGCCAGGCGCACGCTGCGTGAGAGGGGAGAGCCTCACGACTCCCGCGCGAAGGAAGACGGCAAGGTTCGGCCAGAGGCTGCGAAGGATCGTGAGGCGGGCCGACCGAGGAGGCTGCAGAAGCTCATCCAGGGCCGACGCGATTTTCTGAAGCTGAGCCAGGAAACCGTGGCTACCCGCCTAGAGCTGAGCACGAGGGCGTACGGCAACTGGGAGCGTGGCGTCGTCAAGGAGTGGACTGACCAGAAGCTGTACGGTCTGGCTGAGGCCTTGGAGATGACTCCGTTCCAAACCGAGCGGCTCTTCTGGCTCGCAGTGGACCGCGCGCCCCAGCCGGAACTGCGCAGTCCGGTCCGGCAGTCGCAGCAGGATGCCTCGACGGAGGCGTTCCTCGGGGACTACAGCGTGATGATCAACGCCCTGGCTCTTCCCGCATTCCTAATCGACCACCGGTGGAACATCCGGATGTCGAACGGGGCGTTCCGTGAACTCTTCCGCGCCGTGCGTCCACACCCCACCGCCATGCCTACAGACAACTTCCTCCGCTTCGGGCTATTCCACCCGGACGCGGCCCAGATTCTTGAGGGGCACGTCGCTTGGAAGCTGTCGATGCTTGCGCAGCTCGCGGCCAGTCTCGAGCGGTACGACGATGACGCCATGCTCCAGGCGATGCGGCGAGAGGTCTACCTGGACCCCACCCTGCGTGAGATGTACCTGCAGGACATGCCGGCATGGACATACGGGCCTGGAGCCGACCTGCTCCACCATGGAGGTACGGTCCGACTGCTGCGCCATCCTGATCCAGGACTTGGGCTGAAAGGCTGCCGGTTAGTGGAGGAAACGCCCAGGCCTCTTCAGGCTCAGGGCCTCACGCGGATCACTCTAGTTCTGACCAACGCCGACGACGGGGCGGTCGCTGAGAAGCGGCACTTCCAGAGCTTCCATGCGGTGTAGCGCCGGTTGATCTGCGGTCGCTTTCGGTGCACAACGGGCTGTCTCCGGCCGTGTCACGTACGGCTCCTTGCCCAACGCAGGGTCATGGCCTACCGCGGTGGCTAGTGCAGGACATTCGCCATTCTGAGTTGTTGCAGGTGCGGCCCTACCGTTCGCGTCGACTCTGGCTGCTCGTTTGCATGTGAAGAAGTTGTGGCGACGGTGCGGTCGGTGAAGGTCCCATGTCCCAAACGGTTTGGCGTGCAGCGCTCCGGTTGCCGCTTGCCATCGCTAATCTCCACGTCGACACCAAGAGGTCGGCATGGAGATTGGTTCGATAACTTGTTCGGTTGATTGTTTGGCTGTCATGCGGAATACAGGTAGGACGCAAGCCAAAACGCGTGTAGCTTCAAGCGGCACGCATGCATGCCCTGACACCGTACGTCGGAGCAGAGGTGGGCCGGTCACTGTCCGGCGTCGAACGGGCAAGTAAGACCGGAGTCAAGGAGCCGTGCATGGTGATCGCTACCCTCGGCGAAGTTATCGCGGACTACCGGCTGCGCATGGCGCTCACACCCGCCCGCGTCGCCGTGATGGCGGGGATCACCGAGGCGCAGTACCTGGGGCTTGAGCATGGAACCGCATGGCCGGGAAGCGCCGCCGTGCAGGCAGTCATCGACGCCCTGAGGATCCCACACACCATACGTTCCCACTTCCAACCGGCCGACTCTCCGCTGGACCGCTCTCTCAGCCAGATCTTGCACGGCTACGACATACCCGCGCTCATCGTTGACAGCGAGTGGCGCACAGTTGAAGCCAACTGCTTTGCCCAGCGACTGCTACCGGGTTGCTTCACCCCCGGCTGGAGCCTGCCCCGCTGGATCCTGCACAGCAACGAGGCCCGCGAGCGCCTTGCCAACTGGCAGCAGGCGGCCGAATGCATAGCAGACCTTGTACGAGAGGAACTTGCCGCCGGCCTGGATAACCCTGAGCTCCGCGCGCTCGACCGTGCGGCTCGCCGCTACTGTTCCGATTCAGATCCGCGCACTCACCCGGCCAGCCATCTGCTGTCGTGGCGCACTGAGACGGGGCCGCATCCGGCTACGGCCTGCCTCGTCAGTGTGCCCACCGGGCGACCGGATCTCAGACAGGTCACCCTGATACCGCGGGGAACGCAACCCGACCACCCCCTACTAGAGACCAAGCACAATCAGCCCTGGGACGGCCCCCTGCTCATAGATCTGCTCCGATGCGGAGTATGCGGCCTTCTCCTCACGGGAGGCGGTGCCCCCGTGACCTACCACTGTGCGACCGGATGCCTGCCCGACTTTCCGGCGGCTGCCCTCGACGCCCGGGTTGCGAAGGAAGTAGTACCCCGCGTGTTCGGACCCGATGAGTGCCGCCAGATGGCGATCGCGCAGGAGTCCCTAACCGCCGATGGCTTCGGTATGGCCCTCAACGCGCCAGTCACAGCGAAACACGCCCTCGACCAATGGAAACGGTCGATGACCGCCACCCAGCGCCGAGGCATCCTCACCTCGGCCGTCCGCTCCATCACCGTCTACGGCGCGACTGACTGCGACGACTGGAAAAGGTCGGCACTGCGCTACGCATGGCGCGACCTGATCTAAAGAGCAACCCGCAACGGAGGTTACCCCCCGCCCGTACACACCGCTGGCTGCTACGTGCCCTTGGGCTTCGGCGCCCCTCCTCCACAGCCGGGTGGCCCCGCTTCCAAGATTGCCTTCCGATGGGCTGGATCCGTACCCCACGTTGTGCGCGACTTGACCTGGTGGTATCCGTTGGTGCACTCACCAAGCCACATCCGGCTGATTCTCTCCACTGCCCGGGACCAGGCGTCGTGCCACAGGTAGGGGCTGGCTGCGGCGTCCTCCTGGTTGCTGTAGGCCGACTCCCACCCCGTCCACAGGGCCGTCAGCTCGGCGACGACCGCGCCGTGCTCCCACCAGCAGGCATGCGGGAGCTGCTCGGTGGTGAGCTCGTAGGTGTCGGCCATCCGAATGACCCAGGGCACGAACTCCGCCCACAGGGCAGCTCGTGCCTCCTCGTCCTCGATCCGGTGCCAGACCACCGGGGCGCCGGGGACCCTGTCGCTCTCGCCTCCACCCTCGCCGCCGCCCTGCTTGGAGCCGCCGCGGACGGAGCCGGAGTCCTCGAGCCGCGCCAGCCGGGCCGCCACGGTGGTCAGTTCGTTGTTGACGGACTCCAGCGCCTCAAAGAGCGGGGCAAGCGGATCAGGCATCAACAGCCTCCTTTCGCGGGGTGCGGGGTTGGGCGGCAGGCAGCGTGGAGGGTAGCCGGTGAGGCCGCACAGAGCCGATCGCCGCAGCCACCGCCAGCGGCCGCGGTCCGTCCCCGGGCCTGGTGCCCTTGCCCGGGGTCACCGCAGCGGAGAATGGACAACAAGGTAGAGCGATCAGCGAGCATGCTCGTTCACCTTCCGCAGTGCGTCCTTCGTCGCCTCGGCAATCTCCCTGGCCCGGGGACCCTCATGGATACGTTCGAAGCGCACGCGCGTCACCGGGGTCCGCCGGTGAACGACCAGGCCTTCTCGTTCCTGGATCTGCCGTATATCGCCCGGCTCCAGGACTGCCCGGCGTCGCGTGGAGACGCTCACAGAGCTGCTGTCACCGCTGTCGGACACCGATTCGGTGTCCTCCTCGAACTCGCCAGCCAGCGCGCTGTAGGTCTTGAGCTCCTGCTCGTCAGAGACACCACCCAGGATCACCTTGATGGTGGCTGCGGCGAACATCTTGCGGACACCCAGCTCCCCCCAGCGCTCGTGTGCCTGGGCGAGGTTCTGCAGCACCGCGACTAGGAAGATGTTCTGCGACCCCGAGACCGACATCAGCGACGGGATCTGCGGGAGGGGCGCCACGTTCGCGAGTTCGTCGCCCAGCACGCCGAGCGGGGGGTCAAGCCGGCCGTTCGGCATCCGTGCGGCGAGAACCTTGGCCGTGTCGAGGATGGCCCTGGAGAACGCTGCCAGGATCGGTGCCAGCGAACTGCCATCCTCCTCCTCGCCGATGAGGAAGACGGTGCCACCCTCGGTGAGCCACTTCGTGATGGAGAAATTCTTCTCATGGCGGGCCGACTTGCCGAAGATGTCGGCGACCTTGGCGTCGTACAGCGCCAGGATGCTCTGCTCCGCAGTCCTCCAGCTCGCTGAGCGTTCCTCTGGAGCCGCCGCGTGCTGCGCCGCCAGGGCGCGGGCGAGGTTCTCCTGGCCGTGCGCGGCCAGGATGTCGACCGGCTGCCGCTCCGTGGGTGCAGTAGCCCAACGGAGGATGTCCATGCCGCTGAGGCCCTCCACCGCGGCTGCGTGCAGCCAACAGGTCATCAGCATCTGCGCATTCATCACGAAATACCCGCCGTTCTTCGTCCCCTCGTCGGACTTCGCGGTACCGGTGAGCGTTTCAGCTCGCTTGCGCGCCACGCTGAAGTCCTCGCAGCCGTCGACGAGACTCCACTGCAACTGCAGCGGCCAGTTCGACAGGCCCGTGGGATCCAGGACCATGACGGGCCCGAAGGCCTCACGAGACTTCGCTGTCGCGTAGAGGACATCCGTCTTGGATGACGTCGCCAGCACTGATCCCGGGAAGTCCAAGATCCACGGCATGATCAGCTGTGACGTCTTGCCCTCCCGGGGAGGAGCCACGATCAGCACCGTTTCCTCGAAGGGGATGTAGAGCTTCACGCCAGTCGGGATCGCGGTGCCACAGAAGACGGCGACCTCGCTCACCGGCACGTCGGTGACCTGCGGCTTGGCGGCACCGCCTCGCCAGGGCATCAGGCCGCGTCCGGAGGAAGCTTTCTGCAGGGATGTGCGGGGGGCGCTGAGGCTGGGGCGCAGGGCACCCAGCCGTGAGAGCGCCTTAGCCTCGCCCATCGCCTCTTCCAACTGTGCGCCGGTGGCCAGGCCATCGGTCCCCTCGTCACGCATGCTGCGCCAGCGACGCCAGCCGGCCCTCGTGCCCCAACAGGTCGTGAAGGCCGCGCCGAGGAACATCGGGTAGAAGGTGAACGGTCCGCCGACTCCGGCCTCTGCCGGAAACGCGACCTGGGGCCGGTGGGGTGCCGTGAACAGGTGTGGGATCGCGGCGGCCGTCTCGTTCCAGGAGACCAGTGCCGGGGAGAAGTGCGCGAGGAGCCCAGAGAGAACCGCGGCAATCCACGTCCAGAGGGTGAGCGCGACGGCGGCTATGCACAGCCCGATCCACCAGGCGTCCTTGTAGACATGGAGCCGGTTGCCTGAGTGTGGGGTGACGACCTTGGCCACTACCGAACACCTCCGCGGGCGTCATGCGGGTCACGTAGACGTAGGCTGCGCTGCTCCAGGCGTCGGTGGCGGGTTGTGCGGGCTTTGGCGTGTGTGTGCGGCATCAAGCGGCGCCCTTTCGCATCCTTATGAGCGGTGCCTCCGGCGCCTGAGAGCTCGTGGCCTCGGTCATCTTCCGGTTGGTGTTGGTCAGCGTGGCTTCCGTAGCGCTGCGAATGTGCTCGACCAGGTGCAGGCGGTTGCCGACCTGCCACACGGCGCGCCCCGGGGAGCAGCGGCTGGCACCGTCGATGAGCGCTTCGCGGGCCCAGTCAGGCAGCTGGAGGTAGTCGGCCGTCAGATCCGCTTCGGCCTTGTCCATGTGGTAGAGCACGCGGGTCGCGGTGAGCTTCAGGATGGCCGCGGCTTCCGGGGCTTCGTCAACCTGCAGGTCTCCGAGGTGGTGGAGGATCGCCCAGAAGGAGAGACCCAGCCGGCGACCGTACCGCACGAACTCTTCAAAGAGCCGGGCGACCGGCCGATGGCTGAGAATGTGCCAGGCCTCTTCGACGATCAAGGTGCGCTTGATGCTGTCGCCGGTCTTGATCCACGCGTACCGCAGCCAGGGCCCGATGACGCTCATCAGCAGCGGCATGGCCTCTCCCTCACGAGGGAGGCGGGTGAGGTCAAAGACGATCAGCCGTGCGTCCAGGTCGATCCCGGGCGTCGTGGGGCCGTTGAACAGGCCCGCCAGGTCACGGGTCTCGCTACACAGTTGGTCCATGGCCAGGCTCGCGGGCTGGCCCCAGGCGACCATCTCCTCAGAGCCGATCTGGCGCTTCCCGAGCATCGCGGGCTCAGGGTTGGTCAGGGCGTCGTGGATGTCCGACAGCACCGCGACCCGGTGCTCGGCTGCGGCACGGGTCTGGGCGGCTGTATGGGCCACGGAGAGAGCGAACTCGCTCTCTGAGTTGAGGGTGCCGCCGATGATCTCCACCATCGAGCAGAGGATCTTGAACTGGTACTGGGCCGGGATCCGCGGGTCCAATGGATTGAGGCGGACGCCCTCTCCGTCTTCTCCGCCGTAGACCAGGCGGATGGGCGTGACTCCCAGGGCGCGCGCGATGGAGTCCCACTCGCCGACGCCGTCCTCGCCCTGAGCGTCGAGGATGCAGAAGGAACGGTCGCGGAAGCGTAGCTGCCGCAGCACGTAGCACTTCTCGAGACTGGACTTGCCGAAGCCCGACTTGCCGAGCACCAGTGCATGTCCACTGGGAAGGCGTTCGCGAGCGCTAGGGTCGTAGAGGACGAATGGGTCGTAGATGTAGGCCTTCCCGGAGTAGATCTCCCTTCCGATGATCACACCGCGCGGGTCGGAGGACGGTGCGCCTACGGCCGGGTACAGGCCGGAGGCAGTGGATGTCGTGGTGCGCAGGGCCCGGCGCCGGGTTTGCGTCTGCGGTCGGATGAGCTCAAGCATGGGCGTCAGTCCTTCAGCAGTCCGGTGACCAGCGGCAGCGTGTTGGCGAAGGCCCGGTGCTGTTCCGAGTCACACCACTCCAGCGCCAACTGGGACTTCACTGCTGCGGCTCGCACGGTGTTGCGGTGCTGGACCAGCAACTCCGGCTCTGGGGCAGTGACGGTCACCCAGCCGGTGAGGCGAATGCCGGCTGCGCCGTTGGCGAGGTCATGCATGGTGGCCGAGGAGGCGCCGAGCTCTCGCTCCTCGCGGGGGTCGGCAATTTTCCCCGGTGTGTTGTCCGCCTGGCCGGCCTCGTTCGTGACGTCCGCCATTGCGTCTTCGAGCGCCTTGTCGGCCGGCACCAGCCGCATGGTGATTCCCACTGTCAGGATCACGTCGGAGACGTAGAGCAGCAGGGGTGCGAGGAAGTTGACACCCACGGGCAGCACGGGGAACTGCTTGATCCAGGCGGTGGAGGTGTGCCATGGGTCGGCGCCTTCCCAGCTGCGGGCTGCCATGCGGGAGGGGTCCCGAGCATCCATCTCAGCTGGCCAGCAACTGGAGCGGTCCATGCCACGGGTGTCGTTGATCCAGTGGTCGGGTGCGTAGCTGTGGTGGATGAGGGAGGCAAGCCCCGGCTCGTCGAGGTTGCGCACCCAACGCAGATGCGCGCCCGACAGGCCGCGGATGAAGTTGTCGACCTCCTTGCCGAGCACCTCGCCGTACCCGTCGTGCAGGGTGCAGTACTGCAAAGCCTCGGCGGCCAGTTCCTTGGTGTAGGGGATGCCCACCACGAGGAACAGGCGACGGTCCTCGGCGTAGACCGCGACCGCGTCCAGGAGCTGGTTATAGGAGTCGTCCAGCCATGCCGGCGCGGATGGATCCCTGCGCGCCGCCGCGTCATGGGCGTGGGCATTGGGATCGGTAGGCAGCAGCCGCGCCAGCCACTGCACATACTGGATACGGCCACCGGATTCGGCTGTTTCCTTCAGAAGGTACTCGTACGCCCCGATCAACGCCTCTTTGTCGGCGCCGTCCAGACCGCCGAAGTTCTTGGCGGCCTCGACCTCGATACATGCCGTGAACATGGACTCCGTGGGCTGCAGGAGAACGGCGATGTCTCCGTAGGACGTCTTCGCCGTGATCCACTCCAGGGTGTCCGGGACGCCCACCGGCTGAGTGACGGGCTCGGGCGTTCCGTCCCGACGCCGGCCTGCCAGCGGCGCAGTGGAGCGGTACAGGAGCTTACCGTCGCGCAGCAACCGTCGGTATGAGCACCGGATCTCGAACCAGCGCAGGAACGTGCGCCCCTTGTAGGGGACCATCGTCGCCCACAGGCAGCCCCCCGCCGCGCCGACGGCCCCGATGATCTTCAGCGGGATTCCGGGCAGAGCCGCCAGTAGCGCGACCGCCAGTGCGATCCCCCCAAGCAGGACGAGCTGTTCGTCCATTTCGAAGCGACGCCCCAGCAGACCGCGAGGACGCGGGCGGGGGAACATGAAGACGCGGTCCATCGCGACTCCTTTCTCGAAACGTGAGTGGGGTGCCGGCTATGCAGACGGCGGGGGCGGAGCAGGCGCTGGCGGGGGTGGCGGCATCTGTCCGCCTCCTGACGGAGACGGCGGCGGCGGAGGCGGAGGCATAGGCCGTCCGCCGCTGGACGGCGGAGAGGAAGCCGGGGGACGAGCACCGCCTCCAGTGGCACCTCCACCATGGCCCGGACGGCGACCGACGCCCCCTCCTTGAGCCCCACGACCGCCGCCGCGATGGCCCGCACCGGCCTGGTCCTGACCGGCTCTCTGGCCCTGACCCTGGCCCCGACCGTCTGAGGAACCAGGTGCGCTCCCCTGAGGCCTACTGCCACCAGACTGACCGCCTGGCTGCCCTCGGCTACCCGGCTGCTCGCCTCCGCCTCCGGCGTTGTTGGCACCGTCCTTGGCAGCCTGCACGGCCTGATCGCGTAGCTGGTCTCCCGCTTCCTTGGCCGCAAGAGCGAGCCCTGCGGGCCCTGCAGCCTTTGCGGCACCAGCCTGCGCGCCCCCTGCGCTCTGCTTGTTCGCAGCCTGGGCCTTCATATCGTTCTGCTTGGCCTTCGCCGCCTTCGCGCGCTGCCCGGCCTCCTCCTTCACCTGGTGCATCGACTGCAACTCGTCGCCCACAAACGGAATCCACTTGGCGACCTGGAACGGCATGAAGAGTGCGATGAACAGCAGGGCAAGGAAAGTGATACACGTTCCGATCGCTTGTGGGAGGGTGATTCTGTCCATACTGTCGGCCATACCGTCGAGCAGGGCTCCCGCCAGAGCGAGAGCCAGGTAGATACCCAGCTTGCTCGCAATGATCCCGCCCAGGATTCCGACGTACTTCTTCGTATGCCCCCACAGGTCTTTGTCGACGAGACCGGAGAATACGATGGGGCCAAAAATGAGTCCCATAAGGATGAGCGCATTTCTGACGACGAGCATGATCCATAGGCCGAACACGGCGAACAGGATGGCCAGGGCAATGGGAATTGCAATTACCACACCCACACCCGGCATCAGTACAGAGATCGCGGCAAGCGCAGTGAAGATGACCAGTCCGCCGACGAAAACCTCGGCGATGTAGTCACCGAGAATCTCTTCAGCCGCAGTGTCGACGAAATCGACTATGAGCGCCACCGCCAGCGGCGAGAATCCTGCCACCACCACGGACATCAGCAGGTAGCCGATGTTCTCCATTATGGCTTGACCGATCGGAATGCCTCGCACTGCGCGCTTCACCACAGATATCAGCCACATGACCGCAGTGAGAACGGCAGAGAGTGCGAAGACCAGACCGTAGAGGCGCAGGAAACCTGGGTTTCCCCAGTCGATTTCCATCATGAACTAGTTCCCCTTGACTTTATCGGCCTTCTTCGGTTTCTCTCCTCCATCGGCCGGAACGGAAGGCTTCTTCCCGGTAAGTTCTTCGCCGAATGCCTCGAACATTCCCTTGGTGCCGCCTCGGAGCTTCCCTTCGATGTATCCGAACGGGTCGCTGGTAAAGTCGGCCACTGATCCCACTCCGTTGGCCAAGCTCTTAGCGCCAGAGTTCTCGTAGAGCCATTCCGCTCCCTCCTTCGCCTTATCGCAGAGGTACTTGCCGCCGGGAGCGTTACATGGGTTGGCCCAGTCGGGGACCGTCACGTCCGCACGGGCCTGCGGAGCTGCCGGGCCTGCGACCACGGCGGAGATGGCCAGCATCACGGTGACCAGCGCCTGGGCGGCTCGGCGGCGGAACGTGTCAGCCTGCGTAGCGCGGAGCATCGAACTCCTTATTCGCCAAACGCATGTCGGCTGTCGCCGACGGCGCGGAGTCGCCGGTCACCATGGGAGTGGGACCATCGGCCTGGCTGATCGTGGCGACCTTCCAATCCCCGCTCTGCCACTGGAGGATCACGGTGTAGGTGGACCAGGTCGCGGCGACAGGCATAGCTGACTTGTCGGTCGGCACGCCGACAACCTCAGTCATCCAGACTTTGACCGTCGCGGTCTCAGAGGAGAAGGCGCTCACGCTGGTGCCGAGCGGGGCGGCGCGCAGGACCATGTCCGATGCCGTCTGCGCCGTCACTCCGAGGGCAGCCATAAGGCCCTTCGCCGTCTGGTCATCCGCCTGCTGCTGCACTGGTAGAGCGGCCGGGGTCATCACCTGCTTGAGCACCTGATGACGTAGGCCCTTGTCGGTGAAGTAGGTCGGGCTCGACCGAGCGGTCTGGTAGTTGACCGCGGCTGCGGCTGCGCCCTCCTTGTTCTGCGGGTAACCGACAGGAACGCCGTTCTCTACGGACTTGGCCTTTACCCCCGGCCCCGTGCCGCCGGCCTGGCTGGTTGCAGTCGAATCCGGCGCCGGTTCGTCCGCGGACTGCTTGCCCTTCTTGCCGCCGGTCAGCATGAGCAGGATGCCGATTATGAGGACGACCGCGAAGCCGATCGCGCCGATCTTGACCCTGCGCCAGGGAGAAGGCCCATCCGATCCTGGCACCTCCGTTGCTCGCGGTGTCAGGCTGCGAGTCCCAGCCTTCCTCGAGTTCCCGTTCATCAGATTCCAAATCCGTAGACGATGGTGAAGAGGGTCGCCATGGAAGCGACGGCAAAGAGCCCGAGAAGGGAGCTGGCCACCATGGTCTGCCCCTTCTTCGTCTCCATCGAGTTGTGCTGCTGATTCCCGACGCGAATATGAACGGCTCCGACGACTGCACTTCCGAGCAGGAAGAGAACCGCGCCGGCCATAATTGCGCCGATGATGATGCGGGCCTTGGTGCCAAGAGCCCCGAAGACACCCCAGTCGGGGTTGATTCCACCTACAAGACTGCCGATGTCGGCGGCCAGTATCTGTTGCGTAACCTGCACGAACCCTCCCAGGCGCTTGCCCGAGTCCGCTGTGAGGACCTGGACATCCGGTCGTCGGCAGCCGGGAATCGCAAGACGAACTGATAGCGCTCCGAGGAATTGAGAAGCTGTCAGCCCCTTTCTTCATCGGATGCGTTGACGTGCCCGCCTGTCAGTGACATACAATTCAGCGCGAGTTGTCGATTCCCTGCTGCTTTCACTCGGCGCAGACGCTAGCCGCGCTTCACCGGCTAACGCAGTGGCGCATTCGCAGCCCTGGGACGCCCGGCGGGTCGGGTCCACCCCATGGCACGGGAAACGCGTTCCCTGTCCCACGTGGCGGGATACGCATCGATGACTGGGGACCGAAGATGAGCAAAGGCCTGAACGCTGGAGCGGGAGGTCTCGCTGCACTGCTCGCCGGAGCGCTGTGCGTTCCACTCCTACTGGGCGCAGGCAAGCCCAAAGAAGGCGGCTGGGACGACGCCTGCTCGGCAGGCAGCACGCCCATTCAGATCAACGAAGAGAAGCAGACCGTGCCCCTCGCTACCCCTGGGGCGCTGGTGACCGTTCCGCTGAATCCTCAAGGTAAGCAGAGCATGCCCAGCTGGAACGCATCCCAGCAACAGTGGGCAAGCATCATCACCAATGTGGCCCGCAGTCGCGGGCTGCCCCCGCGAGCCGCAGTCATCGGCGTCGCCACAGCGATGCAGGAGTCGACCCTCGAGAACATCAACTACGGCGACCGGGACTCCCTCGGCCTGTTCCAGCAGCGGCCCTCGCAAGGATGGGGAACACCCGCGCAGGTGACCGATGCGGTCTACGCGTCGAACAAGTTCTACGCGGGTCTCGAGAAGATCGAAAGCTGGCAGACGAAACCTCTGACCAAGGTCGCGCAAGCCGTCCAGCGCTCCGGGTTCCCGGATGCCTACGCCAAATGGGAGCAGTCCGCCGGCGAACTGGTGGTCAAGAGCTGGGGCAATGCCGTGCTGACCACCACCTCGGGATGTGACCCGGCCCAGAAGGAAGGTGACAAGGGCACCGGAGCCTGGGTGCTCCCCGTCGAGAACTCCCGAATCACCACTCCTTACAAGGCGGGAGGCGGCATGTGGTCCTCCGGAAGCCACACCGGCGTCGACTTCGCCGTACCCACCGGCACACGCCTTCAGGCCGTCGGCACAGGCACCGTCGTGAAAGCGGGTTGGGGCGGCGCCTACGGCAATGAGGTCGTCATCAAGATGTCGGATGGCAAGTACACCCAGTACGGCCACCTGTCCTCCATCGCCGTGAACCAAGGACAAGCCGTCACCGCCCGCCAGCAGATAGGCGTATCCGGCGCGACCGGCAACGTGACCGGCCCCCACCTGCACTTCGAAGTCCGCACCGGACTCGCCTACGGATCCGACATCAGCCCCGTCGACTACCTGCGCGGCCACGGACTCTCACTCTGACCACGGAAGGAGGAGCCACCTCCAAGGTGGCAACCACCGATGCACACCAGCACCCAATACCAGGCACACATCTTTCACGACGGCCAGCTCAACCTCGACACAGAGCCGCAGGTTGTGCCCGACGGGGTCGACCCATCACAGGTCCTCCTACAGGTCCTCCACATCCAAGCAGCCGGCAGCGGCACACCCGTCCTGGTGCACGTCCAGGATGACCGAACCGCATCCGGCTTCGACATGGAGGTCCTGCCCGACGGAACCACCCGGCCCCCCGGCACGCACGCCACACCCGCAGCCGCCGGAGCACCGGTCTCACCCACCCCGGACGACCTGGCGCTGCGCCTGGCCGCCGCGCACGAGGCAGGACGGGCACACGACCTCGAAACTGCCATCCCTGCGGCAGACGCCCTTATCCAGGAATTCACCGTCCGCTTCGGCGAGACGGCGCCGCGGACGCTGAAGGTTGCGCAGTTCCGTGCCGACCTTGCGGTCCTGGAGGGTGACTACGCTTACGCGACAGCTTCCTGGACCTGGCTCGCCCTCACCTGGTACGACGGGCTCGGCCCCGGCATGCGCCTCACGCAGGTGGCTGCCTGCAACGCGGCCTGGACATGGATGCAGCTCCCGCTGGATGAGGCGGTGACATCCGCCCCCGACCTCCTCAGCATGCTGAGCGAAGTGACCACACCCGACCGGGCACAGTCCATCCGCGCTCAGATCCAAGAGCGGCTGCTGCGGGCCACGACCTAGCAGTGCCGGCGAGCGGTCGACGCCCCGGAGTTCGAAGCTGAGACGTTCGCCAGACGAAGCACGATCACTCGCTGCTACAGTCGCCAGTGGGGCAATATCACGCCGACTCCGCGCTGATCAAAGACGACAGGAGGCTTTCCCGATGCAGAAGACACACGGTCTCCATTCCCTGGCGAGGTTTCTGCAGTTCGTCCTCGTGCTCGCCTTCGTCGTGCTCGCCATGGTGAGCGGCCTTCTGGCCTACTGGCACCGCGGCATGTCCACCGAGCTGTGCCAGACACTCGGCCTGCTCCTGGGCTGCTTGGCTCTCCTTCTCCTGATCGAACGGCTGACAACGGGCCGCTGGACCCGTTGGTCCCGCCGATGACGTTCCCGATCACTTCGGCCTCCTGCAGCAACCACTGCAGGAGGCCGGCTGCTTGTCACCGTTGCTGTGGGCCGCAATATCCGTCCGGCTGAAGGGCATGTTCAGGACCAACCACCTCACCGGCACTGCCGGCTTCCGGGCCTGCACATGAAAAAAGACCAGCCATACCCGCACCCGAAGGCACAGGATTTCAATACGCCCAGCTCGTCGGCTGGACCTGGGAGATGACTGGTCTCCCGCCCAGTTAAGCACACCGATCGGATCTGCGGTCAACCCCGCTGTTCCGCGGCAGCCGACCGACGCGCGATCGTTGCGGCACCCCTCGCTGAACAGCTCAGAGCCCGGTCCCGCCAGCCGGGACGCGTCCGGAGATTTCGGAGCACGTTTCGCTCACCCCTTGGTCCGGACGTTGCCTTTCGCTTGAAGCGCTGTTCGTCAATCCGCAGGCTCAAGGAGTCCCGACCCGCAGGCGAACGGAGCAGACATGGCCGAGCCCAGCACTGAGTCCTCAGCCTGGGCATCCCGCATGCAGTTACTGCGGGACTCGGCACAGCAGCGAGTGCTGACCGCACCCATGCCCGTGGCGGCCATGGACCAACTCTTGGCCGACGGCAAGGCCGACGCGATGGGTCCGTTCGAAGGCAGCCCCATCCGCTACATGAACCACTGGTGGAGGCAGACCGAGCAAGGCTGGGTCGCCCTCGACGAGTCGGCCACCTCACAGCTCGACCAGCAGGCCGAGCGCTACCAGGCGGCGATGGTCACCGCATCCCGCAGGCAGCGCACACCCGGCACAGGGGCCACCCCCCGATGAACAACGACCGCTACGGCGTACCCCAGCATGAGCTCGACGTGATCAGCAGCATGCTGCGAGATCGGGCCGTGGCAGCACGCCAACTCGTCAACTGGAACACCTCACCTCCGCAGTACTGGCTTCTCCCCAAGCACTTCCGAACCCCATGGGCGGGGGAGATCTACGAGACCCTCATCAACGGCGGACTCGACGCCATCGACCAGCGGCTCCAGGCCTACCCCAACGCCGACCCGGCGCACGTCACCGCAGACGCCATAGCCGGACAGCTCTACGCCAAGTACCAGCAGATGGCCGCCGCCGGGATGCCACACGCACGCGAGACCCTCGCCAGTTCCGACTACTGGGCCGGCATGCACAGCGCGCTGCGCGACCTGGCCAGCACCACCTGGCCGGCGAACACCGATGGCGCCCGACACGACGCCTATGTGACCGTCCGGTCATCCCAGCACCCCAGCACCACTGAAGGCGTACCGTTCACCCTCGCCCAGGGCCGCAGCGACGACGCATCGGCCCGGGAGAAGGAAGTCGCCGTGATCGGCGCGATACTCAGCGATCCTTCACGGGCAGCAAAGTTCCGCTACCAGCCATCCTCCCCGGACGCCTCCCCCTACTGGCTCCAACCGCAGGACTTCGGCGACCCCGCCACAGCCGAGATCTGGGATGCGCTCGTTACCGGACCCGATCCCGCCATCGCGCTGCCCGCCGCCACGGATCCCACCCTGACCGCCGATCAGCGGGCACAGGCGATGATCGAGCACATCTACCAGCGGCTGAACTACAACGACTACCACCGCTCGACCGCAGACCCACAGGCCCAGGCACGACTCCAGAGCAACACCAACCAGACAATCGCCCAGTACCTTGCTCAAGCGACCAGGGCCGACTTCTGTCCTAACCAGGACCACGCCGACCAGTACGCGCTGCGCTTCATCCTCGAGCCCAGCATCCCCGCCACCGTTCAGGAACTCGCAGGCGACGTCCGCCGGACAGGACTTTCCGACGCACCACTCGGGCAGATCTTCATGGAGCTGTCCACCCGCCAGTACTCCCTGGATCAGCTCAAGGAGCGACTCGACGCCGCGCCAAACTCCGCGGAAGCCATCGACACCCCCGCCCCCGAGCCGGTCGCCAATGCCGAGCCTGATGACAGCGCCAGCTACACCTCCCGCGATTCCGAACGCCGCGTGCTTATCTCCCTGATGCAAGATCCAAGCCAGCTGCGCTCCGGCGGCCTCACATCCGCCCTGGAACCGCAGGACTTCACCCAGACCGAGCATGCATACCTGTTCAAGGCTCTCCAGATCCTCCACCCCGACGAGGCCATGGATCCCTGGGTACTGGCCAACCAAGCGCAACGCCTCGCCTACCAGGAGGGAGCCGAACTCAGACACACCGAAGTACAGAACATCGGCTATGCGGCACGCACCCTCCAGGTCCCACCCGCCGAGCAGACCGCCGGCCACCTGGTCACCATGACCGTTCGCCGTACGGCCCGTGACGCGAGCACCGCCATGGAAGCTGCAGCCCAGAACCCCGCCATCCGCCCGCGTCAGCTCATCGACCAGACGCACGCCCAACTCCAGCAGGCAACAGACGAAGCCCTGCGCCACCACGAACAGTCCGTGCCGGACCCCTCCCGGTTCGCCGCAAACCAGGCACACGTCTGATGGCTTCAGCTCAAGCCGGCCCAGGAGCTCGCCATGGCAGTGGATGACTCTGCACTCGACGGACGCAGCGCCCAGGCTCCCGATCCCCTCCAGCACGCCATCGACTGGTTCACCCACGACAACACCGATACTCCACAAGCCATCCTGCGGCCTGATGGACCCGTTGCCCCCGGTGCCCTACTGACCGAGGCACTCCGACAAGCAGCCTTCGACGACCTTCTCGAACCTGCAGCCAGCCGCAAGCATGAGCTCGTGCGCGCCCAGGCCGCCTGGCTCATCCGCCACATGCCCAGTGACCACCAACCCCGAGCCCTCGACAGCGCCCAACAGGCAGGTCGAGCCTGGGGCATCCTCATAGCCGCCGCAACCGACGTCCACCCCTCCCAGCAAGTGGTCATCGAGGTCGCCCGACAAACCCGGATCTCACCGCGTGCAGCCGATGAGATCGCCATCCAGTCACTGAAGACCAGCGCAGCCTTCAACCGCGCAGACCTCCTCATTCCCTACGACGACGCACCCGACGCCCAACTGGTGGACGACTGGAACCGGCTCGCCGCCTGCGGACCCGAGCTTCCCAGCGCAGCAGAGCGTGCCGGCGACGTCCTCGACCTCATCACGGCCCGAATCTCCAGTGACGACTACACCTGGATGAGCACCTCGGCCCAAGAAGCAGCGCAGCTGTACGACAGCGTGACTAGGATGCAGCCCCTGCTCAAGGAACTGGTCCCCCTCATCCCCGCCCGCGACCACCCCAACGCTACCGCCGCCCAAGACCGTCTCCTCACTTTGGAGCAACAGGGAGTACTCGCCGCAGCATCCACCGCTGCGGCACGCGCACGTGCCGTCCATGACTGGGCTCGAGCCGAGCCAGAGCCTCAGCTGAAGCGCACGCGCATGGTCGAGGCAGCCGCTCCCGGGACCAGGACGCTCCTGGCACTCAACAAGGTCCTCGTGCAGGCCGATCCGGTTAGTCAGCAGGTCGTCGACCCTCACCGGCTGGCCGAGGTCGTCCAGCGCATCGGGCAGGTGTCAGCCCGTGGTCGTCAGCCGACGCAGACGCAGTCCAGCCCGCGGTCCCAGCCGGCCCGGCACCAGCAGTCGCCCAGCCACGGGAGGCCAGACGGGAACGCACCGCGACTGGGCCCATGAACGGAATGCGATGCCGCAGAGCTTGGCGGCTCGTTAAAGGGAGAGATGAGAGCACCTAGGGGACTTGCGTTCAGCGAGTACACAAGGTCTCTCGGCTTCGCTGCCTAGCCCAGTAGGCAGCAGCCCACATAGGTGTCGCTCGGCAGCCCCGGCGCCCTGACCCACTCTTGTGGGGCTTGAGGACGCGCCATGCAACATCGCCTCACCCTCGGGATCGCAGAGATCCCGCAGAGTGAGAGGACCCACAAGACATGAATGTCTCGTCGGCAGGGGCGCTCATCGGCTTCCTGCAAGCCATCGCACCGACCACCCCGGAAGAAGGAGCGCATACCGTGGGCGCCACGCACGGCGGGCTCGCCACAGCGCTGACCACGAGAGGGGTCTTGCATACGACTTCAGGCGACAGCGCCGGAGAGTACGTTCACATACCCATGCCGGGCGGCTACCTGATCAGTCTGACTAACCCGCTCGAGGACACCTACGGGTACGACTGGCAGATCACAGACCGAGACGTCCACCCAGTCCTTTCCGGAACGCTGCCCCTGGGACCGGATGCCGTCGCGAAACGCCTAAAGGGTCTCCAAAGCCTCATGAGCTGAGCAGCCGAGCATCGGCCGGGCAGGCGCTTAGCTTCGTCACACCCACCTCGGACGCGCGCCTGTCCGGCTTACTCCCTCCCCGCGGAGGCCTCGAACCTTCCATGCCAGTGCGACGACGGACAAGCACTACGCAAGGTCGATCGGGAGGCACGGATTGGAGTAGGACTTCGACACCCACGCCGTAGTGCCTGCGGGAAGACTCGTCCGCGACTTGTACCGCAACCACAACTTGACCCATCTCGCCGTCTCGCCGGCCTTCGTCCCGCGTCCAGGTAGTACAGCAGCCCTACCGAGCGGTACCCGTGCCGGGCTCTGCTCTGAAGTTGACGCCGTTCGAATCGGCGAACCAGGTCGAACAGCTACCGGCTGCCGCCGATAGGACCCGGGTGGGCGATGCGGCGTGCTGAGCACGCCGAGCGCAGGCACCGCCCCACGGGGCACGCGCGGCCTGCGTACCCCAGCTCGTCCTCTCTGCAGGTCGGCATGGTTCGGGAAGACGTAGACCAGGCACACTCGTGGCCTGGTCCCCAGCCGCGCTCTGCACTGAATCATGTCTCAAGGAACCACGGCCCCTCACGACGCCCGCGATCAAGGACCGGGCGGACTCTCTTGCCACTCTCAACACATGCGGCGCTGAACCTCTCAGCCTACGGGTGCGGATGCTCTTGCTTGCCTTGGCCAGCGCCAAGCGACTGTCAGCCGGTCCACACAGACCGTTCAGGCAGAAGCAGGAGAGCGAGATGTCCGATCAAGCAGGAGAACCCGACAGTGAGCTGTCTGAAACCAAGAGGACTGGACGGGAGCTGACCAACCTAGAACTGCGGATCCTGCACGCCGCCAAGAGCTCCCCCTCGATGGCACAAGGCCCCCGAGACTGCTACATCCGCGAGACCGTCGGCATGGCGCCAACGAGGTATTTCCAGATCCTCAACGCCCTCCTCGACCTGCCCGAGGCATGGGCCGCCGAGCCAGCCACCGTCAAACGTCTTCGGGAGCGACGCCAACGCAATCGCGATCGGTACTGGTAGATCGGACCCGGTGCTCGCGCGTCGAAGGCGAGACGCAGGCACCGACGCCCTCCCGTGGATGCCCGCAGCCGCCCGCATCCTTCCCCAGTGCTCTGCGGAGGGAGACGAGCCTATGAGGGACCCCTGGGCGAAGGAGATCGTGGCGAAGCGGTGGGAGGCCCACAAGCGCTACGCCCGGATCTTCAGGGAAGCGGGCTGGATGGTGCGCCTGCTCGCAAGCCGCGAGGAGACCGGCGGGACGCTCACCGTGCGGACCCCGCAGCTCTGAGCCGATCGCCGGGGGAGGGCTTGCGGGGCTTGGACCCGCCCGGGGCAGTGTCAGCGGGGCCGCAAGACGCTCCCGCATCAGCCCCCTTGCGCTGTGCGGCAGCCCCCGGCCACCGGGCCGCCCCCTTGCCTCTCCTAGGGGTGAGGGGGCGGCTCGGCACCTCCTCACGACGCGCCCACCCCGACATTGCGGGCCACCACACCGCCACCACCCCACTCCTAGGCAGGAGACCCCTGTGACCGACCAGCAGCTCAGCCTCAACGCCATCACCGCGATACCCCGTGTCAAGCACGTCGCCGTACTCGCCGCCGAAGTCCGCCGTCCTCGCACCCAACCGGCCGCGCCTGACACTCCCGCCTCGCTGCGCGCCGCATACATCGCAGCGCTCGACGAGGCGCACCGCACTCACCCGTGCCCGGTGACCGGCCGCCCGTACTGGACCGGATGCGTCCACCCCGACGACCGGGTCGGCTCCTGCCACTCGCAACGGCGCGCAGACGCGGTGCTCGCCGTCCGCGACACGGAACTGGAGCGCCTGCGCGCACAGAACCGCGACCTCATCGGACAGCTCGCGGAAAAGGACGAACACGGCACAGACAGCGACCATGCTCTCGATGAGTTCCTCGGCGCCGATGACGCTGCGGACCTTGCGGCAGCCGACAACCCGACCCAGCTGCGCTGGGGCCTGGACGACGTGCTGTGGGGCGACGACGACACCGTCACCGTTCTGCTGTCCGGCTCCCAGGGCGAGG
This sequence comes from Streptomyces sp. NPDC007872, assembly GCF_042868165.1. Taxonomy (NCBI): domain Bacteria; kingdom Bacillati; phylum Actinomycetota; class Actinomycetes; order Kitasatosporales; family Streptomycetaceae; genus Streptomyces; species Streptomyces sp. NPDC007872. The sequence continues at coordinate 300,886 of NZ_JBIAEA010000008.1, forward strand.
CGTACTGGCTGGGGTTGGGTAAGGAGCGTGCCGCTGTGCTGCGGCAGAACCTCGCCGGCCCCGGGCAGGACGATACGGCCGCCGAACGGTCCACGGCCCTGGCCCACACGCAGCAGGCCACCGACGACGAACGCAACAACGCCGAGCAGTAGAACCCCGCACACCACGACGCCCCAGCCCTTCCCGGCCGGGGCGTCGCCGCGTCCCGGCCCCGACTCTCCCCGGCGTCCCGCCCCCGGGCCGCCCACCCGTCTGTACGGCACCCGGGTCTTGCGCGTCTTGCCCCCCGCGCGGGGGAGCGTCAGCCCCGGTCCGGAAGAGCACCCCTCGCAGCATCGTGAGGCCGCCGCCGGGCCCCGCCTTCCCTCCATGGGAGAGGCGAGAGCACCCGCAGTGACACCCCGACTGAGAAAGACAACGCGATGACCAAGACCACCAGCACCTTCACCGCCGACGCCGTAGCCGCCGGCCTGAGCATCTACCCCCACCCGAAGCCGGTCCTGTACACGGGCGCACTGGCCGAAGCGATCCACGTGCAGCTCCGCACCTGGGTGGGTGCCGAGCTGGGATTCACCGTCCCCGCCCCGCAGACGCTCATGGCTGGGCCTGCCGACAGCATCGCCCGCCTCCTGGGCGAGCTCACCGAGCACGTCCACCACTTCGGCGTCCCGGTGAGCGGGGACACCGAATCGTGGGGTCTGGCACACCTGTTCCACGCCCACGCCGACGGCCTGTATGCCGCACATGGCCGCGGCGACGCCTATCTCCTGGGAGCCCTCTACTCGCTCATCGCCACCAGCGCCCACCTCGCGGACCGCTATGAGGGACGCATCGAGCTGGACCCGTTTCGCGACCACCGGCCCACCGTCGACGAAAGCGCACTGATCGAGACCGCCCGCATGCAGCTCACCACATGGGTGCCCGACACGTTCGGGACCATCGTGTACCTGCCCGAACGCTGGGAGCTGCACGACGCCGCTGACCTGTCCGACATCCTGGCGGACGTGATCGGAGCTGGAGAAGCGAAGTACGACGGCATGGACGATGACGACAGCCTCCGCGGCATGGCACACCTGGCAAATGCCCGCGCCCATGGTCTGAAGGCCGCGTACGGACACGGCGACGCCCACCTGTTCGCCGCCTTGAACTCGCTGGTCCTGGCCGCTGCCTCCCTCGCCTGACAGATGCCAGGCCCCGCCTGTCCGTTCCCCCGCCGCCTCTGCACCGGGATGCCCCACACCTCAAGGCAGCCGGTCACCGCCCGTCCTGCGCTACGCCCCTGACCACTCCTCGCAGCTCGATTGCGAGCCGGCCGACACGGAGAACCACCATGTCCGCTCCCGCCACCCAGCTGTTCCTCTACGGGAAGTGGCTGTTCAACATCGACCAGGCCCAGGCCCTCCTGAAGGACCACCTCCGCGACACCAAGCCCACCGCTGTCGCCGACTGGGTCGCCGCCTACCACCTGGACCAGCTCACCCCGGGCTACGACGACGCGCGCTGGTGCCCCGTCTTCGGCCCGGACCAGTCCGCCTTCAACGCCGAACACGCCCTGCAAACCGACCTGAACAAGCCGGTCATCATCGCCACCCTGGAGTTCGACAACGGTCCCGCCATCCTGCTCATCGACGGCATCCACCGCATGTACCGGGCGATGACCGAAGGCCGGACAACGCTGCCCGCACACACCCTGACCACTACGGAAACCATCAGGATCCGCGAGCGCTGAACCCCCGCCCGTGAACGCATCGGGGCCCACCCTGCCCAGGGTGGGCCCCGATGCATTCACCCCACCCTCTCGTCATGCTGCCGCCCGCCCGCCGACTGCTACCGGGTTGCCGGGCCTTGCGCGGCTTGACCCCGCGCGGGGCAGTATCGCTCTGGCCGGAAGGCGCTCCCGCACTCCCCTCCACTGTGCGGTCGAGCCCCGGCCTGCCGGGCCGCCCCATCCCCCTCACCCAGGGCGGCCCGGCACCTCCAAACCCCCAACCCTGCCCCCGCATCCATCTGCCTCTTCCAACCGGCCGACCGCCCACATACCGCAGCACGAGCCGCTACGCCGCGCCCGTGACCCCCGCAGCCACCACCCCCGGCTCACCACCACCTCACCAAGGAGAACTCCGTCATGACCAGTACCGCCCTCGACGCCCCTGCGAGCCACTACCAGGCCCGTCTCCTGCTCGCCGCCCTCGACGACTCCCAGCGCCGCATCCCGTCCGACGCCAAGGCCCGCACACTCCGCATCATGCGACTGCGCCAGTGGATCCGTCCCGTGCTGCGCGACCGCAGCGGCCCGTCCATCCCCTCCAACATCCGTCACTGGACGCTCACCCACCACGGCGTGAACGCCGCCAACCGGGCACGCACCGCGCAGCTCGCCGAATAGTTCCCCGTCACCGCAGCGACCCTCCACATTCCGAGGAGGGCCAGGAGCACCGCGACATCGTCGTTGTGATGTCCGAGCCCGCCGCAGACGGCACGGTCAAGGCCCACAGCGTGAAGCACGAAAGACCCCTCCGCGTACCCCTGGCCCGGCTTCGCACGCTCTCCCCGCTGTCCCCGGAGCCCGAGGGCGACCTCACCGACTGATCGGTGAGCACCGACGCAGAGGGCGGCGAACTCGCCCGCGTCCAGGCCAAGGACGAGCACGGGACACGAACAGCGGCCATGCGCCACGCGAAGGGCCGTACGGCCGCCCACCTCGATGGGGGTTCGTCGTGCGGCGCCTGTACACCTCCGATCGGTCCATCCCTGCCGGGAACTGAACGGCATGCCCCGCGGCGTCGGATGAGCACTCTGTGATCATCGTTAGAACTGGATGCACGCGGAAGCCGATCCCGAGGCGCCTGCGGGAGTTCGGCGCTCTCGGCGCCATGGTCAACAGCGACGCCATCGGCGGCGCCCTTTGCCGGCGCCTCCCGGACGGCAAGAAGCTGGCCCCGGGGGAGGCCGTGAATCGGTTCCTGGATAACTGACCGTCCCCCTATCCAGGCGCCGCCCGCCCTGCACTCCAGCCGCACAGCACTCAGCCTCCGCATCTCCGCACACACGGCCGAAGACGCGGGGGCCGCGCCATGCCGGTCCGGGAAGGCCACCGCCCCACCACTGCGCCCACGGCACGGGCCTGCTCAACACAGCCCCGCTGTCGGCCCTTGCGCGGCTTGCTCCCGCGCTGGGCAGTGTCAGTGCGGCCGCAAGGCGCTCCTGCACCACTCCCTCACCCCGGTGCGGTCGAGCCCCCGGCCGGCCGGGCCGCCCTCATTCCCCTTCACCCGGGGCGGCCCGGCACCCCTTTTCCCCGCGGCGTGCCCCGGCCACCTGGCTCGCGCGCCGCTCCTCACCACCGCCCGCCACTTTCGAAAGAGGTCCCACCGTGCCCGAGCGTGTCCTGTCCCTGCCCGGCAGCACCGACCAGTTTGTGCTCACCGACCGCCCCGCCATTACCCTTACCGACCGCTACCGGCCTCTGCCTGACGGCATGACCCTGGGCCACGCCACCGTGGTCCGTGCCCACCAGGTCCGCCCCGGCGACATCGTCGTCGCCTTCTTCACCGACGATTCCGGCCTTCGCCACGCCGAGCACGCCCCCGAGGCATTCACCGCTCACCCCCGCCCCCTCGATACCTGCCCGACCCAGTGCGAAAAGTGTGAGAACCTCCACGCCCACGGCGCCACCGCGGACCGCTACCTGTGCCTGGACGACGCCGACGACCACAGGGACTGTGTCATCGTCTACCGCAACACCCCCGTCGCGATCATCCCCGCCACCACTGCCGGGTCCCTACCGCCGCTGGACTGCGCCCCGCTACTCCCCGACCTTTTCACCCTCGATGGCAGCACGTTCGGCCCCTACGAGGCGCTGCCCGTCTCCCGGGCGTGGAGCCCTTGGAGCGCCATCAGCGTCACCCGGGCCACGGCCGAGCAAATCGCCATCGACCTGCTTCGCAGCCACGCAGGCCGTCACCTCACCTGCCGCTGGCTCCATGAACTCCTGCTCATCTCCTCCGATCCCCGGCTGCGTGCCGAACCGGGCCGCCCGGGACGGCTCATCGAACCCGACGTCGATGGCCGATACCAGATCGGCGGCCTGTGGCCGTGGCAGGAGTGGTCTCCGCCGACCTGCCCCGACTGCTCGACCGACACAGAGCAGATCGATGTCGAGGGCGAGAAGGCTTGGCGTTGCACCGCCGCGGACTGCAACCGGCGTATCTACAGCACCGGCGACCCCGACGACGATAAGGACCTCCCCCCGTACACCGAGACCGAGACCGACGGCGCCACGATCGTCTACCACGGCACCGACGAGATCGACATCGAGACCACGGCCGAACTCGCCTCCCAAGAAGAGATCCACGAAAACGGCCAGGAAGCCGATGAGGACGACGGACTGACGTGCCCGAACGGCAACCAGTCGCCCGAGTGCACCGAGATCGACCCGTGCGAGGCATGTGCCCAGGACGCGGACCAGGAGGCAACCATGATCGAGGCGTCCATGGGCCTGCACAACGGCACCATCGATTGATCATCACCCCAGCACCTTGGCCCGGGCACAGCAACGACATCGTGCCCGGGCCGCCCAAGCCCGCCCTCAGCGTGCCTCTGCCCAGCCGGCGGGGTTGCGGGCCTTGGCCGTCAGTTCAAAAACCCTTCACCCTGCCCCTCCGGCACGCCACACCGCCTGGCTACCACACCCCGACACACAACAAGCGCCGCAAGAACCGTGTACTCCCCGCCCTCACGGCGTCGGGGCCCTCCTCCGCTCACTCCTCAGACCCGACCCGACCACCGGCTGAACAGGACCCAGCATGAGCGACAACAACGCATCGGATCGCATCGTCGGCGAACACACCATCCACGGCCACCACGTGGAAGTACACCGCCTGACCTGGAAGAACCACCCCAGTTTGAGCTTCGACGTGACCGATACCGAGACCGGCGGCCTCCTCAACATGGACGAAAGCTTCGACCACTACCCGACCACGCGGCAGCTCACCACCCTCATCGAGGCGAGTGACAGCGAGGATAGGCACGACAACTGCTTTGGAGCCCACGTCACCGCCGACGGCCACGCCGACTGCGACGGCAACGTGCTGTAGCCCGGCCCTGGCCGCCCGAAACCCCGACACCTTCGGCCCGCTCTTGCGGGGCTTGCCTCCGGCCAGGGAAGTGTCGGGGTGCCGGAAGTGCTCCCGCTCATCCCCCTGCGGCTGTCCCCCGGCTGCCGCCTATCCGTCTCGTCGACCAGGAGCCCTCTCGTGAAGATCCGTCTAGGCACACCCGAGGTCACGTTCACCGTGTCCGGCACGATCAGCCGTCCTCAGCTGATCGCCACCGACCGGGACGGCACGCGTTTCATGCGTGCCGAGGAATTCGAGGCCGAACTCCGTCCCTCCCCGGCCGAAGACGCGCCCGACACCCTGCGGTGGAAAGTGGACGTGCTCACTTTACGCGGCCGCAAGATCGTCAACCGTCGTACCAGCGAAGCGTGGACGAGCCGTCGCTTCTACTACCCCGCGCAGTCCCGCGACGGCGTCCCCGCCTGGGTCCTGACCCTGGTCGAGCAGGTCCTTCCCGACCAGCCGCCGCCCCGTTACGCGCGCCGCGTCTTCTCCCTTCCCGACCCGCCCAAGCCCACCCCCTGACCGCCAGCCGCACCCCCGCAGTCGGCGGGATTGCAGGCCTTGGCCGCCCGCCCGAGAACCTCCACCTACCCCACCGGCACACCACCGCCCTGGGGGGATGACCGTCACGTGAACAAGGGAGACGCACCATGCCCGACACCTTCTGAGCAAAGATCGACAAGCAGCTCCAAGAACTGCGCACCGCCAAGAACGCAGACGACGTCCTGCGCATCCTGCCTTCCGACGGAGACGCCCCCATCTCCTTCGAAGGCTCCGGCGGAGACGAGACCGTCAGCGCCGCCCTGTACACCGCGGACTGGGAACTGTTCTGGGCGGAATCACCGGTCTACTACACGATGCGCCCCCCGACGGATCGATGATCACTTACATCGAGGGCGACATCTTCCCCGGTGACCGTCACGGCAACAACCCTGCCCCGAGCGCCCACTGACCCCTGGTACTCCGTTCTGGCTCCCGGCCCCGCCTGCGCCCCCGCAGGCGGGGCCGTTCGCCGTGCTGCGGCCCGCACTCCCGGCGCCGGCACGCTTGCAGGCCCCACTCCTGCGCATGCTCTGACCACACCCCTCCACACCACGGAAAGGACCCCGCGCCCATGCCCGCCCTGCCCAGGGTGAGCCTTTCGGATTCGCTCCACCCTGTTCACTTTTCGCCGCTCCGCCCGCCCTGCCAACCCTGGCCTGCCGTTTTTGGCGGCACCGGCTGGCTGCCGCCCCCCGCTCCACGACCGCGCTGCCGGCCCGGCGTCCGGTAGCCACCACCTCGCCCTGCAGGTGCATCGAGAACTGCCCCCGCTGACTGGCTGCCCCCAGATCTTGAGTACCTTGCCCACCTGTACGGCACTGTCGGGCCACCGGCCAGGACGGGGGCGGCCGCCCCGTTCCACTGGCCAGCCACGCCGGGCACGGCCTATGTGCCTCCCGGCCACTGGTCGCCGTCCACCGTCCTTGAAAGGAACGTCATGAGCGAGACGAACGAACCGAAGGCATCCGAGCTGCGGCTTCTGCGCGAGGTCGTGGAGAACGAAGGCCGAGACGGTGTAAGCATTTACCTGCGCGAGCGCGGCAACCTCCGGCTTGAGACCGGGATGAACGTCAACCGGCCGACCATCAAAAGCGCCCAAGACAAAGAACTCGTCGACTGGTCCGGCAGCATCGGGACGCCGGTGACCTCCACCGCCCACGGCAAGCAGATCTACCAGGCGAAGTGGGGTCCCCTGCCGCCCCGGGAAGAGATTCCCGGCAGTGGGCGTCCCAGCCTTGACGCCATTCTCGTCCTCGACGCGGCTCCCGTCGCCGAGGTCGCGCACGCCCTGTTCGACGCGGCCCTGAGGGCCGCGCGAGAGAAGGCGTCCGACGACCCCGACTACTACGACCTCATGCTCAAGATCCAGGACATGGACACCCCCAACGCGTTGGCCGCCCTTAGAAAGGCGTCCCTGCCCTCGGACATGATCGTGCCCATCGCAGACGTTCTCGCGCTCCTCGTCCCGCACACCTATGCCCCCCGGATCACCTGAACCCGCCCGCTCGGTGTCATGCGCTGCACCCCGGGCAGGACCGCTGCGGCCCTGCCCGGGGTGCAGCGCATGACACCGAGTCCGGCTGGGATCCCTGCCACGTCTGGGCCGCGCAGGGCCGCTGCTTCCTCACTCACCTTGCCCCCGGAGGCAACCGTCCCGCCGCTCGTCCGCTGCCCGGGCCGGGGCACCTCACGCCCCGCACCCGGTGGTTCATGGTTGCCGAACTACCCCGTCCCCGCCGCACCCTGAAACCCCGCCGAACCTCCACCCCAGGGCCTCCCTTTCCTGGCAGGAGTTCGCACCGATGGCCGCCGTGCCGTTCTGGATCGACCCCGCCCGCATTCCACTGATCGTCGGCAATCGCCCCCGCCCCCAGGGCTGCGACTACGCCCCGCTCCCGCCCGGTGCGGAGCATGCCGCCCGGCCGTGCTCGCCGTACCACCTGCCGACCGGCCCCGATACCCTTTTGCCCGCTGGCTCTTGCGGGGCTTGTTCCCGGTCGGGGGAGTGTCGGGGTGCCTGAAGGCACTCCCGCACCACCCCCTAACCCACTTCGCCTCACCTTGCCGACCACCGGCTCCGAACCTGCGGCATCTGTTCCGGGTTCGGGGGCTGTCTTACGTCCCCATCCTCACTGCCGTCGTCGCGCGTCACTCCGTTTACCGCACGCTGCGCACCTCCGCCCACCCCCGGCCGACTTGCGCCCCTTGCCGCCAACTTCGGCACAGTCCTCACACCGGCCCGGGTCGAACGGTGACCACCACCCCGTCCCCGGCCGCGCTTCTACTCGATTCTCACTCCGTGAAAGGCCCTGCCATGACCACCACTCCCGCTCCCGCGACTTCCCCCCGGGCCGCTGCCGCTTCTTTGTTCGTCGGCGCGTTTAACTCCGTGTTCGAGGACGAGCCGGGCATGACGATCGCCGTGCACCTGACCACCGGGTCCAGCCTCGCCATCACCGGCCGCCCCGGTGACGACTACGACATCCACTTCAGTCCCGCGGAGGTGTCCGTCGTCCTGGACTGGCTCACCCGCGCCATAGTCACCGACCCGGGCGCGGTCATCGCGGTCACCGCCAACCGCGATGACGAAGAAGACTCGGCGCACGGCTGGGCATGGTTCATCAGTACCGGTGAGGCTCTGCCCGCCAGTGTGGCCTCCTCACTCTTCCCCGATCACATCGAACTCCTCGGCGCACAGCAGCCGCAGATTACCCTCCGAGGTTCTTGGCCACTGGTCGACACGAGCGCCGACGGCCTGGCATACACCCCGCTCAGCGACGACGTGAAGGCGGTCATCACCGCGCACCGCGAGCCGGAGCGGCCGGCCACCAGGCACCGGATTGCACTGCGCCTGGACGGCACGGTCACCATCCACGTCACCGCCACCGACGTCCACGCGGCCCAGACTGCGCTGGAAGAGATCAGCCACGAGGACTTCGACATCGACCTGACGACCCGCGACGGCCACGTGATCAGCTACATCACGCTCGGCGACGCCGACAGCGCCGAACTGGTCAGCATCGACGACATCCCCGCCGACGAACTGCCCGACGACATGCACTGATAGAAACCTGCCCGCACGGGGCGCGGCGAACTGCCGCGCCCTGCCCTTCACCACGCTGCTCCCTCGCACACTCGGCCCAGCAGCCAGTGACCTGTTCCGTGCAAGGGGGCCACCCCGCCCCGGGCGGGCCTCCCACGGTCGTCGTACCGCCTGCCGACCGGACTTCGACACCCCTTACCCCGGCTCTTGCGCACCTTGATCATGACCGGGGGAGTGCCGGGTGCCCGAAGGCGCTCCCATGCCGCCCTCTCACCGTGCGGCCGAGCCCCTGCATGCCGCCCCCCTTCTTCACTGGTGTCAAGGTTCACTCCGGCTTCGACACCGTGCCACCTCACACAGAGATGACAGACACCATGACCGACGCCACCCCTCCCGCCCTGGACGCCAGCACACTGCAGCCCGGCGACGAACCGCAGGCATTGCCCTTTCCGAGTAAGCACCCTTGCAGTACTAGGCCACATGTCAGCGACGGTCACCTCAGCCGCTGACCCGGGCGGCCCCCTTCTCCGAGGACCAGCCATGCCCCGTAAGCGGATCCCGCCCACCAAGTCCCGCACAGCCCGGAAGGTCGAACTCCTCCAGAATCTGATCAACCACCCGCGCACCGCAGCCGAAGAGCGCGACGCTGCAAAGCGCATGCTCAATCGAGTCATTGAGAAGGCGCGAGACAACGGAGAGGACGTCACCGACACTCGCACCGCCAGGTCAGGCGGCTACCGGCTTCCGGAAGTCGTCTACGGTGACAAGTATGAGCAGGTCAAGAACATGCGGCTTCCTGATATTGCCAAGCTCATGCGTGCCGACATCAAGATAGCCCGCAAGGTCGGAACGAAGAGTTCGACACCTGGCGCGCTCGCCACCGTCGACCCTCTCGGCGACATGCCGAAGGAGATTAAAGTCTCCGTCACCAGCGAATACTTTGCTGGCGGCGGCGCGATCCGGATGCGCGTCAAGGACATCCCCCTTGAGTGGGGCTTCGTTCAGGAGCGAGACCGGTGGGGAGACATGCGATGGGTCCCATCGGTCGCCTTTGCGGCGGTACTCACCGACCTCGAAGTCATTCACCAGGCCTACAACTACGACGGCAGTGACTCGCAGGTCGACTACTTTCACGTCAACTTCTATGGATCGGTGGACTACGAGCGCCCCGCGCCCCCGCAGAACCACACTCCCGAAGAATCAGTGCGCGAAGTTCCGCCGCAGAAAGTGGAACAGCCGCGAAGCCAGTCCGCAGTCTCGCGACCGCCGCAGAAGCTCAGCGGGGCTCAGATCAAAGCCACAGCCATCGCCGCAGGCATGCATGACGTACGCCCCGTCCACAAGGACGACGAGGTCATCGGCTACACGGCCCAGGGCAGCAGCGGCCTCTACTCCGCTCTCACCACGGCGGGAAGGATCCTGCGGCTCAACCACCGAAGCCGTCCGACGGCAGCCCTCTGGCTGCAGCGCAACCCGGTCCGCTCCACAGCCGCCACCAAACTGTGCCAGGCCGAGCCCGCCGCGCCCAGCCGGAAGCCCGACGTCTCCAGGTCGCTGTACACCAAGACCGAACGGGAAACCCAAATTGCTGATCTCAAAGCCGCCGTCGCCGACGAGCCAGACCACGCCCGCTACGCCGCCCGCCTGATCTCGCACTACGAGTCCGGCGGCACTCTCGCCGATGAGCCGGACCACGAGGACCTCGTGGACGTTAGCCTCCGGATCGGGGCCGCGCTCTCCAGCGACATCCAAGCCATCTTCCGCCGGACATCACACGCGGCCTCAGCCGTCAAAGAGCACCCCTACCGCGCCGACTACCGCAGGGTGCGGCGGGAGAACCTTGTGAAGCGCCAGCGCAGGATTGCCCACGCACAGCGGCACACGGCTACCTCGCCCCGGCAGTGAAGTAGTCACCTCGCGCGACACAGGTCTGCAGTAGTGGCCAAGCCCACTGCAGGCCTGCCTGAAGCCCCCGCGTACCTCGAACGCGGGGGCGCCGCGGTGCGTAGCCAGGGCCACGAGCAGCGAGCCCCACGACTTCCACCGACCCCACCGACGCAGGGCCAGCAGCAGGCACCGACCTGCACGCACCGAGCCACGCACATGGGTACCACCGCCGCCGGCCATCCTGCCCAACGCAAGGGCTTGTAAGCCTTGGCATTGAGCCGGTCAGAGTCCCACTCAGCACCGACCGCGAACAGCGCCAGCCGGTCTTTGCGTATTCACCTTGGCGCACTCTGCACCCCGGCGAAAAGGGAAGAACCCGATGACCGACGACACCTCCTCCACGAGCCCTAGCACCCCCGCGATACCGCAGCGGGCGACGATCAACACGCTGGTCCAGGAAGCCAAGAAGGTCGGCAGTCTTCAGCTCACAGACTTCTTGAACGCCACCGGCCGCGACATCACCGACGTGTACCGGGGCGCAACCACCTGGACCGCGATCCTGCGCCGCGCCGAGCTCGTGCCCGCTCCCGCCACCGCTCTTCCCGGCGAAGCGGCTCTGCTCAAGCGCATGCACAGCTTCCTGCACGTCGACGACGCCGAACGTGCCTCCACCTACCAGCGCTTCACGGCCGACGATGCCCCCTCGTACGATTCCCTGGACGAGTGGGACCAGACCCTGGCACGGATGCTCTTCTTCAACCTGTGGGACAAGGGCGGCTTCACGACGTACGCGGCCGGGCTCGCCTCACTGCGCGCCCAGCACGCGGTGCGCGGCGAGCTGAATCAGATCCTCGCCTACCTGCTGACCAGTGACCGCCTGCACGACGGCCAGCCGCTCGGAGGAGCTCATGTACACATCCCCCTGAACATTCACCACGCCTACAACCGGTCCGAAATCCTGGCCGCACTAGGCGTGGCCCGCCTCGGCGGCCAGATGCCTGGCTATTTCGCCCAGGGAGTGCTCTGGGACGAGGCGAACCGGACAGACGCTCTGCTGATCACGCTCAACAAGAGCGAACGGGACTTCTCCCCGACTGTCCGCTACAAGGACTACGCGATCAGCCGAACCGAATTCCACTGGGAGTCGCAGAACGCCACTGCGCCCGACTCCCCGACCGGTCAGCGCTACCAGAAGCACACCGAGCAGCGCAGCCACGTCCTGCTTTTCATGCGAGAGAGCAAAGACACGGCGACCGGCAAGGCGATGCCGTGGGTGCTCCTTGGCCCCGGAACCTACAAGAACCACACCGGAACCAAGCCCATGGCGATCACGTGGCAGCTGCACCACCCCTTGCCTGACCGGATCTGGTCCCAGATGCCTGCCTCCCAGCCCACCCGCTGACCAAGCACCTCCACCGGCGGCCCGGCCCCACCAACGCGTGGGGCCGGGCCGCCCCGTGTCATGATCAAAAAGGCAGACCACAACGGTCCAGTAGATAGGCCCAACCCCACAAGCAACCGCGCCGAGGCCAGGGCAGGCCGCACGTGGACCGCTACATCGGCTACCTCTACAACGGCCTTTGAGGGGCCAAGCGGCCTCCCTGTGACACCGCTCAGGAGCCCAGTTCGTCACTGAGGCCATGCTGTCCGTTCAACAACACCAGTCACCACATCCGTGTGGAGCCCGCTCACCAGCGCACAAGAATCCGCCAGACCCGCCGGGTCTGCCCACGCCATTTGCGCGGGCAGACCCGTCGCCGTTAGCCCGTCTCCACCACCGAGATCCGGCATCCACTTCTAAAGCCACCACTCGCCGCCGGCGTGGCCCGATCCGTACCGGGTTGCGGCCCTAGCCCCCGCGCTCCGCAGCGTACCCACGGCCAGGCACCCCCGGATGGAGCCCACGGCTGCAGCATCCGACTGCCCGCCCCCAGAACAGAGAGGTAGGACATGCACGACACCAAAGCCCTCGTTCACAAAGCCATTACCAACGAACCCACGCTCACCGGGTACGTCCATGAGGTGAGGGTCAGCGTACGGAGAAAGACCCTCGGCATGACGATAAAGCCCGGCGACCCGGGAATCACCGTGCACGTGCCCGCCGGCATCCCCGCGGAACGGGTCGTGGTCTTGCTAACTAAGAACCGCGAACGAATAGCAACGATGCTGATGAAGTCCCGCCAGTACGTACCGGACCACCCCGTCAAGGAGCTGGTCGGCGGCGAAGGCTTCCTCTGGCTCGGCCGCTCCGCGCGCCTGCGCATCATGGACAATGCCCAAGTCCCCGTCGCCCGCCAGGGCCGTTCCTGGCTGCTCCTCTCCCGAGACGCCCGCGCCCGCGGTGGGAAACCTCTGATCGACTGGTACATCCGTGAGGCGGACGCATGGATCAACCAGCCCAATGAGGCCGAGTACTGGTGGCGAAGGCTGAGAACAGGTCGACCCATGCCGGCCGTCCGCGTGGCGAACATCGGCCGCACCCGGTGGGGAGCGCACGACGCCGCCACAAACACGGTTCGGCTGGCATGGCAGACCTTCCAGTTCCCACCGCAACTGGTCCGACATGTACTCGTCCACGAGTTCATCCACGCCATGAGAGTGACCGGTCCGGCGCACGGCCCCAACTTCTGGCGAGCCTTCGAGCGTGCCCGGACCGGTGCCCAACAAGAAGTCCAGCAGCTCAACGAACTGGGCTGCCGCCTGTGGATGGGCGACACTACGCTCGATATCAAACCGGGAAGCCGCTAACCAGCGACGACCACCAAGCCAGCCAGCATCTGTGCACGGTGAACCCAGTCGGCCCGGGACTCCGTGCGGTACCGGGGCCGCTCTCCACACATCAGCACACAGCTCTGGTCTGACCGGGACCGGTGCACCCCGCCTCTCGCCGAGTTCGTCCGACTCTGTGCGCTACTCCTCTGCTGCCGGTCTCCGGTCTGGGCGTGCAGGTCGCGGAGCCACCCATCCGCACTCCACGCGCCGCCGGGACGTCAGTCCGGGCCTACCGACTGACGCCAAGTCAAGTCTGATGCAACGAGCTTGTGTCTTGCGTCGCTAAACCTCACACCTGGCTACCTAGCTCAGTCAGCTCACCACGGAGGTTCCGCTTCCAGTGAGAAAGGGCCACCAGTCGAGGAAGCGGCCATGAACAGTACGCCACCAGTCCATATAGTTGACCTGTTCGGAGGGCCTGGCGGATGGGACATCTCCGCGCAGCAGCTCGGTCTCGCCGTAACTGGCATCGAGATCGACCATTCCGCTTGCGAGACCCGCCGAGCCGCTGGTCTGGGAACCGTTGAGGGCGACGTCCGCGCCTACAGCCCCGCCGACTTCCCGGACGCCACAGATCTGATCGGATCCCCGCCATGCCAGCCGTACTCCATCGGCGGCAAGGGGGCCGGGCGCCGAGCACTGGACACCGTGCTGCACTTCGCATACCTGCTCGCTGCGAGGCAGGAATTCCGGTCCGGCCTTACCGCCCTCGACGACGAGCGAACAGGCTTGGTGCTCGAGCCGTTGCGCTGGATTCTTGAGGCCCTGGACAGCGGACGCCCATACCGAACCGTAATGCTGGAGCAGGTCCCCACAGTGCTACCTGTCTGGGATGCGATGGCGCAGATCCTGCGACGAGAGGGCTATACGGTGGAAACCGGGCGCCTGAACGCCGAGGCGTACGGAGTCCCCCAGACGCGATCCCGCGCCATCCTGGTAGCCCGCTGGCAGGGCCCAGTAGCACTCCCCGAACCCACCCACCGCCGCTACAGCCGTAACACCGCGCGGGACGACGGTCACCCCGACCTCCTACCCTGGGTGTCAATGGCACAGGCGATTGGCTGGGGAATGACGCACCGCCCGGCTCTCACTGTTGCGGTAGGCACCGCGGCGGGCGGTCCAGACCCCTCCTGCGTCGGTGGCTCCGGCAGCCGGGCCACCCTGTACGGCGAACGCGACGCTGGTCGATGGATTGCAGACACCCGAACCGTTCCGGCTGAATCGCTCCCCGCCTGCCGTGGCGGTCGCAAGGACATGATCCGGGTCTCGGTAGCTGACGCAGCCACTCTCCAGACCTTTCCTCCCAACCACCCCTTCCAGGGATCGCGGACCAGACAGTACGAACAGGTCGGCAACGCGATGCCGCCAGGATTGGCGGACGCCGTCATCCGACAGACCCTGGCCGCCGAACTGGCTGCGCGGGCCAGCGCTCTCACAGCCTGATCTCTGGCTGCAATCTGGCCCTCGCGCCTTCCCCACCGACTTGCCCTCGGGCCGCATTGCACGAGGCCCGAGGCCCTCCCGGGGACACGACTGCTCGTCCGGTCCGGCTTTCCGTCGCCCATTGCGTCCCTTACTTCTCCGCTAAGGGCTGTCCCGTAAAGGTCTTCGAGTCAGTAGGGCCGTGATCGACTGCTGTCCGCTCGGCTCGCCTATCGGCCGAGTGCGAGGTTGTGCAGACGGGCGATGCCCCTCATCGCGTGATGGACGCCGTCGCCCTTCAACCGGCAGTCGCGGAGGATCTTCCAGGTCTTCATGCGGGCGAAGGCGTGCTCGACACGGGCGCGGACCTGACGGTGAGAAGTGTTGTGTTCTTCCTTCCAAGCCGGCAGTTCGCTCTGCCCACGCTCGCGACGGTGCGGGATTACCAGGCCGGTGCCTCGGTAGCCGCCGTCGGCGATGACGGTGGTGCGGCCGACGGCCTCCTCGGCTCCGGACAGTGCCCACGCCTTGCAGTCGTTGCGGTTGCCGGGCAACGGCCGGCCGACCACGACGACGCGCCGGGTATCGGCGTCGATGACGATCTGGTGATTGGTGGAGTACCGGTAGTTCTTGGACCGCTCGGCCACCGTGTGATCGCGGGTGGGGACCAGAGTTCCGTCCACGATGAGCACGGTGTCCTTGCGGAACCGTTTGCGGGGCTTGAGCGCGAGCCGGGGGCCGAGGTGACCGACGATGCGGCCGGCCGCGGACTTCGAGACGCCGAAGAGCGGTGCGAGCTGGCGCAGCGTCAGGTTGGTGCGCCAGTACGCGGCCACCAGGAGCAACCGGTCTTCCAGCGGAATCCCCCACGGCCGGCCGCGCCGAGCGATGTCGGCGCCTTCGCGCCGCAGCGCACGCACCACCCGGTTGAACTGGCGCGGAGCCACACCGGTGAACGGGACTATCCAAGACGGCTCCGAGGCCGTGATCACACCAGGCACGACAGAGATCATTTACATCGGCATCAGCCGGGGCAATCTCAGCCGAGGAAGTCCTTCCAGAGCGGGACGGATGCCTGCGGATTCCAGGGCGCGCCCTCATCGATCTCGCCGAACTCGCGGTCGATGTAGTCGGCCAGATCCTGGCCGTAGCAGATGATGTCGGCCCCCCACACCGACAGGACCGGATGTCCCGGAGTGTCGCGACCTGCGGGTATGAAGCGGTGCGCATAGACGGGAACGAGCCGTGGGGCTCGTACAAGTACCGCTCGGGCCACTTCCAAGGCCTCTTCCTTGGAGGTGGGACGCGCTCCCAGGGCCGGATGCCAGCTGCCATGAGCGACGTCGCCCAGCACTTCTTGTACCGGCCACTCCAGCCGATGGCGCAGGTCGTCTTCATCAGCGTGACGCCAGTCGGGCCAGGGCTGCTCCCATGCCGCGCCTTCCTCGGGAGGTGAAGCGACCGGCAGCCCTGCCGCCAGGAATGCACGATGCTCCGGGGAGAACTCGAACTCATAGGTCGCCTCTATCCGGCTGAACTCTTCCTCCGTGAGCCCTGGAGCTATCTCACAGCAGTCCGCCTCCGCCAACCGCTGCGCGGCCTCCGCGCCCAACCGAGCGCCATCAAAGTCGATCACTCCGGCACCGTACACACGCTGCGTGCACGGCATCACATCTTTTCGAGCCTCGACTCGGGCCTCCAGGTCATTGCGGGACAGCCCTTAGCCAAGATCGAGTCGGCTGCCCCGGGGGACGACGGCCATTCCCATCCCGGGGCCTATCCCGGCGCCCCGCCGAGATACCGCAGCCCTGACTCCTGGAGGACTTCATGAAGGTGACACCCAGCGGCTACGTCCTTGAATTCCCACATGTCATGGAGGGACTGCGGGACATCGCAGCCCAGTGCCAGAATCCTGCCCACCTCACCTTCGTGGACACCGCTATCGCGGCATTCGAGCAAGAAGGCCCTAGCGCCGAACCGCTTCTGAACGGCTGCCCTTTGCGAATCGCGCAGCTGATCTTCGAAGAGACCGCCGAGGCCTACATCACCGTGCAGACGGCCGCCCGACTCCACGAGCAGGGCAGCTTCCTGGCCCGAAACTTCCGCCACCCCTACACCGCCCACCGCCGAGCTCAAGCACTCCAAGCACACCGTGCGCGCCGTCTCCGCAACGTCACCGGCTTGGACAGGATCCGGGCTCACCTCACGATCGGCTGACCAACCCCGGGGCTTCGGCACCCCGGCCCCGCTCGCCGGGGACCGCGCCGCAGAGACGCCGGCACACGACAGGAGTCGCGCGGCTGGCTCGGCCCCAGGGCAGTGTCCACACCGCCGGGCACACCCGAAGCCCCACTACGGTTGCCCACCTAACTCCGGCGCTGATGACCGTTAGTTCACCCGCCCGCACCTGACGGGCCAGCAGCCGAAGGAAGTACTCATGTCGTCTCACCCCAACCCTGAATCGCCTCACGACCCGCTGACGACCAATGTCGAACCGGCCACCATACGAAGGCTCAACGCCGAGGAAGCTGTGAAGCACGCAGTTGACCAGACAGTCGGATCCGCACCCGTCCACCCCGCTCTAACCGCTGCATGGACCTCCTGGCGCGGCACCGTGCACGATCTCATTCACAACGGCTGCCGGGCCGTCGGCATCGACCAGGCGGACGCCGTACAAGGAGCCATCACAGCGACTGGCTACCAGCGCCGGACCGCAGGCTCCCTCTACAACGAGATCGACGCCCTCACGGCTGCCGGGGCGTGGTGGCACTACACCCCCCACGGGGTGTTCTGGACCGATGCCGATCAGGAGATCTGACCACCAATCCCTGAAGGCATCCTGCCCGCCCCAACCGGCAAATGCGCCCCGGCCCGCTGCGAGCGAGCCGGGGCTTCCGCCTCCGACCACCCCACCAGCACTACATACAGATGCTTATGGCCAGGGACGGACCGTTCCGAAAACCCGCCGCCTCAACTTGGACGTCGCCCGTAGCGGGCGCGGGAGTGAGAAGTTGCGGAGGCTGACCTCGTCGGCGGCAATGTTGGAGGTGCCGCAAGCGCTTCCGACGCTTCCTTCGCGCAAGCAGTCACATCACCAGCGTGTAACCCACGCCCAGCCCGGCCTCTGCCACCGCCCCGATTCCGGCCCGTGCAGCGGGGCTGGGACCGCCTCGCTTCCTGCCGCGCCCGGCCGCCCGGCCACACCCCGCGCACGTCCTGCCCGCGGTCCAGCGGCCCCCAGCCCCGGGCAGGTGAGTGTTGCGGGGCTTGGGGCGGCAGAGTCGGGTCACGGCCGGGGGAATGGCGACTACCCCCACTCCTCCGGCTCCGTCCGCCTGACTCCACCTGGCCCCGGCACCGCACTCGCGCTGTCGGGGCTGTCCCTTGCCGCAGGGCTACCTGATTCGACGCCCCAGGCCTACCAGCCCCGCGCCGTGCGGCCGCCCTGGTTGGGGCTTGCGGGGCTTGCCACCAGACACCTCAGTGTGCGGGCACCGAGAGCACCGCGAACACGGCTCCCTCCTAGCCTATCGGCCGATGTGGTCAAGCCTGCCTCACCCCAGCCGTATCGGGATCCGGGCCCGCGTGCTCTCGCGGTCTTCCCGCCGCCCCTGGACTGGAGTTGCCATGCTCGCGCCCACTTGCCCAACAACCACCACCCCGCGCCCCGCCCCGGCCGTGCCCGCTCCAGCCCCTTACGATGGCCCACGTGCCGCAGCTGCCGACTTCTTCACTCTCGCACGCAACGGGCGGGCGCACACCGCCCCGCCGGCGTTCCGCGATGGAGACTGCATCTGCTGCCCCCAGGGCAACGAGTGGATGCGTTACGAAGGCCGGTGGATCATCCCCGGCCAGCCCCGCGGCCTGAACCTGGCCGACCACACCGTCAGTCGCTGGTGGCAGACCCGGCATACTGCGGGCAGCAGCTTCGCCCTGGTCCACCGTCTCCACCCCGGAGAGACCGACCTGATCAGCGCCAACCACTACACCTGCTGCAACTTCACCGGCGAGGGATCGGCCCAGGAACCGGTCACAGGCCAGTGGCTACGCTCGCTCGCCTGGCAGGCCACCCACAGCCGCACCATCAGCGTCCATCTGGAACTGCCCAACGGAATCGTCACCCTCCACTCCGGAGCCGGTGACGTCTTCTTCCACCCCGCCCGCACCGCCGCCTCCTGATATCCACCCGGGCCCCGGACCGCATTCAGCGGCCCGGGGCCCCCGCGTTGTCGCGCCAACGCTCCGGCCAGGCCGCGCCGTGCTGCCCCATTCCCGGAGTCCGCCCGCCTCGGCTCGAACGCGCCCCGGCTACCCGTCCCGGCCTGGCGGCGGCCGTGTGCGTCATGCCGTGTCGCAGGTCTGGCGCCGCCGGCGATGTTGCGACGCTAACCCCCAACTCCTACACGCTGCACTCATCCCACCCGGTTCACCACCCACTTCAGCAAGGGAGCCCGACCCGTGTCCACCATTCGTGCCGCCCGTGCCCGCATCACCCGCCGCCGACTGACCAGGCTCCGCCGCCGCGACCAGTGGACGAAGGCCACCGTCTACTCCTCCGACCCCGCCAAGCCGGTCGCCGGCGCCTACGGCCGGGGCTCCGCACCCCTGCCCTTCCCTCTCGCCTCCCCCCACACCGCGCCCTACCTCACCCGCCGCCGACCCGACGTCGACCGCACCCCGACCAGCCCCTACCCCCGCTACCTGACCCGCACCCCCAAGCGCTACCGCCGCTGGCCCCGCGCCTGAAGCACCTACCACCGACCACGAGGGGCCAGGGCCGTATACCCCGGCTCAGGCCCCACCGGTCCAAACCACCCGACCAAAGCCTGAAAGACCAGGACCGCCAGATGCCATCCAGCAGCCGCCCTTTCTTCCC
Organism: Streptomyces sp. NPDC007872; assembly: GCF_042868165.1. NCBI lineage: Bacteria > Bacillati > Actinomycetota > Actinomycetes > Kitasatosporales > Streptomycetaceae > Streptomyces > Streptomyces sp. NPDC007872. The sequence continues at coordinate 320,549 of NZ_JBIAEA010000008.1, forward strand.
CAACCGGTTCGCCGAACACCGCCACACCTGCCCCGCCTGCACCGCCGCCGCCAACACTCCCACCGTCGCCGAAGAAGTCCAGCAGTACTGCGCTGAAGGCCGACGCCTGACGGCCCCGGTGGACACCAGCCACATACGGACCTGGCTCGGCCCCCGCCCACCCTCCCGCCCGACCGACGCCCGCACCTTCATCTGGTCCACATGCACACGCTGCGGCTGGTACGTCTGCTTCCTCGAAGACCAGCAGGCCATGGAGCACACCATGGCCGTGAAGGAACACGCCCGCGATGCATGCGCCAGCGACGGCCAACTCTCCCTGCTCATCGCCGAACCCTGACCTCGGCAACCGCGCCCTGCCCACACGGCCCCACGCCAGGCCCAGTCCCGGCCCGGGCTGTCCCCTCTGCCGCCCGCCCGGGCCGTCTGCCACCGATCTGCGGCGGCCGGCGGCCGGCGGCTCGGACGGGTCGGCTGCGGAAGGCGGCGCAACAGGGCTGCGGGCCCGGCCCTGCCCGCGGCGGCTGGTTGTAGGGGGGCGCGGGCTTGTTCCGTAGCCGGCACGACCAACGGTTGCGGCGCTTGCCACCACCGCGACCATGCTGCAGCCACTCCATTGCCGCCCCGGGCCTCCGGCCACCCACCCGGCCCGGCCAGCAGAATGCCCCTTTCAGCACCAGGAAGCCACCTTTCGTGACGACGCTCCCGCCCGCGCCACGCCCCTGCACCTTCTGCCCCTACAAGACCGAAACCCCCTCCGGTGTCTGGTCGGAAGAGGACTACGCCAAGCTCCCCCTCTACGACGGCCCCACCTGGTCCCAGCCCCCGGGGTTGTTCCAGTGCCACGTTTACGACCGCGACGCCGACGGCGCCCGCGTCTGCGGCGGCTGGGCCGGATGCCACGACATGGAAGAGTCCCTCAGCCTCCGCCTGGCCCAGAGCTTCGGCGAGATCAGCTCGGACGCCGCGCAGGCCATCCGCGACTACGTCTCCCCGGTACCGCTGTTCACCTCCGGCGCGAAAGCCGCCGCCCATGGCCTTCGTGACATTCCCCACCCCGGCTCCGCCGCCCGCCACGCCATGAACAAGATCGCCCGCACCCGCACCGACCTCACCTGAACCCCAGCCCCCGCTCGCCAGGACAGGGCCGCTCCTGCGCCCTGCCTCGCGCACAGTCCCTACCCGCCAGAGCCGGACCCCGCCACCGACACACCCGGGGGAGAGGCGCCCGCACCCCCTCCCGGCCAGGCGCGCCCCCACCGTCCCCGCAGGTTGCCGGCCTTGCCCCGGCCCCAGGCACGGTCCACCAGCCGTACCAACCCCTGCATCCCGCGCACCACGACGAAAAGGAGAACGACGATGGGCGAGCGCCCGCACTACACCGATGACCCGCTGATGGAACGCATGCGGGAGAAGCACCATCTGGAGATGAAACCCGCCGGATCGGACGACCGACCGCTGTGGACCGCCTTCTGCCGCGGATGCAGCTGGAGAGACGACATCGCCCGCGACGACTACGCGCACTTCGAGACGTTCGACCAGCACATGGCCGAGGTGCAGGAGGAGATCCACGCGAAGGCCTCGAAGGAAGTCATCATGCGGACGCGGATGAACCACGGCGGCTGGATCACTGCCGTCCGCCCCGGCAGTGACACCTACACGGTGTGCTGGGAGCTGTGGTCGGAGGTGATCGGGTCGGCTGCATTCGAGGACTTGGCGCCTGGCCGGTTCGACACGTACTGGGAGAAGCACACACGCGGCTTGTTCGTGTTCCACCCGGAGGTGGAGGACGAGCCGGTTTTCCAGGTCGTGCCCGAGACGCAGCCGACTCTCCAGCAGCTCACCACCGTCGTCGAGGTGAGGAACACGGCCGACGAGGACGGGCACGACGACTGCTTCGGGGCCCGCGCCACCGCCGTCGGCTCCGCCGACTGCGACGACATCACCCCGGCCCCGGCCCCGGTCATGTCGGTGGAGGAGTACCAGCGCCGCACGCTGGACGAGCTCGCCGGCGGTGTCATCGTGGACTGCGTCGCTTACAGCCGTGCCGAGTGGGACGGGATCCAGGACGGCGGCCAGCACACCACCGCCGATGAGAGGCCGACCCGCACCGCGCGGCGGACGCAGACGGCATGCGACGGCACCGAAGCCCCGTTCTGACTTCCCTTCCACCCCCGGCCCCCGGCTCCGCTCCTTGCGGGGCCTGAGCCGTCCCGCGCCCCCTGGTTCCCTCCCACTGCTCCCGCAGGGACCACCACCCCCGGGCCGTACCGCCCTCGCCGCTGGCCGCAGCCACTTCCGGCCGCCGCGCCGCGCCCTGCCGCCTTCACCCCGTCCCGCGCAGTCCCGGCGCAGGCGCGTAGCGGACGCCGAACCCCCGTGCCGGAACCCCCCGGGCCCATCCCGTCTATTTGCTCCGCTAACTCCGCTACATCGCAGTCTCGTCCTGCACCCGGCCAGCGGGACGCCGCATTCCCAGCCGATTCCGCTGGGCACCAACGCGCCGCAGCCGCCCCACAGACTCCCCGCTGGTTGCCATCGCCCACTCAGCGCCCCGGTGACGGAAGTACCTGATGTCCGGCGTACCACACCACACCTCAACCGTCCCTCGAAAGGAACCAGCCTGTGAACGCATTCGATTTCAGCCCCCGTCTTGAAGAGACCGCCCCCGAGGTACACGACCGCGCCCCGGTGGGCCGAGCCGCGTACCTCCTGAACGACTACCGGGCCACCGGCCACCCCCACCACCTGATGGCGGCAGAGGAGATGACACGACGGATTGCATCCCTGTGGCACACCGCGGCCGGCACCGGTCGCCAGACCATGTGGCTCCAGGTCGCCCGGTACGCGATCGAACTGGTGGCCTGTCGCAACCCCCGCAACCTGATGCTCGAAAACGACCCCCGAAGCGGCATCTTCGGCGACGGCATCCCCCTGGAAGAGATGGCTCCCCACGCCCACCGCGACATCATCGGCGCAGCCCGTCACCTCGCCTACCACCAGCGCCACGACAGCCCGGCCGACTACGCCAGAGCATCCGCCCTGGCCGAGCAGGCCGCCGCCGTGCTCCAGCAGCAGACCAGGACCGGACTTCCCGGCGTGTGGCTGTCGGTGGTGCGCTACCTCGCGGAACTGCACGCCCACACCCTGGTGCTGAACGAAGCACGGAACTGACCACCCCACCCCGGTGGCGACCCGCTCCACCGCAGGCGCGGGTTGCCACCGGGCTTCAGGACCAGTTGTTGTCAGCTCCTGTGCCCACATCCGCCCGGCTCTCCTTGCCACGGGGCTCGCCCACTGCGCCAGGGAAGGCCACTTCGGCCCCCTTGCTCAGCCGCCAACATCGCTCCGCCCGGCTACCTGTTGTCGTCGTCTCCTGGTCCTGTGCCTGTTCCGGGTGTGGGGCTGAGTCGTGTTGCCGTCCGGCCCGGTCCGCCACTCTCCGGTAGCCGTCCCCGTGCCTTGTTCTGTTC